>NZ_POAF01000002.1 GCF_003309065.1 Glutamicibacter soli | reverse complement strand
GGCGGGTGGTCTGGCCGGGACGGCCTGCCGGTGGGGTGGGGGAGCGGTGGCTCCCCCCTTTTTTGTTGTTTAAGCGGGGGTTTTGGGTGGCGGCGCGGTGCCTTCTGGGCGGTTTGGGGTGCTGTCCTGCGGCCGGCCCCGTGGGGATGGCGTGGGGCAAGGGAAGCGCTGCCGGGGCCGCGGCGCGGTGCGGTTGGCTGCGGAGCGGGGAAGAGCCCGGACCACAACAAAACCCCTGATTTCGAATCGCTAGTCCTTTCACGGCCTTCGTGCTTGCCGCCATTGGGATGAATGGCTCGCAGCGGCAGTGGTGGTAGCAGACTTCACCCATCCTTGCTTCACTGCGTAGTTGTGCTGGCTTTGCCGTTCCTGGGTACATGGCAAACCATCCGCGCTGCCGCTGGCGCGCACCCACGCCGCTCTCAAGCTCCAATCCAGAGCCGGACCGGCATGGATTGCCAGGCGCTGTATCGTGGCCGGAGACTGGCGTCTGAGGCCTTCTGGAAGCTTAGATCGCCAGAAGGCATCTATGGCGAAGGCCACGTTGCCGAAAGAGTTCCTCGATTGGCGCGGAGGGCGGAGATCCTGCTATAGTTATGGAGTTGTCGCAATCGCGAATGACACCGTAGTTTTCCCACGGCCAAGCTGTGCGGGTTAGAGTTACGGCGATCATAGCGTGGGGGAAACGCCCGGTCCCATACCGAACCCGGAAGCTAAGACCCACTGCGCCGATGGTACTGCACTCGGGAGGGTGTGGGAGAGTAGGTCATCGCCGGGCACAATGTGCCGAAGGCCCCGAGATATCTCGGGGCCTTCGATGTTTAACAAGTCGATAAGGGTAGTGAGGCTGGGTCAGCAGCCGCCGGAGATGCCGACGATGACCAAGGGCTCGGATCCTCATGGATCCGAGCCCTTGGTCATGCGTCAGAGTCTTTGCGGACTAGCCAAGTCGCAGACCGGTTTCCGTATCGAACAGGTGCACATGCTGCAGCTTCGGTGCGATGTTCAGCCGCTGGCCACGGGCCGGTGGGGTGCGGCCATCAACGCGGACAACGATGGTCTGCGGGCGGCCTGCCAGCTCGGCGGTTGCGTAGACATAGGCATCGGCGCCAAGCTCTTCGACGACGTCGATGGTGATCTCCACACCCTCGCCTTCGCCAACGAACTCGATGTCTTCAGGTCGGATGCCCAGCGTAGTGCCGCCTGCAGCGCCTGGCGCGCTCAGGACGGTATTGCCGAACTCTACTTGGCCATTGCTCGCTTCCAGCTGCACGAGGTTCATGGCTGGCGAACCGATGAAGCCTGCAACGAAGACGTTGCGCGGACGGTCGTACAGTTCGCGGGGAGTCCCGACCTGCTGCAATTCACCGTCCTTGAGCACCGCGACGCGGTCGCCCATGGTCAGCGCCTCGACCTGGTCGTGGGTCACGTACACGGTAGTGACACCCAGGCGGCGGGTGAGCGACGCGATCTGGGTACGGGTCTGGACCCGCAGCTTGGCATCGAGGTTCGACAGCGGTTCATCCATCAGGAAGACCTGGGGGGAGCGCACGATGGCACGGCCCATGGCCACACGCTGGCGCTGGCCACCGGAGAGGGCCTTCGGCTTGCGGTCTAGATACTGCTCCAGATCGAGAAGCTGTGCGGCTTCCTTCACACGGCGGGCTCGTTCGACCTTGTCGACGCCGGCGATTTTCAGGGCGAAGCCCATGTTCTCGGCGACGGTCATGTGCGGGTAGAGCGCGTAGTTCTGGAAGACCATGGCGATGTCGCGGTCCTTCGGCGGAACGTTGGTCACGTCCTTGTCGCCGATGAGGATGCGGCCGGAGTTGACTTCCTCCAGGCCGGCAAGCATGCGCAGGGTGGTTGACTTGCCGCAACCCGAGGGGCCGACCAGAACCAGGAATTCGCCGTCGGCGATCTCCAGGTCGATTTCGTCGACGGATGGCACAAGAGCGCCCGGGTAAATACGGGTGGCCTTATCAAAGGTCACAGTTGCCATAACGACAATCCTTTCACGGGCAGGTACGTGCCCGACGATCCGAAGTGAAAGTGAATTGGGACACCGTTAGTTTCGCATGGAAATCAGACTTTTCAAAAGATCCGGGATATCGAACGGGGAATCAATACGCTGCGTCGCCGCCGTGTCCCCGCTGCCGACCTTGATTCCGAGGTCGTTTTCGGTCAGCACCTTGAAGCCGTTTTCGTCGGTGACGTCGTCTCCGATGAAGAGCACCGACTGGACATCCAGGGTGCGGCGCAGCCAAGCCAGCGCCTCGCCCTTGTGGGCGTTGAGCACCGAGGCTTCAAGCACCGCCTTGCCCGACATCAGCTTGACGCCCTCCAGCTCCTGCAGCGATTCCAGCGCTTCGGCCATGGCCGCCTGCGCGGCCTGAGGACTGGCCTGGCGGACATGCAGCACGGTGGCCGAGGGCTTGAATTCCAGGTTCACGTTCTCGTGCCTGTCCGCGATCGCCTGCAGCCGGCCGGTCAGGGTGCCCAGCAGCTGCGTCTGGTCGAGGCTGAGCGGCGCGTCGGACCAGCCGTTCGAGAACTGCTCGGGGACCAGCCGTTCGGCCCCGTGGGACCCGATGCGGATGGCCGGCAGCGGCTCCGGGTACACCTCGGCCAGGGACTGCAGATTGCGTCCGGAGATCACCGCGGTGTAAACGCCGGCCATTCGTCCCAGCTGCTCCACCAGCACGGCGGATTCGGGCAGCGGCCTGGCATCCTGCGGCCGGTCGACCAGCGGTGAGAGCGTTCCATCGAAATCGAGCGCGACCAGCACCCGGGGATGGCGGGCGAAATCCTGCAGCGCACCGGAGAGCTGCGGCGAAAGAGGTGACACGTGCTTAAGCCATCCTTCGGGGGCGGTAGTTTCGGCGGTTTGCGGCAAGTTAGGTGCGGGCAACATTCTCCTTGGCCGGAACGGATTTCGAGTTGATGTCTGCCAGCTCCGACAGGAAACGATCAGACCAGCCGGCCACGTCGAATTCCTCCAGATGGTGGTTCATGCGCTTCATGCGCTTGGCCTGTTCGGCCTCGTCCATGTTGACTGCCTCCATAATCTTGACCTTCATGCCGTCAATGTCATGGGGGTTGACCAGCACCGACTGGGTCAGCTGGTCGGCGGCGCCGGTGAACTCGGAGAGCACCAGCACGCCCCGCCCGTCCTGGTGCGCTGCCACGTATTCCTTGGCGACCAGGTTCATACCGTCGCGCAAGGCAGTGACCAGCAGGACGTCTGCCGCAAGGTACAGGGAAATCATTTCGCGCAGGGGATAGGAATGGTGCAGGTAGCGCAGCGTAGTGTGGCTGAGCGTATCGTGCTGGCCGGTGATCTGGCCGACCATCAGTTCTACCTGATCGCGCAGTTCCATGTACGAACCGACGTTTTCGCGGCTGGGGCTTGCCACTTGGATCAGGCATACCTCGCCGGCGTGGAGCTGTTCGTCTGCCAGCAGCTCGCCGTAGGCCTTGAGCCGGTGGCGGATACCCTTGGTGTAGTCCAGCCTGTCCACGCCGAGCATGATGGTTTTCGGGTTTCCCAATTCATGCCGGATCTGCGCGGCTCGCGCAATGATCTGCGGATCCCGGGACAGCCGCTGGATCTGTTCATAGTCGATGGAGATCGGGTGGGCGTCGGCGCGGCAGATATTCTGCAGGTCGTTGTCCAAGGAAGGGGTCGCCTCACGTCCCTTGGTTTGGTAGTCCGTGAATCGGCGCAGGCTTCGCAGGAAGTTGGTCGCGTCGGTTTCGCGCTGGAAACCGACCAGGTCGGCACCGGCCAAACCCTGCAAAATCTGCTTGCGCCACGGCAGCTGCGCGAACAAGCTCGCGGCGGGGAAGGGAATATGCAGGAAGAAACCGATCTTGAGGTCAGGACGGGCCAAGCGTAGCAGACGCGGCACGAGTTGCAACTGGTAGTCGTGCACCCACACCGTGGCGTTGGGCGCCGCGATCCGCAGCACCGCGTCGGCAAAGCGCTGGTTGATTTTTTGGTATCTGTCCCACCAGGTGCGGTGGTACGACGGCGGAACGATGACGTCGTGGTAGAGCGGCCACAGAGTCGAGTTCGAGAAACCTTCGTAGTAGAGCTCGAGGTCGTCTTCGCTTAGCGGCACCGGCACCAGATGGATACCGTCCTTGTCGAAGCTGTCCAGCTCTTCATCAATTCCGCCGTGCCAGCCAACCCATGCTCCTTCCGAAGCGGACATGACGGGTTCCAGTGCGGTGACCAGTCCTCCGGGTGCGCGCTGGAATCCCTGGGTGCCGTCCGGGTTTGTGACCCGGTCAACCGGCAAGCGATTGGCAACAACGACGAAGTCGGATGTACTAGCCATGTGGCCATCTTGTATCGAGCTACTCACGACAAACTCCTGGCTTAACCTTCAACCTGCAAACCGGCCGTTTAGCGATCCCCGGATTGGTGCGAATCCCTGCCCTGCAAGTTCATTGACTTATGCCTTGAGCCTAGTGAAATATCAGGGTCAACGGAATTATGTTCAGGATTTACTCCGATAGTGACGTAAACAACCACATTGAACTGGTCAAGCACAGTCGTGTATCGAGGCCTGCCTGATGCAACAATTCCACCGGACGCGCTATGTGGCTTAAGACCGGGCTTTGGCGGCAATTTGAGGAGTATATGCGCCTCCTGTGAAGGTGCGGGATTATCAATGAACTAGGTAGACCGGGTCCCGGCATTGGCTAAACTTGATTGCAGATGACAGTATTCCGCTGAGCAAGGAACCATTAAATTTATGTCTACGAATAATCCGCGGCCGTCGAAGGCTGAGCGTACGGCAAGCGCCCGCGAGAAGGCTTCGCAGATGCGCGCCGCACAGGAAGCAGCCGCCAAGCGCAAGTCGCTGTTCGTCAAGCTTGGCGTGCTGGGTGCCGTGATCCTTGTGATCGCCCTGGTAGTTACCCTGATCGTGCAGAACAACAATGCCAAGGTTGCCGATTCCGGCGCCGTTCCTGCGGGCGGCAACGCCGCTGGCGGCATTCTGGTCACTTCCCCGACCACCCTGGGTGAGCGCACCGTGGAGAATGTCGACGTGAAGTCCCTCGAAGTCCCTGCCCAGCAACCGGCAACCCCGGAACCCCGCGACCTGACCGTGGGGAAAAAGGGCGAACCGGTCAATATCACCATGTACGCCGACGTGAATTGCGTCCACTGCGCGGACTTCGAGGCCACCTATGGCCCGCAGATCAACGAGTGGCTGGCGGCCGGCGACATCACCGTGGACTACCGCAACGTCGGATACCTCGACGGCGGCTCGCCGACCAACTTCTCCTCGCGCGGTGCCAACGCGCTGGCCTGCGTTGCCAACGACAACCCGGCAGCGTACATGCCATTCGTGACCGCGATCTGGGGCCACTACCAGCAGGGTGAAATGAAGAACGCCCAGCTGGCCGAGATGGCGATCGCCGCCGGTGCCAGCGACAAGGTCACCAGCTGCATCGAAGACGGCACCTTCCGTCCGTTCGTCCAGTACACGACCGACGTGGCCAAGTACGACGGCGTAAGCGGCACCCCGACCTTGGTGGTCCAGGGCAAGGTCCTGGATCTGGCCAAGGACGATTTCCCGACCGTGGTGAACGCAGCCATCGAGGCGAACAAGAAGTAAATCCGCTCGGGTCGGCGGAGAACGGATGCGGATCGGGTAGAATTCCATATTGATCTCGCGCCAAGACCGGAGGGGAGAAAGCCAGCGACGGCTTTCTCCCCTCCGGCATTTAAGACGGCGACGGGCTCAATTCGCACAGTGGCCGGGTTCTCCGATATTCTTATGCGGTACGCCCCCTTAGCTCAGCTGGCCAGAGCGTCTGTCTTGTAAACTGAAGGTCACCGGTTCGAATCCGGTAGGGGGCTCGAACAAATCCTCGGAGTTCTGCATGAGCGCAGGTCTTCCGGGGATTTTTTGCTGACTGCGGCTTTTCCCGGCTCGCCGGTGCCGGTCCGAACCCGGCAAACGTGCCTAACCACTCGCTGGAAGTTGGATGAAATAGGGCGTGGCCCACGTCGTCCTCGGTAAAATTGGACCAAAGGTATTTTCCCGTGCGCGGATCCGCGCGACCGGGGACCACAATTACAAGGAGACCAATCATGGCCGGTGGCCTAGTAGCCCTGCTGGATGATGTAGCCGCGCTGGTCAAGGTCACGGCCGCGTCGCTGGACGACATCGCGCTCGGAGCGGCCAAGGCCAGCACCAAAGCCATGGGCGTGGTGATTGACGACGCTGCGGTCACCCCGCAGTACGTCGACGGAATTTCTCCCAAGCGCGAGCTGCCGATCATCTGGAAGATCGCGGTAGGCTCCATCCGCAACAAGCTGCTGTTCATCCTGCCGGCCATCTTGCTGCTGTCCACTTTCCTTCCCTGGGCGCTCACCCCGATCCTCATGATCGGCGGCGCCTACCTGGTGTTCGAAGGCGCGGAGAAGATCCTCGAGGCCATGGGGCTGATCGGCCATCACGGCGCCGCCGAGGACGGCAAGGTCCGCGACGAAAAGGTGATCATCGGCTCGGCGACGCGCACCGACTTCGTGCTCTCGGCCGAGATCATGGTGATCTCGCTCAACGAGGTGGCCCACGAACCGTTCCTGACCCGGGCGCTGATCCTGGTCGCGGTGGCTTTCCTGATGACCGTCCTGGTGTACGGGGCCGTGGGCCTGATCGTGAAGATGGACGACATTGGCCTGGTGCTGGCCCAGAAGCAGCGCCAGTTCTCGCAGAAGCTCGGCCGCGGCCTGGTCAAGGGCATGCCGATCGTGATGTCGGTGCTGAGCAAGGTCGGCGTGGTCGCGATGCTCTGGGTCGGCGGGCACCTGTTGCTGACCGGCATGGACGAGCTGGGCTGGCACGCGCCGTACGGCTTCGTGCACCACGTCGAGATGCTGGTCCACGACGCCTCCGGTGCCGCTGGGGGCGTGCTGGGGTGGCTGGTCAACACCGCTTTCTCCTGCTTGGCCGGACTGATCATCGGCTCGTTGCTGACAGTCGTCATCCTCGGGATCAAGAAGCTGCTGGGCAAGAACAAGCCGGCCGCGGCGCACTAGCTATTGCCGCCGCGCAGCGTGCGTAGAATTATTGGATCGCCTCCGAAGGCCAAGCTCCTCGGCCCGGCCATTCTGTCCGGATGCCATGGAAAGATCGATGTGTGTTGAGTAGAGAACAGACCAAGCAGGACCCCGCAGGGCGCCACGCCCGCGGTGCGTACTTCACTCCGGAACCCGTCGCACGCTTCATGGCCCAGTGGGCGCTGGGCGAGCACGGGCACCGGGTGCTTGAGCCTTCCTGCGGCGAGGCGCAGTTCCTCGCCGCCGCGCATGACATCGTGGACGACGGCCGCGGCTCGGTGGAGCTGTTCGGCATCGAGCTGCACGAGCCCTCGGTGCAGGCAGCCCGTGCGGTGCTGGACCGGCAGGGTGCCGCCGCGCAGATCACCCACGCGAATTTCTTCCATGTCGCCGGGAGCCATGACATGGACGCGGTGATCGGCAACCCGCCCTATGTGCGCTACCAGCTGCACCGCGGCGAGGATCGGAAGCTCTCCCGTGCCGCGGCCCGCGAAGCCGGCGTCGAGCTCAACGAGCTTGCCAGCATCTGGGCGGCCTTCGTGGTGCATGCCACCAGCTTCCTGGCTCCGGGCGCGCGCATGGCCCTGGTGCTGCCGGCCGAGCTCATGTTCGTGAACTATGCGGCCCCGGTGCGCCGGATGCTGCTCGAACGCTTCGAGCGGGTGCACCTGGCGGTCTTCGAGGAACGGCTGTTCGCCGACGCGCAGGAGGAAGTGGTGCTGCTGCTGGCCGAAGGCTACGGCCAGGGCTCCAGCACCGCGCTGCGCCTGCACCAGTTCCGCAACGCCGCGGACCTCGACCGGTTGGGCGAGGGCATCGAGCACACCCCGGCCAGCACCTCGGAGCGCTGGACCGGATCGCTGGTCGGCCTCGAAGCGCAGGGCGTGCTGGAGCAGTCCCTGGCCGCGGGCCGTTTCGCGCCGCTGCAGAGCTGGGGCGAGACCTCGCTGGGCGCGGTGACCGGCAACAACAAGTGGTTCACGCTCTCCCCGGCCCAGGTGAGCGAGCTGGGCTTGGCCCCCGAGGACCTGGTGCGCATCTCGCCTCCGGGTTCCCGGCACCTGCGCGGCCTGGAACTGGACAACGAGCAGTGGGAGCGCCTCGGTGCCCATGGCAGCGCCACCTACCTGTTCCGGCCCGCCGCGCAGCCTTCCGCGGCCGGGCACCGGATGGTTGACGCCGGGCAGGTACTGGCGGTGGACAGCGCCTACAAGTGCCGGGTGCGCAGCCCCTGGTGGCGTGTGCCGCTCTTGTCGGTGCCGGACCTGTTCATGACCTACATGAACGCCGACACCCCGCGGCTGACCGCCAACGAAGCCGCGGTGCACCACATCAACTCGATCCACGGCGTCTACCTGGGCGCCGACGTGCGCGGGCTCGGGCGCGAGCTGCTGCCGCTGGCCTCGCTGAATACGCTGAGCATGCTCGGCGCTGAAATGGTGGGACGCTCCTACGGCGGCGGAATCCTGAAGCTCGAGCCGCGCGAAGCGGACCGGCTTCCGGTGCCTTCGGCCCCGGCAGTGGCGGCCCATGCCCCGGCGTTGCGCGAGATCAAGAACCAGGTGCGCGAGCATCTGGCCCACGGCCGCAAGGCCGAAGCCACCGCGCTGGTCGACGGGATTGTCCTTGAACAGCTGCTGGGCCTGGATCCCGCGGCCATCGCCGCGGTGCACCAGGCCCGCGCCGACATGTTGGATCGCCGGAAGGCACGAAGTAAGACGGTGAAAAACTAGACGTGGCAAACCCTGCGATTGAAAAGACCCTCGCCTTTGCGGAGTTCGACACCACGCTGATGTCCGCCGCCAAGGATTCGCCCTGGATCCGCAGCGGCGCGGTGACCGAGGAATTCAATCCCTCCTACGAGGTGCTCGAACGCCTGCTGAGCATCCCGGTGCGCTCCAAGGCCGCCACCCGCTCCGGGCGCTTCGCCCAGGGCGTGGACACCTGGCTGGCCCACGAACTGCGCCGCGCGGGATTCGACGCCGACCTGGTCTGGCCGCGCACCGAGGCGCCCCGTGTGCTCTCCAAGGACATCCTGGAGCTGCTGCGCCGGCTGCCCGAGCGCCTCTCCGAGGAGGTGCACGAGGCCATCATGGCGGGCAAGGCGGGAAGCACCGACGCCCGGATCCTGGGCCGCGCCTACATGAAGCAGACCGACGTGGTGATGACCCACTGGTCCACCGGGCCGGAGCTGCTGCTGAGCACCAAGGCGATGACCTCCTCATTCGGCAAGAACTTGTCAAACCGCTACGAGGAGGCCTACGGGGACGCCGCGAACCTGCGCGCCCGCTATCCGCTGGCCGCCGTCGGATTCTTCTTCGTCCAGCGCGCCACGATCCTGGAATCCGAGCCGGCGGCCTACCGCCGCACGGTGGACATGATCCGCAAGCTGCGCGATTTCGGAGACGGCTTCGGCTACACCGCCACCGGGCTGCTGCTCGTGGACTGGGACGATGAAGCAGAGAACCCACAGGTCAAGTGCGTGCACTCGCCGGTGCCCGCGGATATCGCCGCGCCGCAGTTCCTCAACGCGATGGTGGACGAGGTCCTGAAGGTCACCCCGATCGACCTGCATGAGGCAGCCCGCGCTCGCCGGGCCGGAGAAGTCGCCCCGCTGCCCGGCCACGAAGCTGTGGATGAGCAGCAGGAAGCGCTCTTCTAGAACGCCGGATCGACGCTGGTGGTTCCCAGCCAGTCGTTGTCCGGGGCCTCCATGCCGAGCCTCGGGAAATGCTGGTCGGCCTCTTCGGCCTCCGGGCCGATGTGCAACGTAGGCACCAGCGAGGGAAGCTGTCCCAGCTCCGCGCCCAGCTCCATGGCCAGCGACGGCGCCGGCTGGGCCTGCACCGGCTGTTCCAACGCCGGCTGCAGCGATACCGGTGCGAGGGAATCCTCGGCCGGCAGGGCAACCAGGACGACGTCCTGCACAGCGGGTTCAGGCTGCGGCAGCCCGGCGGCCCAGGCGCGCGCGGCGTCGGTAGCCCGGTAGATGAATTTGGTCTGCCCGTCCTGCTCGAAGCTACGCTCGCGCTCCCACAGCTCGGAACGTTCGTAGTACGCCCACGAGGCGGGGTTCGCAGAATCGATGATGGTGATCGGCGTGCCTCCGGCGTGCAGCGCGAATTCGAGGCGCATCGACGCGACATGCTGGCGGATGCCCATGCGGCGGTAGTCCGGGCGCACCGCCATGGAGCCGAGCTCGAGCGCGTCCATGGCGCTGGTCGGGGCGATGATCGAATCGTGCACCACCCCGGCGGCGACCAGGAGCTCGCCGTCGCGGACGGTTACGACCGCGCGGGCGCGGTCCATTTTCTGGTGCCAGCGGGCATCGGTCACGGCGTACAGGCCAGCCAATTCAGCACGTTCCGCCTCATTTGGAGACAGGCATGACAAGGCAAAAGTCAGGTTTTCAAACACTGGGGTACGGTCCTAAAAAGCTAAGAACGAACGAAAAAGTGGCTTTGCTTCCCGGAGAAAAATCCGTTCGGCGGTTTCGTTGGCCTTGAGGGGACCGTTGCCGGCGGCTTCCGGCAGCTTCCTTGTAGGGCCCAGTTTGAGCTCGATGAGCTAGAAAAATTATGGGGTCTGAAAGTGCACTTTGACAAGTTGAAACGAGGGCTGCGAAGTGAACTCTAAATAAACGAATTGCCACCGTTTTTCAGTGCTTGTCATCGACCATTTTGGAGATTTTTGATTCCCTCGGCGCGTGGTATTCCTGGCGGTCGAAGCGGCCCGGGGATGGCGCCGATTCGGCACGATTTGGAACGTAGGTCGGAATACGGCTAGGATTATCTAGGTGCTGAACCGGAAACGGACAGCGCAGATGGATCTTTAGCTCAGTTGGTTAGAGCGTTCGCCTCACACGCGAAAGGTCGCTGGTTCGAGTCCAGTAAGATCCACCGGTAAAAAAGCCACCGCAGAAATGCGGTGGCTTTTTCGTATCCGGGCTGGCCGCTAGTTCTGCGAGCCTTCGGTGAGCAGCTCGTAGATCCTCGGCTTGACCTCGGTTCCCAGCATTTCAATGCTCTTCATGAGGTGCTCGTGGGGCAGCGAACCGGCGGAGTACTTGATATCGATGCGGGACAGTCCGAGCGTGCGGACCGCCTTGGCCATCTTTCGTGCCACCGTCTCGGGGCTGCCTGCCATCATGGCGCCCTGCGGACCCATGGCCGCTTGCAGCTGGATGCGGCTGGCAGGACCCCAGCCGCGTTCGGCGCCCAAACGGTTCATGGTGCGCTGGTAGTGCGGCCAGAGCAGCTCCAGCGCTTCTTCGTCGGTATCGGCCACGAGTCCGTGGAAGTGGGCCCCGACCGGCTGTTCCGGTTCGCTGAACTCCTTCAACGCCCGGTGGTACAGGTCGACCAGTGGTTCGAAGGCCGCGGGCTGCCCGCCGATGATGGCCAGGAAGAGCGGCAGGCCATGGCGTGCGGCGCGGATGACTGACTGCGGGCTGCCGCCCACTCCGACCCATGTCGTCAACGGCTTGCCTTCGAGCAGCGGGTAGACCTGCTGGCCGCGCAGGGCCGCTCGGTGGCTGCCGGACCACGACACCGGATCGCCGTGGCGCAACTTGGCCATCAACGCGAGCTTCTCCTCGAAGAGCTCCTCGTAGTCTTCGAGGTCGAGACCGAACAGCGGGAAGGACTCGATGAACGAGCCGCGCCCGGCGATGATTTCCGCGCGGCCGTTGGACAGCGCATCCAGGGTGGCGAAGCGTTCGTACACGCGGACCGGATCGTCGCTGGACAGCACGGTGACTGCGGTGCCGAGCTTGATGTTCTGCGTGGTCGCCGCCAGCGCCGCGAGCACCGTCTCGGGTGAGGAGATCGAGAAGTCATCGCGATGGTGTTCCCCGATCCCGAAGAAGTCGAGTCCGACTTCTTCGGCCTTCTGGCCCTCGGCCAGCACGTTGCGGATCACCTGGGCGTGGGACAGCGGGGTTCCATTGGCGTCCTCGGTGATATCGCCGAAGGTCTCGGCTCCAACCTGCGGAAGTTTCACGGTGGTGTTCATGGGTTCGGCCTCTCGCTATATTGCATGCATATACATCTAATTTCCCACTGGGCGTAACTTGCCCCGCCCCGGAACTATTCCCCCCGGGGGCGTGCCACGCCCGAATGTGTTCGGCGATACGCCGTGATTTGGAGGATTCCCCAGCAACTTCCAGAAGTCGGGTTGTATCGTGATTTACATGCAACATCGAACGTTTCGGGAAGGTGATCCGTGGCGCAGTTGAACAACGACCAGTTCTCCGGAAATCCACGTGGTGCGGGGGACGATCCGGATCCGGCCGTCGGCGCATTGCCGCGGATCAGCACCAGCGAAATCAAGATGGGGCAGCTTGCCGAACCCGAGCATCATGAGGAGCCCACGGCCTCGGAACTGCCGCTGAACACTGCGGTCAGCGCCAGCGTCGCCGCGGCCCCTGCCTCGGACCCCGAATCGCGCACCGGCCGCGTTCACACCACGGACGAAGGCATCACCCTGGTGCCCACGCGGGCGAACCCGGTGGCCCGCAGCCTGCTGGCCAAGATGTGGATTTCCACCTCGCCGCCCACCCAGGCGCTGGACATCGTGGATCGCCTGCAGGGCACCCCCTACGCGAACCCCACGGTCAACAAGGACCAGGACGCGTCGGCCCGCCGCACGCTGGAGTTCGCGCTGGACCTGGGCGAGACACTGATCCGCTACGGCGCCGGCGCGCTGGAAGTGGAAACCAGCATCATCGCGGTGACCGCGGCGCTGGGCCTGAGCTACCTGGACGTGGATATCACCAACCAGTCGCTGCACCTGAACTACAGCCCGCCGGACGCCGAAAGCTACTCGATCCTGCGTGTGGTGCGTTCCTCCACGGCGAACTACGCGGGCCTGGTGCTGGTGCACCAGCTGGTCTCCGACATCATCGCCGGCGGCGTCTCGCGCAGCGAGTCCGCCAAGCGGCTCAAGGCGATCATGCGCAAGCCCAAGCCGTTCCCGCGCTGGATCGTTGCCAGCGGCAACGCGGTGTTCGCGGCGGCCTTCGTGCTGTTCATCGGCGGGTCGTGGCTCGGTGCGCTGGTGGCCATGGGCTCGTCCTCGATCGTCTCGCAGATCGGGCGCTACGGCGCCCGGTGGCGCGTGCCGGCCTTCTTCACCATTGCGGCCTCCACGTTTGTGGTCACGGGCATCGCGCTGGTGAGCTACGAGCTGCATGCGCCCATCGACCCGGCGCTGGTGGTGTCCGGCGGCATCCTGCTGCTGCTTCCTTCCGGGCGGTTCGTCTCCGCTCTGCAGGATGCGATCAATGGGTTCCCGGTGACCTCCGTGGGCCGCCTGTTCTCCGCGGGACTGACCTATACGGCCATCGTCTCCGGCATCTCCACCGCGCTGGTGATCTCCTCGGTGCTGGGCTGGGACAGCGTGGACGTGCACCAGATCGACAAGATCGCCTACCCGGCCTGGCTGCTGGTGATCCTGGTGGCGGTGGCGATCATCGCCGGCGCCGTCACGGAACAGAGCTCGGTGAAGCTGCTGCTGCCCACCGCCGGGATCGCCGTGGGCGGCTACCTGATCCAGCTGTTGTGCGAGTACATCGGGCTGGGCGTCCGGGCCACTCCGGCGGTGGTGGCCACGGTCATCGGCTTCGCGGCGCGCTTCGCGGCGGACAAGCTGCATTCCCCGCAGCTGGTCATCGCGGCTCCAGCGGTCATGTTCCTGCTGCCGGGCCTGATGATCTTCCGCGCGATGTACTCCATCGTGTTCGACTCCAGCGACATGTCCAGCGGCCTGGTGGAGATGTTCAACGCCTTCGCGATCATGCTCTCCATCGCCGGCGGCGTGGTCTTCGGCGACACCCTGTGCCGGCCGCTGACCTCCAGCGCGCGGCGCGAACGGCGGCTGATCCGCCGCCGCTGAATGCGGCTACAGCGCAGGCAACGACCAGTCGATCGGCGGCTGTCCGGATTCGGACAGCCGCCGATTGATTTCGGAGAAGGGCCGCGAGCCGAAGAACCCGCGCGAGGCGGACAGCGGCGAGGGGTGGGCGCTGGCCAGCTGCGGCATCCGGTCCATCAGCCCCGCCAGCTTCTGCGCATGCCTGCCCCAGAGCAGCGCCACCGGAGGGTTCTCGCGCTGGTTCAGCGCGCTGATGGCCGCTTCGACGACCGCGGACCAGCCCAGGCGCTGGTGCGCCCCGGCATGACCCGCCTGGACCGACAGCGACTGGTTCAGCAGCAGAACTCCCTGCTCATGCCAGGCGCTGAGATCCGGGTGGGCTGCCGGGGCAATGCCCAGATCGTCGTTCAGCTCCTTGTAGATATTGGACAGCGACCGGGGCAGCGGACGCACCGAAGCCTGGGCGGCGAAGGCCAAGCCGTTGGCATGGCCCGGGGTCGGATACGGATCCTGTCCGATGAGCACGACGCGCACCTGCGAGCGCGGAATGCGAAGTGCGCGCAACATCACGTGCGGTTCCGGGAGGATCTGCTCTCCGGCGGCGCTGCGTCGTGCCAGTTCAGCGGCGATCTTCCGGAGCTTGCCATCGAGTGGCAGCAGCACCGGGACCCAGTCCTGGGCGATGAATCCGCGCTCCGCCATGGATCTGGCGCCGTGGTGGAAGGGGAAATCCTCCGGCTCGTAGCGGGGGACCGGTACCGGCTCCGGGTCGCCGAACAGGGAGGGCTGCAGGTTGTCCATGGCATCCATTCTGCCGGTATTATGGCGTGGCTGTGCCCGCGGGCGCGGCGCAGCACAGGCGAGTTGGTTAGAATATCGGTGGTATGTCCGCCACTGGCGGAGCAGAACGCAGGGCCGAGACCGGACTTTGCCGGGTGAAGGAAAGAGGTGTGGACGCATGGCTGAGGGTGAAGTGCTGGTGGATTTCGTGATGAATCCCGACTCGGAACTCGATGAGCGTTCCCAGCAGATCCTGAACATGGAAAAGTTGTGGTGGAAGTATGCCGGCGCCAAGGAACAGGCCATTACCAAACAGTTCTCCATGTCGCCGACGAATTACTACCAGCTGCTGAACCAGCTGATTGAGACGGACGCGGCGTTGGCTTACGACCCAATGCTGGTCAAACGCCTGCGTAGGCTTAGGTCTACCAGACGTCGTGTGAGCGGTACCGTCGGCTCCGGACGCTAGTTTCCGGAACCGGCCGCGACCAGTCAGACCTCGAGCAAGGACAAGAATGACCAACTACCCACGTGACGAATTCGATCGCGTTCCGGAGTTCAACACCCGTGTGGGTTCGCACCACGCCAACGGGTGGGCGCAGTCTGCCGCCTCCACGACGTCCGGTGGAAAACTTCGTTGGGTAGTTATTGCAGCAGTGCTTGTCGTCCTGGTGGGCGCATTCGCCTACTTCTTCGGCCCCGGCGGCCTGAAGCCGATTGTCGGCTCCGCCCCGAACCCCACCGAAACCACCTCGGCAGCCCCGAGCGAGGACGCCACCTCCAGCCCGAGCGAAACCGAAAGCGCCACCCCCTCCGCCTCCAGCACCATCGATGATGACGACGTGCTCTTCGGGCAGCTGATCGGCGTCTACAACGGCGCCAGCATCGCAGGCATCGCCTCGGCCGGCGAAGACGCCCTGTCCGAGGCCGGATTCACCAATATCACCGCCAGCAACTGGACCCGCCCGGCCGAGACCTCCACCGTGTACTACACCTCGGAGGCCTATCGCACCACGGCCGAAAAGGCCGCTGAGGTGCTGAATATCGACGAGGTTCTGCAGACCCAGAACATTCCGAACCGGGTGACCGTGGTGATGGGCTCGGACGACACCCTCGAAGTACGCTAACCCCGCAGTATCCAATTGCTTCGCTGTGAGCCGATCAGCTTGCACTCGCAGGGCGAGAGTGCCAATATTTGTATTAGCACTCATGCGTTGCGACTGCTAACGCCGATCGGCTTTTCGCGTTTTAACCGCAGCCGGTCCGGCCTTAGACGTCGCTTCGCAGGGAGCGTGAAGAATACCTCAGATAGCGAGAGCTGACGCGGCTGCAGGCCCGATGCCCAGCCGTTGCACTCGTCCGTCGCGGGCGCTGTCTGTCGGTTGCATTTTCGCAAAATCGTCCCGAAAGGACCGAAAGCCACTATGGCCAAGATGATTGCATTTGACGAGGAAGCACGCCGCGGACTTGAGCGCGGCCTGAACACCCTTGCAGACGCCGTAAAGGTGACCCTGGGCCCACGCGGCCGCAACGTTGTTCTGGAAAAGAAGTGGGGTGCCCCGACGATCACCAACGATGGCGTGTCCATCGCCAAGGAGATCGAGCTCGAGGATCCATACGAGAAGATCGGCGCAGAGCTGGTCAAGGAAGTTGCCAAGAAGACTGACGACGTCGCAGGCGACGGCACCACCACCGCAACCGTTCTCGCCCAGGCACTGGTCAAGGAAGGCCTGCGCAACGTTGCCGCCGGCGCCGACCCGATCGCGCTACGCCGCGGCATCGACAAGGCCGTAGAGGCCGTCACCGCCGAGCTGTTCGCCGCCGCCAAGAAGATCGAGTCCAAGGAGCAGATCGCTGCTACCGCCTCGATCTCCGCAGGCGACCCTGAGATCGGCGGCCTGATCGCCGAGGCTCTCGACAAGGTCGGCGAGCAGGGCGTCATCACCGTTGAGGAGTCCAACACCTTCGGCCTCGAGCTGGAGCTGGCCGAGGGCATGCGCTTCGACAAGGGCTACATCTCCGCATACTTCGTCACCGACGCAGAGCGCCAGGAGACCGTGCTGGAGGACCCATACATCCTCATCGTGAACTCCAAGATCTCCTCGGTCAAGGACATGGTCACCCTGCTGGAGAAGGTCATGCAGTCGAACAAGTCGCTGCTGATCATCGCCGAAGACGTCGAGGGCGAAGCCCTGGCCACCCTGATCCTGAACAAGATCCGCGGCCTGTTCAAGTCCGTTGCCGTCAAGGCTCCGGGCTTCGGCGACCGCCGCAAGGCCATGCTGACCGACATCGCCATCCTGACCGGCGGCCAGGTTGTCTCCGAGGAGATCGGCCTGTCCCTGGACAACGTGGGCCTGGAAGTTCTGGGTACCGCCCGCAAGGTCGTTATCACCAAGGACGAGACCACCATCGTTGAAGGCGGCGGCGAAGCCGACGCCATCGAAGGCCGCAAGGCCCAGATCGCAGCCGAGATCAAGAACACCGACTCGGACTACGACCGCGAGAAGCTGCAGGAGCGCCACGCAAAGCTCTCCGGCGGCGTCGCCGTGCTGAAGGCCGGCGCAGCCACCGAGGTGGAGCTCAAGGAGCGCAAGCACCGCATCGAAGATGCCGTGCGCAACGCCAAGGCAGCAGTGGAAGAGGGCATCGTCGCCGGCGGCGGCGTAGCCCTGATCCAGGCCGGCGCAGCAGCCTTCGAGAAGCTGTCGCTGGAAGGCGACGAGGCAACAGGTGCGAACATCGTGCGCGTCGGCATCGAAGCTCCGCTGAAGCAGATCGCCCTGAACGCCGGCATGGAGCCAGGCGTTGTCGCCGACAAGGTCAAGGGCCTGGCTGCCGGCCACGGCCTGAACGCCGCCACCGGCCAGTACGTCGACCTGCTGGAAGCCGGCGTGAACGATCCTGTAAAGGTGACCCGTTCGGCCCTGCAGAACGCCGCATCGATCGCAGGCCTGTTCCTGACTACCGAAGCCGTTGTCGCGGACAAGCCAGCTCCTGCCGGCGCCGCACCAGCCGGTGACGACATGGGTGGCATGGGCGGCATGGGCGGCTTCTAAGCTTCCCCGCCCGGCTCGGCACCCCGCCGAGACTACCTGGTGCCTGTGGCCCGTTTCCCCTGGGGAAACGGGCCACAGGCCGTTAAAAGCCGGAAGCTATTCGCCGAGCCAGCCGCGCAGCACTGAGATCTCCGCGCCGACGTTGCTGCGGGCCGCGTTTTCCCAGCGGTCGATGCCACGCACGGTGCTGTAGATGTTGTCCTTCTCCAGCAGCGAGCCCAGCACCTTGATCCGTCCGGCAGCCAGGGCCGGGCGCGGGAAATGCGCGTACTCCTGGTAGATCGCCTGGGCATAGCGCTGGTAGGCCGGCTGCGGGCGGGCCAGCACCTCAAGATCCGCATCGCACAGGATCCGGCCCAGGCGTTCGTGGTCGCCGGGGGAGTGCCCTGCGGTGAGCAGGATCAGTTCGCTGACCCTGGACACCGCCCCGGGGCTCAGCAGCCCGTAGAGGCGCTCGCGGGCAAGGATCGCGGACTTGGCCTCGTCGTCCGAGGCTCCGTGGTACACCGCGTCGTGGAACCAGGCGGCCAGCTGCAGCAGCATGCGCTCCTCGCCGTCGGCCTGGTCCTTCGCCAGCCAATCCAAGGCCTCCAGCACGGACAGCAGGTGGACCCTGTCGTGGTATCTGCGATGCGACTGCGACCAGCGTTCCAGCAGCTCGCGGCCCAGCTGGGGTTCGGTGGGCAGAGTTCGGGCCCAACGGCGGGACAGCACCGGTCCCAGCTTTTCCGGGCGGTACTTGGCCGGGATGCGCAGCCCGGAGGCGATCAGCGCCCGAGCCAGGTCGCCGGCCGAAACCTCGTGCGCGCCGTCCCGCACCAGCTCGGCATAGCGGGACTGCGGCACGTCGTAGTGGTCCCTGTCGAACGCGCGCTCGGGTAGCTGGTGCGCACGGGCAAAGGCATGCAGTTCATCGAGCGTCGCATCGGAAACCAGATGCGAAAAGAGCGTTCCATGGGCAGGCCATGACGGTGGGTCGATCAGGATGCTCATAGGCTCTAGCCTACGTGTTGGTAACGGTTTTGAAGTCCCGTTCGGGGGCCCTGGGCACGGGTGGGCAAAGTCCCGTTGTAAGAGACGTGGAATTACTTGGCGGCGGTGCATTCTTCGGATAGGTTGTACTTTAATCATTCAGCACTTTCACAGGCCATAAATCTGTCATCACTGAAGCGGAACGCCTCGGCGTCCCGCAACTGCCTGTGACTTCTTTGGGGAATCGAGACACCATGTCGCCTAAGATCAATACCACCCTGCTTTCGGCAGCGGTTATTTCTGGACTTCTCGTCTCTGCCGCTCCGGCACAGGCTACCGAAACCACGGACGATGCCCTCCAGAGCATCACCGTTGCACAGCAGGAAACCCAGACCGAGCCGGCAGCGCCGGCGGCCATTGAGGCCCCCGTGCAGCAGCCTGCCGTCGAAACCCCTGTCGTGCCTGCGCCGCCAGTCGCCGAAGTGCCCACCGACAACGTGGAAGACATTGCAGTGGAAGCCCCGGCAGAGCAGACCGTCGTCCAGGAGTCGCAGGCCCCAGTCGAGGACAGCGTCGAGGAAACGGCTCCGGCTGCACCGGTGGAGGAGAATGCTTCAGTTGAGGATTCGGCTCCCGCGCAGGACCTAGCTGCCGGCACCGAGACCGGCGCGACCCAGCCAGCGGACGAGACCAGCTCCGCAACCGATGAGACGGTCGACTCCGACTACATCGAAGGAGTCGAATCGGACAAGGACTCTTTGGCATCGTTCCTCGAATCCGAGGCTGTCCAGCAGCTGTCGGACGAGTTCGGCGATCTCGACTCTGACATCTCCGAGGAGGAGCAGGCCTTCTGGGAAAAGGTTGATGCATTGCTGCCTGAGGGCAGCGAAGGCTGGGATGATGCCCAATGGGATGCCTTCTACGAAACCGAAGAAGGACAGCAGCTGCTGCAGCTGATCGAGGAAGAATTCGGTACCGAAGATCCGGAGATCTCCGACGAGGACCTGCAGTTCCTCGAAGAGATGATGGACCGTCTCCCCGCAGGCGCTGAAGAGTGGACCGATGAGCAGTGGGGCGAATTCTTCGCGACCGAAGATGGCCAGGAGTACCTAGC
Organism: Glutamicibacter soli; assembly: GCF_003309065.1. GTDB lineage: Bacteria > Actinomycetota > Actinomycetes > Actinomycetales > Micrococcaceae > Glutamicibacter > Glutamicibacter soli. The sequence goes on along the minus strand of NZ_POAF01000002.1, from coordinate 644,630 downwards.
GCTCGTGTTGACCTATCTTTTGGATAGCGTCAGCAGCGAAGCGGAGCTTGAAGAGCTCCTGGAATCGATCTGGGCGGAGTTCCCCGGCGATCAGCAGTGGCTCGAAGATTTCCTGGCTTTCTACTTCGGTGAAGAAGCACCGGAGGGCGAGAAGCCCGAGGCGAAGCCCGAAGCCAAGCCTGAAGCAAAGCCATCCGAGAAGCCGGTAGAAATCAAGCCGGCAGGATCCATCGACAAGAAGCCGGAGAACACCGGCTCCGAATCGGCCAAGGGCGACGCGAAGCCGCAGGCCTCGGAGAACGAACTAGCTGATACCGGTTTCAACGGTGCGCTGCTGGCGGCTGCGGGCGCGGGTCTGCTGCTGATGCTGGCCGGAGCCGCCATGGTTCTGCGCCGCCGCAAGGCCTGAGCCTCGTAGCCAACGCATGGATGCTGGCCGCTGGATCATCTTCCCTGAAGCTGATCCAGCGGCCCGTTCTTTGTGGTTTTGGCGCTGTTTTCGCTGGGGATGCGCCGTTTAGTAGCGGAACAGCGAGGTATTGACCTGCTCGACTTCCTCGTACTGCGCCGAGGCATGATGCAACGCCGTGGCGATGTTGCCCAAGGCTTCTTCGATGCGCAGGTGGGTGCTTCGCCATTCGGCCACGATGGCCTGGAACGATGCGGCCGCCGAGCCATGCCATGTGCCCTGCAACTGGTCCAGATTCATCTGCATCGTGGCGACTTCTGAACGCAGGCGGTCGATGGTGCCCATAACCGCTTGGGACTTGGCCTGCATTTCGCCGGTGTTGGTGGAGAACGTGCTCATGATTCCTGCTCGCCTTTCATCGGATCGTGATGACCTAACGATAGGAGCTATGGCACCGAAGCGGAGTAAGCCGCAGGCCGGTTGTGGACAATGAGGCTACGACTCGTCGTGCTCCGGATGGAAGTCGAAGTCGTCGTCGCGCGGCTCGGGCATCGGAACGTAGGGCAGCGAGATGGCCATGGTGGCGCCGCCGCCTTCGGTTTCGCTCAGCGACACGGATCCGCCGTGCTGTTGGACAATGGCTGCGACAATTGCCAGCCCCAGGCCGGAACCGCCGGTTTCGCGTTGGCGCGAGGCATCCGAGCGGTAGAAGCGCTCGAAGATTCGCTTGGCGTCCTCTTCGGGAATGCCGTGGCCGTGGTCGCGGACCTCGAGTACTGCGTCGAGGGCACCGGCCACCAGCGAACGCACACCCACCGCGATCTCGATCGGGGTCCCTTCGGGGGTGTAGCGCAGGGCATTGGTCAGCAGGTTGGCGATGACCTGGCGGATGCGGGCGTCGTCTCCGACAGTGCTGGCGGGGCTGGGCTGGTTGCTGGACAGGCCCACCAAGTTGACCTTGCGGTCGGGCGCCCGCACCCGGGTGTCCTCCACGATGTCCTGTCCGAGCACCAGCAGGTCGACAGCCTGCTTCTCCATCGGGCGCTGCTCGTCCAGGCGCGCCAGCATCAGCAGGTCCTCAACGAGCTGCGCCATGCGCTTGGATTCGCTCTCAATGCGCCCCATCGCCGAATCGAGGGCTTCGGGGCTCGCCAGTCCGCCGTGGCGGTAGAACTCCGAGTAGCCCTGGATGGTGACCAGCGGGGTGCGCAGCTCGTGGGAGGCATCCTGAATGAAGCGCCGCATCTTCTGTTCGGAAGCTTCGCGGTCCTTGAAAGCCTTCTCGATCTGCGCCAGCATCGAATTCAGCGAGCGTGAGAGCCTGCCGACTTCCGTCTCCGCAGGATAGTCCGTCACGCGCTGGGTGAGGTCGCCGGCGGCGATCATGGACGCGGTGCGCTCGACCTTCGTCAGCGGTTTCAGCGACCGGGTGGTGAGGGCATAGGCGATCATGGACATGACCAGCGCGGCGAGCAAGCCGGTGGAGAGCACCAGCACCGCCGCCTGCTGCGCGGTGTTGTTGACGGTGCTCAGCGGGATCGCCAGGAACAGGTTCAGGCTGCTGCTCTTCAGCGGAATCACCATGGTCCGCCACCCGGCGGAGTTCGCCTGGATGCCCGGGATGGTCACCGGCTTGTTCGGCGTTTCCAGCAGCTTATCGATATTGGCCGGATTCAACAGCGGCGAATCCAAGGCCGTGCTCGGCGAAACCCGCGAGCGCGGCATGATGTAGACGATTTTCCCGTCTTTATCACGGATGTCGGCGTAGGAGCTGTTCAGCCCGAGCAGCGTCGGGTCGAAGTCCTTGAAGCCGTCGGGGTCCCCGGGGTTGTCCACCGAATACAGGTAGGCCTTGTTCAGACCAAGCCCCATCGTCGGTCCGGCGGCGACCAGCTGGTCATCGATCTGGTTGGTCATCGAGATCCGCAGCGTGTGGGCCGAGCCCACGGCCGTGGCTACGATGGCCAGGATCATCAGCCCGAACATCACTGTCACCAGTTTGGTGCGCAGCGTGGTGCGCCGCCAGAGGGAACGAATCGACTTCATAGGATGACTTTACAAGTCCCTTGCTCGTGGACGGACGCGGCTAGCGGCGGTCCGGGGTGCGCATCAGGTAGCCGACGCCGCGTTTGGTCTGGATCAGCGCAGGCCATTCGGGGCGGTCGACCTTGCGGCGCAGGTACGAGATATAGGACTCGACGATCGACGCGTCGCCGTTGAAGTCGTACTCCCACACGTGGTCCAGGATCTGCGACTTGGACAGCACGCGGTTCGGGTTCATCATCAGGTAGCGCAGGAGCTTGAACTCGGTGGGGGAGAGGTCGATGATCTCGCCGGCGCGGCGGACCTCGTGCGCGTCGTCGTCCAGCTCGAGGTCGGCGACCACGATGGTGGCGTTCTCTTCCTCTCCCGATGACGTGCGGCGCAGGACTGCGCGGATGCGTGCGACGACCTCGTCCAGGCTGAACGGCTTGGTGACATAGTCGTCGCCGCCCACGGTCAGGCCGGTGACCTTGTCCGAGGTGTCGTCACGTGCGGTGAGGAACAGGACCGGGAAATGGCGCCCCGCGGCGCGCAGCTTGCGGGTGATGGTGAATCCATCCATGTCCGGAAGCATCACGTCGAGCACTGCCAAGTCAGGTTCCTCGGCCTCAACCGCTGCCAGGGCGTCCCGGCCGTTGGCTGCGGAGACAACTTCGAAACCTGCGAAGCGCAGGGAAGTGGACAGCAACTCGCGGATATTCGGCTCGTCATCGACAACGAGAAGTTTTGCCTCTGGGGTTTTTGCACTCATGAAACCCAGTGTGCCTAAGAAGTCTGGGAGCTGCCTGTATGAATGCTGGGGTAGAAAATTAGTTGTTGCGACGCCGGATGACGTTGCCGATAACGACTGCAACGCCCAGCAGGAAGGCGACCGGAAGGCCCCAGACGCCCAGAATCATCAGGAAGGGCGGGATGCTGATTTCCTGGAAATAGAGCACCAGCGTCGCAGCCAATGCCAGGGTGGAAACTACGGCAACGCCGATGGCTAGACGCGAAACAACGGACAGGGTGACGGATAAGGTGCTCACCGTTCCTACTTTACCGTTGCCGTCCCGGAGGAGGGAGTCCCGAGTCAAAGAGCGCCCAAGGTGATTTTGTGTCCGGATGAATGACATAATCAAAGGTAAACGACTTGGTTCGACTCCGTGCGTCGAGCACCCGGGAAAAGAATTCGAAAAGCCCGGTGAAAGCTCCGCGGAAGCGAACACCTGAATATGCATGGTGCTGAGCAGGCCTCGGCCATGCAGCTACGCACGAGAAACGAACGAGGTATTACAGCATGCCTACCGGCAAGGTTAAGTGGTACGAGAAGTCCAAGGGCTTTGGATTCATTACCGCAGAAGACGGCAAAGAGATCTACGTCAACGCAGCGGCCCTGCCCGACGGCATGCATGAGCTGCGCCCGGGAACGCGCCTTGAGTTCGGTGTGGCCGAGGGCCGTCGCGGACCGCAGGCCTTGAGCCTCCGGGTGCTCGAAGCGGCCCCGTCGGTGGCTCGCGCCAAGCGCAAGAAGCCCGAAGCCGAGGCCGTCGTCATCGAGGACCTAATCAAATTGCTGGACAGCGTTTCGAATACCTTGCGCAATGGGCGCTATCCTGAACATGCATACGGCAAAAAGGTAGCTACCGTGCTGCGCGCGGTAGCCGACGATCTGGACGCATAAACAATGGCCCGTAAACCCAAGCTGGACACCCTCCTCGCTGAAGCGGTCGATACCGCGCGGCTATCCCTGGCTGAAATCGCCGGGGAATCCGAAATCGGCGAACACCTCGGCGTCACGGCCGAGGGTGAGCGACTTGTCACCCATAGATTTATCTCCCATAAAAAGGGATACCAAGGTTGGACATGGTTCGCGACACTCGCGCGGGTGCCACGGGCCAAGGCCAAAGATCTGACAGTGTGCGAGGTCGGGATCATTGCCGGCGAGGATTCACTGCTGGCTCCTGCCTGGGTGCCGTGGGCGGATCGTCTGGCCAAGGAGGAGATCGAAGCCGCAGAGGCCGAGCACAGCGCCGTTGAAGGCGAGCAGCCTACAGAGGCTGAGACCTCGGCGGCCGCGCAGGATGAGCAGGGTTCGGAGCAGCCGCAGGCAATTCCTGAGGGAGAAGCTGACGCCGTTCCTGCACAGGACGAGCTCGCGACCGACGAGGTTGCGGACGAGGAAGAGCTGCAGTCGGTCAAGTCACCGGCTCGACGCCAGGTCCGCCGTCGGCGCACTGCCCAGCGAACCGCCGCACGTCGCCGCGCCGCGCAACGCAACCGCGCACGCAAGGACGGCTAGCGCCGAAACAGGCATACAGCGAAGGGCTCGGACCATGTGGTCCGAGCCCTTCGCTGTTGTGGTGTCGTGCGTCGTGGGGACTAGAGCTGTTCGATCACGTAGTCGATGCAGTTCAGCAGTGCCTGGACGTCGCTCGGATCGATCGCGACGAAGGTTGCGATTCGCAGCTGGTTGCGGCCGAGCTTGCGGTAAGGCTCCACATCGACCACACCGTTGGCGCGAAGCGCCTTGGCGATGGCGGTGGCGTCGATCTTGTCGTCGAAGTCGACGGTGGAAATGACGTTGGAGCGGTGTTCCGGATTCGCCACGTACATCGCAGCGATGTCGGAGGCCTCGGCCCAGGCCTGGACCTTGGCCGCGGATTCGGCGGTGCGCTCAGCGGCCCAGGCGAGTCCGCCGTTGGCGTTGATCCATTTGATCTGGGAATCCAGCATGACCAGCGTGGTCAGTGCAGGGGTGTTGTAGGTCTGGTTCTTCAACGAGTTGTCCAGAGCGGTCTTCAGGTTCAGGAAGTCCGGGATCCACCGGTCGGTGGCGGCGATTTCCTCGATGCGCGCAATGGCCGCCGGGGAAACGAACGCGATCCACAGGCCGCCGTCGGCTGCGAAGTTCTTCTGCGGCGCGAAGTAGTAGACGTCGGTTTCGGCCAAGTCCACGGCCAATCCGCCGGCGCCGCTGGTGGCGTCGATGACCATCAGTGCGTCATCGTTGGCGCCAGCTACGCGCTTGACCGGGGCTGCAGCGCCGGTGGAGGTCTCGTTTTGAGGCCATGCATAGACATCGACGTCGGCTTCGGCGGCGGGAACAGGAACGCTGCCCGGCTCGCTGGTGATGATGGTCGAGGCAGCCAGGAACGGGGCCTTGTCCGTGGCTTTGGCGAATTTGGAGCCGAACTCGCCGAACGACAGGTGCTGCGCCTTGTTGCGCACCAGGGAGAAAGCGGCCGAATCCCAGAACGCGGTAGCGCCGCCGACACCCAGCAGAACTTCATAGCCCTCTGGCGCGTTGAACATTTCTTTCAGTCCGTTCTGGACCGATGCCACAAGGTTCTTGACCGGAGCCTGACGGTGCGAGGTGCCCAGGAGGGAATCCGCTGCCTCAACAATCGCCTGGACTTGCTCTGCGCGAACCTTGGACGGACCGGCGCCGAAACGACCGTCGGCTGGCAAAAGATTCTGTGGAATGGTGATGTCCGTGCTCATCGTGCTCCTCGATATAGCTATAGATTGAAGGGCTGAAAACCCGCTGTTCCGCGGCGCGGAATAAGGCGGGTGGGTTCAGGCGTTTCAGTACTATCTTCGCAAACCGTGAGCGTTTCAGAGAAAAACCGGACGGAGGGTTACGACATCCTCGGTGGCCGGCCCCGTAACGAATATGTCCAGCGCACCCAGTAGAGTGTGTAGTGACGTCTCATTATTTTTACGAACTTATTGTTGTGACTTCCAGGAGCGGCTGCCGTGTCTGACCTTATCGATACAACCGAGATGTACCTGCGTACCATTCTTGAACTGCAAGAAGAGGAAATCGTGGCCTTGCGCGCCCGAATCGCAGAGCGTCTGGGCCACTCAGGCCCGACTGTGTCGCAGACCGTAGCCCGGATGGAACGAGACGGCCTCGTCGTGGTTTCCACCGACCGCCATCTTGCCTTGACCCAGAAAGGTCACGAACTGGCAACGAGCGTCATGCGCAAGCACCGCCTTGCTGAACGACTGCTGGCAGACATGATCGGGCTCGACTGGGAGTACGTCCACGAAGAAGCCTGCCGCTGGGAGCACGTCATGAGCGAGCGCGTCGAGCGCCGGCTCTACGACTTGCTGGGGAAGCCGACGGTCTCTCCGTACGGCAACCCAATTCCGGGTTTGGAGGTCCTTGGCGGGCCAAAAGTGAGCGAAATCTCATCGGAAGTTCAGAACCTTGACCAGGCTCTTTTGGATGGAGTGGAAGGACCGCTGGCAATCGAGCGCCTCGCGGAACCTATCCAGACTGACCCGATCCTGCTGGGACAGCTGAATGAAGGCGGAATCCGCCCTGGGGCGATTGTCACCCTTGAGCGTGCTGAAGACTACATCGTCGTGCGCGTGCAGGGTGTAGAGGGCGCCTTGGAGCTTCCGGTAGAGGTCAGCAGCCATGTATTCGTCAAGTCCCACAAAAGATAACGAAATTGTAACTTTCCCTTTTGACGGGTAACGTTAGTACACGGTGCACGGGGTTAGACCCGCACCGGCCCATACATTGCGCGAACGCCTAGTATTGCCCTGCGCGCGGATGGGAAGTCAGTTTATGGGGCAATAGCGGGGGACCCACTTTCCGACGTTTACGTCTAGGGGTGAAGTCCTGCCAAAAGCAGGCCGGCTCATTCTCAGGAGCCGAATCCGACAGCTAACTTCGTAGGCGCTACATGAGAGGAATGTTTTGGTAGAAACCAAGACGACCGGCCGCCGCGCCGCCGTTGTTGAGCTGGATGTGATTGGCGAAATCGCAGCTGCCGCTACCGAGCGTGCGGGTGGACGCCGCGCATCGCGGGTGAGCGAATCGGTTGTTGCCATCGAGCCTGCAGCACCGGTGCATGCCAACTACGTAGGTCGCCGTTTCGAGGAACGCGCACGCTACGGCATCGCCCCTACCCGCCAGATGCTGGTGCTGGAAGATGCAGACAGCAATGTCATTGCTCTGCCGGGCGCAGTCGCTGCCCAGCCTGAATCCGCAGAGATCTCGAGCAATGTCGAGTTCATCTCGCAGCTGGACGCTGATACCAAAAAACCATCGCGACTTGGCTTTAGCCACAAAGTCGCTGCAGTTGCCGCAGTTTCGGGCCTGGCCCTTGCCGCTATCGCGCCACAGTTCTCGGGTTCGTCCAGCGACGACGTGGCCGTTGCCGCCGAACGCACCGCAACTTCCGCAGTCGTGGACGTCACCGCGCCAGGATCGGTTGGACTGGAAGTTGAACGCGCAGCGCTGACTTCCGAACTGAACCCTAATGTTGCGGGAGAAGAGAAGCTCTCCGAGGTTATGGCAGCCTCTGGCGGCAACGTCACTGCCATCAAGTCGACGTCCGGGTTGCTTGACCGCCCGGTGAAGTCGAACCGCATTACCTCGCCTTTTGGGCACCGCAATAACCCGACCGGCGCTGGCACCATGATCCATGGTGGTACAGATTACGGTGTGGCCTGCGGCACTGAGGTTTACGCCTCCGCTTCGGGTACCGTAACCGTCGCAGGGTGGGCCGGGCACTCCGGCAACCGGGTCATGGTGGACCATGGCGATGGACTGGAAACCGGTTACAGCCATAACACGAAGGTTCTGGTCAACGTGGGCGACAAGGTCAAGCGGGGAGATCTGATCGCGCTGAGCGGCACCACCGGCAACTCCACCGGTTGCCACGTGCACTTCGACGTCATAATCGACGGGCAGTTCAAAGACCCAGCCGGCTGGTTGTAACGTTCTTCGTCACCATTCCGTGACCTAAACGTGACATTTGGAAAATCATCCTATAGGCTTATATGCGTGCCAGGGGGATCTCCCTGAGCAACATTGCGTGAGAACCGAGCACTGCCAACACGCAATGTGCAGTTATAAACAACTCGTACGGCAGTGGCGGGGGAACCAATATCGGGTCGTTAGTTTGAACTAACAACCCTAGGGGTGAAGTGGAAGAGAAGGAAACTTCGAATCCACCGAGGTAACTCCACTTCGAACCCGACAGCTTACCTCGTAGGTATCAAGGAGAGGCTTTAAAAAGTGACCAAGCGTCAAACTCATGGACGTCGCCGCGCCGATGTGCCACGTACCAATTCTCTGGAAGCGATCTCGCAGGCTGTTGCATCGAACGCTGGCTCTGTAGGTCGTCAGGCAGCAGTCGTAGCTGCAGCTTCCGGTCTGATCATCACCTTGGGCGTGCCTGGCCAGGCAACTGCTCCACGCGACGTTTCCGCGGCTCCGGTTGACACCATCAACCCAGAGCGCGTGGCAGTCAAGGCTGTCAGCGTTGCCGCAGACAAGAAGTCTTCGGTTGATATCGAGCGCGCCAGCTTCACCGCCGACGAGAAGCCGGAGCCGGTTGTTATCGCAGTGGCCAACGAGGTCACCTCGACTTCGTCGAACGCCACGGCGCCGACCACCCGTTCCAACCAGTCGTCCTCCAGCAGCTCCTCGGACGACTTCGCTCCGGTGACCCGCCAGAACGTCAACAGCCAGTCGAACTCCACCCAGTCGAACTCCACCCAGTCGACCAGCACCAAGAAGAAGGCCAAGAGCAGCTCTTCGGTCAACACTTCGAACCTCTCAGGTATCGCGGCTACCGCTGCCAAGTACGTCGGCGTTCCATACGTATGGGGCGGCAACGGCCCATCGGGTTGGGACTGCTCGGGCTTCGTGAAGTACGTTTACGCACAGCACGGCATCAACATCGCCCGCGGCACCTCGGCAATCCTGGGTTCCGGCCAGTTCAAGCGCACCAGCAACCCTAAGCCGGGCGACTTGGTATTCCAGAACGGTGGCGGCCACGTAGGCATCTACCTGGGCGGCGGTCAGATGATCGGGGCACAGAACCCAACCGTGGACACCATGATCCACTCGGTGAGCCGTAACCCGCTGTACGGTTACTACACCCTGGCTCGCTAAGCCTAAAAACTTTCCATAAGCCGCCGAACGTGAAAGACGTTCGGCGGCTTATGCCTTTAACCAGGATGAACATCTGGGTCTTCGCAGATGAACTTCGCAGAATATCTTTCTTGAACCCTCACATAGCAGAGGGCTGATCCTTTAGGCTTGCGATAGAGCCTCTCCGTAGGGAACGCGAGCCCCACCAATGCCAGATGGCGGCTATCGGTTCAAGAAGGAAGTACTGCAAGATGCGAACACTGGTTTTGAATGCCGGCTACGAGCCCCTGGCCGTGGTGACCTTCCGTCGAGCCCTTTTGCTGGTGATGGCGGAGAAAGCCACTATCGTCCTGCAGGATGACTCGTCGCCCGTGCGCAGCGCTCACGGCGAGTTACCGCGGCCAACGGTAATCGTCTTAAAGCGCTATGTACGACGCCCCTACAGGGAGATGAATCATGTCACCCGTAGGGGCGTTCTCCGTAGGGACAGGTTTACCTGCGCATACTGCGGCAAGTCCGCCAATACCATCGACCATGTCATTCCCCGCAGCAGGGGCGGTCAGAATACCTGGGAGAACCTGGTAGCGGCCTGTCTGGCCTGCAACAGCCGCAAGGCCGACAAGATGCTCGCACAGCTCGGCTGGCAGCTCCGCGTCACCCCGCACCGCCCGCGCTATGGCGGGCATCTGGTCTCGGGGCTCAACCAGATCCACGATTCGTGGGATGTCTACCTCCAGGCGGGCTGACACCGCGCAACTGCAGGCGGGAGACCTCGACTAGGCCTTGGCGCGTTCAATTGCCGACGGGAGCACGTGCTCGCGCAGCAGCGGCGCGAGATCGTCACGCAGCAGCGCCTGCTTTGGATCGATCCAGAGCAGCTCTTCAAGCTCGGCCAACGGTTCGAGCTCGCCGCTGAAACGCCCCGAAAAAAGATGCGCGTGAATCGAGGTCGAAGCCTCGTTGGCGGCAGGGCCATGCCACTCGCCGCGGTACTCGAGCTCGTCCGGTGCGAACTCGACACCGAGCTCCTCTTTAATTTCTCTAATGACAGTTTGTAAAGGTGACTCGCCTTTCTCGGGTTTGCCGCCAGGCTGCATGAATTTGCTCGTCCCGCGTTTGCGGACCAGCAATATTTCTCCTTGGTTGTTGATTAAACAAGCGGCTGATATAGTCAATTTTTTCTTCATGAATTCACAATATCGCGTGTGCGAAGCCGTCGCAGGTGGTAACGTGCATAAGTGGATCTCCAACGTTTTTAGTTGTTGTTCGCCGTGGTCTTATTACTCGCAATTTTTTGACCGAGTGGGTGGTGGCAGGTGAAAGCCGAGGAACGGAAAGATCGATCCATCAAATTTATAGATCTATGGAGCATTAATGCGACGGGGTACCAACCTAGGGCGCTTGGGAGACTTCAACCAAGCCGTAATTCTTGAATCCATCCGCAGGGCACCGGATGGAATCAGCCGCGTCGAACTGGCAAGTTCGACGGGTCTGTCACCGCAGACCATTTCAAATGTTGTGCGTCGTCTTCTTGACGACGGCATCGTGCGCGAAGACCGCACCATCGTTTCCGGCCCGGGCAAGCCACGCACCGTGCTCGAGCTGGAAGGAAACCGTCTGGTTTCGATCGGTATCCATCTGGACCCCAGCATTCTGACCTTCGTGGCCATGAACCTGCGCGGCGAAGTCCTGCGCGAGCGCAGCATCGAAGTCCCGAACCTCGAAGTGGCTTCCGAAACCGTGCAGCTGATGGCGACCACCGTCAAGGAACTGATCGCAGAGATCCGTGTTCCGAAGAAGCATATTGTCGGAGTGGGCATTGCCGTGCCGGGTCCGGTGAACGTCGAGGAAGGCGTGGTTCTGAACCCGCCGCTGCTTGACGGCTGGGCCGACGTCGAACTCGTCAACCCGCTGCGCAAGCTCCTGCGCCTGCAGGTCATCATCGAAAAGGACACGATTGCCTCCGCAGTTGGGGAACTGTGGCAGTCGAAGGAAGAAAAGACCGACGACTTCGTCTTCGTGTACTGCGGCCACGGCTTCGGCGCCGGCATCGTCATCGATGGCGAAGTCCACCACGGTTCGAGCAACAACGCCGGCGAGATCGGGCATTACTCCACGGGCCACAAGTCCGTGTTCTGCGAAGAGTGCGGTGCAGATGACTGCCTGGCTTCCGGCACCTCCTACGAATTCATCGCGTCAAAGGCCAAGGAACGCGGCCTGGAACTACCGGCCTACGAAATCCTCGGCCCAGAACAGCGCGCAGAAGGCATGAACCGCCTCACCGAGCTGGCGCTGGAAGGCAATGCCGTGGCCAAGGAACTGGTCACCGAGACCATGGTCATGGCTGGCGAAGTCGCAGGCCAGCTGGCCAACGCCCTGGATGTCCGCGAGGTTGTCTTCGGCGGTCCGCAGTGGGACAAGGTCAGCGAGCTCGTCGGCGCAGACGTCGACGCAGCGGTCAAGCGCCGCTTCGGCTTGCGTACGGTGCACGACATCGACACCCGCACCTCCGCGCTGGGCGCCAACGTCGGCGCCGTCGGCGGCGCCTGCGTCGTCATGGACGCCTCGCTGTCGCCAAAGGCCACCGCTTTGCTGCTGCGCTAAGCGTTCGTCGCAGCTAGGCCGCCAAAGGGCGCGTTCCCCGTGGAACGCGCCCTTTGGCGCGTCCGGGAGCTGACGCCCGGACGCGGCAGACGAGAAAGGCGCTTCCGCACGATGAATATCGCGGGGAAGCGCCTTTCTCGTATTGGTGCCCCTGGCCGGAATCGAACCGACGGCCTACCCTTTAGGAGAGGGTCGCTCTATCCTACTGAGCTACAGAGGCTGGGCGTGAAAACACCAACAAGACTATCCTACTAGGTACTTGCTGTCGTGAACCACGCTGCCACGCTAGGAGCTCTGGTCGCGGACCTCGGCCATCTTGCGCTTCAACGACCGGTTGGCCCGGGACAGTCCGAGCCCGATGATCAACCCAGCGGTGATGATCAGCAACGCCCAACGAATCGTGGTGAGGATCGATGCGAACATGACCGCTCCGGCAGTCACCTCGTTGGCGGTGAACAGGGCATCGATAGCGAAGTTCTCCACGATATCCGCCACGGCGAACCCCAAGGGGGCGCACCACGCCAGCAACCGGGTCCGGCGGTTCGGAATCCAGCGGATGAACAGCAGCATGCTCATGGCGGCGGTGAACAGCGGGAAGAGCATGCCGGCGGTCTTGTGAACGTAGTTCAGCTGCCCCCGGGCGTCCTCGTCCATGGCGCTGCGCAGCGCTTCAATATCCTCCACCGTGTAGCCGAAGACCCGCTGGTCCGGCATGGACAGGTTGTTGCTGAGATCGGTCATCTGGCTCAACGCCATCCCGTGGAGATAGATAAACAGAAAAAGACTGATGGCCAATCCAGCGGAGATCAGCAGCATGGGATTGGATTTGTTCTCGTGGGAAGTGCTTTGGACGTTGTATTTGTTCAGCTTCCGGTCCAGAGCCTCACCCTGCTGTTCGACGAACTGGGAGGGTTTGCGGTATTCCTTGGACTTCCTGACCTTCTTTGCCATACCTTCCATTATGCCCGGTAGGCTGTGTCCCGGTTCGCTCGGCCGGCATCACGATACTGTCCAATGCGGCACGTAGACTGGCTACACCATGGATTTCCTTTTTGATGACTTCGCTCCTGAACCCACAGCTCGGGCTTTGCCGACCGCGGACGAACTGCTGGTAGGCATGAACCCGCAGCAGGAAGAGGCCGTGCGCTATGCAGGGGGCCCGCTGCTGATCATCGCCGGCGCCGGCTCGGGCAAGACGCGTGTGCTGACCCATCGAATTGCGTACCTGCTGGCAACGGGGCGTTCGCGCCCGCATGAAATCCTGGCCATTACCTTTACCAACAAGGCCGCCGCCGAAATGCGCGAACGCGCCGCCGAGCTCATCGGCGAGGACCAGGCGAAGAAGATGTGGATCTCCACGTTCCACTCGTCGTGCGTGCGCATCCTGCGCCGCGAAGCTGCCACCATCGGCTTGAAGTCGAACTTCTCGATCTACGACTCGGCGGATTCGCTGCGACTGATCACCCTGGTTTCCAAGGGGTTGGAGATCGACCCGAAGCGCTTCACGCCCAAGGCGATCGCGCACAAGATCTCCTCGTTGAAGAACGAGCTGATCGACGACGAGGACTACGCGGCCACCATCAACACGAACGACCCCTTCTCCCGGGCCGTCTCCGAGGTCTACCGCGGCTACACCCAGCGCCTGCGGGCGGCGAACGCGTTGGACTTCGACGACTTGATCGGCCAGGTCGTCTACATGTTCCGCGCGTTCCCGGCCGTGGCGGACAACTACCGCCGCCGCTTCCGCCATGTGCTGATCGACGAATACCAGGATACGAACCACGCCCAGTATTCGCTGGTTCGCGAACTCACCGGGCCCGACGGGAAGACCCCTCCGGGCGAACTGACAGTGGTGGGCGATTCGGACCAGTCCATCTACGCCTTCCGCGGCGCCGACATCCGGAACATCATCGAGTTCGAGAAGGACTACCCGAACGCGGCGACGATCAAGCTGGAGCAGAACTACCGTTCCACGCAGAACATCCTGACCGCTGCCAACGAGGTCATCAAGCTCAACCCGGACCGCAACGACAAGCGCCTGTGGACCGCCAGCGGCGACGGCGAGCAAATCGTCGGCTACGTGGGGGAGTCCGAGTCGGACGAAGCCCGCTGGATCGCCGAGGAGATCCTGCGGCTGAACGACGACGAAGACGTACGCCCCGGCGACATCGCCATCTTCTATCGCACCAATGCCCAGTCGCGCGCGCTTGAAGAGCAGCTGATGCGCGTCGATCTGAAATACCGGGTGGTCGGCGGAACGCGCTTCTACGACCGCAAGGAGATCAAGGATGCGTTGGCATACCTGCGCGCCCTGGTGAACCCGGAAGACGACATCAACGTCCGGCGCATCCTCAACGAGCCGAAACGCGGCATCGGCGACCGCGCCGAAGGCGCCGTCGCCGCGCTGGCGGAGCGCGAGCGCATCTCCTTCATGGAAGCGCTGCGCCGCTCGGACGAGGCTCCGGGCCTGGGCACCCGGGGCATCAAGATGACCGCGGCTTTCGTGGCGCTCATGGACGACCTGCAGATCGTGGCCGAAGGCTCGGGCCCGGCCGAAGCGCTGGAAGCAGTGCTTGAGCAGACCGGATACCTCGAAACCCTGCGTTCCTCCAGCGACCCGCAAGACGAGTCCCGGGTTGAGAACCTCGCGGAACTGGTCGCCGTCGTGCGCGACTACGTCAACGACGAACCGGAGGGCGGCCTGGCCGGATTCCTGGAACGGGTCGCGCTGGTGGCCGACGCAGACCAGATCCCGGAAGCCCCTAGCGATGACGAGGGCGCAGCCATGGCGGCACGCGAGGGCATGGTGACCTTGATGACCCTGCATACGGCCAAGGGCCTAGAATTCCCGGTCGTGTTCCTGACCGGCATGGAGCACGGAGTCTTCCCGCATCAGCGCTCCATGACCGATGAAAAGGAGCTGGCCGAAGAGCGCCGCCTGGCCTACGTGGGGCTGACCCGCGCCCGCGAGCGCCTCTACCTGACGCGTGCCGAGCAGCGAAGCCTCTGGGGACAGGCGCAGTACAACCCTGCCAGCCAGTTCCTGGAAGAGGTTCCCTCCCAGCTGATCGACTGGAAGCGCGAGGGATCGTCCTTCGGCCCGGGCCTGTCCTTCGGTTCCAGCTCGGTGAATTTCGCCACGAGCCGCTACGAGCGCGGAAGCCATTGGGGAGCAGGTTCGTCGGTGGCGAACAATACTGTCCGCGGACACAACGCCGCTCCGGTGTCGAAGCAGCGTGTGGTGCAGAACAAGGAGATCGTGATCCCTAAGGTCGGGCAGTCGGTCAAGCATACGGCCTTTGGCTTGGGCACAGTCGTCGCCTTGGAAGGCGCTGGCGACAAAACCGTGGCCAAGGTCCAATTCCCGGATTCCGAGAAACGACTTCTGCTTCGGTACGCGCCCCTCGAAATTGTCGAGTAGTCAATCCCATTGCGATATTGGCTTGGTCACAGCGATAGCCAATCGGTGAAATGCGCGGAATCTCTACAACTTGTAAAAGTGGGAAGATCGCGAAAGTAAGGATAGTCTGAGAAATGCGCACGGGCTAAGACGCCGTTTCGGCGTCTGTTTGGTTGCGGTGCGCTCTCTTTGGGTACGGCGCGGACACTGGTCCGTGACTGTGCCGCGAGTCAGCATGAACTTCGAACGAAGGACACAAACCCGTGGACCTGTATGAGTACCAGGCGCGCGATCTATTCGAGGCACACGGCGTACCCGTGCTTGCCGGTATCGTCGCTTACACCCCTGAAGAAGCCAAGGCAGCAGCTGAAAAGATCGGCGGCGTCGTAGTCGTTAAGGCTCAGGTCAAGGTTGGCGGCCGCGGCAAGGCTGGCGGCGTTAAGGTTGCCAAGACCGCAGACGAGGCTTTCGAGCACGCATCGAACATTCTCGGTATGGACATCAAGGGCCACACCGTGAACAAGGTCATGATCGCACAGGGTGCGGACATCGCCGAGGAATTCTACTTCTCCGTGCTGCTGGACCGCGCAAACCGCAACTACCTGGCCATGTGCTCCGTCGAGGGCGGCATGGAGATCGAGCAGCTGGCAGAGGAGCGCCCGGAGGCGCTGGCTCGCGTTGCAGTTGATCCGCTGGTCGGCATCGACGCCGAAAAGGCCGCCGAGATCGTCGCAGCTGCCGGTTTCGCCGAGGAACTGCGTGCCAAGGTCGAAGAGACCCTGCAGAAGCTGTGGACCGTCTTCAAGGAAGAGGATGCAACCCTCGTTGAGGTCAACCCACTGGTGAAGACCGGTGCAGGCGACATCGTCGCACTGGACGGCAAGGTCTCCCTGGATGACAACGCTTCCGAGGTCCGCCACCCGGCTCACGAAGAGCTCGAGGACAAGGGCGCAGCCGATCCGCTGGAGGCCAAGGCCAAGGCTGCAGGCCTGAACTACGTCAAGCTGGACGGCGAAGTGGGCATCATCGGCAACGGTGCAGGCCTGGTCATGTCGACCCTGGACGTCGTCGCCTACGCTGGCGAGAACCACGGTGACGTGAAGCCGGCGAACTTCCTGGACATCGGCGGCGGCGCCTCGGCTGAGGTCATGGCCAACGGCTTGGACGTCATCCTGAACGACCCGCAGGTCAAGTCCGTGTTCGTCAACGTCTTCGGCGGCATCACCGCTTGCGACGCAGTGGCCAACGGCATCGTCGGCGCGCTGAACACCCTGGGTGACGCAGCGAACAAGCCGCTGGTTGTCCGCCTGGACGGCAACAACGTTGAAGAAGGCCGCGCCATCCTGGCCGAAGCCAACCACCCACTGGTGACCCTGGCAGCAACCATGGACGAGGGCGCCGACAAGGCCGCCGAGCTCGCCAACGCAGCGAAGTAAGAGGGATAAGCGAACAATGAGCATTTACCTGAACAAGGACTCCAAGGTCATCGTCCAGGGCATCACCGGCGGCGAAGGCACCAAGCACACCGCCCTGATGCTCAAGGCCGGCACCAACATCGTCGGCGGCGTGAACGCACGCAAGGCCGGCACCACCGTGACCCACGGCGAGCAGGAGATCAAGGTCTACGGCACCGTGGCAGAGGCCAAGGCCGAGACCGGCGCTGACGTGTCGATCGTCTTCGTTCCGCCAAAGTTCACCAAGGATGCAGTGGTCGAGGCCATCGAGGCCGAGGTCGGCCTCGTTGTGGTCATCACCGAAGGCGTGCCGGTGCAGGACTCGGCTGAGTTCTGGGCCCTGGCCCAGTCCAAGGTCGACGCCGACGGCAACCAGATCACCCGCATCATTGGCCCTAACTGCCCAGGCATCATCACCCCGGGCGAGGCGCTGGTCGGCATCACCCCGAACAACATCACCGGCAAGGGCCCGATCGGCTTGGTCTCCAAGTCCGGCACCCTGACCTACCAGATGATGTACGAACTGCGCGACCTGGGCTTCTCCACCGCCATCGGCATCGGCGGCGACCCGGTCATCGGCACCACCCACATCGACGCCCTGGCTGCGTTCGAGGCGGATCCGGAAACCAAGGCCATCGTGATGATCGGCGAAATCGGCGGCGACGCCGAGGAGCGCGCAGCCGAATACATCAAGGCGAACGTCACCAAGCCGGTTGTCGGCTACGTGGCAGGCTTCACCGCCCCTGAGGGCAAGACCATGGGCCACGCAGGCGCCATCGTTTCCGGCTCGGCTGGCACTGCCCAGGCCAAGAAGGAAGCACTGGAAGCTGCCGGCGTGAAGGTGGGCAAGACTCCTTCGGAGACCGCACGCCTGCTGCGCGAAGTTTTCGCAGCCCTCTAAGCGAGGCTTCGAAGCCCGGATAACCCGGGTGAGAGCGTAATGGCCGCCTGTGCCACGGGATTGCCGTGGCGCAGGCGGCCATTTTCCGTCTCCACGGCGTTGTGGCGACGGATCAAAGATTTGGGAAACAGCCCCAAGCCGGGTCTGGGATGCCGGCCCGGGGGTAATGCGGTGCGCGGGGAGCTTAGCCCCGCAGGCCGGTCGCGGCCTCGGTGTCCACCCTCAGGAATGAGGATCCAATGACCGCGAAGGCGCCCGGAATCAACAGCATCCGGTGCTTCGGGTTGTAGAAAATCTCATCCAGCGGAGAAGCTAGGACCTTCCGGATTTTTTCCAGAAGCCGGTCGTTCTCCAGGAGCAGGCGCTCCTGCTCGGTTTCAATCACCACACGATCTGCTTCCGTCGTCACCGAAGCGTTCATCCAGTCGTCGCTCGGTGTACTCAGAGTCTCCGATTTGATCAGGGACACGGTTATAACCGCCTTCATCTTGCGCTGCCCCCTGAAGAAGACCTCCATGGGGGTGCCCTACTTGTGCGTCCGGTGTGGCGTAACGCACATGAGGTGGCATATTGAATATATCGCGTCTTGCTGGTAAGCGCCTGCTAAACCACGAAGAGTTAATCAACCTGTTACTCGAGCAGGCCCCGGATGTCCTGCGCGGTCAGTGCCTTGGAGAAGCCATCGGCCTCGTCCATGACGGTGTTGATCAGCTTCCGCTTGGAATCCTGCAGGGCCACGACCTTCTCCTCGATGGTCCCCTTGGAGATCATGCGGTAGACCATCACTTGGCGCGTCTGGCCGATGCGGTGGGTACGGTCGATCGCCTGGGCCTCCACGGCGGGGTTCCACCACGGGTCAAGCAGGAAGCAGTAGTCGGCCTCGGTCAGGTTCAGCCCGAAACCGCCGGCCTTCAGCGAAATCAGGAACAGCGGAGCTTCGCCCTCCTTGAACTGCTCGATCACCTCGGCGCGGTTGCGGGTGCTGCCGTCCAGGTAGACGAACTTGATCCCGCGTGCGGTCAGCTTCCCGGCCAGCACCTTCAGGTAGGAGGTGAACTGGCTGAACACCAGGGCGCGGTGGCCCTCGTTCAGCACGTCGTCGAGCTGGTCGAATAGCGCCTCGAGCTTGGATCCGGGCACCTCGGCCAGCTCCGGGTCCACCAGCGAGGGCTCCAGCGCGAGCATGCGCAGGTGCGTGAGCGACTGGAAGATGGTGAAGCGGTTCTTGTCCAGGTCCTCGACCAGGTGCAGGATCTTCTGGCGTTCGCGGTTCAGGTGGGTGTCGTAGATGTGCTGGTGCTCGTCGGACAGGCGCACCAGCACCTGCTGCTCCTGCTTGGCCGGCAGGTCCAGCACCACGGATTCCTTGGTGCGGCGCAGCATGAACGGCTTCACGCGGCGCTGCAGCAGGGCCAGGGTGTCCTTGTCGCCCAGCACCTCGATGGGGCGGGCGAACTGCCGGTTGAAGCGGCTGACGTTCATGAACAGCGACGGGGAGGTCAGCGACAGCAGCGCGCCGAGCTCGGAGAGGTTGTTCTCCATCGGGGTGCCGGTCACCGCCAGCTTGAAGCTGGTCTGCAGGTTCACCGCGGTGCGGTGGGCCTTGGTCGAGCGGTTCTTCACGAACTGGGCCTCGTCCAGGATCAGCCCGGCGAAGCGCTGGGACTCGTAGATCTCGTCGTTCAGGCGCAGCAGCGTGTAGGTCGTGAGCACCACGTCGTAGCCTTCGGCCAGGTCGCGCAGCTGACGGGCGTCGCCCAGCGTGGAATCGATGCTGATAACGCGCAGGCTCGGCGCGAAGCGGCGGACCTCCATCTCCCAGTTAGAGACCACGGAGCTCGGGGCGACCACCAAAAACGGTGCGCGCACCCGCTGGGCCGGCGGCAGCTCGGCGCAGGCCTCGGGGTCCTCCCACAGCTGGTGGGCGTGCAGGACCAGGGCAATGGTCTGCAGGGTCTTGCCCAGGCCCATGTCATCGGCCAGGATGCCGCCGAAGCCGCCCTGGTAGAGGCGAGCCAGCCAGCGGAAGCCGTCGACCTGGTAGGGGCGCAGGGTGGCCTGTAGGGTGTCCGGCACGGAGGCCTGGCCGCCTTCGGCGACGCGCAGCAGCGAACGCATGCGCCCGATGAACAGGTCGGCTCCGTCGATTCCCTCGGCCAGCTCGTCCAGTTCCTCGAACAATGAGATCTGGAAGACCGAGAGCTTCAGGTCGGCGTCCTTCGGCTTGTCATTCAGCGCCTGGGCCTCGTCCACCAGCGCCTTGAGCTTGGCGAAGATCGGCTGGTCCAGGGAGAACCACGAGTTGTCCGGCAGCTTCAGCTTCATGGCGCCATTGGTCATCGCCTTCACGATGTCCGCGAAGGGCACCTCATGGGAGCCGACGGAGATCAGCAGGCCCAGATCCAGCCAGTCGTTGCGTTCGTGGTCCACTGCGTTGATCTTCAGCTTGGGCAGCTCGCGCAGCTGGCGGTAGACCGGGCGCGGCCCGGTTTCCTCCAGCTTGACGGTCTTCAGCGCGCCCAGGGCGGGAACCAGGTCGGAGACGAAGGCGATCATCTGCTCGCCGGAGTAGAACTTGGGGGACAAGTCGGGGTTGCCGACACCCATGACCTGCTCGAAGACCTCGTTGACCGCTGCGCGCAGGAAACTCTCCGCCTCCGCGTCGTGGGGCTTGTGCTCGTCGTCCACCCCCGGGTAGCTGATGGAGAAGTCCAGGGTGGCCGATTCCTTGGAGCCTTCCTCGGTCTGCTCCACCTTGTAGTCGACCTTGGCGCGGACGAACGGGGGCTTCAGCTCAGGGAAAACCAGGGCCTCGGAGATGCTGCGCACGCCGAAGGTGCGGGCCATGCGCGGATACTCCGTATCGAAGAACAGCTGGTGGTCGGCTGCCGGAATCTGGAGCCGCTGGTGCGAGTCGTACCAGTTCAGCTGCTTGTCTGAGAGGCGGTCCAGGCTCGGGGCGATCAGGATCTGCTCAGGGTCCTCAAGCTGGACGTAGAAGCCGTGGTCGCCGATGGTGCCGGCGGGGCTGTAGTCCTCCAGCGTCAGGTCGTGGCCGGCGGCATGCAGGATGCCGTGCACCTGCAGGTTGTCCTCGTCATCGAGGTCCGCGACCATTTCGGTCCAGGATTGCCCGCCGACCAGGACCGACAGGTCGTTGCGGGTGCCGATCAGCTCGATGCCCAGTTCATGGGCTTCATCGAGCAGCGGCCAGAGCAGGTTCGAGGAGTACTCGTCCAGGAACAGCCAGTCCTCGTCGGTCTTGAAGTTGGTCTGGGTGTTGCTGCGGGCCATCGCCGCGAACCTGCAGAACCAGTGGTGCTGCGCGCGCAGCAGGTTCCAGCCGAAGGTCTTGAAGCCAATGGTGGTCCAGCGCAGCTGGCCGCGCACCCAACGGCCCTCGGAGTTGCGCACCATGGGGCGCACGCCCAGGCGGAAGCGGCGGTTGCGGTGGGTGGCGTGCGGCAGCTTGCCGGTCGGCATCCATTGCTGCTGCTGGGTGGTGTTCTTGGCGTCGAAAAGCAGGAACTGCAGCGCCATCGGCACCACCGGGTCGTTGGGGGAGCCGACCAGCCCGTCGCTGGGGCGCGGCTCGCGTTCGGCGTACCAGGTGTCTGCCTGCTTGGACCAGGTGGTGACGACCTTCTCCTCCATCTTGGTGGCCACCTTGGCCAGCCCGGAGAGCTTGTTGGAGGTCAGCACCAGGGCCGCGATGTGCGGGCAGATGCCGGGGGTGTCGCAGCTGCATTCGCCGGAGTCGATTTCCCAGCCGGCGGCGCCGCGGCGCAGCTGGACCATGGGCGAAAAGTCCTCGCCGCCGGCAAACACGGTGCCTTCGATCTGCCCCGATGACTCATCGAATTCAACATCGACCACGGCATTGGCTTCGTCGGCGAGTTTCTTGCCGTGGAAGAAGGGAACATTGCCCAAGAACGCCAGCAGGTGCCTTGCGTCGATGGTCGGTGGAACAGCATTAGTCATCCGCTAATCGTTTCACGTTCTGGCCCGTCGTGAAAGTTGAGAGCCCCCTACTGTGAATAATCCCTAACTGTCACGTAGCGTGGAGCCATGTCCCAAGTCTGGCCGTATCTTCCGGCGCGCGCCGTCAACATCACCTCACTGGCGGAATTCGACCGCTTGGCGGCCGAAGCGCTGGGTTTCCAGCGCTCCCGCGGCCGCAGCTGGCGGGTGCACCGGGTGGATCTGCGCGGGCGCGATACGGTGCTCGCCGCGCTGGACCTGGCCGAGGCGCTGTTCATCGACTGCCAGTTCAGTGAAGCCGGCCGCGCCTTGGTCCAGGGCACCGGCGGGTTGTGCATGGACTCGGGGGAGCAGCTGCCCTTCCGCACCAGCGACCGCGGGCTGTACACCCCCGAGGAACTGTACGAGGGAATCAGCACGCAGACCTATGAGCATGTGCCGGACGCGCGGATCTACACCTACTCGCAGCAGCACGGTCCGCGCCAGCTGCTGAGCGACGACCAGGCGATGGCATCGACGCTGCACGACCACCACGTGGGGCAGGCGCTGATCTCCGAGGTCTACGACGGCGCCTTCAAGGACACCCCGATCATCGGAGTCATGGGCGGGCACGCCCTGAGCCGAGGCACCGAGCAGTACGCGCAGGCGCTGGACCTCGGGGCGCGGCTGACCCGCGCCGGATACGCCGTGGCCACCGGCGGGGGACCGGGAGCCATGGAAGCGGCGAACGCCGGTGCCTGGCTGGCCGACCGCGGGCGGGAGGAGATCTCCACGGCCCTGCAGATGCTGGCGGCGGAACCGGACGCGATCCACCGGCGCACCGGCTGGGCGCGCACCGCGCTCGCCGTGAAGGCCCGCTTTCCCTCGGAACGCACCTCGCTGGGGGTTCCGACCTGGTTCTTCGGGCACGAACCGCCGAACCTGTTCGCCACGCACATCGCCAAGTTCTTCGCCAACGCGACCCGCGAGGCGCTGCTGCTGGAGCAATCCAACGGCGGGATCGTGGTGCTGCCCGGTTCCGCCGGCACGGTGCAGGAAATCTTCCAGGACGCCTGCGAGAACTACTACGCCACCGGGGCCAGGGTGGTGCCGCTGGTGTTGGTCGGCCGCGAGCATTGGACCCGCACACTGCCGGCTTGGCAGCTGCTCAAGGCGCTGGCCGCCGAGCAGATCATGGAGGACAAGATCGCCCTGGTCGATTCGGTGGCCGAAGCGGTGGAATTCATCGGCGGCATGCAGTCGCTGCGCCGGCGCACCAGATTCTGAGAACGGCAACGGCCGCCGCCTGGTGAAGCAGGCGGCGGCCGTGGGAATGGCTCATCGAGCCGGCGGGGCTCAGGCCACGTTGGTGCCGAACAGCAAGCCGAGGCAGTAGGTGACTGCGGCGGCGCCCCAGCCGATGGCCAGCTGGCGCAGGCCGCGCTTCATCGGCGAGGCCCCGGACAGCAGCCCGACAATGCCGCCGGTGATCATCAGCGCGGCGCCGACCAGCAGCACCGAGGTGATGATCGCAGCCAGGCCTGACATGCCGAAGATGTAGGGAAGGATCGGGATGACCGCTCCGGAAGCGAACAGGCAGAAGGAGGTCGCCGCGGCGCCGGTAGCCGAGCCCAGTTCCTCGTGCTCGTTCGCCAGCTCTTCGGCCCGGGCTTCCGGGTTCAGCGAGAAGGACGGGTTGCAGTCGCAGGTGAACAAGCCCATGCGTTCTGCAGCGCGGTGCTCGGCATCCTCGTCGGTCATGCCGCGGGCCTTGTAGATGAGCACCAGTTCGTTGGCGTCCAAATCCAGGTCAGGGGCGGCGGTGAGCGTCACCTGAGTGGGACGCGAAGCCGTGAGCAGCTCGCGCTGCGAACGCACGGAGACGTATTCGCCGGCGGCCATGGACAGCGCGCCGGCCAGCAGGCCGGCGATGCCGGAGAACAGCACCAGTCCGGAGGAAACACCGGTCGCTCCGATGCCCATGACTAGGGCCAGGTTGGAGACCAGGCCGTCGTTGGCGCCGAAGACCGCGGCGCGGAAGTTGCCCGACAGCTGCGCGCGGCCCGCGGTGGCCAGGGCGCGGACGACTTCCTCGTGGACCTGCTCGTCGGCGGCCATCTGCGGCGACGCGTCGGCATCGGTCGCGTAGGGGGTGCTGCTTTCGGCCCGCTGCGCCAGCGCGAGCACGAACACCGAGCCGAAGCTCAGGGCGAGGAAACGCAGGAAGCTGCGACGCAGCGAGGGACGCACCGGGCGGGCATGCGCCCCGAGCTTGGTGCGCCAGTATTCCTCATGGCGTTCTTCCGCCGCGGCCAGTCCCAGCAGGATCTGCTTTTCCTGTCCGGTCTTCTTCTGGGCCAGCGCGCGGTAGATGGCGCCTTCGGCGACCTCGTCCGCAACGTACTTGCGCCAGCGGCGGATCTGGGCGGGGGTGGGCTCAGTCGTGGGGCTGTGTGACATCACGAGGATGACTCTCCTACGGCTTGGGATTTCTCAACGAAACCCGGGATTCTGTTCAGCCTCTCAGTTTAGCCAGCGAGATGGTGCCGGGGAATTTGGCAAGCCTAAAAGCAAGGCTGCGCCCATCGGGCTGCCCGGCGGACGCCACGAACACCACCAGCTCGCCCGCCGCGGGATCGAAGACCGGGCGCCGGGAGGAACGGGTGATCAGCCGCTCAAGGTGCGCCGGGTCTGCAATGTAGCGGGTGTACCAGCGGTCCTGCACGGTGAACTGCACCTGTCCGGTCTGCAGATCGATGATGGGGAGGATGGAAAATGCCATGACACGACAACTCTCGCTGAGCTCTTGCCCGCGCATCGGTCGATGCCCGGACCGCTTCTTCATCCGAACCACCCATGAACCTGGGGTTGGTGCGCGGCCAGTCGGAGCTTGGCGCCGCGTCTCGTGAAGCAACAGTGTCGATGCTACCGCCGCAATATTAAGTCGTGAAGTTTCATTCCGTAATATGAACTCCGCGCGAAGCCCTAGTCGGAGCCTCGCTTGGACTGCGCGGTCTGCTGCAGCCGGTCGCGCTGCTCCTGCCATTGCCGGGGTGTGTAGTCCGGCAGGTTCGGCACTTCCGCGCGCAGCCCGACCTGCCCGTCCAGCAGCTCGCGGACGATGTCCAGATGGCCTGCATGGCGCGAGGTCTCTGCGATCATGTGCACCATGAGATGTTCCAGGGTGGTGTGCCGGTGGCGGACCCACCAGGGGACTTCGGCCGGGGAGGCGAGCTCCAGCTGGTCGAACCCGGCCTCGGCGAAGGCGATGGCCCGCTGGTAGAGCTCGATGACCTGCTGCGCGCTGGCATCGGCTGGCGGAATGAAATCCGCCTGCGGGTCGTCGATGTCCAGCAGCTGCTGGAGGTAGGAGTCGTTGACCGGCCGATTGAGGCACGCACCGAAGTAGCCGTACTCGGTGATCGCCAGGTGGTGCACGACGCCCAGCACGTGCGTGCCGGTGGGGGTCATGGGTTGGCGGGCCAGCTCCTCGCTGAGCTGCCCGCTTTTGAAGATGACTGCCTGCCGCGCGTCGTTCAGGTATTCGCGCAGCCTGGCCACGGTGCTGTTCGGGGTGTCGTCCATGGACCGAGTGTAGATGCAGGCCACGGTTCGGGGAACCCGCTTCAGGAAATGGGAAGCCACCGAAGCCAAGGTGTCATATTCTCCCGTTCCGGTTGGCCGGAAGTTGCGTATTGGTAAACTGGGGACGCAGAGCGGCCGGCAGAAGTACACTCCCGCGGTCGCTGCCTATCCTTCGAGTGAACAGGTCCAGGTGCCCCACGGATGAAAGCTCTGCCCGTCGAACCCTCAGGCTCGTCAATCAACATCGGAGCACGGCTGCGCGGCGTCCGCCAGCAGCAGCACATGACGATCGACCAGGTCGCCGAGCTTTCCGGGTTGACCAAGGGGTTTCTTTCCCGCGTCGAACGCGACTTGACCAGTCCGTCGGTCTCCACGCTGCTCAAGCTCTGCGAGGTGCTGGGGATCGAGGTCGGGACCCTGTTCGAAGTACCGGACACGACTTTGGTGCGACTGGGGGATGCGCCGCGCATCTCGCTGGGAGGCTCGGGCATCACCGAGAAGCTGGTCACCCCGCGCGGCGAAAAGCGCGTCCAGGTCATTCGCGCCGAAGTGGAACCCCGGGGCAAGGGGGAGAACGAACTGTATTCGGTGGATTGCGAGCTCGAAGTGCTGCACGTGGCCTCCGGGGTGTTCACGCTGGTGCTACCCGAACGGGTGGTCGAGCTCGCTGCGGGGGACACCATGACCTTTCCGGGGCGCGAACCGCACAGCTGGGAAAACCCCGGCGATGAACCTGCCGTGGTGCTCTGGACCCTGATTCTCTGAGTCTGTGCAGTGGCTCCCGGTGTGGTGTGACTCCCCGGACAGAGCCTGCCGCGAAGAGGCGCCGCGTTCACGGCTGGCCACTGCACCGCGTATTCTTGGAATAGTGCCCGCCGACGCAGGCAGGCTAGTGAAGACAGGAAGGAGTGCAATGGCGACTGGTAAATCCACCGGAAGCGCGGAGTCCAAACCGCACGAATTGCGCTCCATCAGCTGGTGGGCTTCGGCCCTGGTCGGCATCCTGGTCGGATCGACCCTTGCGTGGCTGCGGACCCAGCGCAACTTCTTTTTCCTCGGCGCCGCCATTCTCGCGGTCGTCATCATCGTGCTGGGTGTGCGCACGATCCGCCGCCGGGCGCGGCATCCGGAAATGATGGAGGCCCGGACGTCCTGGGCCTACAACATTTGGGCTCTGGTCCTGATCGTCCTAGCCGGACCGGTGCAGCTGGTCTACGTTCCCGACGACATCAGCGAGCTCACCATCAAGTCGATCATCCTTTCGGTTGGATTCTGCCTGGGAATCCATGAAGTCGACCGCGCGATGGTCAAGGGTGCCACCTCGGCGAAAAAAGCCTGATCATCGGCCGGAAGGACGCCATCCCGCGCCGCGCTCTTTGGAACTTTTGACTTTCCCTTTGGTTTATTCGTCCAAGGATTTCTCCCCGCCTCTTTCGTAATGTGATCCACATCATTATTTTGAAAGGGGTTGCCATGACGCAAGCAGCGGCGAACCAGCAGGGCGCTGAGCCAGGACTCAAAAAGGTTCTCGGCAAGTGGGACGCACTGGCCATCGGCGTCGGAGCCATGATCGGCTTCGGCTGGGTGGTGCTCACCGGTGACTGGATCACCACCGCCGGCCCGATCGGGGCTTCGCTGGCCATGCTGGTCGGCGGCGGCATCATGGCGGTCGTCGGCCTGACCTACGCCGAGCTCGTCGCGGCCATGCCCAAGGCCGGCGGAGAGCACAACTACCTGCTGCGCGCCATGGGTGCCCGCTGGTCCTTCGCCGGGTCCTGGGCCATCGTCGGCGGCTACATCACCATCGTCGCCTTCGAAGCGGTCGCGCTGCCCAAGTCGGTGCAGTACATCTTCCCCAACCTCTCGCAGATCAAGCTCTGGGACATCGCCGGCTCCGAGGTCTACCTGACCTGGGCCCTCGTGGGTGTGCTGGGCGCCGTGGTGATCACCTGGATCAATATCCGCGGCATCAAGACCGCCGGCCTGGTGCAGACCTTCGTGGTGCTCTTCCTGTTCATCATCGGCGCGATGCTGCTCACCGGCTCCTTCGCCAGCGGCGAATCGTCCAATATGGAACCGTTCTTCGACAACGGGCTGGCCGGGTTCTTCGGGGTCATGATCGTAGTTCCGTTCATGTTCGTCGGCTTCGACGTCATCCCGCAGTCCGCCGAGGAATGCGACATCCCGCCGCGCAAGATCGGCAAGTACGTGGTGATCTCCGTGCTGATCGCCACCGCCTGGTACGTGATGGTGGTGCTGGCCACCTCCTCGGGCCTGGGCCCGGCGGCGATCGCCGGTTCCGAGATGGCCACCGCGGACGCCATGGGCGCGCTGTTCAACTCCGAGATCATGGCCAAGATCCTGATTGCCGGCGGCATCGCGGGCATCCTGACCTCGTGGAACTCGCTGCTCATGGGCGCCTCGCGCCTGATGTACGCCATGGCCACCTCCGGCATGCTGCCGCGTTGGTTCGCCGTGCTGCACCCGAAGTACCGCACCCCGCACCACGCGCTGCTGTTCATCGGCGGTCTGTCCGTGCTGGCTCCGTTCTTCGGCACCGCGATGCTCGGCTGGCTGGTCGATTCCGGTTCGCCGTCCATCGTCGTGGCCTACTTGCTGGTGGGCGTGGCCTTCCTGATCCTGCGCCGCCGCGAACCGCAGATGGACCGCCCGCTGCGCATCGGCGGCAAGGGCAACTTCGGCCAGGTGATCGGCGTGATGTCGGTGCTCTTCTGCGCCGGCCTGATCTCCCTGTACCTGCCGGGCATGCCGGCGGCCATCACCTGGCAGCCGTGGGCCCTGTTCGCCGCATGGTGGGTGTTGGGAACGTTCTTCCTGTTCCGGGTCCCGCGCGGCGTCCAGCCCGGCGAGAATGCCGAAGAGGAACTGCTGCACCTGCTGAGCATCCGCCAGCAGTCCAAGCTGGGCGCGATCGGACCCGACGGCGCGGCCGCCACCTCCCGCAGGGGGCGACGCCGGCAGGCAACCGACGCGAAACGCTAAAACCGACAGGAAAGCCCCGACCGGAAGGTCGGGGCTTTGCCGCGCCGCAGGGCTTGCCGGTCCGGCTCAGCCTTGGTTGCGGCGCAGCGCCAGCCAGAGCGACGCCGAGATATCCGGGTCATCCAGATCGATGCCCAGCAGGTCCCCGGCCACGGTGATGCGGTGGCGCAGCGAATTGCGGTGGATGCCCAGCGCGCGCGAGGCGTCCTCCCAATGCCCGCGGTGGCGCAGGTACTGGGTGACGGCCGACAGCAGGTCGGCACGGGTGTAGGCGGCCAGCGCCTCCACCCACGTCTGCGCGCTGGCGTCGAAGTCCGCCCCGGCGTCGCTCAGCTCCCCGGCCGGGGCGCCGGACAGCGCCTGGCGCAGCGCCGGAAGATTCGCCGGCAGCTCGGCCAGCGTGAGCGGGGCGGAGAGCACCGCACGCAGGCTCCGTGCGCTCTCCCTGGCCCCGGCGTCCGGTTCCTGCGCCGGGGCGGCAGGGGCCTTGCCCAGCTGGGCTTCGTCCAGCAGCAGGTAGAGCACCGCATCATCCGTGAAGCGCAACTGGCAGCGTGCCGCGGCATCCGCCACCGGAGGCAGCGCGGCGCTCGCCGGCAGCGCGCCGAGGGACTGGATTGCGGAGCGGGCCTCGGCCTCGTCGCCCACGGACAGCGCCAGGACCCTGACCCGGGAGGGCAACTCGTCCATGCCAGCCTCCTGGGCAACCAGCCGGGCGGATTCAGGCTGCCCGTGCAGCAGCAGCTTGGCGGTGGCTCCGCCCAGGGCCGCATTCGTGCTGACCATCAGCTCACGCTGGCGGGCGCGCAGCGAGAGCAGCATGCACACGGTCATGATGATCTGCCGGTCGGCCTTGGTCAGCGTGCGTCCCGAGCCCACCCCCAGGAAGCCGTGGATCCTGGTCCCGGCCAGGATCGGATACAGCACCACGGCCTGGCCGTTGATGCCGAAGGTGGACGCCGAGGGCATGCCGGTGCGCGGGAAACGCTGCGACTCCTGACGCAGCAGGGGCACGAAGCCCTGCGCGGAAGCGGGGTAAACGGTGGCCGGCTGCGGGTCGTCAGGGAGGAACGCGGCCCAGCCGCCCAGCGCCTGCGCCAGCCCGCGCACCACCGCGTTGATGGCATCGGAACGGATCGCGGCCCGCGCCAGCGCGGTCTGGGTACCCAAGGAGCTCATCAGGTTCACCGTGTCGTCCCTGGCCGAGAGCCGCCAATAGGCACGCGAAACGCTCTGGAAGGGCGCGCCGTCCGGAACGATGCCCAGTTCCACTCCGGTCTGCCGGCAGGCGTCGATCACGTGCTGCGGAACCGTGTCCAGCCACGGGCCGAGACCCAGGCCCAACGCCTTGACGTCCTTGTCCTTCAGCCGCTGCATGTAGGCCAGCGAGGCGGTGGCCGAATGGCCGAAGGGCATGCCGGTGGTCAGCAGCAGTTCGCCGCCCTCCAGATAGGTGGTGGGATCCTCCAGCTCGGAAATGTGCACGCCGGTGACCGGGGCGGCGCTGAAGGTGGTCGAATCGGCGGGGAAAAACTCGTTTCCGAGCTCTGACCCCAACTGCAGCAAGGTGATCATGGGTAAATTATCCAATCATTTACCGCTCGTTGGACATAAAAGCTAATGACGCGTGTCACATGGATTTCTATTGTTGGATGCATGACCGAAACTCTTGCGGCGCGCGACGCCGAAACGCTGACCCAGACCCGCTACCTGGCCACCGCCATTCCGGGACCGCGCTCCACCCAGCTACACGAGGAACGTGTGCAGCAGGTCAGCAGCGGCCTGGGCATCACCCTGCCGGTCTTCGTCTCCCGCGCCGACGGCGGCATCATCGAGGACGTCGACGGCAACCGCCTGATCGACTTCGCCTCAGGCATCGCCGTGACCTCGCTGGGCGCCTCCAACCGGCGGGTGGCGCAGCGCGTGGCCAAGCAGCTGGAAGCCTTCACCCACACCTGCTTCATGGTCACCGAATACGAGTCCTTCACCCAGGTCTGCGACTGGCTGAACCGCAACACCCCGGGCGACTTCGACAAGCGCACCGCACTGTTCTCCACCGGCGCCGAAGCCGTGGAAAACGCTGTCAAGATCGCCCGCGCCGCCACCGGCCGCGCCAACGTCCTGGTCTTCGACGAGGCCTACCATGGCCGCTCGCTGCTGACCATGGGCATGACCGCCAAGGTCAACCCGTACAAGCTGAACTTCGGCCCGATGCCGGAGCATGTCATCCGCGCCGCGTCGGCCAACCCGCTGCGCCCCGCTGTCGAGGGCGGCGTCGAGGCGGCGCTGGCCTCCGTGGAGGCAACGCTCATCGAGAACGACCCGGGCAGCTTCGCCGCCATGGTGATCGAGCCGATCCAGGGCGAGGGCGGCTTCATCGTCCCGATGGCCGGCTTCATCCCGGGCCTGCGCCAGCTGGCCGACAAGTACGGCATCGTGCTGGTCATCGACGAGATCCAGGCTGGCATGGGCCGCACCGGCACGCTGTTCGCCTCCGAGCACGAAGGTGTGGCCGGCGACCTGATCCTCACCGCCAAGGCGCTGGCCAACGGCGTCCCGCTGTCCGCGGTCACCGGGCGCACCGAGCTGCTCAACGCCCCGCACGCCGGCGGCCTGGGCGGCACCTACGCCGGCAACCCGCTGGCCTGCGAAGCCGCGCTGGCGGTCTTCGAGCAGTTCGAGGACGGCGGTCTGCTGGAAAACGCCCAACTGATCGAGCGCGTGGCCCGCGAAGTGCTGGAGCCGCTGCTTGAATCCACCGCTGTGGTGGCCCAGGTCCGCGGCCGAGGCGCCATGCTGGCGGTCGAGTTCGCCGACCGCGGCACCTTGGCCCCGCGTCCGGAGCTCGCCGCCGCCGTTTCCAAGGTCTGCCACGCCCAGGGTGTGCTGACCCTGACCTGCGGCACCCACGGCAACGTGCTGCGCCTGCTGCCTCCGCTGGTCATCGGCGAAGCGCTGCTGCGCGACGGACTTGAGGTGCTTGCGCAGAACATCGTCGAGCTGGCCGGCTAACCGCCCGCCGCTGGCCTGCGGACCGGCTCCGCCGCCCCTGACCGGGACGGCGGAGCCGGTCCCTTTTGTTGCGCCGGGAAGTTTCGGGGACTCCGGAGTTTCGCGGCGGCCAGCGCCTTGACGTGGCGCAGATCGCAAAATAGCATAATAGGAAACTGAAGTTTCATATTAGACAACTAGTTGCGGACTGGTCCGGGTTGTCGGAAGGATGCTCCCATGAAGGAAATCAGGATTGAAGAGAACGGCAACCTCGGTCCCATCAACGCGGCCCAGATTCCGCGTTATGCGGGTGCCGGCACCTACGCCCGCCTGCCCCGCCTGGACCAGGTGCAGCAGGCCGACATCAAGATCGTGGGCATCCCCTTCGACACCGGGGTCTCCTACCGTCCAGGGGCCCGCTTCGGCGCCAACCACGTGCGCGAATCCTCGCGCCTGATCCGCCCCTACAACCCGGCCACCGACACCTCGCCGTTCGCGCAGAGCCAGGTCGCCGACGCGGGGGACATGGCGGTGAACCCGTTCAACATCCACGAGGCCATCGAGACCATCGAGCACGAGGCGCTGGAACTGACCGCCGACGGCTCCACCCTGGTGACCCTGGGCGGCGACCACACCATCGCGCTGCCGCTGCTGCGCGCGGCCGCCCAGCGCGCCGGCGCCCCGGTGGCGATGCTGCACTTCGACGCGCACCTTGACACCTGGGACACCTACTTCGGCGCCGAATACACCCACGGCACCCCGTTCCGCCGCGCGGTGGAGGAAGGCATCCTGGACACCGAGGCCATCTGCCACGTCGGCACCCGCGGCCCGCTCTACGGCAAGAAGGACCTGGAGGACGACAAGCGCTTCGGCTTCGGCATCGTGACCAGCTCGGATGTCTACTACCAGGGCGTGCGCGAGATCGTTGACAAGCTGCGGGTGCGCATCGGCAACCGCCCGCTGTACATCTCGGTGGACATCGATGTGCTGGATCCTGCCCACGCCCCGGGCACCGGCACCCCGGAAGCCGGCGGCATCACCAGCCGCGAGCTGCTGGAGATCCTGCGCGGGCTGCGCGGGCTGAACATCGTCGGCGCGGACATCGTGGAGGTCTGCCCGGCCTACGACCATGCCGAGATGACCGGCGTGGCCGCCAGCCATGTCACCTACGACTTGATCTCCCTGATCAGCGACTTCCGCAGCCGTGGCGGGGTGAACGCCCGATGACCGCCGTACAGGACACCGTACAGGGCACCGCGCAGCGCAACGGCGGCGACCTGGTCATCGAGACGCTCACCGCGCTGGGCGCGAAAACCGTGTTCGGCATCCCCGGGCAGCACGCGCTGGGGCTTTTCGACGCGCTCTCGCGCTCTGAGCTGCACTTCGTCTCCTCGCGCGTGGAGAACAACTCCGCCTTCGCGGCCGACGGCTATTCGCGGGCCACCGACGAGGTCGGGGTGCTGTTCCTGTCCACCGGTCCCGGCGCGCTGACCTCGCTGGCCGGCTTGCAGGAGGCCTATGCCACCGGCGTGCCGATGGTCGTGATCGCCAGCCAGATCCCGCTGGACGGACTGGGCGCGCGCCGCAAGGGCATGCTGCACCAGCTCGACGACCAGAAGGCCTCGGCCGCGAACGTCACCAAGTTCCAGCAGACGGTGCACCACGCCTCCGGCATCCCCTCGGCCATCCAGGACGCCTGGGCCAGGGCTATCACGGTGCCCATGGGCCCGGTCTGGGTGGAGGTGCCGCAGGACGTATTGCTGGCCCCGGTCATGGTGCCTCCGGTGCGCGACGCCCTGGCCGAGGCCTACGAGCATCCGCCGCGCGTGGAACTCATCGAGGAGGCGGTGCGCTGGCTGTCCGAGGCCAAGCGCCCGGTGATCGTGGCAGGCGGCGGCGTGCGCCGCGCCAAGGCCCGGGCCCAGCTGCTCGAAGCGGCCCAGACGCTGCAGGCTCCGGTGCTGTGCACCCCCGGCGGCAACGGCGCCTTCCCCTGGGAGCACGAGCTTTCGCTGCAGTCCTGGGTGGAGGACCGCTACGTCTCCGAGGTCCTGGAGGACGCGGAAGTGCTGGTGGTCATCGGCTCCTCGCTAGGCGAGGTGTCAAGCAACTACTTCACCTTGGCCCCGCGCGGCCGGCTGATCCAGATCGACGCGGAACCGCGGGTGCTGGAGTCGAACACCCCGGCCCTGGGCATCCGCGCGGACGCCGGGGCGGCGCTGGACTTCCTGAACGCGCAGCTGCGCCGGGAAGGCTTCGCCGCCCGCGCCGAGTGGCGCGGGCGCAGCCCGCAAGAGGTCGTGGCCGACACCCTGGCCAAGGTCGAAGCCCGGCTGGATGCCCAGGACCTGGGCCTGGAGCGCCGTTTCATGGCGGACATCCGCGAGGCGGTTCCGGCGGATATGCAGACCTTCTGGGACATGACGATTTCCGCCTACTGGGGCTGGAGCTGCTGGGATTCGCGGCAGGGGCAGTTCCATTCGGCGCAGGGGGCCGGCGGCCTGGGCTTCGGCTTCCCGGCGGGCATCGGCGGGGCGATCGGCCTGGGCGAGCGGGTGCTGGCGGTCAGCGGCGACGGCTCGGCCATGTACTCCATCGCGGAGCTGGCCACCGCTAAGCAGCATGAGGCACCGGTGACCTGGCTGATCGTGGACGACGGCGGCTACGGCATCCTGCGCGAATACATGGAAGGGGCTTTCGGCAAGGCCACCGCCACGGAACTGGCCCGCCCCGACTTCGTCGCGCTGGCGAAGTCCTTCGGCGTCCCGGCCCGCGAGGTGCAGCCGCAGGATGTCGGGCAGGCGCTGCGCGAATCCTTCGCGGCGCAGGGCCCGAACGTCGTGGTGGTCAAGACGCTGCTGAAGATGTTCGCGCCGACCCACCTCTAGCGCCGAAATGCGGCCAGGGGCGGCACCCGTACGGGTGCCGCCCCTGGCCGCATTCTGCACTGTAATTGGTGTTCCCAGTATGGTGCTCAGTGCGTGAAATGGTAGACGATGCCGAACATCATCGTTGAGAAGCCCAGGCTGACGCCAATGAGCAGCGGCACCCAGTCCTGCGTGTGACTCTGGGATGCCAACATCACTGCGAAAGCACCGAAGAGAATCATCACTCCGATCCCTCCCAGGATCAACCCTCCGCCCCCGTGATGACGCACGGCGGAGTGTGCGTTCCGGTGGAATAGTGGTTCCATACTCGTATCGTACGACCGGGAATCTCGAATTCCGAGGGGTTTGCGAAAGATCTTTGGAGTTGTCAGATTACATCGCGGACCCGGTGGTGCGCAGTGCATGCATCCGCTCGGCCGCCCGGGACAGCGAGGGGTAGTCGGCGCCCGGCCCCTGGGCGATGAATCCCGGGCACAGGTGGTCCGCCGCCGGCTCGGATCCATAGCCCAGCCCCCGGTAGCTGCCGCCGGCCATGCGCACCAGATGCGCGCCGGCGGCTACGTCCCACACCTTGGTGTCGAACCCGATGGTCGCATCGCTCCATCCGGCGGCCACATGCGCCAGCGCCAGCGCGGCGGACACCTTGCGGCGTACCGTCGCGAAATCACGGATCCACCCGCCCAGCAGCTCCAGGGCCAGCGGGCCGTCGGCCTGAAGAGATTCGGCGCCGGGGTAGTCGGTCATCAGGTTCGCGCGCGCCTGCTCCGGACGCGCGGCCGGGCTCAGGACCTGCCCGTTGAGGTAGGCGTGGGACAGATCGGCGCTGAATTCGTCCCCGGAGACCGGGTCGATGATCGCCGCGGCGACCAGCCGGTCGTCGACAGCCGCCGCGATGGACACGCAGAAGAAGGCAATGCCGTGCACGAAGTTGCTGGTGCCGTCGATCGGATCCACGATCCACTGCACGGCGCCCGGCGCGGCGGTGCCGGCTTCCGTCTCGACCTGTTCCTCGCCCAGCACCCAGGAACCTGGAACCGCTGCACGCAGCGAACGGGTGATCAGTTCCTGGCTCTGCCGGTCGATCGCGGTGACCATGTCGTGGGTGTTGGTTTTCTCCTCCACCCGCACGCCGCCGCGGAAGGCGCCGCGCAGCAGCTCGGCGGCCTGCCTCCCGGCGGCCAGCGCGGCGCTTCTCAGGGTTTCGGCGGAGGATTCCAGGTGCGCTTCGGAAAGATCAATCACGACTCCAGCCTATCGGGAGTGAGACCCAGAAAACGTTGACCAAGGCAACTATCTAAACTTAGAGTTGAGTGGAACCCCCGAAGATAGGCAGGCGATATATTGTGCAGTGGCCAGTGAACAAGGCTCCGACCGAGCTGCTCGGACGCCTGCTGGACGAGCTGGCGCGGACCTCGCGGCTGCTGCGTTCCTTCTCGCACCTGGACCAGACCGATCCCGAAGTCTCCAACGCTTCGCACCATGTGCTCAAGACCCTGGACATGCGCCAGCCCACGCACGCGGCCGACCTCGCCAGCCATCTGGGCATCGGCACGGCGGCGATGAGCCGGCATCTGGCCGAACTGGAGCAGGCGGGACTGCTGGACAAGCGGCCCAGCGACCTGGACGCACGCCGCCAGGTCCTGTGGGTGACCGAAGCCGGCAGCGACCGGCTCGAAGCCCGGGCCCAGCTGCGCATCGAACGTCTGCGCCCGCTGCTGCCCGACTGGGACAACGACCGCCTGACCTTGATCGCCGACGCGCTGGGCGAACTGAACAACTCGATGATCCAGGGCATCCATGAACACCGCGAGCTGCAGGCCGAAGAACCGCGAAGCGGCTCGGATGGCTAACCGGACTCCGCGGGCCGCGGGCCCGACCGACCTGGCCGAGGCGGCCGCCGACACCCCGCAGATGACCCAGCGCGAGGTGCTGCGCTCCATCGCCGGCGTGCTGGCCTCGTTCTTTGCGGCGATGCTCGCCGCCACCATCGTCGCCATCGCGCTGCCCACCATCATGGACAAGCTCGGCGGATCGCAGACCGACTTCAACTGGGTTTTGTCCACCACCTTGCTGGCCAACGCCGCCACCACCCCGATCTGGGGGAAGATGGCGGACCTGTTCAACAAGAAGAAGATGCTGCAGGCGGGCATCCTGGTCTTCATCCTCGGATCCTTCCTGGCGGGCATGGCCTGGTCCATTCCGGTGCTGCTGGCCGCCCGCGTGATCCAGGGGATCGGCATGGGAGGGCTGACGGCCATGGGCATGGCGGTGATCGGCACGGTCATCGCCCCGCGCGAACGCGGACGCTACTCCGGGTACTTCGGCGCCGTCATGGCGGTGTCCACCGCGGCCGGCCCGCTGCTGGGAGGATTCATCGTCGACTCGCCACTGGGCTGGCGCTGGTGCTTCTTCTTCGGCATCCCGATCAGCGTGCTGTCCATGATCCTGATCCAGAAAACCCTCCACCTGAGCCACCAGAAGCGCAAGGTGCGCATCGACTGGGGCGGGGCGCTGCTGCTGACGTTGGCGGTCTCCACGCTGCTGATCTGGGTGTCCTATGTGGGCAAGGACGAGTTCTTCGCCTTCAACTCCTGGCAGACCTACACCATGCTCGGCGGCGTCGCGGTGCTCACCGCGGCCCTGCTGCTGGTCGAATCGCGCGTCGTGGAACCGATCATTCCGCTGAAGATCATCACCACCCGCACCACCTCGCTGGCGATCATCGCCTCCGTGGCGATCGGCGTGGGCATGTTCGGCAGCGGGGCGTTCATCGGGCAGTACTTCCAGATCGCCCGGGAAGCCACACCCACCGCGGCCGGGTTGATGACGCTGCCGATGATCGCGGGGAACTACTGCGGCTCCGTATTCTCCGGCCAGATGATCACCCGCTTCGGACGCTGGAAAATCTACCTGGTCATCGGCTCGCTGCTGAACGTGGCCGGGCTGGGCCTGCTGGGCTGCATGCACCACGGCACCGAGTACTGGATCCTGGCCATCGGCATGTTCCTGAACGGCGTGGGCATGGGCTTCATGCTGCAGAACCTGGTGCTCGCGGTGCAGAACACCGTGAAGGTCACCGACATCGGCGCGGCCAGCTCCTCGGTGGCGTTCTTCCGTTCCGTGGGCGGTTCCGCCGGCGTCGCGTTCCTCGGCGCGATGCTCGCCACCCAGGTGGCCTCCCTGGTCTCCGAGGGCCTGGCGAAGCTGGGCGTTGACACCTCGAAGGGCGGTTCCGGGGACTCGCTGAACCTGTCGGGCATGCCGCCGGCAGTGCGCGGCGTGGTCGAATCCGCCTACGGGGAAGCCACGGGACTGGTCTTCCTGGTCTCGGCAGCGGTCGCGGCCATCGCCTTCATCTGCATCCTGTTCATCAAGGAAGTCCCGCTGCGCAAGACCATCTAGGACCCGCGCCGGGACGCTCCCGTTCCGGCGACCACCGCAGAGCCCTTCCGAACCGGGCGGGGCCGCCCAGGAAAGGAACTGCCGTGCCGCACCCACGTTTTCCAGCATTCCGCCGGATCAGCGCCGCCGCGCTTGCCGCGGCGCTGTGCCTCGCCGCCGTTCCGGCGGCGCAGGCCACCGAAGCGCCGCAGGGGTGCAGCGGGACCGCCGATCCGGACACCTGCCAGACGGTCATCGGGTGGGCCGCCGCGCAGCTCGGCGACGTGCCCGGGGACGAAGCCGAGCTCGGGGCCGCGAACGGGATGCTCTCCACCTATGTGGACTTCACCAACCAACCCGGATTCCCCGCGGACTACGCGGCCGAAGCCGCGCGGCGCAACGCGGCCCTGCTGATCGCCTGGGAACCCAACGACTGGGAGAACCGCAGCGTGGACCAGCCGGAATACCGCCCGGCGGCCATCGCTGCTGGAAGCCACGACGACTATCTGGTCTCTTGGCTGAAGCAGGCCCAGAAGTACGCGGCGAACCAGCCGATCCTGGTGCGCTTCGCCCCGGAAATGAACGACGCCATCCGTCCCTGGTCCGTCGGGGTGAACGGCGGGAACACCGCCGCCGACTACGTGCGGATGTTCCGGCACGTGTACCAGCTCAAGGAACGCTGGGCGCCGGATGCCGCTTTGGTCTGGAACCCGCTGGTGGCCGGATCCGCCCCGGATGGGACACCCGTCGACTTCGCCTCGGCCTACCCGGGCGCCGACTCCGTGGACATGCTGGCGCTGGACGGCTTCAACTGGGCCGACGCCAACGACCCCGCTGTCAACTGCAACTGGCAGTCCTACGACGACGTCTTCGGCGCGCCGGTGGCGCAGCTCAAGCAGCTGGCCGGCGGCAAGCCGTGGGGCATCGCGGAGGTCGCCTCGGCCTCGCGCGGCGAATCCTTCTTCACCGCGGGAGGTGAATGCGCCGAGGCCTGGGGCTCCTGGGTATTCCAGTGGCCGCAGAGCCCGCCGTTCTACGCCGAGGCCGATGACTGGATCACCCAGGCTGGCTGGATGAAAACGATGATGCTCCAGGCGCACGCGGACGGCGCGCTGTTCGTCAACCTGTTCAACATGGACAAGGAAACCGACTGGCGGCTTGAATCCACGCCGGCCGGAACCGAGGTGCTGGGCCGGATCGACGCCACCGGCTCCTTCAGCTTCGGCAATGAGCGCAGCTCGCAGCTGATCCGCGACGCGCTGCACCCCGAACCGGCAGCCCCGTAGCCGCCGCCGGCCGTCTGTGCGACGGCAAACAATCCGAGCTTTTGTGCATTCTTCACAAGAACTTGGGCAGAACAACCCAAGCCCGTGACGGCGCGCACACCTAGGGTAGAGAAGGACGAAATCAACGAGTAGGGGAGCATCATGAGCGGACTTCGACCATTGGAAGGAATTGTCGTCGCTGACTTTTCCCGGGTTCTCGCCGGACCCCTGAGTACCATGACGCTCGCCGACCTGGGTGCGCGCGTCATCAAGGTCGAACGCCCGGAAACCGGGGATGACACCCGCAGCTGGGGCCCGCCATTCTCCGCGACCGGCGCCACCTACTTCGAATCGGTCAACCGCAACAAGCAGTCCATCGCGCTGGACCTGCGCAACGAGCAGGACCGCGAGGTCGCCCGAGACCTGGTTTCCAAGGCCGACGTGCTGGTGGAAAACTTCATCACCGGCGGCATGGACAAGATGGGCCTGGGCTACGAGGAGCTCTCCGAGCTGAACCCGTCGCTGATCTACGCATCGATCACCGGCTTCGGGTCGGCGGGCGGATCCAAGATCCCCGGCTACGACTTCATCGTGCAGGCCCTGGGCGGGCTGATGTCCATCACCGGCGAAGCTGATGCGGATCCGATGAAGGCCGGCGTGGCGCTGGTGGACGTGCTCACCGCCAAGGACGCCACCATCGCGATCCTCGCGGCGCTGCAGAACCGGCAGAAGACCGGCCGCGGCGCGCACATCGAGGTCAATCTGCTCTCCAGCCTGCAGGGCGCGCTGGCCAACCAGGGCCAGGCCTACCTCGGCGCGGGGAAGATCGCCGGGCGCATGGGCAATGCGCACCCCTCCATCGTTCCCTACCAGCTGCTGGACTGCCAAGACGGCTCGGTGGCCGTGGCCTGCGGCAACGACGGCCAGTTCGTCAAGCTGTGCGCCGAGCTCGGGGTTCCCGAGCTGAGCGGCGACCCGAGGTTCTCCACCAACACCCAGCGCGTCGCGCACCGCGAGGAGCTCATCCCGCTGCTGGAACAGGCCCTGCGCGCCGACACCGGCGCCAATTGGCAAAGCCGCCTGACCGAGGTCGGCGTGCCGGCCGGCAAGGTCGCGAACATCGCCGAAGGCCTGGACTACGCCGCCTCGCTGGGCCTGGAGCCCACCATTGAAGTGCTGGACGCGCAGGGCGTCGCGGTCGGCGAACAGGTGCGCCACCCGGCCATCTGGACCCCGGCGCTGGACACCCCGCGCCAGGCCCCGCCCAAGCTCGGCGAGCACAATGACGTGGTGCGCGGATGGCTGGGGGCCGCCGCCACCGTCTAGGGCCGGTTCCTAGAATCCGTGCGTTTCAGCGTGCCGCAGCGCAAGCCACAGGTGCGCTGAAACGTCCGGGTCATCCACATCCACGCCGATCAGCGAATTCACCAGCTGCATCCGGTAGCGCAGCGTGTTGCGGTGCAGCCCCAGTTCCCGGGCCGCCTCTTCCCAGGTGCCGCGATGGCGCAGGTAGCTGGTCACCGTGGCCACCAGGTCCGCCCTGGCATACTCGTGCAGCGCCTTGACCCAGTTGGACGCCTTGGATTCGTCGCTGGAACCCAGATGCGTCAGCATGCCCTTCGGCGCCCGCGCAATCGCCGCGCGCAGCGCCTGGAAGATGGAGGGGATCTGCGCTCCGTGGATTTGGGCGGAGAGCACGGCGGCCGTTTCAGGGATCTGGTTTTGGTTCTCGGGGGAGAAGCCAAGCACCTGGAACTCGGTGCCCTCCAGATCATCGAAGGGGCGCTCGCCCAGCGGGGCCACCAGCGACGCGTCAAGCAGGGCAATCAAGGACGACTCGTGTTCGAACACGAAGGGCGTGGCCTTCAACGCCGGCCCCAGGTCGTAGGGTTCCGGGCCCAGCAGCCCGCGGGCCGACTCGGCGGCGAATGACACCGGGATGCTTCCCTGCGCGCGCAACGCCAGCAACCGCAGCGTCGAGGGGACATCGGGCAGTCCCGAATCCTCGGCCAGCATCCTGGCCGCTTCCAGCTGTCCGCGCACCGCGAGCTTGGCCACCGCGCTGCCCAGCACCGCCGTGGACTCGGCCTGCTGCTCGCGCTGGCGCGAGCGCATGGCCAGCAGCACGCAAACCGTCGTGATGACCTGCCGGTCCGCCGGGGTCAGCCGCCGTCCCGGACCGAGCGAGAGCACCCCGTACACCTGCGCGTTGACCAGCACCGGATACAGCACCACCGGCTGGTTCAGGATCTCGAAGGTCGCGGTGCTGGGCGCCTCCAGCTTGTCGATGCGGTGCGTTTCCCGCCGCACCTTGGGCATGAACTGCTCGGCGGACGGGGGCCAGACGGTTTCTCCCTCGCCGAAGCGCGGCACGTAGGCCGCCCAGCCGCCCAGCGACTGCGCCAGCCCGCGCACCACCGCGGGCACTGCGTCGGGGCGCATGGCGGCTCGCGCCATGGCGGTCTGGGTGCCCAGCGAATCCATCAGGTCGGCATTGCTGCTGCGCATGGCCAGATTCCAGTAGGCGCGCGAAACGTTCTGGAACGGCACCTGGTCCGGGACCACCACCACTTCCAGTTTCGCTTCCGCGCAGGCCGCGGCCAGCGCCGGCGGGATGGCGGTGAGCGAGGGCCCCAGCCCGATGCCCAGGACCTTGACCGACTTCTCCTGAAGCCGCCGCACGTAGACGGCCGGGTCGACCTGGCCGCGGGCGAAAATCATCCCGGTGGTCAGCAGCAGCTCGCCGCCCGAAAGATACGGGGTCGGGTCCTCCAGCTCGGAGACGTGGACGCCGGCAATCGGGGTGGTGCTGTAGCGGCCCGATGGACCGGGCTCCAGATCCGACGCGAGGGCGGTGCCGAGCTGAAGAAGCGTGATCATAGAAAAAGTATCCGACAATTCGGACTCTCTTGTACAGAATGTCTAAGGCGCGAATCACAATTGTTGCGTAATTTCAGAGGTAAGCAATTCGACGGTGTGTGACGCAGTCCCGGCCAACGGGACGGCAAGACGCCGAACCTCACGTTTCAACACCTCTTCAAGGAGACCACCATGGCACTGGCAGAACGCGTTTTGGACCCGGCAGACCTGATCAACTTCGACGCGCTGCTGACCAGCGAAGAGCTCGCCCTGCGCGACTCGGTGCGCGGCTTCGTCAACGAGAGCATCAAGCCGAACATCGCCCGCTGGTACGAGGACGCAGTCTTCCCGCTGGAGATCGTGCCGGAAATGGCAAAGCTCGGCCTGCTGGGCATGCACCTGGACGGCTACGGCTGCGCCGGACGCTCGGCCGTGGAGTACGGCCTGGCCGGAGCGGAGCTGGAAGCCGGCGACTCGGGCCTGCGCACATTCGTCTCGGTGCAGGGTTCGCTGGCCATGAGCGCCATCTACAAGCACGGCTCCGAGGAGCAGAAGCGGGAGTGGCTGCCGCAGATGGCCGCCGGCGAGGCCATCGGCTGCTTCGGCCTGACCGAGCCGACCGCGGGCTCGGACCCGTCCAGCATGAAGACCTTCGCCCGCCGCGACGGCGACGACTGGGTGCTGAACGGCTCCAAGCGCTGGATCGGCCTGGCCAACGTCGCCAAGGTCGCAGTGATCTGGGCGCAGACCGACGAGGGCATCCGCGGCTTCGTGGTGCCGACCAGCACCCCGGGCTACAAGGCCACCCCGATCGAGCCGAAGCTGTCCATGCGCGCCTCGATCCAGTGCGAAATCGAGCTGGTCGACGTGCGCCTGCCGGGCTCGGCAGTGCTGCCCGAGGTCAAGGGCCTGAAGGGTCCGTTCTCCTGCCTGAATGAAGCGCGCTACGGCATCATCTGGGGCTCCATGGGCGCCGCCCGCGACGCCTTCGAGGTCGCCCTGAAGTACTCGCAGGAGCGCCTGCAGTTCGACAAGCCGCTGGCCGGCTACCAGCTGACCCAGCAGAAGCTGGTGGACATGGCACTGGAAATCAACAAGGGCTTCCTGCTGGCGCTGCACATCGGCCGCCAGAAGGACGCCGGCACCCTGGACCTGCACCAGATCTCCGTGGGCAAGCTGAACAACTGCCGCGAAGCCATCGAGATCTGCCGCGAGGCCCGCACCATCCTGGGCGGCAACGGCATCACCCTCGACTACTCGCCGCTGCGCCACGCCAACAACCTGGAATCCGTGCGCACCTACGAGGGCACCGACGAGGTCCACACCCTGATCTTGGGCAACAAGCTGACCGGCGTTCCGGCCTTCCGCTAAACCGGCCGAACCGCACGAGAGAAGGCATATTTCGATGACCCTATCGACCTCCGCAAACCTGCTCGCCCAGCTCGACCAGTACATCAACGGTGTCTGGGTGCAAGGCGAAGGCGGCATGATCACCACGCAGAGCGCCTCGGACTCCGCCGTGGTCCTGGCCTCCGGCAACGCCGCCAGCACGGACCAGATCGACCAGGC
The DNA here is from genome assembly GCF_003309065.1 of Glutamicibacter soli. Taxonomy (GTDB): domain Bacteria; phylum Actinomycetota; class Actinomycetes; order Actinomycetales; family Micrococcaceae; genus Glutamicibacter; species Glutamicibacter soli. The sequence goes on along the minus strand of NZ_POAF01000002.1, from coordinate 601,438 downwards.
ATTCCAAGCCGCCGAAGCGGCCCGGAAGTCCTGGGCGGCCACCCCGATGGCCGCCCGCGGGGCGATCCTGGTCAAGGCGGCCGCCTACCTGCAGGAGAACTCCGCCAGCTTCGGCGAGCAGCTTTCCGCCGAGGAAGGCAAGACCAAGGCCGAAGGCGTGGGCGAGGTGCTGCGCGCCGCGCAGATCCTGACCTACTACGCCGCGGAGGCCGAGCGCGCCGCCGGCACCGTGTACCAGTCCCCGCGCGCCGGGGAGCAGATCATGGTCACCCACAAGCCGCTGGGCGTGGTCGGCGTAATCACCCCGTTCAACTTCCCGATCGCCATCCCGGCCTGGAAGATTGCCCCGGCGCTGGTCTTCGGCAACACCGTGGTGTTCAAGCCTGCCAGCTTGGTGCCGCTGCTGGCGGTGCGCCTGGTGGAGGCCCTGGCCCACGCCGGCCTGCCGGCCGGCGTGCTGAACCTGGTCATCGGACCGGGCTCGCTGGGCGATGCGATCATGGAGCACGAGCACCTTGACGCGCTGAGCTTCACCGGTTCCACCGGGGTGGGCCGTCGGCTGTGCGCCGCCGGCGCCGCCCGCGGCATCCCGGTGCAGGCTGAAATGGGCGGGAAGAACGCCTCCGTGGTGCTGGCTGACGCGGACCTGGACCTGGCCAGCGAGCAGGTGCTGTTCGGCGCCTTCCGCTCCACCGGTCAGAAGTGCACCGCCACCAGCCGGCTGATCCTGGACGAGTCGATTGCCGAGGAGTTCCTGGCCAAGCTCACCGGCCGCCTGGATTCCTGGGTGACCGGCGATCCGCTGGATCCTTCCGTGCACATGGGCCCGCTGGTGGACGCCAAGGCCGCGGTCTCGGTGCGCGCCGGGGTGGACAAGGCGATCGCCGAAGGCGCCACCGTGGCCTACTCCGGCAAGGCTCCGAACGGCGGTAGCTTCATGGCGCCGACCATCCTGGAACTGCCGGCCGGGCCGGCCGGACGCGCGAACACCGCCTGGCGCGAGGAATTCTTCGCTCCGGTGCTTTCCGTAGTGCGCGTGAACGGGACCGAGGAGGCCTTCGAGGCCGCGGAGGACTCTCAGTTCGGGCTGAGCCTGGCGCTGTTCACCCGCGACCTGTCTGTGGCGCTGGCCGCGCAACAGACTCTCGATGTGGGGATTTTGCATGTAAATTCGGAATCAGCGGGTGCCGACCCGCACGTTCCGTTCGGCGGAGCCAAGGCCTCAGGCTATGGTCCCAAGGAGCAGGGCGCCGCCGCGCGCGAGTTCTACACGCACACCACCACGGTGTACCTGCGCGGCTAGTGACGTAACAGTACCCGAGCAGAAAACAGAGGAATCAATGACGATCGAACGCATTCTGGTAATTGGCGCAGGAACCATGGGACGGCAAATTGCCATGAGTTGCGCGCTGGGAGGCTACACGACCATCCTGCAGGACATTTCCGAGCAGGCCCTGGCCGCAGCCCGCACCGAGCTGGAGGGCTGGGCCGCCTCCCGCGTGGCCAAGGGCAAGCTGAGCCAGGATGAGTCCGATCGGGCGCTGGGGCTGCTGACCCAGTCCACCGACCTGGCCAGCTCCGCCGCGCAGGCGGATCTGGTCATCGAGGCCGCGGTGGAACGCCTGGACATCAAGGAGCAGATCTTCGCGCAGCTCGGCCAGGCCGCTCCGGCCCACGCCATCCTGGCGACCAACTCCTCGACCCTGCCTTCCTCGCGCATCGCCGCGGCCAGCGGACGCCCCGAACTGGTGTGCAACATGCACTTCTTCAACCCGGCCCTGGTCATGAAGTGCGTGGAGGTCGTGCGCAACGAGCAGACCAGCGACGCCACCGTCGAGGCGGTCACCGCGGTCGCCAAGCGCCTGGCCAAGCAGCCGGTGCTGGTGAACAAGGAGATCCCGGGCTTCATCGCCAACCGCATGATGGGCGCCATCAACCGCGAAGCGCTGGACCTGGCCGCGGCCGGGGTGGCCAGCATCGAGGACATCGACACCACTGCCCGCACCGCGCTGGGCCACCCGATGGGCCCGTTCGAGCTGATGGACCTGGTGGGCCTGGACGTGGTGGACTTCATCGCGCAGGCAACGTTCGAGGAGACCGGGCTGGAGGCGGACAAGCCCCACGCCCTGATCGTCGAGAAGGTCCAGGCCGGCAAGCTGGGCCGCAAGAGCGGCGAGGGCTTCTACCCGTACAAGGGCTGAGCCCCCGCCCGTTTCGGGCATACGCAGGACCCGCAGCGCCAACCGGTGCTGCGGGTCCTGCGCTTAATGGCTGCTGGCGCCTACTGCCCGACCTCGGGCTGCTCGCCGAGCTGGAAGTGGCGCCCGGAGATGGAGCGGACGTGGATGCGGATCCAGAAGTCCTTCTGCGTCGGAACCCAAGGGCTCACGCCGCTTTCGCGGGCTTCCTGGATGTCGGCCTCGTGCTCGAGCACCTCGGCGGAGCCGTGCACCACGACGGACCACGCTTCGTCGGCGAGGATCCCGTCGGCTTCGAAGGCCACCTTGTCGTTGATGGTCATGGATGCCAGCTTGTTGCCCGGTGCGGTGCGCAGGAAGAGCTTGCCCTTGTGGACCCCGTAGTTGACCGGGACGATATCGACATCACCTGCGACGGAGGTGGCAACGCGACCGTGCGAGGTATGGGCCAGAAGTTCCCAGGACTGCTCCTCGTTCAGGACGAGGACCGGATGGTTGTTGTCGTGATCGTATTTCATACTCTGATCTTTCTACGTAAAGTAGAAAACCGCAAGGTCTGCGACACATTGTGATTGGTCAAGCCTGCCGACGGCAGGCATGAAAGACTTGGAGCATGAGTCACGCTGCAAGCGACGGAGTTGCGCGCCATGTCGCCTCCCGGTTCGAGGACGGCTACCACCGCTGGAGGGTCCGCAACGCGGAACGCAAGGGCTTGGGTCCGGTCATCCTGCCCTACCTCGGCTACGGCTACGCCAGCAGCGCCGGCGGCTGGATCCGCGTGCTCGCGCGGGTGGTGCTCGCCAAGCCCGGCGCCTTCGAGGACGGCCACCACCAGGCGCAGGTCATCGCCGACGGCATCCGCGGTTTCCGGAATTTCACGTCCCCGATCCTGCCGGGCGGCAAGGTCTCCATCGAGGTGGCGGGCCAGCGCTTCGAGGTGCAGGCCGACCGCGGCGGGGTCATCGACGCGAAGCTGGCGGTGGACCTGGACCCCGGGTGGCACGAGGTCTCGCTGCGCGCCCACGACGGCGACGACGCCAGCGCGAAAATCCTGGTCATCGACGAGAGCCAGCGCTTCGGCGTGATCAGCGACGTGGACGACACCGTGGTGGTCACCGCGCTGCCGCGCCCGCTGCTGGCCGCCTGGAACTCGTTTGTGCTCTCCGAGCATGCGCGCGTGGCAACCCCGGGCATGGCGGTGATGATGCAGCACATCCTCAAGGAGCACCCGCACAGCCCCACCATCTACCTGTCCACCGGTGCGTGGAACGTCGCGCAGACGCTGCAGCGCTTCATGTCGCGCAACCTCTACCCGCGCGGACCGCTGCTGCTGACCGACTGGGGGCCGACCGACCGGGCCTGGTTCCGCAGCGGCCAGCAGCACAAGGTCGACCAGCTGCGCCGGCTGGCCGAGGAATTCCCGAACATCTCCTGGGTGCTGATCGGCGATGACGGGCAGCACGACCCGGCGATCTACGCCGAGTTCGCCCGCCGCTACCCGGAGCACGTGCGCGCCATCGTGATCCGCCAGCTGACCCCTTCCGAGGCGGTGCTGGCCGGCGGCCGCTCGCAGGAGCTGTGGCGCACCACGCCGGGGATCCCCTGGGTCTATGAGCCCGACGGGGCGCGGATCCTCCAGGGGCTGGCCCGGCTCGGGCTGGTCGATTTCGATACCGATTTCCAGGAGGAAGACTAATGAGCGGTGCACCGCTGCGGGTCCAGGTGCCCATGCGCTGGGGCGACATGGACGCCTACGGCCACGTGAACAACGTGAACTTGATCAGGCTGATGGAGGAGGCGCGCATCGCCGGGTTCGGCGTGCCGGGCGGCACCGGGGCGCCGGGCATGGACCCGAAGGCGGATATCTTCTCCGCGGTGCCTGCCGGGGTGCAGATCCTCGTGGTCGAGCACCGCGTGCGCTATTCGCGGCCGCTGGAATACCGCAACGTCCCGGTGAACGTGGATCTGTGGGTGGCCAACATCAAGCCGGCCAGCTTCGAGATCTGCTACGAATTCCGCGACCCCATCGAGGACTACCTCTGCGTCAAGGCCGCCACCACCCTGGCCTATTTCGACCCGGCGGTGGGCCGCGTCCAGCGCCTGAGCGAGGCCGAGCGCCAGGGGCTCGCGGCGTTCGAAGGGGCGCCGACCTTCGCAAAGTAGGGCGCACGGCTTGGGTGAATTAGGATTGAGTTATCTAGTCTTATTCAGATAGGAAGTGCTACCGTGGCCAATCCCCAAGCCGAACGCCCGCAGGGTGGCGGGCGCGCTGCCCGTCCGCAGACCGTACTGCAGGTCATGAAGCGCGAGCAGATTGCTCCGCACCTGGTGCGCCTGACCCTCGGCGGCCCGGGCTTCGAGACCTTCGTCGACAAGCCGGTCACCGACCGCTACATCAAGATCCTGTTCGCCAAGCCGGAGCTCGGTCTAACTCCTCCCTACGACATGGATGAGCTGCGCGAGAAGCTGGACATGCAGGACCTGCCGGTGCGGCGCACCTACACCGTGCGCAGCAGCGACGCGGAAGCCGGAACCATCCAGGTGGATTTTGTGGTCCATGGCGACGAAGGATTGGCCGGCCCCTGGGCCCGGGACGCCCAGATCGGCGACACCGTCTGCTTCTCCGGCCCCGGCGGCCTGTACTACCCGAAGGAGGAATTCGACTTCCACTTCCTGGTCGGCGACGAGACGGCCATCCCGGCCATTGCCGCGGCGCTGGAATCCATGTCCGAGCACATGCGAGGCGTCGCGATCATCGAGGTTTCCGCCGCCGAGGACGAGATGGACCTCAAGGCCCCGGCCGGCGTGGAGATCCGCTGGGTTCACCGCAACGGAGCCTTCACCCCCGAGAACACCAAGCTGGAGTCCGTGGTGCGCGACTACCCGTGGCCCGAGGGCACGGTGCAGGTCTTCTCCCATGGCGAGCGCGAAGTGACCAAGAAGCTGCGTGGCTACTTCTACAACGAGCGCGGCGTGGACCGCCGTGACATGTCGCTTTCCGCCTACTGGGCCTTCGGTCGCGCGGAAGACGACTTCCAGGCGGAGAAGCGCAGCCCGGTCGGCCAGATCTTCGAAGAAGCTCCGCTCCAGAGAAGTTAGAGTCACCTAAGTTAATTTTTATTAAATTAGCATGCAGGGGTTGACGTTATTGCCCACTGCCGGGTTATGCTTATTCCAGAGCTTCTCCCGTGTGTGGTCGGGAGAAGCTGCAAACTTGACCGATGCGAATCGGCTTGTTCACCGCGAGCCAGGAAATGCTCATCCTGCTCTGGTGGTCGGCCTAGCCGGCTTGAAATAAGGGGAATAGGGAAGCGGTTGACCTGCTCAGTCAGCCGAGTCGCAGAAAGATGAGACCTGCCGGGATCGCACACCCCGGCAGGTCTCATTTTTTGTGCCGTCGCGGCCGACACCGCGCGGCGGGAAGCCTACCGGGGCCAGATTCCGGAGGTGCCGCGGCGATGGGACCCGAGCAGGTGGGTGTCGACCATGCCCACGGCTTCCATGAGGGCGAACATGGTGGTCGGCCCCACGAACTTGAAGCCGCGCTTCTTCAATTCCTTGGCCAGCGCCTTGGACTCCTCGCTTTGCGTAGGGATCTCCGACATGGCGCGCGGTCTGGGGGTTTGCTCCGGCTGGTGCGACCAGATGAGCTGCGCCAGCCCACCCTCGTCGCGCAGGGCCAGGGTGGCCTGCGCATTGGCGATCGTGGCGCGGATCTTCAACCGGTTGCGCACGATGCGCGGATCCTCGATGAGCCGCTCGAAATCCGTTTCGGAAAACAGGGCGACCTTTTCCGGGTCGAATTGCGCGAAGGCGTCGCGGAACGCCTCGCGCTTGGACAGGATGATCGCCCAGGACAAGCCCGACTGGAAGCACTCCAGGCTCAGCCGCTCAAAGAGACCGGTCTCGTCGGTGATCGGCATGCCCCATTCGGTGTCGTAGTACCGGCGCAGCATCTCGTTGCTCGAAGCCCACAGCGGCCGGGCCAGCCCGTCATCGCCAATGATCAGGTCGTTGCTCATTCCTCCATCTTGCCATTGGCAGATGGCGCCAGGATTGAGCGACCCTGTTGAGCGGCGGCCTGAAATGCTATCATCGTCATATGGCGATAATAGAGTCACAGATCGATGCAATGGAAGAGGCCCAGCAGCGCCTGCAGCTCGCGGCGCTGTTCCATGCGCTGGCCGACCCCACGCGGCTATTGATCCTTGAGCACCTGAAAACCGGTGAGCACAAGGTCAAGGACCTCACCGAGCATCTGGGCCTGGCGCAGAGCACCGTCAGCGCGCACCTTTCCTGCCTGAAGGACAGCGGCCTGGTCAGCGTCCGCAGCCAGGGCCGCGCGAGCCTGTACTCCCTGAGCCACGCCCAGGACCTGGCCGCCGTGCAGAGCCAGGCGCTGCGCCTGGGGCGCCCGGCCAACCGCAACCACCAGTGGCATGAGGGCCACCCCTCTCCGGAAGGCGGGGTGTAGCTCCATGGGCCACGACCACTCCCACGCGCATTCCCACGACCATTCCGCCACCAACCGGACCCGGCTGGCCTGGGCGCTGGGCATCACCGCCAGCATCCTGGTCGCGGAGGTCATCGGCGCGATCATGACCAACTCGCTGGCCCTGCTGGTGGACGCGGCGCATATGCTCACCGACACCGCCGGGCTGCTGATGGCGCTGACCGCTGCCAACCTGATCATGCGCAAGCCCACCATGAAACGCACCTGGGGCTTCCGCCGGGCCGAGGTGCTTTCCGCGACCCTGCAGTCGGCGCTGCTGCTGGCCGTGGGCATCTACGCCGCGGTGGACGCGGTCCAGCGGCTCTTCGACCCGCCGGAGGTCCAGCCCGCCGGGCTGCTGGTCTTCGGCATCATCGGTTTGCTCGGCAACATCGCCTCCATGCTGATCATCGCCGGGGGACGGGGCCACAACCTGAACATGCGCGCGGCCTTCTTGGAAGTCGTCAATGACGCGCTGGGTTCGGTCGCCGTGATCGTCGCGGCCGTGGTGATCGCGCTGACCGGCTGGATGCGCGCCGACTCCGTGGCCGCGCTGCTGATCAGCGCGCTGATCGTGCCCCGCGCCGCCACCTTGCTGAAGGAAACCACGCACATCCTGCTCGAATCCACCCCGCGCGGCCTGGACTTGGGCGCGGTGCGCACCCACCTGGAAGGCCAGCCGGGCGTGCTCGCCGTGCACGACCTGCACGCCAGCCAGATCGCCTCCAACCTGCCGGTGCTCACCGCGCACGTGGTGGTCAAGAACGAGATGTTCGACGCGGACGCTGCCGGGGGCCTGCTGCGCAACCTGCAGCAGTGCGTGGCAGCGCACTTTGAGGTCAGCATCGAGCACTCGACCTTCCAGATCGAACCGGAATCGCACAGCGTCACCGAGCGCCATACAGGGTGCTGACCGGGCGGCGCGCACCCGCGGAACCAGCGTCCAGGATGCCGGCTCATACCCAGGTATGAGCCGGCGGCATCCAAGACCGGCCTGTCGGCCGATACGGGTTTCTCTTGGCCTTTTATAGTCTTGGAACATGACATCTGAAACTCTGCCCCTTACCGAATACGCGGTCTGCGCCCGAGGTCTGACCAAAAGCTACGGACATGACAGCACCCGCGTGGAGGCGCTGCGGACAGTAGACGTCGCCTTTGCCCGTTCCCGCTTCACCGCCATCATGGGCCCCTCGGGCTCCGGCAAGTCCACCCTGATGCACTGCCTGGCCGGGCTGGACACCGCGGACGCCGGAGAGATCATCATCGGCGGCCGCGACCTGATGAACCTGAACGACGACGAGCTGACCATGATGCGCCGCGAGCAGATCGGCTTCGTATTCCAGTCCTTCAACCTGGTCCCGACCATCAACGCCAAGGACAACATCCTGCTGCCGCTGTCGCTGGCCGGCAAGAGCCACGACCGCGAATGGTTCAACACCGTTATCGACGCGTTGGGCCTGCGCGACCGCCTGAGCCACAAGCCGCACGAGCTTTCCGGCGGCCAGCAGCAGCGCGTCGCCGTGGCGCGCGCCCTGCTCACCCGCCCCGAGGTGGTCTTCGGCGACGAGCCCACCGGCAACCTGGACTCCCGCACCGGGGCCGAGGTGCTCTCGCTGATGCGCACCTCGACCCGCGAAATGGGCCAGACCATCATCATGGTCACCCACGACCCGGCCGCCGCCTCCTACGCGGACACCGTGCTGCTGATGAAGGACGGCAGCATCGTGGGCCAGCTGGATGACCCGACCGTGGCCACCGTGACCGAGGCCCTGGCCTCGCTGGCGGAGTAGTCGATGCTGCACGTAGCCCTCGCCAATATCAAGACCTATGCACGGCGTTATATCGCCGTGGTCCTGGCGGTCGCCATCGGCACCGCCTTCCTCGCGGCCACCCTGGCCGTTAACACCTCGACCCGCGCGACCTTGAAGAACTCGCTGGGCGACACCTACAAGAACGCCGACCTGGTCGCCTTCCAGGACTGGGAACTGGTGCCGGAGGACGATCCCGACTTCGAGTACACCGAACTGGCCATGGAACAGGTCGAGGACATCCGCAAGCTCCCGGAGATCTCCACCGCCTACGGCACCGCCTACGAAACCGGTGAACTGTACACCGCGGACGACGGCTATGGCGTGCTGCTCCAGCCGGTGTCCGCCGAACAGAACCTCGGCGGCATGGAGCTGCTCGAAGGCCGTGCCCCGCTGAACGCCGACGAGGTCATCCTCGACGACGAGCACGCCGATCGCATGAAGGTCTCGGTGGGGGACACCGTCGGCCTGACCACCTCCGAGTCCACCAAGGACATGAAGGTGGTGGGCATCCAGCGCACCAGCACCGATCCGCAGCTCTCCGGCTACGCCATGGTGGGCCTGCCGGAATCCGTCTGGACGAAGATCGCCGGCGATTCCGGTTCCTTCCAGAACATCGTGATCGATGCCAAGGACTCCCTCCCGGCCGCCCAGCAGGCGCTGGCCGCGTACTTCGCAGAGCACCAGATGAGGGACGTCTCGGTACTGACCGCCGATGAAAAGGTCATCAAGGACGTCGCCATGCTGACGGACGGCACCGACCAGCTCACCGTGGTGCTGCTGGTGTTCGCCCTGGTCGCCCTGGTGGTCACCGGCCTGGTCGTGGTGAACACCTTCAACGTGGTGATCGCCCAGCGCACCCGCGAACTGGCGCTGCTGCGCACCCTGGGCGCCAAGCGCAAGCAGATCCGCAGCTCCGTGCTCATCGAGGCCCTGGTCATCGGCATCGTCGCCTCGGCGATCGGCGTGGCCCTGGCCGTCGCGCTGATGGCAGGCCTGATCCAGCTGCTGCACGTGATGGTGCCGAGCCTGTCCTACGCCACGCTGGCGCTGGATGCCAAGGGCCTGGTGATCCCGGTGGTCGTGGGCATCGCAATGACCGTCATCGCCGCGAGCCTGCCGGCCCGCCGCGCCATGAAGCTCGCCCCGCTGGCGGCCCTGCGTCCCTTCGACGCGGCGAGCGTGAAAAACCGCGCCGGCAAGCTGCGCATCGTCATCGGGATCTTGCTGGCCCTGGCCGGCGCCGGGCTGCTGGCCTGGGGCGCGATCGACGGTTCGCTGCCCATCGCCTTCCTCGGCGGCCTGCTCTCCTTCCCGGGCATCCTGATGCTCGCATCGCTGTTCGTCCCGGCCAGCGTCTTCGGCATCGGCAAGCTGGTGGCCGGGCGCTCGGTGGCTGGCAAGCTCGCCGCCCTGAACGCAGTGCGCAACCCGGGCCGCACCACCGCCACCGCCACGGCCCTGCTGATCGGAGTCACCCTGGTTTCCATGATCATGGTCGGCGGACAGACGGCCAAGTCCAGCCTTAACACTTCCCTGGCCGGAGAGTTCCCCGTGGATCTGACCCTCTCGCTGTACGAGCGCCAGGTCGACGACGCGAAGACCCAGGAACTGGCCCGCGAGCTGGCCTCCTTGGACGGCATCGAGGAAACCTCGACCTTCGTGGCCGGCACCGCGGAAATCAAGGGCCGGGAGGACGAAGCCCCGGTACAGCTGATGGGCGTCGATCCGCAGGGCTTCTCCAAGACCGTGCTGGACCAGAGCATCGTGCCGGCGGACGGGCAGATCATCCGCTTCAACACCGGCACAGAAGAACAGCCCAAGAAGCTGACCGTCGGCGGCAGGGAACTGGACGTCAAGGTGTCCTCCGCGGCGCTATACCAGGACCTGGTCACCAAGGACACCTTGGAATCGTTGAAGCTGGCCGACTCGGAGAACGAGTACGGCGGCGTGCTGATCAAGGCGGCCCCCGACCTGTCCAACGCCGACATCACCGCCCTGGTTGAGCAGATCGCCGATGTGGCCAACGTCGAGTCGTACATGATCGACGGCGGCGTGGTGCAGAACGCCATGTTCTCCCAGGTCATCGACGTGCTGCTGGCCATCGTGTCCGCCCTGCTGGCTGTGGCGGTGCTGATCGCGCTGATCGGCGTGGCCAACACGCTCAGCCTCTCGGTGCTCGAACGCACCCGCGAGAACTCGCTGCTGCGGGCCCTGGGCCTGAAGAAGAAGCAGCTGCGGGCCATGCTGGCCCAGGAAGCCGTGCTGATCGGCGGCGTGGCGGCCCTGCTGGGTCTGGTGCTCGGCGTGGTCTACGGACTGCTCGGCGCGCATGCCACGCTCTCTGCGGTCGGCGAGATGTCCTACGAGATCCCGTGGCTGCAGCTGGCCCTGGTGCTGGTAGTCAGCATCGTAGCCGCCCTGCTGGCCTCGGTGACCCCGGGACGCCGCGCCGCGAAGCTCTCCCCGGTCCAGGGGCTGGCGACCGAGTAGCCCGGCGCCTCGCGACCGGCAGGCAGACGCCCGGGTCCGATGACTTCACGTCATCGGACCCGGGCGTTGCTCGTATACCGTTGGTTCAATGAACATTGAGCTGATGCGTTTTCGCGTGAAACCAGGCAAAACCGAACGAGTCGACCAATGGCTGCAGTTCCTGAATTCCAATATGCCGGCGGTGCTGGAAACCCTGGAGGGGGAGCGGATGTACGTCGAGACGATTTTCAGCGAGACGCTGGACGGGGCCGAATACCTGTACTGGTACAGCATCCAGGGCCACGGCGGTACCGAGGTCCGCGACTCGGCGCACTGGCTCGATGAGAAGCACCTGGAATACTGGGACGAATGCATCGATCCCGAGTTCGCCCCGCAGACGCTGGTCACCCGGGTGAGCATGATCCCGCAGCGGATCCGGGAACAGATGCAGTAGCCACGCCGAAGGCAGGCAAGGGCCCGCAGGACGCTTTGCCGGATGCGTGGCGGAACGTCCTGCGGGCCCCGTGCTGTGCCGCGCAGCTAGCGCAGCGTGATGGTGGTGGCCATGGCCGGGGAGCGGCCGGTGGTGACGAAGCCCGAGATGTTGGATCCCGGATGCTTGATGATGTCCGTGATGGATCCCAGGTGGCGGCTCAAATCGATTTTGTCCTCCGGGGCTGCCAGCACCAGGTGGAAACCGAATTCCTGCAGCGCGCGGATGCCCGCCGCGGCATATTCGGAGTTGGCCTGGATGAACGCCTCGTCGATCATCACCGTGCCGAAGGACGTGAACCCGGCGGTGGCGAAGCCGAGCTGGTAGGCCAGCGCGGCGCCCATGATGAACGAGGTGAAGCGCTGCCCCTCGCCGCCGGAAAGGGTGCCAGGTTCCAGCCCGGTCTCCACCTCGCCGTTCGGCTTGTGCTCGTTGCAGCTGATCACCACATGCTGGCGCACGTCAAGCACCGTTGAACGCCAGGCCGAAAGGCCGGGATCGCTCAGCGCCGAGACCAGCGCCTCCAGCGCTTGGTAGGAGCTGGCCAGCGTGCCCTCGTCCTTGGTGGTGTAGGCGTCCTGCAGCGCGCTCTTCAGGTCCTTGCGGAAGGTGGCGGCCTCCACCGGGATGGAGCTTTCCACCTCCAGGCGCAGCAGCGATCCGTGCTCGAAGGCCACCTCGCCGAGGATCTGGTTCAGCGGCTTGATGCGCTCGGAAATCATCCGGCGCTCCTCGTCCAGCAGCTGCAATAGGTCGCTGAAACGTTCGTAGGAGCGGTTGGCGAAGTATTCGCGGAACTGCGCCTCGTGGTGCGGCAGGCCGTCGGCGACGATCTGCTCATGCAGCTGGGCATAGTGCTCCGCGGCCTCCGGGGAAGTGCCGTGGGTCTGCGCGTGCGAGCCGCCGAATTCGCGGGCGAAACGGCGGAAGGTCTCGCTCAGCGCGCCGCCGATTTCCTGGCGCTGCGCGGTCAGCTCGCTCAGCTGGCCCGCCAGCTGCAGCTTGACCTCGGCGAAGGCGCTGGAGATCTCCTCGGAGGCGGGGCTGCTGCCGGCGCCGATGGTTTCCAGCAATCCGCCGAGCAGCTCGTGGCCGCGCAGCGCCGCCGGGACCCGCTCCAGCCAGTCGCCGCTGTCCTCGGGGCCGGCGGCCAGGACCTTTTCGGCCCGCTCGATCTGCAGGCCCAGCTCGCCGGCGCGGGAGCGGACCAGCGCCAGGTCTCCGACCAGCTGCTCGGACTCGGCCTTGGCGGCCTCGATCTGCGCGCGGACCCGGGAGGAATCCCCGGAGAGCGTGAGCGCGTCGCCCAGCTTCTGCTCGCTGCGGCGCAGCGCCTGGAGCGCGGGGGCCGCATCCAGCTGCGCGAAGGTGCGCTCGTCCTCGATCAGCGCGCCGAGCAGCTGTGCCTTGGCCAGCACCTTGGCCTTGGCGGCGCTGCGGTCATCCGCCGCCTTCTTGGCGTCCTGCACCTTGATTTCCAGGCGCGCGGCCTTGGACTGCAGCTCGGAGATCTTCGCCTCGTTGGTAAAGCCCAGCAGGTATTCGGAGGCCGGCAGGGTGCGGGTGTCGCGCTCGAAGATGCCGGTGCCGGTCTTGATGGTGCCGGCCGGGGTGATGGCCTTGGGATGGATGTGCATGGCCGCGTCGTTCTCCACGCAGGCCAGCGGATAGTCGGAGGTGATCTTTGCACGCAGCCAGGCGCCGGCCTCGCCCGGGGCGAAGTCCAGCTTGGTGACCAGGTCCGCCGGGCCGGCCTCGACCTCGCGCGGGGCCAGCGAGATGTCCGCCCAGCGCACCCGGCCCAGCCCGTCGAGCTTGTCGATGGCGTGGGTGACCTGGGCCAGGAACTCGCCGGGCACCAGGAGGGTGCGGGCCACCGAGTGCAGCGCCTTCTCCGCGGCCAGCCGCCACATGGCGCAGTCGGCGGAGACGTCCATCAGCTCGCCGGCGAAGGGCAGCTGCTCCTCGCGCAGCGAACAGGCCGAGGCGATGGCGCGCCGGGCCGCGACCGAGCGGTCGTCGATGTTGGTGCTGCGGCGCTGGTAGGAGCGGATCTGCTCGGCCAGCGTGTCAGCGCGCTTGCGCAGGTTGACCAGCGAGGCCATGGCCTCGTATTCAACGGTCTGCGCGTCCTTGGTGATGGAGTCCAGCTGCTGCAGGGTGCGGGCGGCGTTGGCACGCAGCTCGTCCAGCCCGGTGGCGCTGAATTCGAAGGCCAGCCCGGCTTGGTCGGCCTGCTCCTGCAGGGCGTGCAGCACGCGCTCCTTCTCGCTCAGCGCCTTGCGGGCGGCGTCGGCTTCGCGTTCCAGCAGCATCAGCGAGGCGGAGCCGGCCGAATCGTGCGCGGCCTCCAGCGACTGCAGCTGGTCATCGAGCTTGGCCTTGCGTTCGCCCAGCTCGGCCTGCTTGGCCGTGAGCTGCGCATGCTCGGCGCGGTGCGCCGCCAGGTCGTTGCGCAGCACCAGCTGGCGCACCTGCGTTTCGAGCTGCGCTAGCTCGGTTTCCAGCAGCTGGCGGGTCTCGCCGATCCGTTCGGCCAGCGAGCGGTAGGCCCGGTCCTGCTCCGGCACGGCGGCCAGCACGTCGCGCTGCGCGCGGGCGGTGTCCAGCTGCCGGTAGATGCCGCGCAGGTGCGCGAAGTCCTCCACCGCGGCGGCGGCGGCCTTCAGCGTGGCAGGTTCCTCCAGCACCTCGTGGCGGAAGAACTGGTTCACGCCCTTGGCCAGGCCCTTGCCGTTCTGCAGGGTGCGCAGCAGGGCGAAGGCCTTGTCGCTTTCCACGCCCAGGCGGCGGCGCAGCCGGTCGATGAACGCCTTGTGGGTGTCGAAGGCCTCGGCCGGGGCCAGCGCCTTGGACAGCGAGGAGACCGTGAAGCGGCGCGGGCCGTGGTTCTCCAGCTCGGCGATGTCCAGCGCGCCCTCGCACAACAGGTAGTGCTTGGACACCTGGCCCTCCAGCCCGGCATCCGGCAGGTCGAAGACCGCGCCGGCGCTGACGGTGTTGCCCAGGCCGTCCTGGTAGCTGAGCAGCACGGCGCTCCAGGTGGCGCCGGGGCGCTGGAACACGGTGCCGGAGCTGGTCTTGAACTTGCGTCCGCGCATGTAGGAATAGGTGGTGCGGCGGTCCTCGCGGGTGGCCGCGTCGTTGGCCGACTCGTTCAGCCGCGGGCTGGCGAAGAACACGTGGCCCATGGCGTCGAAGAGCGTGGACTTGCCCACGCCGGGATGGCCGGTGACCAGCGTTCCGGCGCGGTCCACCCCCAGGTCGTGCAGCCCGTGGAAGGTTCCCCAGTTCACCAGCTGGACGCGCGAGAGGCGGTGCTGGCCGGGGTTGATCTCGCCGCCCAGCGGCAGCGTCATTTCAATGCTCATCGGCTACTCCTGCACCAGTGCGTCGGTCTGTTCGGATGCGTCGGACTCGTCGGGCTCCGCCTCGGCGAGGTTAAGCACGCCTTCGTTGGCGTCGATCGCCGCGATGTAGCGCGGGATGTCCTGGATGGAGGCCAAGGGCAGGGCCATGGCCAGCGCCGGGGAAATGCGGAACTCGTCGGCCAGCTCGGTATTGGTCAGCAGCCGCAGCGAGCCCAGCCGGGCGATGGCCGCATCGCAGGACTCGGCGAAGCGCTTGTCGTCGCGGTCGGCGGCGGCGCGGTGCTCGGCCAAGATCTCGTGCATGCCCGCGCGGGAGATCACCGCATCGGCCCCGGTGCCCGACTGCTGCTCCAGCAGCAGCCGCAGCCGCAGGGCCAGCAGGGTCTCGTCGCGCTTGAGCGGGCGGCGCGGGGCGATCGGCGCGGTGTGCGCCTGCTCGATGTCCACCGGCGCCAGCATGGCGATCTTGCGCTCCATGTCCAGGCTCAGCGCCAGGAAGATCTCCGAGAAGTACTTGGTGACAGCGCCTTGCGAATCCAGCAGCAGCTGCCAGGCCGCGGCGTCCACGGAGCCGTCGAGGTACGGGCCGCGCAGCAGCCGCACCAGCAGCTGGCGCAGCGGGAGCGGAAAGCTGCCGGTATCCCCGTCGAACAGCGGATCGGTGATCGGTGCGGCATATGAGTCGGTGTAGGTCATAGCGGCTCCTTCGTGAAGCTCAGGGCGGGCAGGTAGGCGGTGCGCGTGGAACCATCAAGCTGGGTGAATTCGATGCCCAGCAGCTGCGACTCGTCGAGGTTCTCGCCGTTGGTGCGCCCGATCTCGATGAGCGCGCGGATGGTATTCAGGTGCTGGTGCTCGGCGGGCAGGGCTGCGAACACCTGATCCAGCGGCACCGGGTCCTGCGCGGCGCCGCGCAGCCGCTGCGCGATCGCGCTGCGCAGCGCCGGCATGTCGGCCTCCGGGGTGCTGGGGGTGCGCACGATGTCCTCGGCGCTGAATTCCGGGGCATGGGCCAGCGGCGGCGGGGCCACGTGCTCGGAGGGATCGTAGATGCCCAGCCCGTGCAGGGTGACGAACTGCGGGGCGAACAGTTCCAGCGGGGCCAGCCCGCTGCGCGGCTTCAGACCCGCGGACTTGCTGATCGCGGCCTCCGCCTCGCGCACCGCCCGGCGCAGCAACTCGGCCTGCTTGTAGTCCTCGGACTGCACGAAGGCATGCAGGGACTCGGAGAGCTTGCCGTAGGAGGTGTGCACCTCGGCGGCCTGGCGGCGCAGCTCGCGCAGCAGGTTGGTGAGGATCTGGCGTTCGGGGGTGTCCAGGTCGTCCACGAAGTCGCGCTCCAGCACCTCGGCCAGCGCCGCGCGGAAACGCTGCTGGGCTTCGGGGGAATTCAGGAACTCGGTGAAGCCGCGGAAGGTCTCGCCCTCGGCGGTTGAGCGCAGCTGCCGGTCGGCTTCCAGCACCTGGCCCACCGCCACGCCCTTGGCGGTGGAGGCGTCCAGGATTCCCTCGCGCAGCGAATGCAGCATGTCCTGCACCCCGTCGCGCATGCGGCGGAAGTCCGCCGGCAGGCTCGCGGCCAGATCCAGCACCGAGCGGGCCGCGGACAGCGCGGTGGTGCGGGAGAGCACCGCCGGATCGGTGCCGGAGCGCAGCTGGTCGATCTGCGCCTGGCGCTGGGCGATCTGGGATTCCAGCGCGCGGATGCGCGCCTCGGGATCCGGGTCGGTTTCGTGGGCCAGGGATTCCAGCGAGGACAGCAGCGTGTTCAGGCGCGAGGAGTTCAGGTGCGAGTCGTCGGTGGAGAAATCGGCTAGGAAGCGCAGCGTGCGCAGGGTCTGGGCGCTGGGCTCGTAGACGAAGCGCCCGTCGATCAGCGGACGGGCCAGCAATCCCTGCTTGACCCAGGTTTCGGCGAAGTCCTGCGCACTGTAGGTCTGCGGGATCTGCTCGTCGCTCGTGCGGGCGGTTTTCAGGAAGGAATCCAGCGAAGCGTGGAACAGTTCCAGCGCGATGCGCGGGCGGTCCGCGGTGAACTCGGCGCGGATGAAGGCGACCGCCCAGGGCTGGGCCGTTAAGAGCCGGTACGCCGCCGAGCTTCTGAACTGCTGGGACTGGATCCACAGGCTATTCGCGCGGTGCGAGGGCTGCATGCATTTCCTTGATCTTCTTGACGCCTAACCTCCTAATTCTAGAGCATCCGGCTTCACGCCAGATGTGCGCCCCCTGCGCGGCAGATGCCAGTTTTGTATCGATTGGAGTAATGAACTGCCATTCGGTGTTTTTGGCAGGGCTGCCTGTGTAGTGTCGGAACGAGACGATGACAACGCCGTATCTGCTGGTTTTCGGCGCGTTTCGGGCATGGAGGTCGAAGATGATGAAGTTCGCACGGTTGCTGGCCGCAGGGATCCTGGTGGCGGCGCTCGCCGGATGCAGTAGTGAGCAACCCAACCCGCAGGACGCGGCGAACGACGCGTCGGCCGCCCCGGACGCCTCCGCCCAGGCCGCGCAGGAAGAAGCCCGCGTGGCCGAGGCCAAGGCGGAGATCAACCGGCTGGCCGACGGCTACGACTACCCGGCCGCCATCAAGATGGCTTCCAAGGACCCCAGCGAGGAACTGCAGAAACTGGTCCCGGGGCTGGAAGAGGAAAAGTCCCAGACCGTGGCCTGGGAGAAGCCGAACCAGATCCCGCACCTGTTTTTCCACTCGCTGGTCATCGACACCGACCGCGCCTTCGACGGGGACGGCGAAGCCCAGGGCTACAAGGACTACATGGTGACCCAGAAGGAGTTCACCGCGATCATCGAGGAGCTCTACGCCCGGGACTTCGTGCTGGTGAACCCCGCGGACTTCGCCGGCCCGGACAAGAAGGGGAACATGGCCTACCGCAAGATCATGCTTCCCAAGGGCAAGCAGCCGCTGGTGCTGTCGGTGGATGACGTGAGCTACTACGAGTACATGGACGGCGACGGGTTCGCGAGCAAGCTGCTGGTGGACAAGGACGGCAAGGTCCGCAACGAATACACCGATGCCAAGGGCAAAACGCATGTGGGAGCCTACGACGTGACCACCATGCTCGACGACTTCATCGAGGAGCATCCTGACTTCTCCTACCGCGACGCCCGCGGCCTCGTGGCCATGACCGGGTACAACGGCGAATTCGGCTACCGCACCTCGGCCAGCCAGTACCCGGAAAACAAGAACATCAAGAAGGACCAGAAGGCCGCGACCGAGGTCGCGGACGCCATGAAGGACGAGGGCTGGATCTTCGCCTCGCACTCCTGGGGCCACATTTCCACCGGCACCGTGGACATGGCGCGCTTCAAGCGGGACATGAAGCTGTGGAAGGAAGAAGTCGAGCCGATCGTGGGCAAGACCGAGCATTTGATCTACCCGTTCGGCTCGGACATCGCCCGCACCGCCAAGTACTCCGGAAGCCGGTACGAATACCTGGAAAACCAGGGATTCAAGTACTTCTACGGCGTGGACGGCACCATCCGCGCGTGGATGCAGCAGACCGACGACTACCAGCGCCAGATGCGCATCAACATCGACGGGCTGCAGTTCGACAAGGAACTGCGCGGGGACCGTCCGGTGCTCTCCGAGTTCTTCGACGTCAAGAAGGTCATCGACCCGGCACGCTGAACGCGCGCCGGGCCGGCGGACGGCGGGATCCAGCCGGGCTAGAGCGCCATGAAGGCGCCCAGCTGGGATAGGGCCGCCGGGCTGGAGGGCAGGTAGTCAGTCAGCCGGTCGCTGCGCACGATGACCGCTTTCCACTGGCCGCGGGAGATCGCCACGTTGACCCGGTTGCGGTTGAGCAGGAAATCGATGCCGCGCGCCGCGTCGGCCGCGCTGGAGCAGGCCATGCTCATCAGCACCACCGGGGCCTCCTGCCCCTGGAACTTGTCCACGGTGCCGACCCGCACGTCCCCGAGCCCCTCTGATTCCAGGACCTCGCGCACCATGTTGACCTGCGCGTTGTAGGCGGCGACCACCAGGATGTCCGAGGCCGCCAGCGTGCGGGAGGCGGCGTTTTGTCCCGGGGACCATTGCATGCCCAGATGCTCGCGCACCAGCGCGACGATTTCCGCGGCTTCCTCCGCGCTGCTGACGGTGTTCCCGCGGTGCTCCACCAGCCGGGTTTCCACCCCGGCGGCGCTGCCGGCCAGGCTGCGCTGGCCGGCGGCCTGCGCGGAGAACAGCTGGTGGTCGTAGCTCAGCGCGGAGACCTTGGCGCACAAGGCCGGGTGCATGCGCCACGAGGCGGCCAGGAAGTAGCCCAGCTCCCGGGGCAGCACCGGGCGGCCGTTGGACAGCCAGCCGAGCGCCGATTCGTCCACCGGCTGCGGATGCGAGCCCTGGGTCACCTGCGGCAGCTGCTGCGGGTCGCCGAGCAGCAGCAGGTTGCGGGCCGCCCGGGACACCGCCAGGGTGTTGGCCAGCGAGAACTGCCCGGCCTCGTCGATCACCAGCAGATCGAGGCTGCCGGCCGGCACCCTGGATCCGGTCATGGTCCAGGCGGTGCCGCCGATCAGCGCGCCGTCCCGGCCGGACAGCACGCGCTCCAGGTCCTCCTTGTCGGTGCCGTGCCACGGCACCGGGTCCTTGTGCTTGACCTCCTTGGCCACCAGATCCGGGTCGACGCCGGCGGAAATGGCCTTGCGCAGCACGTTCTCCACCACCGCATGGGACTGCGCCACGACACCGATCTTCCATCCGGCATCCACCAGTTCGCGGATCACGTGGGAGGCGACGAACGTCTTGCCGGTGCCCGGAGGGCCCTGCACCGCCAGGTACGAGTTGTCCAGGTCCTGCAGCGTGCGCACCACGGCCTGGTAGACCTGGGCGCTGCCGTCCACCACGGCCGGCTCCACCGGCGCGGCCAGGGTCTTCAGCCGTGGCGGGATGCGGCGCAGGATGTCGATGCCCGGCTGCTGCGGCAGCACCGGGACAGTGGATCCCACCGCGATGGCGAGCTGCGCCAGCGCCTCGTCGATGCTCTTGGTGGCAATGGGCTTGTCGGGGGTGAGCGCGACCGGGAAGGCCCCGTATTCGGGGATCTTGCCGCTGGTCTTCTCCGCGATGGTGATCCAGCCCTCGCCCACCTCCACCACCGTCGCATTGAAGGCGCCGCCGCGCAGCGCCTTGTCGTCGACCTCCATGCCTTCGGGCAGCGGGCCGGCGAACATGGCGAACACCCCGGAGCCGGGGGAGAGCAGCGAGCCCTCGGCCAGGGTGCCGTGCAGCCTTGAAATCCTGGTCACGGTGCGGGCCCGCGGCGTGGGCTTGTGCCAGTCTTCGAGCACCTGCGCCGAATCCACCATGAAGACCCCGCGCACGTCCGCCCACTCGTCCATGTTTTTGCTGAGCCGGTCGAAGTGGTCCCACCAGTACTGCTTCTTCTCACGCCGGTTGTAGCCTGTCGCGGCGGCGACCATCGCGATGGCGCGGTCGTCCGCGCCGAGCGCCTCGCCCTCGGGCAGCGCCGCCAGGTACTCCTGCAGGCGCAGCTCCTCCGGGGCCGGCTCGTACTCCTCGACGGCTTCGGGCACAGCCGAGTCCGGAATCAGCGTGTGCGGCTGGAAATCGACAAGGGACAGCAGCCAGTCGCGCAGGCGCAGCGTCGAGAGGCAGTCGTATTCGTTGTAGTCGGCAATGGAATCCAGCACCTGCTGCGCCTCGGCATCGGCGCCTGAATCGCGGGCCTGCATGTACTGGGCGTAGGCGACCACCGAGGCGCCGGCGTCGGTGACATCGCCCGAGCGCAGGTGCTCGCCCATGTACAGCGGTTCAAGCTTCTTGATCGAGTAGGAGCGGGTGGAGACGACCAGCGAATTGCGCACGGTGTCGTACAGGTCGATCAGCAGGTTCTCGCGCAGCCACTGGTCCACCTCGTCCTCCCCGGCGATGTGGACCTGGGAGAGCTTGCGCAGGGCGCTCTTCTCATAGGCCGCGTAGTGGTAGATCTTCATGCCCGGGAAGCGGCGGCGCCGCTGTTCCACGTACTCGATGAAGTCGAGGAATGCCCGGCGTTCGCCGGCCCGGCTGTGCGCCCAGAACGGACGGAACACCGGTTTACCGGTGTCGTTCTCGATCACTCCGAACAGGTATTCCAGGCCCCATGAATCATCCAGCGGTTCCTGGTAGAGCGGGTCGCCCTCGAAGTCGAAGAAGATGTCCCCCTGGTCGGGGTTGGGCAGGCTGGTGATGGTCTGGTCCGACTTCACCCGGTAGGACACGTTCTGGATGGTGGTGGCCAACGGGTCGGCGCCCACCTGCATGCGGGCCTGCTCCACGGCGCGGGCCAGCGAGGTCTTGGGATCGGGCTCCAGCGCGGCGAGCTGGTCGATTGTGGAAATGCCCTGGCGGCGCAGCTTTTCGCGCTGGGCCATGGACATGCCGGCGACCAGCAGCAGGTCGCGGGTCTGCTCCACCTGTTCGGCGCACAGGCTGCATCGGCCGCACAGGCGCAGCTGGTCCGAATCCCAGGCCACGGGCTGGCCGGAGGCCTGGTGCTCGCGCACCATGGACAGGAAGTGGTCGCGCTGCGCGCGGAAGACCGGCAGGATCTCATCGATGCGATGGGACGAATGGGTGCCGTCGCCCAGCACCAGCGTGGTGTGGGGGTGGACCTCGATGCCCTCGGCCATCATCTGGTCCGCGTAGGCTGCGACTTGGAGCAGCGCGCTGACGCGGGCATGGCGGGCAAGCTTCGTGTCCCACACGGCCCAGGATCCGTCTTCCTGGCGGACCAGGAAGTCGGCGAAGCCGACAAATGACCCGTCGAAGAAGGTCGCCTGGAAAATGACGTCGGCACCGCTGCGCAGCACTGCCAGCGTCTGCTCATGGGCCCGGCGCAGGGACTGCTCGGTCATCTCCGGCCGGTCGGTGAATTTCTTGACCCCGGTCCCGGTCTGCGGGTTGTACTCGCCGTATCTCTGCACAAGCTGGTCCAGGACGCGGTGTTCGTGCACGTCGCCGAGCACCGCGGTGCGGTGCAGCATTTCGTCGGTGACGGCGTCCGGCTTCTCTCGGCGTTCCAGCCGGACGTCCAGCAGGAACAGCGACTGGTACTGGCAGTCGACGGCGATTGACAGGTCGCTGGCCGAGTATACGAGGTGCTGGTTCAAAAAGAACACGGGGCCGGTGCCTTTCGCCGACTAGATAGTTACCTAGTCAACGTAGCACTCGACCCCGACAAAAGGATTATTGGGATTCCTACTGGTCAGCGGCTTTCTTCTTGCCGCCCAGGAGCAGCGAGAGCAGACCGACGCCTGCGGTGACGGTGTTGACTGCAGGCCATGCGCCCATCGACTTGGCCATCGGGTGGGACGCGCCGAAGCCTGAAACGTAGGCGGAGGCCAGGGTGACTGCCCGCGCGGTTCCGGCGTCCTTCTTCCAGATCATGAATGCACCCACGCCTGCCGCACCCAGAACCACTGCCGCCAGTGGACGCTTCTTGGTGGCACGACCGGTTGCGTAGCCGCCAGCCAGACCGGTGACTGCCAGTGCAGTTGATGCCAAACGTGACACGATGAACCTCCAGTGAGATATGTTGTTTTGCTTCATCCATCGTATGGCTGCCAGCTGTGACTATTCATAGAACTTATCCCTGCACGTGTCGTGCGGTTCGGTTCGCCGGCCCGGGCTTGGAAGAATGGAACCGAATATAGTCCAGGGCTCGCGCAGCCCGAGCGGAAGAGCGGCGAATGAACCTGAATATCGGCGAAGCATGGGCTCGTCTGGCCGAACCGGTTGCTGTCGACCTGCAGGCCTGGCAGTGGGCAGCCTTGGCCGTCGCCGTCGGGTTGCTGGTCCTGCCGCGCCGGATCTGGCGCATCACCGGGCTGTACTCAACACTCATCCACGAGATGGGGCACATTGTCTCAGCGATGCTCACCGGGCGATTCGTCATGGGCCTGCGTCTGGGATGGGACCATTCCGGCGAAGTGGTCAGCCGCGGCCGGGGAAAATTCTCGGTCATTTTCTCGGGCCTTTTCGGGTATCCGGCGCCGTTGTGGGTGTCGGCGGTGATGCTGTGGGCGATTTCCGAGGGTTATGCCGGCCGGGCGCTGGGCGTCTACGCGCTGTTCTTCCTGCTGGCCTTGTTCTTCGCCCGCAACTGGCCCGCGGTGGTGGTCTGCCTGGTCACCTCCGCGGTGGCCCTGGCCGTGGTGTTCTTCGCCCCGGCCGGCACCTATGTCTACCTGTCGCTGCTGATTGCCGGCTTTCTGCTGCTGGCCGGAGTCAAGGACTTCATCAAGGTCATCGGAGTGCACACCTGGCGGCGGCGCGATCTGGGGCAGTCCGATGCCTACCTGATAGCCCGCGCGACCGGTACCTTCGCCACCCTGTGGCTTGTGGTGATGCTGGCGCTTGGGACTGCGGCGTTGCTGTGGGCCGTGAGCAGCCTAGTCGGACTTTTCTGAGGCATGCTTGCCCACTGATTTCTTGGTCGCCCATCGGGTGACAGCCCAGGCCGCCGCGGCAACCAGGACGATCGGCGCGACCTTGGCCTTGCGTTTGGTTTTCCCTTCCGGGTCCACCGCCATGTCCTGCAGCGGATCGCCGCCGTGCTTGATGCGGATTTCCTGGGCCTGGACCAGGTCGCGGTAGTTGGACAGGGACTTCTTGGCCACCAGCGTTGAATCACGCAGCGGCAACTGGACCTCTTCGGCGGACGGCATTCCGGTGCGCAGCTGCCTGAGCCTGATGAATTCGATGTCGACCAAGGCTCCGAGGATCAAGGCGATATTGCTGACCCAGCAGGCGACGATCAACACGATGACGCCGCCGATGGCCCCGTAGGTTGCCGAATAGTTGGCGAAGTTGCTCAGGTAGATGCTGAAGCCTGCCATGGAGAGTCCCAGAATGAACATCGCAGTGACAGTGCCCGGCGAGAACCACTGGAAGCGCGGGCGCTTCACGTTCGGGGTGTAGTAATACAGCAGCGCAAGGACCAGCAGGAAAACCACCAGCAGTGCGGGAGGTTTGGCCAAGTTGAAGATCGTGACAAAGCTGTCGCCCAGGCCGAAGATGTTCCCCAGCGCCTGCGCGACGGATCCGGAGGCGACCAGCAGGACCATGGTAATGACCGCCAAGACCATGATCAGCAGGGTGATCAGGAACATCTGCGGGCGGCGCTTCCACTGGGGCCGGCCCTCGGTTGCGCCGTGCAGCCGGTTCATCGACCGGCCGAATGCGGCAACGTAGGCCGAGGTGCTCCACAACGCACCCAGCGAACCTGCCACGATCGCCAGCGTTGTCCCGGCCGCATGTTCAGCCAAGGTGTCGAGCAGCTGTTCGGCCGTGTCCAACAGCTGCTTCGAGTCGCCGGTCAGTGCTTCGCCGTTCGGGGCCAAGGCCATGTGCAGCACCTCCAGCATCCATTCGGTGCCGCTTTCGGTGGCGCCCGCGAGCGTCAACAGCGAAATGAGTGCGAGAAGTCCGGGGAACATGGCGAGCACCATGTAGAAGGACAGGGAGGCGCCGCCATCGAGTCCATCGTTTCTGAAGAACTCGCGCACTGCGCGCGGATAGCAGAGGTAAGCCTCCCGCAGCCTGTCCTTCGCGGACCTTTTCGTCATGGGCATGAGCTTCCTCTGTTGCCCGATGCCGGGCTCTTGGCGTTGCATCTTGGTTTCAGCCTACAGAAGATCGGATTCGCACGTTCCGCAACTGCGCCCTGCCTAGGGATAAATACGGGATTATGCAGTGTCGGGCACTCATTTCTCCGCTCGCGGCTCGGTATCGAAAAGATGCATGTGTAGTCGGGCACACCGGGTAGGGAACCTTTTGCCGCTTGGCTGGAATAGCTCAGACAAAATGAAGTGGTTCCATATCACAATTGGGGGCCAGGAATCCATTTCGAAAACATAACGCTCGGGGTGCTTCGGTGCGGGAATCAGGGCTTGACGAGAAGATTTCTTAAATTTTTTTTTCAACTCTGACCTGATGTTTTAGTCTCCCTGAGAATTCACTGAGTTGCCAAGGTGGCGGGGAGGTGCGCTATCGTCTTTCATAACGTTTCGATAACACTCGCGGTGTTATGGGGAAACAGGTACTGCCGGAACTTCCGAACCGCTCGTCAGGGCAGTGCTTAATCAACGTCGAAATGCGACGCTGAGCGGTGCACAAGGATGGTCTTGGAAGGCCTGAGTGCGGAAGAGCACTGGAGAATAATGATCCAGCAGAAGACTAAGAAGATTGTCCGTCGCGGTGGAGCCACCCTGGCCGCGTTCGCAGTTGCCGGCGGCGCCATGGTTGCCACAACCGCACCTGCCTCGGCAGCAAGCACCTGGGACAAGTTGGCCCAGTGCGAGTCCGGCGGAAACTGGTCCACCAACACCGGTAACGGCTACTCGGGCGGCCTGCAGTTCTCGCCGTCGACCTGGAAGGCCTACGGCGGCAAGGGTTCGGCCCATAACGCGTCGAAGGCCGAGCAGATCCGCGTGGCCACCAAGGTCCAGCAGGGCCAGGGCTGGGGCGCATGGCCAGCTTGCACCGCCAAGCTTGGCATCAGCGGCTCGCCTAAGGGCACCGCCACCAAGCAGGCAACCTCGACCGCCAAGAAGTCGAGCACCCAGACTTCGCAGAAGGCCAAGTCGTACAAGTCGTACTCGAACGACTACGAGCGCACTGCTTCGCGCAGCGCAGCTCCAACCCAGTCGGTCAAGTCGGTCAAGTCGACCAAGTCGGTTGCGCCGGCAACCTCGGGCAAGCGCGTCGCCGCAGCCCCTGCTCCGGTGAGCTTCAACATCGACGTCACCGATTCGGGCAAGAACTACACCGTGAAGTCCGGCGACACCCTGGCAAAGATTGCCAAGAAGCTGGACATCAAGGACTGGCGCGGACTGTTCGTCTTGAATGACGACCAGCTGAGCAACCCAGACCTGATCATGGTCGGACAGACCCTGAACGTTCCTACGAAGTAATTTCGCAGAACGATTCCCGAGTCCCACGATTGGCATTCAGCCGGTCGTGGGACTCGTCTTTTAAGGCGTCGGAAGCCTCGTGAAGCGCGTACTCGTTTTATACCTATATATAAAGGTATAAAAGCGGCGTATGGTGGCGTCATGAAAACCGATTTCACCCATCCGCAACCGGCCGTGCAATGGGACATTCTGGGTGCAGGATTCCAAGAATCCGCGTTGCTCGAACGGCCCGGCACGAGGGGCGGCGCCCCCGGCGGCTGGTGGGGCGGGGCGCTGGATGTGGAAGGGCTGGCGAGCCACAGCGTGGGACTCGTCGGCCAGGCGGTCGCCGAGCTGTCCGCCGGTCGATGCGAGCTGCGCAGTGGGCCGTCCCATCTGGCCGCGGGCTTCGAGTCCTTCCGGCACCTGAAGATCGCGGGGCGCACGGTGCAGGCTTTCGCGCCGCTGTCCGGATTCTTCCCGACCGCCCGGGGATGGATCCGGACCCATGCAAACTACCCGCACCATGAACGTGCGCTGTTGGATGCGATGAATGCCAGCGGCCCTGAGCAGCTGGCTACCGCGTTCGCGCAGTCCGAGGCCTTCGAAGCCCAAGAACGCATCGTGGCCGCCGGAGGCATCGCCGCCGCGGTACGCAGCCGCAAGCAATGGCTCGACGAACCGCAAGCGCAGCCGGCAGCGGCAGGACCCTGGGCGCAGTTCGAGTTGTCCGCAATGCCCGAGACCGGCGTGTGGCGGTTCCATCCGGAGTCCCGGCTGCCCCTGGAAGGACTGAAAATCCTGGACTTCACCCGGGTCATCGCCGGTCCCACGGCGTCCCGGACGCTGGCACTGCTGGGCGCGCAGGTGCTGCGCGTGGACGGACCCCGGATCCCGGAACTTCCCGACCAGCACATCGACACAGGATTCGCGAAGCGCAGCACGGTGCTGGACCTTGCCACGGTGCCGGGGCTGGCGGCAGTCCACGAGCTGCTGGCGCAGGCGGATGCGGTGATCCTGGGATACCGGCCCGGGGCCTTGGAAACGCTCGGACTGTCCGCCGAGAGCCTGCGGGAGCGCTACCCGCAACTAGTCATCGCCCAGCTGTGCGCTTGGGGCTTCGCAGGTCCGTGGGCATCCCGCCGCGGGTTCGACAGCATCGTGCAGGCTGCCACCGGCATCGCGGACGCGTACCGGACACCGGGCGGGAAACCCGGAGCTCTTCCGGTTCAGGGGCTGGATTACGCCGCCGGATACGGTATTGCGGCCGCGGTGATCGCCTTGCTTCGGGCCCGCACCGAGCGGCAGCGGACCGGGACCGTGCGGTTTTCGCTGGCCAGGACCGCGCAGGCCCTGTTCGACTTCGGCCGCCCCGCCGCCCCGGCAGTGGAGCTCGGAACCCCAGCGACCGCCCGCCGGGAGAGCGGCTACGGCATGCTCGACTACGCGCTGCCGCCCTTCGAGCTCAATGGCGCGCAGCTGGACTACCCGCAGGCGCCGACGCGCTACGGCACGGACCAGCCCGCGTGGGCCTAGCCTTTGAGGAGGGCCGTGGCGAAATGCCGCGCGCCGGGTCCATAGGCCCGGGACAGGGCGAGGAAACGTTCGCGGCTGGGCCGGCCGGGCCAGTTGCCAGGCAGCATGGCATCAGGCAGTCCGGGATCGAGGTAGGGCAGCGCCCGCCAGGCGTCGACCATGGCCACGTAGCCGCGGTAGGCGGCGGCCGGCGAGGCTGGCTGCGCGTCCAGCGCGGCGGTGCTCTCCAGGAAGGTTGAATGCATCGATTCCAGCCGGCCGAGGTCCCACCACTGCCGTGCGGCCTGCATGGCGCCCTCGGGGAAGTCCGGGGTCTGCGTGGTGAAGACGGTGGCGTAGGAGCGGACCTCCAGCGCGCCGAGGACCTGGAGCACTTCCTCGCGCAGGTAGCCGGGGAAGATCCACAGCCCGGCATTGACCAGGCCGCCGCCGAGCTGCAGGAAGTGCTTGCGCACCTGGTGCCGCAGGGGTCTCATGGTCTCCGGCAGCGAATAGGCCACCAGGCACCATAGTTCTTCGTCCGCCATTTGGCGTGGCGTGAAGATCCGGCGGTCGCCCCGGGCGAACATCGCGTGGGCCGCGGCGGTGACCTGCAGGCTGGAGGTCCCGGCGGCCTCCAGCACGCCGCGGTCCGCCAGCCGCGAAATCGCCGTCTGCGCGGTCGGGGCCGAGACCTCGGCGGCCGTGGCCAGCGCCAGGATCTTGGTGCGGGCTACCGGAGCGGCTTCATGGCGCAGGTACAGGCCCGCGATGGTGCGGATGATGGAGGCGGCGCTGCCGGTACGCGCCTCGAAATCATCCAGGGTGAAGGCGACGAGCTGTGTGCTAGCTGCCAATTTCGGTGCGCACCGCAAACAGCTCGGGGAAGAACGTCAGGTCCAGGGCGCGCTTGAGGAAGTCGACGCCCGATGAGCCACCGGTGCCGCGCTTGAAGCCGATGGTGCGCTGCACCACACGCAGGTGGCGGAAGCGCCAGGCCTGGAAGTTGTCCTCGACGTCCACCAGGTCCTCGCAGGCCTGGTAGAGGCTCCACAAGGTGTCCTCGGATTCGTAGATGTCCTTGTAGACCGGGATCAGCGATTCCTGGAAGGTCCACGGCTTGGTGACATCGCGTTCGAGCACCTCTGCCGGGATGTCGTAGCCGTGGCGGGCCAGCGCCGCGAGGAACACGTCGTAGAGGGTCGGCTCGTTCAGCAGGTTGCTGAGCAGCTCGTGCGCCTTGGGATCCGCTTCGTGGACCTTGAGCATTCCGGCGTGCTTGTTGCCGAGGATGAATTCCACCGCGCGGTACTGGAAGGACTGGAATCCCGAGGAGGATCCGAGGAAGCCGCGGAACTGCGCATACTCGCGCGGGGTGAGCGTCGCCAGCACTGACCACTGCTCGGTCAGCGTCTTCTGGATGTGCTTGACGCGGGCAAGGCACTTCAGTGCCTTGCCGATGTCGTCGGCGCCCAGCAGGCGGCGCGCCTCGACTAGCTCGTGGAGCATGAGCTTGAGCCACAACTCCGAGGTCTGGTGCTGGATGATGAACAGCATCTCGTCGTGGTGCTCCGGCACGCTGACCGGATGCTGCGCGGAGAGGATCCGCTCCAGGTCGAGGTAGCTGCCGTAGGACATCGTGTTGTGGAAGTCGGTGCGGACCCCCGACTCGATGTCACGCTGATTGGTTCCATGCTGGTCTTTGCTCATGGAGACAAGAGTATCAATATCGTTTCGCTCGTCACAATAATGAAATTCGCAGTTTTCGCGCACGGGCAGTCAGTCTTTTCGGGCCTCGGGAATAGATCTCCAACGTTGCGGGTTGTTACATGCATACGCATCTAAACCTCGGGAAAGGCGTGAACGTGAGCAAGTCCGTTGTGGTGATCAGTGGTGGCCTGGGAAGCCCGTCGAGTTCCTCGCTGCTGGGACGCCAGCTGGGCGAATCCATCGCCGGGCAGCTGGCGCTCGCCGGCGTGCAGGCCGACGTGGCCAACATCGAGTTGCGCGAGCACGCCAGCGACATCACCAACAACATGCTCACCGGATTCGCCGCGCCAACCCTGCAACGGATCATCGACGCGGTGGTCGGCGCCGACGTGCTGGTGGCCGTGACGCCGGTCTTCACCGCCTCGGTATCCGGCCTGTTCAAGTCCTTCCTGGACATCCTGGATCCCAAGTCGCTCAGCGGCAAGCCGGTAGTGCTCGCCGCCACCGCGGGCACCCAGCGCCATCAGCTGGCCATCGACTACGCCATGCGGCCGATCTTCGCCTACCTGCGCGCGCAGGTCATGCCCACCACGGTCTTCGCCGCCTCGGAGGACTTCGGCGGCCAGGGCATCTCAGGCACCCTGTCCGACCGCGCGCAGCGCGTGGCCCGCGAGGTGGCCATGGCCCTGGCGGCCTCCGACGGGGAGCTGAAGCCCGACGCCGAGCTGGGTGACACCCGGTCCATCGCCCCGTCGGTCAGCGAAACCGCCGACCCCAACGACGAGATGACCTCCCTGCCCTTCGAAGCGCTGCTGGCCAACGTCCGCTCCGGGGCCAGCTAGGCAAGCCCCGAAACCCGCGAATCCCGCGGGGCGCCGAGCTCCAAGCCCGGTGCCCCGCGGGATTTTCCATGCCTGCCGGCATCTCGACCGGATTCGTCGAGGGCAGGGAGAAAATGTTAGTACGATGTGCCATGCCTGCTGAACACCGATAACATCAAGGATTGTGGGCCGAGCAGCGACGCGACGGCGTTCGGCGGTGCCCGCGCAGCTTTGTACTACCAGTGAAAGGTGTAGCAGTCGATGCTATCCGAGGAAACAATCACGGCAATCGCCGATGAACTGGTCCAAGCAGGAGTCACGCGTACCCCGGTGCCCCGCCTGACTGCCCGCTACCCGGAAATGACCGTCGAGGACTCCTATCGGGTGCAGAACCTCTGGCGCCAGCGCTCCGAGGCCAACGGCCGTGTGCTGGCAGGCCGCAAGATCGGCCTGACCTCCCGCGCCATGCAGATGGCCACCGGCATCACCGAGCCGGACTACGGCATCATCTTCGACGACATGGTCCTGGACTCCGGGTGCACCGTGAAGTGGGACCAGTACACCCACCCGCGCATCGAAATGGAACTGGCGTTCAAGCTCAAGAAGGACATCAAGGGCCCGAACGCGAACATCTTCGACGTGCTGGAAGCCACCGAATACGTCATCCCCGCCCTGGAGATCCTCGATTCGCGCATCGAGATGGAAGGCCGCACCATCGTGGACACCATCTCCGACAACGCGGCGATGGGCGCCATGGTCATCGGCGGCAATCCGGTGCGTCCGGAAGTTGTGGACCTGCGCTGGGTCTCAGGCATCCTGTTCAAGAACCAGACCGTGGAGGAAACCGGCGTCGCCGCCGGCGTGCTGAACCATCCGGCCGCCGGCGTGTACTGGCTGGCCAACAAGATCGCCGCCCACGGCGATAAGCTCAACGCCGGCGAGATCATCCTCGCCGGATCCTTCACCCGTCCGATGTGGGTCTACGAAAACGACACCGTTTTCGCCGACTACGGACCGCTGGGAACCGTGACATGCCATTTCGAGTAGAACCCGATGCCTCGCTGAAGGACGCGCTCAAGGACGCCGACCACGCCCTGTCGGGGGTGTGGGTCTGCTCGGGCTCCCCGCTGGTCGCAGAGATCTGCGCCGGCGCCGGCTTCGACTGGCTGTTCATCGACGGCGAGCACTCGCCCAACGACCTGGGCAGCATCCTGGCCCAGCTGCAGGCGGTGCGCGGCTACCCGGTGGTGCCCGTGGTGCGCCCGCCGGTGAACGACCCGGTGGTCATCAAGCAGTACCTGGATCTGGGGGTGCAGTCGCTGATCATCCCGATGGTCAATGACGCGCAGCAGGCGGCCAACGCTGTCGCGGCCTGCAACTATCCGCCGGCCGGCGTGCGCGGGGTCGGCTCGGCGCTGGCCCGCTCGGCCCGCTGGAACCGCATCCCCGACTACCTGAACCGGGCCGGGGAGACCATCACCGTCATGGTGCAGATCGAATCCGCCGAAGCGGTGGAGAACGTCGAGGCGATCGTGGCCACCGCGGGCCTGGACGGCATCTTCATCGGGCCTTCGGACCTCGCGGCCTCCATGGGAGTGATCGGCCAGCAGAACCACCCCGAGGTGGTCGCCGGCGTGATGAAGTCCATTGCCGCGGCCCGCGCCGCCGGCAGGTACGTGGGCGTGAACGCCTTCGATGCGGCCACCGCGCGCAAGTACATCGAAGCCGGGGCCCAGTACGTGGGCGTCGGCGCGGATGTGGCGCTGCTGGCCCGCTCCACCGAGGCGCTGGCCGCCAGCTACCGGGCCGAGGCCTCGGGCGCAACGCCTGACAGCTACTGACCCAGGCGATCTGCCTTACCCAAGGTGCCATCATTGCGCGTCGATCATGATCGGTCGGCGCCGATGGTGGCACCATGGAAGATGATGAGCCGCGAAAAGAAACCCATGAAGGCAGTGATGTTGCGCCTGCGCAACGGCTGGCCGATGCCCCTTGCCCTGCAGGGAGTCTTCGAGATGCTGCAATCGGTCGTGTTCGCCCTGGCGCTGATTGCCCTGCCGCTGGTCGCTGTCTACTTCAGCGGCGGCTTCCTGGAGGACTCCTTCGAAGTGATCCTGCAGTTCGCCGGGTTCGTCTGGCTGCTCATCCACGGTGTGCCCATCGAGGTCTTCAACTTGGGGCCCGAGACGGATCCGAGCTCGGTCACCGGCTGGCTGACGCTGATGCCGCTGGGGCTGAGCCTGCTGCCCTTCCTCTTCTGCCTGCGCGCCGGGCGCCGCATCGCCCGCGCCTCCTACACCGACCAGCTCTGGCAGGGCCTGCTCGGTGCCATCCTGGCCTACGGGGCCATCGGCACCGGCGTCGGCTTCCTGGTCGCGAACGACTACGGCCGGGTCAATATTCTGGCCGCCACCTTCATCCCGCTGATCATCGCCTCGCTGGGCCTGATCATCGGCGCCCGCCGCGAGGCCGGCTCCTGGGGCCGGCTGTTCGGCATGGACACCGCCGCCTACCTGCATAGCGTCTCTCCGCACCGCCGCTGGGCCGGCTCCTACGTATGGCATGTGATCGTCTCCGGCTTCATGGGCTACGTGGCCGCCGTGGGCATCTCCGGCATCCTGCTGACCATCACCCTGGGGCTGCACTGGACCGAGGTCGCCAACGTCTACCAGGAACTGCGCCCCGGGCCCATCGGGTCCGCCGCACTGACCCTGCTGCAGCTGGCACTGATCCCCAACGCGGTGTTCTGGGTGCTCTCCTGGATCAGCGGCGGCGGGTTCAGCCTGGGTGCGGGCAGCACGCTGTCCACGCTGGAAACCACCGTCGGCCCGCTGCCCTCGATCCCGGTGCTGGCGGCGCTGCCTTCCGGCGAGCCGGCCAACCAGTGGCTCTACCTGCTGATCCCGGTGCTGGCAGGCATCCTGGCCGGCTGGTACTTCCTGCGTGTGGGGGAGAATCACCTGGAAGACTGGTTCGCCCGCCGCATCCCGTTCAACGCGCTGGCGCTGGGCGCCTCCACCGCCTGCCTGGCCGTGTTCACCGGTATCGTGGCCGGCCTGATGTCGCTGGCCGGTTCGTGGCTGTCCTCCGGCTCGCTGGCCATCGGCCGGCTGACCGAGATCGGCCCGCACGCCTGGGTGACCGCCGGGGCGCTGGCCCTGCAGATCGGCCTGGGCACCGCCATCGGCTACCTGATCGCCCCGCTGTTCGAAACCGACCCGGTGCTCGAAGGCTAGCGCCGGCGGCGCATCGGTTCAGGCGTCCAGATCCCAGAGGTGGTGCACCACGTCATGCCAGGCATACTGGTTCAGTGTTTCCACCGTAAACGCGGCGCCATTTGAGCGTATGCCCCTGCGGGAATATTTCTCCGGACTGATGCTTTCAAGCTTGGCGGCATAGGCCTCGGCCGCCGCGCGCAGCTTCTGCGACGCCTGTTCCGGGCTCAGCGTGTTGTAGTGGCCCTGCTCGGCGGCAACATCCTGGTCCCAGTTCGGAAAGCCCGGGTCGGCCTGCTCCAGCATCAAATCGAGGCGCCCGAGCATGACTTCCAGCATCTCGGCCACGTGCACCACGTACTCCTGGTCGCTCCAGCGGGCGGGGTTGCGGCGGGTCGCGGCCCCCGGACGCTCCAGCACCGACTGGTAGCGCTTGACCACCTGCGGCACCTGTGCCACGGTTTCCTGCACCGACAGGGTGCGCACGTCGACACCGCACTCGGGGCACACTTCATGCAGGACGAAGGTCCAGTCCTTGTCATCCGGGACGATCTGGCTCATGGTCCACTCCTTGGTTGCTCGGCCGGAAATTCAGTCTAGGCCTGGGCCGGGCCCATGGACAGGGGGCCGGTTCGATGTGACGAAGTTCGAAGGCCGCAGCAGGCACCGGGTCGGTGCAGGCTTGCCGCCAACCGTAGAATGGAAGCTATGCGTATTGTGGTTTTGGTGTCCGGCACCGGTTCGAATCTCCAGGCAGTCATCGACGCGGTCGCCAGCGGCGAACTGGCAGATGTGCAGATCGCGGCGGTGGGCGCCGACAAGCACGGCACCTACGGGGTTCAGCGTTCGGCGGCCGCCGGCATCGAGACCTTCGTGGTGAACTTCAAGGACTTCGCGGACCGCGGCGAGTGGAACCACGCGCTGACCGAAAAGTGCCTGTCCTACGCCCCGGACTACGTGGTGTCCTCCGGTTTCATGCGCATCGTGGGCGAGGAATTCATCAACGCCTTCGACGGCACCTACATCAACACCCACCCGGCCCTGCTGCCGTCCTTCCCCGGCGCCCACGGCGTGCGTGATGCCATGGCCTACGGCGTGAAGGTGACCGGCTGCACCGTGCACATCGCGGACGCCGGCGTGGACACCGGCCCGATCCTGCGCCAGGAAGCCGTGGCCATTCTGGACACCGACACCGAAGAGACCCTGCACGAGCGCATCAAGGTGGTCGAACGCCGCCTGCTCATCGCCACCCTGGCGGACCTGGCCGCCAAGTAGCCGCCGCCCGCCGGCCGCACCCTAACGAGACTGAGATGACCGAACACACTTCCCCGGCCGCGGCCGGCGACCCCGAACTTTTCACCGCCGAGGAACTGGCCACCGCGCTGAAGGTGCTCTCCGTGGTGCACCAGCTGGACTCCGAGGACGAACGGCATATCGCCGTGCGCCGCGCGACCAGCAACATGTTCAAGGCCGCCAAGCGCTACCGCAAGTCCCAGAAGCGCGCCGAGATCAGCGCCGCGGACCGCGCGCTGATCGAGCGCACCGCCACCGGCTCCCCGCAGCGGCTGGACGACGAGACCCTGGGCCTGGATCTGAGCACTCCGACCCTGGAACAGAGCGCCGGGGAATTCCGCAAGCCGCGCGGCTGCTACATCTGCAAGCAGCGCTACACCACGGTGGACGCCTTCCACCACTACCTGTGCCCCGACTGCGCCGCCGCAGGCCGCGAACGCCGCGACGCCCGCGCGGACCTGACCGGCAAGCGCGCGCTGCTCACCGGGGGACGGGCCAAGATCGGCATGCACATCGCCCTGCGCCTGCTGCGCGACGGCGCCCACACCACCATCACCACCCGCTTCCCCAAGGACGCGGCCCGGCGCTTCGCGGCGCTGGAGGACAGCGCGGACTGGCTGCACCGGCTGCGCATCGTGGGCATCGACCTGCGCGACCCCGCCCAGGTGATCTCGCTGGCCGACCGCGTCGCGGCCGAGGGCCCGCTGGACATCCTGATCAACAACGCCGCCCAGACCGTGCGCCGCACGGCGAACTCCTACCAGCACCTGATCGAATCAGAGCAGCAGCCGCTGGCCGGGGAACTGGCCTTCGGGCAGGGCGGCCCGGAGCTGTGGGGAGAAGCGAACCCGCCGGCCGAGCACCCCCGCGCCCTGGCCAGCGCCTTCCGCCTGGAGGACTCGGCGCTGCTGGCCCCGAGCACGCTGGGCAGCTACGATGCGCAGCAGCTCGCGGACCTGGCGATGACCGCCGGCTCCGCCTCGCTGGAGCGCATCGCCGCGGGCACCGCCATCGACGCCGGCGGTCTGGTGCCTGACGTGGTCACCGAGAATTCCTGGACGCAGATCCTGGGCGACGTGGATGCGCTGGAGATGCTGGAAGTGCAGCTGTGCAACGTCACCGCGCCGTTCCTGCTGGCCTCCCGGCTGCGCCCGGCGCTGGCCGCCTCCGAGGCGCGCCGCAAGTACATCGTGAACGTCTCCGCCATGGAGGGGCAGTTCTCCCGCCGCTACAAGGGCGCCGGGCACCCTCACACCAACATGGCCAAGGCCTCGCTGAACATGCTCACGCGCACCAGCGCCGAGGAAATGCTCAAAACCGACCGGATCCTGATGTCCGCGGTGGACACCGGGTGGATCACCGACGAGCGTCCGCACGATTCGAAGGTGCGGATGGTCGCCGAGGGCTGGCACGCCCCGCTGGACCTGATCGACGGCGCCGCCCGCGTCTACCAGCCCATCGTTGACGGCGAGCGCGGCATCGACCTCTACGGCTGCTTCCTCAAGGACTACGAACCGTCCCCGTGGTGACGGACGGTCAACCAGCAAAACCCTTGATGGCGGGGCGGTTCGCAAAGAACTGCCCCGCCATCACGGGTTAATGGGACCTAGCTGCTGGGTCAGGCGCGGCTGGTGGATCAGGCCAGGGTAAAGCGCAGCGTGCGCACCTCGAAGGCTCCGAGCTTGAGCTGAACAGAATTTTCGTTCACTTCCACCGGCTCCAGCGGATCCTCCAGCAGGCTCGCCGTGGCGGCCGATGCCACCGGGCGGTTGAGGCTCAGCGCGCCGGAGGCGCGGCGTCCCAGCGATTCATACACCCGCACCACCAGGTCCCCGGAGCGGTCGGCGGCCAGCTTCACGCTGGAGACCACCAGGCCGTCGCCGGAGAGCGCCACCAGCGGCTCGACCTCGCGGGCGCCGGAGCGCACGGTTTGCGCGCTGTTCAGCAGCGCGCCGGCTTCGGTGGCGCTGGCGATGTCCGCGCCGATGACCAGCCCGTAGCGGTGGGTCTGCAGCCCCTGGTCCGTCTGCGGATCCGGGAAGCGCGGGGCGCGCAGCAGCGAGAGCCGCACGGTGGTGGTGACCCGGGCGTCCTCGGCGTCGCGGGTGACGTCGAACCCGTAGATCGAGTCGTTGACCAGCGCGGCGCCGAAACCGGGTTCCTGGGCCAGCACGAAGCGGTGCATCGAGGTTTCGAACTTCGCCGCCTCCCAGCTGGTGTTCACGTGGGTGGGGCGCTGGTGGTAGCCGAACTGCGTTTCAGCGATCGTCTGCTCGGCGCGGATATCCAGCGGGAAGGCGACCTTGAGGAACTTCTCCGCCTCGTGCCAGTCGGTGCTCTGGGAGATCTGCACGGTGCGCTCCCCGGGAGCCAGCGACAGTTCCTGGACCACCGTGGAGTTGGAAAAGCTGCGGGTCACCGTCACGGTGGCAGTGCCCCCGGTTTCGGAGAGCTGCAGGCTGTCCGCCGAACGCAGGTCGGTGACCTGGTTGCGGTAGTACTTGTCCACGTCCCAGGCATCCCACATGTTCGGGAAGTCCTGGTGCAGCTGCAGCAGGTTGGCTTCCTTGCCCTCGGCAATGGTTTCGCGGCCGGTGGCCAGGTCCACGGCGGAGGTGATCAGGCCTTCGGAGTTGATGACCACGCGCACCAGCTCGTTGCCCAGCACGTATCCGCCGTCCAGGGCTTCGGCCCGCACCGGCTGCGCCGTGGCGGGCTCCAGCTCGCGGGCCGCGCCGAAAGACACCCCGTGGCGGGTGTAGGCCGCGGCATTGAACTCCAATTGCAGGCCGCCGGATCCGGCCAGCACCTGCTGGGCGCGGGCGATCAAGGCCCGGGCCTGGGTGATGGCCTCGGCGTAGCGGGCCACCACCTCGCGGTGCACCCAGGCGATGGAGGTGCCTGGCAGGATGTCGTGGAACTGGTGCAGCAGCACCGTCTCCCACAGCTCGTCGAGCTGCTCGTAGGGGTAGGGCTCGCCGGTGTACACCGCAGCGGTGGCGGCCCACAGCTCGGCCTCGACCAGCAGCTGCTCGGTGCGGCGGTTGCCCTGCTTGGTCTGGTGCTGGCTGGTCAGGGTGGCGCGGTGCAGCTCCAGGTAGAGCTCGCCCACCCACACCGGCGGGTTGGGCAGCTCGGCCTTGGCGCGGTCGAAGAAGTCGTTGGGATGCTCCCAGGCCACCGTGGCGCTGCCTTCCAGGTTGGCCAGGCGCTTGGCCTTGCCGGTCATCTCCCGGGTGGTGCCGCCGCCGCCGTCGCCCCAGCCCACCGGGGCGATCGAATTGTTCGTGACCCGCGCTTCGCGGAACTGGCGGGCGGCCTTGGCCACTTCCTCGCCCGAGAGCTGGGAGTTGTAGGTGTCCATGGACGGGAAGTGGCTGAACATGCGCGAGCCGTCGATGCCCTCCCAGTCGAAGGTGTGGTGCGGGAACTTGTTCTGCTGGTTCCAGGAGATCTTCTGGGTGAAGAACCACTCGAAGCCGGCGCGGCGCATCAGCTGCGGCAGGGCGGGGGAGTAGCCGAAGGAGTCAGGCAGCCAGACGCCCTTGGAAGTGATGCCGAATTCCTCGCGGAAGAAGTTCTGGCCGTAGAGGAACTGGCGCACCAGGGATTCGCCCGAGGGCATCACGGTGTCGGATTCCACCCACATGCCGCCCAGCGGCAGGAAGCGGCCCTCGGCCACCTGGCGCTTGACCCGGTCCCAGACCTCGGGGCGGTGGGTCTTCAGCCACTTGTACTGCTGGGCGCTGGACATGCCGTAGAGGAATTCCTCCTCGGTCTCCAGCAGCTCCACCATGGAGGAGCAGGTGCGCGAGACCTTGCGGATGGTTTCGCGCAGCGGCCACAGCCAGGCCGAATCG
Source organism: Glutamicibacter soli (assembly GCF_003309065.1). Classification (GTDB taxonomy): domain Bacteria; phylum Actinomycetota; class Actinomycetes; order Actinomycetales; family Micrococcaceae; genus Glutamicibacter; species Glutamicibacter soli. The sequence goes on along the minus strand of NZ_POAF01000002.1, from coordinate 563,273 downwards.
ATGTGCGAGTGCCCGATGGCGGAGATCCGGTGGGCGCTGTGCTCGGCCGGGGCGGCGAGCACAGCCGCCAGCTTGTCGCGGGCGTCCTGCGCGGTCTGCGGGACGCGCTGCAGGTCCAGCACGTCCAGGGCATTGTCCATGGCTTGAAGGATCTGGAAGCGGCGCGGGCCGTCGGGCAGCTGCTCCTGCAGGTCGAAGAGCACCTCCAAGTCCAGGGCCAAATCGTGCACCACCGGTTCGAAGACCGCCAAATCCAGGCGGCGCAGCGTGTAGAGCCGGCGCGAGGAGGAAGTGAGGATGTCGCCCTGCTCGGTGGGCAGGAAGGGATGGTAGTCCAGCAGCACCGGGTTGGAGGCCGCTTCCATGTACAGGTCCACCACTTCGCCGCCCTCGGCGGCCGCGGCGACCGGCACCCATTGGTTGCGCGGGTTCAGTGCCTTGATGGTGATGCCGTCCGGGCGGTAGATCAGCCCTTCGCACTGGAAGCCGGTCATGTTGATATCGAAGCCCAGGTCAATGACCGCCTCGACGCGGCGCCCGGCCCAGGAGGCGGGAACCTGGCCCTGGAGGTGGAACCAGGTGGTGCCCCAAGCCGCGCCCCACGGGGTGCCGACCGAGGCCGGGGTGTACTCCAGCGCCAGGCCCTCGGCCGGCGTCACCGGTTCACCGGGCAGTTCGTGCCACGACACCTGCAGCGGAATGCTTTCCGAGTAGATGGCCGGACGAATTCGTTCGTCTAGTACGCGCTTGACTCGTCCGATGGTCAGCGAAGTGTCGTCGTGCATGAAGACCTTTCAAGGGTGGGACCTGCTTCGGTACAGCTCACTGGCCACACTACCGAAAAAACCGGGGCGCGAGCTGGTGCAACTCCCCCTGGCCGCGGGCGCAAGCTGGCAGTTCCCTGCGCGCGGGAAGCGCGCCCCGCGGTCTCCCGCAGGATCGGGCCGTACCAGCTTCGCGGCCTTCGCATGGTGTTGGCCGGAATCCTATCGACCGCGCGTGAAGCCTTCTGAGTTCGACAAATCGAGATGGGGCAGGCGAAAACAGGCGTCTTTTCAGCGCAGATCCGGATGAAGCCCAGCAGATGCCCAAGTTCTGGAACTACACTGAATGCCTCCCAGAATGGAATGATCGCTTCCACTTCGTCAGATCTCCCATCAACGACTACCGTTAGAACGTTGCGGGGCAGGAAAGTTGCCCCGGGCACCCTGGAAACTGTGAAAGGTGGGGAAACGCATGCGCTCAGATGCACTACGACGACGTAAGCAAATTCTCCGCACGGCTCGTGAACTCTTTGCAACCCATGGCGCCAATGTGGCCATGGAATCAATCGCCGAAGCCAGCGACGTCGGTATCGGCACGCTGTACCGGAACTTCGCCGCACGCCCCGAACTTGTTGAGGAAGTCACCCTGGACATGCTCCAGGACGTCCGGCAGGCCGCCGAGCGCGCCGCCGCCGGCCTGGCCCGGGGCGAGAACCAGGCTTGGCAGGAATTCCTGGACGCCCTGGTGGGACTGAACCTGGGTGCGCTCAGCGAATCGCTGAGCCTGCAGCTCCCGCAGACCATCGGCGAGCGGATCATGCAGCCTCAGCGGGACACCGCGCGGGTGGTCAGCCAGGCCCTGGAACTGGCCAAAGCGGCCGACCTGGTCCGCCAGGACCTCACCGGCAACGAGCTGATCACCGGCATCGGACTGGCCACTAGGCCGCTGCCGCGCGCCTTCGCCAAGGCCGCTCCCGGGATCGGCAACCGGCTGACCCGCATCATGCTCGACGGCATGCTGCCCAATCCGGCCATCGGAAATCCCTAGCCGAGGCGTTCAGCCCAGCTCCCGCCCGCGGGTTTCCGGAGCGAACTTCGCCATGAACAGCACTGCGAGCAGCACCAGCGCGGTGGCGCCGGCGAACAGCCAGGACAGGCCGACAACCGGCCAGAGCGCGGCGAACAGCAGCGGACCGAAACCTGCGGCGAAACGGGACATGGTCGAAGCCCAGCCGAAGCCGCTGGCCCGCAGTTCGGTGGGATACAGCTCGGAGACATAGGCGTAGAGCACCGGGATCGCCACCTGGACCACCACGCCGAAGACCAGGATCCAGCCCACGGCGGTGGCCGGGACATCAAGGCTCTGCGCCACCACAACCAGCACCAGGCCCGAGAGCGGGCCGAAGATGCCCAGCAGCCACTTGCGCCCGATCTTCTCCACCAGCAGCGCGGCGATGACCACGCCGATCAGGCCCATCAGCGCCATCACCGCGGTGGCGAAGAAGGACGCTGACTGCGCCATGCCCGCCTCGGTCAGGATGGTCGGAAGCCAGGTCAGAGCCAGGTAGTAGACCAGCAGGATGGTCACGAAGAGCAGCCAGCTGGTGGCCGTCAGCTTCCACGAATGGCGCCACAGCGAGGCAGCCTGCTCCCACCAGCGCGGGGCCTTGGGAAGCTCGGCCTGCTCGATCACGTACTCGCGCGGCGCAGCTCCGGTGCGCGCCACCAGCTGGTCGATCACCGCGCGTGCCTCGGATTCACGGCCCTTGGCCGCCAGATACAGCGGGGATTCCGGGATGGAGCGGCGCACCACGTACACCATGAAGGCCGGCAGGATCATCACCACGAGGATCAGCCGCCAGTTGTTGGAGGTCGCCATGACCCAGCCGGAGACGAAGAACGACAGGGCGGCGCCGACCGGCCACCAGCCGTCCATGGCGGTCAGCACGCGGCCGCGGTACCTGGCCGGGGTGAATTCGCCGACCAGCGCGTAGTCCACCGGGATGCAGCCGCCCAGGCCCACGCCGGCCAGGAAGCGGAAGGCCACGAAGAAGCCGAAGTTCGGCGACAGGGCGCCGAGCACGGTGAATAGGGCGAACATCAGCAGCGTCAGGCTGAAGGCGTTCTTGCGCCCGTAGCGGTCGGCGATGCCTCCCCAGAGGAACGCGCCGATGGCCATGCCCACCAGGTTCGAGGTTCCCAGCAGCGCCGCGGTCGGCCGGTCCAGCCCCCATTCCTGGGCGACCAGCGGGATCAGCGCGCCGTTGAGCGTCACGTCCCAGGCGTCGAACATGAAGCCGAGCCCGCCGATGATGAAGATGGTTCCCTGGACCTTCCACTTGAACGGAAGCTCCTGCACCACATGGGTGCCGGAGGGGAGGGTGGCTGTGGACACGGTGGTGTACCTTTCGCACGGTGCAGATGATGTGGCTTCTACCGCGTCGAAGCTTAGCCGATATCCGCGCGCGGCGGGTACCCGCCTTACGTCTGATTGCCTAAGCCGTCAAGGCCTTTTGCAAGTTCGGGTAAGGGAGTAATCTCTGGACATGGGAGTAGATTGGACCGCTCTCGAAGAGGCGATACGGGTTGCAGCCCTTCGACACGCGGCTGAAGTAATTGAGGCACACCCGGAGCAGACCTTTTATGCGATTGCCCTGCACGGGGTGAGCACCGAAGAGAGCGAAGCCATTGCGATGCCGTTGCTGGCCCTGAACTCGGTTCAGGCCCTGGCGCGCGACCGGGCCGCCGAATCCCGGGAACAACTGGTCGAACGCGGCGAAGACGTGGATGAGCCGGATGACTACGAGGATCGCCCCGACGCTGACGAGCACAACACCCTGGAACCCGAGCCGCCGGTTGCCGACGAGGATTCACTGGTGATTTCGGACTCGGAGCACGATGAGGACTCCGAGGACGAGGAAGACGCGGACGACGGCGAGGACCTGGATACGGTGCTCGCGGTCATCGAAGCGGACCTGGACGAAGACGACGCGGAGAGCTTCTACTCGGACAAGTGGGAGCCCAGCGACTGGCACTGGTCCTCCATCGACCTGTGCGAGGAACCTGCGGCCGGCATCTGGTCCCAGGCCCTGACCGACCAGGCATCCCGCGAGGGATGGGAACCGACCATCAAACGCTATTACCACTGCCTGGTGGCGGTGGCCCACTCGCTGCGCGACGAGTTGAACGCACGGACCTCGGTGGATCTGGTGTCCTACGTCGCCGACGAGGACCATGCGGAGAAGCTGCTGCGCCTTTGCCTGACCGATCAGCAGCTGGCTACGCATTTTCCGCAGCTGGGTGATCTGGTCCAGGGGCACTGACACGAACTGAGGGGCAACCGGCAGATTTCGCTAGAATAGGGGCGGCGGCCTTTCGCCGCCCGCCCCATTCATTCTCACCGCCGGGAGAAAATTTTCGTGAGTAAGACCGTCTTGGACAAAGTCGCTATCCGCCGCGCATTGATTTCCGTCTACGACAAGACCGGCTTGGAGGAACTGGCCGCTGGACTGCACAACGCAGGCGTCCAGCTGATTTCCACCGGTTCCACCGCCAAGAAGATCGCCGCCGCAGGCATCCCAGTGACCGAGGTCGAGCAGGTGACCGGTTCGCCGGAAATGCTCGACGGCCGCGTCAAGACCCTGCACCCCATCATCCACGGCGGCATCCTGGCTGACCGCCGCGTGCCCGAGCACATGGACACCCTGGCCGAGCGCAACATCGGACAGATCGACCTGGTGGTCGTGAACCTGTACCCGTTCGTGCAGACCCTCGCCTCCGGCGCCGCGCAGGACGAGGTTGTCGAGCAGATCGACATCGGAGGCCCGGCCATGGTCCGCTCCGCCGCGAAGAACCACGCCGCCGTGTCCATCGTGGTCGACCCGAGCTTCTACCCGCAGGTCATCGAGGCAGCCGCGGCCGGCGGCTTCGAGCTCAAGACCCGCCAGCGCCTGGCCGCCAAGGCCTACGCGCACACCGCCGCCTATGACACCGCGGTCGCCACCTGGACCGCCAGCCAGTTCCTCGACGAGGACGGCGACGGCGTCATCGACTGGCCTGCCTACTCCGGCGTCGCCCTGCAGCGCGCCGCAGTGCTGCGCTACGGCGAGAACCCGCACCAGCAGGCCGCCCTGTACGTGGACGAGGCGGCCCCTGCCGGCATCGCCCAGGCGGACCAGCTGCACGGCAAGCCGATGAGCTACAACAACTACGTGGACGCCGACGCTGCGCTGCGCGCGGCCTTCGACTTCGACAAGCCTGCCGTGGCAGTCATCAAGCACGCCAACCCGTGCGGCGTAGCGGTGGCCTCCGAGGACGCAGCAGACCCGATTGCCGACGCGCACCGCAAGGCGCACGCCACCGACCCGGTGTCGGCCTTCGGCGGCGTCATCGCGGCCAACCGCACCGTCACCAAGTCCATGGCAGAAACCGTGAAGGGCATCTTCACCGAGGTCGTCATCGCACCCGACTTCGAGCCGGAAGCCGTTGAGATCCTCTCGGCCAAGAAGAACATCCGCCTGCTCGCCCTGCCGGACGGCTACGGCCGCAACAGCAACGAGCTGCGCCAGGTCTCCGGCGGCATGCTGGTCCAGGCCGGCGACAAGATCGACGCCGCCGGCGATGATCCAGCCAACTGGACCCTGGCCGCCGGCGACGCCGCCGACGACGCCACCCTGGCGGACCTGGCCTTCGCCTGGCGCGCGGTGCGCGCCGCGAAGTCCAACGCCATCCTGCTGGCCAAGGACGGCGCCGCTGTGGGCATCGGCATGGGCCAGGTCAACCGCCTGGACTCCTGCAAGCTGGCAGTGGAGCGCGCCAACACCCTGGGTGTGAAGGTCGAATCCGGTGCGGATGCAGCCGGTGGTGCGGAGAACGCCGATACCGCGGCCTCCGAGCAGCGCGCCGTGGGCGCAGTCGCCGCCTCGGATGCGTTCTTCCCGTTCGCCGACGGCCTGCAGATCCTGATCGACGCCGGCGTCAAGGCAGTTGTCCAGCCGGGCGGCTCGGTCCGCGATGAGGAAGTCATCGCCGCCGCGAACGAAGCAGGCATCACCATGTACTTCACCGGTGCACGCCACTTCTTCCACTAGGAACCAATCGCGCCGTTCCGGGCCGTGCCGCCAACGCTTTGCGCGCTGGCTGCACGGCCCGCGGTGCTTAACCGAGCACTGCAGCTGGGGGAGCGCCGCCCGCAGCTGCAGTACAGTCATTGGTTCGGAAATGATGTTCGGCAGCGAGCGGTGCCGGAGCTTGGGTCAAAGCCGTGGAAGTGTTCGCGGGAAAAACGCGAAAGAGTACGGTGAAGCCGCATAGCCGGAACCCCGGAGTCGGGTCCGGGGCAGCCGAAACACTGTCTGCCCCGCCAGCAAAAAGCATCTTTTTTCTGCGGTTGGCGAATCCCCATTTCAGCCCGTGATCACGGGGCAGGATCGCTGCCCGAGATGCCTGAATCCAGCCGGGAGAGGTCCAAAAAGCCCGGGATTTCAAGGTTTTCATAGTAAACTTGTACGCTATGGAATCTCACACGCCACGTCCGCACCCGTCAGGTACGGGATCGAAAGCGACCGAAAAGGGAAGTGAAAAAGACCCAAAACAACACCGGGAACGCAAGGGTGAACGCGTGCTCAAAGCCCTGCGCCATGCCAAGGAACCGTCCTTCGGCATCCATCCGGGATTGATCCCCGGCATCAGCGTTGAAGACACCGGAGCCACGTTCCCGACCCGCCGCGGAGTATTCATTTCCGCGTTGGTTGCCGTCCTCGCGGTACTGCTCTGGGCCATCATTGCCCCGACGAATTTGAACGAAGTCGGCGTGGGCATGCAGATCTGGGTCGTCACCCACTTCGGCTGGCTGTTCAACGTCATCGTCCTGGGCATCGTGCTGTTCATGCTGGTAGTCGGCTACGGGCCCACCGGCAAGATCCGCCTCGGAGCGGATGACAGCACTCCCGAATTTTCCACCACGTCGTGGATCTCCATGCTGTTCGCCGCGGGCCTGGGCATCGGCTTGATCTTCTACGGCCCGCTGGAACCGCTGAGCCACTTCAAGACTCCGCCGCCATCCACCGATGCGCAGGCAGGCACCAACGACGCGGTGCTCCCGGCGATGACCGACTCCTTCCTCCACCAGGCGACCTTCGCCTGGTGCATCTACGCCTTGGTCGGCGGCGCGCTGGCGTACGTCTCCTACCGTCGTGGGCGCCTGCCGCTGATCTCCTCCCTGTTCGAACCGGTGTTCCCAAACGGCAACAACCGCGTGCTGGGCAAGATCATCGACGTTTTCGCCGTGCTGGTGACCTTGTTCGGCACCGCGACCTCGCTGGGCATCGGCGCACTGCAGATCCGCACCGGTACGAGCATCGTCACCGGAGCGGAACTGGGCAACGGGTTCGTGGTCGTCGCGATCAGCCTGCTGACCGTCGTCTTCACCATTTCGGCGGTGGCCGGCATCAAGAAGGGCATCCGTCTGCTGTCCAACACGAACATGGCGCTGGTCATTTTCATGGCGATCTTCGTGCTGGTCACCGGACCGACCATGTACATCCTGGACCTGCTTCCGGCCTCGGTCATCGCCTTCTTCGACAACCTGCCGCAGATGCTCACGGTCTTCGCCAGCGAGGGCACCGTCGAGAAGGAATACCTGACCGCCTACACCACCTTGTACTGGGCGTGGTGGATTTCCTGGTCGCCGTTCGTGGGCATGTTCATCGCCAAGATTTCCAAGGGCCGGTCGCTGCGCCAGTTCGTCACCGTGGTCATGCTTGTTCCTTCGGCGATCTCCATGATGTGGTTCACCGTCTTCGGCGGGTCCGCGATCTGGATGAACCTCAACGGCCAGGACATCGAGATCCAGGGTTCGGGCGAAAACGTCATGTTCGACTTGTTGTCCAACCTGCCGATGAGCCCGGTGATGTGGATTGTCGCCCTGCTGGCGATCCTGGTGTTCTTCGTGACCGCCGCGGACTCCGCGTCGAACGTCATGGGATCCATGTCGCAGTCCGGACGTCCGGTGCCGTCCAAGCCGGTCACCATCGTCTGGGCCGTGGCTTTGGGCCTGATCTCCATGTTCCTGCTGCTGGCCGGCGGGCGCAATGCGCTCTCCGGGCTGCAGTCGATCATGGTCACCTGCGCGTTGCCGTTCGCGATCATCCTGATCGGCGTGATGATTTCCTGGGGCATTGAACTGCGCAACGACCCGCTGATGATCCGCCGCCGCTATGCGGTGGAAGCCATCAAGGGCGGCGTCCGCCAGGGCATCGACGAGCACGGCGACGACTTCGTCTTCGGGATCTCGCAGGTTCCGGAGGAACTCGGCGCAGGTGCCGACTTCGACAGCGAGGATCCGGCGCTGACCGAGTGGTACACCGACAATGCGCCAGAATTCACCGGCGAGCAGCCGCAGGTCGAGGCCGGTGGCCCGAAGCCTGCTGAGCTGACAGGGAAGGACGTGCAACCGAGCCTCGAAAAGGCCGAGGACGACGACGCCCCGGAAACGGTCAAGAGCTGACCTGATCCAAAAGTTGTTCCACTGAAGTCCACCGCTTTTCGGCGTTTGCCAAAAAGCGGTGGACTTCTACGTTCCGAGCCGGGGAATGCATTTGGCGGCGTATTCCCAGCGCTAAGCCAGCGTTCTACTGCGGCGTGATGGCAGCCTGCTTGAGGTAGACAGCCAAGCCACCTCAGTGTTCGGCGCCGCCGTTGAGCAAGGCGTGAGCGGAAAAGAAATTGTTCAACAACTACTTGCCCAGATTGTTCAACAACCTGTATTGTCTTGTGCGTTACATTAGTTCTGTGACAGCAGTCACCGCTACCGCAACGGATGAAATCATGTCTACTCCCGATTCGAAGCCTCAGGCTACGTCAAAAGCCCGGCGCACAGCGCTGCTGGGCGCCATGTTCCTCATGGCCACCAGCGCCATCGGCCCTGGTTTCATTACCCAGACCACTGAGTTCACCGTGCAAATCGGTGCGGCCTTCGCCTTCGCCATCGTCGTATCGATCCTCGTCGACATTGCGGTGCAGCTCAACGTCTGGCGCGTGATCGGCGTCAGCGGCCTGCGCGCCCAGGAGCTGGGCAACAAGGTCCTTCCCGGCGTCGGCTGGCTGCTGGCCGCCTTGGTCTTCATCGGCGGCATGGTGTTCAACATCGGCAACATCGCCGGCACCGGCCTGGGCCTGAACGCGATGCTGGGTGTGGACGCCAAGATCGGCGGTGCCATTTCCGCAGTGATTGCGATCCTGATCTTCCTGTCCAAGAAGGCGGGCATGGCGCTGGACCGCATCGTGGTCCTGCTGGGCGCCATCATGATCCTGCTGATGCTTTACGTCGCGATCGTCGCCGCGCCTCCGGTGGGCGATGCGCTGCGCAACGTGGTGCTTCCCGAGCAGGTCGACTTCCTGATCATCACCACCCTGATCGGCGGCACGGTCGGCGGCTACATCACCTATGCCGGCGCGCACCGCATGCTGGACTCCGGGACCACCGGCGTCGAGCACGTCAAGGAGATCTCCAAGACCTCGGTGCTGGCCATCATCGTCACCGGCATCATGCGGGTGCTGCTCTTTCTGGCAATCCTCGGCGTCGTTGCCGGCGGCGTGGCACTGACCAGCGACAACAAGGCAGCCGAGGCATTCGGCGCCGCGGCAGGAGATATCGGCCTGCGCTCCTTCGGCATCATCCTCTGGGCCGCCGCGCTGACCAGCGTCATCGGCGCCGCCTACACTTCGGTTTCGTTCATCACCAAGAGCACCACCCCCGAACGCACCCGCAACCTGATCACCGTCGGCTTCATCGCCGTCTGCGCCGTGATCTACGTCTTCCTGGGCAAGGCTCCTGCGACCCTGTTGATCTTCGCCGGGGCCTTCAACGGCCTGATCCTTCCGGTCGGCCTGGCCGTCCTGCTCTGGGTGGCCTGGCGCCGCCGCGACCTGATGGGCGGCTATAAGTACCCCAAGTTCCTGCTCTTCATCGGCGCCCTGGCCTGGCTCCTGACCGTGTTCCTCGGCTACAACTCCCTGTCGGGGCTCTCGGCCCTGTGGAATTCCTAAGGCGGATTACCCATGGCAAACGTTCGAGACCTGAGCATCAGCGAGCGGGCGGCCCTGAGCCCCCGCGAAGCGCGCGAGTACTTCCGACAGGGACAGGTGGTGCCCACCGCGGGCTTCAGCGCCGGCTACGCGCAGGCGAACCTGATCATCGTGCCGCAGGCACTGGCCTTCGAGGTGCTGCTCTTCGCCCAGCGCAACCCCAAATCCTGCCCGATCCTCGGGGTCCTGGAAGCGGGCCAGGTGTCCAATGAGCTGCTGGCTGGCGGCGACATCCGCACGGACGTCCCCAAGTACGTGGTGTATGAGAACGGCGAAAAGGTCGCCGAGCCAACGGATCTTGCCGAGTACTGGCGCGAGGATCTGGTGACCTTCATCGTCGGGTGCTCCTTCACCTTCGAAGCGGCGCTCATCGAGGCAGGCATCTCCGTGGCCCACATCGACCAGGACGTCAACGTGCCCATGTACAAGACGACGCGGCGCAGCGTCTCGGCGGGATCCATGTCCGGGCCCATGGTGGTTTCGATGCGGCCGATTCCGGCCTCGCAGGTTGCCGACGCGGTGCGCATCACCTCCCGCTACCCAGCGGTGCACGGGGCGCCGGTGCATATCGGCAACCCGGAGGAGCTGGGCATCACGGATCTGGGCAAACCCGACTTCGGCGACGCCGTGCAGATCCCGGAAGGCTGCATTCCGGTGTTCTGGGCCTGCGGCGTCACTCCGCAGGCGGCGGTCATGGAATCGCGCCCGGCTTTGGCCATCGGCCACGCGCCAGGGCACATGCTGATCACTGACGTGAAGGATACGTTCTACCAGGTGCCATAGGCTCCAAATACGCAGCAAAGCCGCAGGCGGCGCACCCCATCGGGGATGCGACGCATGCGGCTTTGCGTTCTGTATCGATCAGTCGACCGGCGCGGCAGAGCGCTGGGCCGCGCGCAGCTTCTCGGCCACTTCGATGGCGTCATTGCTCGGCGCATCGGACTTGGCATCGGGGCGGGCGATGAACAGGTACAGCGCACCGGTTCCTGCCACCACTGCAAGCCCGATCAAGACGATCCAGTCGGCCAGGACATCGCCGCTGGAACCGGGGACCGCGAGCAGCACCATGGCGAAGAGGCCGTAGGCCAGGGCCAGGATGTTGACCAGCATGCCGGCGGCGCCCAGCGAGAACGGACCTGCAGGCTTCCAGCCGCGAAGCCGCTGGCGTAGGGCGGCCAGCACCACTGACTGGAAGGCGACGTAGATGCCCAGAATGGCGAAGCCGGTGATCTGGGTCAGCAGGGTCTCCGGCCCGAAGTAGATGAACACGCACAGCAGCAGCGGGATGCAGCAGGCCACGAGCAGGGCATTGGACGGCACCTTGTTGCGCGGGGAGACCTTTGCGAGCCAGCGGTGGCCCGGCAGCATGCCGTCACGGGCGAAGGAATAGATCAGCCGGGATGCGGCGGCTTGCAGCGAGAGCACGCAGGACAGGAACGCGGTCAACGCAACCACCAGGAAGATCTTGGCGCCCACGGCGCCCAGCGAAGCTTCCAGGATGGCCGGGATGGGGTCCACGTCTTCGCCGTTGACGATTTCCTGGAGGTTCGGGGCTGCCAGCACGTAGCCGGTGAACGAGATGAGTGCCGACACGCCGCCGACCAGGATGGTCATCATCATGGCCTTGGGGATGCGCCGGGCTGGGTTGCTGACCTCTTCGGCGACGTCGCCGCAGGCCTCGAAGCCGTAGAAGAGGAACAGGCCGGCCAGCGCCGCGCCCATGAAGGCCACGCCGTAGCTCCCGTCGCCCTCAACACCCATGGAGTCGAAGAAAACGCTGAACGGTTGCTCGCGCTTGAAGACCAGCAGGTAGAAGCCCACGGCGATCACGCCGATCAGCTCTGCGGCCAGGCCGATGCGGGCGATGCGCGCGAGCATCTTGGTGCCGGAGAAGTTCAGCAGCAGGGCGATGAGCAGCATGGCCGTGGCGAACCAGAAGGTGGTGGCCTCGGTCAGCTCGACATTGAAGGTGCTGGCCACGAACCCGGAGCCGAACTGGGCCACCGAGGTGATGGTGACGATCATGGCCCAGATGTAGATCCAGGCTGCCATCCAGGCATAGCGCTTGCCCCAGAGCCTGCGGGTCCACGGGTAGATGCCGCCGTGGATCGGGTACTGCGAAACCACCTCGCCGAAGACCAGCGAGACCAGGAACTGCCCCGCGGCCACGATGAGGATCCAGAAGACCGAAGGCGGACCACCGGTGGCCATGGCCAGGGCGAAGAGCGAATAGACGCCCACCAGCGGAGACAAATAGGTAAAGCCCAGGGCGAAGTTGGCCCAAAGGGACATTGAACGGTCAAAGGACTGTTCATAGCCCAGGACGGCCAGATGGTTCCCGTCTTGGAGATCGTGTTGTGAATTCATGGAATCCTCGTTGCGAGCGTACGCAGAAGCTGCGTGTGAAGTGTGACACACCGAGAATAACACTTAAAGATTCTATATAGAAGGTTTAATTTTGGCTGCGCACCACCAACAGGCTCGTACCTGTCACCACGTCCGAATTTTCAAGGGATTCAGGGGCAATTAGGGCACCCAAGCCGTCCCGCGGATCAGAGGAAGTGATCACCCGGCCGTGCGCGGAGACCAGCGCGGCTGGCCCGTCCAAGCCCAGCAGCAGGCGCTGGAGCGCGGGTTCGACATCCCTGACCCGAAGATCCAAACCGACAATTCCTTCGGCGCTGCCGGTGACCGGAATAGTCAGCGTCAGCACGTAGTCGCAGATGCACAGGTGATCGACGAACGGACCGGTGATATGCCGGCGTCCCGAGGAGTGGGGGACCGAATACCATTCAAGGCTGCGGTAGTCGCGAACATAGTCCGCGTACTCGCGCTGCTCCAGCTGCAGCCGATTGATTTCGGAACCGGCAGCGAACAGCGGATTGTCCTGCATCGGTGCCAGCCACCATTCGAACCGCATCTGCCCGGCGCTTTCGCCAATGTAGTCGGCGCCGACGATGCCGTTGGCATCATCCAGAAGCCATGGGCGCACCAGATCCTGGACGGTGGCGCCCAAGTGCTCGGCAGGTAGCTGCGCGATCTGGGTGTGCAGCGCATCCAAACGTTCAAAATACCGCTCGAACCATTCTCCAAGCTCGGCTGCGACGGCCATCAAGCCACCTCCAGTTCTTGTTTGCGGCTGATGAGCCAGGTGGACAGCAGCGTGAATGATTCCTGGCATGCGGCGCGGCCTGGCGCCGCATCGCGTGATGCCAGGGCCTGCGCCATGGCTCGGTCCAGTTCTGCGATCCGTCCGGCGAGCGCTTCATCGCGCAGACCCAGCCACATGAGCTGCCCGTACTGCGCTTGGAAGCCGATTTGCTCGCGGACCAGCCGCGGGGACTGGGACAGCACGCACAGTTCCAGCAGGAATCCTCCGTGGTCGCGGGCGGCGTTGGCCGGGGTTGAGAAATCCGCGCGGTCGAGCCAGGCTTCCAGGGCTTTCGCTTCGGCCGAAGTGCACACGTGGGTGGCCCGGTCGAGCGCACCGCTGGTGATGACGTCGAGGTAGACCGCGGCATCGAGCAATTCGGTGCGCGAGATGCCGCGCAGCCTGGAGGTCATCAACTGCTGGGAGGCATTGGGGGCTTCGGCGCGGACGAAGGAACCGCCTTCGCGGCCGCGGCGGGTTTCCAGCAGACCATCCTTGCGCATGTCCGCCAAGGCTTCGCGTGCCGTCACCACGGCAACACCGAACTTCTTGGCCAGATCCGTTTCGGTGGGCAGGCGCTCGCCGGGTGCCAGCACACCCAGCAAGATGGCATCCGTGAGCCGCTGGGCGACCTGCGCGGTGCGGGTGTCGGAGCTCAAGGGAGCGAAGACCGCCGTGCGTGAGCCCTTGGCTGGTGATGTCTGCTCCGTCATCAGGCCGCCTGTCGCCCGGGGCGGAAGGCGGAGTGGCGCTGGATGGTCCGCCTCGTGAGTGCGCTGCGCATCTGTCGACCTCTCTGACGCTGGAATGTATCGGCTGTTCTTCTCCTGGGAGGGGAAAATATCCAGCCCAGGTTTGATCATATCGACAAGCGCTGGACGCCGGATTGCCAGCTGTGCCGCTGGGGCGCGTGGAAGCGGCGTCATGAATCCGTCATTGCGCTGTGAATTATGACACACTGGCGTGAATGGTGGACAGTTGGTCGCCATCACTTCTTGAACGTGAAAGAAACATCGGTCCATGGCGCAACAGGCAAAATATTGGTTCCCCGCAGCACTGAGCCTGCTTCTGGTGGGATGGGGAGCCAACCAATACGTCGCGCTGCTGGTGCATTACCGGCAGGACCACGGCTTCTCGGAAGTGCTGGTGACCTCCTTGCTGGGCATCTACGTGCTGGGACTCGTACCGGCACTGCTGCTCGGCGGGCGCGCCTCTGACCTGCGTGGACGAAAACGCCTCACGATGATCGCGGTGCTGATCTCCATTGCCGCGAGCCTTGCCTTGATGCTCTCGCACCTCGGTCCCTTGCCGCTGTTCGCCGGCAGGCTGCTGGCCGGCACGGCGACCGGCCTGGGCATGGCGGCTGCAACAAGCTGGGTCAAGGAGCTCTCCCAAGCACCCTGGGACCCGAACTCGACGGCCGGATCCGGGGCCCGGCGTGCCTCGCTGCTGACCTCCACCGGATTCTGCCTGGGCCCGGTGGCCGGGGGAATGCTGGTGGCGTGGGCGCCGATGCCGGATGTCCTTCCCTACGCAACGCACATCCTGTTGTGCCTGCCGGTCCTGATCCTGCTGCGCAAGCTCCCCGAAACCAGGCAACGCCAGCTCCCGCAAGCCACGGCGCCCGGAACCCAGACCCGGCCAGTACCGGGCGGTGCGGCGCAGCAGCGCGGCGGCAAACGGTTCTGGGCGGTCATCGCGCCCGCCGCCCCGTGGGTGTTCGCGGCGGCGACCATGGGCTTCGTGGTGATTCCGGAGATGGTTCCCGCCATGGGCGGTGCGGCACGCCATACCTACACCACCGTGGCGGTGGCGCTGACCATGGGATGCGGGGTGCTGATTCAGCCGCTGGGACGCAGGGTCGATACCGTCAACAGCGCCCGCACCCTGCTGCTGGGCGTCGCAGTGGTGCTTGGCGGCATGCTGGCCATCATCGGGGCGATCCTGCTCAACAGCCCGGCGCTCGGCCTGGGCGCTTCGGTGCTGCTCGGTTGCGGCAACGGCCTGTTGATGGTGGGCGGGCTGCTTGAACTGCAGCGCGCCGCGGGCCCGGACGAGCTTGGCCTGCTGACGGGCTTCTTCTACACCTTTGCCTACGCCGGGTTCCTGGCGCCCACGGTGATTGCCCTGGTGGCCCAGTGGGTCTCCAGCCTGTGGATCATGGGCGCCGCGGTTCTCCTGTGCCTGCTGTCCCTTGCAGTGGTTGCCGTGAACTCGCGCAAGCACCTGCCCCGTGCGCTGGAGCGCATCGACTCAGGGGCCGCGCTCGCGGCTCCCGAGAACGCCTGAACGTAATCGGTGCCGGCAGGGCTAGTTGCCGTCGGCGTCCATCCGCTCCTCCAGATGGGAGAGCAGCTCGGTTTCCGCGACGTCCAGGTAGTTGCGCAGCGCGGTCGCGGCCTGCTCGCGCTCGCCGTCGCGCAGCATGTCGACCAGCGATGCGTTGAGCTCGACGTAGTGCGAGTGGAAATCAGGGGCATCGCTCATGGCGTGGAAGACCAATCGCATCTGGGCCAGCACCCGGGTCATCAGCTCCTGCAGCTGGGCGCTGCCGCTGGCGCGCACAACCTCCTCGTGGAAGCGCTGGTTGGCGGTCGCCATCGCCTCGATCTTCCCGGAGGCCAGGGCAGTGCGGGCCTTCTTGATGATCCGTTCAAGGGCGGGCACGTTGAGCTTCGGACCCCAGTGCAGCGCTGCGGGTTCGATCATGCGGCGTACCGCGTAGATTTCCTTGACGTCGTTGATGCCGGGGGAGGCGACGAACACCCCGCGGTTGGGGATGCGCGTAATGATCAGCTCGTTGCCCAGCACGGTGAATGCCTCGCGCAGCGTGTTGCGCGAGACGCCCAGGGCCTGGGCCAGGGCCTGCTCGGAGAGCTTCGTTCCCGGGCGCAGCTGCCCCTCGGCGATTTTGGTGCGCAGCACCGAGGCAACCCAGGCGCCGGTATGGGCGTGGGTTGCCTCCTCGTCCAGCGGGAGATCACGAATCAGGTCATTCACGAGCATGCTTCCAATCTAATTCACCCTGAAGGACGCAGTGCAAAGCGTTAAGCGATGCGCCCCATGTCTTCCCCGCGGGAAATCATGGTTCCCGGGGTCTGCGCGCCCCGGGTGAAGGTGCCGGAGGCGTGCGCGGTGACGTTGGATTCCATTTTCATGGCTTCCAGCACTGCCACGGTGTCGCCGGCGGCGACCACGGCTCCGTCCTCGGCCACCCACTTGACCAGGTTCCCGTTCATCGGGGCGTTCAGGGTGGCTGTGCTGTCGGCGGCCTCGACGTTGTCCGCGGCGGCTTCCATGGTGGCCCCGTGCCCGCCATGGC
Source organism: Glutamicibacter soli (assembly GCF_003309065.1). Lineage (GTDB taxonomy): Bacteria > Actinomycetota > Actinomycetes > Actinomycetales > Micrococcaceae > Glutamicibacter > Glutamicibacter soli. The sequence continues at coordinate 546,949 of NZ_POAF01000002.1, read as the reverse complement.
GGATGGAATCCACCAGCGAGGCCGGCAGGCCGATGTTCATGGCCTTGCCCTCGATTTCGATGGTGAGGGTCTCTCGTTCGGCGCCCGGCTGGGCAGCGGCGATTTCCGGGCTGGACGCGAGGTCCTCGGCGAACTCCGCCTCGATCCACGTGGTGTAGACCCCGTAGGCGTCATCCCGGGTGAACTCGGCGTTGCGCACCACGGCGCGGTGGAAGGGAAGCACCGAGGGCACTCCGGTGATGACCATTTCATCCAGAGCCTGCTTCGCGCGGCGCAGCGCCTGCGCGCGGGTGGCGCCGGTGACGATCAGCTTGGCCATCAGCGAATCGTAGTAGGAGGGGACCACCGAGTTGGTGCGTACTCCCGAATCCACGCGGATGCCAGAGCCGGTCGGAGCCTCGAAGCCGGTGATGCGTCCGGGGCCCGGCAGGAAACCGCGCGCCGGGTCCTCGGCGTTGATGCGGAACTCGAAGCTGTGCCCGGTCGGGGCCGGATCCTCGGTGAAGGACAGCGGCTCGCCGGCGGCGATGCGCAGCTGCTCGGCGACCAGGTCCACGCCGGTGGTTTCCTCGGTGATCGGGTGCTCCACCTGCAGGCGGGTATTGACTTCCAGGAAGGAGATCAGCCCGTCCGGGGCCACCAGGTATTCAACGGTTCCGGCGCCCACGTAGCCTGCCTCCAGACAGATCGCCTTGGCGGAGGAATGGATGGAGGCGCGCTGCTCGTCGGTGAGGAAGGGGGCCGGGGCCTCCTCGACGAGCTTCTGGTGGCGGCGCTGCAGCGAGCAGTCGCGGGTGCCGACCACCACGGCGTTGCCGTGTGCATCGGCCAGCACCTGCGCCTCGACGTGGCGCGGCTTGTCCAGGAAGCGCTCGACGAAGCATTCGCCGCGGCCGAAGGCGGCGGTGGCCTCGCGCACCGCCGATTCGTAGGAGGCCTCGATGTCTTCCATCGCGCGGACCACCTTGATGCCGCGTCCGCCACCGCCGAACGCGGCCTTGATGGCCACCGGCAGGCCGAACTGCTCGGCGAAGGCGCGCACCTCGGCCGCGTCGGCCACCGGGCCGTCGGTGCCAGGTACCAGCGGGGCTCCGGCGCGCACCGCGATCTCGCGGGCGGTGACCTTGTTGCCCAAAGCCCGGATCGCTTCGGGGGACGGGCCGATCCAGGTCATGCCCGCATCGATGACCGCCTGGGCGAAGTCGGCGTTTTCGGACAGGAAGCCGTAGCCCGGGTGCACCGCGTCGGCGCCGGCGCGGGTGCCGATTTCGATGATCTTGGCGATGTCCAAATAGGTGTCGGCGCTCTGCGAGCCATTCAGCGCGTAGGCCTCGTCGGCGCGGCGCACGTGCAGGGCGTCGGCATCCGGATCCGAGTAGATGGCCACCGAGACCAGCTGGGCGTCGGTGCAGGCACGGGCGATGCGGACGGCGATCTCGCCGCGGTTGGCGATCAGTACTTTTTTCATGCGCGGGATTCCTTCACGGGAGTGCGGGTGCCGGGGTGGGATGTCAGTTCAAAGCGGATCAGCGAGCCCGGGGGCAGTTGGGCGGCGGCGGGCAGGTCTTCGTCGACGACCGCGGCGATCACCGGGTAGCCGCCGGTGACCGGGTGGTCGGCCAGGAACAGCACCGGAAGACCGGAGGGCGGGACCTGCAGCGAGCCCAGGGCCACGCCCTCGGAAGCCAGCTCGCCCGCGCGCACCCGTTCCAGCGGCCGCGCGTCGTCCTGGCCCAATTCCAGCCGGACGCCCACGCGGTTCGAATCCGCGGAGGCCTTCCAGAGCTGGCCGGTCAGCCGGGCCAGTCCCGGGGCGCCGAACCAGTCCTCGCGCGGGCCGGGGGTGATGCGCAGCGTGAAGACGCCGTGCTCGGCGGGCACCGGCAGCGGCGAGGGCTCGGGGTTGCCCACCACCTGCAGGCCGGAGACTTCTCCGACCGGCAGCAGCTGCCCAGCACGCAGTGGCGCGGGGCCGATGCCAGACATCGAGTCGCTGGAGCGGGAGCCCAGCACCTGCGGGACGTCGAACCCGCCGCGCACGCCCAGGTAGCTGCGCAGTCCGGCGCCGTTCGGGGTGAGGGCGAGCAGCTCGCCGTCGAGCAGCGCGAAGGGCGTGTCCATGGGGATCTGCCGGAATTCGTGGAAGTCGTCGCCGTCCACCGGGGTGATGTTCACGGTGGCGCAGGCTCCGGAGACCGCGAGCACCGCATCCCCGCGGGCGCGCAGGGTGAGCGTGCCCAGCAGGTTCTCGATGACGGCTGCGCCTGGCTGGTTGCCGACCAGGCGGTTGGCCTGGGCGGCGGAGATGGCATCGGCCCAGCCGGCGGTGCTGACTCCCAGATCGCCCAGGCCCGGACGGCCAGCGTCCTGGATCAGCGACTGCAGTCCCGGATCCAGGATCTCCAGCTGGGCGGCGGAGGACGCCGGGCGCTCGGTGTCTGGGGCCGGTTCGGCGGCGGGGGCGTCCGCCACGGTCAATGCGGCGCGGCTGGGGATGAACTGCACGCGGTCCTGCGGGCGGATCAGCGCGGGGTTCTCGCGCTCAAGGTCCCACAGCACTGCATCGGTGTGGCCGATCAGCTGCCAGCCGCCGGGGGACTGGCGGGGGTAGACGGCCGAGTACTCTCCGGCCAGCGCCACCGCGCCGGCGGGGACCGCCTTGCGCGGGATGGCGCGGCGCGGCACGTTCAGCAGCTGGTTCTCGCCGCGCAGGTAGGCGAAGCCCGGGGCGAAGCCGCCGAAGGCCGCCCGCCAGATCTGCTGGGAATGGGCGTTGATGACCGCCTCGGGACTTAGCGAGGTCAGCCGGGCCACCTCGGCCAGGTCTTCGCCGTCGTAATGGACGGGCACAGTGATCAGCGAACCGGTCGCGGCCGCGGAGGACCCCAGTTCCAGGGTGCGCACGGTCTTGGCGATGGCTTGCGCGTTGGCCGCGCAGTCGGCCTTGATGAACACGGTGCTCGCCGCGGCGAGCACATCGAGCTGTCCGGGCAGCGGGCTGGTGCGCAGCAGAGCGGACAAACCCAGCACTGAATCCAGGTCCGGGAGCTCAACCAGCACCGAGCGGCTGCCGGCCAGCCGTACGTCGCGCTGGCTCATGCAAAGCTCTTAATGCTCACGCCAGCGGATTCCAAGCCTTCGCGGACCGCGGCGGCCATGGCCACGGCTCCGGCGGTGTCACCGTGCAGGCAGATGCTTTCGGCGGGCATGGTGATGGTGCTGCCGTCCACTGCCTCCAAGGTGCCCTCGGTGGCCAGACGGATCATGTTCGCGGTGACTGCCGCCGGGTCGTGCAGCACGGCGTTGGCTTCGCGGCGCGAGACCAGGGTGCCGTCCGGGTTGTAGTTGCGGTCGGCAAAGGCTTCGGCCACCCCGCGCAGCCCTGCCTTCTCGGCCTTGGCCAACGCCACGGATCCGGGCAGCAGCAGCACCGGCAGGTCTTCGCCGAAGGCCTTGATGGCGTCCACGACGGCCTGGGCGTGCACCTCGTGGTGCACGATCGTGTTGTAGAGCGCGCCGTGCGGCTTGACGTACTTGATCTCCCCGCCGGCCGAGCGGGCCAGAGCCTGCAGGGCGCCAAGCTGGTAGAGCACGTCGTCAGCCAGTTCCGTGGCCGAGCAGTCAACGAAGCGGCGGCCGAATCCGGCCAGGTCGCGATAGCCCACATGCGCCCCGATGGTCACCGAGGCGGCGACCGCGTCCTTGCAGGTTTGGCGGATGGTGCTGGGGTCGCCGGCGTGGAATCCGCAGGCGACATTGGCCGAGGAGACGGAGGTGAAGATGGCGGCGTCGTCGCCCATGCTCCAGTTGCCGAAGGACTCGCCGACATCGGAATTCAGGTCTATGAATGGCATTGTGATCCCCGTCTCGATAAATGTGTTGCTTACAGAATGCACCAAAAACCAAGATTGTTCAACAATCTCACGTCGTATGGCGCTGGGAGCACCAAGGCTGGAAAGAGCATGGGAATTAGCAGGCTTCATGGAAACGGCCTGCCCGAACCCATAGCGTGGCAAAGACCTTGCTGTTCACCGTATCGCGGAGCACCGCGCGGGACAGCCGAAGGCATTCCGAAAGAATTCCAGGACGAAGGAGCACGCAATGACGACCGAATCAGCACATCCCACCAATCCGGAAGCGGACCGCCGGGACAAGGCTCCGGGGCAGACCTCGAAGCACCTGACCACGAGCCAGGGATCCCCGTTGACGGATACCGACCACTCCTTGAAAGTGGGCGAGCGGGGACCGATCCTCCTTCAAGACCACCATTTGCGCGAGAAAATCATGCACTTCGACCATGAGCGCATCCCGGAGCGCGTGGTCCACGCCCGCGGCGCCGGCGCCCATGGAAAGTTCGTCAGCTACGGCAATGCCGCAGACTTCTGCGTTGCGGATTTCCTGAAGCCGAACAAGCAGACCGATGTCTTCGTGCGCTTCTCCACGGTAGCTGGCTCCCGCGGTTCGATGGACACGGCCCGCGACACCCGAGGCTTCGCCACGAAGTTCTACACCGAGGAAGGCGTTTTCGACCTCGTGGGGAACAACATCCCGGTCTTCTTCATCCAGGACGGAATCAAGTTCCCGGACATCGTCCACGCGGTGAAGCCCGAGCCGGATCGGGAAATTCCGCAGGCCCAGTCGGCGCACGATACCTTCTGGGATTTCGTCTCCCTGCACACCCCGGCGCAGGCCCACACCATGTGGAACATGAGCGACCGCGGGATTCCGCGGTCCTACCGCATGATGGAAGGCTTTGGCGTGCATACCTTCCGCATGATCGGACCGGGCGGCAAGGCCTCCCTGGTCAAGTTCCACTGGAAGCCGAAGCTCGGTGTCCACTCGCTGACATGGGAAGAAGCCCAGCTGGCCGCAGGAGCGGACCCGGACTTCCACCGCCGGGACCTGGCTGACGCGATTGATGCCGGCGCCTATCCGGAATGGGAGCTGGGCGTCCAGCTTTTCGAGGATGACGGCACCGCGACCTTCCAGGGCATCGACCTGCTCGATCCCACCAAGTTCGTCCCGGAAGAGCTGTGCCCGGTGCAGCTGATCGGCAAGATGGTGCTGGATCGCAATCCATCGAACTACTTCGCCGAAACCGAGCAGGTTGCCTTCCACCCGGGCCATCTGGTGCCGGGCATCGACATTACCGATGATCCCTTGCTGCAAGCGCGCCTGTTCTCCTACTTGGATACCCAGCTGACCCGCCTGGGCGGGCCGAACTTCGCCCAGATCCCGATCAACAGCCCGAAGAACCCGGTCAACGACATGTTCCGGGATGGCTATCACCAGCACAATATCCATGAGGGCATCGCGCCCTACAAGCCGAATTCGCTGGACGGCGGATGCCCGTTCATGGCGGAGCTGGCCAACGGCCAGGAATTCCCGGCCTTGGAGTACCCGCAGGAAACCGCGGGCACCAAGCAGCGCAGCGAACCGGTGAGCTTCTCGGACCATTACTCCCAAGCGCGGCTGTTCTACCGCAGCCTCAGTGCCCAGGAACGCGACCATATCAAGCAGGCCTACAGCTTTGAATTGGGCAAGTGCGCGGATAACACGATCCGCGAGCGCCAAGTCCAGTGCCTGGCGGAGATCGACGCGGACCTCGCCGCCGCGGTGGCCAGCGCGCTCGGGCTGCCGGCCCCTGCGCCGCAGCAGGACATCGACGATCTGCCGTTGAGTCCGGCCCTCTCCCAGGTTGGCGGCACCTGGCCGGTGGACGGACGCCAGATCGGGATAGTCGTCGGCTTGCCCGGCTACCCGCAGGACAAGGAGCTGGCCGAGGTGATCCGCGCCAAGGGGATGACCCCGCTGATTGTCGCGCCCCATGGCGGGAAGACCGAGTCGGGGATGGAAGTGGACCGGACCTATTTCACTACCCGCTCGATCGAGTTCGACGCGCTGGTGCTTGCCGGGGCGCTGCCTCCGGCGGCCGATGCGCAGGTTCCCCTGGACACCAAGGCGGGAGCCGGCGTGGGCGTGCCGCAGTCGGCGGATCCCCGCGTGGTCCTGCTGGTGCAGGAGGCCTACCGCCAGAGCAAGCCGATCCTGTGCTTGGATGAAGCGGCCTATGGCGCGGTGAACGCCGCCGGGCTGCCAAGCGGCGATCCGGGCGTGGAACTGGTTGACGCGGATTCACTGCCCGGGGTCTTGGAGGATCTGGTCTCCCGGCACCGCGTGTGGGGCAGGTTCCCGGCCGAGGGCTAACCAGTCCTGCTGCACAAGCCAGCGGGCCGGCAGGTACGAATCTCGTACCTGCCGGCCCGCTGTCCGTTGTGAAGAAGCGTGCAACTCCTACCGCTGGGTCGAGTCCTTCTTCTGCTCGTCGTCGTCTTCGTGGCCGAAGGGAATCGGAGACGAGGTCGGGGAATCCGGGACGGTGGTGTTCTTGCCCTGCGGATCAGGGGTCTTGTCTGGTGCGACGGTTTCGTCGTGGTTGTTGCCCATGTTCTCTCCCTTGTCTTCGGTAGCGTGCCGATCGCTCAAGCTGCTCGGCCTCCGCCTGGGTTTGGCAGATGACCTAACCCTAGCGAGCTGCGCTTCACGAGGCTCCCAACCTTGGCGGAGGCTGGGAAACTGCCCGAGGTCCTCCCTCGGAGGGATGCGGCTACCTGCCCGTGGGCGCGGTGCCGCGTCCGATGAACAGCGAGAGAACCACCGTTGCGCTGGCCAGCACCGCGCCGATGAGGAAGGCCATGTGCGCGCCGTCGAACAGGGCCTGGACGGCGCTGGTTCCGGAAGCCTCCTGCGCGGTGGACAGCAGGGTCAGGACGGTGACGAACAGCGTAGTGCCGATCGCGCCGCCCAGCTGCTGGCCGGTATTGAAGATCGCGGAGCCATGGCCGAACAGGCGCGGATCCACCGAAGCCATGGCCGAGGACATCAACCCGGTCATGAGCAGCGCGAATCCGATGGAGAAGACCACGTGCGCGGTGGCGAACAGCCACAGCGGGCTGTCGGCGCGCACGCCCACATAGAGCCACTGGCCCAGGGCCAGCATTGCGGTTCCCGGGATCAATACCGGGCGCGGGCCGAAGCGGTCGTAGACGCGCCCGAAGACCGGGGAGGCCACCGCCTGGGCCAGCCCGCCCGGCAGGAGCATCAGGCCGATGGTCAGCGAGTCCAGTCCCCGCCCGGATTCGAGGAGGATCGGCACAACCATCAGCGAACCGAGCAGCGTGCCGAAGGCGATCATGATCAGGATCATGGCCAGCCGGAAGTTGCGCGAGGCGAAGGGAGCGAGATTCAGCAGTTCGCGCCCCTCGCGCGCCAGCCCCCGCTGGCGGCGGATGAACAAGACCAGGGACAACGCGCCGATGGCGAAGCTGGCGATGGCCATGGCGGGGTTCTGCGAGGCGTGCTCGATGCTTGAAATGCCGTAAACCAGCAGGCCGAAGGCCATCGCGGAAAGGAGCACGGACGCCGCGTCGACGCGGGTTTTCTGCGCGCTGGCGGGAACCTTGAAGAAGACGGCGCCGAGAACGAGGACCAGCACCGCGATCGGCAGCATCATGGCGAAGATGTAGTGCCAGCCCCACGCGTGGACCACCGCGCCGGAAACGGTGGGTCCCACGGCCGGTCCCACGCCGATGACCACGGAGTTCAGCCCCATGACCGTGCCGCGGCGCTGCGCCGGCACCAGTCGCAGCGTGGTGGTCATGAGCAGGGGCAGCACAATGGCCGTGCCCAGCGCCTGGACCATGCGGGCGGCCAGGAGCAGCACGAAGCTGGGAGCCAGCGCCGCGACGGCGGTGCCGATGATGAAGCTGATGATGGCGAACATGAACAGCGAACCGTGGTTGAAGCGCTGCAGCAGGAAGCCGGTCGTCGGAATCACCACCGATAGGGTCAGCAGGAATCCGGTCGTCAGCCACTGCCCCGTGGCAGCTGAAATCTGCAGGTCGTTCATGATGCCGGGCAGCGCCACGGTCAGCACCGTCTCGTTGAGGATCATCATGAAGGCGGCCAGCGCCAGGGCCGCGATGATCCCGGTCACCTGCCGGGTGGACAGCTGGGGGCCGGCCGGCGGCGCGCCCTGGGCGGTTTGGATGTGTTCGGTGGACACGGTTACCTCGTTCTTGAAGGGAAGACTCAAAAATTCTGTCATAGTCTGACACATTTAAGGGATGAATCTGTCAGCGTGTGACAGGAAATATGCTTGGATACCCGGGATACCATGGCGACAGGCAACCGAACGCGAGGAGTGCACGGTGGGAATCCGAGACGAACGCAAAGCCGGGACCTTGCAGGGCATCCGGTCCGCGGCCTTGGACATTCTGGAAGAGCAGGGCTTCGACGCGGTGACGGTGGGGCGCATCGCCCAGCGTGCCGGAATTTCCGAACGGACCTTTTTCCGCTACGTTCCCTCTAGGGAAGCGGCCATGCTGCCTGCCGAGCGCGGGCTGTTTGAAGCGGTGGAGGGCTGCGACATCCCCGACGGCGCGGATGGGGCAAGCATTCTGCGCCTGCTGCTGGCCGCCTTCCGGAGCATGCTGCTGGAAGAAGTCCAGGGCAATGAATTCCGCCGTGTTTCGCGGCTGATGGTGGCCGAGCCGAGGTTGCTGCTGGTGGCCACGCGGCAGGAGCAGGAGCTGGTGGCCGCGGTTTCCGATTACCTGACCGGACGCGGGCTGCTCGCGGCCATGCCCGCGCTGCTGATCGGCGAAATGCTCGCAACCTGCTGGCGCGTGACCTGGCAGTGCTTCGGCCTGGCCGAGCGGTCCGGCGAAGCCGCGGACCCTGCCGGCATCTTCGATGACGTGGCGGCATCGCTCGGCGTGCTGACGGCGCAGCTGGTCGAATAGCGAACATGGCGCTTGAGTTATCGACGATTAACTTAAATGTGACGAACTGCTCGTAGCCCCTCCCACCCGGCAATTGGGCGAATTTTAGGGCTCTTTCGGCGTATTTTCCGGGACTGGAAAGTGTGGCGCGGAGCAAAATCGGGTAGATTTGGAACGTTGAGTTCAGGGCGGATAACCCCGCTTCCGCACGACGTTCAGGGAGAAGCCACACCTATGGCCAAGATTATTTACACCCACACCGACGAAGCGCCGATGCTGGCGACCCACTCGTTCCTGCCGATCGTGGAGGCCTTCGCCTCGACCGCCGGTGTGGAGCTGGAGACCCGCGACATCTCGCTGGCCGGCCGCATCATCGCCACCTTCCCGGACTACATCACCGAAGAGCAGCGCATCGGCGACGCCCTGGCTGAGCTTGGCGACCTGGCTAAGACCCCGGAAGCTAACATCATCAAGCTTCCGAACATCTCCGCGTCGATCCCGCAGCTGAAGGCCGCGATCGCCGAGCTGCAGGCCGCCGGCTACGCCCTGCCGGACTACCCGGACAACCCTTCCTCCGACGAAGAGACCGACGTCCGCGCCCGCTACGACAAGATCAAGGGCTCCGCCGTGAACCCGGTGCTGCGCGAGGGCAACTCCGACCGCCGCGCACCGCTGAGCGTGAAGAACTACGCCCGCAAGTACCCGCACTCCATGGGCGCCTGGGCCGCGGACTCGAAGACCAACGTCGCCACCATGGGCGTTGACGACTTCGCCTCGAACGAGAAGTCCATCGTCATCGACAAGGACAAGTCGATCTCCATCCGCTTCGTCGGCGAAGACGGCGAAGTCAAGGTCCTGAAGAAGCCTTTCAAGGTGCTCAAGGACGAGGTCATCGACGGCACCGTCATGCACGTGGCAGCCCTGCAGGACTTCCTGAAGGCCTCCGTGGCCCGCGCCAAGGAAGAGGGCATCCTCTTCTCGGCACACCTGAAGGCCACCATGATGAAGGTCTCCGACCCGATCATCTTCGGCCAGGTCGTCAAGGCCTACTTCTCCGAGCTGTTCGACACCTACGGGGACGAGCTGGCGGCAGCCGGCCTGAACCCGAACAACGGCCTGGCCGCCATCCTCAACGGCCTGGACGAGCTCTCCGACGACGTGCGCGCCGGCGTTGAGAAGCTGATCGCCAAGGGCCTGGAAGAGGGCCCGGCAGTTGCCATGGTCGACTCCGACAAGGGCATCACCAACCTGCACGTCCCATCGGACGTCATCGTGGACGCTTCCATGCCTGCCATGATCCGCCTGGGCGGCAAGATGTGGGACGCCAAGGGCGAGACCGCAGACACCCTGGCCGTGCTGCCCGACTCCTCCTACGCAGGCGTCTACCAGGCCGTGATCGAGGACTGCCGTGCCAACGGCGCCTACGACCCGACCACCATGGGCACCGTGCCAAACGTCGGCCTGATGGCCCAGAAGGCCGAGGAATACGGCTCCCACGACAAGACCTTCGAGCTGGCCGCCAACGGACATGTGCAGATCGTCGACGAGAACGACACCGTGCTGATCGAGCACCAGGTCTTCACCGGCGACATCTGGCGCGCCTGCCAGACCAAGGACATCGCCATCCGCGACTGGGTGAAGCTGGCAGTGAACCGCGCCCGCGCCTCCCAGACCCCGATCGTGTTCTGGCTGGATGAGAACCGCGCCCACGACGCCGTGCTGATCGCCAAGGTCAACGAGTACCTCAAGGAGCACGACACCGAGGGCCTGACCATCGAGATCCTGTCCCCGATCGAGGCCACCAAGTACTCGATCGAGCGCATCCGCAAGGGCGAGGACACCATCTCGGTCACCGGCAACGTGCTGCGCGACTACCTGACCGACCTGTTCCCGATCCTGGAACTGGGCACCAGCGCCAAGATGCTGTCCATCGTGCCGCTGCTGGCAGGCGGCGGACTGTTCGAGACCGGCGCCGGCGGCTCCGCTCCGAAGCACGTGCAGCAGCTGGTGTCCGAGAACCACCTGCGCTGGGATTCGCTGGGCGAATTCATGGCACTGGGCGCTTCCTTCGAGCACCTGGCAGTCACCACCGGCAACGCCCGCGCACAGGTCCTGGCGGACACCCTGGATGCCGCCACCGGCACCTTCCTGCTGGAAGACAAGTCGCCAAAACGCAAGGTCGGCGAGCTGGACAACCGCGGCAGCCACTTCTACCTGGCCAAGTTCTGGGCCGAGGAGCTGGCCAAGCAGGACAAGGACGCCGAGCTGGCAGCGGCCTTCGCCGACGTCGCCAAGGCACTGGGCGAGAACGAGGAAACCATCGTGGCCGAACTCGCCGAGGTCCAGGGCAAGCCGGTCGAACTGGACGGCTACTACCGTCCGAACGAGGAAAAGACCTCCGCTGTGATGCGTCCAAGCGCCACCCTGAACAAGGCTCTTGAACTGCTGACCCAGGCTGTTTCCAAGTAGCCCTAACTGGCTAAAGCCGTACGGCACCATCCCCGAAGGGGTGGTGCCGTGCGGCTTTTAACGCGTCGCGGGTGCTTCTTGCGACGGCGCGGAGAAGGAAGCGATGACCCCCGGCTCCGCCACTTCAGCGGCCCTGGCCAGCAGTGCCGCGACGATCTTCTTGTCCTGTGCTGGAGCCCGCAGGATCTTGCCCTTCTTGTGGCTGAAGTCGCGGTAATCAATGACCAGCAACGTCAACCCGTGCTGCGGAATCAGAGCCGCCTTGCGGGCATCATAGAGCTTGCGCTGCGCTCCGCGCAGCATGCCGGTGGAGGTCAGCTTGTTATCGAAGAACGGGACGGGTTCCGAATGCTGCCGTTCGTGGTACTCCACCACCAGGCCGAGCTCCTCGAAATAGCCGTCGACCGGCAGTGCTTTGCGCGCGCCGGTTTTCAGCGACGGCTCGCCGCGCAACCAGTCGAAGGTCTGCTGTCCGACGTAGGGCAGGCCCAGCACCTCGGCGCACAGACCCAGAACGTAGTGCTCGTCGCGCTGCCCGGCCTTGTCCGGCACCGGCGATGCGTCCGGTTCGGGTAGATAGCGCGGCGGCGCCTGGAAGCGTCGGCCGCTGCCCCACCCCAGTTCCCAGCCCTCGGCATCTTCGAAGTAGTCCGCATACGCCACCGGCAGCTCGCTGAGACGGGTGACTTGCGAGAGCAGCTGGGCATACCATCGCACGTAGTCCAGATTCCCGGTCTCGCCCGGGGTGCTGCGCTGCAGCGAGGGCAAGGCGGCGAGGATTGCTTCGGCGACGCTGATGCGGCTGACGTCCTCGGGGAACTGCACGTCGTTGTTGAAGACATTGCCCCTGGCCGTTGTGTAGAGGCAGGTCTCCGAGGCATTGTACGGGTCGCCGAACTTGTCCTCGGGATTCCATTCGGTGACGTTGAAGATGACGATGCGCCAGGCGGTTCCGGAGGCGTTGATGCCGGGCAAGATCCGCAGCCCGAGGTAACCCAGCCGGTGTAGCAGCCCGACCGCTTCGAGGATTCTGAGGGGAAGCTGCGAGTCCACTAGGCTCCTTACCGTGGGGTGATGTCGATACCCCGATCATGCCACGGCGCCCCGACAACTCGAAACGCCCTCATAGGGCACCGGGGGAGAAGTTGCGGGGAAGCTCACATTCTCCTGCCCCGTACCTTGCAAAGACGGGGACAACAGGCGGCATTCATAGCTGATCGACAGATTGGAATCGGGGGACTCATTGGCCGTTCCCAGCCTCGGATACTAAAATCGGTTTGTTAGGCGTTTTTCGCGCTCACCGAATTCAGGAGAAGTATGGCTCTACGTGAAAATCCAGTGGTAGTCCGTGCCCTGCGTTTCCTCGGCGTCGGTGGGTTCTGCTTCATCGTGACCTTGGCCGTGAACTACGGCCTGAAGTACACCGTGATGGAAGACCATCCGACCACTGCATTCCTGATCGCCAACACCGTGGCGACCGTGGTGTCCTACGTGCTCTCGCGTCAGTACACCTTCCAGGATCGCAATGATGCGCACCGCAAGCGCATCCAGGTCATCGGTTTCTTCGCGGTGTCCGCGATGGGTATCGTGATTAACTCGGCTCCGCTGTACATTTCGCGTTGGGTCTTCGGCCTGCACTACCCGAACGTTTCCTTCCTGTTCCAGGAAGCCGCCGACTTCATCTCCGGACCGATCATCGGTACCGCGTTGGCGATGGTCTTCCGCTGGTGGGCCCTGCACAAGTTCGTCTTCCCGGATGTCTCCAAGAAGGAGCAGAAGGTCGAGCTGGCCGCCTAGCCCAGACGCCGCTTCGCGGGAATGTCTCCCGCAAGCCCTTGGATATTTGAAAAGCCGCCGTGCGGAAAGTTGGAAAACTTTCAGCACGGCGGCTTTTCGTTCTTCACCAGCGGGTGAACCATCTTGTCGAAGCGCTCGACTGCGCAGATCGAATCCGCGGGAAGGCAGGCTCCGCTCGCTGGCCGGCCTAGAGCCCGCGGCCTGCTTCCCATAAGTTGTCGGCGGTGCCGGTGAGCAGCGCATTCAGCGATACCGCCTGGGCATCGGTGAACGAGGCGATGTAGTCAACGATGGCCCGCGCCTGCCCCAGCCGCTGCACTTCGTCCGGGCCGGCCTGGAGGAACAGGTGCGGGGTGTTTTCGCGCAGCTGCCGGTATTCCTCCGTCGTAGCCTCCACCGAATCCAGCAGACGGCGCGGGGCGCGTCCGGCGTCCTCGGGATCATTGAGCCAGATATGGAATCCTTCGGCGAGCGAGCGGATGATGCGGGTCTGCCCGCGCTGGTACACGGCCAGGTCCGGGCGCTCCAGCACAAAGCGCGCATGCACGAACTTCAACACGATTACGTCGTGCCAGGCGGCGTCGCCCAGCCGGACGTGGCCGCTGCGGATGGTCGGGGTGCGTTCCACGGTCACCGATTCCTGCAGCCGGTCGATCCAGCGCCGGGTGAAGGCGGTGACCGCACGGTCTGCTTCCAGGCCGCCGTCGTAGGGGACCGAGAGCAGGCCTTCGACCAGGTCGTGGCCGACCCGCTCGACGGATTCGCGGAAGGCTTCCGCGTCCGCGATCCAGGGGTCCTTGGCGCGGGTGCGACGCCAGGTCAGTTCCAGCGCATGGCCCGGGCGGCGGGCATCCAGCTCGGACTGCTTCAGGGAACTGAGTTCGGTGGAATGCTCCAGCCAGGCGCGCAGCTCCGCAGAGACGCTGGTGTACTGCAACACCCCTGCGCGGTAGAAGTCGTCGAGGTCGTGCACCGCGTAGGCGATGTCGTCCGCGATATCCATGACCGAGCTTTCCACGGTCTGCTGGTGCTTGGCGATACCCGGGAACACCGAAAGCACGTCCCGCATCTCATCGGCATCCACATCGTAGGCAGAGAACTTCAGCGCCCCGGCGGCGGGATCGATGCCCACCCCGCGCGGCAGCAGCTCCGGCGCCAGCGGAGCCAGGGCGCGCCACTCGTTGCGGGTCCAGGGATATTTCAGCACGGCGGCGCGCACGGCCCGGGTGAGATTCATGCCGCGCGCGGTCGCGTCGCAGCTGTCCAGCGCGGTGAGGATGCGGAAGGTCTGGGCGTTGCCCTCGAAACCGTCGGGAAGCTTGAGCACGCTGCGGGCTACCCGGTCCAGTTCCTGCTCGCCCAAATGGCCGAACGGCGGGTGGCCGAGGTCGTGGGCCGCGGCGGCGGCCTGCACGACCACTGGGTCGCAGCCACCCAACTCACTGACTAGTCTTCTAGTTGCTTCGTCAGCTGTTCGCAGCCGGATGGCGATGGAGCGGGCCACCGCGGACACCTTGAGCGAGTGGGTCAGCCGATTGTGCACCAGCGTGCCGGAGCCCGCCTGCGGGATCACCTGGGTGACCGAAGACAGGCGCGAAAAATAGGGAGAGAAGCGGATCCGCTCGATGTCGACGCGGAATTCGTCTTCGTTGGCTACGCGCGGCTCGGCGATGGCTCGGTCGCGGCCGCCGCTCTGGTGTGTTTTTTCCCTGATATCCATCGTAGGATCCAGCCTAGATGACACCGGGCAGGGAGGGATGTTTTACTGTTGGTTGCGTGTCTGGACACGGCTGTGGGGTCGCCCGAAGGGACGGCCCCGCAAAAGGACGAGCTTATGCTCGGCTGGCGAAATGTTCATGGACGCCTACTGCGACCACGAGATCCTGCCAAGCCATTCCCGTGCCCTTGAATACGTTCGGTCGCTGGGTGCTTCGCGCGACCTCGCCCCTGACCAGTTGGCTGACCGTTGAGAAACCGTCGCGGCCCAGCGTGCCGTCGGCAATGGCCTGGATGACGTCGCCCGCTTCGCGCAGGGCGGTCGCAGGGTCCTCGACGATGACAACCGAGCGGCCCATGAGATCCGCATCCAACTCCCGTGCTCCTGGTTCATGAGATCCCATAGCGACCACGCAGGCACCCGGCTGGACCAGGGCGCCGTCGAAGAGCGGTTCCCTGGCGCTCGTGGCGCAGACAACGATCTGGGCCTGGGCCACCTCGGCGGGATCCGCCGCGCGCGCCTGCAGCCCGAACTGCTTGGTCCGCTGGACCAGGTCCTCGATTCGCTGCTCGTTGCGGGCCGAGACCAGCACCTGGCTGATGGGACGGATACGAGACATCGCTTCGATATGTCCCCAGGCCTGCGGGCCGGTGCCGAAGACCATGAGAGTGCACGCCCCTGCAGGGGCCAGGTGGTCGGCTGCAACAGCGGACATGGCGGGCGTGCGAAGCTCGGTGAGCATGGCGCCTTCCAGCAGCGCTTGGGTGGACAGCGTCTTTGAGTCCATCAGCAGGTAGGTTGCCTGGATGCGGGGCAGGCCGTGCTCCGGGTTCTCGGGCGCCACCGAGACGACCTTGATCCCGGACCAATCGCCGATGGTGGCCGGCATCAGCAGCAGCTCGCCGGAACCGGCCGGCTTGCTGGTGCGGTCGGGGTCCGAAGCGGGATCGAAACCGCCCGCCAGGGCATTCTCCAGCAGGCGCCGCGCATCATCCGGGCTGACTGCTTCGCGGACCTGCTGAGTGGAGTACCAGGTCGGTGCGGTGCTTGTAGTGGTTTGCATTGGTTCTCACTTCGTTCTTCGGGGTTTGCGGTCTTGCTAATTTGCGGCGGGGTGGCCAGCCGGGCTGGCCGACTGAGGCGCAGGGGCCGCTACTTCGGGCTGGTGCGCGAAGCTGCGCGGTTGTTCCTTGCGCATGCGCGCAACGACATACCCCAGGCCAGCTCCGATCAGGGCTGGGATGATCCAGCCTCCGCCCTGGAGGAACATCGGAATGAATCCCAGGGTGCTGTCGATCTGCTCGACGAAGAATCCGGCGGATTTCACGGCGTCGAAGACTGCGATGAATCCGGCTCCGACCATCGCGCCGACGTAGACGGACTGGTATCCGGAGAAAAGCCGGTTGCACAGGACCAGCAGGATGAGTGTGATGGCCAGCGGGTAGAGGAACATGAGCAGCGGAATCGCGGTTTCCAGGACGGTGTCCAGTCCGAAGTTGGTGAAAAGCAGGCCTGCCGCGCCGAAGATGTATACCCACACGCGGTAGGAAATCGATGGCATGGTATTGCCGAAGTATTCGGAGACCGAGGACAGACAGGCGATATTGGTAGTGACGCCGGTCAGGAAGACGATCACGCCCATGGCGACAACGCCGGCGGTGCCCAGCAGGTAGCGCGAGGACTCGGCAAGCACTGCCCCGCCGTTGTCCAGATACCCAATGGCTTCCACGCTGGAGGAGCCGATCCATGCCATGGAGATGTGCAGCAGCGACAGGCCGATGACGGTGATGATGCCGGCCTTAATGAACACCTTGGTGATCTCACTCGGCTTGGTTACGCCCACGGCTCGGATCGACTGGATGAACACGCCGCCGAATACCAGCGCGGCCAAGGCATCCATGGTGAAGTAGCCCTCGGTGAAGCCCTTGAGGAAGGCTCCCGACAGGTATGGTTCCACGGGATCCTGCGGGGTTCCCATCGGGGTGACCAGGGACTTGCCGATGATGAGCAGCAGCAGGACCGAGAAAACGGGGGTGATGAGCTTGCCCAACCGGTTCACGAGCTTGCCGGTATCCAGCGACAGGTAGATTGTCAGCGCGGTGAACGCGGTGGAGAAAATCAGCAGGATAACTCGGCTTGCATCCGCTGAAACTTCCATGTGCGGCTTGATGGCGATTTCATATACTACCGAGCCGGTGCGCGGAATGACATACAGTGGGCCCAACGCGAGAAACATCAAGGCGCAGAATCCGCGGGAGAACCAGGGATGCACGCGATCGGACAGCGGTTCCACACGCCCGCCGGCCCGGGCGAGGACGATGATGGCCAGCAGTACAAGTCCAACACCCGTCAGCAGAAATGCCGACATGGGGACGAATGACGATCGTCCGGCCTGCTGCCCGACAAGGGGCGCGAAAATGATGTTGCCTGCGCCGAGGAACATGGCGAGGAGCATTAGTCCGATGGTGAATGTCTGCATCGGAGAAAGCTTGGTGTTCATATGTGTTTCCTTCGAGACTGATCTTGTGATCAGCTCTGCCAAAGTGCACGGGGCAGGCTGTGATCCACATCAAGTGTTGTGTTATATGTTACACAACACTTTCCGAATGCCAAGAAGGCGAGACAAAGGCCGAAACGGAATGCGTTCCGGCCTGTGGGTTCCAGCTAGGCGTCTGAAGGTTCCGGGCGGTCGGCCCAGATGCCGCGGCTGTGCGCCAAATGCTTGTTCATGAGTGCGGCAGCTCGCTCGCCGTCATGGGCGGTGATCGCCTCGAGGATTTCCAGGTGTTCGACTGCGGACTCGGTCAGGTCGCCGTGGTCTGCCAGCTTCTGCAGCCCCTGCATTCGCGCCTGGTCGCGCAGCTGCTCGACGGTATTCACCAGGCGCCGATTTCCGAGGGTTTCAAGCAGGGCCTTGTGAAACAGGCGGTCGCTTTCCAGGAATGCGCGGACATCGCCTGACTTGGCGGCAGAGATGATGTCCTCGGCAAGGAGGCGGAATGGCTCGGGATCGCGATCCCCGAATTTTTCCGCGGCTTCGTGCATCGCTGGAACTTCGAGCATGGTGCGAATCTTGAAGATTTCATCCAGATCCTGATCGGTCAACTGGGGTACTCGGAACCCCTTGTTCCGGATGACCTCTACGATCCCCAGGTTGGCCAGATCCATGACTGCTTCGCGGACAGGGGTGATGGAGACGCCTAGTTCCGCTGCGACCTTGACGACGCTTTCCACCTGCCCGGGTGCAATCTCGCCCATGACGATAGAGGTGCGAATCGCATTCCGCGCCTGCTCTCTGAGGCTGACGGCTCGGAGGGGAGCGTGGCTGCTTGTAGTCATACTACTTGTTTATCATGTTCGTTTGACGCGGCAATCATCCGCGAACCCTGTGATGCGTGAATCGCCGAAAAACTTAAATATCGCAATGATGATGTGTAAGGTATAACACAATACTATATTCATGGAGTGGGTGTCCGGCCGCTGATGCAGGCCATCACACGCATGGAGCGCAGCAACTTGAGGAGCACCTTCATGAGCCTTGAACGGGCGGACGTCGCAATTGTCGGCGGCGGAATCATCGGATCCGGCCTGGCGAGTGCGCTCAGCAGGGAAGGGCTGGATGTCGTAGTCATTGATCCGCATCCCGGGCTGGGCTCATCCCTGGGAAATGCCGGACTGGTGGTCCCGAGCTACTCCACGCCGATGTCGACCCCCGGAAACCTCTGGGAGGGCGTCAAATCCTTCGGCAGCGACCATGCGCCGGTGACCTTCTCGCGCCCGCTCGGCCTTGAGACGCTGAAGTTCTTGGCAAGCTTCGCCGCCGCTTCCCGTCCGGGGCGTGTGAAGCGGGATACCGCCAAATTGCATTCGATGGCGACCCGGAGCCTTCAGCGTTATCACGAGCTCCAGGACAGCGGTCTCGATCTGGGACTTACGGTCCAAGGCTGGTTGTGGCTGTCGACCTCCCAAGGCAATCGCGATGCCCTGCGCGGCGATTCCGAGCGCATGCAAAGCGCCGGAGCGAAATGCGAAGTGGTTAACCGCGCCCAGGCGGACGAGCTTCAGCCCGGCTTGGGCAGCGAGGTCTCCGGCGGGATCTGGTTCCCCGATGAAGCATTCCTTGATCCGGAGGCCGCATCACGCCGTTGGCTGCAAGACGCCATGGATCACGGAGCCAGGCTCATTCGCGCGGAGGTGACAGGATACCGGAAGCAAGGCGAGCGGATCACGGATCTCACGACTACCGAAGGCGATCTTGGCGCCAAGCAGGTCGTGCTCGCCACTGGAGCCGACAGCCGTGCCGCAGGCAGGCTGCTGGATATCCGGGTACCGGTTGAACCGGGCTATGGCTGGTCGGTCACCTTATCGGATCCCCAGAACCAGCTGAATCGCGCGCTGATGGGGATTGAAGATCATGTGGTGATCAGCCCGATGCCGGGCCGTGTTCGTATCACCGGCGGCATGCGGTTCGGTGCGGCGTCGGGGGCGGATCCCGCCGACCGCGACATTGCCAAGCTGCGGGAGCACGCGGCGGCAGTCGTTCCAGCACTCGCAGATTTGGAAGAGCTGACACGTTGGCAGGGCGCGCGCCCGATGACAGCCAGCGGCGTGCCGATCATTGAATGCCGCGGGTTCGACAACCTGGTGGTTGCCGCCGGGCACGGTCCGTTGGGTGTTACCCTCGCGCCGATTACCGTGGATCTGGCCAAGGAGTTGGTAACTGCCGGGTTGAGCGCGGCGCGAACCCGCTAGTTCCTGTCGGTCACGACGTTGAATGGCTTCTTGCCGGCGTGTATCCCGCGGACCTGTTCGATGGCCAGTTCGCTGACCAGTTTGAGGAACTCCCCGGTGTCCCCTGCCATGTGCGGGGTGATGATGCAGTTCTGAGCGGTCCACAACGCGTGGTCGGCCGGCAGGGGCTCGGGGTCCGTGACATCCAGCGCGGCGCGGATACGGCCGCTGTTCAGCTCCGGCAGCAGCGCGTCGGTGTCGACAATGGGGCCGCGGCCGATGTTCACCAGCAGCGCGCCGTCGCGCAGGCGTGCAAGGAACTTAGCGTTGACCAGTTTTTCGGTTCGGGCGGTATGGGGCAGCGCGACTATGACAACGTCCGCCTGCGGAAGCAGTGCCTCGATTGAATCGATTCCGTGGATGGCGTTCCCATCGGGCAGGGTTCTCGGCGTGGAGGCCACCGTGATGACCTGTGCAGGTTTGAACGGGGCAAGACGCTCGGCAATGGCACTGCCGACTCCTCCGACTCCCAGCAGCAGGACTGTCGATCCGTGCAGAGAGGACGTCCAGATACGTTCCCAGCGCTGTTCACGCTGTTGCTCCAGGGCCTGGGGCAACTCACGCAGGCTGGCCAGGACCAGGGTCAGGCAGTGCTCTGCTGTGGCGTCTTCCACCGCACCGCGGGAGTTGGTCAGTGTGGCCTGCCGTGGCAGGTGCTCAAGGACCCACTCGTAGCCGATGGACAAGAGGTGCACGTGCTGCAGGCCCTTGATCCGTGCGACGCGGGCACGCCGCTCGGGGTCCACCGGGCGTTCGGTCACCAGCACGTCGGCTTCCGGGGCATCGTGCGGATCATCGTTGATGTGCCAGAGGATCGGTTCGATTCCGGGAAGCTTCAACCCGTCGGCGAGTTGTTGCCAGGGGACGAGAACACGCAGGGTCACGGAGCTTCCAATCGTTGGTGGGTACCTGGCTATTGTGTCTGCTGGGACCGCACGTGGACAAGCTGGAACGCCGGCAAGGAACCCAGAAGTCCAATTTCCGTGCTTTTGGCCTGTATAGAAATGATCCAGCGGATAGAATCTGGCCATGACCCAAACTTCAGAGCGTACTGGCAAAAAGGGCACAGCAGGTTCCACCGCGACGATGGTTGTCGGCTGGACACTGGTATTGATCGGCTTGGGCATATTCGTCCTGGGTGAACCGGTGGGCGGCGGACTGCTGGTGGTATCCGGGGCCGTGCTTCATGCGGGAGCAATGATTGCCGAGTCCGTCAGACGCTAGGCCTTTAAACAGTTCAGGCCCCGGGGCAATATCCCGGAGCCTGAAATGTAGGAAAGAGGTCTAGAGGTTAGTAGAGCTTATTGGCACCACCATCTGCCATGAGAGTCTGGCCTGTGACGTACTTGGCGTCATCCGAAAGCAGGAATGCGACAACCGGTGCGACGTCGGTCTCGGGATCGCCGAAGCGGCCCAGCGGAACCTTGGTCAGCGACTGCTCGTACAAGTCTGGGAAGGCCTGGCTCCAGGCCTTGACGCCGTCGGTCAGTGCCATTGGCGAAACTACGTTGACTCGGATGTTGTTGGCCGCCCATTCGTTGGCAGTCACGCGGGACAAGCCGCGGATGGCTTCCTTGGCCGAAGCATAGGCGGCCTGGGTCGGCTGGCCGACCATGGCCGAGCCGGAACCGAAGTTCACAATCGAGCCGCCGTTGTCCTTCAGGTGAGGGTAGGCGGCGAGCATGAACTGGCGGGTCGCCAGGAAGCCGGTGTTGAACGAGAGGTCCCAGGCAGCCTGGTCCAGATCGGTGAAAGGTGCCTGGCGCGAAGCGTGGGCGTTGTTGACCAGGCCGTTCAGTCCGCCGAAGTTCTCCACGGCTGCGGCTACGGCTGCATCTGCGGTTTCCTGCTTGCTGACGTCGCCGGCGATGAAGGCCAGTGAATCTCCGGCTTCTTCCTTGAGCTTGGCTCCCGCTTCGGCGTTGAGGTCCACTGCGACGACCTTTGCTCCGCGGCGGAGCAGGACGCGGCTGATGGCCCCGCCGATGCCGGATGCGCCACCCGTAACGATGATGACCTTGCCTTCAAGCTGCATTCTGAACTCCCTTCGAAAATCATGGCGATCCGAGGTAACTCATCTCGGGTCGGTGGGGGTAAACCCCCTGAATAACTCAGAGTCTACTCGCTATATTCGACAGCTCGTAGAAAAGGTCACCTAAGTCAATCGTTCAGCTGACGGCGGAGCAAAACTCTTGCCTGATCAAGGGGTTTCGCGATTCAATTCTGAGATGAATCGCTCCAACCTGTTGCTTCTGATTTTCTCGGTTCCGGCAATCATCAGTTGGTGCAGGATGTGGTACCTCGGCTGCGATTTCAAGTCGGCAAAGTTCCGGGATCAGCAGCAGCCCGATGGTTGGAGCGGCTGCTCGTTTTTCCTCTCAAGTTTCACCATGCTCCACTAATGTGAAACGGGTATGGAGACCCTCTAAAGGATTCTTCATGTAGCCCAGTCAAGCCGCCAATGAATCAATTGAAAATACTTGGAAATTGTATTCTGCGCACGTCACTCGGACTCTTCGCCCAATTGGGCAATAAAACGTGCGATGCGCGCGGCTCTGGTCTTCTCGGTCTTGGCAATCATCAGCTGATGCAGGATGTGATAGCGCGGCTGGGACTTCAGTGCTTCGAATGCCGCCTTGGCAGCCGGCTGCGCATTCAGGGCGCGCTGCAGGTCCTCGGGAACCTGAGCCGTCGCTTGCCCTTGGTAGGCGCGATCCCATCGGCCGTCTGCCTTGGCCTTGTCGATCTCTGCCTGTCCGCGTGGGCGCATTCTGCCCTGTTCGATGAGTGCTGCCACGAACTGCGTGTTCTTTTCGGACCATACTGAAGTTTTACGCCGGGGAGTGTAGCGCTGCAGGAATGTTGCTTCGTCGTGGCTGCGGCGCTGTCCGTCGATCCATCCGCTGCACAAAGCTTCCTGCAACGCGTCGGCAACCATCAGGGAGGTCGGTTCAGTGGTGCCCTTTTTGGCTATGAGCAGCCAGACCCCGTCGCTAGTTTCTTCGTTGACATCAAGCCAGGCGCGCCAAGCTGCGATGTCGTCGAGGATCAGCGGGTTGTCATAGTCCATGGGAACTATTGTGCTGATTGGAGTCTTCGGTTGGAAACAGTGAAGTTGACTCACAAGTTCACCGATCTGCAAGACGAGTTCAAGATCCGCGTCGAGGCCACAGGAAGCGAACCTGCCGTGGCGGTCAAGCTCCGAGAACAGCTCAAAGAACGTGAGGAGACGATCACACGGCTCAGAGCAAAGATCCGTGAGCTGACCAACGACCAGCAACAGCTGGAACGCGTCATCAACGTGCTGTCACTGGAGCAACAGCATGGCAGGACGGACAAGTCCACCGTGGTTGGCATCCGGCAGCCGAGAGACGGAAGGTGACGGCCTACTGGTCGTCCTCTAGCTGCACCTCAGCAAGGGTAAGTTTCAACCCCAACACTTCTGAAATCTTGCTCAGTGTATCGGTGCTGACATCTTCGCCGGCCTCCAGGCGGGCTACGGACGGGCGGGATACGCCCGCCCTGGAAGCAAGGAGACCCTGGGACAGCCCCAAGCCCGTGCGTGCTGCACGGACCTGCTGGGCGATCTCATTCATGGCACTTGAATCAGTTTCGACCATGATGGCAGAGCTCAATCCATAGCTTTGACATTGGACTCGATGAAATCGATTTCCGAAGCGCTGAGTCCGTACTTTTTGTACAGCTGCTCGTCAATCTCTGGGATTGACTTAGACCAGTCGATGTCTGACTTCCCAGTAAAGTCCTGAAGTGGAACGTATTTCCAGACTTTAGCAGGGTTGTGCTGAGTTACTTTCAATACACCAAGCATGACCCTGGCAAATTTTGATTTTACATACTTAAGGCAATCGTTTGCCTCAGTTTCATTGCTGAAAGAGCCAATCGTTAGGAAGGTTTGAGTCACCGCGACGTTAGGCTCGACTACCAGAGGACTTGAAAGTGCTTCTCCAAGTTGTCCAGAGCCATTTGCGGCAGTCACTGCTACTTTGAACTTGTCTAGAGCATCTGGGCCCGAAATGTAATCACTGCACACCCAACGACGTGCACGTTTCTTTCCGTCGAGACCCAATACGACGGAGTATTTTTTGCCGTCGTTCGGAATCCCATCATGAAACAAGAACGGCGTGCGCTGGAAAGCATGAGTACCTATTACATACTGATGGCCAGATGAGAGTACCGCAGCAGCTTGAGGGTTATCCGCATGCATCACGTCGGTATAGCGATACGAGCGTCCGCTAGAAATACCTGCTTCAATCAAAGACGAATGGTCTTGCGACATGACTTTGTGCAGGATCTCATTAAGTTCCGGGTACTTGGTGAAGGTTCCAATGGGCTCTCCGTCGCGCTTTTCGTCACGGTACGTCACAGCAATTCCACCCTTGATGTCAGTGCCAGGGAACAGGTCATTGCTGTTGGGCTCGTAATAAGGAACGCTCAGATGCCTGTCACTCAACATGGTCTCATTCCATGCTTTGGGTGTGTACCCCGCATCGAACAGAAACCGGGCAGGAGTGATCAGTACAGCTTTGGAGCCAACTTCGTAGGCGGCTTCCATGAACTTATGGTAGATGGGCATTGCATGAGTTGCATCGCCCGTCGCTTCCTTTTGATATGGAGGGTTCCCGATAACAACATCGAACTTCTTTTCCATGTTCATTTGCCTTCCTGAAGCATGTCGTTGACAAGGGTCTTGCGTTCGTCTGAGGTCATTGTTGCTAGGTTGCCGACTTGGTAGTGCCCAGAGTCCTCCATCCACTGTTTTCGTTTTCCAATGCCGCCAGAGACAGCTTCAACGGTGATGTCATGGAGGATCTGGTTATGGCTCATCTCGAACAGCTGCTTGGTGAGAATGTGCCTGAGTCGTTGCTGCTGGTCGGGGATCTTGACTGCCAACCCGGTGTCGAGGCGACGCACCAGTTCCATCAGGAACAGTCCTGCTGTGGAGAAGAGGTCCGCAAAGGTCTTCGTTGGGTCCTCGAAGATTTCAGGATTCTCCTTCTCAAGCAGGTCAACCATCTGGTTCACCACAGGTTGAGGGGTGAAGACCAGCGACGACTTCTGCCGTGGAATGTAGGCAAAGATGTTCTCGGTTAGCGAGTCGTCAAAGTAATCAGCGAGTTCGGCCTTCTTTGCAAGGAACTCCTGGATTGACTGATCGAATACAGCCTCATCGAAGAACCCAGGGATCTGGACTACCTGCCCGTCTTCCTCGACTACTTCCTGGCCGTCGCGGAGGATGCGGAACTCGGATTCGCTGATACCGGTGATCTCCTGGAAGATATCATCTGGGGTGTGGACATCGAAGTTTGCTAGGCGCATGTCCTCGTGCCCATATGCCATCAAGAACAGAGGGATGGTGCGTGCAAAACCGCGCAGGTGGGAACGAGCATCGTCCATCGTGGCGTTGGCCCGGTTCTGTTCCTTCTTGGTCTCTTCACGAGTGACGGTTTCCGTTGCTACTTCCTCGGAAGATTTTTTCAGAATGGCCATGAGTTCTGCCTCAAACACAGAATCATTTTCGACCTTCTTTTCCTTGACAGTTGCCACTTCTTCGTCCGTGGTGGCTTTCTCCCGCTCGTCTTCGAGGTGCTTCTCAGCAATGTTTCTTTCGACAATGGCACGCTCAACAGCAGCCTCCACCTCAGCTTCAGTGCGCTTGATGTCGCGGTCGACCTGGGCACTGGTCAGACCGTATTCTTCCTTAAGTTTCTCGCGAGTCTCACGAGTCTTCTCAGTGACGAAGCCGGCCAGTTCTTTGGCCAACTTTGTGGCCGGCTTTCCTGGGTTGAAGGCAGGAACTTCTTCCTTGCTCCAGACAGGAGCGCCGAGCTCAGCAATCTTAGGATTGATGACGGTCTCAACATCAATCTGGACATTGCCTTCAAAGTCGGTCACTGGAACTGGCTCGTCAAGGGAGATCTTAGTGCCGCTCTTGAGCTTTCCTTCCTTGGCTTCGGGAAGCTTCTCAAGAATCTTTTTCACATGTTCCGAGTAACGGAAGATGCCGGCCACATTATCGAACAGCAGGTTGGAGAGGAACCCACGTCGCACGACTTCTTTGGCCTTGAACACCCGCGGAATCGTGAGCACCTGGGCGGCGTCAAGCTCCACCATTTTGCCCTCAGAGTCCTCACCGATGACTGGGAAGAAGTTCAGCAAGCGGCGGATGTTGTCCTGGCGTACCAGATGGTTGCCCGATGGGTTGGAGCGTAGGTTATTGGCGAAGTCATCGAAGATACTGAGGGTGCGTTCTGGCGCGAAGTCGAAGATGTAGGCGTTCTTCTTCTGCAGCACGTGCTCGCCCCGCATGAAAGTGTGAGGGTTCTGGGCGCGGAACGCTGCCTGCATGTACAGAGCTGGCGAGGACAGATTCGACAGCATCAGTACGGCAGTCCACTCTGGCACGGTGACACCGGTGGTCAGCTGACCGACCGACAGCGTGATGGTCTTGCCGCCGTTCTTCTCAGCCTCAGCAATTGCCGTGCGCACTCGGTCCAACGACTTCTCGGAAGCAGCCACGTCCATGCTGTCATGGCTTTTGCCGTCGCCAGCGGCGAGAATGATCGTGTAGTCCTTGAACACCTCGTGTTGCTTCAGCAGCTTTTCGAGCGCCTTGGCCGAAGCGACACGGTCCAGCAGCCAGAAAGAGTGCCTGATTTCTTCGCGTAGTTCAGGCGTGGAGAACGGGTACTTCTCATTCTGTGTCAGGCAATCTAGGAACTTGAGGATGTCCTCGCGGTGCTCAAAAACGCCGTTGTCCTTGGTCGTGAAGAACTCATTGAGGTCGAAGGCATAGTCAATGTTGGCTTCGTCCTCAGAGAGCGCCACACCCTGAGCCAGACGGTCGGTGATCATCCGCGAAATCTGGTACGTGTACATGTTCAGCATCGGCAGAGATGCGTAAGGATTGTCCCGCGACTCATCCGACCACTCTTCGCGAGCGGTCTGCTCGTCCTCGTAGGTCCAGTTGAAGATCTGTTCCTGGTTGAACTTGCCAGAAGCCAGGGCCTTGAACGGTGTGCCGGACAGATGCAGTGTCTGGGTGCGGTTGATGTTGTCGAACGCGATGTCGGTTTTCGTGGTGTCGACACCCTCGTGGGCTTCGTCGATCACCAGCAGGTCCCACTCGAATTCGGCGATGTGCTTCAACTTCTTGTGGTGGCCCCCGAAGTACTGGGAACCTTTGAGATCCTGCAGCGACAGGAACTCCACGATGCGCGGGTCCTCGTCCTGATTCTGGACTGAGTACTTTCGCCATTCCTCGCGGGTCATCGTCTCGCGGCCCGCCAGCGATGCTGATTCGGAAACAAAAACATATGAAGTCTGGTGTCCGATGAAGCGGGTGAAATCATCGAACCATGAGTTGGCAATGGCAGGCCGGTTGGTTACGATCAGGATCTTGCGTGCTTCGAGCTTGCGTATTAGATCATAGGTCGTTATCGTCTTGCCGAAACGCGGCTTGGCATTCCACAGCACCGCGTCATGCCCAGAGGTGAACGCCTCCAGAGCCTGCTTAACAGCAGCATCCTGTTCGGGGCGTAGTGCGTAGTCCTCAGTGCCCGCGCGCTGCATATCGACTTCATCCTGGCTGGCGAACTGAAGGAAGTATTCCTTGGAGGTTCGCGGAGCGTAGGCGAAGTGATGCCACTCGGTGCGCTTTGGCTTGGCATCGGGGTTGTATTCCCGCTCAATGCCCTGCTGCTTCAAGTAGGCATGGAAGTCCTTATCGGTGAAGCGGCCGCCGCGTTCAGTCTGGAAGAACGCCCGCAGCGCCCACAACTTTTCTTTGCGGACCGACAGTTGGGAAGCCTGCTGAGCGATACGGGCGTCCGGGCCACCGGATTGTTCGGTGTATCCGATCTTCTCCCAGCCGGCATACTTCGGAATATCTGGTGTCGTCCACGAGTAGACGTACGGTGTGACCTCGTGGAAAGTGCTGATCTTCGGGTTAGACATTAGCCTTCACTTCTTTGTAGACATGCTCGACGCGGCAGACCTCGTAAGATTCGTAGAGCGCGAAATCGAACATTCCTTTGCCAGTAGATGAGTTTCGCAAAGATGAAAGAGAGAACGGTTCTCGGTGGACCATACCCGGTTCGTTGAGCACGCGGTGCCACCACGAAAATTGAATCTCGTCTCCAGCAGCGTCGAGTCCTGTGAGGGTGTTGCCTTGGAGGATGTTGCACTCGATCAGCATGGTTGCAGAACGGTAGAGGTTCGTGCGCGGACCACAGGAGTTTCCAGCGCGTTCGTGGAACTCAACGAAAATGTCTAGAAGTGAGTCTTGCGCTGCCTGGTGATTGTCTTTCAAAAGCTCGATGCCGTAGATCGAAGCCAGCGCGAATAACGTTTCGGTCTGCCAGAAGGCTGGCTGGTAGCGCTTTTCGATGGCGTGGAGCTTCCGCCAGAGGATGGCAACCAGGAAGTTTCCATCACCGGCGGCAGGCTCAAAGAAGGTCTTGTCTACGAAGTTGGGGCCAGTTTCCAACTCTGTCTTTACGAGGTCAAGCATCTGTTTGACCATCGACCTTGGGGTGAAGACCTCACCGTGTGTTCTCACTCGATGGCGCGACTTGATGAGTTGCTCATCTGGTGTCAGTGCTGTCATTGATCCTCGTGAATTAGGTGCAAGTTAAACTATTCTCCAATGTATCAGGATGTTTACATACGATTGATAGTTAGGCACTCTTTTTACCGACTACTTGGCTGGCGGCATGGGCAACCGGTCTATACTCTCGTGCTATGTCCATGCGGAGAAAGTCATGAGGAGTGTCTTGCAACTGTTCACGCCCCCGAACGCGGCGACGATTCGGTTTTCGTCCGGGCGCTCCGGGGTGGCTAAAGAGGAAAGTGTAGACATCCTGACACTGACGCGCGGATGCTTGAGCCTGTCAGGAAGTTTGTGTAAGCCCCTAGTCACCTCCGTTATTCAGGGCTCTTAACAATTACTTCAAATACGGTTCAATTCGCTCCGGGTACGCCATGGCCAACTGCTGCAACGCCTGCTTTCAGCCGTTGGTCCCGGCCCCTTCCACCAGATGCGATCCGGCGCCGGCCCTCGGGGTCCGGCCCTTCTTCTGCGCGTCCTTGAACCGCTCCCGGGCGCGCTTGTCCTCGATATTGCAGATCGCCAGCCACAGCATCTTCACCGCCGCCGCGTCGGAGGGGAAATGGCCCCGGGACTTGGTGACCTTGCGCAACTGGTAGTTCATCGACTCAATCGCGTTGGTCGTGTAAATGACCTTGCGTAGCTCCGGGTCGAACTCCAAGAACGGGGTGAATCGTTCCCACGCGTTGCGCCACGTCGCCACCGCCGACGGATACTTCCGCCCCAACTCGGACGCTTCGAAATCATCCAGGGCCTTGGCTGCGGATTCGATGCTCGGCGCCGTGTAGATGCTCTTTAACTGCGCGCTGACCGCTTTGCGGTCACCGTAGGACACGAACCGGTTCGCCGCCCGGATCAGGTGCACCACGCAGGTCTGCACGGTCGCCCGCGACCACGTCGCCTCAATCGCCTCCGGGAAGCCAGTGAGCCCGTCGCAGCAGGCAATCAGGACGTCTTTGACGCCGCGGTTGGCCAGTTGGGCGCAGACACAGCGCCTGCGTATTTCGCACCCTCGTTCTCCGTGACCCACAGGCCCAGCACATGCTTGACGCCTTCCACGGTCACGCCGATGGCCATATGCGCGGCCTTGTTGAGCACCTGGTGGCCGTCGCGGACCTTGACCACCAGCGCATCCAAGTAGAGGATCGGGTAGAACTCCTCCAACGGGCGTTCCTGCCAGGCCGCGGCCTCGTCGAGCACTTCGTCGGTGATCTTGGAGATCGTGTCGTGGGAGAGCTGGGTGCCGACGGTGGTTTCCAGGTGGTAGGCGATATCCCGGACGGTCATGCCGCCGGCGTAGAGGGAGATGATCATTTCATCCAGCCCGCCGGTGCGGCGCGAGCCCTTGGGCACCAGCGTGGGGGCGAAGGTTCCGGCCCGGTCCCGGGGAATCTGCAGGTCGATATCTCCGGCGATCGTGGACACGGTCTTCGGGTAGGAGCCGTTGCGGGAGTTGGGCAGGAACTGGCCGTGGCTTTCGCCCTTTTCATAGCCCAGATGGCTGCTCAGCTCGGATTTCAGGCCGCGCTCCAGGCCGGCAGGGATGATCTGCTGCGATGTTCTCCGTCTTTGCCGTCGAGCTGGATTTCTCCGCGGTCGATGAATCCCATGAGTTCGTCGAACGCCCCGGATTCCTTGACGGCGTCCATGGAGCCGAGGGCTGCGATTTTCTCGGCGATGTCTGAGGCGTTTTCCATGCTCTGTTCGGTCTGGTCTTTCTGGATGGTCATATCGTGTTTTTCCTAGTCTCTTTTTATCAATTGACTAGGGGTCTTACACAATCAACCTGACAGGCTCGGACGCTTAGGGACACCGGTGGTTACTTTTCCAAGAGACGGTCAGGCCCCTGTCTGTCAGGGTTGAGTGAGACCACCGATTCATAGCAAACCACCCTCCCCAGACAGGGCGAGAACAGGACCAACCTCCACCATGAGCATCGCCTCCATCCACCCAGCCACCGGGACCATGCCGGAGAATGGGACCATGGATTCCACCCAGCCCCGCCCGGACCAGCCGCAGCGTCGCACCAACACCCCGGCCCAGAAGCTCGCCTACCTGCACGCTTACGAACAAGCCATCCAAACCGGCGAAGGCCGCGGCTACCTGCGCGCCAACGGGTTGCATTCCTCGCAGTTCGTGGAGTGGCGCAGGCTGCGCGACTCGGGAATCCTCGACGGGAACAACCCCGCCAGCACCAGCGGCAGCACCGGGACCAGGACGGGCAGGCTGAGCAAGGAACAAGCGGAAATCGTCCGACTGAAAAAGCATCTCGCAGCCAGCGAACAGAAGCTGGCCACCACGCAGAACGCCCTGGAAATCATGGGAAAAGCACACGCGCTCTTGGAACAATTCTGAAAAGAGTGCGGATTCCAAGTAGAAGTACGCAGCCTGCTCACCGACACCTACCAGCAGCTGCTCGGCGGCGGGGTACCCACCCGGCAGGCCAGCGCCCTGTCCGAGGTCAGCCGGGCGACCATGCACCGCCACCAGCGTGCCGCGCGGGCCCCGAAATCAGCGTCCACGGCGCCGCGTCCGGCACCGGCGAACAAGCTCACCGCGCAGGAGGAAGCCCTGATCTTGGAGACGCTGAACAGCGAGCGGTTCATCGACCAGGCACCCGAGCAGATCTACGCCACCTTGCTGTCTGAAGGAACGTATTTAGGCTCGGGCTCGGCCATGTATCGGCTGTTGCGTCGTGAGAAGCAGGTGGCCGAACGCCGCCGGCAGGCCCGGCATCCAGCCCGAAAGGTCCCGGAACTGGTGGCGTACCAGCCTGGAGAGGTGTTTACCTGGGACATCACGAAACTCGCTGGGCCGGCCAAGGGGACCTACTTTGACGCGTACGTGATGATCGATATCTATTCGCGCTACATCGTCGGTTGCTAGGTCCATGCCCGTGAATCCGGGGAATTGGCGCGTGAGTTCATCGCGCAGGTATTCGCCACCGACCAGATCCCCAAGGTGGTCCATGCTGACCGTGGCACGTCGATGACCTCGAAGCCGGTGGCGGCGTTGCTGGCGGATCTGGACGTGCTCAAATCGCATTCGCGGCCGAAGGTCAGCAACGACAATCCGTATTCGGAGAGCTGGTTCAAGACCTTGAAGTATCTTCCGGTGTTCCCCGAGCGGTTCGGTTCGCTGGCCGATGCCCGGGAATTCATGGACCGGTTCGTGAAGGCGTACAACGGTCATCACCGGCATTCGGGGATCGGGTTCCATACGCCTGCGGACGTGCATTTCGGGATGACTGGGCATGTTGAGGACCAGCGGCTGATGGCGTTGCAGAAGGCGTGGGACGCGCATCCCGAAAGGTTCGGGCAGCGCAGGCTGCCGAAGAAATTACAGATGCCTGAGGCCGCGTGGATCAACGAACCGGTGACGCAGGAGGAAGGTGAAGAGATGCTCGCTGCTTAGCACCCAATGGTCTCACTTGACTTGAAAATTTCCGGAACGACGCTGAGAAGCAGCAGCACGACCGCAACCTCTAAGACGTCCCAGAATCGAGCTGGGCCCTCCCCCAGCTTTCAAGCTGTGAACTCTCTCGTTCTATCCGCATAGTCCGTACTGGCCCAGTGAGGCGTCGATATGGATCTAGCGAAGTTCTTTTCAACATGATCGATCGAGCGTGGACAGCAGCTCGGCCAGCTCGATGCCCAGTCCATGCATTAGTTGACGATGACGTCAAGGGTTGGGGTCTGTGCCCCGCGCTCGACGCCGATGACGTAGGTCCTGTCCATATCAACGTGGCGTGCGAAGGATTCTGGCATCTGCTATTTACTGGAGGACATATCGACTGACCGGATTTGCGGTACCCACTAACCGTATTTAGCGCACTCAAGTTATTTGATGACATCTACTTTTTGACGTGATATGGTTTCATCACTCTCGGAGAATTAACATGTTTGGCGTTTCGCCTGTTAAGTGATCCAAGTTCCGCAAGGCGTTTTGCGCCTATTTTTCTGTTTATCCAAACTATCAGTTAGCGGAAATGGAGACCACCCCGCTTGGTTTGACGTAAAATTGGAAGAATAAATTTTCGAAGATCACTTAACAAGTTTTGAGCTCTGCTATTATGTTGAAAAAAGGCTCCTAACTCATGCGAGGTTTTCTTGAGAATTTCTAAAGTAAAGATTAATAATTTTCGTTCCCTAAAGAATGTAGTAATTGATTTTAACTCAATTACTTCATTTGTAGGACCGAATGGCGTGGGTAAGTCAAGCGTGCTCCGGGCGCTGGACTGGTTTTTCGCGCCCATCGGAAAGACCCCCCTGCTTGAAGATGACGACGTTACTAATGGATGCGCAAACGAGCCAATTCGTGTAGAGGTACAATTCTCAGGACTATCTGACGAAGATAAAACCGAGCTTGGATCTTACGTGCCTGAAGGTGCAACCACATTCGTTGCGTGGAAGACTCGTTCTGTCGACGGCCGCGAGAACCTATCAGCAAACGCAAAGTCGTATCCCGCATTCAACGAAATACGCAATGCTTCCAGCGCAACGGAGAAACGGGCACTTTATAACACTCTTAGAGCTGCAAATCCTGAGATTGGTCTCTCTTCTGTAGGCAGCACCGCTGCCGTTGACGCTAACCTTCGCCAGTTCGAATCTGAAAATCCTGATTTACTCGAAGATGCGCCCGAGACGCTTCAAACTGATTTTTTCGGGTTCAATAGCGCCAGTAAGATGAGCGGTCTTTTCGACTATGTACTGATCACAGCAGATCTTCGCGCGACGGAAGAATCGTCTGATGCTAAGACAAGTATCATTGGCCGAATTCTCGAGCGAACGATTGACAGGACGGCGGCAGATGAAGAAATCGCTAACTTTATCGAAGTTAGCCGCAAGACCCAACAATCAATATATGAAAAGCACTTCAAAGACCCACTGGAAGACGTATCGCGCCGACTCAACGAGGTTGTAGGAAGCTATAGTCCAGGTCGGATGATCAAAGTGTCGCCATCGGAGGTTGAACTCAAGGCTGCAAAGACCGCCTTTGGCGTGAGTATCCAAGATGGGGATATTGAAACCACTATTGATCGTCAGGGCCACGGGTTTCAAAGGACAATTCTCATTTCGGCACTTCAAATGTTGGCGACTGAAGGGGCAGCTTCTGAGAAGGGTGTCATTTTCTTAGCTATTGAAGAACCTGAACTTTTTCAACATCCGATTCAGGCTCAGGCCTTCGCCAAGGTACTTCGCGATCTTGCTGAAGACACTGGTAAGAATATTCAGGTTGCTTACGCGACGCATAGTCCTTATTTTATTGATGGCGCGAACTTCCATGAAGTTCGTCGTTTGGTGCGTGCCACGGGAGGGGAACGTAACGTTACCGTTCATTCATGCACGGTGGCCGATGTCGAAGTTCGTATCGGTAATCCGGCAAAGAATGAGCAGACCAGGCGACAACTGGCAAGTGTGATCAGTAGCCAATTACCTTCAGCAATTTTCGCCAACGTGGCCTTAGTCGTTGAAGGAACTACAGAACGCGCCGTACTTGAAGGGCTTGCCGATCGCGAATCTATCGGGAAGTTAGAAACCTCTGGTGTCGTGGTTGTACCAGCTCAAAGCAAGACGGGGCTTGCGCTTCCCCACGCAATACTTTCATGCCTTGGAATTCCTACGTACTCGATTTTTGATGCAGATTCAGGCCTCGAAGCTCGACTCAATTCGAAGGACCTTGCGGTTTCAAAAGTTCGAGATAGTGTGAATAACAACTATAAAATGAATCGAGAAGCCTTGCGGTACTTCAATCTGCCTGAGGTGGATATGCCCTCCAAAGTTGTTGGTGATACTGTTGCCATTTTCGAAGACCACCTTGAATCATTACTAGTGAACGAGTGGGCCGGATGGCAAGATGCATGTGACGCCCATGAAGCCAGTACTGGAGAAGTTATTGCTAAGAATAGTTCCATCTACCGAACGATCGCTCGAAGTATGACATCAGAAGCTCCAACACAGCTACAAGAAATCTTAGATCGAGTCATGAAAATGGCAACGACCTAATCAGCTGTCGACTTACTCATGCTGTCAGCGTAGCCCTACCATTCAGAACGATATTTCTGTGCTGTGCAGTAACTTGTGTCAACGCGTTCGACGGCACGACGTATCGATATGCCGGCGCTGCGCCGTTGTTTCAGTTGTCGCTTTTCTGAATCAGAGAGTGGTTGGCGTCGTTTCTTCACGCCGTGTTCGGCGGGCAGTAGCAACAGTATCGATTTCGCGATACCAAATTTTGGCTGAGGCTGATGCTAAGTTCGCCTACTTCATGGCGCTGGCTCAGGGCTTTGGCCGGGCTTTTGTGTATCGATGCGCAACTTTGAAAGCTGGCTGATTTCCCACGTCAGGCTGCCTGCGGATGCATTTCTCGTTGAGTTCTATTCGTGGCGAGATGAGTTGCTGGTAGTGGTGGCATGCCTGGAGTGACATACAGTTACTTCATGGAAGCTTCTGATTAAGTTCAGCGTCAGTCGGTGATTAATTGAAACACTACTTGGCATTTCCGCTTTCAACGACAGAGTACTCACCGCGCCGGCGCCACGACCTGTTGTGATAGACCAGTACATCTCCGGCTTGGCCCGGCGCTACATTGTGGGCAACGTGGGATTCTAGGGCGCGTGCCATGAACACTGTTGATTCTCCAGCCGGAACACGTTCGGTGATCTCGCAGCGCACTCAGGCCCGTACGCAGTCATAGACGGTTTCACCACTCTCCAGCTGGGTCCAGGTCTGTGTTTGGGCAAAACGGTCACTGCCGCTAAAAGCACCTAGCTTCGTCACCTCAATGTCCGGGCATCCAGGAAATGCACCATCTTTGGTGCTCCTAGGCAAGCACCCTGGCGGCCGGGGACGGCGCCGAGACTGAGAACAGCAGCAGCTGCGCGCTCACCGATGCCACCGACAACACGGTCAGCGCCACCGGGCCTTGGCCTGCGTCCGCGGTAATCAGCACGGCACCGCCGGGTGCTCGCGCAAGATCGTCTTGAAGTCTTCCGCGGGCAGCGACGGCGCCGCCACCGGGGTTCTAGACGCGGGCGCCGACAAGCTCCTCGCGCAGCACAGCGGCGCCGGCGCTCAATGCACTGAGCTTCGCCAACGCCACATCACGTGGGAACGGAGCCATGCCGCAGTTGGTGCTCGGGATGAGCTTGTCAGCATCCACGTACGCAAGCGCCTTGCGCAGGGTCTCCGCCACCTCTTCAGGGGTCTCGACCTGCCGGTTTGCCACGTCGATGGCGCCGAGCATGACCCGCTTGCCGCGCACCAGCTCCACGACCTCCACCGGGACATTCGAGTGGTGGGATTCAAGAGAAATGGTGTCGATGGAGGAGCGTTGCAGCAGCGGGAACGACTTCTCGTAGTGGCGCCACTGGGTGCCCAGAGTTGCCTTCCAATCGTTGTTCGCCTTGATGCCGTAGCCGAAACAAATATGCGCAACCGTCTCCGCCTTCAGGCCCTCGCAAGCGCGTTCCAGGGCTGCCACGCCCCAGTCGGCCACCTCGTCGAAGAAGACGTTGAATGCCGGCTCATCGAACTGGATGACATCCACGCCAGCGGCTTCCAGTTCCCTGGCCTCCTGGTTCAAGATGGCGGCGAACTCCCAGGCCAGCTTTTCGCGGCTGCCGTAGTAGGCGTCGTGCAGGGTGTCCACCATGGTCATCGGGCCGGGCAGGGTCCACTTGATCTGGCGGTCGGTCAGCGTGCGCAGGAACTTCGCATCCTGCACAAACACCGGGGCCTTGCGTTCCACTGCGCCGACCACGCTGGGCACGCTGGCCTCGTAGCGGTCGCGGATCAGCACCGTCTGCTTGTTGACGAAGTCAACGCCTGACAGGTGCTCGATGAAGGTGGTCACGAAGTGCTGTCGGGTCTGCTCACCGTCGGAAATGATGTCGATGCCGCGCCGGGTCTGCTCCAGCACCGCGGCGCGCATCGCGTCCTGTTTGCCCTCGGCCAGTGCCGCACCTTCAAGCTTCCACGGCGACCACAGGGTCTCGGTTTCCGAGAGCCAGGAAGGCTTGGGCAGGCTGCCGACGATGGAGGTGGGAAGCAGGGTATTGGTCATAACTGGTCCTTTGAATTCGTGAGGTGTTCAGGGGCGCTTAGGCGGCGGGGACGGCGTAGCCGGCGGCCCATGCGCTCAGCAGTTCGCGGTTCGGGGTGATGAAGTGTTCTTCGGTGTACCTGCCCTGGCTTGCGCCCAGGCGGGTGCGTTCTTCGCGGTCGTAGGAAACCTGGGTGCGCGAGAAGTCCTGCGCGCCCAAGGAAGGCCGGTAGACGGCCGGTGCGGGGGAGTTCGCGTTGTAGATCTCCGGGCGGTAGATCTTCTGGAAGGTCTCCATGGTGGCAATCGTGCTGGCCAGTTGCAGGTTGGTGTAGTCGTTCAGCAGGTCGCCGCGGAAGTAGAAGGCCAGCGGGGCAACGGAGCCGGCGGGCATGAAGTAGCGCACGCGCAGGCCCATCTTCGCGAAGTACTCGTCGGTCAGCGAGTAGTCGTCCTGCTGGTATTCCAGGCCCAGCACCGGGTGGCTGTTGCCGGTGCGGCGGTAGGTCTTGGAGGTGGAGACGCTGATGCAGATCACCGGCAGCTGTTCGAAGCGCTGGCGGTAGGCCTCCGAGTCAAGGAAATGCTGGAAAAGCCGGCCGTGCAGCTCCCCAAAGTCCTCCGGGACCACCGGTTTGCCGGATGCGTCGGCGGTTGCCGGCAGCAGCACGCTGAAGTCGTAGTCCCGCACGTAGGAGGAGAAGTTGTTGCCCACGATGCCGTGGGTGCTCGTCCCGGTGTAGCGGTCCAAGATGCTGGTGTTCAGCACCTCCAGCAGCGGGAAGTCCTGCGCACCCTGTGCCGAGTCGAAGTGCACGTTGGCGGAGATGATTTCCAACTGGAGCGTGAAGCGCTCGCCGTCCGGATTGTCCCAGTGCATCAGGGAATTCAGGCGCCGGTCGATCATCGTCAGCGCGTTGCCCAGGTTCTCCCGGCGGTTCTCGCCGCGGGCCAGGTTCGCGAAGTTCGTGGTGATGCGCGAACTCTCGGCGGGGGTGTAGTCCTGGTTGAAGTCGGTGCTGGAAATGCTGAAGGTCAATGCGTCTGCCATGGCGGCCAATCTGTTGGACATGGGCCTGGACAGGCCGGAATCAGGTGGATGCCTCAATCATGCAGGGCCTTTTTCGATATCGGGTAACTGGGGCTAACTATGGATTGATATAGACTCAGCCTATGGTTCAAAAGGCAAGCGGCCTGACGCTGCAACAGCTTCGCTACTTCACCGCGGTCGCAACCGAGGGATCGATCTCCGCGGCAGCCGACCTGCTCTACGTGGCCCAGCCGAGCATGTCCTCGGCGATGAAGGCGCTCGAATCCCGACTGGGGCGCACGCTGCTGGTGCGCTCGGCCAAGGGCGTGACGCTCACTGTCGAGGGTGCCGAGTTCCTAGGCTACGCCCGCCAGGTGCTCGAACAGGTGCAGCTGCTGGAGCATCGCTACCTGGGCCGTCCGCCCTCCCGCCGCCTGCTGGGCATCTCGACCCAGCATTACTCGTTCTCCGTGGATGCGTTCGTGCGCATGGTCCAGGCCAGCGGTGCCGAGGAGTACGAGTTCTCGCTGCGCGAGACCCGCACCGAGGAGATCATCGAGGACGTGCGCACGCTGCGCAGCGAAATCGGCATCCTCTACCGCAACGACTTCAACCGCAAGGTCATCGACAAGCTGCTGCGCGAATCCCGGCTGGTGTTCCACCCGCTGTTCCTTGCAGACCCGCACATCTTCATCTCGCGCAGCAACCCGCTGGCATCCCGCCGTCGCGCCACCCTGGAGGACCTCGAGGACCTGCCGCGGCTGACCTTCGACCAAGGTGCGAACAACTCGTTCTACTTCGCCGAGGAAATCCTCTCTACCCTGTCCAGCAAACGCGAGATCAGGGTCTCGGACCGCGCGACCATCTTCAACCTCATGATCGGCCTGGGCGGGTACACGATCTCCACCGGCATCATCAGCGACGAGCTGGACCCGTCCATCGTTGCCATCCCGCTGGACATCGACGAGCGGATCGAGATCGGCTGGATCGACCATGCCGCGATCCCGCTGACCGAACAGGCCCAGCGCTACCTTGAAGAAGTGCGCTCGGTGGTCTCCGAGTTCGACGTGCACCTGCTGGGCTGAAATGTCATAGTGCGTCTTCAATTCGTCCTCACGCGACACATATAAACCCATATTCCCCGGAATTCAGGGGTTTTTGCCTCATTCAGCGCGTCACAAAGGCCGTACGGGGCAGGGTCCAGCATGACGAAACCGCGACATATGACGGGCCGCAGCGCTGCATGAAGCGCTGGCCGCGCCACCGCTTGCTCCTGGCGGCGCCGGTGGCCAACCATGGAACTACCTACCCATCAAGAGCGACTAAGAGATCTGGCTCGTCGACGTCGCAGCAACCATCGGGAAACCGAAAGGTGCTAATGCCAGGAACGATGGAGCAGCTCCGAGCCGCGTTATGAACTGCGGCGCTGTGCCTCGTACCGTGATGTCCAGGCCGGCAATCGGCCCGGCGCCGGCGGTGCGCGGCACCGTGTTCGGTGCACTCTCTCGGGGACTACACAACGAGAAGGAGTACTGCCATGGCCCAGCCACGAGACCTCGCACAGCAGTCAACCGCGGCGATCCACGCCGGATACACCCCGAGCGGGGACTACCGACCGCTGACCGTGCCGCTGTATTCCTCCGCGGCCTACAATTTCCCCTCGCATGCGGATGCGGTGGAGAAGTTCGCGCTGCGCCAGACGGGCTTCACCTATTCGCGCACCGGGAACCCCACGGTGTCGGTCTTCGAGCAGCGCGCCGCCGCCCTGGAAGCCGGAGCCTACGCGGTGGCCACCGCCACCGGCCAGGCGGCCGTGGCGCTGGCCCTGTTGGCCCTGACCCAGGGACCCAAGCACATCATCGCCTCCAGCCAGCTCTACGGCGGGACCGTTGACCTGCTCACCGATTCATTCAAAGACTTCGGCATCCGGATCAGCTTCGTGGACCCGGACGACCCGGCGGCCTGGGAGGCCGCCATTGAAGAAGACACCCGCGCGTTCTTCCTTGAATCGGTCACCAATCCACTGTCCACGCTGCCGGACCTGCCGGCGCTCAGCGAGATCGCCCACCGCCACAACATCCCGGTGGTCGTGGACAACACCCTGGCCACCCCTGCCAACTTCCGGCCGCTGCTGCACGGCGCGGACATCGTGGTGCACTCGGCCACCAAAGCCCTGGCAGGCCATGGCCAAGTACTTGGGGGCGTGGTCGTGGACTCCGGGACCTTCGACTTCTCGGACCCAATCCGCTGGGCGCAGATCGCCGCGCCGCGGGCCCGCTACGCCGGCACTTCGCTGCTCGAACGCTATGGGGCCGGAGCCTATTCCATGCTGGTGCGCTCCAAGTTCCTGCACGATCTGGGCCCGACCCTACCGGCGGCCAGCGCCCACGGCATCCTGACCGGCATCGAAACGCTGTCAGTACGCACCGCTGCGGCGCAGCAGAACCTGCTGCTGCTGGCAAACTTCCTGCAGGCCCACCCCGCGGTGGCGCAGGTGCACCACCCCAGCCGCCCCGGGCACCCGCACTTTGAGCGGGCCAAGCGCTTCTTCCCGCGCGGCACCGGCAGCGTGCTGGCGGTGGAACTGCACGACGAGGCCCTGGTCTCCGCGTTCATCGACAGCCTGGAGGTGATTGTGCTGGCCGCCAATATCGGCGACACCCGCACCATGATCGCCCACCCTGCCACCATGACCCACTGCCGGCTCTCCGAAGCGCAGTTGGCCGACGCGGGCCTGAACCGCGCGGTGCTGCGGATCTCGGTAGGGCTGGAAGACCCCGCAGACTTGATCCGCGACCTGGACCGCGCGCTGAACGCGGCCCAGGCCGCGACCCGAGAGGAGAGCTTCGCATGAGCGGCTTCAATACGCTGGCGGTGCACGCCGGCCAGGAAAAGGATCCGCACACCGGTGCGGTGATCCCTCCGATCTACCAGACCAGCACCTTCATCCAGGACGGGATCAACGTGCTGCGCGCTGGCCACGAGTACTCCCGCGGCTCCAACCCAACCCGCAACGGGTTCGAAGCCCAGCTCACCGCCCTGGAAGGCGGAGCCGCAGGCTTCTCCTTCGCCTCCGGGATCGCGGCGGAAGACGCGCTGCTGCGGGCGCTGCTCGCCCCGGGCGACCACATCGTGCTGGGCGCCGACGGCTACGGCGGCACCAACCGGCTGATCACCCGGCTGCACTACAAGTGGGGCATCACCGCCAGCGCCGTGGACATCACCAACCTCGACGCGGTGCGCGCCGCGCTGCGTCCGAACACCGCGCTGCTGTGGGTGGAAACTCCCTCCAACCCGCTGCTGGGCATCGCGGATCTGGCAGGCTGGGCCGCCGTGGCGGCGGAGGCCGGCGCGTTGCTGGTCGTGGACAATACCTTCGCCACCCCGTACCTGCAGCGCCCGCTGGAATTCGGCGCGCACGCGGTGGTGCACTCGACCACCAAGTACATCGGAGGGCACTCTGACGTGCTCGGCGGCGCGGTGATCGTGGGGGAGCACCTGCACTGCGGGCAGTCGCTGGCCGAGGCCGTGGGCTACCAGCAGTTCGCCGGCGGAGCGGTGTCCGGACCGCAGGACAACTACCTGGCCTCACGCGGGTTGAAGACCCTGGGGCTGCGCATGGAACGCCACTGCGCCACCGCCTCCACGCTGGCCGGGTGGCTGGAGGACCGGCCGGACGTGGCCCGCGTCTACTACCCGGGGCTGCCCGGGCATCCGGGACATGAACTGGCAGCCCGCCAGCAGCGGGACTTCGGCGGGATCCTCTCGCTGCAGCTGGCTGACGAGGCAGCCGCCCGCGCCTTCGCTGAGTCAATGGAGCTTTTCCAGCTTTCGGTTTCGCTGGGCGGGGTCGAATCGCTGGTCTGCTATCCGCGGGAAATGACCCATGCGTCGCTGATCGGCACCCCGCTGGAAATCCCTGCGAACCTGGTGCGGCTGTCGGTGGGAATCGAGGAGGCTGACGACCTGCTGGGCGACCTGGAACGCGGGCTGGCAGTAGCTGCGAAGGCATCCGAAGCGGGCCGAATCCAGTATGGGAGCCTGGCCACCGCCTGATCCGCCACCGAAAACCGAATGCGGGCCTTCCTCGCTGGAAGGCCCACATCAACGGTTAATCGTTGGGACGACTTAGGCGATTCGCACTTGTGGTGCACGTCAGACAGGGAATACTGGGTTCCACATGTGATGATCTCGGGTCAGCTTGATCGGGGAACCAGAATGACAACTGCATCCCGGGAGCCGAACATGTCGCAAAATCCAATGAAAACACTTGGCATTACGGGTGCGGTGGCCATGGTCGGTCTGAACATCACCGTGCTGGCCTTCTTTGTCCTGTGGCTGATTGCCGACAGCGCCGCCATTGGCCGCATGGAATCGGAGTCCAGCATTGATCCGGGCCAGATGCTTCCGAATTCCGAACTGCTGTGGTTGGCAGCGCACGGTTCCGTGCTGATGGTCGTCGTTCTGGATGTGCTGGCTGTTGCATGGCTGGTCAAGGCGAAAGGTGTCCCGCAGCATGCCGCCAGTATGGAATTGAACGTCGATTAGGCCAGAGACCGCCTGGTTTCGCAAAGCAATGCGGTCGGCGCCGCAACCCTATGGCAGTGGAACCCCGCACCAATATTTGATCGGGATAATCCAGAACCTGGAATTCTCAAGCTTCGCTACGTGAAACCGGATGATTGGCCACTAAGTGAAATGAAGTGATCCAGGACCGGTCGACTGATAATCAGTGGTTCTTGGAAAAGTGAAAACCGCAGGTGAAAAGTAGCTCATTACCTGCGGTTTTCCAGCTTCTGCTCGTCCCGATACCGTGAGTCGAAATACGGCTTCCCGTAATTATTTGTTCGAGGTTTCTGGGCAGCAAGGATGCGTAGTTAGTTCTCTTTGCCGGCTCGTTCATTGAGCCAGATCGCATGATCCAGATGTGTAACGGTCTTGCCGTGGCCGGTGGCTTTGTGGGATTCGGTGACAACAAGCCGGGCAAGGGCTGGAGTGACACTTAGCCCGAGCATGTGGGTATCGGCGACTCGTTGCACGGCTCGAACGATCCAGGTGTCGGGCTTGACATCGCCGTATCCTAGGAGCATGCCGAGGTAGTGGTAGGTGACTTTCCCGAGACCGTGAACGCTGCAATAAGCGTGTTCATGGTCTGCCTTCAAGTAGTTGAATTCTTGTGCTGTGTAGACAGGAGGAGCCAGCTCGATTAGATTCTGGGCGACCTGCAAGACTGCCTGGGCTTTTGATGTCCCGGACGTTTTGCCGCGACCGAGGATGTCCTCGATATCTGCTGTGCTGAGTGTTAGCAGTTCGCGGAGGTCTTGGGCAGCCTCGGGGTAGGTTTCCTTGAATTTCTTGAGACGTGGAAGCAGCCCTTTGCCATGTTTGGTGGTGTATCGGGTCTGGATCGAATAGATAGCGTCGAGGATCGCCATGGGCAGATGGTTGGGCCATCCACCGGCGTAGGCGGTGAGCTGTTCTTCAGTCAGTTGCTGAACGTCGTTGCTAAAGTGCTTGATCAGTTCCGAGTGAGGGGTTTGGGAAGTCATGATTTTCTCCATGGTCAAGATGCAGTGTCGGCGACGACGAGCAGTGGCGTCAGAGGCATGATGGTTCGCCACCGTTCAGGAAGCGCTGCGTAATGTTCCAGAACGAGGGAGACAATGTCCTCGCCAGTGATCAAGCGCAGTCCTGGTCGTTGACGTTCGAGCGCCAGAGCGTCGCGGCTGTAGGTTCCTAGGGTCATGAATACTACGAGTTCGCCGGCACCTTGGACACCGATGAGTTGCTGTACTTCAGGAGCGCCAATCGTGGCGGTCATGCGTTTGCACTGGACTTTGATCAGTGGCGGTTCGACCCCGAGAGGGTCTTTATGAGCGATGACATCCACCCCTCCGTCCTGCGAATAGGCAGTGACCCGTGCTTGGTACCCGAGTGCCCGCAAAAGATCGGCGCTGAACTCCTCGAACTGGCGTGGAGTGATGCGCTCTTGAAGTACTTCAAGGACGAAATCTCGGGTATGGCGTTCGATCCTGGATGCCCGGGGTTCATCGGAAACCTCGTCCTCGGAGGTGTTGCGGGCTGCGGCTTGTTCGACGACCGCGGTGACTTTTTCGATGTCTTCGGTGCGAGT
Source organism: Glutamicibacter soli (assembly GCF_003309065.1). Taxonomy (GTDB): domain Bacteria; phylum Actinomycetota; class Actinomycetes; order Actinomycetales; family Micrococcaceae; genus Glutamicibacter; species Glutamicibacter soli. The sequence goes on along the minus strand of NZ_POAF01000002.1, from coordinate 503,560 downwards.
TTTGAGGGCGGCGAGGAACTCGTGCGTGTGCTTGCTGACTTTGAAGAGCGTCAGCGCTGAGCCAATTTCATAGAGTGCTGGTTGGGTGAAAACGGTGCGGGAGAGACCGATTTTCTTCCATTGCACTTTGCGCCGGTGCCGGTGGGTAGGTGCTGTGGAATCGAAATAGTAGTCACTGCTGATGATACCGATGTTAATGGTGCTGTCGGGTTTGTATGGCGCGACAACGATGTCCCCGATCTGCATTTCCTCCCGGAATCGAAAGAGCATGCCAGCCCAGGTGGGGATTGCTTTGCGGCGTTCTTCGGGGATGATGCGGGCGAGCTCGGCTTTGAGTCCTTCGCGACCGCCCGGGATATGCGAGAGATCTGAAATGGTGTCCCAGCTGAGGCTGACGAAGTTCTCCTCAGTCAGTTCGGTGGTGAGGGTGTCGTTATGGAGGCCCCATACCTGCATGATGTGTTCTTCTTTCACGGGTACTATCTAGCGGTTGCGTTTAGGTCGAATTTTTCTAGTCGAGACGTCGAACGGTGACGTTAGCGCCCTTTGCGCGGTTGCATGGTCCGCAGAGGATCTGCAGGTTTTCGGGATTGCTGCTTCCACCGCGAGAGAGAGGGATGATGTGGTCAAATTGAAGGTCGGACTCTGAGCCGCAATGGCAGCAATGGCCTTGATCTCGATGCAAGACCAGTAGCTTGACGTCGTCAGGGATCCCACGACGTACTACTGGCTGATGCCTGAGGTGTTCAAGTGCTACCGAATTCTCTACTTTCCGCTGTCGTCGCAAGCGGTCGGCCTTGATCACTGCGTAGACTTGGCTGGCTTTGAGGTCATCGAGATCGGCGTAGATAGTGTTTTGGAAGAACCAGTAGTTTTTTCCTCTGACTCGCGCCAAAATTTTCGGCTGGTCTATCTGGCGGGAAAGGAGGTATTCGTACTCTGATCGGCTGATCTTTCGCACCGGATACTCTTTCTTCCCTAGAGTGAGTACTAGCTTGCCAGAGGAACCCCAGAATCCCTTATCGAAACGAATTCGAGCAGTAGGTACCTTATGAACCATTGATGACCCCCATCATGCATTAAAGCTATTTGTAGCAGTATATGTTTCATGGCCGACAAGTTCGGTTTGCTAAGCATGGTGAATGCAAGAGCCGTTTAGGTCTGATGCTCTTTGATTCTGTGGCAAAGCGTGCGCCAGACATTCCCATGTCTTTGGTGATTCGGGGTGCTGGTTTCCCGGATTGGATGGGTTTTGCGGCGGTGCGGATTTGTGAATCTATGAAGGTAGGGCGGTATCCGACGAGGTCGCCGCCGGTGGTGCTGCGTTTGCGTAGATCTTCGGCTAGTTCGAGCATTTTCTGGGTGGAGTACCCGAGTTGATCCAGGGTGGTGGTCACGAGAGCATCATCCGGATACAGAGCGTGGAACGCTTTATCCAGTCCGGGAGCTTTCGCAAGTGCCCCGGGTGCCTGTGGTCGATGTAGAGGTCACCACGAGTGGCGCCGGCCTCAAGAAGATCCTGGATCTGCTGGGTCTTGCCGTACGATACGGCTGCGGCTCGGCGGAAGCCTTCGTCCGGGCGTTCCGTGCGGTGCACGGTGCAGGCCCATGCGATGTTCGTCGTGAATGCGACCCCTTTCGAATCGAACCAATACTCAGGTTCAGCCTGACCGTCGAAGGGAATGCTGGCACGAGGCTCTGGTGGCTGAGGCAATTCAAGGCCGACGCTTCAGTATTGGGTTGATCGAAACGAACCGCAAAAGTCGGGCGCGACTATGTTTACCCTCGGGATTGATTGACACAATGGTTTGCTCGACAGTACCCATGTGTCATGGGGACGATGACTACACGCCAAGCCGCGGAGGTCTTGCAAGTTACCACCGAAGCTGTCAGGAAAATGCTGAAAACCGGACGCCTGGAACAAACTGGTGTGGTTGGGCGCATGCTTCTGATCGATGCAGATTCGGTGCATCGCGTACACCGCGAAGGCAAACGCGCGGGCCGTTTGTGGACAGATCAAACCGCGTGGGCCGCCCTCTTCTTGCTCTCTGGCCAGAAAGTCACCTGGTTGTCCTCAAGTGAACTATGGCGGCTTCGGAAGAGGCTTGCCAGTATCACCGCCGAAGAATTCCAGCAGCTCGTCCGCAACCGTGCCACACCACGCCGCTTCCGCGGCGGCGCCTCATCCAAAGCCCAGCTAGCCAAAACCATAGGCCTCACCGGCACTGGAATCCTCAAAGACCAGCGTATCGCCAGCTCCTTCGGTCTGGCAGCAGGATCGACTGCCCTGGAGGGCTACGCGAAAGCCGGATTCATCGACAAAAATGCCCGTAAACTCGGGCTCCGGGAAGATGCAACCGGGGACATCCTGATCAGGGAAATCCACTTCGCACTGCCCCTGGAAGACGGCAAAGTGCCAATAGCCGCCATCGCGGTTGATCTGCAAGACGCGCACTCCACACGTGAGCGTTCCGCTGGAAAAGCAAAAATCGAAGAGTTGCTGCATGACCAATAAGAGACGTCAACGCCCAACCATCAGCGTCGAAATCCCTGCAGGAGGATGGCCAGCCCCTGGCCGCAGTGACTGGAACTGGCCCAAGCCTTCGACACCTCGAAATGGACTCTCGTCGGAGGTCCCATGGTGCAGTTGCACGCTGCCATAGCGAACGTTCCCCTCAACCGTCCTACAACAGACGTTGACCTGGTGCTCCATGTGGAAACCGGATCGGTGACCGGGCCTGAGGTGAGTCGTACGCTGTCTCAGCTCGGCTATGAACTGCAATTGCCCGTGCACAAGGACTCACCATCCCACCGATTCACCCGGCAACGCAATGGACTCGTGGAAACAGTTGATGTCATGGTCGCCGACCATGGAATCTCCAAACCACCCCTGACCATCGGCGGCCGAGAACCATTCCAAGTCTCTGCAGGAACACAGGCCTTGAAGCGCACTGCCAACTGCCGGATCCTGGATTCTGCAGGGACAGTAAACACCACGATGAGCATCCCCAACGCACTGGCGGCGCTGGTGTTAAAAGGCGCAGCATACCGAGAGGACACCAGGGACCGGGGCCGGCACTTGGAAGATGCCGCTTTGCTATCGACGATAATCAGCGATCCGCTCGCACTGGTAGTAGAGCTTCAAGGATCTGACCGGTCCCGGATCATTGGACTCTATAAGCAACTCTCAATTCTAATCCACCCTGCCTGGGCACTTATTGAGGAAGACCGCCGCCGCGATGGCCTCTACGCTCTCGATATTCTCTCTAGAAACCCTCAAGGCTTCGCAACAGATGGAGAATTGGGACCTGCTTTCTAACGCGAAGAGCGGATTTCACTGCGAGGCCAGATTTTATATAGTGCGGCATGCGGGAGCGCAATGGAGGTAACCGTTAGCGTTGTATCTTCGTCGCTTGGCTTCTACTGCTGCGTCGGAGCAGTTTGAAAAGACATTTTTCAACCTACTGATCTGAACGAACCGCAAAAGTCGGGCGCGACTATGCTTCCCCTCGGGATAGTGGATGGTGAAGGGTGGGAACATGATCGGAATTCTGAATCGGCTCATGGAGCAGATAGAACTGCAGCTCGATGCCGAGATCGATTTCGGCCAGTTGTTGGAGGGCGCGGGTACCACCGTGTACCACGTGCGCCGCATGTTCTCTTCGCTGGCAGGAATGCCGCTGTCCGAGTACGTGCGCCGTCGACGCATGACGGTGGCGGCCGCAGACCTTCTGGAAGGCCAGGACCTGCTGGGTCTCGCCGTGCGCTATGGCTACAGCTCGGCATAAGCTTTCGGGCCGGCGTTCCGTGCGGTGCACGGCGCTGGCCCGGGCGATGTCCGTCGTGACGGAGGCCCCCTTCGAAGCCAACCAATACTCAGGTTCAGCCTGACAGTCGAAGGGAGTGTCCCCATGGATGCCCGAATTGTTGAACGTCCGGAATTCAAGCCGGTGGGCCATGCTGCCCGTGTGCCGTTGATCCATGAAGGGGTGAACCCGCAGATCCAGGCCCATATCGCCTCGTTGCCGCTGGCCGAACATGCCAGGCTCAAGGAATTGGCCAATACCGAGCCGGCAGGCCTGCTCCAGGTCAGCGCGGAGGTGGATGCCGACTACCGGGAAGGAGCTGAACTGACATACCTGCAAGGTGTCGCGATGCTGGATGGGACCGTGCGGGAAGACTTAGATGCCATCACGGTTCCCGCCGGGACCTGGGCGGTGTTCCGCACGTCGGGTCCTTACCCTGCGGCCCTGCAGAACGTCTGGGCTTCCACCGCTACGCAGTGGTTCCCGTCGAATCCGTGGCTGCTGCGCGAAGGCCCGTCCATGGTGGCGGTGCTTGAACGGTCCGAGGACTTCAGCACCGCCACCTGCGAGCTGTGGCTGCCCGTGGAACGCGGGTAGGGCAGCCGGCCCGCAGTGGGTCAGGAGTTGGCGTCCCGGTGCTTGGCGGCCAGGCCAAGGTAGGTGTCGGCGTTCTTCTTCAGCCCGGCGACCTCGCCATCACTCAGCCCTCGGTCTCCCTCGGCAGGTGGAATCCCTGGTCTGCCACCCGCGCGAAATGACCCATGCATCGCTGATCGGCGCTCCGCTGGAAATCCCGGCCAACCTGGTCCGGCTTTCGGTGGGCATCGAGGAGACCTAAGACCGGATCATCGATCTGGAACGCGGGCTGGCAACGGCGGCCAAGGCCGCCAGAACAGAAGGAGTTCAGCACAAAGAATGGCGTCTGCCTGACGGTCGGTGTATATACAAACCAGGCCCGGTGTCGTTGATTGCTGGGGTCGCTGAAGGACTGATGCCATGGCCGCGGCGTCGGGTTTCGGCAAGGTGTGTTTGGAAACGTCCATTTTAACTGTAGATGTGCAATGATTTCCGCATGAAGCTCACCAAGTTGGAAAAACGACTTCTCGAATGTATGCGGAAGGGTGACGAGCTGGACTTAGAGCCGCATTATGACAAGCCAGAGTCAGTTCCTGAAACGGTAATTGCGGCCTGGGGAAGCAGACATACAATCCGTGCCTCTGTGATCCGTGAGATAATGAGGGGAACTGTTCCGGATCTAGAAGCGGTTGATCCCCGTGGGCTACAGCTTCGAGGAGCCAGGATTAGCGGACGCTTGGATCTGGAAGATGTTGAATGCCTATTTCCCTTGAAAATGACGGCATGCTATTTTGAGCAGGGAATTGACGCAGAGTCGGCAATTTTTCCCCGATTAGAATTGCGCTACTGCGTTATTGAAGCTTCAGTAGAAAGCAGCCGAAAGGCAAAAATTCATAGCGCGGTGTGCCTAACCGGAGCTAGAATCAACGGACGCCTAAGTTTTACAGGTTCGTTGTTGAAGAACCAATCCGGTCCTGCACTTTTAGCCGACCGGCTATTAGTTGAGGGTGATCTATTTCTTCGTGAAAAGTTTCGCTCTAATGGTGCAGGGGAGTTTGGCGCTGTGCGACTGACTGGTGCGATCGTCAGAGGGCGGTTAGACCTTTCGAATGCCGTAATGAAGAACGAGACTGGGCCAGCACTTTCTGCCGATGGGTTAGTGGTGGATGGTGATCTACGCCTTGATGAAGAGTTACGTGCATTTGGGAATGGGGAACATGGTGCGGTGCGTTTACTGGGAACGAAAATCGGTGGTCAGCTGAGTCTTTCTGATGCGATTTTGACAAACGAAACAGGCCCTGCCCTTTTGGCCGATAGGTTGTCAGTCGACGGAGATCTATTCCTTGATGGAAATTTTTGCGCGTGTGGCAGCGGCGAATATGGCGCAGTACGCTTGAAGGGGGCGAAGGTCTGTGCGCTTCACATTGGCGCGGGTATTCTGGAAAAATCACGTTGGGGAGTCAAATGGGTTGTGGACGGCTTATCTTACGAAGGCTGCCCGACCGAGCAACCGAAAGCATGGCTGAAGTTCCTTAAGAAGCAGACTCTAGACTATGCCGCGCAGCCATATCAGCAATTGGCCCATAATTTCTTTGAAGCGGGACACGACTCGCGTGTGCGGAAAACACTTATTACTCAGCGCTTTGACCAGCTGCGACGTGGTAAACCGGGAGTGAAAGATTGGCTTTGGGGCGCGTTCACGGGGATTACTGTGGGCTTTGGGTATCTCTCATGGCTTCCAATCGTTTGGCTTATCGCAATTTTTGCCGTCGTCTATTGCTTGGTCACGAGAGTTTATTCGGACGGCCTTGCATCGACTTCGGAGTTGAAAATCGCTGGAGCGGACCCGACTTGTACAGGGTTAGAACAATTTCAAATGGTTGTCGATATGGTTGTACCACTGGTTTCCACGGGGGTAAATGAAACTTGTCAAGTAGTTGCCAGGGTGCCGGACGGGGAAGCTTTGGCGATAGTATCCATGGTTGCTCAAGGCGCAAGCTGGGCTTTGCTCACTTTATTTGTTGCTGGGTTTACAGGAATAATCCGAAGAAACTAGGGATATAGAAGTCCTGCAGCTGGTGAAGCCATTGCATCGGCTAGCGGTGAGGCTGTAATGACTAGTAGGTCCTGTTCGTCATTGAGTTAGCAGCAAGGGCACGTTTACCTAAATCTAGGCCAGAATCAGATCTTAGTACTACCCGGTCTACCAATCGTTCAATAACGTTTCTTAAGCTTCAGCACTGGCGCTCTGAAGGGGCGGCCGCCAACTCAACTTACTCGCAAGGAAGGCCGCCCTTTAGGCGACTAAGAATTGGCGACCAGGTGCTTGGCCGCCAGGCCAAGGTAGGTGTCGGCGTTCTTCTTCAGCCCGGCGACCTCCTCGTCGGTCAGTTCGCGGCGAACCTTGGCCGGGACGCCTGCCACCAGCGAGCGTGGCGGAACCTGGGTGCCTTCAAGCACCAGAGCACCGGCGGCCACCAGAGACTGCTCGCCGATGACCGAGCCGTTCATGATGGTGGCGTTCATGCCCACCAGGCAGCCGTCGCCCACGGTGGCCCCGTGGACCACTGCGCTGTGCCCGACGGACACGCCCGCACCCACGGTGCAGGGGTATCCGGTGTCGGCGTGCAGCACCACGTTGTCCTGCAGGTTGCTGCCTTCACCAACGCGGATCGGCGCCGAGTCTCCGCGCACGGAAACGCCGTAGAACGCGCTGGAACGATCGCCCATCACCACGTCCCCGCTCAGGGTAGCGGTAGGGGCGGTGAAAACATCCTGGCCGACCTGCGGCGTATGGCTGTCGATGGTAATAATGTGAGTCATGGCACCACTGTAATAGGGGCGGATAGGACCCTGCGACTATTACGAGAAGACGATGGTTCGCTGTCCGTCCAGCATGACGCGGTGCTCAGCGTGCCACTGCACGGCGCGGGTCAGCGTGCGGCCCTCGACGCTGCGGCCCAGGGCCACCAGCTGCTCCGGAGTGCGTGCGTGGCTCACCTGAGTGACTTCTTGGTCGATGATCGGGCCCTCGTCCAGATCCGAGGTGACGTAGTGGGCGGTGGCGCCGATCAGCTTCACGCCGCGGGCGTAGGCCTGGTGGTAGGGCTTGGCTCCCTTGAAGGACGGCAGGAACGAGTGGTGGATGTTGATGACCCGACCCTCCATGCGCTGGCACAGCGAATCGGAGAGGATCTGCATGTAGCGGGCGAGCACCACAAGCTCGATATCGTAGTCGTCAACCAGCTTCAGCAGCTCGGCCTCGGCCTGCGACTTGTTGGAGGGGGTGACCGGAAGGTGGACGAAGTCCACGCCGTAGAACTCGGCCATGGACTTTAGGTCCAGGTGGTTGGAGACGATGACCGGGATATCGATGGCCAAGGTGCCGGCGCGCTGGGCGAACAGCAGATCGTTCAGCGCATGCCCGGCCTTGGAGCACATGATCAGCGTTCGGGTGCGTGCGGTGGTGTCGTCCACGCGCAGCGACATGTGGAACTCGTCGCGGATGGGAGCCAACGCCGCACGCACCTGCACCAGGGACTGCTCGGTTGCCACCTCGATGCGCATGAAGAAGGTTCCGGACTCGGGGGACTCGTATTGCTGGGACTCGGTAATGTTGCAACCGGCACCCAGCAGACCTCCGGAAATGGCATGGACGATGCCGGGACGATCTACGCAGGACAGGGTGACGGTGTACTTGTTCATGCATTGAGGTTAACCGTCTAACGCCCTGCGTGCACATTCGCCGCCTACGGTTACGTCTTCCGGCGTCCCGTTTTGCCGCTATTTGTCTGCTTCGTCAGGCGAATCGGCGAAGATCGTCACCCAGATATCGGTGCCATCAGCCACGTTGACGGTGACGGTTTGGCTGGCAGCCGGGTTACTGATGTCAAACAACCCTGCGGCTCCGCCGTTCAGCGAGCAATCACTTGAGACCTCCTTGCCGCCAACGCCGTCGAGGGAGGCAGACCATTTGCCGGTGCCCGAGCACTGGACGGCTACGCCCAGGTGGGAGTATCCCGGGGGCATCGGTTCTACGTCGAAAGAAGTGGTGCCCGCGCCGGCAACCTGCTGGCGAATCTCTGATGACGGGCTGCCGTTCTTGAGCACCGAAGCCTGGGCTTCGAAGATATCGGAAGTTTTTGGTGCGCTTTCCGGGCTTGCGCTGCCGGCAGTGGGGCTTGCCCCAGTTGTCGTTTCACCGGCTGAATCTGCCTGACCGGTGCAGCCAACTGCGGCAACGCTCAAGAATACGAACAATGAGAAAGCACTAGCCTTCCTGAGGTTTTTCATCTCAGGAGACTACAGTCGGGAACAATTAAAGTCGATCGTTTGCAGAAATAAGACATCAGCACAGAATGCAGACGGCCATCCAGCTACGCCGTGTCATCGGCCTGCCTGGTTCGGAACCTGTTCGACGCTGTGCGTGGAGCGACGAACCAGGGTTTGTAGCATCTTCAGACGAAGCGTACGCAGGGAATCGGACACGTGCTCCGCCCCGCACACGCCGGTGAGGTTCCCGACTAGGCAGGAACTGCCGCCAGGTACTTGCTCGCTGCCACCGCTGCCTTGCGCCCGGCGCGGGTGGCGCCCAGCGTGGAGGCCGAGGCACCGTAGCCCACGAAGTACATACCCGGAAGCTCAACCGCGCTGACCGAATCCTCGGCGATCAGGATGCCGCCGGCTTGTGTGTGCAGATGCAATGGACGCAGGTGGTCGTGCGCATGGCGGAATCCGGTGGCCCAGAGGATGGCGTCGATGGGCTCGGCGCTGCCGTCCTGGAAGTGCACGCTGCGCGGGCCCAGGAAATCGATCTCGCCGCGGGAAACCAGCGCGCCGGAATCGATGGCCGCCTGCATCACGGGGGTCAGCATCAGCCCGGTGGCGCCCACCACTGACTTCGGCGGCAGGCCCGCGCGGGTGCGCTCGTTGACCTGGCGCTCCACCTGGACGCCCCAGTCCGCGCTCGGCGTGCGCCAGTCCGGCTCGGAGCGGGTGGACCACAGGGTGTCCACGCCGGCGGCGCGCAGCTGCACGATGAACTGGGTGGCGCTGGCGCCGCCGCCCACCACCAGCACCCGCTGGCCGGCGAACTGCTCAGGGCCGATGAAGCCATTGGTGTGCACCTGCGGGCCGTCGAAGCGGCCTGGATAGCTTGGCCAGTTGGGGTTGGTCCAGGTGCCGGTCGCGTTGATGATGCTGCGCGCCTGCAGCGTTCTTCCGTCGGCCAGCTCAACCGTGAAGACACCGTCCTCGTGGGTGACCGCGCGAACCTCGGCGTCATGGCGCACCGGCAGGTTCTTCTCCCGCTCGTAGGCGCCGTAGTATTCTGAGACGACCTCGGAAGCCGGTCGGGTCGGGTCCTGGTTATCGAAGGGGAACTCGGGCAGCGATGCCACCGCGTGGGTCTTGCCCAGGGTCAGCGTGCGCCAGCGGTGCTGCCAGGCGCCGCCCGGACCCGGATTGGCATCCAGCACCACGTAATCCTCCCAGGGCTTCAGTCCCCGGCGCTGAAGATGGAATGCGGCGGACAGTCCCGCTTGCCCCGCACCGATCACGATGTTCTGGTAATACACTGCTGCCTCCTTACCCCTGTAACCGGATCCGCAGGACCTTCATTCCGCGTGAGGCGGTTGTCACACGGGCTATGGCTGGGCATTGGATAGAATTGAACCCGTGACTGGCGTTTGGTGGACTACCACCGGGGAGCTAATCGTGGGAGCCGCGCGCCTGGGTTCGCACACCACCTGCCTTGGCAACAGGGCCCCTACGGAAGGATGAGCGTGAGCGCACGCATTCTCGACGGCAAGGCCACCGCGGCCACGATTAAGCAGGAACTGACCGAGCGCGTCGCCAAGCTGAAGGCCGCCGGCCACAGCACCGGACTGGGCACCATCCTGGTGGGCAACGACCCGGGCTCGGCCTGGTACGTGGGCGGCAAGCACAAGGACTGCGCCGAGGTGGGCATCGAATCCATCCGCGTGGACCTGCCGGAAGAAACCACCCAGGACGAACTGCTGGCCAAGGTGCGCGAGCTGAACGAGAACCCTGACTGCACCGGCTACATCGTGCAGCTGCCGCTGCCCAACCACATCGACCAGGATGTCATCCTGGAAGCCATGGACCCGGCCAAGGACGCCGACGGCCTGCACCCGATGAACCTGGGCCGCCTGGTCGCCAACGTGAACCGCCCGATGACCTCCCCGCTGCCCTGCACCCCGCTGGGCTGCGTGGAGCTGCTGGCCCGCCACGACATCGACCTGACCGGCAAGCACGTGCTTGTGGTCGGCCGCGGCGTGACTATTGGCCGCCCGGTCGGCCTGCTGTTGACCCGCCGCGACGTGAACGCCACCGTCACCCTGGCACACACCGGCACCACCAACCTTGACGAGCTGCTGGCGCAGGCCGACGTGGTCATCGCCGCCGCCGGCTCGGCCCACATGATCAAGACCGCCAAGCCGGGCGCCATCCTGCTGGACGTGGGAGTTTCCCGCGTTGACGGCAAGGTCACCGGCGATATCGACCCGGCCCTGTACGAGGTTGCCAGCTGGATCTCCCCGAACCCGGGCGGCGTGGGCCCGATGACCCGCGCGATGCTGCTGAACAACGTGGTGGAAGCCGCGGAGCGCAACGCCGCGAACTAGAAGTTAACGGGTGATGGCCGGCGGATGTCCCGAACGGGACCGCCGGCCTTCATTCATCTACGATCTTGGCAGGGTCGAAAAAGTCCTCCCCGTTCAAGCCAATGAACTGCAGGAACTTGTAGCTCGGGATTGGACGAGGGGCGTCGAGGTCAGCCTCCCCGAGGGCGATGCCGCGCATCCGCCTACTACGCATGGGCGACGTAGCTCAGACAATTCATAGGCCCTGAGTTGGGTCTTTGCTGTGGCTTGCCGGACTGGATTCGGGAGGGACGGCGATTTGAGAGCATGCATGCGCCGAAGCCGACTGGTGGATTCTTGTCGGCATAGTGATTATTGCGAACGTCGAGACGCTGGCCAGCCATCATGCCGCTGGTGCCTGATGCTGGGAGGCGGGAGTCGAGGGGTTAAACACTGAAGCATCCCACGAGGACTGCGGGATGCTTCAGTGCGAAAGGGCTTCTTTCAGTTATAAACAAGACCAGATTAACATCCAGTGGGGTAGCTCAGTTCATAAGGTCTGGATCATCCAGCGAACGTTCAGCATCCGGTTTGCCCAAGGCGCCCGGACGGGTGTTGTACGAGCTCTCGTAGTCCCTGTCACTGCGCACATAGCACGGAATTTCAAAGGTGATCGCGCTGTGAGCCCAGTACCTGACCCGGAAAGTCCTCGCGCCTTCAGGCGTGCCTTTGGCGATGAATTGGCTCATCACTTGACCCTTGGCTTCTACCGGCACATTCTCCAGAGCCGGATTTGGCACCGAGACGAACCAGAAGCTCAAGTCGTCGGCCGTGATGTCATAGATTGCAATCAGTACGGATCGTCCATGGACTGAAACGAGGCCCATCACATCATCAACGAGTTCGTGCGGCTCCGCCAGCACGATGGGCATTCCTTCTCTTCAGCCGTAGGAGGCGAGATGTACGCGGGCTTGGCGGGATCCGAGGATGTGTTTGACGTGATCGGCTGTTTGGGTTCGCAGTTCGTGGGTTGACATGGCTAACCTCCGCTCTGTAGCTCTTCCGGTATCTCCGAGGAACCACACCGCAATGAGTCAAAGTGGTTGTCCTGATGGCAAAGCAGGCCACGGATATTATCGCGGAGTGTCTTTTGGACTGTACGCGTCTTTCACTTTAATAGATACCCTTTGGTGATGGACTGCAATGAATACCCCGTGAACATAGCGTTGGTATCCAGCGGTTGCCCAGCCTCGAAATGCGCCGAGACCTTGGTCCTGGTAGTGCGAAGGCACGGAACAATGGCGTCTGCGGCGCAGGCGGACTCGCAGTAGGTAGCCGGACCAATTTGACCACGGAACGCAGGAACCTTGCTGCCCGTGCTCTTCGCAGGCTATCCATCTTACGGGACGCCTCGTCAGAGGCTACTCCGTACGACGGCACTGTCCGGATCGACGGTGGCACGGCTGGATCCCAAACCATTTCGACTGGCAGCCGTGCTGGAGCCCCGCAGCCGACCCCAAGCTCACACATTGGATACCTGCCGCGCTGGAGCAAGCAATGCGCTGGACTCTCGGTCCGGGTCAATCCAAACGAGCGCAACTGGATTCGGAACATTTCAATTAGGCAGACGGAATTGCACGATGTTCACGCCGAGGACTGGTACCCGCTGACTTGGATAGAGCCCATGGTGCAACACAAGAACTGGATGATTCCGACTGCGATCGAAGAGGGCGGGACTTCGCCCGCAAGCCTTTAGGGAGAGAACTCCGGTCCGATCCCAGCCCGTGCCTGGCACCATGAACTGATCGATGGAGCAGAGCAAGAGCCGGAACCGAAGCTTGATTACCTCGAATTAGCAGAGGTGCCCGATGTTGGAGTCATTCAGCGTGTCGGCACTGAGTAGCGGGTAGACGTCGTACGCTGCGCTTGCATCTGCGGGCAGGACGGGATTAAGTGGGCCACCGCGGTGTGCTTCCAGAATTTCACGCGAAATTCCATCACGCGGGATGAGCCGAGTTCGTGGAAGAACTCCCCTGTGGTGCACTTGGAAGGTGACGGCTGCTTGACTTTCAGCGCTGGCTGCGGCGTCGTGACATAAAGCAGCTGCAGTTCCTCTGTCTCGGGGTTGATCATCGCTACTAGGGCATCACGTCCGTGGATGGAAACCATGCCCATCGCGTCGGTGAGTGATTCGTTCGGCTGGGTCATCACGATGGGCATGCCCGGCTCCCATCCATAATTCGACAGATGAGCTTTGCCTTCGCGGGTGGCGAGAAAATCAGCGACTCGGACAGCTGTCTGGGTTCTAGCGATTCGACCTGGCATTTAAGATACTTCCCTTTCCTGCACTGCTCATTTGATAAGTGATGATGAGGTGGAAACCTCCGTAAGCGGAACTCAAAAATAGCCCCAACTTTCGACGCTGCCGCATTGGCGGGCAACGGATACTGCGCTGATTAGGCGATGCTCAGGTCCGACGGTGTTCCGCCCCGGCCAAAATCGAGACCGCCTGTGGGGGTTAGCGAGGGGGCGATGAATGGCTGTTCCAGCCAATCTTGCTGCGGATGCAAAGCTGCGTCCAGAGGTTCCGATGGAAGCGCTAGGTTTTCTTTGCCGGCGACCGCAAATTGTAGATTGCGGACTTCGAACTGGATGCCCAGGGAGTTCTCCATTTGTGGCAGCAGCGTGTCATTCACGTATTGCATCAGCTCAGAAACATGGTCTTCGCTTTTCGCGGTGCATGCCAGGTTCAAGACTAATTGATCCGGGGTACCGGTGATGGTGCATATAGCCGAATGAACCGTATCTTTGCTCCGGCACTCGTGTGATCCGAAAGCGGCGATCTGCTGCATCCGCTCCGCCCATGCGTTGGCAGGATGCGTCGAGGGATCTACTGGAACTGCTAAGGATTCTTTCATTATTCACTCCGGTATTGATAGCTGTTTCGTAGTAGAATATCTGTAGACAGGCTAACTATTAGCTAGGTTACATTATACTTTTTTGATTAGGCAAGCTGACCGCAGGCAATGGCGAGGAAGGGGCATCGGAAGGCACGAGCGATGAGTTCGTACCCGGCGGAGGGAATTCTCATGAGTAGTTATGGAGCAAGTGGATATTGGTATGACACGGCTACCACGGCGCCAGGGGCCGTTGATTTGTTGAACCTGATGCGCAGGTATCGAGAGTCGGAACGTAAGATGCGAGCCAAAACGCGTGGGTCCATGGGAATGAACGAAACCGATATGTCCGCTTTGCGCTTCTTGCTCGGTGAGCACCGTAAGGGGGTGATTCCGCGTCAACGGGATTTTGCCGAAGAGCTGGGCATCTCTAATGCATCCGTGTCGGTGTTGATAGACCGTTTGTGCCGCGACGGGTATGCCGAGCGCATTGTCCACCCTGCCGATCGCCGCTCGGTGGGGATCGTGCCCACCGAATACAGTGATTCCGAAGTTCGCGGAACGCTGCACAAGATGCATGAGCGCATGATGGATGCAGTGAACACCCTGACCGCTGACGAGCGGATTGGGGCGGCCAAGTTCTTGGCAGCCATGATCCGAAGTGTTGAAGCCGACGAAGCGGAAGAAATTCAGTCCCGCGAATCCGCGGTTGCTTCCTCCTCGTTGCCAGATCGGAAATCTGATAGGAATTCAGCTTCCTCGGCTTCGGATCATCTGCGGTAGTCCGAGGGTTGCATGGAGGTTGGGAATCGACCGGACTCCCGCCGCCGCAGACCGGCGTGGAAGCCACCAGATCCACCTGGGGTGCGAAGTCGATTTCAGCTTCTACCGTATCGTTCCTGATGAAAATCTGACGGTCGCCCTTCGTCTTAGGTTCAGGAACGTAGATTAGGAAAATAGTAAATTCAACTCGTTCTGGAAGAATGGAGTGATAGCTAATGCCACGTAAGCGTCTTGATGTTTCTCTCAGTCATGATGAGTTCGAAGATCTTAACAACGCTTTGGAAGACCATCGGGATGGGTTCAAGAGGATGGCGCAGGAGGCAATCAACGGTTTCGGCCTCGAGCCCGCCTACTGGACCGGTCGAGCCGAAGAAGTGGAAGGTCTTCGTGAGTCGGTGCACGAGCATAGTGCTGACGAACCTGACGTTCCACCTGCGGATTCGGATCTTCCACGGGAGGCAGAATCGGCTCTGGATCTGGATCCCGAATCCGAGCCACGCAATTAATTGGTTCGGAATGCCTAATCATCCCATCCGCCCGACGCGGGTATTGTCTCAAGAATCCAACCGAAAGAGCGGTCCACCACATTGTGTGGTGGACCGCTCTACGATAGGACTAATTAGGCGCGCTTGCGGGTAAGAAGCCCCCAGATCACCAGAACAATCAGTGAACCACCGATAGCGAGCAGCCACGTAGAAAGGGACCAGAAGCGGTCGATTTCGACATCGAACAGCGCTGAACCGATCCAGCCGCCCACGACCGCGCCGACCACGCCGAGCAGCAAGGTCGCGAGCCATCCGCCACCTTGTTCTCCTGGCTTTATGGCCTTGGCAATCGCGCCGGCAATCAATCCTAAAATTATCCAGCCTAAGATACCCAACGAACACTCCTTCGATTAGCCTGCGGCTTGACTAGAACGAAAATGTCATAGCCTACTGGTTTTACAAGCTACTGCTTCGGCAAGCACGTGGCTCTAAACTGGATGATTCCTGATAAGGGCGCAGGTCAAGAGGAGCTTGAAACAATCCTCACAAGTACCGCATGCGGCGCTATGCGTCAATCTGTCTCGGCAGCTTGGGCCGACGGTGCCGTCAGCGAAGATCGTCCTAACGAAGCATGCAAATGAACGGTGTTTACGGACGATGGGTGGATCCGCGAACCCATGCCTTGAGATTTAGCGGAGGCCATCGTCGAACTATCGCCGGTTCCCGAGCTCACTTTCCGGCAAAGCCGGGCAAAGAAAACCCCGCCCTAGCGAAACAAATTCGCTGGAACGGGGTTTTCGTCTAACAGGGGGTCAACGCTACTTGGAAACCTCTTGCGTCTGGGCTTCGACGGCGCGCTTGTCGAATACCAGGGCGCCGACTTCCTGCTCAGCCTGGTTGTGGAAGGACAGGTCGATGCCGCGGCGGTCGCGGATCAGGGAGACCGCGATGAAGGCGAGCACCACAACCACCAGCAGGTATACGGACACGGCGGTGGTGCCACCGGTTGCCTGGACCAGCGCCTGGGCGATGGTCGGGGCGAAGGCACCGCCGAGGATCGCGCCGATGGCGTAGGAGATCGAGACGCCGGAGAAGCGCACCGAGGCCGGGAACAGTTCGGAGTACAGTGCCGCCTGCGGCCCGTAGGTCAGGCCCAAGCCGATGGAGAACAGGCCGAAGGCCAGATAGAGCATGCCCAGCGAGCCGGAGTTGACCAGTGCAAAGACCGGGAACAGCGATGCGGCCAGAACCACGAAGCCGATCTGGTAGGTGCGCACGCGGCCGATCTTGTCCGCCATAACGCCGGCGATCAGGGTCACGATCAGCCACACGGCGGCGCCGAAGGCCACGGCGATGAGCACGTCGGTGCGCTCCAAGCCGATCGGTCCCTCGGGATCGGTGGTGTAGGCCTGGAAGAACCCGCCGGTGGTCATGTAGCCTGCGGCGTTATTGCCAGCGAAGACCAGCGCGGCGATCAGCACCAGCGGCCAGTGCTTCTTGAACAGGACGAGGATCGGGACCTTGGTCTGCGCCTTGTGTTCGGCGATCTCCTCGAAGACCGGGGACTCGTCCACGGAACGACGAACGAAGAAGCCGATGGCGATCAGGATGATCGAGACCAGGAACGGCACGCGCCAGCCCCACTCGAGGAATGCATCGCCGGGGGAGATGACGCCGGTCATCAGCGCCATCATGCCGCTGGCCAGCAGCATGCCCAGGGGAACGCCAACCTGCGGGTAGGAGCCCGAACGTCCGCGCTTGCCTTCCTCGGCATGCTCGACGGCCATCAACACGGCGCCGCCCCATTCGCCGCCGGCGGAGATGCCCTGGATGATGCGCAGCAGCAGCAACAGGATCGGAGCCCACAGCCCGGCGGTCTCGTAGGTCGGCAGCACGCCGATCAGCGTGGTGGCAGCTCCCATGAGTGACAGGGTCAGCACCAGCATGGCGCGGCGGCCGATCTTGTCGCCGTAGTGTCCGGCCAGGAAGGCGCCGAGCGGACGGAAGAGGAAGGACAAGCCGACCGAGGCGAAGGAGATCAGCAGCGCGATGTCCTTGCCGGCGGGCTCGAAGAACAGGTGGCTGAAGACCAGGCCTGCCGCGGTGGCGTAGATGAAGAAGTCGTACCATTCGACGGTGGTACCGATGACTGTGGCGAACGCGACGCGCCGTTGGTTTGCGTTCATGAAGTGGGCAGCTCCTTGGAGAGGTGAATCACTTCAGTGTGACACCACACATAGGTAAGGTAAACTTCAAATACCTGTAGAACTTCTGAAGGTTGGCTTATGTACACGATGCGGCATCTTGAAATCATGGCCGAGCTTCCGGACCATAGGACCCTTGGATCCGCCGCGGACGAACTGCGTATTTCCGAGTCAGCGCTGTCCCAGGCGATTACCGCCATCGAGAAACTGGCCGGCGAAACGCTGTGCCTGCGGCGCAAGGCGCACGGCTTCACCCTGACAGCCTCCGGAGTGCATTTTTCGGCGATGGCCCGCAAAATCATCTCCGATGTTACGGAACTGGCGGCCACCTTCCCGCAGCAGGAAGGCGTGCTGCGCGGACCCGTGCGCTTCGGCTGCTTCGCCTCGCTCTCCCCGCACCTGATCCCCTCGACCATGCAGGGATTCGACCACCCGCAGGTGGAACTTTCGGTGCAGGTGGGCACCCATGAGTCGCTGCTTCCGGCGCTGCGCAATGCGGACCTGGATGTCGCCTTCGTCTATGACCTGGGCCTGCCTCCGGACATGGACAAACAGGAGATCTACGAAACGCATATGCAGGTGGTGCTGCATCCGGAGCACCCGCTGGCGCGCCTGGAACGGCCGCTGGAACTTGCCGACCTGGTGGACGAGCCGCTGGTGATGTACGAATCCGATCCGTCCACCGAATACGTGCTCCAGCTGTTCGCCGCGCAGGGCCTGAACCCCAAGGTCATCGCCGAGGTGCCGCAGATGATCCTGGTCTCCGCGATGGTCGGGAGAGGTCTGGGCTACGGCCTGCTGATGCGCCGCCCGAACAACGCCGAGATGTCCTTGGAAGGCAAGCCGCTGGCCTTCCGCGACCTGCATACCCCGGTGTCGCCGACCGCTCCCAGCTCCCTGAGCTCGGTCGTGGCGATCACCCCGCTCGGGGTCAAGGTGCCGGCCCGGGTGCAGGCGCTGATCGAGCACTGCCGCGAAGCCATGGCGGATTCCTGGTAGCCCTACCCAAGCGCCGGCGGCTCCCGCATAATGGGGCGCAGGAGGCATCATGATTGGCACATGGCAGGCATTGGTGATCGACTGCGAAGACCCGGACTCGCTGGCGGCGTTCTACGAGCAGCTGCTGGGCATGGTCCGCATCGACAACGACCCTGACTGGGTGAGCATCGGCGACGCGCCCGACCGGCCGGCCGTCGCGTTCCAAGCCGTCAGCCCCTATGTCGCGCCCGAATGGCCGGGGCATGTGCACCCGCAGCAGATGCATCTCGACGTCAGGGTCAAGGATCTCGATCTGGCCGAGGAGCTGGTGCTGAACCTCGGCGCCCGGAGCACCGGGCAGGGGACCAAGACCTTCCGTGTCTACCTCGACCCGCAGGAGCACCCCTTCTGCCTGGTGAGCTGGTAGCCGCGCCCCGCTACCATACCCGTCCGCAGCTAGCTAGCCTCCGGCTCCGTAGGCGATCTTCGCCGCCTGCAGCCTAGTGCTCACCCCGAGCTTGGCAAGCACCGCCGACACGTGCGTTTTCACCGTGCTTTCCCCAATGCCCAGACGCTGCGCCAGCTGCGGATTGCTCAGTCCCTCGCCGATTCCCTGGAGCACCTCACGCTCCCTGGCAGTGAGCCCCTCGGGCAGCACCACGGGCGGCGCCGCGGCCAGCGCCCGTTCCATGACCCGGGCGGTGACCTGCGGATCCAGGACGGATTGGCCGCGGCCCGCCGCGCGCACCGCGTCGATGATCGCCTGCGGCTCGGCGGTCTTCAGCAAGAAGCCGTGGGCGCCGGCCTGCAATGCGCCAAAGAGGTAGTCGTCATCGTCGAAGGTGGTCAGCACGATCACCCTTGTTTGCCCGGAAATCTGCGCGGTCGCCGCGATGCCGTCCATCACCGGCATACGAAGGTCCATGAGCACCACGTCTGGGCTGAGCGCCCGGGCCATGGACACGGCCGCGGCACCGTCCGCCGCCTCCCCGACAACTTCCAGGTCCTCTGCCGCCTGCAGCACCAGGCGGATGCCCAGGCGCACGGTTGAATGGTCGTCAACAAGCAGGATCTTCATGGATTCCATCCTGTAGCTGGGCGGCGGTGGGCAGGGTGACCTGAACCCGGAACTGGGGGACGGGGCGAATGTCGCAGCTGCCGCCTACGGCCTGGGCTCGGGTGCGGATGCTCTCCAGCCCGATGCCGCTGCCGAAGCCGTGTCCGACATGCTCCGGGACCGGGTTGCTGGCATGGATCCAAACGCGGTCCCGCAGCTGCTCCAGACGCAAGCTCAGAGTGCTGCCCGGGGCGTGCTTGGCGTGGTTGACCAGCAGCTCGCGCACCGTGCGGTGCGCGGCGGTGTGCACGGCGGCGGGGATGGACTCAGGGTGCGGCACCGAGTACTCCAGCTCGATCTCTTCGGAAGCCTCGGCGACCAGCTGCGGCACGTCGGTCAGCCGCGCCGCCAGCGCCGGGGTTCCCGCATGCAGCATGCGCACCATCTCGCTCATTTCCTCCAGCCCGGTCACGCTTTCGCGGCGGATGGCCGCCAGCGGTTCGTTGCCCGGCGCGGCCGCCAGCGCCGCTCCGGAGAGCAGGGCGATGGAGGAGAGCCGGGCGGAGAGCACGTCGTGCATTTCGCGGGCCAGCGCGGTGCGCTCGGAAATCCGGGCCGCGTGGTGCTCGGCGCTCAGCCGCTCCGCCCGCGCCTCGGCGGCGGCGGCCAGCGCCGCGGAACGCTCGGCCTGCGAGGCGGAAAGGTCCTGGGCGGTGCGCACGTTCTGCGCCCACAGCATCGGGGTGAACAGGATGAAGCCGGTGAGGAACAGGCTCAGCACCACCTGCTGCGCCAGGTGCGTGGCATCCCAGGCGAGCACCGCCATCACCAGCGACACCAAGCACATGAGCGTGAACGAGATCCGGCGCAACGTCAATCCGCCGAGCAGGAAGACGCTGAAGACCGCCTCGAAGGCCATGAAGTATCCGGCAATGCTGCCCAACGCCAGCAATCCCAGCCCGGAAGAGGCCATGGCCAGCGCGGCGGGCAGCAGCCAGCGCCTTCGCAGCAGGACGGCGCCCAGGCCCAGCAGCAGCACCGGGAACCAGAGCCAGCCAGGCAGCCCGGAAAGCGGCGGGTTCACCACGCCGAAGGCGTGCAGCACCGCGGCAAGCAGCAGATACATCCCGGCCGTCTCCGGCTCGTCCTGGCCGCTGCCGATACGCCGGATCAACGTCGTCATGATTCCAGCATGCCCCATCCGCAGGGCGGCGAGGCATCCGCCTTAAGGGGGAGATTGAGCCGTCCTGCTGCCCGATACCCCTGCGCCGCGATCCGGGACAGGCTGGAAGCATGGACATCTTCACGAATGCCGCACCCGCCTCACTGGTGGTGCTCGCGCTGATCGACGCCACCAGCATCGGCACCCTGGTCATCCCCATTTGGCTGCTGCTGCGCCGCGACTACCGCCGGGCGATTCCCCGGGTGCTGCTCTACCTCGGACTGCTGGCCGGCTTCTACTGGGCGATCGGTCTGCTGCTGCGCTCCGGCTTCCAGCTGGCGTATTCCCGGATGTCCTTGGACACCCCGATGATGCGGCTGCTGGGGCTGGCCCTGGGGGCGGGGATGATCATCTGGGCCTTGACCTACCGCACCGACGAGCAGAAGCTCGTCGCGGCGCGCAAGGCCGGGACCGCAAGCGGTGAGACCGTCAAGGCCGGCGGGCTGCAGGGAACTGCTACCGGCCAGCCGCAGGTTTCCGGGGCGCTGCGCCGGAGGCTGGGGACCGCGCTGGATACCCGCACCGGGGTCGTGGCGCTGGCCTTGCTGGCGGGGCTGCTGGAGCTGCCCACCATGCTTCCCTACCTCGGCGCCATGGGCGTGTTGCAAGGCGCCGGATGGAGCTCCGGGGTGCAGGTGCTGGTGCTGGCCGGGTACTGCCTGGTGATGATCGCTCCGGCGCTGGTGCTGGTGGGTGTGCGCAGGGCGGCCGGGGACCGGATGGAGCACTGGCTGCAGGCGGCGGGAAGGAAGTTGGGCCGCTACGCGCAGGAGACGCTGGGCTGGGTGGTGGGCATCGCCGGGTACTTCCTGATCAGGTTCAGCCTGGACGGGGTGCAGCTGCGCGAGCTGGTCGGCGACGTGCTGGGATAGCCACGCTGTGGGCGAAAGGACAGCTGCGCGATTGGCCTGCATCCGGGGATGATGCGAGAATTGAAGGCATGGAACCTCTAGGCAGCAGCGCGAAGCAGGGTCGGAAAATCACCCTCAACGCATCGACCCTGGCAATGTCGGTCATGGTCATCGTCCTTCTGGTGGCGGTCATCTTCGCCGCCAATTCAAATGAGATCGTCGGCTGGTTCGTTGTCGTCATCTCCGCCGGCTGGCTGCTGCTCGCCGGGTTCATGATGTTCGGCCTCAAGCGCGGAGCGCAGAAGATCAACAACTCGCTGCGCGAAGCCACCGCGGCGGCCACCCCGCGCGCCCAGGCCGGCAGCGTCGTGGTCGACGAAGCCACCAGCCAGCGCGACATGAAGCTGGACCACTCCTTCAAGATCGTCCAGGTCCAGGCCCGGGTCATCGCCGAGCAGCGCGAGCTGAAGAACCCCGAGTCGGAAGAAATGATCGACCGGGCCCTGGACACCATCCAGATGACCGCGAGCAACGCCCGGGATATGATCAAGCCGGCCAAGCCGCTTGACGGCGAAATCATCGGTTAATTTCAAACTTTTCGAGACGGCTTCGGCCGTCTCGATGTCTTTAAGGACCGCGTGCATCTGATTCCCGTGGTCTATGTCGTTTTCCGGCGCGAGGACCGGATCTTGTTGCAGCAGCGCCGCGGAACCGGTTTCATGGACGGGCATTGGGCCTCCGGGGCCGCCGGGCATGTCGAGGCCGGGGAAACCGTGCACCAGGCCGCCTGCCGCGAGGCATTCGAGGAACTGGGGATGAGCATCGAGCCGGATGGCCTGGAGCCGCTGGCCGTGCTGCACCGAGCCCCGAACCGCGTCGACTTCTTTTTCCAGTGCACCAGCTGGTCCGGCCAGCCCAAGCTGATGGAGCCGGACAAGGCCGCCGAGCTGCAATGGTTCGACCTGAAGGCGCTGCCTAGTCCCGTGGTCCCGCATGAATTGCATGTCCTGGGCCAGTTGTGCTCCGGCGTTCCGGGGATCGGATCGTTCGGCGATTTCACGCCGCCTGCCGGGCTGGACTAACCAGTACTCCAGACGATTCGCGCAGGCTGATGGGAGCTGCCCGCGCGGAGGGAGGCTACGTTCTCCGCACTCGGCGTTTCCCGGAGGGGCGCGAGTCGATCAGCGGGTAATCAGCACGCGAATTTTGTAAGCTGGAAGGGTGATACCAACCAGCGTGGAAATTCTGAGCAAGAACGCCGGCGCCCTGCGCGTGGCTTCGGTCAACGTCAACGGCATTCGCGCCGCCTACCGCAAGAACATGGCAGATTGGGTCGCCGCCCGCGACGTCGACATCCTGTGCCTGCAGGAAGTGCGCGCACCGGACAAGGTGCTGCGCGAACTGATCGGCGAGGGTTGGCACATCTTGCATGCCGAAGCCAAGGACAAGGGCCGTGCAGGCGTGGCAGTGCTCTCCCGCGTCGAGCCGGTGGCCGTGCGCGAGAACATCGGCGACGAGTACTTCGCCGACTCCGGACGCTGGGTGGAAGCCGACTTCGAGGTCAACGGGGAAACCTTCACCGTGGTCTCCTGCTACGTGCACTCGGGCGAACTGGGCACCCAGAAGCAGGAGGACAAGTACCGTTTCCTGCAGCGCATGACCGACTACCTGCCGGCCCTGGCAGCGGAAAAGGACCATGTGCTGGTGGTGGGCGACCTGAACGTCGTGCACACCGAGAAGGACATCAAGAACTGGAAGCCGAACCACAACAAGCGCGCCGGCGTGATGGATGAGGAGATCGCCTACTTCGACGGCTTCTTCTCCTCGGTCGGCTACAAGGACGTGGCCCGCGAACTGGCCGGAGACGTCCAGGGCCCCTACACCTGGTGGTCCTACCGCGGACAGGCCTTCGACAACGACGCCGGTTGGCGCATCGACTACCACATGGCCACCCCGTCGCTGGCCAGCAAGGCCATCAAGTCCCATGTTGACCGCGCCTCAGGCTACGACCTGCGCTTCTCCGACCACGCACCGCTGGTCGTCGACTACCAGTTTTAAGGAATTTTCATGACTAAGTCCCGCGTTCTTTCGGGCATGCAGCCTTCGGGCGACTCCCTGCACCTGGGCAACTACCTCGGCGCACTGGTCAACTGGGTCAAGACCCAGGACGAGTTCGACGCCTTCTTCTTCATCCCCGACATGCACGCGATCACCGTGAGCCAGGATCCGGCCGAGCTGCGCGCCCGCACGCGCAAGACCGCCGCCCAGTTCATCGCCGGCGGCATCGACCTGGAGAAGTCCACGCTGTTCGTGCAGTCCCAGGTGCCCGAGCACGCCCAGCTGGCCTGGGTGCTGAACTGCATCACTGGCTTCGGCGAGGCCAGCCGCATGACCCAGTTCAAGGACAAGTCGGCCAAGGGCGGCGCGGACGCGGCCAGCGTCGGCCTGTTCACCTACCCGGTGCTGATGGCCGCCGACATCCTGCTCTACCAGCCGCAGGGCGTTCCGGTGGGCGACGACCAGCGCCAGCACGTGGAGCTTGCCCGCGATCTGGCCAAACGCTTCAACCACCGCTTCGGGCAGACCTTCACCGTGCCGGAGGCCTTCATCCCGAAGGAGGGCGCGCGCATCTACGACCTGCAGAACCCGACCTCCAAGATGTCCAAGTCCGCCGAGTCCCCTGCGGGCCTGATCAACGTGCTCGACGAGTCGAAGCTGATTGCCAAGCGCATCAAGTCCGCGGTCACCGACGCGGACACCGTGATCGCCTACGACAAGGCCGAGAAGCCCGGCGTCTCCAACCTGCTGGACATCCTGGCCGCCGTGACCGACCGCCATGTGCCGGACCTGGTCGCTGAATTCGAGGGCAAGATGTACGGGCACCTGAAGGTGGCAGTGGCCGACGCCGTGGTGGAGCGCCTGGCTCCGATCCGCGCCCGCACCCTGGAGCTGCTGGACGATCCGGCGGAACTGGACCGCCTGCTGCTAGCCGGCGCCGAGAAGGCCCGACAGGTTGCTTCCAAGACCGTGGCAGATGTCTACCAGAAGGTCGGCTTCCTGCCGCCGCTGGGTGTCTGACATGGATAACCTTGAACCCCGATTCACGCTGGGCGTGGTGATCCCGGTGCCGCAGCCGCAGCGGGAGACCCTGCGCGCCTGGCGCCGGGAGTTCGGGGGAGCGGACACCGAGGTGATCGCTCCCCACATCACGCTGGTGTCCGGGTCCTACCTGAACACCTGGGAGAAGGCCGCCGCGCAGGTGCGCCAGGTGGCGGGTCAAACCGCGAGCTTCACAGTGCAGCTGGGTGCCGCGCGGACCTTCCGTCCAGCCAGCGAAGTGGTCTACCTGCCGCTGCTGGACGGGGCGGAGGAATGCTGGGCGCTGCACCGCGGGCTGCTCTCCGACGCGCTGCGCCACGAGTCGAACTTCGCGTACCATCCGCATCTGACCATTGCGCAGAACGTGCCCCCGGAGAACCTGGACGCCGCGCAGGCAGCGCTGGACCAAGTGGGCCTGTCCTTCGAGGTGAGCTCGATCCAGCTGTTCGACACCCGCGGCGGGCAGTGGAGCCTGAGCGAAGAGATTGAACTGGGCTAAGGCCCGCCGACACACGAAAAGAACGCCAGCCCAAAGGCTGGCGTTCTTTTCGTTGAAGGTCTGCTCGGCAGCCCAAGCCTCTGGCTCGGCCCATGCACGCAGCATGGCGGCGCCGTTGCAGGTGCCCCGCGGTGGCAGTTGCCGGGCAAGGGGTTCGGCGGACTTCAGGCCCCGCGGGGGACCGGGGAACGGCTCTTTCCTCCAGCAATGCCAAAAGGCCCGAACCATGAAACTGGTTCGGGCCTTTGCTTCGCGTACTTAGACGGTGCGCGAGAGGATCGCCTGCTTGACCTCGGCGATAGCCTTGGTCACCTGGATGCCGCGTGGGCACGCTTCGGTGCAGTTGAAGGTGGTGCGGCAGCGCCACACGCCTTCCTTGTCGTTCAGGATCTCCAAGCGCATGTCGCCTGCATCATCGCGCGAGTCGAAGATGAAGCGGTGCGCATTGACGATCGCTGCCGGGCCGAAGTACTGGCCATCGGTCCAGAACACCGGGCAGGAGGAGGTGCAGGCGGCGCAGAGGATGCACTTGGTGGTGTCATCGAAGCGCTCGCGGTCCTCGACCGACTGGTAGCGTTCCTTGGTCGGCTCGTGGCCCTTGGAAATCAGGAACGGCATGATCTCGCGGTAGGACTGGAAGAACGGTTCCATGTCCACGATCAGGTCCTTCTCCAGCGGAAGACCCTTGATTGCCTCAACGGTGATCGGCTTGGAGGTGTCCAGGTCCTTCAGCAGGGTCTTGCAGGCCAGGCGGTTGCGGCCGTTGATGCGCATGGCATCCGAACCGCAAATGCCGTGGGCGCAGGAACGGCGGAACGACAGCGAGCCGTCGTGGTCCCACTTGACCTTGTGCAGGGCGTCCAGCACGCGGTCGGTGCCGTACATGGTCAGCTTGAAGTCTTCCCAGTAGGCCTCTGCAGTGGTCTCCGGCAGGTAGCGGCGAACGCGCAGGGTGATGTTGAAGGTTGGGATCTCTCCGCCGCCACCAACACCGGCCTTCAACTCAATCTTTGATGGTGGTTCTGGCAGTTCGGTGCTCATTAGTACTTACGCTCCATTGGCTGGTAACGGGTGAAGACAACCGGCTTGGTTTCCATGCGGATGCCGGCGATGCCCTCGGTAGTAGCGTTGTGGTCGCGGTAGGACATCGAGTGGACCATGAAGTTCTCATCGTCGCGGTTCGGGAAGTCCTCGCGGTAGTGACCACCACGTGATTCCTTGCGGTGCAGCGCTGCGGTGGTCATGACCTCCGCCAGGTCCAGCAGGAAGCCCAGTTCCACGGCTTCGAGCAGATCCAGGTTGAAGCGCTTGCCCTTGTCCTGGATGGACACGTTCTTGTAGCGTTCGCGCAGGCTCTCGATGACCTCCAGAGCGCCCTTCAGCGAGGTCTCGTCGCGGAACACCTGGACGTTGGCGTCCATGATCTCCTGCAGGGCCTTGCGCAGCTCTGCGACGTTCTCGGTGCCGGTGGAGTTCAGCAGGCCGTCCAGCTGTGCGGTGACCAGGGCTTCAGGGTTCTCCGGCAGCTCGACGAAGTCAGCGGTCTTGGCGTACTCGGCGGCGGCGATGCCGGCGCGGCGGCCGAAGACGTTGATGTCCAGCAGCGAGTTGGTGCCCAAGCGGTTTGCGCCGTGGACCGAAACACAGGCGACCTCGCCGGCTGCGAACAGGCCCGGGATGGTGGTGTTGTTGTCCTGCAGGACCTCGGTCTCGATGTTGGTCGGCACGCCGCCCATGGCGTAGTGCGCGGTCGGGTACACCGGCACCGGGTCGGTGAACGGCTCGACACCCAGGTAGGTGCGGGCGAATTCGGTGATGTCCGGCAGCTTGGATTCGATGTGCTCTGGCTCCAGGTGGGTCAGGTCCAGCAGCACGTAGTCCTTGTTAGGACCGCAGCCGCGGCCTTCGCGCACTTCGTTGGCCATGGCACGGGCCACGATGTCACGTGGAGCCAGGTCCTTAATGGTCGGAGCGTAGCGCTCCATGAAGCGTTCGCCGTCCGAGTTGCGAAGGATTGCGCCTTCGCCGCGGGCGCCCTCGGTGAGCAGAATGCCCAGGCCTGCGAGGCCCGTCGGGTGGAACTGGAAGAACTCCATGTCTTCCAGCGGCAGGCCCGAGCGGAACGCGATGCCCATGCCGTCGCCGGTCAGGGTGTGGGCGTTGGAGGTGGTCTTGAAGACCTTGCCTGCGCCGCCGGAAGCGAAAATCACGGACTTGGCCTGGAACACGTGCAGTTCGCCGGTGGCCAGGTCGTAGGAGACGACGCCGGCAACACGCTTCTGCATGTAGGCGGTGCCGTCTTCGCGGAAGGCTTCTTCCTCAACCATCAGCAGGTCCAGCACGTAGTACTCGTTGTAGAACTCAACGTTGTGCTTGACGCAGTTTTGGTACAGGGTCTGCAGGATCATGTGGCCGGTGCGGTCTGCTGCGTAGCAGGCGCGGCGCACGGCGGCCTTGCCGTGGTCGCGGGTGTGGCCGCCGAAGCGGCGCTGGTCGATCTTGCCCTCAGGGGTTCGGTTGAACGGCAGACCCATCTTTTCCAGATCCAGCACGGCGTTGATGGCTTCCTTGGCCATGACCTCTGCTGCATCCTGGTCGACGATGTAGTCGCCGCCCTTGATGGTGTCGAAGGTGTGCCACTCCCAGTTGTCTTCCTCGACGTTGGCCAGTGCGGCGCACATGCCGCCCTGGGCCGCGCCGGTATGGGAGCGGGTTGGGTAAAGCTTAGTTAGCACTGCGGTGCGTGCACGCTGACCGGATTCGATCGCTGCACGCATACCTGCACCGCCGGCACCGACGATGACTACGTCGTACTGATGTACCTGCATTCTTGATGCTCTCTTTTCTACAAAAAACTGTCTGGCTAAAAGTTCGGCTCTAAAACGGGGGTTTTAGGGTTTTAGCACTGTGGCAGGGTGCTGCCCGCGACGCATGGGTCGAAGGTGAAGATCACCAGGGTGCCGAGCACAACGATGAAGATCGTCGCGACGTACAGGATGCCCTTGAGCCATGCTCGGGTCGAGTGCTTCTCTGCGTAGTCGTTGATGATGGTGCGCACGCCGTTGGTGCCGTGCAGCATGGCCAGCCACAGCATGGCCAGGTCCCAGAACTGCCAGATCGGGTCGGCCCACTTGCCGGCGACGAAGCCGAAGGAGATGGCGTTGATGCCGTCGCCAACGATCAGGTTGGAGATCAGGTGGCCGAAGATCAGGACGATCAGGGCCACGCCGGATAGGCGCATGAACAGCCATGCGAGCATTTCGAAGCTGCCGCGGGACTTCGGACCGCGCTTGTACTTCGGGTCGATGCGCTGGCTGCGTGGAGCAGGAATGGTGACGCTCATGGCTTAGTGTCCTCCAAATGCGAGGGAGAGATGGCGGATGGCGAAGCCTGCGAAGACGACGACCCACAGGATCATGACGCCCCAGAGCATCTGGCGCTGGTACTTGGTGCCCTGCTTCCAGAAGTCAACGAGGATCAGGCGCAGACCGTTGAATGCGTGGAAGAGAATGGCCGCGACCAGGCCGGTCTCGCCCAGTGCCATCCACGGGGTCTGGTAGGTGCTGATTACTGCGTTGTATGCATTGGCATCCACGCGCACGAGGGCCGTATCCAGCACGTGAACGAGTAGATAAAGAAAAATTACGACACCGGTGACTCGGTGTCCCACCCAGGACCACATGCCTTCATGGCCGCGGTATAGGGTGCCTGACGAAGTCTTCGACACTGAACTAACCTCCAAGGCTCGCAACGGCGCATGTGTATATTGCACACAATGAGATTTGACGCACTTGTGCGAGCGTTCCTTGTGCGAGTCTAAACCACTTGCCGGGTCTCAATCTATTTCGTGTCTCGATCCTGTGAGTATGTTCACCGAATAGTGTCGTCTATGCGGTAAAAGGCTCGCAAAGCCCGAATATTAGGTCATGCGGGCCTTGTCTATTTACCCTGCAGGTGTCGCTCTCAATACCGGTATTTCCCGGAGAATGAATTAGTCTGGAATGCGTGAATGCAGACCTATTAGCCCGATTCCACGGCGTGATTCCCGCCGGCGGAGTCGGTACCCGACTGTGGCCCCTTTCCCGTGCATCGGCTCCCAAGTTCTTGCACGATCTGACGGGATCGGGCTCGACCCTGATCCGCGCCACCTACGACCGCCTGGTGCCGCTGGCCGGCGACCGCATCATGGTGGTGACCGGACGCGCCCACCGCGGCGCCGTGGTCGCCCAGCTGCCCGAGCTGTGCGACGAGGATCTGGTCCTGGAGCCGGAGCCGCGCGACTCCGCCGCGGCCATCGGCCTGGCCGCCGCGATCCTGTCGCTGCGCGACCCGGAGATCATCATGGGCTCCTTCGCAGCTGACCAAGTCATCGAGCCTGTCGAGGTTTTCCAGGCGGCCCTGGGCGAGGCGATCCACACCGCCGCCAGCGGCAAGATTGTGACCATCGGAATCCACCCGACCCACCCCTCCACCGGCTTTGGATACATCAAGACCGGCGAGCAGCTGGACGTGGCCAGCGCCCCGAGCGCGCGCGGCGTGGTCGAGTTCGTCGAGAAGCCGGATGAGGACACCGCCCGCCGCTACCTGGCCAGTGGAGGTTTCCTCTGGAACGCGGGCATGTTCGTGGCCCCGGTGGGCCTGATGCTCAAGCACCTGCAGGCCAACGAGCCGCAGCTGCACGAGGGCCTGATGAAGATCGCGCAGGCCTGGGACACCGAGGCGCGCGACGAGGTCATGGCCGAAATCTGGCCGGGCCTTCCGAAGATCGCCATCGACTACGCGGTGGCCGAGCCCGCCGCCGCGGCAGGCGACGTGGCGGTCATCCCCGGCGTGTTCAACTGGGACGACGTGGGGGACTTCGCCGCCATCGGACGGCTGAACAAGGCCAGCGCGGATGAAGGCATCATCAATCTCGGTGATAAGCAAGTGCGCGTCTACGCGGACAGCGCCACCGGCGTCGTCTACTCGGACCGCCCGCGCGTGGTGGCCCTGGTCGGCATCGAGGACGTCGTGGTGGTCGACACCGCCGACGCGCTGCTGGTGACCACCAAGGACCATGCGCAGAAGGTCAAGCAGACCGTCGAGCAGCTCAAGGCCGACGGCGCGACCGAAGTGCTCTAGACCTGCCCACGCGCCGGCCTCCCGCAGCGTGCGGGAAGCCGGCGCGTGTCCAGTTTCACGAATAAATTGGCCAACCGGGTCGTGACCACACCGAAGGCAACTGCCTTCGGCCACGTTAGCCTGTGCTTCTGCTGTGCGTAACCGGGGTGGATCCTTGGCCGGTTGGTATGTTTGAAGTCATGACTACGGCCAATAGCGAGTCCGATTCATCCGATGCCGATACGGCGCAAAACCCCGGAACGCCACGCACCCGGATCAACAAAGTGGTATTTTTCGGCTCAGCATCTCTGGTGCTGGGCATTGCTCTTTGGGCCATCTTCGACCGCGATTCGGCGGACCTGGCCATTTCCACCGCCGTCGACTGGATCGGCAGGAACTTCGGCTGGTATTACACGCTGATCATCGTCGCGGCGCTGCTGTTCGTGATCGCGGCAGCCGTCTCGAAGGTCGGCAAGACCCGGCTGGGCCCCGACCACGCCCGGCCCGCCTTCAACATGTTCACCTGGGCGGCCATGCTCTTCGCCGCCGGCATCGGCATCGATTTGATGTTCTTCTCCGTTTCCGAGCCGATCACCCAGTACCTGGCCCCGCCGACCGGGGAGGGATCCACCGTGGAGGCCGCGCGCCAGGCCATGGTCTGGACGCTCTTCCACTACGGCCTGCTCGGCTGGGGGCTGTACGCGCTGATCGGCATGGCCCTGGGCTACTTTTCCTACCGCCGCAACCTGCCGCTGTCCATCCGCTCGGCGCTGTATCCCATCCTGGGCAAACGCACCTCGGGCTGGATGGGGCACACCGTGGACATCGCAGCGATGCTGGGCACCATCTTCGGCATCGCCACCTCTCTGGGCATCGGCGTGGCCCAGCTGAACTACGGGCTGCACTTCATGTTCGGGATCCCGGAGAACCGCAGCTGGCAGATCATCCTGATCGTCACCGCCGTGGTCATGGCCACCATTTCGGTGCTCACCGGCGTGGAGAAGGGCATCCGCCGGCTCTCCGAGCTCAACGTCCTGCTCTGCGTCGCGCTGATGCTCTTCATCCTGGTCACCGGCGGCACCGCCTACCTGATGGACGGCATCATCACCAACGTCGGGGACAGCATCGCCCGGTTCCCGTCCATGGCGCTGGACACCTTCGCCTACGACCGCCCGGAATCCTGGCTGAACGGGTGGACGCTGTTCTTCTGGGCCTGGTGGATCGCCTGGGCCCCGTTCGTCGGCCTGTTCCTGGCCCGCATCTCCCGCGGCCGCACCATCCGCCAGTTCGTCACCGGCGTGCTGGTGGTCCCCTTCGCCTTCATCCTGCTGTGGATCTCCATCTTCGGCAACAGCGCCCTGCAGCTGGTGCGCTCGGGCAACGAGGCATTCGGCGAGGTCGCCATGAACACCCCGGAACGCGCGTTCTACAGCCTGCTGGAACAGTTCCCGGCTGCACCGTTCACCGCAGCTGTCGCCACCTTCACCGGCTTGCTGTTCTACGTGACCAGCGCCGACTCCGGCGCGCTGGTCATGGCCAACTTCACCTCCCACCTGAAGGACCCGCAGGCCGACGGCTCCAAGCCGGTGCGGCTATTCTGGTCGCTGGCCACCGGCCTGCTGACCCTGGGGATGCTCTTCGTGGACGGAGTGCCGACCTTGCAGGGAGCCACGGTGATCATGGGGCTGCCGTTCTCGTTTGTGCTGCTGTTGATCATGCTCGGCCTGTTCAAGTCGCTGCGCATAGAATCCGCGCTGGCCAGCAGCTACAAGAACACCATGCACGAAGCGCTGACCAGCCGGCTGGGTTCGGTGAACGACCGGCGCAGCTGGAAGCAGCGCCTGGCCCGCTCGATGACCTATCCGGGGCTGAAAGCGGCCCGGCGCTATCTGGACGAGGTTGCCCGGACGGCGCTGGACGAGGTGGCCGAGGAATTCCGCCGCCGCGGGGCGGACGTGGAAGTCACCCTCGAGCCGGTGCCGAACCTCCAGCTTCCCTCCCTGGACCTGCTGGTGGCCACAGGCGTCGAACGGCCGTTCAAGTACCAGGTCTACCCGGTGCAGCTGCCGGTGCCCCGGTATGCGCGTTCGGCTCCGGGCAACGACGTCTACTACCGCATCGAGGTGTTCTCCCAGGAGGGCAGCCACGGCTACGACCTGATGGGGCTGAGCAAGGAGCAGGTGATCGGGGACATCCTGGACCAGTACGAGGCGCACCTGGGTTATCTCGACGGGCAGCTGCAGGCCGACGAGCCCAGCCAGGTCAACGCCGAAGCGGTGATGACCACCCGCTGGGAATCGGACTTCGCGCACACCGTACGCGAGGAGTCCTAGGACCCGGCGCGGCGGCCGGCGCGGCGTTGCGTCCCGCCGCGGCGCCGTGTCCCGTGTTTCGCGGTTGGCGGCCACATTACGGATAAACTGTCTTCCTCAGGCTCAAGACGCGTATTGTCGAAAGGTGTCTTCAGTGAGTGAATTAGGAAATTTAGGGTCGGTCAAGGACTGGACCGAGTCCTTAACGCCCGAGTTGATCGAGTTCCGCCGCGAACTGCACCGCAACCCTGAGCTTTCTTTCGCTGAATTCCAAACCACCGAACGCATCCTTGAAGCCCTGCGCTCTGCCGGGCTGGACCCGGTGAAGATGGAACGCACCGGAGCCTACGTGGACGTCGGTGAAGGCCCCATCCGCCTTGCCCTGCGCGCTGACATCGATGCGCTGCCGGTGCTGGAGGAAACCGAGCTCGACTACGCCTCGACCATCGAGGGCATCGCCCACTCCTGCGGCCACGACATCCACACCACCGTGATGCTGGGAACTGCGCTCGCGCTGGGCCGCATCCAGCAGGCAGGACAGCTCGCGGGCCGGATCCGCGTGATCTTCCAGCCCGCCGAGGAGAAGCTTCCCGGGGGAGCGGTCTCGGTCATCGAGCAGGGAATCCTCGACGAGGTCCCGCGGATCCTGGCCCTGCACTGCGAGCCTCGCATCGACGCCGGGAAGATCGGCACCCGCATCGGCGCCATCACCTCGGCCAGCGACACCATCCGCATCGAGGTCAACGGCCGCGGCGGGCATACTTCCCGCCCGCACCTGACCGAGGACATCGTCTTCGCGATGAGCCAGATCGCCACCCAGGTTCCCGCCGTGCTCGGCCGCAAGGTCGACGTGCGTTCGGCCGTGTCGGTGGTCTGGGGGCAGATCCACGCCGGCAGCGCGCCCAACGCCATTCCCGCCACCGGCTACCTGGCCGGCACCATGCGCTGCCTGGACGGCGACGTCTGGTACGAAGCCGGGGAGCTGCTGGATGCAGCGGTGCGCCAGATCGCCGCGCCGTACGGGGTGGAAATCAAGCTGCAGCACACCCGGGGCGTCCCACCGGTGGTCAACGCCCCGGCCGAAACCGCGCTGATCGAATCGGCGGCCCGCCAGGAGTTCGGGACCGATTCCATCGAGCTGACCCCGCAGTCCATGGGCGGCGAGGATTTCGCCTGGATGACCCAGAAGGTGCCCGGCGCGATGCTGCGCCTTGGCACCCGCACCCCGGGCGGCAAGATCTTCGACCTGCACCGCGGCGATTACGTGCCTGATGAGAGGTGCATTGCGGTAGGCGTGCGGATCATGTGCGCGGCCGCGCTGCAGGCAATCGACGCGGCGAACGGCATTCGGGCCAAATAACCGGAGAATTTGCCAATAATTTTTCGACTCCACTAGTCACACCGTGAATTGGCGAACTGACTTGGGCATTGACGTTAAGCGCTTGCCGTATGCCGCTCCGGAATTTAGCGAATTGTAATGTTTGCCGTCTTTACCAGTGACATATCTCCGATAGGCTATGGAGACGATGGGAACGTTCGCTCCTCTGAGGCGCGTGCGGTGGGCATCGGCAACGGCGCCCTGCGTGGGAAGAAAGGCCTCACGGCTCCCGGTTATCTCGCATAACTTTTTGGAGGATTAGATGCGCTTCGTATCGCGCAAGACCGGCATGGCCGCGGCCATGATCGGCATTTCTGCTTTGGCATTGACCGCCTGTGGCGCGGCCCCGGAAGAAACGGCCCCGAAGGCCGAAAACCCAGACTACACCGGTTGCATCGTCTCGGACTCCGGCGGATTCGATGACCAGTCCTTCAACGAGTCGTCCTACCGCGGCCTGAAGAATGCCGAGAAGGACCTCGGCATCAAGATGCAGGAGGCAGAGTCGAAGTCCAACGCCGACTTCGCCACCAACCTGCAGGGCATGATGAACAACAACTGCGACCTGACCGTCACAATCGGCTTCCTGCTCGGCGACGCCACCAAGAAGGCCGCAGAGGAAAATCCTGACAAGCACTTCGCCATCGTCGACTTCCAGTACGACGAGCCGATCAAGAACATCAAGCCGATGATCTACGACACGGCCCAGGCCGCCTACCTGGCAGGCTACGCTGCCGCCGCTTCCTCCGAGACCGGCACCGTCGCCACCTTCGGCGGCATCAAGATCCCAACCGTCACCATCTTCATGGACGGCTTCGCCGACGGCGTTGCCAAGTTCAACGAGGACAAGGGCAAGGACGTCAAGCTGCTGGGCTGGGACAAGGACAAGCAGGACGGCACCTTCACCGGCGACTTCGAGAAGCAGGACAAGGGCAAGCAGGTCACCAGCAACTTCATCGCCAGCGGCGCTGACGTGATCATGCCGGTAGCCGGTCCCGTGGGCAAGGGCGCAGGCGCCGCAGTCAAGGAAGCCAACACCGGCGGCAAGGACGCCAAGCTGGTATGGGTTGACTCCGACGGCTACCTGACCGCTCCTGACTACAAGGACGTCATGCTGACCTCGGTCATCAAGACCATGGACAAGGCCGTTGAGGACCTGGTCACCGCCGACTCCAAGGGCGAGTTCGACTCGACCCCATACATCGGCACCCTGGAGAACGAGGGCGTAGCCCTGGCGCCGTTCCACGACTTCGACTCGAAGGTCTCCGACGAGACCAAGTCCGAGATCGAGGCGCTGAAGGCGCAGATCATCTCCGGCGAGCTGAAGGTCGAATCCCCGTCGAGCCCCAAGTAAGGGTCTTGAGCCAATAACGTCACAGAGCGCGTCACCGCTCGCCGCAGCAGCGGTGAACGGAGACGCGCTCTAAGACTGCCCACTGCAACACACCGAACAATGAAGATGGTGGAATCGTGAAACTCGAACTCCGGGGAATCTCGAAAGCCTTCGGTTCTTTCTACGCCAACAAGGACATCGACCTGGTCGTCGATGATGCCGAAATCCACTGTCTGCTCGGTGAGAACGGCGCTGGAAAGTCGACACTGATGAACGTCCTCTACGGGCTGTACCAGCCCACCGAAGGACAGATCCTGCTGGATGGAAAACCAGTTGAATTCAACGGCCCGGGCGATGCCATGGCCGCCGGCATCGGCATGGTGCACCAGCACTTCATGCTGATCCCGGTCTTCACCGTGGCCGAGAACATCGCCCTGGGCGCCGAAGCGACCAAGGCCGCAGGCGTGCTTGACCTGCAAGTCACCCGCAAGAAGATCCGCGAGATCTCCGACCGCTACGGCTTCGACGTGGATCCGGATGCGCTGGTCGAGGACCTTCCGGTCGGCGTGCAGCAGCGCGTGGAGATCATCAAGGCGCTGGTCCGCGACGCCAAGGTGCTGATCCTCGACGAGCCCACCGCGGTGCTCACCCCGCAGGAAACCGACGAGCTGCTGGAGATCATGCGCCAGCTCAAGGCCAACGGCACCTCGATCGTGTTCATCTCGCACAAGCTGCGCGAGGTGCGCGCGGTCTCCGACGTGATCACCGTGATCCGCCGCGGCCAGGTCATCGACTCGGTCGGCGCCGAAACCAGCACCACCGAACTGGCAAACCTGATGGTGGGCCGCGCGGTGGAGCTGAACCTGAACAAGGAGCCAGCCACCCCGGGAGCGGCTCGCTTCCAGGTGCGCGAGCTGAGCGTGGTCAACGAGCTGGGCGCCACCACCCTGGATGCGGTCAGCTTCGACATCCACGAGGGCGAGATCCTCGCCGTGGCCGGCGTGCAGGGCAACGGCCAGACCGAGTTGACCGAGGCGATCCTGGGCACCCAGCCGGTGGCCGCCGGATCGATCTCGCTGGACGGCACCGAACTGGTCGGCAAGTCGGTCAAGCAGGTGCTGCGCTCCGGGTTGGGCTTCGTCCCCGAGGACCGCTCGGTCCACGGCCTGGTCTCGCAGTTCACCATCGAGGAGAACCTGGTCCTGGACCTCTACGACCGCCCGCCGTTCGCCAAGGGCATCTCGATGAACCTGGGCGAAGTGAAGAAGAACGCGACCAAGCAGATCGCGGACTTCGACGTGCGCACCGACAACCAGCTGAACCCGGCCTCCAGCCTCTCCGGCGGCAACCAGCAGAAGGTCGTGATGGCCCGCGAGCTGTCCCGAGACCTGAAGCTGTTCATCGCCTCCCAGCCCACGCGCGGCGTCGACGTGGGCTCCATCGAGTTCCTGCACCGGCGCATCGTCGCCGAACGCGACAAGGGCACCCCGGTGATGATCGTGTCCACCGAGCTGGACGAGGTCATGGAGCTGGCAGACCGCATCGCCGTGCTCTACAAGGGCCGGGTCAACGGCATCGTGCCGGGCAACACCTCCCGCGAGGTGCTGGGCCTGATGATGGCAGGCGTCAGCGCCGAGGAGGCCTTCGCCCAGGCAGACTTCGCCACTTCCGCCAACGAACCGGTGGAAGCCCAGCCGGTGCCGCTGGAGACCACCGAACCCACCGACACCCAGGAAGGAGAAGCACAGTGAGCGAGATCAAGGCACCTGTTCTTCCCGACCCCAAGAAACCGGGCAACGACCTGTTCAAGTCCATCACCCAGGGACCTGGACTGGTCTCCGTGCTGGGCGTCATCGTCGCGCTGGTCATCGGCGGCCTGCTGATCGCGATCACCGACGAGAAGGTCGGCGAGGCCGCAGGCTACCTGTTCGCCCGACCTTCGGACTTCTTCTCCGCGCTGTGGAGCGCGGGCACCGAAAGCTACGTGGCGCTGTTCAACGGCTCCATCTACAACTCCTCGCAGGGCTTCGCCCCGCTGCTGGAAACCCTGACGGTCTCCACCCCGCTGATCTGCGCGGGCCTGGGCGTGGCACTGGCCTTCCGCGCCGGCATGTTCAACATCGGCGCCCAGGGCCAGCTGATCATCGGCGCCACCATGGCAGCCTACGTCGGCTTCGCCTGGCACCTGCCGGTGGTCGTCCACCTGCTGCTGGTGATCGTCTTCGGCCTGCTCGGCGGCGCGCTGTGGGGCGGGCTGGTCGGCCTGCTCAAGGCCCGCACCGGCGCCCACGAAGTGATCCTGACCATCATGTTCAACTACGTGGCGCTGTACCTGCTGGACTTCCTGATGAACACCGAGGCGTTCCGCCGCCCGGGCGAGACCAACCCGATCTCCCCGATCCTGGACGCCAACGCGATCTTCCCCTCGCTGCCCGGCTCCCGCCTGCACCTGGGCTTCCTGATGGCCATCTTGCTGACCATCGGGGTGGCCTGGCTGCTGAACCGTTCCACCATCGGCTTCGAGTTCCGCGCCGTCGGGCACAACCCGGACGCCGCGCGGACCGCCGGCGTGAACGTCGCCCGCTCCACCATCCTGGCCATGGCCTTCGCCGGCGCGCTGGCCGGCGCCGCCGGCGTGGCGCAGGTGGCGGGCACCGAGAAGGTGCTCACCGCAGGCGTGGCAGGCTCGCTGGGCTTCGACGCGATCACCGTGGCGCTGCTGGGCCGCTCCACCCCGTGGGGCACCTTCTTCGCCGGCCTGCTCTTCGGCGCCTTCCGCGCCGGCGCGGTCAACATGCAGATCACCACCGGCACCCCGATCGACATCGTGCTGGTTGTCCAGTCGCTGATCGTGCTGTTCATCGCGGCTCCTCCGCTGGTCAAGGCGATCTTCGGACTGAACCGCAAGAAGAAGCGCACCAGCGCTACCGAATCGATTAAGGCAGGTGCCAAGTGACCGCCACGCTTCCCTCGATGTCAGCGATCTCGGTGCTTCCGAGCAAGAAGACCCCGATCATCTTCAGCGTACTGGCAGTCATCGTGCTGGTCAGCTTCGGCCTGCTGGGCAACTCGCAGACCGCGAGCTTCTCGCTCACCTCCGCCGGCGACGCGTTCTCCCTGCCCGACCTGGTCTTCCCGGGCCGCGCCTCGAACATCGTCATCGGCGTGCTGCTGGCGGCGCTGGCCGCCTACTCCTGGATGCTGCGGGCCAAGGGCCGGGTGCTCCCGGTCTGGGCCGTCGCGGTGGGCGCGGTGCTGTTTGTGCTCGCGTTCCTGATCTGGGTCGTCTCCGGCGCCAACATCAACTCCATCTCCCTGGCCAGCCTGCTGGCCGGCGGCGTGGTGCTGGCGGTGCCGCTGGTCTTCGGATCGCTCTCCGGAGTGCTCTCCGAACGCTCCGGCGTGGTCAACATCGCCATCGAGGGCCAGCTGCTGGGCGGCGCGTTCACCGCGGCCATCGTGGCCTCGGTAACGCAGAACGCCTTCGCGGGTCTGGTCGCCGCCGGCATCGCCGGCGCGGTGGTCTCCCTGGTGCTGGCGCTGTTCTCCATCAAGTACCTGGTCAACCAGATCATCGTCGGCGTGGTGCTGAACGTGCTGGTCTCGGGCATCACCGGCTTCCTGTTCACCACCGTGATGCAGGAGGATCCGGAGCTGTACAACTCGCCGGTGCACCTGCCGACCATCGCGATCCCGGGCCTGTCCGCCATCCCGGTGATCGGCCCGATCCTGTTCAAGCAGTCGGTCATCGGCTACCTGATGTACATCGCCGTGTTCCTGGTCTGGTTCGGCCTGTACAAGACCCGCTGGGGCCTGCGCGTGCGCGCCGTGGGCGAGCACCCGAAGGCCGCCGACACCCTGGGCATCAAGGTCAACCGCACCCGCTTCTGGAACGTGACCCTGGGCGGCATCGTCGCCGGCATCGGCGGCTCGTTCTTCACCCTGGTCGCCATCGACTCCTTCACCAAGGAAATCTCCGGCGGCCGCGGCTTCATCGCGCTGGCCGCGGTGATCTTCGGACGCTGGAACCCGCTTGGCGCGTTCGCCGCGGCGCTGCTCTTCGGCTTCGCGGACAACCTGCAGGTGATGCTCACGATCATCGGCACCCCGGTGCCGAGCCAGTTCATGGCCATGATGCCGTACCTGGTGACGATCTTCGCGGTCGCCGGCCTGGTGGGACGCTCGCGCGGCCCCGCCGCCGTGGGCGATCCCTATGTGAAGGAATGACCCGTTCCCATGAATAACACCACCGCGCCGTGGTCGCAGCTTGAAGCTGCGGCCGCGGCCGCGTTGTCCAAGGCCTATGCACCCTACTCGAATTTCCGGGTCGGCGCCGCGGCGCTGAGTAGCGACGGGCGGCTGGTTTCCGGCTGCAACATCGAAAACGCCGCTTTCGGGGTGACCCTGTGCGCCGAATGCTCCATGCTCGGCGAGCTGTTCGCCACCGGCGGCGGCACGCTGGACTACTTCGTGTGCTTCGGTCAGCTCAAGGACGGCCCGCTGGAGCTGATCACCCCGTGCGGCCGCTGCCGCCAGCTGCTCTTCGAGCATCGCGGGCCCGACCTGAGGATCAAGACCGCCTCCGGGATCGTGGGCATGGACCAGCTGCTGCCGGACGCCTTCGGACCGCACAACATCATCGACTGACCAGAGAACAGAACGAAAGGCCCCACCCATGGCTGCCGAACAATTCAGCGCCGTCGAAGTCATCCGCACCAAGCGTGACGGCGGCGAGCTGAGCAACGAGATGATCGACTGGACCATCGACGCGTACACCCGCGGCGTCATCGCCGAGGAACAGATGGCCGCGCTGAACATGGCCATCTACTTCCAGGGCATGCACCGCGCGGAGATTTCCCGCTGGACCAACGCCATGATCAACACCGGCGAACGCATGGACTTCTCCACCCTGGCCGACCCGGCCGGACGCGGCCTGGCGACCACCGACAAGCACTCGACCGGAGGCGTGGGGGACAAGATCACCCTGCCGCTGGCTCCGCTGGTGGCCAGCTTCGGCGTGGCCGTCCCGCAGCTCTCCGGCCGCGGGCTGGGCCACACCGGCGGCACCCTGGACAAGCTCGAGTCGATCCCGGGCTGGCGCGCGGAACTGTCCAACGAGGAGCTCTTCGCCCAGCTCTCCACCGTCGGCGCGGTCATCTGCGCCGCCGGCGCCGGGCTGGCCCCGGCGGACAAGAAGCTCTACGCGCTGCGCGACGTGACCGGGACGGTGGAGGCGATTCCGCTGATCGCCTCCTCGATCATGAGCAAGAAGATCGCCGAGGGCACCGGAACCCTGGTGCTGGACGTCAAGGTGGGCTCCGGCGCGTTCATGAAGACCGAGTCCATGGCCCGTGAGCTGGCCGAGACCATGGTGAACCTGGGCACCGACGCCGGAGTGAACACCGTGGCGCTGCTGACCAACATGGACACCCCGCTGGGGCTCACCGCGGGCAACGCGATCGAGGTCCAGGAGTCCGTCGAGGTGCTCGCCGGCGGCGGTCCGGAAGACGTCATCGAGCTGACCGTGGCCCTGGCCACCGAGATGCTCGCCGGCGCCGGCATCTGCGACGTGGACGTGCGTGCGGCGCTGAACGACGGCCGCGCCATGGACAAGTGGCGTGCCATGATCTTAGCGCAGGGCGGCGACCCGGACGCGAAGCTGCCGGTGGCCCGCGAATCGCACACCGTGCTGGCCCCGGCCGAGGGCGCGCTGCTGAAGCTGGATGCCATGGACATCGGCTTGGCCGCCTGGACCCTGGGCGCCGGGCGCGCCCGCAAGGAAGACGCGGTGCAGGCCGGCGCCGGCGTGCGGCTGCACGTCAAGCCCGGAGCTCTGGTGCGCCGCGGGGAGCCGATCGCCACGCTGCTGACCGACACCCCGGAGAAGATGGAGCGCGCCATCGAACTGGTGCAGCGCTCCATCCTGATCGGCGCGGACAGCGACCGCCCGGACATGCGCTTGATCCTGGACCGCATCGCCGCGAAGTAGCCTGCCAAACCGCCAGCCGCCCCCGCACGGGGGCGGCTGTCGGCATTTAACCCGGAGACGAACCGGGCGGAGGGAACTCATGGGATCCGCCGGGCGTTAAAAGATTCAACTCATCCCCGGGATGGAGAAGTGTCCGGTGCAAATCACGACCTCGGTAGGGTGCGCGCCGGCGGGATTCTGGTGGAGAATGAACTAAGAGCGCGGCAGCGAGCCACCGCGTGCAGCGAGGAAGCGATACACCCACCGATGGAATTGGTCAACGAAGCGATCATGCATGCGGCCACCGCATGGTGGATCCTGCCGCTGCTCTTTGCCTTCTGCCTCATCGACGGGGTCTTCCCCGTCGTCCCCTCCGAAACCTTCCTGGTGTCGCTGGCCGCCGTGGGCATCAGCACCGGAAGCCCCAACCTGCTGCTGATCTTCGTGATCGGCGTGTCCGGGGCGATCATCGGTGACCAGATCACCTTCCGCATCGGCCGGAGCATCGGCTACCGGCAGTACGGGTGGATGCAAAAGGGCCGGGCCAAGAAGATCCTCGACTTCGCCACCCGCAAGCTGGAAACCTCCGGCGCGCTGCTGATCTTCACCGCCCGCTACATCCCGCTGGGACGCGTCGCGGTGAACATGACGGCCGGGGCCACCGGCTTCTCCTACCACCGCTTCACCTTTTTCGACGTCATCGGCTGCATCACCTGGGGCGCCTACTCCGTGGGCATCGGCGCGCTGGCCGGCAACTGGCTCTCGGAGAACAAGCTGCTGGGCATCGGCGTCTCAGTGGTCATCGCCGTGGTGCTCGGCTACGTCATCGACAAGATCGTCAGCCGGGTGCTGGAGCGGGTCCACCGCCGCAAGCTGCGCCAGCTGGCCGCGAAGCGCGGCGGGACGCTGGGAAAAGCTATCCAAACTGTGCCTCCGGGTGAGCAGCCGGAGATTTAACCTCCGGGGCCGGTAGCCGTCGACAAGATGTGTCCAGAACTTCAGCCGTGGTGGCTATCAGTCAGCCCGAAATGCGACTAGGCTCAATGGTGTGACTGAAGAAATGATTCATGCTGCCTACGATCCCGAGTTCGACTTCCGGGACCTGCCAAAAGTTTCTCTGCACGACCACCTCGACGGTGGTCTGCGCCCGTCGACCATTATCGAGCTTGCCGCAGAGGCCGGGCACGAGCTGCCCGCAACCGATGCCGAGGCTTTGGGCAATTGGTTCCGTGAATCGGCCGATTCCGGCTCGCTGCCGCGCTACCTGGAAACTTTCGAGCACACCCTTGCAGTAATGCAGACCCGCGAGGCCCTGATCCGCGTGGCCCGCGAGTTCGTCGAAGACCTGGCCGAGGACGGCGTGATCTACGCCGAAGTCCGCTACGCCCCGGAACAGCACCAGCGCCAGGGCCTGAGCTTGGACGATGTCGTGGACGCCGTGCAGGAAGGACTGGACCAGGCCTGCGAAGAACTGAACAGCGAAGGCCACCCGATGCAGGTCGGCCAGCTGCTGATCGCCATGCGCCATGCCGACAACGGCGTGGAGATCGCCAAGCTGGCGCTGCGCCACCGCGGCCACGGCGTGGTCGGCTTCGACATCGCCGGCGCCGAGGAGGGCTTCCCGCCTTCGCGCATGAAGGAAGCCTTCGACCTGCTGGCCGAGAATCTGTTCCCGACCACCGTGCACGCGGGCGAAGCCGCGGGCCTGGACTCCATCAAGGACGCCATCCTGGTGGGCCGCGCCCAGCGCCTGGGCCACGGCGTGCGCGTGGCCGAGGACATCGAGATCGAGTTCGGCGGCGTGGACGAGGACGGCGAGGAAGTCGGCGAGGACACCGGCCTGGTCTCGCTGGGCCCGGTGGCCAACTGGGTGCGCGAACGCGGCATCCCGCTGGAAATCTGCCCTTCCTCCAACCTGCAGACCGGGGCCACCGCCGAATTCGGCGAGGGCATCGAATCGCACCCGATCGACCTGCTGGTGCAGACCGGGTTCAACGTCACGATCTCCCCGGATAACCGCCTGATGTCCGGCACCACCCTGTCGGACGAGTTCGAGCTGCTGGTCGAGGCCTTCGACTACGACCTTGAAGACCTGCTGGACCTGACCTTGAACGCCGCTGAGGCGGCCTTCGTGCCGCTGGAGATGCGCGAACTGCTCGTCGAGTACATCAACGACTTCTACGACCACCTGCTGGACGGCGACGACGAAGATGACGAAGACGAAGACTTCGATGACGAGGACTACGAGGAAAACTAGCCTCGCCAGTTCCTGAGCAAAACAGCACCAAGGCAGCCTGCCCGGATCATTCCGGGCAGGCTGCCTTGTTCAATCTCTAGATGTTCAATTTCTAGAACGGGTACTTCTTGGGGGTGCTCTGCACGCCCACCCAATGGTCGGTAGTGAACTCCTCGATGGCCCACTCGCCGTTGAAGCGGCCCAGTCCCGAGTTCTTCTCGCCGCCGAACATCACGTGCGGCTCGTCGTTCACCGGGATGTCGTTGATGTGCGTCATTCCTGCCTTGATGCCGCGGGCGAAGCGCACGCCCTTTTCGA
Organism: Glutamicibacter soli; assembly: GCF_003309065.1. Classification (GTDB taxonomy): domain Bacteria; phylum Actinomycetota; class Actinomycetes; order Actinomycetales; family Micrococcaceae; genus Glutamicibacter; species Glutamicibacter soli. Next base: position 459,859 of record NZ_POAF01000002.1, on the reverse strand, counting down.
CGTCGCGGGTGAACACCGCGCTGGACAGCCCGTAGCGGGTGTCGTTGGCCAATTCGAGCGCATGCTCTTCGCTGTCCGCCTTGGCGATGCCCACCACGGGCCCGAAGATCTCCTCGCGGAACAGCTCCATCTGAGGGGTCACGTCGGTGAAAACGTGCGGCGGGATGACCCGGCCCTGGATCGCCCCGGAGAGCACCTCGCGGGCTCCCTCGGCCCGGGCCTGCTCGATCTTGGCGGTGACGGAGGCCAGCTGCGCGTCGTTGATGACCGGGCCGATCAGGTTCTTGCGCTCCGCCGCATCGCCGAAGCCCAGGGTGGACACCAGCTGCGCGTACTTCTGGACGAACTCGTCGTAGACCGGCGCCTGCACGATGATCCGGTTGATCGCCATGCAGATCTGGCCCTGGTGCAGGAACTTGCCCAGCGCCGCCGCCTTCACCGCTTCGTCCAGCTCCGCGTCCTGAAGCACCACGAACGGCGCATTGCCGCCGAGCTCCAGGGCCACGCGCTTCATGTGCTCGCCGGTCACCGCGATCTTGCCGACATTCTGCCCGACCTCGGTGGAGCCGGTGAAGGACACCAGCGAGGGGGCCGGATGGGCGACGAAGTAGTCGCCGATTTCCGAGCCGGAACCGACCAGCACGTTCAGCACGCCGGCCGGCGCCCCAGCTTCCTCGAAGGCCTTGGCCAGGACGAGGGCGCCGGAGAGCGGGGTGTCGGAGGCGGGCTTAAGCACCACCGTGTTGCCCAGCGCGAGGGCCGGGGCCACCGAGCGGGCGGAGAGCAGCATCGGGAAGTTCCACGGGCTGATCACCGCGACCACACCCAGCGGTTCGCGGTAGACGCGGTTCTCCTTGCCGGGGAAGTTCGAGGGCATGATCTTCCCGTGCACGCGGGACGGGAAGGTCGCCGCTTCGCGGATCGCGGCAATGGTGCCGCCCAGCTCGATGTTGGCCTTCAGCTGCGCGGAACCCGACTCGGCGCTGAGCAGGGCCAGGATGTCCTTGTAGTTGGCCTGCAGGTAGTCGGCGGCCTTTTCCAGCACGGCGGTGCGGGCGGCCGGCGGCAGGGCAGCCCATGCGGACTGAACCTCGGCGGCGGCCTGGTAGGCGGCGTCCACGTCAGCGGTGGAAGCCTGGCGGATTTCGGCAAGCACCGCATCGTCGAAGGGATTGGAAGAGGTCAGCGTGGAGGCGGAGGTGCCCTGTACCCACTGGCCGTTGATGAACAACGAGGAGGGCAGCTTCGCAAGGAAGGCTGGGCGTTCGGTTTCCTGCACGGTCATGGTCAGTCCTTTGGCTTGGAGGGTGAGGCTTAACGCAATGCTAGCCCGGATGTAATGCTCATTACAGACGGCGGTGTTCCGGCCCTGTCAGAGGCCGATTCCGCGGGGATAGGATGAATGCATGCCCAGCGAGAGAACTTCCATGGACCACCTGATCCAGACCGTGCGCACCCTGCGCGAGAAATGCGCGTGGACTGCGGCGCTGACCCACGAATCGCTGCGCACCTACCTGATCGAGGAAAGCTACGAGGTCCTGGATGCCATCGGAGCGGGGGACGCGCCGGCGCTCAAGGAAGAACTGGGCGACGTGTTCTTCCAGATCCTGCTGCATTCGCTCATCGCCGAGGAGCAGGAAAGCTTCACGCTGGAGGAGGTCGCAGCCACCCTGGACGCCAAGCTGCTGCGCCGCAATCGCCATGTTTTCGATGCCCAGGGGAATGTCCGCCAGGACGTCGTCAGCGACGTCGATGAAATCATCCGGGTCTGGGACGCGGCCAAGCAGGCCGAGCGGGGCGGCGCCCCGCGGGTGCGCCGCAACGCCGGCCTGCCTGCCGGCCTTCCCTCGTTAACGCTGGCGCAGAAGCTGCTTGACCGCCATACCAGGGCGGATTCCCCGGCCGCCGGGGAACACCGGATCAGTCCCGAGGTGCGCGGCCGCGTGGTCGATGAACGCAGCCTCGCCGCCGAGCTGATGGCGCTCACGGCGCGCGCCGAACAGCTGGGCTTGGACGCGGAATCGGTGCTCCGCGACCAGCTGCAGCGCAGCTACGGGGTGAAGGCGGACGAAACATCGTCGCCCGAATCAGGTTCAAAGCGCTAGGCTAGAGACAGGCAACGGCGCCAACGGTCACTCAGCGACCGCTGGCTGGCCAGCCCATTGACCACCCCTTTCTACAAGGAGTCCATACTCATGGCATTGATTGACGCCATTCACGCGCGCGAAATCCTTGATTCCCGCGGCAATCCGACCGTTGAGGTCGAGGTCCTGCTCACCGATGGTTCGCACGGCCGCGCCGCCGTTCCATCCGGCGCCTCCACCGGCCAGTTCGAGGCAGTAGAGCGCCGCGACGGTGACAAGAGCCGCTACCTGGGCAAGGGTGTACTGGGCGCAGTCGAGTCCGTCATCGAGGAAATCGCTGACGAGCTGGAGGGCCTTGACGCCACCGACCAGCGTGCCATCGACCAGGCAATGCTGGACCTGGACGGCACCAGCAACAAGTCCAAGCTCGGCGCTAACGCCATCCTGGGCGTCTCGCTGGCCGTGGCCAACGCCGCCGCAGTCAGCGCGAACCTGCCGCTGTTCAAGTACCTGGGCGGCCCGAACGGCCACGTCCTGCCGGTTCCGCTGATGAACATCCTCAACGGCGGCTCGCACGCCGACTCCGATGTTGACATCCAGGAATTCATGATCGCCCCGCTGGGCGCCGAGTCCTTCTCCGAGGGCCTGCGCTGGGGCGTCGAGGTGTACCACAACCTCAAGGACGTGCTGAAGGAAAAGAACCTTTCCACCGGCCTAGGCGACGAGGGCGGCTTCGCGCCGAACCTGCCGAGCAACCGCGCGGCACTGGAACTGATCACCGAGGCCATCAAGCGCGCCGGCTACACCCCGGGCGAGGACATCGCCCTGGCCCTGGACGTCGCCTCCTCCGAGTTCTACGAGAACGGCGCCTACCAGTTCGAAGGCGAAGCCCGCACGGCCGCCCAGATGAGCGACTACTACGCAGCCCTGGTTGCCGACTTCCCGCTGGTTTCCATCGAGGATCCGCTGGACGAGAACGACTGGGACGGCTGGAAGACCCTGACCGACGCCATCGGCGACAAGGTGCAGCTGGTGGGCGACGACCTGTTCGTGACCAACCCGCAGCGCCTGGCCGACGGCATCGAAAAGGGCACCGCCAACTCGCTGCTGGTGAAGGTCAACCAGATCGGCACCCTGACCGAGACCCTGGACGCCATCACCCTGGCCCAGCGTGCCGGCTACACCACCATCACCTCGCACCGTTCGGGCGAGACCGAGGACGTGACCATCGCGGACATCTGCGTGGCCACCAACGCAGGTCAGATCAAGACCGGTGCCCCAGCCCGCTCCGAGCGCGTGGCCAAGTACAACCAGCTGCTGCGCATCGAGGAAGACCTCGGCGCCTCGGCAGTTTACGCTGGCAAGAGCGCGTTCCCGCGTTTCAACAGCTAATCACCAGCTAAAGCGAATAAGCTCGTCGGTAGTGGATACCGGCGGGCTTTTCGTTATTTAATGGAGATATCGTGGATTTTCCACGGATGTACCACTTGCAGAACACCATGGGGAATGGGGGAATATGGCCCAGCGACCACCGCGCATGCCACGAAGGAACACCCCTCACCAGGGACAAGGCAAGCCGCTGGAATTCCCGGAGGCCGCGAACCGCGCCGCCGCCGGCCAGGCGCCGGCCCCCGAGCCCGAACCGGCGACCGATGCACTGCATATCGTGCGGGACACCGAACGCCCCGCGTCCGCGCCGAAGGTCCGCAAGCTTCCCAGCCCCTCGCGGTCCACGCAGGCCCATTCCACGCCGGGTGGCTCTAAGCCCGGCAGCTCCAAGCCTTCGGCCGCCAAGCCTGCCGCCGGCAAACCGGCAGCACCGGCCGGCCGCCGCGCCAAACCCGAGGAACCGGGCGCCCCTGCTCCCCAGCGCGCCGCCCACCCCGAGGGTTCCAAGCGTCCGCTGCGCGAGCGCGCCAAGGAAAAGCAGAACGAGCGGCGCCGCGAAGACCGGGCCAAGTTCTCCATGGCAGTGCGCCGCAAGCCGGGCCAGAAGCCCGAGCCGCAGGCGCCGGTCCAGCAGGGCGAACCGGTGGCGGCCCACCGCTTCTCCGGACGCATCGCCGCGCTGATCGTGGTCTTCGCCTTCTTCGCGGTCATGCTGGTTCCCACGGTGAACTACTACCGCACCCAGATGGCCCAGATCAACGAGCTGCGCGCTTCCATCGCGGCGATGGAAGCCCAGCGCGACGAGCTGAAAGCGGAGATCGCCCGGTGGGATGACCCGCTGTACATCAAGCAGCAGGCCCGCGAGCGGATAAACTTGGTGATGCCCGGTGAGAAGCTCTACATGGTTGTTGGCGAGAAGCCCGAAGACCAGAGCGCCGAATCCGGCAACGGCAGCACCTACGAAGTGCGCCAGGAACTGCCCTGGGTCGATGCGCTCATCGACTCGATCACCCGTTCCGCAACAGACTGACCAACTACGCAAAGAGACGAAACGTGACTGAACAGCCCATCCGCGAAGCCCTGGACGCCGCCGGACGAGTACCCAGCGAGCAGGACCTGGACACCCTCAGCCGCCAGCTGAACCGTCCGGTGCGGGATGTGGTGGAAATCGGTGCACGCTGCGTGTGCGGCAACCCGCTGGTCGCCACCACCGCGCCGCGGCTGTCCTCGGGCATTCCGTTCCCGACGACCTACTACCTGACCCACCCGGTGATCACCTCCGCCGTGTCGCGGCTGGAAGCCGCCGGGCTGATGAACGAGATGAACGATCGCCTGGCCGCCGAGGCGCCGCTGGCCTCCGCCTACGCCGCGGCCCACGACTCATACCTGGCCAACCGCGACGCCATCGGCGAGCGTTCGGGCACCGGGGCGGTGCCGGAGATCGCCGGCGTCTCGGCCGGCGGCATGCCGACGCGCGTGAAGTGCCTGCACGTGCTGGTGGGCCATTCGCTGGCCGCCGGCGACGGCGTGAACCCGCTGGGCGACGAGGCGCTGGAAGCCATCGCGCCATGGTGGACCAAGGACAAGTGCTTCTGCGGTGGCGCCTGGGACACCGAGGGCCAGGCCCCCAGCCAGGACCGTTCGCGCCACGTGAAGACCCAGGAAAAGGTCGACCCGGCCGTCAAGCGCGCCGAACGCGCCGCGAAGCGCGCGGCCCGCGAGGCCGCGCAGAACGCCGGGGAGCAGAAGTAATGCGCGTCGCCGGTATCGACTGTGGGACCAACTCCATCCGCCTGCTGATCGCCGACGTCGCCGCGGATGGCAGCGAGCTGCGCGACGTGGTGCGCACCATGCGCGTCGTGCGCCTGGGCCAGGGAGTGGACGCCACCGGCGCCTTCGCCCCCGAAGCCCTGGAGCGCACCTTCGCGGCGGTCAAGGAATACAAGAAGCTGTGCGACGAGCACCAGGTCCAGGCCATCCGCTTCGCGGCCACCTCCGCCGCCCGCGACGCCTCGAACCGCGAGCTGTTCACCAGCAAGATCACCTCGATCCTCGGCGTCGAGCCGGAGGTCATCAGCGGCCAGGAGGAGGCCCAGCTGTCCTTCGCCGGAGCCGCCTCGGTGCGCGCCGGCAAACCCGGGCAGGTGCTGGTCATCGACCTGGGCGGCGGATCCACCGAGTTCGTGCTGGGCGACCAGAGCGGTCCGCTCGCGGCCGCAAGCCTGGACATGGGCTGCGTGCGCGTGACCGAACGCTTCCACCTCGATGGGCTGCGCTCGCGACAGAGCCTGGAATTCCTGGATTCAACCCTGCAGACCCTGGACGGCGTGGTGGACGTGAGCCAGGTCGACGCGGTGATCATGGTCGCAGGCACCTGCACCACCCTCACCGCGCAGGCGCTGGGGTTGAAGCAGTACGATTCCGCGGCCATCCACGGAGCCGAGCTGAGTTTCGCCCAGATGCGCCAGGCCACCGCCTCGATGCTCTCCTACACCCGCGAGCAGCGTCAGGCGCTGGGCTTCATGCATCCGGGCCGCGTGGACGTCATCCAGGCCGGGGCGGTCATCGTCGAGCGCATCCTGGACTACCTTGAGCGCGCCAGCGGACACCGCGAGATGCTGCTGGTTGCCTCGGAGCACGACATCCTCGACGGCATCGCGGCCTCTGCCGCGCAGCGCGCTTGATTACACCGCAGGCAAGACAGGGCAGGAGATGACCTTGAAACAACCAGTACGTTCCGGCCGCCCGGCCGGCGCGCGCACCGCCGTTTCGGCCCTGCTCGCGACCCTGCTGGCCTTCGCGTTCCTGCTGCCCAGCTCCGTGGCGCAGGCCGACGAGATGCGCAACGCCGAATACTGGCTGAAGTCGCTGGGAGTCACCGAGGCGCAGAAGGAAACCAAGGGCGAGGGCGTGAAGGTCGCCGTCATCGACACCGGCATCGACACGAGCCACCGCGACCTGAAGGGAGCCGTGGTGGGCGGCGCCGACATGTCCGGGGCCGGGGGCGCCAAGGGCGATAAGCCCATCGGCGTGATGAGCGAGCACGGCACCCTGGTGGCCACCCTGCTGGCCGGCCGCGGCAACAACCAGGGGGAAATCGACCGGGTCACCTCAGAGAACCAGCGGTTGAAGTCGGCTTGGGAACAGGCTAAGAAGACCGCCGAGGAAGATGACAAGGACGTCCCGGACGAACCCGAATACGAAAAGGTCCCGGCACTGACCGGCGGCAAGGACGGGGTGCTCGGCGTGGCGCCCAAGGCCGAGCTGCTGTCCGTGTCGCTGTGGATGGGCGACGGCAACCCATCGGGCATTTCCGTGGAGCAGCAGATCCCCAAGGCGGTGAAGTACGCCGTGGACTCCGGAGCCAAGGTCATCAACATGTCCCTGGGCTCCACCAGCCCGGCCTGGCCCGAAAGCTGGGACGAAGCATTCAAGTACGCCGAGGAGCGCGACGTGGTTGTCGTGGCCGCCGCAGGCAACCGCTCCGGCGGCATGAACCAGGTCGGCGCGCCGGCCACGATCCCGGGGGTGCTGACCGTCGCGGGCGTCGACGAGAACGGCAAGGCCTCGCAGGACTCCTCCACGGAGGGCATCTCCATCGGCGTGGCGGCCCCGGCGGAGAAGCTGGTCGGCGGGCTGCCGGACAACGGCTACGCCCGCTGGTCGGGCACCTCCGGCGCGGCGCCGCTCGTGGCGGGCGTGGCGGCGTTGATCCGCTCCAAGTACCCGGACATGCCCGCGGAGCAGGTCATCAACCGCATCCTGAAGACCGCCAAGGACACCGGTGCCGACGGGGTCGACAACCTCTACGGCTACGGCATCATCGATGCGAACGCCGCGGTGAATGCGGACGTCCCGGCGGTCAGCGAGAATCCGCTGGGCACCATCGCCGAATGGATCCGGGTGCACCGCCGCAATAGCGACCAGGCCTCGGACGTGCCCGACCCGGGCGTTTCCAAGGAGAAGTCGGACCTGAAGCAGGTGGCGGCTCCGGAACCGATCGCCCCGGACACCTCGACCCCGGCGCTGCAGCCGGTGCTGGTCATCGGCGGATCGCTGATCCTGCTGCTGGTGCTGGTCATCGGCGGTGTGCAGGTCGGCTCCAGGGCCCGGAAGCAGGCCTTGACAGCCCAAGTGCACTCGGCCAAGCTCAGCGACCTGCCGGTCGGCAAGCCCAATGAGGGACGCGACCTGTTCGACGATATTCCCGAGGACGAGAAGTAGATGATGACCCGGTGTCCGCAAGGACGCCGGGTCATTTGCCTCTTCATTGCTTTTCGTCCGCGGAATGCAGTTTGGAAGAAACGGGCGGGGCGCCCGGGGCCGGTGACACCGGAAGCGCCCCGAAAGGCGCCACGAGTTCACCGGTGATCCTCTGGTACCGGGGAACGGCGGCGATCCAGAGGACGAGCCCGATCAGCATTGCGGCAACTGCCAGCCCCAGCAGCGCGAGGTCGCTTTCGGTGGCGGGGCAGCCGGCGGAGCTGTCATCGATCTCCGGGCAGCTTCGCCAGGGCTGGAGGAACATGATGACGCTGCCGGCAGCTCCCAGCAGCGTCAGCAAGGTGGCCAGGCAAATCAGGAACCTTCGGAATGCGCGCACGACCCAACCATTGCACGTCCGACGCGCCTCGGCCGGGCGGCACCACCGCGTGCCGTCCGCCAGCTTGCCGGGACGGCGCTTTCGGACAGTGAAACAGCCGTGAAAAACACGGAATCCGCACCCTGATCACCGGCTGCCATGGCGAATGCTCCGCACCGTGGCCGGAAGGGGGATGGATACGTGATTAAACATACTCATTAAGTTAGTGAATATTTTCACTAACTCCGAAAATCCGCGTAGAATCGACAGTATGTCGATCATCGAAAGCTCCCAGAAGCGTCCTCGCATTCTCGTCGTTGGCGGTGGCTATGTTGGCCTGTACGTTGCGATGAATCTGCAGAAGAAGGTTAAGTCCCACGGCGGCATCGTCACCGTGGTCGACCCGAACCCATACATGACCTACCAGCCGTTCCTGCCGGAAGTTGCAGGCGGCCAGATCGAACCGCGCCACGTCGTGGTCTCCCACCGTCAGCACCTCAAGCACTCCGAGCTGATCAACGGCCGCGTGCTGAGCATCGACCACGCCAGCAAGAAGGCCGTCATCGCTCCGGTCAACGGCGAAGAGTACGAACTTGAATACACCGATGTCGTGATGTCCGCCGGTGCGGTCACCCGCACCTTCCCGATCACCGGCCTGGCTGAGCAGGGCATCGGCCTGAAGACCATCGAAGAGGCCATCGCGCTGCGCAACAAGGTTGCCGAGCGCATCGAGTCGGCTTCGAACATGACTGATCCTGAAGCCCGCAAGCGCGCCCTGACCTTCGTGGTGGTCGGCGGCGGCTTCGCCGGCATCGAGACCATCGCCGAGCTCGAGGACATGGCACGCCACCTGGTTAGCCTGAACGACCGCGTGCAGCAGAGCGAAGTCCGCTTCGTGCTGGTCGAGGCCATGGGCCGCATCATGCCTGAAGTGACCGCCGAGCAGGCCGAATGGGTTGTCGAGCACCTGCGCAGCCGCGGCATCGAGGTCCTGCTGAACACCTCGCTGGCCGACGCCACCGATGGCTACCTGCAGTTGATCAACATGGCCGACAAGTCCCCGGCCGACGCCTTCTACTCGGACACCCTGATCTGGTGCGCCGGCGTCATGGCCAACCCGATGGTCCGCTCCACCGATTTCCCGATCGAGCAGCGCGGCCGCATCGAGACCCGCACCGACCTGCGCATCAAGGACGCGAATGGCGATGCGCTGGAAGGCGCCTGGGCAGCCGGCGACGTTTCGGCAGTCAAGGACGTCACCGGCGGCCTGCCGGACGGCACCTGCGTGCCGAACGCGCAGCACGCCGTGCGCCAGGCCAAGCTGCTGGCGAAGAACCTGTACGCAGCCCGCTACGGCGTTGGCCGCATCAAGGAATACAAGCACAAGAACCTCGGCGCCGTGGCAGGCTTCGGCAAGAACAAGGGTGTTGCCAAGGTCGTCGGCATCAAGCTCAAGGGCTGGCCGGCATGGATGGCCCACCGCGGCTACCACGGCATGGCCATGCCGACCTTCGAGCGCAAGTTCCGCGTGGTCGGCGACTGGATGGTTGCCTGGTTCTTCACCCGCGACGCGCTGCAGCTGAACAACCTCGAAGCACCGCGCACCGCCTTCGAGGAAACCGCCAAGCCGAAGAAGTAGCACTTCGCGGCCGATGATCGAATCACGGGTTGGGGATCGCCTTGCAGGCGGTCCCCAACCTGCGTGCCGGGCAATTTCCCGTTTCCCGAATCGATCGCGTAGGATTTTAGAGTCCTGCCCCTATGGTGGAATTGGCATACACGGCTGACTTAAAATCAGCTGCCGCAAGGCTTGTGGGTTCGAGTCCCACTGGGGGCACCACATTTGAAAGCTCCGGACTTCCCGCAAGGGCGGCCGGAGCTTTAGTGCATCCAAGCGCAGCCTCTGCGGCCGTCCAGCGGCCGGGATTTTCGCTCATGGAGTAGAAATTTCGGTCTCCAAAGGCTGAAATCATCCCTTTGACTGAGCAGATTCACAGCAATTATCAATACTGTTAAGAACAGCAATATTTCGTACTGCCTGCCTACTGACCAGACAACCTACGGGGGAATAATCTTGAGCGGCAACCCAATCTTTGGTTCGAAGAACCAGGCCGACGCATGGGCCACCAAGCCCGGTGCTCCGGTTGGATTCCGTGACACCGCCAACCTGAGCGCCGAGCAGCTGGACAACATGTACCAGCAGCCGGCCGCCACCAGCGCCGACATGGGTCGCATGACCATCGGCGACACCATCAACAAGACCATTTTCACCCTCGGCCTTGTGGTGATCGGCGCGGCCATTGGCTGGGTGGTTCCTGCCCTGATGCTTCCCGGCGCCCTGGTCGGTTTCGTCCTCGGCTTGGTCAACGCCTTCAAGAAGAAGCCTTCCCCGGCGCTGATCCTCCTCTACGCTGCAGCCGAAGGCCTGTTCCTCGGTGGCCTGTCGCAGTTCCTCGACGGTCTGTACCCAGGCGTTGCCATCCAGGCAGTGGTCGCCACCTTCGCCGTAGCCGGCGTGACCCTGGCCCTGTACCGCTCGGGCAAGTACCGCATGACCCCGAAGCTGAACAAGATGTTCATGGTCGCCATGATCGGCATGGTCGTCTTCTCGCTGCTGAACATGGTGCTCATGCTCACCGGCGTCGTCGACGGCATGTTCGGCCTGCGCAGCGCCGGCGGCGGGGCGCTGGGCCTGATCATCGGCGTGCTGGCGATCCTGCTGGCCACCTACGCGCTGGTTTCGGACTTCACCATGATCGAGGAACTGTCCAAGCAGGGTGCCCCGGCCATCATGGCTTGGCGCGGCGCCTTCGGCCTGACGGTGACCTTGGTTTGGCTTTACACCGAGATTCTGCGCATTCTGGCAATCCTGCGTGGCGACGAGTAGCCATATTGAAGTAGATTTCGAGGACCAGTGCCCATATCGGGTACTGGTCCTTGTTTTTTGTCACAATTTGGACATGGAATCCATCGGCGTGCACTCGGCGCGGTAGCGTAGGGACATGAAAAGTAATCGGTTAGAGCGTCTGCGCCGTCTGCGAGGCAACCTGCCGACCCTGAAGTCCGCCCAGCCCGCCGTGGTCCCCGTCGAGTCGCTGGACCTGCGCACGGCCGAGGACCTGCCGTACGGGGTGCGCCTGGCGGCGAGCTGGGCCTGGCGCCTGCTGATCATCGTCGCCGCGCTGGGGGTGGTCTTCTGGCTGCTGTCCAAGGTCTCGCTACTGCTGATCTCCGTCATGGTTGCCGCGCTCTTGACCAGTCTGCTGTCGCCGGTCGTCAAGATCCTGCACGCCAAGCTCGCGGTGCCCCACGGCTTGGCCGTGGGCATCACGCTGATCGGCTTCCTGGCCTTGGTGACGGCCGGTCTTTCGATCGCGGGCCAGCGCCTTGGCGCCGGGTTCGCCGACCTGTGGACGCAAGCGCTGACCGGCATCCAGCAGATCCAGGACTGGCTGTTCAACGGCCCCCTGCAGCTGACCAATGACGACCTGCAAACCGTGCTGGACGACGCCCTCACCGAGCTGCGCGGCAACGCAAGCAACATCCTGAGCGAAGCCATCAGCTGGGGCTCGGCACTGGGCCAGATCCTCACCGGGGTCCTGCTGACGGTCTTCTGCCTGATCTTCCTGCTGCTGGATGGGCGCAGGGTTGGGCTGTTCCTGATCAACCTGCTGCCGCGCCGCGCCAGGCCCGCCATGGACGGGGCGCTGACCCGGGGCTGGTCCTCGCTGGTGCGCTACGTGCGGGTGCAGATGCTGGTGGCGCTGATCGACGCGCTGGGCATCGGCTTCGGCGCATTCTTCCTGGGTGTCCCGCTGGCCCTGCCGCTGGGCGTGCTGGTGTTCATCGGCTCCTTCATCCCGGTGGTCGGCGCGCTGGTCACCGGAGCACTGGCCGTGCTGCTCGCGCTGGTCTCCAACGGCTGGGTCAATGCGTTGATCATGCTGGCCATCGTGCTGCTGGTGCAGCAGGCTGAATCGCACATCCTGCAGCCGCTGATCATGGGCAAGGCCGTGAGCCTGCACCCGCTGGCCGTGGTGCTGTCCGTGGCCGGAGGCACCATGGTGGCGAATATCGCCGGAGCCCTGTTCGCCGTGCCGCTGCTGGCCGTGTTGAACACGGTCGTCAAGTACCTCTCCCGGCGCAGCTGGGAAGACGATCCATTCGTCGCGCAGAACTACGGCACGAATCTGGCCGGTGCCAGAGCCCCCGCATCCGACCTGGAAGCTGCGGCCACCCCAGCGGCTCCACCAACATCATCACCTGCGCCGACACCCCGGCTTCCCGAGCATCCCGAGGACAAGAATCATGAACACTGAAACCAAACTTCCGGTCAGCCTGGCGGATATCGAAGAAGCCGCGAAGGTCCTCAAGCCGGTTATCGCGCTCACCCCGGTCGAGCACTCCCGCGTGCTGTCCCAGCACCTGGGCGGCGAGGTCTACCTCAAGTGCGAGAACATGCAGCGCGCCGGATCCTTCAAGGTCCGCGGCGCCTACGTGCGCATGGCCAAGCTCAGCGAGGAGGAGAAGGCCCGCGGCGTCGTCGCCGCCTCGGCAGGCAACCATGCCCAGGGCGTCGCGCAGGCCGCCAGCCACCTGGGCATCAAGGCCCGCATCTACATGCCGCTGGGTGTCGCCCTGCCCAAGCTCACCGCAACGCGGGACCACGGCGCCGAGGTCGTCTTGTTCGGCGACACGGTGGACCAGGCCTTGGCCGAGGCACAGCGCTTCGCGGATGAAACCGGCGCGGTCTTCGTGCATCCCTTCGACCACCCCGACATCATCGCCGGGCAGGGCACCATCGGGCTGGAGCTGCTGGAGCAGCTGCCGGAGGTGGACACCGTGCTCATGGGCGTGGGCGGCGGCGGGCTGCTGGCCGGCGTGGCCATCGCGCTGAAGGAACGCGCCCGCGAGCTGGGCCGCGAGATCCGCGTGGTGGGCGTGCAGGCGGAGAACGCCGCGGCCTACCCGCCGTCGTTGGCGGCGGACGCCCTGGTGCCGCTGGACACCGTGCACACCATCGCCGACGGCATCGCCGTGGGCAAACCCGGCCAGCTGCCCTTCGCGATCATCAAGGAGCTGGTGGACGACGTCGTCACCGTCTCCGAGGACGCGCTGGCCCGCGCCCTGGTGGTGCTGCTGGAGCGCAACAAGCTGGTGGTGGAGCCGGCCGGCGCCGTGGGCGTCGCGGCGCTGCTGGAGAACAAGCTGGAGGAGCACGGGATCAACCCGGCGACCACCGCGGTGATCCTCTCCGGCGGCAACATCGACCCGCTGCTGATGCTCAAGGTGATCCAGCGCGGCCTGTCCGCCGCAGGACGCTTCCTGACCATCCGCATGATGCTTCCGGACCGCCCAGGCGCCCTGGCGCAGATCTCGCGCATCATCGCCGAATCGGATGCCAACGTGACCCGCCTGGACCACACCCGCATCGGCGGATCGCTGTCCATGGGCGACGTGGCGATCACCATCGATTTGGAGACCAAGGGCCACGAGCACTCCAAGATGGTGCTGAACAACCTGCGCGCCGAAGGATTCGACCCGCACATCACCAATACCGCAGGCGGCTCCGTCGCCTAGCCGGAACCCGCAAAAAGCCGCTGGCCGCCCCCGTAAGGGGGCGGCCAGCGGCTTATGGTCTTGCCTGGCGGGTGCTAGGCGGAGAACGGCTTGGCGGAGATGATCTCCACCTTGATGTCGCGGCCGTTCGGGGCGGCGTAGGTCAGCTTGTCGCCCACCTTGGCGCCGTGCACTGCCACGCCGATAGGGGACTGCTCGGAGTAGACCTCCAGGTCGGTGTCGCCGGCAACCTCGCGCGAACCGAACAGGAAAGTGGTCTCGTCGCCGGCGATGTTGGCCACGACCAGCATGCCCGGCTCGACAACTCCGTCATCGGCTGGAGCTTCACCGACATGCGCACGGCGCAGCAGGTCCTTCAGGTACAGGATGCGCGCTTCGGCCTTGCCCTGCTCCTCGCGGGCTGCGTGGTATCCACCGTTTTCCTTCAGATCGCCCTCGGAACGGGCCTGCTCGATACGGGCAACGATCTCGGCGCGGCCCGGGCCGGAGAGGAAGGTCAGTTCATTATTGAGCCGATCGTAGGCTTCCTGAGTCAGCCAAACGATGGGTTCGTTGCTGTTGGTGCTCACGGTTGTACTTCCTTTGGTCAGTCGGGACCTCGCCGCACCTTCCTCAGGAAAGTGGAAAGCCACCTGTACGGTGGCCTCGACGAAGTCGGATTCGGTACGTTTGGCGGATGCCGCATTCCTACAGATGCAAGCAAAGACCCCGCCAGCAACATGTTCCGGTTTGTCTTTCCGGTCATGCGCCGATGCGGGGCGAAACGTATCTTTTCATCGATAGTAGTCGCCAAACCTGAATAAACCCAATAGTTTCAGCTATCAGGTGAGTCAACAGGGGAAATGTCAGCCTTTGAAGTCCTGCGGGACGACAGTGCATTCCTCGATCCCGGCGGTGACGGCCAGGTTGTCGGTGTGCAGATCCACGGTGAGCGTTTGCTTCACCACGCCGGTCTGTTCGCCCGGATCCAATACGATGGTCTTGAATCCGACGATGGCTTTGGTTTTGTTCATGGCGCGAACATCGCACTGCACCCGGTCCTTGGCGTTGTATTCAACCGCGATCGTCGCCTGGGCCATGGTGGGGGACTCGACGTCGAAACCGACGTCCTGGTAGGAAAGCGCGTCATAGTTCGAGGAAGCGAAATAGGCTGCGCCGGCGATTCCAATGACCAGGGCCGAACCGATCAGGATGTTGCGGTTCTTTTTCGACAGGTGGCGTTTCTTGGGGTTGTTGTAGCGAGCCGTTAAGCTTGGATCAGACATTGCGCGCCTTGCACCACTCTCTTGCCTTGGCGGTGGCCCGGTATTCACGGGCCTTCCGTTCATTGGGTCCTGGATGTTAAGTCTACCGTTGACTTGCTCCGGGGAATAACGGGAGGTCGGACAGTGGTTGAGATAGAGGGCGGGCGCGAAAGCCCCGCGCGAGTGTACAAAGTGCTGAAGGAAGTTGACCAGTGGAGAACCACGTGATGAAAAAGATCGCCCCTTCCCAGGGCCTGCGCCTCATGGCGATCCATGCGCATCCCGACGACGAGTCATCCAAGGGCGCCGCGACCATGGCGGCCTACGTCGACGCCGGCGCCGAGGTCATGGTCGTCAGCTGCACCGGCGGCGAACGCGGGGACATCCTCAACGCGGCGGCCGGCGAGCTGGCCCACGCGCACCGCGACCTGGCCGGAGTGCGCCGCACCGAAATGGCTGAAGCCGCCGCGGTCCTGGGCATCAAGCACCGCTGGCTGGGCTACGTCGACTCCGGGCTCCCCGAGGGCGACCCACTGCCCGAGCTTCCCTTCGGCGCCTTCGCCCTGCAGCCGGTGGAGACCGCCTCGGCCGGCATCATCAAGCTGATCCGCGAATTCCGCCCGCACGTCATCGTCACCTATGACGAAAACGGCGGCTACCCGCATCCGGACCACATCCAGTGCCACAAGGTTTCCACCTTCGCCTTCGAGCACGCCGGAAACCCGGAAATGTACCCCGAGCTGGGCGACCCGTGGCAGGTCGGCAAGCTCTACTACGACCGCGCGTTCTCCCCGGAGCGCTTCCGCACCCTGCACTACGCGATGCTCGAGTCGGGCTACGAATCGCCCTACACCGAGCGCGTGGCCCAGTGGGAAGCCGACGAGGACAACCAGATGTTCAAGTGGGTTTCACCACACACCACGACCACCCAGATCCTGTGCGCCGACTACTTCTCCCAGCGCGATCAGGCCCTGCTGGCGCACCGAACCCAGATAGATCCCGAGGGATTCTTCTTCGCCGTTCCGGAACACGTCTATGCTGAAAGCTGGCCGTGGGAGGACTACACCTTGATTTCCTCCAAGGTGGCCACCGAACTGCCGGAGTCCGACCTGTTTGCCGGACTAAGATAGTTCCCAATACCTTCCAGCTGTAGAAATGAGTTGTCTGTACACCGTGAATGCGATTTACGCGTCCGTGATCCTGGCATCGACCCGCAATACCTTCGGCACCGAGAAGGCCAGCGACTACGGTCCCGGTTTCCTCGGCTTCGTCTTCACCGCCGTGATGGTTGTCGCTGGCATCTTCCTGATGCGTGACATGGTCCGTCGTGTACGCCGTGTGCGCTACCAGTCCGAGGCCGAGCAGCGCCAGCAGCAGATGATGGACGAAGGCGAAAAGCGCACGCTCGAAGAGCCGGACGAGCCGATCGACCCGAAGACCAGCGAAGACAAGTAGTCCGTGCTAGCTTGAAGTCGTGGCTCAGCGACTTTCAGGCTCTTCGAGCCAATACCTCAGGCAACATGCGCACCAGCTAGTGGACTGGTTCCCCTATGGGGACCAGGCCTTCGAACAGGCGCGCCTGCGCGATGTCCCGGTGATGCTCTCCATCGGGTATTCGGCCTGCCACTGGTGCCACGTGATGAGCCATGAGTCCTTTGACGACCCCGCCATCGCGCAGCTGCTCAACGAGCATTTTGTCGCCATCAAGGTGGACCGCGAGGAACACCCGCTGGTGGACGACACCTACATGATGGCCACCCAGGCGCTCACCGGCGCCGGGGGCTGGCCCATGACCATCTTCGCCCTGCCCGACGGCAGGGCCTTCCACGCCGGAACCTACTATCCGGCCGTGCCCCGGGGCAAGACCCCCTCCTTCACCCAGGTGCTCAACGCCGTGAATGAAGCCTGGGAAACCAAGCGCGACGGGCTGGCCGAACAGGCAGACATGCTCGCCGGCCACCTGGCGGAGCTCGGCGCCAGGCAGGGCGCCTTGTTGTCCCTGCATTCGGCGCTGCCCGCGCAGCAGTCCCAGGAAGCTGCAGTGACGCACTGGATCTCCGCCACCCGACCTGAGGGCGGCACCACGCCCGCACCGAAATTCCCGCCCACCTGGGCGCTGAAAACCCTGTGGCGCTCGGCGCTGGCCGGAGGCAGCCGCGGCGACGAGGCCTTCAACGCCGCAGCCACCACGCTGGAGGCGATCCTGCGCGGCGGCCTGCAGGACCATCTGGGCGGCGGCTTCGCCCGCTACTGCGTGGACGAGCACTGGTCGGTACCGCACTTCGAGAAAATGCTCTACGATAATGCCGGGCTGCTCTCGTTGTGCGCCCGCAGCGCCGTGCTCGCCGGGGAATACGCGCGCGGCGCCGCCGGCGCCCAGCAGCAGCGCGCCGAAGCCCTTGCCGCAGCCGCCCGGGCCGCCGCCTTGGACACCGCCGGATTCCTGCGCCGCGAGATGCGTGTCGGCGCGGACGGCGGCGGGCCGCAGGCCCTGGCCAGCTCGCTGGACGCCGATTCGCCGCGCGAGGGGAAGAACATCGAAGGCGCCTACTACACGTTCTCCCGGGCCGAACTGAACGCGGCCCTCGACGGGCTCGACGCCCTGCCGCCGAACCTGGTCCGGCTCGCCGAGGTCGCCGAGGATCCCGGGCGCTACTGCCTGTCGCTGGCCCGATTCCCCCATGCCGGGGAAGAGCCGCTGTGGAACCAGCTGAAACAGGAGCTCGGCCTGGTGCGGGCCACACGCCAGCGGCCCGGGCGGGACGCCAAGGTCATCGCCGGATGGAACGGACTGGCTATCGAGGCCCTATGCGAGGCCGGCACCCTGCTGGACGCACCCGAATTGCTGGAGATGGCCGAGGAGGCCGCCACCGCGGTGTGGCAGGCGCATTGGGACCCCGAAACCCGCCGCTTGGCCAGGGTCAGCTTCGACGGGAAGGCCGAGCACTCCAACGAGGGAACCTTGCAGGACTACGCGGCGCTGGCCCTGGGACTGCTGGCCCTTGACTCCGCGCGAGGCAACGGGCCCTGGGCAGCGCGCGCCGATGCGCTGCTGGGACGCGCTGGCGACTTCGTCGATCCTGGGACCGGGGTGCCGCGCGATGCGGTGCAGCTGGATGCGCGGCTGAGCGCCCAGCGAGCGGCCGGCGCGGCGACAGTGCTGGATGACGCCATCCCGGCCGCCGGTGCGTTGTACGCCATGGCGCTGGCGCGCCGGGCGGTCACGGCCATGGCGGACGGCGCCTGGACCGACGCCCAAGCCGCCGGCCTGGAGCGGGCGGGGGAGCTGACCGTGCATGCGCTGGCGCTGGCCACCGAAGTCCCGACCCAGGTCGCCACCGCGCTGGAAGTCCAGGCCGTGCTCAACGCTCCCGTGCAGTACGTGACCGTGGGCGGCGCGCAGCCGGATCAGCTGGCGCGGCTGCGCCGGCTGGGCCGGTCGATGCGACTGGAACTACGCGAGGAGAAAGACGCAGCGGGCCCAGCGGGGACGCTGCGCATCCAGGGATGCCGCAAGGAGCTGTGCCAGGCCCCGGTGGATTCGCTGGAGCGCTTTGTGCAAACCCTGCACCACCGCTGAATCACCGCTTCCGCCACGCAAGATGAAGGGAACGGGCGGGCGGACACGGTAGATTTAGAATCTAGGGTTTTTGATTTCCAAGGAAAGGCAGGGCGCGGTGCAGCTTCCCAACCTCGCGTACCGTTTCTATGAACGGCGCCTGGCAAAGTCGCTTCCTGCCGACAAGCTGCCGCACCACATCGGCGTGATGGTGGACGGCAACCGCCGTTGGGCCAAGCTCGCTGGAACCCCGACGGTCGCCGGCCACCAGGCCGGCGCGGACAAGATCCTGGAATTCCTGGACTGGTGCGAAGACCTGAACATCAAGGTCGTCACCCTGTACATGCTCTCCACGGACAACCTGAACCGCGAGCCGGGGGAGCTGCGCGACCTGCTTGAAGTCATCGGATCCACGCTGGACCGGCTGGGAGAGACCAACCGGGTCAAGGTCCAGCAGGTCGGGGCCCGCGACCTGTTGCCGGCGGAGCTGGCGCAGAAGCTGGCCGCGCTGGAATCCGCGACGGCGAACCGCGGCGGCGTGCACGTGAACGTGGCCATCGGCTACGGCGGACGCCGGGAAATCCTGGATGCCATCAAGTCGCTGCTGCGCGATGCAGCCAAGGACGGGCGCACCCTCGAACAGGTCACCGACCAGCTGTGCACCGATGACATCGAGTCCTACCTGTACACCAAGGGACAGCCCGACCCGGACCTGGTGATCCGCACCAGCGGGGAGCAGCGCCTGAGCGGCTTTTTGACCTGGCAGAGCGCCTACTCCGAGTTCTACTTCTGCGAAGCGTTGTGGCCGGACTTCCGCCGGGTAGATTTCCTGCGCGCCCTGCGCGATTTCGCCGACCGCCAGCGCCGCTTCGGCACCTAGGAATCCGCGGTGCGGCAAATATTGGGAAAAACGTTGCCTACTCGTAACCCGACACGACGTTCGCTGCCCTGGGTTTGGGGCTATCGTGGGCACTAAGGCGGGGGCAAGCAGCCTCCGCTGAGCGAAGGGTTTCCCACTAGATGACCACAGCAGCGTTCACCGGTTTCACCGCCGGATTCGCCCTTGGACATCCGGTGCCGGGAGTCCCCACACATGCGTGGGGAATGCTCCCCACGCCGGAACCGAGAATAGGTGCGCTGCCATGACCCGAAATGCTGACGAGGCTGTCCGGACCTACGTGATCGATACGTCGGTGCTGCTCTCCGACCCGCGGGCGATGTACCGCTTCGAGGAGCACCACGTGGTGATCCCGCTGACCGTCATCACCGAGCTGGAGAACAAGCGCAAGGACCCGGAACTCGGGTACTTCGCCCGCCAGGCCCTACGGCTGCTGGACGACCTGATTGCAAGCCACGGCGGGCTATCCCGCGCGGTGCCGGTCTCCGAGCTCGGTGGAACGCTGCGTATCGAGCTGAACCACATCGCCGCCGAGGTGCTGCCGGTGGGAATGCGGACCGGAGAGAACGACACCCGGATCCTCGCCGTGGCCAAGCACCTGCTGGACCAGGGTCAGGACGTCGCCCTGGTGACCAAGGACCTGCCGATGCGCATCAAGGCCTCGGCCATCGGCATCCATGCGGAGGTCTACCGCAGCGAACTGATCACCTCCACCGGTTGGAGCGGAATCCAGCAGCTGGAACTGGGCGAGGACGCGATGGCTTCCCTCTACGAACGCGAACAGCTGGCCAACCTGCCGGAGATCGCCGACGCCCCGGTCAACACGGGTTTCGTGATCACTTCGCCACGCGGCAGCGCGCTGGGGCGCAAGACGGATGCCACGACCTTGAAGCTGGTGCGCGGCGACCAGCAGGCCTTCGGGCTGCACGGGCGCAGCGCCGAGCAGCGCATCGCTCTTGACCTGCTGATGGACCCCGGGGTGGGCATCGTCTCGCTGGGCGGCAATGCAGGCACCGGCAAGTCCGCCCTGGCGCTGTGCGCCGGCATGGAAGCTGTCATGGAGCGCCGGGAGCACCGGAAGATCACCGTATTCCGTCCGCTGTATGCGGTCGGCGGGCAGGAACTGGGCTACCTGCCGGGCTCCGAAGGGGAGAAGATGGGCCCCTGGGCCCAGGCGGTCTTCGACACCCTCGGCTCCATCGTGTCCAAGAACGTGATCGACGAGGTGGTGGACCGCGGCATGCTGGAGGTGCTGCCGTTGACCCACATCCGCGGCCGGTCGCTGCATGACGCCTTCGTGATCGTGGACGAGGCGCAGTCCCTGGAACGCAATGTGCTGCTCACGGTGCTTTCGCGCATCGGGCAGAATTCAAAGGTGGTGCTGACCCATGACGTGGCCCAGCGCGACAACCTGCATGTGGGACGCCACGACGGCGTGGCCGCGGTGGTGGAGCAGCTCAAGGGGCACGCGCTGTTCGGGCACGTCACGCTGACCCGCTCCGAGCGTTCGGCCATCGCCGCGCTGGTCACCGAGATGCTGGACGGCCCCTACCTGGGTTAGCCGCGGCCGGCGTCCTTGCGCAGCTCCCACGGGATCGGTGCCCTGACATCGGTCAGTGTGGGAGCCGGGGCGGTGAACAGCGAGTCGATGTAGTACTCGTCGTGCGCCAGGACCTGCAGGCTGATTTCCGGAACCCGGCTGCCGGCATCCAGCACGCGCCGGTGCACGCAGATCCCGGTGTCCGCATCCAGCATGACCAGCGTCCTGGTTTCCGGCGGCACCAGCGCGAAGTCAGCCAGGCACGGCCGGTAGCTGTACCCGGCGGACAGCACCGCCGCCAGCACCGGGCGCCCGGCGAACTCGGTCTCGGCCAGCTCGTGGATGTAGGTCGGATGGTCGAAGGCCAGATCCAGCGAGGCCGGCTCCGTGCCGGCAATCTCGAACGGGTCGAGCATCGTGGACAGGAACGACAGCGGCAGCAGGTCGCCGAACCCGGCGATCTCCGGGCGGCGCAGCACCAGCCGGTCGCTGGTGAAGACCGGGGAGGTCAGGCTGGCAGGCAGCTTCCACGATGAGGCGGAGGCGGTGGCCACGTAATCGCGTCCGCGGTCGGCGGTGAAATGCTCGCGCTGGTAGACCGGCCGGCCGGCCTCGTCGAAGGCCGCGGCGGCCTCGCGCTGCCGCAGGATCAGCTCCAGGCGGCCTTCCAAGCCCCGGGCCGGGTCTTGGAACTCCTGCGGCACCTGGAAGGAGATGCGCACCGAGGTGCTCAGCCAGGGAGCGGAGCGGGCGAGGGCGCGCACATGCCGCCGGGCGGCCGAATCGGGCAGCGGGTGTCCGGGGAAAAGCGGGGGTGCTGCTGGCTGGGTCATGACTCCAGTCTAGGAGCCGAAGCCGCGAATAGCACCGGTTGTGCACATTCCCGCCGGGCCCGCCGACACCGCCGGCGCCCGCGCCTATGCTGGAAGCATGATGGAGCACAGCACGGTGCAGATCCTGGCGGTCGCCCAGGAATCGTGGGCGACGGCGCTGCTGGTCGCCGCGCTGCTGCTTTGTTATGCAGGGTTCGGGTACGCGCTGTCCGCCGCGGATATCGCCGGGCACCGGCTGCCCAACCGGCTGGTCGCCAGGTGGCTGCTGGCCTCAGTGGTCATCCTCGCGCTGCTGGGCGCGGTCCGCATGGATTTCTGGCCGGTGCTGCGGGCTCTGTTCGGCATGGCGCTGCTGTGCGGCGGGTACCTGCTGGTGTCGCTGGTCTCCTCCGGGGCCATGGGCATGGGGGACGTGAAGCTCGCCTCCGTGCTCGGGTTGAACCTGGCGTATTTCTCCCTGCCCTCGCTGTTCCTCGCCACGCTGCTGGCCTTCGTCATGGCAGCGCTGTTCGTGCTGGGCGGGACGATCCTGCGCCGGCTGACCCTGAAGTCGGCGGTGCCCTTCGGCCCGTTCATGATCCTCGGCGCGCTCATTGCGCTGGGTGTGGCACGATAGGTTCATGCCCACCCCTGAATTCATCACGAATCTGAGAACCCATATCGGACACGAAATGTTGTGGCTGTCCGGGGTGAAGGTCGTGGTTTTCGACGAGGACCGGGTGCTGCTGGTGCGCCGTGCTGACAACGGCAAATGGACCCTGCCGGCAGGAATCATCGAACCCGGGGAAGAAGCCTCGCACACCGCAGCGCGGGAGGTGCTGGAGGAAACCGGGGTGGAATGCGAAATCACCGACCTGCTCGGCGTGGGCATCACCGCGCCGACCGTGTACCCCAATGGCGACCATGCGCAGTACCTGGACCTGGTGTTCAAGGCGGCGCACCGGTCCGGCCACGCGGTCCGGGGTGATGACGAGAACCTCGAGGTCGGCTACTTCCAGCTCGATGAGCGGCCGCAGCTTCCGCCGCTGCACGAGCGGGCCATCGACTGGGCGCTGAATCCCCGCCCGGGCGGCTACTTCGCCGCCTGACCGGTGCCGCGGCTGGCCCTCGGTCCCCACAAGGCACAGAGCATGCCCCGCACCACAGTGCAGGGCATGCTCTTTTCCGAAACAGTTCAGATCCGACACCGGGTCAGCTGTTGCGCTGCTCCTTCGGGTCCTGAACCGGCACCGAACCGGAGTCCGGCTCGTCCTGCGTGGCAGCCTCCGGCCGGGCGACGCCACCTGACCGCTGGGCGGCCTCCACGGCTTCGGCTTCCTCGCCGGCGATGGCCTCGCCACGGGCCACCATGCCCGCCTGCTCGGAGAGCGGGACCTGCTTCAGGAACAGCGCCAGCCCGAAGGCCACGACCAGGAACGGAATCAGGTACCAGAACACCGGGGCCAGCGAGTCCGCGTAGGCGGTCACGATGCCGTCGCGCAGCGGCTCGGGCAGCTGCGAAAGGGTTTCCGGATCCAGCGTGGCGGTGGCCCGCCCGGCATCCTCGGGGCCGGCCCCGGCGCCGGAGAACACCTCCATCAGCTTCTCGGAGAGCCGGTTGGTGAACATCGCGCCGAAGATCGCGACACCCAGCGAGGCGCCGACCTCGCGGAAGTAGTTGTTGGTGGAGGTGGCCACGCCGACCATCTGCGGATCCACGGCGTTCTGCACCACCAGCACCACCACCTGCATGATCAGGCCCATGCCCGCGCCCAGGAAGAACAGGTACACGCAGATCAGCCACAGCGGGGTCTGCGCGGTCAGCGTGGTGAAGCACAGCATCGCGATGGCGGTGACCACGGTGCCGGCGATCGGGTAGCCCTTGTAGCGGCCCGACTTGGTGATGGCGATACCCGAGTAGATCGAGGTGCCCATCATGCCAGCCATCATCGGCAGCATCAGCAGGCCGGAAACCGCCGCGGAGGTGCCCGAGGACATCTGCAGGAAAGTCGGGACGAACGCGATGGCGGAGAACATGCCGATGCCCAGGGTGAAGCCGATGGCGGTGGCATTGATGAAGACCTTGTTCTTGAACAGGCCCAGCGGGATGATCGGATCTGCTGCCTTGGCCTCGATCACCACGAACAACAACGCCGCGGCCAGCAGGCCAATACCCCACGCCCAGGTTTCCAGTGCGGCCCAGCCGTGGTCGGCGGAGCCGCCGAAGTCGGTGAAGAAGATCAGGCAGGTGGTGGCGATGGACAGCAGGATCACGCCCATCACGTCGATCTTCTTCTCGGCCTTCTTGTTCGGCAGGGTGAGCGTGAACCAGGCGATCAGGAAGGCGGCGACGCCGATCGGGATGTTGATGTAGAACGCCCACTGCCAGGAAAGGTGGTCGACGAAGAAGCCGCCCAGCAGCGGCCCGGCCACCGCGGACAAACCGAAGATGCCGCCCAGCGGGCCCATGTACTTGCCGCGCTCGGATGCCGGAACGATGTCGGCGATGATGGCCTGCGAGAGGATCATCAAGCCGCCGCCGCCCAAGCCCTGCATGGCGCGGAACACCACGAAAGTCCAGAAGTCGGTGGAGAACGCCGCGCCCACCGAGGCCAGGGTGAACAGGGCGATGGCGATCAGGAACAGGTTGCGCCGGCCCAGCACGTCGCCGAACTTGCCGTAGATCGGCATGACGATGGTGGTGGCCAACAGGTAGGAAGTGGTGATCCAAGCCTGGTGCTCCACGCCGCCGAGCTGGCCCACGATGGTGGGCATGGCGGTGGAGACGATGGTCTGGTCCAGCGAGGAGAGCATCATGCCGGCGATCAATGCCGAGAAGATGATCCAGATGCGCCGCTGGGTCAGTACCAGCGGTGCATCACCCGAGGGCTTGCCGCGGGAAGTGGTGGTGGTCATGGCTGTCCTTGCAGGAGTTCTTGGTTTACGGGTTCGGCCGCGTCAGCGGCTGGGCGAGGATATTTCGGGCTTTTTCCATGTACTCCAGGAATTCCTCGGTGATCGAGCGCTCGCCGGAGCCCTTCACATAGCGGTCCACGGATTTCATGACTGCCAGATGCAGGATGTGGACCAGGACCACCAGCTGCGGGTCGTCGGGTTCCACGCCTTCGCGGGTGGCCATCAGCTGCAGGAATTCCGCTTCCTTTTCGGGGCCGACCTGCATCATGCGCTGCAGCAGCTCGGGCTCGCGGTGGATGACGGAGAAGAAGCCGTGGGTGCTGACGATGGCCTGCTCGTCGTGCGTCAGTTGTTCCAGCGCCAGCTCAACCAGGTCGGCCAGCAGGGTGGGGGAGATCCCGGTGAGGCCCTCGGGCCGGGCGGCCATGAAGCGTTCCACGGCGCCCTCGGGGATCTCGTCGGTGTCGTGGCCGAAGACCGCGTCCAGCTTGGTGGGGAAGTAGTTGAAGAACGTGCGGCGTGAGATGCCCACGTGTTCGCACAGCTGCTCGACGGTGAAGCCGTTGTAGCCGTGCTCCGCCGTCAGAGTGCGGGCCTGCCGGGTGATCGCCAGCCGGGTCTTGAGCATGCGGGCGCTCAGATGAGGGCCCTTGCCCTTCGCCGCAGGATCATCTTTTGCACTATTGTCCATAAAGTGCAGTTTTGCACTTTAATGCTGATAGTGCAAATAAGGTGACCGGATGCACATCGGCTTCGACAGCTGCCTAATCTGCGACATAGGCTCGGGGAATGACAAGTATCGAGCTCTGCCCGCCGACCGCCGCCCTGCATGACTCCTGGCTAGCGAGCTGGGATGAATGGGGAACCCCCGACCAGGACGGCGCCAGCGTCTTCTTTGCGTCGAAGTTCGGCTGGGACCTGCGCACGCCGCAGGGGTTCGCCCAGTGGGTGCAGCTGCTCAATGAGATGGGCGAGCCGGGCGCGGTGCCACCGGTTGGCTTCGCCGCGCAAAGCACGCTGTGGCTTGAGCGCGGGGGAGAGTACCTCGGGGCGGTGAGCCTGCGCCACGCCCTGGTGAACGACTTCCTTCAGGAAATCGGCGGGCATATCGGATACGGGATCCGCCCAGCAGCCCGAGGCCAAGGGCTGGCCAAGCTTGCGCTCGCCGGGGCGCTGGAGCAGGCCCGGGCGCTGGGCCTGCGACGCGTGCTGGTCACCTGCAATGGCTCGAACATCGCCTCAGCCAAGACCATCGAGGCCTGCGGCGGCGAAATAGAGCGCATCGTGCCGCGGGAGGAAATCGCCGAGCCCTTCGGCGCCGTCGAGGACCTGCGCCGCTACTGGATCAGCCTGTAGCAGCGGACGGGCCGGGCTAGCCGGCCGGTAGCACCTGGCCCAGCACCCGCAGGGTGTTGCCGCCCATGATGGCCTGGATCTCCGCCGCGGAACGGCCGCGATCCATCAGCTCTTGGGTGACCAACGCAAGCTGGCGGGTGTCCCAGGCGACCTCGGTGGATCCGTCGAAGTCGCTGCCCAGCGCGGCGCTGTCCAGGCCTCCCACCGCGATCACGTGCTCGATGGCGTCCACCACCGCATCCACGTCCAGCCGGCAGACGGCGGCATCCCAGTAGCCGATGCCGATGACCCCGCCGGTGGCGGCCACGGCGCGGATCTGCGCATCGCTCAGGTTGCGGTTCACCTGGCAGGTGGCCTGCACGCCGCCGTGGCTGAAGACCACGGGCCGGGTGGCCATGGCCAATACCTCGTCGATGCTCTGGTTGCTGGCATGGGCGAGGTCGATGACGATCCCCAGCTGCTCCATGCGGGTGACCGCTTCGCGGCCCAGGTCGGTGAGCCCGCCCTTGGCCTCGCCGTGCATCGAGCCGGCCACTTCGTTGTCGAAGAAATGCGTCAGCCCGGCCATGCGCATGCCGTCGGCGAAGAGCACGTCCAGGTTCTTGAGATCTCCCTCCAGGTTCTGCAGCCCCTCGACCGAAAACAGCGCCCCGGTGACATTGGCGCCCTGGGCGCGCTGGGCCAGCAGGTCTTTCAGCTGGGCCTTCGTGGTGATGGTGCGCAGCGCCCCCTCGGAGCGCTGTGCGGCCTCGCGCAGCTTCGTGGCGTGGAAGCGCGATCGTTCAAACGGCGAGAACCAGGTCTTCGGAGGCTGCAGTTGGGCGATGCTCAGAAGCGTGATGTTGTCCGAATCCGCGCTGTTCGACTCGTAGTTCTGGCCCACCGGGGACTTGGACACGGAGGAGAAGACCTGCAGGGCCACATTGCCTTCCTGCAGCCTCGGCAGGTCGACGTGGCCGCGGGTGGCGCGCTTGAGCAGGGAGCGATCCCACATGAGTGTGTCCGAGTGCATGTCCACGATCTGCAGCTTGCCATGGACGGCCTTCGCCTCGTCGCCGAGCTGAGGCAGCGCAGTGTCCGCCAGCTCGTTGTGGCTGCGTTCGACGATCCCCGGGGCGAAGATGAAAAACGCGGCGAGGGCGAGGACCAGGAACGACCCGAGGCCCAGTGCCAGTCGCCTGGACAGTGTGCGTGTGGTGCGGCTCATAGTGTTGAGGGTAGCAACGTTCCGCCGGCTTGCGGAGGCTATGTCTCGGGGACGAACCACGCCCGCGCATGCCGGTAGCGCACCGCGTGCCCGGAGATCCCTGCAGGACGGAGATCAACCCGGTCCACGGCCCCTACCGAGGGCGCGGCGGCGGGTTCCGGTTCGTTGGATTTTTCGCCTTGGCCGCGTTCGACAGCCCTGTCCGGCGTTTCCGGGAACTCAATGGTTCCCTGGGACGTAGCGGTACCGTAGTAGCCGGTATAGGCCGCGCCAGAGAAGCCGACCACCACCGGTATCGCGCCCGGGTCGTCGCAGCTGAACGGGACCTTGGACAGTGGGTCCCACAGCCAAGTGGAGCTGGCCGCCCGCCGGAATTCCTCGGGGGTCATCGCATTGAGCGCGTCGATCCCGTGGATGGGGCAGTGGTTGTTGGCGCTGACTTCGGGGCTTGAGCGGATATCGAGGGCATCGTCAGGGAAGACCTGAAGGAGCTCGGTGAGGCAAATGCAGCGCGCTTCGGCGGTATCACGCCCGACATCGATCATTCCCGCTTCGATGTCCGACTCCGGCGACAACTCCGCGACGGGGCCAGGGCCGGCGGGCAACTGCCAAGCATGGACGCCTGTCAGGGACCGGGCGACTCCTCCCAGGGCAAACCGCAGCAACAGGTAGCATCCCATCGCCGAAGCCAGCACCGCAGCACTGGCCAGGAAATCGGACCACCAAGAACGCCCCGGATCGGCAGCACCCGGTCCGGGCATGCTGTTGAAGATCCGCAGTGTGATCCACCAGAGCACTGCCGCCAGCAGCCACCAGGCGATCGCGAGCATTAGATTCACCCCGGCACCGAACCGCAGCTGGTAGCGGGAGTCTTCGGTAAGGCTCAGCGCGGTTCCCGGGCTCAAGTCGCGAACCAGTGCGCGCAGGTGCAGCATCTGGCGGAGCATGAACCCGGAATCAAGCAATGCCCACAAGGAGGCAAACAGCGCCCCCAGCCACCAGAACGGTGCCTCGACGCGCGATTCCAGCGTCTGGGTCATCGCCATCAGGCCAAGCAACAACGGCGCCAGCCCATGGTTGAATCGATAGATGAGCCAGCCGACGGCGCTGAACGCGACGATCAGGCAGATTCCGGCAATGTCCAGTACATCAAGCAGCGTGTAACCGCCAACCCGGGCCCTCGGCCCGGAATCCTCCCAGCGGCGGAATCCCGCGTAGATACCCACCGTCGTGGATGCCAGGATCAGCCACGCGACGCGACCAACGAACGGCCGCGAAAGGCGCAGCGGAATCCCAGTCCACTGGTCGCGGGAGGGACTGAGCAGGGTGCAGTCCAGGCCCTGATGCGGATGCTTCATTTTTCCAGTGTGGCATGTGGCCGCGAAGTGAACCGAATCATGCAGGACACACAACTGGTGCCCTGAGGGGAACAGAGCGAAGCCCGGCGCAGGCATGTGCCTGCGCCGGGCTTGAAGGTGGTTCCGCTAGTGCTTGCCCACCATGGTGGAAACATCCAGCAGCGCATCCAGCTGCGCTTCGGTGACTTCGCCGCGCTCGACGAAGCCCAGCGCCACGGTGGCCTCGCGGACGGTGAGCCCGTCGGCCACCGCCTTCTTGGCGATTTTGGCCGCGTTCTCGTAGCCGATCAGCTTGTTCAGCGGGGTGACGATGGACGGGGAGGCCTCGGCCAGGAAGCGGGCGCGCTCCACGTTGGCGGTGATCCCGTCAATCATCTTTTCGGCCATGACGGTGGAGACGTTGGCCAGCAGGCGGATCGACTCCAGCAGGTTGGAGGCCATGACCGGGATGCCCACGTTCAGCTCGAAGGCGCCGTTGGTACCGGCCCAGGCGATGGTGGTGTCGTTGCCGATGACCTGCGCGGCCACCTGGATGGCAGCTTCGGAGATCACCGGGTTGACCTTGCCCGGCATGATCGAGGAACCCGGCTGAAGGTCGGGGATGGCGATTTCGCCCAGGCCGGTGTTCGGGCCCGAACCCATCCAGCGCAGGTCGTTGGCGATCTTCATCTGGGAGATCGCGATGGATCGCAGCGCCGCCGAGGCCTCGACCAGGCCGTCGCGGTTGGCCTGCGCCTCGAAGTGGTTGCGCGCCTCGGTGATCGGCAGGCCGGTGTCTTCGCGCAGGAACTCGATGACCTTTTCCGGGAAGCCGTCCGGGGTGTTGATGCCGGTGCCCACGGCGGTGCCGCCCAGCGGAACCTCGGCCACGCGCGGCAGGGCCGCCTGGATGCGTTCGATGCCGTAGCGCATCTGGGCCGCGTAGCCGCTGAATTCCTGGCCCAGGGTGACCGGGGTGGCGTCCATCAGGTGGGTGCGCCCGGACTTGACCACGTCGGCGAACTGCGCGGACTTGGCTTCCAGCGAGGAGGCGAGGGTTTCCAGGGCGGGGACCAAGTCGTTGATCAGCGCGGCGGTCGCCGCCACGTGCACCGAGGTCGGGAAGACGTCGTTGGAGGACTGCGAGGCGTTCACGTGGTCGTTCGGGTGGACCTCGGTGCCGCTGCCGGACTCCTTCAGCGCGCGGGTGGCCAGCTCGGCAATGACCTCGTTGGCGTTCATGTTAGAGCTGGTGCCGGAGCCGGTCTGGAACACGTCGATGGGGAAGTGGGCGTCGTACTTCCCGCTGGCCACCAGGTCGGCCGCCTCAATGATCGCTTCGGCGCGCTCTGCGTCGAGTACCTCCAGCGTGCGGTTCGCGTGCGCCGCCGCCTTCTTCACCTGGGCCAGGGCCTTGATGTGGGCCGGCTCCAAGGTCTTGCCCGAAATCGGGAAGTTCTCCACGGCGCGCTGGGTCTGGGCGCGGTACAGGGCTTGTGCCGGAACCCGGACTTCGCCCATGGTGTCATGTTCGATACGGAAATCGTCACTGTTGATCATAGGGTCAGCGTACGCCTGAACCGCCAGCGAAAGACAGGTTTCGGCGAAAACATCACAACCAACAGTGACGATGTCCGGAACAGGGAATAAGCCCTGTCAGAAGATGGTTTAGGCTTCGTGGCCAGAGCGCCTAGGCGACATCCAGGCCGAGGCTGGAAACCAGCTGCGCCTTGCCGTCGTCCAGGTGGTAGGCCACGCCTGCCACCGCGGTGCGGCCCTCGGAAATGGCCTTGGACAGGACGGTGGAGAGCTCCACCAGGCGGTCGGTGGTCTGCTTGACGTGCTCCACCACGGTGCCGTTGACATCGGTGATGCCCTGGCGTTCGGCGGCCTGGACCGAGGGGGCGATGTGCTCCACCAGGTCGCGCACGAAGCCCTTGGGCATGACGCCGCTGTTGCGGCTGTTGATGGCTCCGGTGACCGCGCCGCAGGAGTTGTGGCCCAGGATCACGATCAGCGGGACATTCAGCTCGTCCACCGCGAATTCGAGGGAGCCGATGCTGGCCAGATCGATCACATGGCCGGCGGTGCGAACCACAAACATGTCGCCCAGTCCGACGTCGAAGATGATTTCCGCGGCAAGTCGGGAGTCGGAGCAGCCGAAAATCACTGCGAAAGGCTCCTGGCCGGCGACCAGCGACTGGCGGCGGGCGCTGTCCTGGTTCGGGTGCTCGGTTTCGTCATTGACGAACCGCAGGTTGCCGTCGCGGAGCTTCGCCCACGCTTCGTTCGGGGTCATGGAATGCTGTGTGGTTTCTTGAGGCATGATTTGGATTCTATCCGGTGCAGTGTTCGGATATCGAATAAATGACGCGCCTCGACGTCAAAAGTGAAGAAGCTACTTGGCGTCCGCGGAGACCAGCCGGGCCATCTCGAGAAGTTCAGCCTCGCCGGTGTCGCTGGACAGCACGAAGGTCGAGTCCTTCTCCTCGGAGATGAGGTAGGTCTTGGCATCCTTGGTGCGGACTTCCCATTGCACCCCGTCGATCTGCTTGGTGCCGGCAGGCACCGCGGAGTCGGTGATCAGGGCGACCCAGGTCGGGTTCGAGTCGACGGCCTGGCGAACCCACACGAATTTGCTGTCCTCGATGACTACGCCGAACTCCCAGTAGGGCACACCCTGGGCGGTGTTTGCCTGCCAGCGGGCGAAGTTCGCGTACTCGTCCTCCGCAAGCTCCGGGGCGAAGAGTTCGGTGCCGGCCATTTCCGAGGCGCCCTGCGCGGTGGCCTGCAGGTCCACGGTGGACTCGAAGGCCTTCTCGTTGGGGGTCGGATTGAGCAGGTAGAGGGGGATGAACACGGCGATGCAGAACGCAACCGAGATGATCATGCCCTTGAGCGTCTGGTTGGCACGCTTGGACTGCTTTTCCGTCAGCTGCGGCTTGTACGGAAGATCCGCAAAGGTAGCCTTCGGGTCGTTCAGGTCGCGGCGCGTGGGCTCATCGCTGATCGCGGGAGCGGTCCCGGCATCAGTCGCTGGGGTGTTGTTCTCAGTATTCTCGGGCTGCACGATACCCATTCTCCCCGAAGTTTCTGTGGATTTCGAACTACAGTGCCCAAGCCCACGTCGCAGTGTGCGCAGGATAGCTGCGACACAACATGCGTCGCAGAAAGCAAAGAGGATAGAATGGCAGTGTTTGCATAGGCGCAATGACTACGACTCAGTGATGGGATCTTTCGTGACCGAAAAGAACAACTACGCCCACCTATCTTCGCGACTGTCGGTAACCGACGCGGAGCCGGACCGTAACCTGGCATTGGAACTTGTCCGTGCCACGGAGGCGGCGGCTATCGCCTCCTCGCCATGGGTTGGATTCGGTGACAAGAACGCCGCTGACGGTGCTGCAGTGGATGCGATGCGCGGCCTGCTGTCCACCGTGAACTTCAACGGCGTCGTGGTGATCGGCGAAGGCGAAAAAGACGAAGCCCCCATGCTCTTCAATGGCGAACAGGTCGGCAACGGCTCAGGCGCCGAGTGCGATGTGGCAGTCGACCCGATCGACGGCACCCGCCTGACCGCCCTGGGCCTGAACAACGCCCTGTCCGTGCTGGCAGTGGCCGACCGCGGCAGCATGTTCGACCCGTCGGCAGTCTTCTACATGGAGAAGCTGGTGACCGGCCCGGAAGCCGCCGAGCTGGTTGACCTGCGTCTGCCGGTGAAGCAGAACCTGCACCTGATCGCCAAGGCCAAGGGCAAGAAGATCAGCCAGGTCACCGTGACCGTGCTGGACCGCCCACGCCACGCGGACCTGATCGAGGAAATCCGCGAAGCCGGCGCGCGCACCAAACTGATCCTGGACGGCGACGTGGCCGGAGCCATCGCCGCGACCCGCGAGGGCACCGGCGTGGATGCGCTGATGGGCATCGGCGGCACCCCGGAGGGCATCGTGACCGCCTGCGCCATCAAGGCGCTGGGCGGCGTGATCCAGGGCCGTCTGTGGCCAACCGACGAGGCAGAGAAGCAGAAGGCTCTCGACGCGGGCCACGAACTGGGCCGCGTGCTGACCACCAACGACCTGGTCACCTCCGACAACTGCTACTTCGCAGCCACCGGCATCACCGATGGCGATCTGCTGCGCGGCGTCCGCTACAAGAACAACCGCATCCACACCCAGTCGATCGTGATGCGCGCCAAGTCCGGCACCATCCGCTTCGTCGAAGGCGAGCACAAGCAGGACAAGTGGGACGCTTACACCCGCTAGGCCCCTGACGGTCGCAGAACAGCTGGCCGGAATCGCATCGAGCCGCAGACTTCCGTGGAAGTCTGCGGCTCGATGCGTTTAATGGCGTGGCGGCGGGTGCCTGCCTAGCAGCGCTGCGCGCTGGCCGCGAACAGCCATCCGGTGCCCGGAGTCAGGCAGGTGGCGGTGGCGGGAAGCTCCGCGGCGGACAGGAAGACCGAGTCGCCCCGGCGCAGCAGCTGTTCGCCCTGCGTTCCGCGCACGCTGAACTCGCCCTGGGTGCACAGCAGGATGCCGGCCCCGTGCAGGTCCAGCGGCTGCGGGAGCGGGTCCCCGGCACCGCTGATCACCTGGAGCTGGAACTCGTCGAATTCCGGCTGGTACAGCCGGCTGGAGGCGCCCAGCGCCTGCGGGGTGAGCAGCGGGGGAGCCGAAGGCTGGGCGATGCTCACGTCCAACAGCTCCGGGACGTCGATGTGCTTGCTGGTCAGGCCGCCGCGCAGCACGTTGTCCGAGTTGGCCATGACCTCGATGCCCAGCCCGCGCAGGTAGGCGTGCACGTTGCCGGCGGCCAGGCTGATGGCCTGGCCGGGTTCGAGGACAACCAGGTTCAGCAGCAGCGCCACCAGCACCCCGGCATCTCCCGGGTAGATCTCGTTGATCTCCACCAGCTGCGCGAAATGCTCGCGTTCGCGAAGTTCCGGGCTGGCCTGGATGGCTGCGCAGATCTGCTGCACCACCGGGGCGACCCCGCCCGGGCGGGCCAGCACGAACTCCAGCGCCGCGGCCAGCGGATCCTCGCCGCGCAGCAGGCCGGACAGCTGGGCGACGGCGGTGCGTGCCTCATCGGCCAGGGCCGGGCCCAGCAGCTCCAGATCAGCGAGGATTTCCTCGGGCCGGCGGAATCCGGACAGCGCGGTGAAATCGGTCAGCGCGTAGAGCATTTCCGGCTTGTGGTTGTCGTCCCGGTAGTTCCGGTCGGCGGCATCCAGCGCCTTGCCTGCGGCGTTTTCCAGGGCGTAGCGGGTCTTGGCCTGCTGCAGGGTCGGATGCACCTGGATGGACAGCGGCTGGGCCGCCGAAAGCACCTTGAACAAAAACGGGAGCCGGCCGAAGCGCTCGGCGACATCCGCGCCCAGCATGGCCGCGGGGTCGTGTGCGATGAGCGCGTCCAGCCCCTGCCCGGTGCCGGCCACCCGGCTCGGGCATCCCGGGTGGGCGCCGAGCCAGAGCTCGGCCTGCGGGCTTGTCGTATTTTCCAGCCCCAACAAGTCGGTGATCTGGCTGTCAGATCCCCAGTGGTAGTCCCTAATCGTGTTGTTCAGTTCGAACACGTCTTGTAGCCTTCGCCTTTCACAAACGGATGTGGATTGCCAGTCGGTCGGGGGGTCTTAACCGTTTACGGCACCGAGCATTCGTCGTTGTTCGCGGCAATCTGGGCGATGCGGGTCGTGTACCCCATCAGCTCCAGCTGCACCAGGTATTCCTCGGTGATCGGGCTGCCGTCGGGCTGCGTGAACTCCTCCTGCTCTCCGTTGGAGAGCTTCGGGGCGTTGTTCACGTCGGTTGCATCCTCGGGAGCCTCGGACTGCTCCGGAGCCTGCGAGGCCTCGGTGGTCTTCTTGGACTCTTCGGTCTTCGCGGACTCCTCGGTCTTCTTTTTTTCCTTCTTCGGGGCGTTCTGCTTGTCGATGATCGACTGGATGCGCTCCTGGATTTGGTCGAACTTCGGGTAGGTGGAGAATGAGCGCGGGAAGTCCGGGGCGCCCAGGGTCAGTCGGGCGAACGGGGTGGAGGACACCTTCTCGGCCAGCGATACGAAGGAGCCCAGCTGGCTGGCGGGAATATTGGTTTCCACCAGCTGCTCGCCGGCGGACATGATGCTGGTGAAGTTGGTCAGGATGGTCTGCGGGGTGAACTGCTTGATGATCGCCTGCTGCAGGCACTGCTGGCGCTTGATGCGGTGGTAGTCGTCGGTGAAGTCGCGCGAGCGGGCGAACCAGAGCGCCTGCTTGCCGTTGAACGTCTGGACTCCCGGGGCGAACCAGTGGGTGCGCAGGTTGGTGCCTTCCCACTTCTTGCCGTTGTACGGCACCCAGCCGCCCGAATCGATGGTGACCCCGCCTAGCGCGTCGACGAACTGGGAGAAGCCGGCCATGTCGACCATGACGTAGCCCTGGACCGCGAGGCCGGTGGTGCCCTCCAGGGCATCCATGGCCGCCTGGGCGCCGACGTTCTTCACCGAATCGGGGAACAAATCGGCGTGGTTGTCCTCGGCGTCGCGGTAGATGGCGTTGAACAGGCATTCGTTGCCGCAGTTGTAGCCGTCGGGCCAGGCCTTCTTCATGGGCGAGTCGTCCGCGAAGCGGGCGCCCTGGAAGTTGCGCGGCATGGAGATCAGCAGGGTCTTGCCGGTCTTCGCGTCGACGGACAGCAGGGCGACCGAGTCGGTGCGCACGCCCTCGCGGTTGTCGCCGGAGTCGGCGCCGAACACCGCGATGTTGTATCGTCCGTTCACCGGCTCGAAGGCCGGTCCAGCTTCGAAGACCTTTTCAATGGTCTGGCGTCCGGTGTTGACCAGCGACGCGCCGTAGATGAACAGGCCGCTGGTGGCGACCACTGCCGCCAGGGTGAAGACCGTTACGATCACGCGCATGCCCGGGGCGAGGATCTTCGGCTTGATGATCACCAGGGTGTTGATGAACATGATCAACCAGAGCACCGCCAGGGTGCCCAGCACGATAACCAGCACCATCTGGAAGTTCGGGTGGGCCACCCATCCGAGGATGACCGACCTGTTGATGAAGTACAGGGCCGCCAGGCCGATGACGGCCAGCCAGCACAGCATGGTGACAGACACTGCAATGCGTCCCAGCTTGCGGTTGCCCGCAATCAGCTGGGCGCTGCCCGGGAAGAAAATGGTCAGAATGACCAGGATCAGGGCGCGTTTGCTGCGCTGCGGCGAGCTGATGCTCTCCGGATTGCGCAACGGATTTGGAGCGCGGTGACTGGCAGAACCCATGTACTTATATGACTTTCCCTAGGAGGCGAAATTCTCGTTCGCGACTTCTTCACGCAGCGATGCGCCCTTGGCATGGGCGGAATCGCGCAGAGATTCAGCGAACTGAAGCAACTTTACCTGTAACGACTCGGCCAGCTTGTCGGTTCCCGACGCAAGCATGCGCACTGCGAGCAGTCCGGCATTGCGGGCTCCGCCGATCGAAACAGTTGCCACGGGGACCCCCGCCGGCATCTGCACGATGGACAGCAGGGAGTCCATTCCATCCAGCTTAGCCAGCGGAACTGGTACTCCGATGACAGGAAGCGGTGTAACTGATGCAAGCATGCCCGGAAGGTGGGCGGCGCCGCCGGCTCCGGCGATGATCACGCGCAGGCCGCGTTCGTGGGCCTGCTTGCCGTAATCGATCATTTCGGTCGGCATGCGGTGGGCCGAGACGACGTCCGCTTCGAAGGGAATGCCGAATTCGGCCAGGGCCTGGGCGGCCAGGCGCATGACCGGCCAGTCCGAATCCGAGCCCATTACGAGGCCGACAAGAGGTGCTTCAGTCATAACGAAATTTTCCTTGGGTCAGGTGGTCAAACGCTGCCGCCCCCGCAGGGGGAGCGGCAGCGCTCTAGGTAACAGGCTAGGCGGTGGCGGGCACGCCGTCGCGGATCAACGCGGCAACGAGGTCGGCGCGCTGGCGAAGTTCATCTACGCTTTGCCCGGCGTTTGCCACCACGTTCACGTGGCCGATCTTGCGGCCCGGGCGCACCGACTTGCCGTAGGCATGCACCTTGACCTCGGGCGCGGCGGCCAGGGCCGCGGCGAACGCCGAGTACAGGTCCTGGTTGGCGCCGCCCAGGTAGTTCTTCATGACGGTGACACCCAATTCACGGGTTTCGCCCAGCGGCAGGTCGAGCACCGCGCGCAGGTGCTGCTCGAACTGGCTGGTGACCGAACCGTTCATGGTCCAGTGGCCGGTGTTGTGCGGCCGCATGGCCAGCTCGTTGATCACGAAGCCGGCGCCGACGCCGGGGGTCTCGAACAACTCGGCGGCCATCACGCCGGTGACGCCGAATTCCTCGGCGATGCGCAGCGCTGCGTTGGCCGCGGTGCGGGCGGTGTGCTCGGAAATGTCCTGGGCCGGGGCGATGACTTCGTCGCAGACGCCGTCGACCTGGATGGTGTGGACCACGGGCCAGGCCTTGGCCTGTCCCGACGGGGTGCGGGCCACCATGGCGGACAGCTCGCGGGAGAAATCGACCTTGTCCTCGGCCAGCAGCGGGCCGTTCTCGAACCAGTCGGCCGAATCGCGGGCCTCGCCGGCGTCATCCAGGATGCGCACACCCTTGCCGTCGTAGCCGCCGCGCGGGGTCTTCAGCACGATTGGCCAGCCGATCTTGTCGCCGAAGGCGACCAGCTCGTCGACCGAGTCGACCTTGGCCCAGGCCGGGTTGGGCAGTCCGAGCTTTTCAATGGCTTCGCGCATGACCAGCTTGTCCTGGGCATGGATCAGCGCCGCCGGTCGCGGCTGGATGTCGACGCCCTCGTTGATCAAGGTGGTGAGGAACTCGTTGGGAACGTGCTCGTGGTCGAAGGTCACCACGTCCTTGCCCTGGGCGAATTCGCGCAGGGTCTGCAGGTCCTTGTAGTCGCCCACCGGTGCATCCGGGACGCTGCGTGCGGCCGAGACGTCCGGGCCTTCGGCCAGGACATGAAGTTCAAAACCAAGGTTCAGGGCCTCAGGGGCCATCATTCGGGCTAGCTGCCCGCCACCAATTACACCAATTTTTGGAAAGCTCACCCTACTAGATTAGCGAACCAGCGGTGGATGCCTTGAATGGGGGAAGCCGGATGACTCGCTTTGTCCGGCCAACTATCAGGAATTCTCGCTAAAATGGCGGGATGTCGTCTCTGCGCTTGCCGCCGAGGGCGACGGTTAATACATAACCTGCGGGGCAGATCGCCCCCGGGACACCGAGCAGCCAGTGCCGCGAGGACGCTGGCTGCGACGCGGTGCAGGGCTGGCTGGAGGAAAATGTTCGAGCGCATCAGACTGAAAATCACCGGACTCATTTCGCTGCTCTGGCGCGAGGTGGCCAAGTTCGGTGTGGTCGGCGGCGTCGCGTTCATCATCGACTCCGGCATTTACGTCTGGCTGCTCCACGGCCCCATGAGCGATTCCCAGGTGAAGGCGAAGATCATTGCCGGCGTGGTGGCCACGCTGTTCTCCTGGCTGGCGAACCGCTTCTGGACCTTCCGCCACCGCCGCCAGGCCAATGTGGTGCGCGAGCTGGTGATGTTCCTGATCATGAACGCGATCGGCCTGGGCATCGCGGCTGCCTGCGTCTGGGTGACCAAATACTGGATCGGCCTGACCGACCCGACGAGCCTGTTCATCGCTGGTTCGGTGGTGGGCCTGGTGCTCGGCACCATCTTCCGCTTCTTCGCATACCGCTTCTGGGTCTTCGGAGCCGAAATGGACCAGGAAGAGCAGTTCGCCCACGACCACGACCTGCTGGCACCATCCACGCACCAGGCGCCGGGCGGCGCGAAGCCGGCAACCGGCGCCGCGAGGTCCGGGGATTCGGATCCCGCGGACACCGGGAGCGTTCCCACCGTGGTCAACTAGCTGGCTGGATCAGGCCTCGGGAGAGTAGTCGGCGGTGATGCGCTCGCCTTCGCGCAGCCGCTCGGTCGCTTCCACCCCGTCCTCCAGCAACACCAGGGCGTCCCCGGCGGCCCACTGCGCAATGGCGTAGGGAAGGAATTCCAGAACCGGCAGGCCGGCCCGCACCAGGATGGTTCCCTTGGCTTCGGCCGAGGTGGCGAACAGGGTCTCCAGATCGATGCGGTGTTCGTCGCCGGCAATCGCGGTCGCCGCGCCGGATACGGAGGACGGGAAGAACTGGTCTCCAAAGGAGCGGACCGAAGCGTTGAAGTCCTCGGCCACCGGTCCCAAATCGCCGCCGAAGGATAGTGCGAGCGCTGCGGGGTCGACGGCCAGGATTTCGCAGGACGCGGGAATGCCTGGGTCGGTCGGGGTGGCGGTGACCCACAGGACGGCTTCGGCAGCGCGCTCATGTGAGGGGGCTACCAGGGTCGCCCCATGGTGCAGCGAGGCCAAGGCCAGCACCAGCGACTTCCAATGCGTCGGCAGGTCGACCACGACCACCTGGTCTTCTTCGAGGTCGAAGGAGTCGGCCAGCAGGTTCGCGCTTTTCGCCACCCAGTTGTCGAACACCCGTCCCGATAATTCAATACGTTCTCCGCTGGCTCCGTACCAGGTGAGCCACGGCGAAGCCGAAGCCCGGTGGGGCGCCAGGAGGTTTTCCACGAAAGTGCCGGAAATCAAGTTGAAACTCACCTGTACCTTTAATCTTCTTAACTGAGAATTCGCCGGGAATTCAGGCAAGTTGCGACTCGCCCGGTTGATCTGCCCGTTTAGACGGCGTGTTGTGCCGAGAGTTTGCTGGGAAGTGTTCTTAGAATACCTTCCCCGCTTGACTCAGGCTTAGTTACAAAGATGTAATTAGATGGTGAGTTCGGCTCGCACCATCATTTTCGATATTTCGATGGAATAAATGAAGCCGAATGGATCGGGCGCTAGGATGCCCCGATCTTCTCAAACCAACGTGAAAGGTCAACATCACCATGGCGAAGCTGGAGCAGGGGTACTCCGAATTTTCGACCTCGGCTGTTGCGTCCGCCCAATACGGGCTCGAAGACGCACCGTCGGATTGGTTTGTCGATCCGCAAGCCGGAGAGTTCGCACGCCTTGCTGTCGCGGCGGACCTGGAGTCAGCCGCTGACAACTTCCTGAAGGACCACGAGACCGCTGGAACCGTCGAGGAGATTCCCTCGGCAGGTTCGTGGGCCCCGGAACTGGATGAAGACGACGAAACCCGCGAAGCGATCAAGGCCGTATGGCTGGGCGTCGGCGGGGAAGTGGATGAAGGCGAACTCGGCTGGCAGGCCCGCGCCCTGTGCGCGCAGACCGATCCTGAGGCGTTCTTCCCTGAAAAGGGCGGCTCGACCCGCGATGCTAAAAGAGTTTGCGGGGCATGTGTTGTACGTTCGGAATGTTTGGAATACGCGTTGAGCAATGATGAGCGCTTCGGCATTTGGGGAGGGCTCTCGGAGCGCGAACGCCGCCGTCTACGGAAACGAGCAATCTAATTCGCCCGCCAATTCATGTCACCGCCATCGTTGCTACGCACGATGGCGCTGACTTTTTACCACGCACTTTAGCCGCGCTGCGAAACCAGTCCCGGCCCATTGAACGTTTCATCGGTGTTGACGCATCGTCCACCGACGGCTCCTTGGAAGTCCTGAAGGCGAACCTGCCGTCGAACGCGGCCTTGGTCGTCGCGGATGAAGGATCGCTCGGCCTGTCCCTGGACACCGCGGTCGCCGAGCTGCCGCAGGCGCGCGAGGACCGCGACGAATGGCTGTGGATCATCCACGACGACTCGATGCCGGCTCCCGACGCGCTTGAATTTCTGACCCGCACGGTTGAAGCCTCCGAGTCGGTCACCATTGCCGGCTGCAAGCTGCTGGACATCGACAACCCCCGCCACCTGGTGGAGGTGGGCCTGAGCGTCGACCGCAAGGCCCAGCGGCTGACCATGATCGACACCGACGAAGTCGACCAGGGGCAGTACGACGGACGCAGCGACTACTTCGCCGTGTCCTCCGCCGGCATGTTCATCCGGCGCGACATCTTCGAGCAGCTTGGCGGCTTCGACCTGGCGCTGCCGGGCCGCGGCGACGACGTCGACATCTGCTGGCGCAACCGGCTGGCCGGCCACCGCGTGATCGTGGTGCCCGAAGCGAAGATCTACCACCAGGTGGAGATCGTCGAAACCCTGGCTGGCCCGCGCGAAGCCAAGCGCGCCGAGGTCTTCCAGCGGCTGAAGTACGCCTCCGGCCCCGGCCTGCCGTTCGTCTGGATCGGCATCCTGCTCGGCGGCATCGGCCATTTCCTGGTCTCGCTGCTGGCCAAGGACCCGGGCCACGGCTTCAGCCACCTGGGCTCGACCCTGCGCGGGCTGTTCTCCCCGGTGAAGCTCGGCGCCTCGCGCCGCAACATCAAGCAGATCCGCACCGTGCCGCGCCGCCAGGTGCGCAAGCTGATGGTGTCGGGTTCGGAAGTGCGCGAATACCGCCGCAACCTGAACACCGGCCGCGAGGACTCGCAGGTCTTTGGCGACGGCAGCGGCTCCGAGGGCACGCTGGAACCCAGCGGCGACAACTTCTCGGATTTCGTCTCCATCGCCCGGCCGCCGCGCACCACCGCGGTGCTCTCCCTGGTCTTCGCGCTGCTGCTCGCCGCCGCCGCCTCGCTGGTGGCCTGGCGTACGCTCTTTGGCGCGGGCGCGCTGTCCGGGGGCGCGGCCCGGCCGTTCTCCCAGACCCTGGGCGAGATCGGCGCCAACGCGTCCTCTTGGTGGCAGAACACCGCCACCGGCCTGAGCGCCGCCCCGGACAACAGCGATTCGCTGTTCTGGTTCTTCTCCCTGCTGACCCTGGACCACGCGAACCAGGCCTCGGTCTACCTGTACTTCGCCGCCATGCCGCTGGCGGCGCTGTCCGCCTGGTGGGGTGTGGGAGCGCTGAGCCGT
This sequence comes from Glutamicibacter soli, assembly GCF_003309065.1. Classification (GTDB taxonomy): domain Bacteria; phylum Actinomycetota; class Actinomycetes; order Actinomycetales; family Micrococcaceae; genus Glutamicibacter; species Glutamicibacter soli. The sequence goes on along the minus strand of NZ_POAF01000002.1, from coordinate 418,486 downwards.
TCGCGCGCCGTGCGCTTCATCGCCGCGCTGCTCTGGGCCTTGTCCCCGTCGCTGGTCTCCTCCCTGGCCTCGGGCCGGGTCGGCTCGGTGCTGGTGCACCTGATGCTGCCGCTGCTCTTCCTCGCGGTGCTGCGCGCCATGGATTCCCAGGTGGCCCCCGAAGGCCAGGGCGTGCGCGATGCCAAGCAGCGCACCACCTCGGCGTGGACCGCTTCGGCCTGCGCCGCGCTGATCCTGTGGGTCATCTCCGCCGGCTCCATGGCCTTCTTCCTGACCGCAACGGTGCTGGTCTACGTGCTGGCCTTGGTTTCCCCGCACCGCTCGCGCACCCTGTGGTGGATCCCGGTTCCCGCACTGATCTGGAACCTGCCGCTATTGATCTCCGCGCTGGGCACCCCGCGTCTGCTGTTCACCGAGCCGGGAGCGCTTAGCGCGTTCTCCCCGGCCTCGCTGTGGCAGATGGCGCTGGGCTTCCCCGAATCCTTCGACGCCGCGGCCACCCCGGTGGGCTGGGGTTTCCTGCCCGAGGGCCCGTGGGCCCTGGTCGCCGCGCTGCTGGTCGGCGCCCCGCTGGTGCTGCTGGCGGTTTTCGGCACGCTGAGCAGCTCTGCCAGCGCGAGCGCCACCATGCGCCGCAATTCGCGCCGCCTGCTGTGGGGCGCGGCCCTGTCGCTGGCCGCCGGATGGGCCGTCGGATTCATCCCCGTGGGGCTGGATTCGCACACCACCGTCAGCGCCTACACCGGCCCGTTCGTCTCCATGGCGTCCTTCGCGCTGCTGGCGGCCGCGGCCAATGCCAGCGCCGCGCTGCGCCGCGAAGACCTTCCGCGCGCCCTGCGGCTGCCCGGCGGACGCCCGGTGCTGGGCTTCATGGCGGCGCTGTCCACCGTGGCGATCCTCGCCAGCGGTGCGGTGCTGCTCGGGGCCCAGCTGAATCCGGCCAACCCGGATGGCATGCTCACCGCGCTGAACGCGCCCCAGCAGGTCGGCTCCTCGCAGGAACGCACCATCCCTGCCACCGCCTCCGACGCGGGCCGCTCCGATTTCCACGAACGCACCCTGGTGCTCACGCCCCGGTCGTCCGGGGAAATCGACAGCATCGTGGTCTCCGGCAACGGCGAAAGCCTGGATACGCTCAGCCGCTATTCGCAGGTATCCACGCTGACCGGTTCGCTGCTGGACCCTGAACGCAACGAAAAGCCCGCCGTGGATGCCGTGCAGCGTGAAGCGGTGGCCATGCTGCTGTCCGAATCCGGGCTGGACGCCCGCGAGCAGCTGCGCGATTTGGGTGTCGGCTACGTGGTGCTGAACGAAACCGGCGAAGCGGTCTCCTCGACCGTCCGCCTGCTGGACTCCGCCACGGGCCTTGCCTCCGTGGGCCAGACCGACAGCGGTTGGCTGTGGCGGGTGGACTATTCCACCACCGAGGCCGCCCGGGGCGCGGGCTTCGCACGGCTGGTCGCGGAAGACGGCACCGTCACGGTGCTGCCGAGCAACCGGGCCAAGATCCAGAACGTCCAGATTCCCGCCTCCGATTCCGGCCGGACCCTGGTGCTGGCCACCGCCGCCGACCCGAAGCTGCGCGCTTCGATCGACGGGCAGGCGCTGCGCATGGTGTCCTACCCGGAGGATTCGCAGACCCGCTGGGCCCAGGCCTACGAGGTCCCGGCCTCCGGCGGAACCCTGGCGCTCAGCCACCGCGAACCGCTGGCCGTGCCGATGCTGGTCCTCAGCGGCCTGGTCCTGCTGATCACCGTCCTGCTGGCGATCCCGGTGCCGAGCACCCGCCGCCTGGCGAACTACCGAAACGACTCCTACCGGATCCGCGAAACCCAACGCGATCCCCAGGAAGTCGCCGACGGCGAGCAGGTGCTCGCCGCCGCGCAGCCCGGAGCCAGCCAGGTTCAAGAGGCCGGCCGTCCGCGCAGCCGCCGCGAGGCACGCGCCCAGGCCAGCCAGATTCGTGAAAACTTGACCCCGAAGCTCAGCGACCGCATTTCGGACGATGAGCCGGAGCAGGAGAAGAACCAGTGAGCGAGCAGAACAACGAGAACACCCAGGGTTCCTCCGCCGAACCCCAGGTGCCTGCGGGCCAGCCCGAAACTCAGACTGGATCCGCGTCCACGCAATCCGCGCAGCCGCAACCGGCGCAGCCCCAGGCGGTTCCCTCCGCGGTGCCTGCCGCGGCCCCGGTATCGGCCGCCGTCACCAAAGCCGAGCTGAAGGCCGCCAAGGCCAAGGCCAAGGTCGATGCCAAGCTGGCCAAGGTGCGCGAGAAAGAAGCGCAGATCCAAGCCAAGGCCGATGCCAAGGCACAGGCCAAGGTCGCGAAATCGAAGAAGATCGAACCCGCGCCAACGGAACCGGCCAAGCCCGAAGCGGCCAAGCCCGAACCGGCTGTTCCGGCCGCCGATCCAGGACCTGCCGAAGCCAAGATTCCCGACGCACCGGCAGAACCTGCGGCCCCTGCCCCGGCAGTGAAGTCTTCTGCGGCGCCGTCCGTTGATGACGCCGCCCAGAGGCCCGCAACAGAGGTCCCCGCACAGGGCAAGGCCGACGCCGGCTCGCTCCCGGAGCCTTCGGCCGATGCCGCAGCCAGCGCACCGGAGAAAAACGGCACTTCGCCCGCGCCTTCGACCGCTTCTGCCGCCGCTGCTGCTGCCGCGGTACAACCGGCGTCCCCGAACAAGCCAGCACCCGAGGCCGGGAAAGCGGCCGAGGCCAAGGCCGCCGAGGCAGCGCCGACGGCGTCCAAGAAAACCAAGGGCTCCACAACATCCGCAGAACAGGCCGACACGTCGGAAGCACCGGCGGCGGCACAGAAGCCGCAGGAAAGCCCCAAGGCCGCACGCCGCCGCGAGAAGCTCGAACGCGCCCGCGCGGCCGCCGCGCGGGATGCCGAGCATTCACCGACCCGCCGGAAGACCGGCGCGGTGCTGCTGAGCCTGGCCGCGGTGCTCGCCTCGGGCGGACTGGTCGCGGCGGGCTCGCTGCTGGCCCCGAGCCCTGACACCACCACCCTTCCGGCCGCGGTGACCAGCCTGCCGGCCGGCGACGCGTTGAGCGTCTGCGCCTCGACCCCGCAGCTGCTCAAGGGCGTGGACGGGACCGATCCGCAGTTCGCGCCGGGCGCCAAGGAAATCTCCAGCAACCTGCGCAGCGTCGTGGTCTCCGACCTGGCCAAGCGCATCCCGGGCTCCACCTTCTCCGCCCTGGGCGGCAGTTCCCGGCAGACCCTGACCGAACGCATCGACGACGCAGAGGCTTCCGAGTCGCGCAGCGCTGACGATCAGGGCCTGACCGGACGCTCGGCCAAGGTCAGCACCGTGAACAACGCCGACGGCAAGCAGCTCTTCGAGGTGCAGCCGCTGGGCCAGCTGCCCTCCATCGGCAGCACCCTGCGCAGCTACCAGGCCAAGGACGGCGACCTCGCCGGCCTGGCCGCGGCGAGCTGCCAGGTGCCTGCATCGACCTGGCGCTTCACCGGGCTGCAGACCACCACCGGGTCCACCTCGGTGCTGCACCTGGCCAACCCGACCAGCACCTCGGCCCAGGTGGCAGTGGACCTGCGCGGCCCCGAGGGGCCGATCGACACCTCGACGCTGCAGAATGTGGTGATCGCCCCGGGCGAGCAGCGGGCCATCGTGCTTGGCGGCTACGCCCAGGACCTTTCGGCGGTGGCCGCCACCGTGACCAGCACCGGCGGCAAGGTGACCGGATATGTCCAGCAGGCAGCGCTGCGCGGACTCACGCCTTCGGGTGTGGACCTGGTCGCCGGGAACGCCTCGGCTTCCAACACCCAGGTGATTCCGGGGGTGTGGATCGACAACAAGAACAACTCCGCCAAGCTGTCCAAGGACAACAAGTCCCTGGTTCCGCAGCTGCACGTCGCCGCGGCGGGCGCTCAGGGCGCCGGCTACAAGGTGAAGGTGCTGGGCGCCGGCGGCGAGGTGGCGGCAAGCTTCGAGCGGAACCTGGCCGCGTCCTCCAACGCGACCTCGGTCCAGAACCTGGACCAGCTGGCCGGCGGCTACTACACCCTGGTGGTCGAGGCCGACGCCCCGGTCACTGCCTCCGTGAAGATGGTGCGCGGCGCCGACCCGAAGGACGCCTCGGACACCGCATGGGCGGTCAGCTCCAACCCGCTGGCAGGCAACCAGGTCATGCCGTTGTCCGCCAACGGCACCGGGAAGTTCGTGATTGCCGCGACTGACGCCGATTCCTCGATTGACGCGGTGGTCGTCGCCAAGGACGGCAAGCTGCAGAAGACGCAGAAGCTGAACATCAAGGCCGGGACGAGCACGGTCTTCGATCCGCGCGAAACCAGCGAAGACGCCCAAGCGGTGATCTTCTCCTCGGACGCCAACGCCTATATCGGCCAGGTGATCCTGGGATCCGAGCAGTCCATCGGCTGGGCCTCCATGCCGGCGGCGAACGCCGGGCGCGAAGGCATCGTGGTCAACGTCGGGGGATGAGATTCCCCTCCTGCAGCACAGGGCCTGGAACCGGCAACGGTTCCAGGCCCTGTGCTGCCTCGGGAGGCCGCCCGCCGCAGGGCGGGGAAGCGGGGCTAATCGCCGTCGCCGTCGCATTCGGCCGCGTCCACAACCAGGCATTCGAAGTGCGGGGGCTCAAGCAATGCCAGGCTTCCGGGCTGGCCGGTGTCCGCGCACCTGGGCATCCTGTCGCCCGGTGATGCTTCGAGGACCAGCTGCACGTCCTGGGCGGGTTGCGACCCGTCATCAGCGGGAATCGAAAAAGCCAGCTTGTCCATGACGAACCTTTCATCGGTTCATCAAGTGTAAGTTCCGCGCCGGCGCGCGCCAAGGCTTGGGTGCGTCAGAAATCCGGGTCTTCGGGGAAGTAGTCGGGATCGACTTCGCTCACCGGGATCATCCATAGCTCGGATACCTCGTGCACCACGCACTGGTGCACCAGATCCACCAATTCCACCGGGCTTGCGGCCAACTGCTCCAGCGGCAGCCGGAAAATCGTGATCTGGGCGCGGTCATGCGCGGTCGCCGTGCGAGAGCAGGACAGCGGCACCCGTTCGCCGGCGCCTTCGGCTTGGGAGAGCAGGGTATCGGAGGGCACCGGCTCAATGAGGAAATCGATTTTCAGCATCCGCGATTCCCAGCGTTCGGCCAGGCGCTGGGCGCTGGCCATGACCGCGTCGTCGAAGCGCTCGGGACGGTTGCGGTACGCCGGCAGGTGCATGGGAACCAACGGCCCGCGCCGGCCCCTGCCATGCCGGTTGCGGCGTGGCCCGCTGGGTTCATCCGGCAGTTTGGCGTTCATGCCTCCAGACTACCCCCGGGAACCCAATTGCCGGTCAACCGTCGCCGACGCGAGTAGACTGGAGGGCGTGGATGGTCTTCGTATTTGCTCTCGCCCAGCCTGCCGTGAAACGGCCCGCGCAACCCTCACCTACGTTTATGCGGATTCGACCGCGGTGTTGGGGCCGCTGGCGACCTATCCGGAACCCCACTGCTACGACCTGTGCGCGAGGCATGCCAACCGGTTGACAGTGCCCAGCGGGTGGAGCCTGATCCGCGGCACCATCCCGGATGTCATCGAGCCCGAGGACGAATTGAACGCGCTGGTCGAAGCCGTCCGTGAACCCCGGCCAAGGGATCGCGCCCCGCGCCATGCAGCCATCGCCGAGCCGGATGCCGCCGAATCGCGCGGCCCGCGCTTCGATGCCCGCGTGCGGCTGGCCATGCTGCCGGATGCCCCGGACAACCAGTAGCGCCGCACCACGCACCACGCCACGCGCCGCCCCGTAGCGGGCGCCCGCCGCTGCCAACGGACCCCGTGCGGGGAACCGGGCGGCGGCTTTCGCGTTTCCACGGCACGATAGGCGTCCTCGCGGAACTGCGCATGTGGTGCACCCGGTGGCCAAATCAGGTGTGGCTATGCGCTGGATGCGAGTTTCTGCTGGATATGCTAAAGGCGCGAGGCCTGTCACCACGCCCGCACGCCACCCCAAACATCACTTGATCGCGCAAATTGCAGGAGGACTCCTCATGGCTGAGGCTGCGAAGGACCCCGTAGGGGCCCCGGATCCCGGAACCACGCAGATGCCCAAGGCCTCGCTGAGCCAGAAGGCCGAAGAGCTGGCCGCTCGCCTGGAAGAGCACAAGAACAAGGCCCAGGCGGACGCGGCGGCCAAGGCCGCGGCCGAACGCCGGGCCGCTGCCAAGGCCGTGATCAAGGGCGACGCTCCCGCTGCCAAGCCGGAAGCCGCCAAGCCTGAACCGGCCAAGCCAGCCGAGCAGCCGGCGCAGAAGCCTGCTCCGGCGAAACCTGCAGCTGCGGCCAAGCCAGCGGAATCCAAACCCGCTGCCGCCAAGCCGGCCGCAGCGGCGGCGCCAGCAAAGCCCGCGGCCAAGACCACCGTGCAGCCAGCGGTGAAGGCCGCGCCGGCCGCCGCAGCTGCTCCGGCGGCCTCCGCGAAGGCGGAAACCCCGGTGGAGGACGTCATCCGGGCGATCAAGCTGCCCCACGAAATCGCGGCGGAAAAGGCTGCGAAAGCGCAGGCCGCCCCAGCCCCCGCCACGGCGGCGGACGCCGTGGTCCCGCCGGTGTCCGTGGCACCCCAGAACGAATCCAACGCCTCCACCGCTGCTGCCGTGGCCCAGGCCCGCTCCCGCGTTTTCGGCAGCTCGGGCCCCGAAGAGGAGCCCTCGGAAGCCGCCATGAAGCGTCGCGTGGCCCGTGAGCGCGCCTTGAACTCCAAGCCCGCAATGGCCCGCCTGGCGCAGATCCTGGTTGCGGTGATCTTCCCGATCCTGACCTTGATCGCCGCCATCCGCCTGGTGGCGACCCCCGGATTCCTGGCCTTGTCCTACGGGCGCCCTGGATTCCCCGACGACATCTACGGGTTCAGCGCCGCCGAACGGCTGACCTACGGCAGCTACGGGGTCGACTACCTGAACAACTTCGCCGGCCCGGAGTTCCTCTCGGGGCTGGTGCTGCCCACCGGCTCGGCCATGTTCACCGCCGGGGAAGTCCAGCACATGGTGGACGTGAAGAACCTGATCGGATTCGCCTACGTGCTGGGCGCCTGCCTGGCCGTGCTGATGGTCATCGGCATCTGGTACCTGGCCAAGCGCTACGCCGGCGGCGTGCGCCGCGCGCTGTTCTCCGGAGCCATCGCCACCCTGGTGCTGATCGCTGCGCTTCTCGCCATGGCGTTCATGGGATGGCAGTCATTCTTCAGCGACTTCCACGCGCTGTTCTTCTCCGAGGGAACCTGGACCTTCAAGCTCAGCGACACCCTGATCCGCCTGTACCCGGAGCAGTTCTGGATCGATTCGGCCGCGGCCGTCGCCGGACTGATCCTGCTGACGGTGGTCATTGTGCTGATCTCCTGCTGGCCCACCGGACGCCGCCGCGAAGCGGCGCGCCTGCGCCAGGAAGCCCGCGCCTTCGGACTGGGCAACTAGGCCGCACGCAGGCTGCAAAGCACGGAGGCTGGCCCACCACGCATCGTGGTGGGCCAGCCTCACTGCTTTTGCGGGACAGCGATTCCTAGCGCTGGTAGAGCTCATCGGCGTGCTGCGCGAAATCGCGCAGCACGTCCTGGCGCTTGAGCTTCAACGTGCTGGTCAGGTGCCCCGATTCCTCGGTGAACTCCACCGGAAGCACCACGAACTTGCGGATGGACTCGGCCTTGGAGACGGTGGAGTTCGCGAGGTCGAGGTAGCTTTGCACTTCCTGGATCACCTGCGGGTTGGCCGCGGCCTCGGCCAGCGACATGGAACCGAGCCCCTTGGCCTTGGCCCACAGCACCAGCTCCTCCGGATCCAGGGACACCATGGCGGCGATGAACGGGCGGTTCTCGCCGACCAGCACGCACTGCGCCACGATGCGCCCGGCGCGGACCATTTCCTCCAGCGGGCCGGGGGAGACGTTTTTGCCGCCCGCGGTGACGATTAGTTCCTTCTTGCGGCCGGTGACCTTCAGGTAGCCGGCCTCGTCCAGCACGCCGGTGTCGCCGGTCTTGAAATAGCCGTCGGCGTCGAAGGCCTCGGCGGTGGCTGCGGGGTTCTGGTGGTAGCCGGCGAAGACGCCGATGCCCTTGATCAGAATTTCCCCGTCCTCGGCGATCCGGACGCTGGTGCCCGGGATCGGGCGGCCCACGGTGCCGACCCGGGTGCGGGTGGCCTGGTTGACGGTGGCCGGGGCGGTGGTCTCGGTCAGGCCGTAACCTTCGACCAGCTGGATGCCTGCCCCGCGGAAGAAGTGCGCCAGTTCCTCATTCAACGCGCTGGCCCCGGAGATCGCGTAGCCGCACTCGCCCCCGAAGACCGCGCGCAGCTTCGGGTAGAGGACCTTGCTGAACAGCGCATAGCGGGCGCGCAGCCCCAGCGGCATGCGGGCCTTCTGCCCGCGGGCCTTGGCATCGCGGATCCGGGAGACCTCGATGGCGGTCTGCTCGGCTTTCAGGAACAACTCGCCCTTGCCGCTCGCCTCGGCCGTGGACAGCGCGGTGGTGCGGATCTTCTCGAACACGCGCGGGACTGCCAGCAGGAAGCCCGGCTTGATCGCTGCCATGTCCTGGGCCAGGGTGGCGGTGGAATTCGAATGCGCGATGACGGTCCCGCCGTGGATGCAGGTCTGCTGGACGGCGCGGGCCAGCACATGGGCCAGCGGCAGGAACATCAGCGTGCGGCGGCGCTCGCCCAGGATGTCTTCCATGTGCGCCGCCAGGTTGTGCGCCACCAGCGCGAAGTTCGCGTGGGTCATGTTGCAGCCCTTGGGGCGTCCGGTGGTGCCGGAGGTATAGACCATCGTCGCGGTATCTGACAGCTTCATCGACGCGCGGCGCTGCTCGATGAGCTGCTCATCGACCTCGTGCTGGTCGACCAGCAGCTTGTGCAGCCCCACCGAGGGGATCAGCTCCTTGTTCGACCCGTCGGAGCCTTCGAACATGTGGGTGATGACCGGTTCGCCCAGCTGGGCTGCGGCCTGGCGCACATGCGAGCGCAGCTCGTGGTCCTCTGCGAACACCACACGCGCCCCGGAATCACGCAGGATCCATTCAATCTGGAAGGGGCTGGAGGTTTCGTAGATCGGCACGCAGACGCCGCCGGCGAACCAGATGGCTTCCTCTGCCAGCGCCCACTCGTAGCGGGTGCGCGAGATGATGGCGACCTTCCCGCCGGGCTGCAGGCCGTCGGAGACCAGTTTCATGGCCAGGCGCTTGACGTCGGCCAGGAATTCGGCGGCGGTCACTTCATGCCAGGTGCCCGAGCGCTGGACCATGAACAGGGCCTGCCCGCCGGAGGCCGCGACGCGGTCCAGGAGCAGGTTGGTGGCGTTCACTTCGGGCGCCAGATCCGTCAGCTGCTCGACGTGCACTTCTTGCATGGAAGATGATTCCTTTGACATCGTTGGTGACGCGTTCCATAGGAAAACCGCGCCATTAGGTGGTGCGTGGGGCGCGGCGGCAGCGGGGGACTATCCCCAGTTGGGGATCCAGCGCAGCGCACGCCAGTACTCATCATCGATCAGCTCGCCGCTCCAGATCGGCCAGAACAGGGCGGAAACCAGCAGCAGAACTGCCAGGAACACGGAGACCGCGGCAACCCGGGGGCGTGTAGCCGCGCCCCGGCGAGGATCGCTGGAAATGAACTTCCCTATCATATACGTCAGCGCGAGGACCATGGCCGGAACCATCGGCAGGGTGTAGAAGAAATACATGGTGCGCTCGGGGTACATCAGCCAGGGCAGGAAGCCGGCGGCGCCGGCCGAGAGGATGGCCCCGGCCCGCCAGTCGCGGGCGCCGATCCACCATAGGATCAGCAGCAGCATGCTCAGCGAGCAGGCCCACCACATCACCGGGTTCGGCAGGTCGGTGATGACTTCGGTGCAGCGCGAGACGTCGCACCCGTTGACGCCCTGGTCGTAGCCTTCGAAATAGAACATCACCGGGCGTCCGGCGAAGGGCCAGGTCCATGGGGAGGACTGCCAGCCGTGAGGGGATCCCAGGCCCGTGTGGAAGGTGTAGCCGGCCTGGTGGTATTCCCACAGCGAGCGCAGCGGCGCCGGCAGCCAGCTGATTCCCTCGCCCGGATGCTCCTCGGCCCAGTGCCGGTAGCGCCCGCCGTTGGTGGCGAACCAGCCGGCCCAGGTGGACAGGTAGGTCAGCAGGACCACCGGCATCATGGTCGCGAAGGCGTAGATGCCGTCGCGCGCCAGCGCGGAGCTGAACCACTTGTGGATGCCGGCGGTGCGCCGTGCGGAGAAGTCCCACAGCACGGCCATCACGCAGAACACCGCGACGAAGGAGAGCGCCGACCATTTCACGCCGACCGCGCAGCCGAGCATCACCGCGGCGGCCAGCCGCCACGGCCGCCACCAGAGCATGGGGCCGCGGGTCAGCAGGAAGTCGTCGGGCCGGTTGCCGGCGGGCACCGCGAGTTTTTTCGCCAGCGACAGCCTGCCGTGGGCGCGGTCCTTGAGCAGCGCGTAGAACGCGGCGCTGATGAAGAACATCAGGAAGATGTCCAACAGCGCGGTGCGCGACATGACAATCGAGTGCCCGTCGACTGCCATGAGCAGCCCGGCGATGCCTGCCAGGTAGTGCGAGCCGAACAGCTGCCGGGCGCTGAGCGTGACCAGCAGGACCGCCAGGGTGCCGAACAGCGCGGCGGAGAAGCGCCAGCCCATGCCGTTGAAGTCCCCGAAGAGCAGCATGCCCAGGCCGATCAGCCATTTGCCCAGCGGCGGGTGCACCACGAAGGATGGCTCGTTGGTCAGCCGCGGATCGCCGGCGATGAACTGCTCGTTGATGTCTTCTTCCCACTCGCGCTCGTAGCCGCTTTGCAGCATCGAGTACGCGTCCTTGACGTAGTAGGTCTCGTCGAAGATAAGCATGTGGGGGTGCGAGAGGTTGATGAAGCGCAGCAGCCCTGCGATGAGCGTGACCGCCAGCGGAATGATCCACATCAGCGGCCCCCGGGGAGCCGTCGCGGTCAGCAACCGCAGTTTCAGGCTCTCCAAGGTGAAGGCTTGGCGCGCTGATCGCACGTGACCGGTGTCCGGGGTTTGCAAGGCAGTGGGGCTCATCAAGAGTCATGCTACCGGCGCGCTTGGGAGAATGTGCGCTTTTCCTACTTCGCGTAGGCTAAAGAATGTGCAGAACTCAGAGAATGAGGGCGTCATCGTCCTGGGAGCCACCCCCATTGGCAATTTGTCCGACGCGTCACCGCGCCTGAAGGAAATCATGGTGAGCGCAGATATCATCGCTGCGGAAGACACCAGGAACTTCCACCACCTGGCCAACGCGCTGGGGCTGAAGATCAACGCCCGGGTCATGAGCTTGCATGAGCACAACGAGGCCCACAAGCTCTCCGAGGTGCTGGAGCTGGCCAAAACCGGATCCACCATCCTGGTGGTCTCGGACGCCGGCATGCCCGCTGTCTCGGATCCCGGCTACCCGTTGGTGGCCGCCGCCCTGGACGAGGGAATCCGCGTCACCGCGGTGCCCGGCCCGTCAGCGGTGCTCACCGCGCTGGCCTTGTCGGGCTTGCCGACCGGCCGCTTCACCTTCGAGGGCTTCTTGCCGCGCAAGGCCGGCGAACGCCGCAAGCGCCTGGACGCGCTGCTGCACGAGGAACGCACCATGGTGTTCTTCGAAGCCCCGCATCGCGTCGCGGATTTCCTGGAAGCGGCGATCGAGGCCTTCGGCGGCGACCGGCAGGCGGCCGTGGCCCGCGAGCTGACCAAGAAGTTCGAGGAAGTCCGCCGCGACAGCCTGAGTGAACTGCACCGTTGGGCGTTGGAAGGGCTTCGCGGTGAAATCGTGGTGGTGGTGTCGGGGGCTCCTGAACCGGAAGCGGCCTCCATGGAGGACCTGCTGCCCAAGGTCGCGGAACTGGTCGACGGCGGGACCCGGATGAAGCAGGCAGTCGCGGACGTGGCGGAGCAGCACGGCGTGAAAAAACGAGACCTTTACGAGGCAGTCTTGGCTGAACGTAAGGAAAGTGAAATATAGGCGTCTTGGCGTAGGCTGAATGCACAATGAATCTGCGCTTTCGTAGTGCAACGGGCGATTTACAGCGCCAGCGTGCCGAGAATAGCGTTGGGATCAACGAAGATTAGCTTCATTTAGAGTTTCAGGAGATGTGCGTATGTCGATTACTGCTCAGCGCGAAGCCGAGTTGCTCGCCAAGGTGCCAACCGGCCTTTTGATCAACGGCGAATGGCGCGATGCCTCGGATGGCGGCACCTTTGACGTGCTCGACCCGGCCACCGGACAGAAGCTGCTGACCTTGGCCAGCGCCACCAGCGAAGACGCCATGGCCGCCCTTGACGCCGCCGATGCAGTACAGGCCGAATGGGCCCTGACCGCTCCACGCGAACGCGCCGAGATCCTGCGCCGCGCCTTCGACCTGGTCACCGAGCGCAAGGACGACTTCGCGCTGCTGATGAGCCTGGAAATGGGCAAGCCGCTGGCCGAGGCCTACGGCGAGGTCACCTACGGCGCCGAGTTCCTGCGCTGGTTCTCCGAAGAGACCGTGCGCCACTACGGCCGCTACATCACCACCCCTGAGGGCAAGAACAAGGTCCTGGTCCAGCACAAGCCTGTCGGCCCGTGCCTGCTGATCACCCCATGGAACTTCCCGCTGGCCATGGCCACCCGCAAGGTCGGCCCGGCAGTTGCCGCAGGCTGCACCATGGTGCTCAAGCCAGCCAAGCTGACCCCGCTGACCAGCCAGCTGTTCGCCGCCACCATGATGGAAGCCGGCCTGCCGGCAGGCGTGCTGAACGTGGTCTCCGGCGCTTCGGCCTCGAAGATCTCCGGCCCGCTGATGCAGGACGACCGCCTGCGCAAGGTGTCCTTCACCGGCTCCACCCCGGTGGGCAAGCAGCTGATGAAGGACGCCGCGGACAAGGTGCTGCGCACCTCGATGGAACTGGGCGGCAACGCGCCGTTCATCGTCTTCGAGGACGCCGACCTGGACGCTGCAGTCGAGGGCGCCATGGCCGCCAAGATGCGCAACATGGGCGAGGCCTGCACCGCTGCCAACCGCTTCCTGGTGCACCAGGACGTGGCCGAGGAATTCACCGCCAAGTTCGCCGCCGCCATGAAGGCGCTGAAGCCGGGGCGCGGCACCGAGGCCGACTCCACCGTCGGCCCGCTGGTCGAGGAAAAGGCCCGCGACGAGGTCCACGCACTGGTTGAGGCAGCCGTTTCCAACGGCGCCACCGCCATCGTCGGCGGCGCGCCGGTCGAGGGCCCGGGCTACTTCTACCAGCCGACCGTGCTGGCCAACGTAGCCAACGATGCCGAGATCCTGGGCCAGGAAATCTTCGGCCCGGTGGCACCGGTGACCACCTTCACCTCCGAGGAGCACGCCATCAAGCTGGCCAACGCTTCGGAGTACGGCCTGGCGTCCTACATCTACTCCAAGGACTTCAACCGCCTGTTCCGCGTGGCAGAGCAGATCGAGTTCGGCCTGGTCGGCTTCAACGCCGGCGTCATCTCCAACGCCGCGGCGCCGTTCGGCGGCGTGAAGCAGTCGGGCCTCGGCCGCGAAGGCGGCGCCGAGGGCCTGGCCGAGTACACCACCGTGCAGTACATCGGCATCGCTGATCCGTACGCGGCCAAGTAGGCGGCACCGGTAGAACGCCGACGGGCGGTCCCCTTGCGGGGCCGCCCGTCGGCTGCTTTAAACCGTCCTAGCTCGCCGTGCTCCGGGCGGCCCGGGAATCGTCAAGCCGCCGCAGCCTCGCCGTCCGCAGGGACGCGGGGAAGAGCGCTGCGGCCAGCCGGGCGCGCAGCGGCAGGGACAGGTGCAACTGCGCGCGCACCGACTGCAGGTCGGAAACCAGCTGCTTCGCGGCACCGGGTTCCGGATGCCGGGAGGCGTAGAAGCTGGCCTGGATGGCAGTTTCCAGCCGCCGCAGTTCGGCATCGAGCCCGATGAAATCGTCCCCGAGCCTGCGGGTGTAGTCGCTGACCGATTCCTGCTCCCCGGCCCGCCGTCCGGCATCGGCGCCGATGGCCTGCAACTCCACCCACAGCGCCTCGGCCGCGGGTTCGCCGCCGGCGGCGATCAGCATCTGGCGCTGCCTGGCCAGGTGCCGGCGCCGCAGCGGGGCCAGCGAGAGCGCCCCGCCGACCACGACGGCCAGCAGCGCCAGCGCCCACCAGCCGTTAGCGGGTTCTCCCGGAGCCGCCTGCGGCGCGGCGGCCGGGGCGCTGGCCTCGGGCGATTCCGCGGGGCGCTGGGTGGCGCGGTCCGTGGGGACCTCCTCGTCGACGAATTCCGCAGGCCCGGCGGTGCTGGTTTCCTGCGGGGCGTAGCTCGGCGGCTGGCCCTGGCCAGGGGTCGGCTCGAAGGGCACCCAGCCCAGCCCCTGGAGGTAGAGCTCGGGCCAGGAATGCGACTGCTGGCCGGTGACCGAATACCCGGTCAGCTTGGTGCCCGGCTCCAGCCTCGACTCCAGCTCGCTTTCGGCGGTGTCCTTGCCGACCTGAACGGTCTTGCCGTTGGCCTTGCCCGGCGCGTAGCCCACCGCGATCCGCGAGGGGATCCCCGCCTCCCTGGCCATCAGGGCCATGGCGGAGGCGAAGTGCACGCAGTATCCCTGCCGGCGTTCAAGGAAGGCTTCGACCACACGCTTGTTCGCGCCGTCGTAGCCTTCGCGCAGCGGGGTGCGCTCCGAGTACACGAACTTGCGCGAGCGCAGGAAATCCTGGATCGCCACGGCCTTCTCGAAGTCGCTGCCGGTCGAGTCGGCATCCGTGTAGGCCTCGTCCAGGGCGCCGTCCAGGGAGGTGCGCAGCGTATTTTCCGGGTCCTCGGGCAGCTGGCGGTAGACCTCGCCGGGCTCGTCCTGCGGCACCCCGCCGAAGAAGCCCAGATTGCGGGCCATCTGCGGGCTGAGGTCCAATTCCGAGTACGCCACCGAAACATCCCCGGTCGCCGCTACCGCATCGCCGCTGAGCCGGGCCACCGAGGATTCGGGGACCCAGTTCCAGTTGCCGACGATGCCCTCCACGAAGTAGCTGCGGTTCGGCAGCGGCAGCACCGGGGAGGAGATGCCGTTGGCCCATTCAAGCCTTGCCACCTGTTCGTTGGCGTTGAAGGTGGTGAAGTCCTCCTGCATGGCGGTGTTGCCGAAGTAGGTGTCCTTGGGCAGCGCCTCGTTGGGTTCCCAGCGGGCCTGCGACAGGTCCTCGATGACCGAGGTGCGCAGGTACGGGGCCTTGTCCGAGCTGGTGTAGTAGCTGAGCACGGTGCTGCCGTTGTTGGCGCGCAGGTCCCGGCCCAGGGTCAGCAGCGGATCGACGTTGCTGGCCAACAGGTCTCCGGAGGGGCGGATGCCTTCCGGGAACATGCCCTTGCGAAAGCCCGGCATCCAGAATCCGGCAGCCAGCATCGCCGCAATGCAGACCAGCGCGGTGGCCCCGAGGAATCCGAGCTGCCGCGGGGCAGGGAATTTCGGATGGGCCGGCGGCTGGCCGCCGCGGAACAGGTAGGGCAGCAGGGCCGTGTAGCCCAGCACCGCCGCGAGCAGCAGCGCCAGGTTCCAGATGCCGGCGCCTTCCTGCTTGAACAGCGAGGCGACCACCGGGGCGAAGCACAACGGGGCGATCACCAGCAGCGCGACCTTGCGGAAGCTTGCCAGCAGCTCGATGAGCAGGCTGATCGCCACCGCGCAGACCAGGATGGCGAAGGCCACGTAGCGCGAGTAGGCCACCGGCGGCACCTGGGTGGACAGCTGCAAGGCCGCCTCGGAGAGCACCGCGTTGAACCACTGGAATCCGGTGAGCGTGTACCCGGTGGACAGCATGGCTTCGTGCTGGACCAGGGCGACCAGCGCCACCAGCATGGCGACCGGGTAGGCGACCCAGCGCAGCCCGGTGATTCCGCGCAGCACCCCTGCGCTGAGGTGGATGGCCAGCACCGGCAGCACCAGCGCCGGGAACCACGCCCGGCCTTCCACCACGCCGGTCAGCGAGGCGAATCCGGCGAGCACCGCCACGGCCAGGCAGAGCGCTGCCGCGGTGCGGGCCAGCAGGTTGTGGGTCATCGGCGCGGCGGGCGCCGGCCGCCGGGATTCGGGGTCCGGGGCCGGGAGGGCGGGGGAGTCGTGCAGGGTTGCGCTCATGAGACACCTCGCGCGTCGTCCAGGGAACCGTTGCCGTGCAGCAGGTGGATGTTCCATCCGGTGCGGGCCATCAGCTGCTGGACCTGCGCGTAGCGTTCGGGATGGGCGGCCAGCAGGAACAGCTCCACGTGGCGCACCGTGCGGGACAGGGCCGCCAAAGCGGCGGCCTGGTCGAGGCTCACCTGGCCGAGAATCATGATCACCGGTTCTTCGCGCATCGAGAGCAGCTCGCGGTGCAGATTCGCTCCGATCAGGTCCTGGGCCTGGTGCTGCCCCGGTGCGGCGGGCAGCGGACCGAGTTCGGCGCTGGCCAGGTGGAAGTCCTCGAAGCTCGAGCGGGCGGCATGCTCGGAAAGCCGCAGGGATTCCCCGCCCACCAGCGGGCTGCCGTCCAGGTCCCGGAACAACAGCTGGTAGCCGCTGTCCGCGTAGCGCTGGCCGATGCTGCAGGCCAGCGACAGCGCGTTCTCGAAGCGGCGGCTGCTGGACAGTTCCGGGCCCAGACCCTGCGGGATGCCGATCCGCAGGTCAGCGCCGCCGGATTGCCAATGCTCCGCGGTGCGGTCAAGCACCATCAGCGCCTGGGCGGTGGCCACGTGGTTCTCCTGGCGCACCATGAGTTTCCCGTGGCGCGCGGTGGCCTTCCAGTGCACCTGACGGATCGAATCTCCCTGCTGGTAGTCGCGCGTGGCCACGTCGTAGTAGTCGGCGGTGGTGCTGCGGGAGAACCGGGCGTCGCCGGTGAGCATGCGTTCACCCAGCGAGGCGAAACGCGCCAGCGGGTGGATCTGGGCGCGCACCGGCACCGGCTGCGGCTGCCCGATGGACACCATGCCGCGGATCAATCCCAGCGGATCGGAGATCACCTGCCGGGCCGGGCCCAGCAGGTGGACGCCGCGCGAGCGGAACACCAGCTCGTAGTCGACCGCGCCGGGGCCCTCCAGCTCGGGTCCGGGGCCGAATTCTTCGGGCAGGGTTTCGCGGATGCGCACCTCGTCGGGGCATTCGAGGGTGACCAGCGCGGGCTCCGCCACGGTGGCCGCGGGGGAGTGCAGCCTGCGGCGCAGGCTGGTGGTGCGCCGGGCGCGCAGGACGAGCAGCCAGCTGGCAATTGCCAGCGCGGCCAGCCCGACGCCCAGGGCCATGAGCTCGTGGCGCCCCAGGACATAGGCCAGGGCGATCAGCCCCGCCCCGGCCCCCAGGGTGTACCAGCCGCGCGGGGTGAACAGGTCCAGATGCCACCGGCGCAGGGCTTCGGGGCCCGGCTCGGAGCGCGTCCAGGACAGGGCGTTACGCGAGTCGAAGCGCTGGGGCTTGTCCATGGGCTCACCGCCTAGCTGACCGGCGTGCTGGCCAGCAGTTCCTGCACGACGGCCGCCGGTTCCACCCCGTCGGCCAAGGCCCGGCGGGTGAGGATCAGCCGGTGGCTGAGCACCATTTCCGCCACCGCGCGCACGTCCTCGGGCAGCACGTGGTCCCGCCCGGAGATCGCGGCGTGGGACTTGGCGGCGCGCACCCACTGCAGCAGCGCGCGCGGCGAAGCGCCCAGCTGCACCTGCGGGTGCTCGCGCGAGGCTCGCCCCAGATCCACCACGTAGGCGCTCAGCCGGTCGGTGACCGTGACGAGCTTGACCTGCTCGATCATCCGGACCAGCTCCTCCAGCTGCAGCACCGGAGCCAGCGACTGCAGCGGCTCGTCCCGGTGGTGGCTGCCGAGCATCGCCAGCTCGTCGTCCCGCCGCGGGTAGCCCATGGAAATCCTGCCCATGAACCTGTCGCGCTGGGCCTCGGGCAGGGCGAAGGTGCCTTCGGAGTCGATGGGGTTCTGGGTGGCGACCACCATGAACGGGCGCTGCAACGGGTGGGTGATGGAATCCACGGTCACCTGCTGCTCCTCCATGCATTCGAGCAGCGCGGACTGGGTTTTGGCGTTGGCGCGGTTGATCTCGTCGGCAATGACGATGTTCGCGAAGATGGGGCCCGGGTGGAAGGTGAACTCGTGGGTCTGCGGGGAATACACGGAGACGCCGGTGACGTCGCTGGGCAGCAGGTCCGGGGTGAACTGGATGCGGTGCACCGAACCGTCCACGCTGCGCGCCAGGGACTTGGCCAGCATGGTCTTGCCGACCCCCGGCACGTCCTCCACCAGCAGGTGGCCTTGGGCCAGCAGCACCACCAGGGCGTTGGTGACCGCTTCGGGTTTGCCGGTGATGACGGTTTGCACCGCTTCGAGGACGCGCTGGCAATTGTGCCTGAACGACGAGTCGAGCGAAGGCAACGTTGGGTTTGCGCTCATGCGCATCCTCCTGACGGGTTCAGCCTGTCCGCAAGGTCGTTGCGGACAGTCGAATCCTGATAGCTGTTGCACATATCGTATGGGGTTCTTTTATCCAGTAACAGACTCTAATTGCCCGAATCCAGCCCCGTCGGCTTCACCTGCGCGCGGGCGGGGTGAGAGAATGACTGGTGGGCCCAGCGCCCGGAAGACCAGCGGATGTGAAGGACCAGCGGTGCCAGCAAAGAACGAAGCGACGAACTCCGGCGATATCTACGCCGGCATCCCCACGGCCTACCGCCCCGACGCCCAGCAGGCTGCGGCCGCGGACGGGGAGCGGGGCCGCTCCGGGACCAATGAAAAGGGCGGATCGAAGCGCAACCTGCGGTATCCCGAAGCGCCGGACCCGCTGCCGGTGGCGGTGGTGGACAACCACACGCACCTGGACTTCCTGGACGGAGAGGTCCGGGTCGAAGCCGCCGACGCGCTGGCCGCCGCGGCGGCCGTGGGGGTCAAGGGCCTGATCCAGGTCGGCTGCGACGTCGAGTCCTCCGAATACGCCGTCAAGGCGGCCAACGATTTCCCCAACGTGCTGGCCGCCGTGGCCATCCATCCCAACGATGCGGCGCGGCTGGCCGAACACGGTGCCCTGGATGGGGCAATCGCCCGGATCGAGCAGCTGGCCGCCGACGGGCGGGTGCGCGCCATCGGGGAGACCGGACTTGACTACTTCCGCACCGGCGAAGAAGGACACGGCGCCCAGGAATACTCTTTCCGCGAGCATCTGCGCATCGCCGTTGAGCAGGAAAAGGCCCTGCAAATCCACGACCGTGACGCACACGACGATGTGGTGCGGATCCTGAAGGATTCGACCCTGCCCGAGCGTGTGGTCTTCCACTGCTTCTCCGGCGGCGCCGAGCTGGCGCGGATCTGCAACGAGAACGGCTGGTACATGTCCTTCGCCGGGGCCGTCACCTTCAAGAACTCGCACGAGCTGCGCGAGGCATTGAGCCTTGCCAAACCCGAGTTGCTGCTGGTGGAAACTGACGCGCCGTTCCTCACCCCGCACCCCTTCCGGGGGCGTCCCAACGCCAGCTACATGATCCCGTACACGGTGCGTTTCATGGCCGAAACCCGCGGCGCCCAGCTGGCGGAATTCTGCGCGCAGCTGGAGGTGAATACCCGCGAGGTGTACGGGGCATTCTAGACCCGTCGAATGTGTTGATGGCCATATGACTGTTGCTTGAAATATAACAATTCGGTTACGGTAGATGCAGATGTGTTGCACGACGGCGCCCAATTACAGGGCGGCTGGTTGACGCGCAGCCTGATCCTGGTTCCACAGCTTGGGAAACACGGCGCAGAAACTGAATGATAGACAGGCGGCCAAGCCGCCGGGCCGAACAGCATTTCCGGGGCACCTTCCGGAGCCCGGCCTACAAACGATGGGGATCTCACTACCGTGACTCACTTGCTCAAGAACCGCTGGGCTAAATACCTGGTCCAGGCGCTCGCCGTGGCCCTGGTGATTGCCGGAACCGTTTTCTATATCGCCGGCCAGAAATCAATCACCATCTCCGTCGATGGCGAGAGCAAGGTGGTTACCACCCGCGCCGCCACCGTAGCCTCCGTGCTCGAGCAGCAGGACATCACCCTGGATGAGCGCGACGAGATCTCCGTGGCAACCGACGCCCCGGTGGTCGACGCACAGAACATCGAGATCAAGCGCAACAAGTCGGTCCAGGTCAACCTGGACGGCACAGAACGCGTGGTGCACACCACCGGCATGACCGTCGCCGATCTGGTCGAGGAGCTCGACCTGGAAACGGGCGCCGAGATCTCCATGGATGAATCGCAGAACCTGGCCGCAGTCGCCAGCGACATCGAGATCATCACCCCGAAGGCAGTCACCCTGCAGGTGGACAAGAAGAAGACCGAGGTTTCGACCACCGCGCAGACCGTCAAGGAACTGCTCGCCGAGGAAAACGTCTCCCTGGGCAACGACGACGAGGTCAACGTCAAGGTTAAGAAGGACACCGAGAAAGACGTCGAGACCAGCACCAAGATCGCCGACGGCCAGCAGATCGAGGTCATCAAGGTCAGCATCAAGACCTGGGATGAGACCCGCGACATCGCCTTCGAGACCGAGAAGGTCAAGGACAAGAACCTGGCCAAGGGCAAGACCAAGGTGGAAACCAAGGGCGAAAAGGGCGAGCGCGAGCTGACCCTGCGCCAGGAGACCCGCAACGGCAAGAAGGGC
The DNA here is from genome assembly GCF_003309065.1 of Glutamicibacter soli. Taxonomy (GTDB): domain Bacteria; phylum Actinomycetota; class Actinomycetes; order Actinomycetales; family Micrococcaceae; genus Glutamicibacter; species Glutamicibacter soli. The sequence goes on along the minus strand of NZ_POAF01000002.1, from coordinate 397,820 downwards.
GAGGAAGAAGTCCTGAAGGCCAAGGTCACCAAGAAGCCTGTTGCCGAGGTTGTCAAGGTCGGCACCAAGGAAGAAAAGAAAGAAGAGAAGAAGGAATCCTCTTCCAAGTCCACCAAGGCCCCGTCCGGCAGCGTCTCCTCGACCTGGGCGGCCCTGGCCAAGTGCGAGTCCGGCGGCAACTGGTCGATCAACACCGGCAACGGCTACTACGGCGGCCTGCAGTTCTCGGCTTCCTCGTGGCGTGCAGTGGGCGGCACCAAGTACGCGCCGCTGCCGCACCAGGCAACTCCTGCCGAGCAGGTTGCCGCAGCCGAGAAGCTGCGTGCCAGCGGCGGCTGGGGCCACTGGCCAGCCTGCTCGTCCAAGCTGGGCCTGCGCTAAGCACCGCCCCGGACACTTCATTGAGCGCAACGCGCCGGTTCAGCGAACCGGCGCGTTGCGCTTTTTCCGCGCCCGACTCAGGCTGAACTAGAATTGAGAACGTGATGTCTAAGGAATCTTTGCCGCTGCTTGGGGCCACCGAAATCCGTCGCCTGGCTGATGAGCTGGGGATCCGGCCCACCAAGACCCTGGGCCAGAACTTCGTGATCGATGGGAACACCATCCGTCGCATCGTGGCGGCCGCCCACGTCTCCCCGGAGGAAACCGTGCTGGAGGTCGGGCCGGGGCTCGGTTCGCTGACCCTGGGCATCATGGACGCCGCCGACAAGGTGGTCGCCGTGGAGATCGATCCGCCGCTGGCCAAGCGCCTTCCGCAGACCATGGCCGAGTTCCGTCCGGGCCGTGAAAAGGACCTGACGGTGATCCTCTCGGATGCCATGAAGGTCACCGAGCTTCCAGGGGATCCCACCGCGCTGGTGGCAAACCTCCCCTACAACGTCGCGGTCCCCGTGGTGCTGCACCTGCTGGAGCACTTCCCCTCGATCCGCCACGGCCTGGTGATGGTCCAGGACGAGGTGGCCGACCGCATGAGCGCGAGCCCGGGCAGCAAGATCTACGGCGTGCCGTCGGTCAAGGGCGCCTGGTACGGAACCATGCGCAAGGCCGGGGTCATCGGCATGAACGTCTTCTGGCCGGCCCCCAAGATCCATTCAGGCCTGGTCGGGTTCACCCGCGACAAGGACCGCAGCGATGCGCCGGACCGCAAGCAGGTCTTCGCGATCATCGACGCCGCTTTCGCCCAACGCCGCAAGACCCTGCGCGCAGCGCTCTCCGGCTGGGCAGGGTCCGGCATGCGCGCCGAGCAGATCCTCACGTTGGCGGGCATCGACCCGAAGGAACGCGGCGAGAAGCTGGATATCGACGGGTTCATCGCAATCGCCCGCGCCGCCGAGCAGGTCCCGGCCGAACCGAAGCCAGAGTCCTAGGCATGGCCAAACAGCGAGTTATTGCCACTGCGCCGGGCAAGATCAATGTCTATTTCCGTGTCGGCCCGCCCCGCGAAGACGGCTACCACGAGGTCGCCAGCCTATATGTCGCGGTGTCGCTGCTGGAGCAGATCGAAGCGACGCTGCGCGAGGATAACGAACTGCAGCTGAGCCTTGAACCTGGTTCCGCGGTGGTTTCAGACCCGGAGAACTTCCCGCTGGGCGAGCACAACCTGGTGTACAAGGCCGCGCAGCTGCTGCGCGAGCACACCGGCTGCACCCTCGGCGCGAACCTGCATATCACCAAGCGGGTGCCCATTGCCGGCGGCATGGGCGGCGGTTCCGCGGATGCTGCGGCAACCCTGGTGGCCTGCAACGAGCTGTGGCAGACGGGCCTGGACCGCGAGGAGCTTGGGCGCCTCGGAGCCCGGCTGGGCGCGGACGTGCCTTTCGCGTTGATGGGCGGCGCGGCCATCGGCTTGGGGGTGGGGGACAAGCTCGCCCCGCTGCTGACCCGCGCCAAGACCCAGTGGGTGCTGATCCCCGCCAGCTACGGGCTGTCTACCCCGCGCGTCTACGCCATGCTCGACCGGTTGCGCAGCGGGCAGGAGATCGCGGTACCCCAGGAAGTGGACCCGGATGTCATCGAGGCATTGATGCACTCGGACGCCCAGGCCCTGTCGCAGGTGCTCGTCAACGACCTGACCCAGGCCTCCCTGGCCCTGGCCCCGGAGCTGGGCACCGTGCGCGACTTGGCCGAAGGCGCCGGCGCGCTGCGGGCCATGGTCTCCGGCTCCGGCCCGACCCTGGCTCTGCTGGTGCGCGATGCCGAGCATGCCGAGCAGGTGCGAGCCCAGCTGGGCGATGAAGTGGGAGTAGCCACGCTGGCTGTCAGCGCTCCGGCGCCCGGCGCGAAGGTCGAGCTCTCCGAGTAACCTCCGGTTATTTTGCCCCAAGCTCTTGTCAGGCTGTTGCCTGGATCATAGGGTGAATCCTGAACCCACAAAGTGAAGCACGTTCATTTTGCGATGCGGCAGTGAAGGATTCTCATGATCAACGGACACGTGTCCCATTGGTGGGAGCACATCGGTCTGCCCGAAGCCCGTCCGACCCTCACCGGCCACCACACCGCCGACGTGGCCATCGTGGGCGCCGGATTCACCGGACTGTGGACCGCCTACTACCTGGCCAAGGCGCAGCCGGGGCTGAAAATCACCGTGGTCGAATCGCGCCATGTAGGCTACGGCGCCTCGGGGCGCAACGGCGGCTGGCTGACCAACACCGTCACCGGCGGCCGCGAACGCTATGTGAAGAGCCACGGCCGCAGCGCGGCCGAGGCCTTCCAGGACGCCATGAACCGCACCGTCGCAGAGGTCATCGCCGTCTGCGAAGTCGAAGGCATCGACGCGGATATCCAGCAGGGCGGCGAATTCGAGGTCGCCTACACCCCGGCTCAGGAACACCGCCTGCGCTCGCACGCGAAAGCCGAAGCCCAGTGGGCGCACACGGACACCAAGCTCCTTGAAGCTTCCGAGGCCTCCGCGAAAATCAATGTCGCCGGAACCCGGGCGGCGCTGTGGCACCCGCATGCAGCGCGCATCCACCCGGCGAAGCTGGTCAAGGCCCTGGCCGAGGTGGTTGAGCAGCTCGGCGTCACCATCTACGAAAACACCCACGTCACCACCATCCGCCCGCGCCAGCTGGAATTCGAGGGCGGAACGCTCAATGCTGAATTCATCCTGCGCGCCACCGAGGGATTCACCTCCGGCATCAAGGGCCATAAGCGCCTGTGGCTGCCCATGAACTCCTCGATGATCGCCACCGAGCCGCTGAGCCAGGGCATCTGGGATGAGTTGAACTGGAGCCAGGGCGAGGTGCTCGGCGACTTCGCCCACGTCTACATGTATGCCCAGCGCACCGCGGATGACCGCATCGCCATCGGCGGGCGCGGGGTGCCGTACAAGTTCGGCTCGCGCACGGACACCGACGGCCAGACGCCGCAGGTCACCGTCGACGGGCTGACCGAGGTGCTGCACCGGATGTTCCCGCAGACCGCCTCCGCCCGCGTCGACCATGCCTGGTCAGGTGTCCTCGGGGTGCCGCGCGACTGGGCGGCCACCGTGGGACTGGATCCGGCCACCGGCCTGGGCTGGGCCGGAGGCTACGTGGGCACCGGCGTGGCCACGACCAATCTCTCCGGGCGCACCCTGCGCGACCTGGTGCTGGGCGACTGCACAGAGCTGACCGCGCTGCCGTGGGTCAACCACCGTGTGCGCCAGTGGGAGCCGGAACCGCTGCGCTGGATCGCCACCAAGGGGCTGTACGCAGCGTACGGCAAGGCTGACCGCAGCGAGCTAGACGGGCGCAGCACCACCTCGCCGATCGCCCGCATGGCGGACTTGATTACCGGCAAACCCTAGCCAGGACACCTGTTGCGTGGAGGGGTCGGAAGCACCGCCTGAGATTAGCTGGCCTCCGGCTCGGGACCGGCCACGTAGAGCAGCGCCCTGTCGTAGTCGCTGTGCAGGTCAATACGTGTCAGATGCTTGAACCGGACATTAACGACGTTGTCGTACCAGCGTGTGTTCGGATTGATCATGTGGATCCACGCTGATTTCCGGCGCAATTCGACAACCGTGCCAATCCACAATTGGTCCGGGGCACGCACTTCCTCGTAGAGCAGGATCAGCGGCGCGGCGGCAGAAGCCGTAGCGTAGATGCTCCCGGCAGATCCCAGATCGATGTCGTTGAGGTTCAGCTGAGGTGCTGCCGGTGCCTGCGATTCAATGAACGGCATGAATTTGCGCGTGAGCTTCACCCTTTCGAGGTCTGCAATCCGCAGGATCATGTATCCGTTGAAGTACGCCCTGTCGCGCAATTTCACGAGCAGGACCCAGTCCTCGCCCAGCTTGCGGACGATTCCTTCCTCGCGTTCGTCCGGCGCAACACTGCGTGTGAGCCTCACTGGAATCTGCCCGTCGAGCGAATGGGCCAGCTTCCGCCGGATTTTTGATTTCGACTGTTCCTTGCTCACAATCCATCCGCCTTCGATGCGGCCTGTCCCATGCGCTTGACGGCTTCGACCAGGATCGGGCGGGGGAGCGCGAAGTTCATGCGAACGAACCCCTCGGACCCTTCGCCGCATTGGGCGCCCTCGACCAGTGCCACGCGGGCCTGGCTGAGGAAGAACTCGGCCGTTCGTTCGCCGTGCCCCAACGCCCTGGCATCCAGCCAGCTCAGATAGGTCCCCTCCGGCGGGAGCCAGAACACCCCGGGCAGATGCTCTTCCAACAGCTCGGTGAGCAGATCCCGGTTGTCCCGAAGATAACCCAAGACCTGCTGGCGCCACGGTTCCCCGCTGTTGTACGCCGCGATGGTAGCCAGTTTGCCAGGCGTGGAGGCTCCATGACCGATGAAGAATCCCTTGTCCCGCCAGAGGTCCAGATCGGCCGGGTTGGAAAAGACCAGTTGCGCGCACTTGAGGCCCGGCATGTTGAATGCCTTGGTCGCCGAGGTTGCCGTGATGGCGTGCGCAGCAGTTTCCGGCGACAGCGAGGCATAGGGCGCATGGGCCCCCTCGAAAACCAGCGAGGAATGGATCTCATCCGAGAAGACCCTGGCTCCCTGCTCCTGGACGACTTCCGACAGCGACTGCAGTTCCTGCCGCGTGTAGACCTTGCCGATGGGATTGTGCGGAGTGCACAACAGCACCAGACCGCCGCCGTTCTGCAGCGCTTCGCGGATGCCGGACAGATCCATCTGCCATCCGGAGTCGCCGCGCAGCATCGGCACCTGGATAATTCGGCGGTTCTTGAGCGCCGGATAGGTCAGGAACGGCATGTAGGCCGGGGTTGGAACCACGACCGCGGCATGCGGTTCCAGGAAGATGTCCAGCACGGCACCAAGCCCGGCCAGCACATCGGCAATTGGCGCGATGAAATCAGGATCGGGCGTCCAGCCGAAGTTCCTGCCGTAGTAGTCGCTGGCCGCTGCCGCCAACTGCGCATCGAGCGCCGGAGGCGGGTAGCCGAAGAGTTCCGACTCGGCGTAGTCGCGCAGCGCTCGGCGGATGGGGGTGGCCAACGGGTAACCCATCTCCGCCACCCACGCCCCGATGGCGTGCTCATGGGCGGTCCACTTCAGCGATCCGTTGGCGCGCAGCTGCTCTTCGGTCAGCCCATCCCACTCAGCGGTAGACACGGAAGCCCACCCTTGCCGGGAGGTGTTCTCCCAGCACCATCTCAACTTGTGCCCGCGCCTGGTCCTCGATCGAGTCAGGGCTCAAGGCCGCGAGGTATTCGCGGTGTTCGCTTAATGCGGCGATGGCGGCATCGATGTCCTGCTGTTCGATCTGGACGCAATGCGTCGGCGCCCCGTCGGCGAAAACAGCGATCATCTGCACTTCGGTATGCGGTGGATCGGTGAGTTCGGGGAAGATCCAGGAGTTGGCTGCGTCGGAGACCGCATCGAGAACGGCTCGGCCCACGGCCTGGTGGTCTGCTGAGTTCCGGTAGACGCCGCCGAAGGTGCGTTCAAAGTTCAGTGTGATGACCACATCGGGGCGGTGGCGTCGGATCGCTGCGGCAAAGGCGCGGCGCAGCTCGATGCCGTATTCCAACCTGCCGTCGGGCAGACCCAGGAATTCAAGCTCCTGAACTCCGACGTGGGTTATGGCCCGCCGCTGCTCTATTTCGCGCAGCGGTCCGGCCTGCGCCGGGGCCATGGTCTCGATTCCTGCTTCGCCGGCGGTCGCCAAGACGTAGGCTACCTCTTTGCCCTGCCGGGTCCAGCGGCTCACCGCCAGTGCGGTCCCGTACTCGGGGTCGTCGGGGTGCGCCATGAGCACCAGCGCCCGCTGCCAGTTCTCGTCGAAGACTTCCAACTCGGGTTCGTCGATTCGCGTGGTATCCATGGGCTCGATTCTTCCCCAAAGGGCTGCGCAATACCAGCAATGGCGGATACGCTAAACGGCATGGACTTGGAACTTGATGGAAAAATTGTGCTGGTTGTCGGCGGGACTGGGCTGATCGGCTCCGCGGTGGTCCGCTGCCTGCGGGCCGAGGGAGCGATCGCCATCAGCGCCGCACGTTCTGCCAGCACGGACCTGCAGCTGGATGCAAGCGATGAGCACTCGGTGCAGGCTGGCATCCAGCAGGTGATGGACATGCATGGACGGATCGACGGCTTAGTGCATGCCGCCGCACCCAGCGCCAGGACACTGGATCCGGCCGGGAACTCCGACCCGGCCCGTGTCATGGAAGCGGTGCAGGGAAAGGCTCTGGGGTTCTTGCGCATGGCCAACGCGGTGCTGCCGCATATGCGGGCAGCCGGCTCCGGACGGATTGTCGGGGTCTCCGGCCAGAACGCACTGGTGACCGGAAATATCGCAGGTTCGGTGCGCAACGGGGCGCTGATCACCATTGCGAAGCACCTGGCCGATGAGCATGTGGGGACAGGGATCGGCATCAATACCGTAAGCCCGGGAATCGTCAGCGAGCATCCGGCGACCTCGGTAGCGCCTGGCGGTTTCGGCGATACTACGCCGACGCAGGTCGCCGAGGTGATCGCTTTCCTGCTCTCGCCGCGGGCCGCGGGGCTCAGCGGTGAATCGATGGCGATCGGGCACCGGGTGCGCGGCGTTGTGTCGTTGTAGCAGCGAAAGCGGTCGTTTTTGGTGTCCCATAAGCCGAACCTTCTGTGGGACAACGTGAGTTGCCTATTCGTAGAGCGACGCTTTGGACTAAAAACACCTGATTGAGGTGCCTGCCGTTCACTTCGCATCGTGGCAAAGAATTGATAAGGATGAGAAGATAAACCGCTTGGCATTTCAGCTTGAATATATGCAAGACCCCGAGGCAGTCCGCCGCATCTTGAAAGCATTGCCGGAATGGTTCGGAGATCCGGAAGCGATCGAACAGTACGTTGTAGATGCAGGAAACGACGATTATCTGAGTATCGTCGCTCGCCAATCCGGAACCACGATTGGCGTGGCCCTTATCCGTCGACACTTCCCCGAGTCCGCAGAATTACACCTCGTCGCTTTGTCCCCCGAAGCTAGAGGTAAAGGAGCCGGACGGGCACTTATCGATAGGGTGGCAGCTGACCTTGCCAACGACGGGTGCGCATTGCTCTCCGTTCACACTGTCGGTCCGTCCTTCGATAGCGAGTCATACGCCGAAACTCGGGCATTTTACCGAGCTACCGATTTTTATCCTCTGGAAGAGCACCACAACCTCGACTGGGCGGGACCGACGCTTATTCTTGTCCGGCGGCTAGCATCAGTTTCATAAGACGAACCCTCTGCAGGACGAATATGAACGAGCAACCGCGGATTCGCAGAGCCCAGCCACGACTTGGCGATGACCGGACAATTGCGGCTACGCGCCAAGGGCCAAATTCGGGTGCCCACCCGCTATTCATGGTCTACATTAGAACGACAGTTGACCCTGAACGCGTGAGGACACCACCGAATGAGAACATCAACGCTGGCCTCCTACCTCAGTACCGTTGACCACGGGAATCTGATTTACAACAGATACAGCGCCATCGACTTAAAGAACTTGGCCGAGCTAAGACCGCTGTGGTCTGTGGGTGTGTTTTACGCAAAGGTAACGAGCCTTCCGGCTGGATACGACTGGTCCCCGGTGACAGCCGTTGGTTTTCGGTGGCATGAATGTTGGGTCCCGGTGCTCCGACAGCCCCAGATCAACGACATCTGGATTTTCAACGCGACGCAGGATGCACTATCGACGCTGGACAGGAAGCTCACTAACAAAGACGCCCCTGGCGTGCTTGAGTTAGTCAGGCCTCGAATCTCGGCCTGTGATTCCTGGTTCATGCCATACTTTGAAGCTGACCGCGTTGGGATAGTGAGGTGTCCAGAGGTCGATTTTGCCGGAGCTGGAGCCTTTGGCCGCATTGAACGTCTGGAGTTCTCAGAGGTTTCGAGGGTGCGCAATCTCGCCCACTTCTCCGACCAAGGAGAACTGAACCTCCTGGTCCTCGAGAACATCGAAATTCCGGATCCCGAAACTTTCTGGGACATTCAAGCCCAACGCATCGTCGTGAGGGGCTACGGCAGGAACCTTCTGTGGTTGTACAAAATTTGGCCCGATCGACCTGATGATTGGGCTGATCGGGTCCGTCTTGATGAAAGACTGGCTGCCGACCTAGACCCTGAGGGAAGCTCTGGGGATCTATTTGAGGGCTACTGCGGACCTGTTGTCGAAGGGGACTCTTCCGCTCAGGACGCCGATATCGAAGCCACCGCGGTTGTACTCGAAGAAATCACCGAGCAGAGGTTCTGGCACATCATCGGCCGGGCACGGGAATCCTGTGACGGGGATGCTGAGGGTCTGTCCGAGGCACTGCGCGAAGAACTACGGCAATCCACCCAGCAAGAGATCGTGGCCTTCGACCGGCTGTTCGCCCTCAAGACCCATGCCTTGTACTCCTGGGAGCTGTGGGGTGTGGCGTACTTGCTGCTAGGTGGATGCGGCGACGATGAATTCACCGACGTGCGCACTTGGGTCGTGGCGCAGGGTCGGGACTTTTACCACTCCTGTCTCGCGGATCCGACGCTGCTGGGCAACGGGCAACTCAAGGACTCGGCCGTGGTGATGGACGCGGAAGAGATTCGATACATCCCCGAGGAGATCTTCATGGAGATGACCGGAACCTCAATCGAGGAGCAATATCGCGACCAGCCCTCGGCATCGATGGCAGGGCAGGCCCCGGCTGGGATGCCCTGGGATGAGTACATTGGAGGGCTCGAAGCCCGATTCCCGCATATCCGTGCGCTTGAAGGATTGTGACTGCAGTTGACAGCTCTGGGAGGGCAGTTGATTCACCGGTCCGATAGCGGTTTCCGTGTCCCGCAGTCCAACCCTCTATGGGGCGAGAACTGTGCTTGTACGGCATGGACATGAATGGCTGTAGCCTTGTGGGTACGACCGAGGCTTGGGTCGAAAGAAACCCGGTTACCGGCATGAAAATTGAAGGGCAACTATGAATACTGACCAGCAGCCTGAGCCTCCTAGCCCGCCCCATTTGGATAGAGAAAAAGTAGTTGAGCTAGTTTCCTACGCAGAGCGTAACGTCTTGCTGTTGCAGTGGGAGGAGCGCGAGCTCCGTAGGCTGAATCGCGATTCTTCAGATCTGCTGCCGATCATCCAGGGCTGGGAATTCATGTCCATTGCTCTTCGAGAATCCTACGATTTAGAAGAAACCGATTTTCCTCGGTAGATCTCGTAGCCCTGTCCCAATTCGGCAGATTTAGATGCTGGGTGACCTCTAAAGTTCGATTTCATGTCCATAAGAGGAACGCTAAGCGGGAACGCCGTTAAGGGATGGGGTGAACCTGTCCCCGCATTGAAGCCCCTGCCATGGTGCTCAATTCCCATCGCGCGCGTGTACAGGTTCTAGCGGCCCGAGTCTTTGTCATTGCGACTGCGTCGAATGAAAAACAGAGTCAGGGCAGTTACCGAAACGGCCAACAGGATCCAGACGGGAATTAGCCTTGCCCAAGTGGGAGCCTCGACCAGTATCAGGACTACGTTTGCAGCTGCGAAGGCAAGCAGAAAAAGCCCAAACGGCCACCACTTGATGGGTTTTCGCTGATGAGAATCCATAGCTAGTCCTGTCGATTTCGGAGGTCGAAAGTTGAATTCCTGGTGAGGACGGTTCTGGCTCAGACTGTAGCAGCTGCTCTGAATAGAAATGTCTCCCACAGCCTGTGCGTCGTTTTTTTATTTGTCACTGTTAGTCGTATGCCAGCAAGGAACCCCACCGAGTAGCTTCGTAGACGGTTGGACAGGCTTCAACCTCGGTTGCACAAATGGCCCTGCGGCCGAGGCGGCGGGAAATTAGCGCGCGTCGACGAGAGAGTGCAGGGAACGCTTCGAGATATGGAGAAAGCAAAGGGTAGTAAGTACGCTCCCAAAGAGCAAAGCTAATGACAAGAGGTAGAAGAATCCCGTGTTGGTGGCAATGAATTGAACAAGGGGGTTTGGATTTCCAACTACATACCCCCCCCATACGGGAACACCCACCCTGACTAAGTGTCAGTTTCCGAAGTCGTCAGCACTTCTGTCCACAGTCCTCAGCACTGAGCCGCACCGCCCGCAAGCGGAACCTTCTACGGGGACAGTGAGGCTGGACAGGTGCAAGCCGCGGGGTCGTTAGCAACTTTGGTTGACAGGAGGATCTTCAGCAACGTAGGTTGACAGTATGGAGTCTTCACAAATCGCGGCAGTGGCAGCCGACACCAGCGACCCGAGAGCGGGGCTGCGGGCGGTGTCGTCGTTGCGCTTGCTCGCGGACACCCTGGAGCTTCTGCAAGTCGAGGCCGCGCTGCGTTCGGGCATGAGTTGGCAGGACATTGCTGACGCGCTCGGGGTGACACGGCAAGCCGCTCACAAGAAGCACTCCAAACGAATTGACCCCACGATACCGACTCTCAGGAGGAACGCATGAATAAGCTCGTTCGCGCTGCTCAGACAAGTCAATCTCTCTCGCTTGCCGCCATGGAGGAAGCCTCTCGGGTTGGCCTTCGGGAAGCAGGCATTGGGCATCTGTTCCTCGCCCTTGTTATTAATGACCAATCCGCCGGACGCGCACTTCGCAGCATGGGCATTGACCTTGATGCCGCCCGTCGAGCGGTCGAGGAACAACACGAAGCGCAACTTGCTTCGCTCGGCATCGAGGCCTCATTCCCGGAGGCAGGACGGATCGTGTTCCACGAGACGGACGGGTATGCGTGGAGTCCTCGCGCTCTTGACCTCATCACCAAATCAAGTGGTAAAAACAAGACGGGCGATGCCGCGGCTGTATTGCGAGAGCTGGTCGCAGAGCCCAGCGGTTTGATCGCAGAGATCCTTGACCGGCTGGGAACGACGCCCGAAGCTCTGCTCAATCAACTCGACCAGATCGACTCACCAGCTGAGAATACCAAGCCTGTCGCTGCAAAGGTGAAAGGGCGGGCCTCGGGCTCGATGGAGACATTCGTTCCCGCCCCGATGGAAGAGGTCTGGGAATTCCTCGCAGATCCGATACTCGTTCCCGAGTGGGAACCCAGCATCGGCTCCATTGAACACACCGGACAGGAAGCGACGCTCGGTGGGGTCTGGCAGGGTCTCGCACCCGCAAGTCACCCAGACGGGAAGCCGGTGAACATAAAGCCGCAGTATCGCCGCCGCAGCATTGAACTCGTCTCCGCGCACCGGCCGGAAAGGATCGCGTGGAACTTCGCGCATCCCGACGTTTCCCGAAGTAGTTCGGTTCTGATGGAGTTTACCTTGGTGAACACGACCGGTGGCACCCAGGTTCAGATCACTAAGTCATGGTCTCGACGCAATGGTTGGCGGAGTCTCGTCGCATTGCCGTTGCGACCCATCCAGAAATTCCTCGCGTGGATCACACTGTTCCAGACTGGCAGTGCGATCAGCCGGGCATTCCGCTAATCCCAGCGGCAAGATCCAACTGGCTAGTTGGAGCCGCACCTGACGCCTAAAGCCGACATTGGGAACTGCGACTCATAGCCACACGTCATCGACTTCGTCTGCGAATCGCGCCGGCAAGGCCAACCTTGAACGGGACAGAGTCTTGCGGTGCTGGCAAACCCATCAACTTCGATGCCGCTGACCGCACACCCTGCGACCGGACAGTTGAAGATGCAACGCATAGGCGCGGAACAAGCATGAAGCTCAGTCATCTGCAGTAGGCATAACACCTTTCGACTGCTATCTCAGGTGTATGGCTGACTCGATCAAATAAATCACGACTCGACCAAATTCCGATTTCGACAGTTTCGTGTATTCGTTCTCGTAGGTTCCGGACTCGATTGCCATCCCATGGGCGACCACATCCGCGTGCGTCGTTCGACTGGCAGCCACCATGGCGAGTAGTTCGTCAACGAGCCCGAAGGCAATGACACGAGAATCAACAAATTCATCAGATAGGTTCAGTTCGCGCTCAATTTTTCCGTCAAACAGGGTCGGGGGAAACATCATTGACTGAATCGATTCGAGCCGCTCGAATACGAGATTCATCTTCTTGGATTCCCTCATCTTCAATTCCCCTCTTCCCCAATGTGTCTCAACGTTCTACGGGACAGTAGATCTGAGGCTATTGCCTCTTAACGCAATATTCACATGGGTAGACTCTGCAAAAAGGCTTTGGCTGCTCGATATGGTTGACTTGGACGATCTAAATTGAAAAAGTGAGCGATTGTAAGGAGCCACGGTAACAAATGTATATCCGGTACCAATCGAGCGTTCCAAATCATCGAGCAATATACCCAAGGGTTTTCGGTCTTGCCAATGTACTCGCCCACAAAGGCCAACTGAGCGATGCAGAATGGGTTACCTGGAGATCTGGAAATGACTGGTTCAATGCGGCCTACCCAGATCCGACCAAATCGATTCCCGATATCTACGACCCTCAGGTGAACCCTCGCGCAGCAGCTTGGTTCAAGGGCACTGCTACGCATCTGCTAGAACGGGTCGAGCCATATTTGGAACTTCTTAAACGGCATGACGTGCAAGCTGTGCGACTCATCAGCGACGATCCGGGCAAAATCATCTACGAAGATTCGGTGCAGATCGTCGTAGTTCCCTACGGAGCTTCAACCTAAAAACTTTTCAACTTCGATGACATGCTGCCGGCTACCGCCAGTTCGATGAAAATTTATCCGTGTCCCGCAAGACGGTCCGTAGGGGGGAGCCTCTAACGGCCGTGTCTCAATTCTTGCGAGGTAAGCTCACACTATGTCCGAGACTGACCCTTTGTTGGAATTGAATCCCACTCCTGGCACCGTCGTGAAGCTCGTCAGGAAATTAGTCGACGAGCCTTGGCCACGGTCTGATGAAGAACGCGAAAATCTTTTCGCGCACCTTGGATTCATATCAGGGAGCCGGTACGAGCTAGAGAACGAAGAATCACCCCACCAGATGAATGAGCTGGATATCGGCGTCGGTGGACAAGTGCTTGGTTCATGGGACACGTATAACTGTGAGTTCCTAGGCGTGACAATCCACCTCTACAGCACTCAAGAATCCGGTGCACCTGCAGTTCAAAGCGGATTCAACGAACTACGTATCCAACTCACCGAACTCTTTGGAAAACCAGAACATCCGTGGGAGAACGAAGAGACGCCACCCTGCATTTGGGAGGCCAACGGCCGGACGATCACTACGCACCTCTTCAACCGTCGGGACAGCACTGTGATGCTGAGTGTAGAAGATACAACTTTAGCTGCCGTTGCAGAGGCTGATGCAATTTCCGGCTGAGCAATTGTCGTTTTCCAAAGTCGTCTCCACTGATGTCGTTTTCCAAAGTCGTCTCCACTGAGATTGGGTGACCGCAAGCGGAACGCATAGTGGGACAGCGGGGCTTCACCTTGATATGGCCGCCCTGTGCAAAGCTGGAGTACAAGAAGTCCGAGAACCGAAGGGGGTAACGAAATGGAAAGTGCCGACTTCATCATGATCGGCGTAATCGTGACAATCGGATTGATTGGCGCGGGCTTCTTCGCGAAGAAGAAAAATCGAGACTAGTCAGTCTACTTGCACTTCCCTGGACGTATTTACTGGACCTCGGCGGAGGGCAGGCTCCACGGTTCAGTGTTCGCAGAGGAACGCTTTGTGGGACGCCGTTCTCTACTCCAGAGCTAGACTGAGACCGCCTGCGTCCAGCGCTGCGGAGCAGGTTCATGTTTAGATCGTAAGGAATGCGTGTGTCGTCAATGTTGGTAGTGATTCGCGGAAATTCAGGCTCAGGAAAAAGCACGATCGCGCGCATGTTGCAAACCAGGCTCGGCAAACTTACAGCGGTGCTTCAACAAGACCACTTCCGCAAAGTTATTTACCATGAGCGAGAGCAGGAAAGCTTAGCTCACGCAGACCTACTCGAAATCGCAGCAATACATTGCTTAAACCGTGGACACAACGTAATCCTAGAGGGGATCTTTAACGCCTCCAGATACGGCGGTATGTTAGAGCGAGTGGCCGCGCATACTGATGATGCCCGATTTTATTCATTCGATCTCGCTTTCGAAGAAACTGTCAATCGACATTCGACGAGGCCGCAAGCCTCTGAATTCAGCGATAAAGATATGCGCGGTTGGTACCACGGATGGCAGCCTCTTCCGTTCGTTTCAGAGATGCGAATTGTTGCTGATGAAACTCCCGAGCAAATCGTAGAACGTATTTTGCAGCGTCCCACCCGCTAGAAGGAACCTTTCACCTATAGGTGTCCCGTAAGCCGGTCCTCATTCGGGACATAAGTCTTGTTGGCTTGGCATATTTTCGAATCTCCGGGTTTCCAAAGATTTCAGATTCCCGTATACCCCGCCCACAAAAATGCCCGGTGAAGGTGCCTTATGCGGATATCAAAGTTGGTGGGTTTGGGATGGGATCCAGTACAAACATGTCGTAGCTTATTTGCTGGAAATGCATTGGCCATTGACTATTTCGCTCGGCTGATTTCGACCGATTCTGCTTCAAGCGTGAAGTCAGTTTGCTCGGATTTCTTGCCATTTGCTTGAGCCGTCACAGTGTGCACTCCGGGGTAGTACTTGCGTGTCGTAATGGGCCTGAACGAATGGGTTTTGCCCAGGGTGACAGTCTCGCCTGGCCCGATTTTCCGTGTGGCAAGTTTGAATGTCTTGGCCCCATGGGAGCCATTCGCCCTCAGGAAGCCGACGCTGTAATCGATGGCAACGTTGGCTTCAGTGCCACCATGGTTCGTGACCTGTGTGCTGAATGCGATCTCACCGTTCCAGAGGATGCGGTCGCTGGCAAGCAGCGGCGCGGAGATCGAAAGATCGTCACCGGAAAAACCGAGGAGGGACAACGCTTCGGGGTGGCCCTGCTTGGCCAGTGTTCGCAATCCGTGCCGAAGCACCCACGCGGTGTTTTCGTCGGCGTTGCCAGCCCATGCGGTGGCCGTCTCGATGAGGGCTCCCGGATCAACCCGGCTGAGGTCATTGAGGTGGTTCGCGACCGATCGGCGAACGTATTCCGCGGGATCCCGGTAGCTGGCGTCGAGAATAGCGCGGGTCTCCCTGGGGTTGGCAACGAGCCAGGGGACACGTTTTGCCCAAGGAAGGTACACACGAGTCCCTTCGGTGGCCAGACGGCGAACGTGTTCGTTCTCGTGCTGTGTCCAGTCTTGCGCGTGCTGGAGCGCCCGTTCTGGCCGGTCGATAATCATCGCGCGGATCGCGAATTCGCAGGTCAGTCTGTCGGTCAGCAGGGCAAGGGTTTCCATGGCCGCATCGAAGTCTTCGATAGTTCCGGAATCAAGTGCCTTGGCGGTGATGAGCTCGGAAACTGGCCAGATCATCCATCCTGTGAGCAAGGGGTCGCTGAGCGCCTCGTGGATGATTGTCCTGGTGCTGGAGAAGTCCGCGGGAAGGTCTTTCAGCAAGGCGTTCCGGACGATATCAACTCGGTCCCGCAGACGCATGCCTGCGATGCGTCCCGCTGAATCATGGAGATGGTCCAGTCCGCTTCCGGGTGCAACGTCTTGCAGCGAAGTGCGCAATTGCGCAATCACGGTTGTGTTGATGAGTTCGTCCATGGATCCCATAGGTTGTCCTTCAAGTCCGCTTGCTAGGGGTGAGCTGCTTAGCCCGTCAGACGGCTGGCGGGCCGGAACGATCGAGGGGAATAAATTCGGGGTATTTCGTCTGCTTCCCGGCAGAGGCGGCGTCCCACGCTTTGGCGATCAAAGACAGAAGCCTCCTGACTGTCGAATCGAGTGCCGGATTCAGCCAAGCCGTGAATACATGTACATGTCCTTACGTTCTCCACCAATTTCTTCCCAACTGCGCAGCAGACCTTCTCGCATGTAGCCGCAGTGCTCGGCTGTCTTCCATGAGCCTTCGTTCCAGGGCTCGACATAAAGTTCCAAACGATGAATATCTGGCTGCCCGAGCCCCCATCGAGAGATCGATTCCAAGGCAGCAGAGGTAATTCCTCGGTTGCGGTGCGACGGACCAACCCAATAGCCGATGCTGGCTCGGCCATGATTGGAGTTTTTCAGCCATAGTCCGATCTGGCCCAGCGCCTGATCCGAGTCTGCATCCGCGATGGCAAAAGAGTAGCCTGATCGTTCAACGAGTCGGTGGTGCTGCCGATCGATGAACTCGCTGATTTCTTTCCGAGTACCGTTGCAGGGAACTGTTGTGATCAGTGGAATCAGCGGATCAGAGGAAGCATCTTGAATCAACGGTGCGTCCCCTGCGTTAAACGGGCGAAGACGATAGCCGCAAGCATCTATGACAGGCTGAATCAACGGGTCCATCTTGAAAGACTAACTGGTCGATGGGGCCACTGGTTCCGCGAATCTTGCGGTGCGGCTCACAGATCATGCCTCGGGATGGAAACCAGTCGGCAGCATTTTCAACACATCATGGTTGGCAGGTCGATTGCACAAACGGGATCCGAGAGTCGAAAAGCCAATCGAAACTGACGGGATCGGCCTTGCCGCAGAGGAATGCTTCGAGGGATCAAGTTCCAGCTCAATGGGTCGTTTCCCCCATGCCAATCGGTATGGGCCAACTGGGATTCGTACGCGACCAGCGCGCCGCAGGCATCGCAAACCGGCATCTGGATACCCCTGCCGCTCTGCGAGTACCCGTCATGGAGAGGCACGGAATCCAGGCCCAAAAATTCTCGAACACTTGATTTGATTCTCACGCTTCAAACCTAATGCACTGCACTGTAGCTCTCAGGAATTTGCGTGACGGTCAGGGCGGGATAGTCGATCCCCGCAATGCAATGAACAAGAATGACGCTAGACCGCAACTGGAAGGAAATACAACGTTGTCGGATCTGTGTCTCGAAGAGCGCCTGCTGCTTTTACACGGAGGTGAACCAGAAGGCTGCGACAAACTACCAATCGGATTTCATGAAGTTGGTAGGCGGGCAAGACATGTTGAGAATCCGCCTTCTGCAAGCTTGCCGCGAAGCAAAAGCAAAGCGATGGCTACCATCGAACGGTTGTCGAGCCTCACAATGGTTCTCAACTTTTCGCGTTCGGAGTAGCCATCGCTGCCCGAGCTAGGCCCGGCAAGTATTGATCAAGCTGGCTTCGGGATCAGCCGACGATTTCGGAGAGTTCCAGCCAGCGTTCTTCCAGCTGGTCAACCTGGTCCTGCAGCTCGTTGATCTCTGCGGTGAGTTTGCCCAGCCCCTCGTAATCAGACTGGTCATGGCCGGCCATCTTCTCATGGATCTTGGCGATCTTCTCCTGCAGCTGGCCGACCTTGCGCTCGTTGGCGTTCAGTTCCTTCTGTGCGGCGCGCAGCTCGGCGCCGCTGGGGCCTGCGGGCTTGGCCTGCTCGGTGCCGGATGACTGGGTCGGGTTGGAGCCCGACCCGGTACCCTGGGCGCTGCGCAGTGCCAGGTATTCGTCCACGCCGCCCGGAACATGACGGAAGTTCCCGTCCAGGATCGCGTACTGCTGGTCGGTGACGCGCTCCAGCAGATAGCGGTCGTGGGAAACCACGATCAGCGTGCCCGGCCAGGAGTCCAGCAGGTCTTCCAATGCGGCGAGCATGTCGGTGTCGACGTCGTTGGTCGGCTCATCGAGGATCATGACATTCGGCTCGTCCATAAGGATCATCAGCAGCTGCAGTCGGCGGCGCTGGCCGCCGGAGAGCTCGCGGACCTTGGTGGACAGATGCGCGGAGGAGAATCCCAGGCGTTCAAGCAGCTGGGCAGGGGTCAGGTCCTTGCCGTCCACGTTGAAGGTGGTGCGGAAGCGGCCGAGCACCTCGCGGACCAGGTCCTCGCCGATCTGGTCCAGCTCGCGGAACTGCTGGTCCAGCACTGCCAGCTTCACGGTCTTGCCGCGCTTGATCTTGCCGCTGGAGGGCTCCACGGTGCCGGCGATCAGGCCCAGCAGGGTCGACTTGCCCGCGCCATTGGCGCCCAGCAGGCCGGTGCGCTCGCCGGGGCCGATGCGCCAGGTGAAGGGCTTGAGGATCTGCTTCGGGCCGAAGGATACCGAGGTGTCCAGCAGGTCGATGACGTCCTTGCCCAACCGGCTGGTGGCCATGCGCTTGAGTTCCAGCGGGTTGCGCACCGGCGGTACGTCGGCGATGAGCTGGTTGGCGGCCTCGACGCGGAACTTCGGCTTGGAGGTACGGGCCGGTGCGCCGCGGCGCAGCCAGGCCAGTTCCTTCTTCATCATGTTCTGGCGCTTGGATTCGGTGACCGCTGCGATGCGGTCGCGTTCCACACGCTGCAGCACGTAGGCAGCGTAGCCGCCTTCGAAGGGCTCGACGATGCCGTCATGCACCTCCCAGGTGGTGGTGCAGACCGCGTCGAGGAACCAGCGGTCGTGGGTGACGACCATCAGCCCGCCGGAGTTCTTGGACCAGCGGTTGTTGATGTGCTCGGCCAGCCAGGAGATGCCTTCGACGTCCAGGTGGTTGGTCGGCTCGTCGAGGATCACAACGTCCCAGTCCTGCACCAGCAGGGCTGCCAAAGCCACGCGGCGGCGCTGGCCGCCGGAGAGCGTGCCCACTGTTGCTTCCCAGTCCAGGTCTGCGACCAGGCCGGAGATGATGTCGCGGGTACGGGCGTCGCCGGCCCATTCATGGTCGGCCATGTCGCCCACCACGGCGTAATGGATGGTCGAGTCCGAGTCCAGGGTGTCGCTCTGGTCCAGGACTCCCACGCGCAGGCCGTTGCGCTGGGTCACGCGTCCTGAATTAGGCTCGATCTTGCCCGAGAGCATGCCAAGCAGCGAGGACTTTCCTTCGCCGTTGCGTCCAACGAGTCCGATGCGGTCGCCGTCGGAAATGCCGATGGTCACCGAGTCAAAAACGACGTGGGTTGGATATTCCAGATGCAGGGCTTCGCCCCCGAGTAAATGTGCCACGTCTCCAGTTTACTTTCCGGGGCAAATCGAGACGCCAAACTGTGGGGGAACAGCCACATTCCAAAGTTGCATCCGCACCACGTGTGGAATAAAGCAGAGAATAAAAGTGAGTCTCAATACGGTGTTTTGCGATTTCACACAGCACCGCAGGACATGGCAGAATACATAGCGTGCTTGGCTGGTTTACCTGCTGACCACATTTTCCGCCCTGGTGTAATGGCAACACGCCAGCCTTTGGAGCTGTGCATTCTAGGTTCGAATCCTAGGGGCGGAACAACTTTCCAAGCGCCGCCGCCGCGGCGCTTTCTTGGTATCAAAGTTCGGTTGCCCCCAATCTGCGCGATAGACTGGATCAGGGGTTTTTCTTCACTGCCCAAAACCCCGAAGCGACCCGCAGGAGAAAAGCAACTTGAGCGATCAGGTCAACGCACCAGTAGCCGTTATCGTCCTCGCCGCCGGCGCAGGCACCCGAATGAAATCGGCGAAGCCGAAAATCATGCATGAAATCGCAGGTCGCTCCATGGTTTCCCATGCGTTGCATGCGGCCTCTGCGCTCGAACCCCTGAACCTCGTTGCGGTTGTCCGCCACCAGCGCGATCTGGTCGCCGAGCACATCCTGAACCAGTTCCCGAACATCACCATCGCGGACCAGGACGACGTGCCGGGCACCGGCCGCGCAGTGCAGCAGGGCCTCGAAGCCATCGACCCGCAACTTGAGGGCACCGTCGTGGTGACCTACGGCGATGTGCCATTGCTCACCAGCGAGGTGCTGCAGGAACTGGTCGCCACCCATGAGTCCAACGGCAACTCGGTAACCGTGCTGACCACCGAGCTGGACGATCCTTCCGGCTACGGCCGCATCCTGCGCGACGCGAACGGGGACGTCTCCGGCATCCGCGAGCAGAAGGACGCCTCGCCTGAAGAACTGGCAGTCAAGGAAATCAACTCCGGCATCTACGCCTTCGACGCGCAGATGTTGCGTTCGGCACTGACCGAAGTCACCACCGACAACGCGCAGGGCGAAATGTACCTGACCGACGTGCTGGCCATCGCCCGCTCCCACGGCGGCCGCGTGGCCTCCTCTCAGATCGAGGACCGCTGGCAGATCGAGGGCGCCAACGACCGCGTGCAGGTCTCCAACCTCGCCCGCATCTACAACCAGCGCAAGAACGAATTCTGGATGCGCCAGGGTGTCACCATCGTTGACCCTGCCACCACCTGGATCGACGCCGAGGTCATGATCGGCCAGGATGCCACCCTCAAGCCGGGAACCCAGCTGCACGGCGAAACCATCATCGGCGCTAATGCGACGGTCGGCCCGGACACCACCTTGACCAACGTCGTGGTTGGCCAGGGCGCAACAGTCAAGCGCAGCGACGCGACCGACTCGCGTATCGCCGACGGCGCGTCCGTGGGTCCATTCGCCTACCTGCGTCCGGGCACCGACCTGGGGGCCGACGGCAAGATCGGCGCCTTCTACGAAACCAAGAACGTGACCATTGGTCGCGGCTCCAAGCTCTCGCACCTTGGCTACGCCGGGGATGCTGAAATCGGTGAGTTCACCAACATCGGTTGTGGCAACATCACCGCCAACTACGACGGCGAAAAGAAGCACCGGACCAAGATCGGTTCGCACGTGCGCACCAGCTCGAATACCGTGTTCGTCGCCCCGGTTGAAATCGGGGACGGCGCCTACACCGGTGCCGGTGCAGTCGTCCGCAAGAATGTCCCGGCCGGTGCCCTGGCGCTGTCCGTGGCCCCGCAGCGCAACACCGAGGGATGGACGTTGGAAAAGCGTCCGGGTACCTCTTCGGCAGACGCCGCGTTCAAGTCCTCGCTGAACACCTCGGCCTCCGAGTAGTTCCGCGACGGATTTTATTTCCTCAGTACACCTCATACGTGATAGCGAAGCGAGCGAGAAAGCATAACAATGAGTGAAATCCGCCATAACGTCAACAAAGAGCTGGTGCTTGCCAGCGGACGTGCGCACCCGGAACTAGCTGACGAGGTGGCCAAGGCCCTCGATATCGAGAAGCTGCCACTAAATGCCTATGACTTCGCCAATGGCGAGATCTACGTGCGTTCGGACGAATCGGTCCGCGGTAAGGATGTGTTCCTGCTGCAGTCCTACCCGGCCCCGTTGAACAACTGGCTGATGGAACAGTTGATCATGATCGATTCGATGAAGCGCGCTTCCGCCCGCCGCATCACCGTCGTGGCGCCGTTCTACCCGTACGCCCGCCAGGACAAGAAGGGCCGCGGCCGTGAGCCGATTTCGGCACGTCTGGTTGCCGATTTGTTCAAGACCGCAGGCGCCGACCGCGTGATCTCCTGCGACCTGCACACCGCGCAGATCCAGGGCTTCTTCGACGGCCCGGTGGACCACCTGTTCGCCTTCCCGCTGCTGGCCGACTACATCAAGTCCAAGGTCGATGTGGCCAACGTGACCGTGGTTTCCCCTGATACCGGCCGCGTGCGCGTCGCCGAGCAGTGGGCAGAGCGCCTGGGCGGTGCCCCGCTGGCGTTCGTGCACAAGTCGCGTGACTTGACCGTGCCGAACCAGGCCGAGTCGAAGACCGTGGTGGGCCAGGTCAAGGGCCGCACCGCGATCCTGATCGACGACATGATCGACACCGGCGGAACCATCGCAGGCGCAGTGCGCGTGCTGAAGGAAGCCGGCGCCAAGGACGTCATCATCGCCGCAACCCACGCAGTCTTCTCGGATCCAGCCGCGCAGCGCCTGGCCGAGTGCGGGGCCACCGAGGTTGTTGTCACCAACACCCTGCCGATCCCTGAAGAGAAGCGCTTCGAGAACCTTACCGTTCTGTCGATCGCCCCGCTGCTCGCTCGCGCGATCTCCGAGGTCTTCCACGACGGTTCGGTCACGAACCTCTTCGACGGCCGCGCCTAGCAGCCCTCGTTTCGCAAGCTTTCGGCCGGCACCCTTCGGGGGTGCCGGCCGAAAGCCGTTAAAACCGAGCTAACAGACTCATGGAGCGCTGGTCTCAGCCCAGGGTCGAGTCATCGGACAGCGTTTCCTGCAACGATTTCTCGATCAATTCGCGCAGGATCCCCTGATCCACCGACGAAAGCCGGGTCAGATAAAGGCAAGCTTTGCTGCTTCGATGCTTGCCGAACTTCTCCAGCAGCTCCGGCCAACGTTCGGCGAAGCCGGAAACCAGATAGATGGTGTGGTTGCTCGGCCCCGGTGCGAATGCCAGCAGCGGGGCGATGCCTCCGTGCCCCGAGTCGTAGCGGTACTCGTACTGGCCGAAACCCAGGATTCGCCCTGCCCAGACCACCGGCTCGGCGCCGGAGATCTCCTTGAACAGCGCAAGCAGCTCATCTGCCTCGGCGCGCCGGGGACCGGTTGCCCTGTCCAGCACCGGGGCGACCGGAAGATCGGAAGGGGACATTGCGGGCTGCTTGGTGGCCATGGGATTCCTTCCAGCACCGTAGGGCGGCTGCAGCTGGTTGCGGAGAACTGACTCAACGCTACCTGCAAGCTCCGCAACCGACAGTGTTCTGGGCGACAGATTTTCGTACACGCGCCCCCGACTGCTAGAATTATTCACTGTGCCCAGGCGAGGGAACCACCAGCGATGGTGTGACCGTTATCGACAAGGCCGGAAAAGCTCTTTCATCTCCTAGATGTTGGTTGCTTCCCGAGTCCACGCAAGGGCCTAAACGAAGCAATCATTTCCTAAGGAGAATCATCATGGCATCTGTCAACCTTGACGCCGTTGTACGCACCGATTTCGGCAAGGGCGCTGCCCGCCAGGCCCGCCGTGCAGGCCAGATCCCAGCAGTCGTTTACGGTGCAGGCTCCGAGCCACAGCACGTTCTGCTGCCAGCACAGGCCACCACCCTGGCCGTTCGCGACCGCAGCGTTGAGCTGGTCCTGAACATCGAGGGCACCGAAGTGAAGACCACCATCAAGGACATCCAGATCCACGCGCTGAACCGCACCGTTGATCACCTGGACCTGCTGGTCGCTGCCTAAGCATTGCGATAAGGCATTTAGCTAAGCATCATGAGCAATGACACTTGGCTCGTAGCCGGGCTCGGGAATCCCGGGCCCGGCTACGCTGGCAATAGGCACAATATCGGGCAGATGGTGCTCGACGAGCTGGCCAACCGCGCCGGCTCGAAATTCAAGACCCACGCATCGCGCGCCCAGATCGTCCAGGGCCGCATGGGCGTGGGCGGTCCTCGCGTGGTCCTGGCCAAGCCGATGACCTACATGAACCTCTCCGGCGGCCCCGTGGGCAATCTGGCGAAGTTCTTCGGCATCGGGATTGAGAACCTGATCGTGGTTCACGATGAGATCGATATTCCGTTCGATACCATCAAGCTCAAGCGCGGCGGGGGAGAAGGAGGCCACAACGGCCTGCGCGACATCTCCAAGGCCATGGGCTCCAAGGACTACTTGCGCGTGCGCACCGGGGTGGGCCGCCCGCCCGGACGCATGGACACCGCCGACTGGGTCCTGCAGGACTTCTCGAAGTCCGAAAAGCAGGTGCTGCCATTCTTGATCGACAACGCGGCCGACGCGGTGGAGTTGTTGATGTCGCAGGGGCTGGAAGCAGCCCAGGGCAAGTTCCATACGGCCTGAAAACTTTCGGGAATGCTCCGGACCAACCGGTCCGGAGTTTTCCATATCCGCTGCAGCCCAGCGTAATTCAGCGCGGCGGGGGCACATGCCGTGAATGAGGAGAATTCTTCTCCGTTTCCCTGTTATTGTTTTTGAGCATATTAGTCTTCGCTGACCAGCAGGAAGTTATCAAGCAAAGCGAGTGATACCGGTGCCCTCACACCACACCCCTCAAGACCAGTCTCTGCAGCTCGAGCGTCGGAACAACGGTGGGCTGCCGCGGGGCGAGAACGGCTTGCCGCTGAACGGCGCCCAGGCCTTCAGCGAGTCCTCGGAGCGAGTCGTCGCCTACCTCAACGCGCATACCCCGCTGGCCGACTGGTCGGTGTCGCGCGTGGTGCACGGGGAGCAGGTCCACGTGCATGTCCATCAAGAACAACTGCTGAGTACCGGGGCGCGAATCGACTGGAACGAGTCGTTCTGCAGCCGCATGGCATCCGGTGCCGCTCATGTGGTGCGCGATTCCCGCGCCGACCCGGATTACTCGGACCTCGGCGCCTCCGAATATGTGGGGGCCTATGCGGGCTATACCATCAGCGACGACCGCGGCGAGATGTTCGGCGTGCTGTGCGGAGTCCGGCCCGAACCGCTGTCCGATGACGAGCAGCTCGACGAGCAGCTGTTGAACCTGCTCAGCGATCTGCTGTCCACGCAGCTGGAGCTGGCGCGAGGCATCGACCGGGAACGGCGACGGATCGAGATGTCCGAGGCGCTGGCGAACACGGACGCGTTGACCGGCCTGCTCAACCGCCGTGGATGGGACGCCATCGTTGCCGATGCCCAAGAGCGGCTGGAGAGCTTCGGCGATGCCGTGGCAGTCGCCATTGTCGACCTCGACGGACTGAAGCAGGTTAATGACACCCTGGGGCACGCTGCAGGCGATGACCTGATCGTGCGTGCCGCCCGGACCTTGAGGGAAGCAGGCACGACCGCCTGCCATGTAGCCCGATATGGCGGGGACGAGTTCACGATCCTGGCCAACGGGGTTGTTCCGTCACAAGCCGCAACATTCTTCGAGACCTTCGACGCGGCGCTGGAGTCCGCCGGCATCGCGGCATCCTGCGGTTTCGCCGCGGCGGAGCCGGGACTGGCCAGCCTCGCGGACTGCTTGTCCACGGCGGATCGCATGATGTATCAGCGCAAGCACGGCGCGAGGTAGCTCCGGAATTCGGGCAAATTCGGGTCTCTCGGGCGACTGGCGCGGATTCCGCCTTCGTTATGGCTAGGGCCCTTCGAGACTTCAACTGGCACGTCTTTGAGGCGAAACTTACTAAGGACTAACTTAGGTGTGCAACGGGGTCCGGAGTGGAATAATTACCTAATGTACCTATTGCCTAATCGCATTGCAGCCGGATCTGACGGCGGAGTGCGCGGCGATTCATGACGAGAATTCGGAGGACCCGTGCACACCATGACTGGTCAGACTGGAACGGCCGAGGCGCTTACCGCCAACGAGGTGGCACGCATCAAGGCGGACTTCGAGATCCTTGAGCACCAGGTCAACGGTGCCGATATCGTGTACCTCGACTCAGGCGCCACGAGCCAGAAGCCGCGCTGCGTTTACGAGGCTGAACAGCACTACTACGAAAACGCCAACGCGGCGGTGCACCGCGGTGCGCACACCCTTGCCGTGGAGGCTACCGACCTTTTCGAACAGGGCCGCGAAACCGTGGCGAAGTTCATTGGCGCCAAGACCAACGAACTGGTCTGGACCTCGAATGCCACCGAAGCGCTGAACCTGATCAGCTACTCGATGTCCAACGCCTCGCTGGGACGCGGGGGAGAAGCCGCCGCGCGGTTCCGACTCGGCCCGGGCGACGAGATTCTCACTACTGAACTTGAGCATCACGCGAACCTGATCCCGTGGCAGGAGCTCGCCTTCCGCACCGGCGCGACCCTGCGCTACGTGCCGATCGCAGAGGATGGCTCGCTGCGCTACGACCTGATCGTTTCGCTGGTCACCGAACGCACCAAGCTAGTGGCGTTCACCCATGTTTCGAACGTCTTGGGCACCATTACCGATACCCGTCGCTTCGTGGACGCCGCCCGGAAAGTCGGCGCCCTGACGGTGCTGGACGGCTGCCAGTCCGTTCCGCACCTTCCGGTGGACGTCAAGTCCCTGGACGTGGACTTCATGGCCTTCTCCGGGCACAAGATGCTCGGCCCGACCGGCATCGGCGGCCTCTATGGCCGTGAAGAGCTGCTCAACGCCATGCCGCCGTTCCTCACCGGTGGATCCATGATCACGGTGGTGGACATGGAGCACGCGGAATACCTTCCAGCTCCGCAGCGCTTCGAAGCCGGAACCCAGCGCATCTCCCAGGTCCATGGTCTCGCCACGGCCGCCAGCTACCTCGACGAGATCGGCATGGACCGCATCGCGGACTGGGAAGAGCACTTGGGTGAGCTGCTGTACCAGGGCCTGTCAGCCCTGGAAGGCGTGCGGGTCTTCGGCCCGGCCGATGCCAAGCGGATCGGCACCGTTCCCTTCGAGGTCATCGGAGTGCACCCGCACGACGTAGGCCAGTTCCTGGACTCGCGCGGCATCGCCGTGCGCGTTGGCCACCACTGCGCGCAGCCGCTGCACCGCGCCCTAGGTGTCACCGCGACCACCCGCGCCAGCACTTATCTGTACAACACCGAAGAAGACATCAAGGCCCTGATTGAGGCAGTCGCTTCGGTGCGTGAGTATTTTGGAGTCTAAAATGAACGAACTCGATCAGCTGTACCAGCAGGTCATCCTCGACCATTCAAAGCGCCGCATCGGTTC
Source organism: Glutamicibacter soli (assembly GCF_003309065.1). GTDB lineage: Bacteria > Actinomycetota > Actinomycetes > Actinomycetales > Micrococcaceae > Glutamicibacter > Glutamicibacter soli. Next base: position 371,137 of record NZ_POAF01000002.1, on the reverse strand, counting down.
CCCGCTCGTGGAACCGGAGGGCGGCCACCGCCACGGTGAATCGCACCAGCACAACCCGATCTGCGGGGACCAGATCCGCGTGCGCGTGGAGCTGGAAGGCGAGAAGTTCACCGCCATGAGCTGGGAAGGCGACGGCTGTTCCATCTCCATGGCCTCAGCCTCCGTGCTCAGCGAAATGCTCCCGGAGCTGACCCGCGAAGAGTTCCTGGACAAGCTGGATCTCTTCCGGGAAATGATGCGCTCCAAGGGAACCATGACCCCTGATGAGGAGGTCCTGGAGGATGCGGTGGCCTTTGCTGGGGTGTCCAAGTTCCCTGCCCGCGTCAAGTGCGCCATGCTGGCCTGGGTGGCGGCAGAGGTCGCCATGCTGGAAGCAGCATAACAACACGCTGAGCCAAAAAAATCTCTGGTTCCGCCCGAGGGCGGAACCAGAGATTTTTCGCGTTGCGATCCAGTCAGGGACTAGTTGTCCTCACCCTGCTGGTAGACATCCGGGATGCCGTCCTTGTTGTCGTCGCGGGACTCGCGCGCCGCGATCTCCTTGTAGCGGCGGTTGCGCGGAATCAGCCACAGGGCGCCGAGGATGGCGGCGATGAACGAACCGGCCAGGATGGCGACCTTAGCGTGCTCGTAGTGCGCCGACTCCAGGCCGAAGGACAGCTCGGAGACCAGCAGCGAGACGGTGAAGCCGATACCTGCCAGCAGCGTCACGCCGAACAGGTCGCCCCACTTGGCGTCCTTGTCCAAGGATGCCTTGGTGAATTTGGTCAGCACCCAGGTCGAGCCCATGATGCCGATCGGCTTGCCCAGCACCAGGCCTAGTACGATGCCCCAGAAGACCGGGTCGGTCAGCAGCCCGCCGCTGCCTGATTCCGGGGAAATCACGGTCACGCCGGCGGCGAAGAACGCGAAGACCGGGATGCAGAAGCCAGAGGACAGCGGACGGAAACGGTGCTCGAACTGCTCGGCCAGGCCGATGCCTTCGCGTCCGTCGGTGCGCTTGACCGGGACGCAGAAGCCCAGGATCACGCCGGCGATGGTGGCGTGGATGCCGGATCCGAAGACGAAGATCCAGGTGACGATGCCCAGCGGCAGCAGGATGACCCAGGCGGCCCACAGGCGGGTGGCGAAGAACTTCGCCAAGGTGCGGGCCAGGACGGTGAACAGGATGATCGGAATCAGGGACAAGGCCAAGTAGGCCGGCTTCAGATCGTCGGTGAAGACGAACGCGATGATCACGATGGCGATCAAGTCGTCAACCACTGCAAGGGTCAGCAGGAAAATGCGCAGCGCGGTCGGCAGGGAAGAACCAATGACCGCCAGCACCGCCACCGCAAAGGCGATGTCGGTTGCCGTGGGAATCGCCCAGCCCTGCATCAGCTCGCTGCCGAAGCCTCCGGAGGCTGCAGCCACGATCACGAAGATGATGGCCGGGACGGCCACGCCGCCGAACGCCGCCGCCACGGGAACCGCGGCGGTCTTGACGTTGCGCAGGTCGCCGATGACGAATTCCTTCTTCAGCTCCAGACCGGTGAGGAAGAAGAACACTGCCAAGAGGGCATCGGCCGCCCAGTGGCCGATGGAAAGATTCAGGTCGACCCCGAAGAGGGTGGGGCCGAAATGGAAGTCGCGCAACGCGAAGTAGGAATCGCGCATTGGGGTGTTGGCCCAGATCAGTGCCAGCACTGCGCCGACAATCAGGACCAGGCCGCCGACGGTCTCCTTGCGCAGGATGTCGCCGATGCGCACGGATTCGCTATAGCTCGGCCGGGAAAATAGGTTCTTTGGGGAACCCGAAGAGGGAGTGTTGGTCATGCGTTGTACTCGCTTACTTCGTTAAATGAACATTTCACGCCGACCAGACTTCCCGGCACACCGTATTCAACCCTAACGTAATTCACGTCCCAAAACGCAGACGCCCGGAGGCCTGGCGAAAAATCGCAGGTCCGGCCGTCTGTGTCGGGCGTCATAATCGACGCTGTCGAGGCTACTTCGAAAGCCAGGCGTTAACCTGCGAAGCCTGCAGGTTCAGGGCCTTGCCGAGGTACGGCTCGGCTGCCGAGGCGAGCTTGCCGCCGATGAACGGAATCGATGAGGAGACTTTTCCCTCAATCGCGAATTCGGTGGTGTCGCCCTGGGCGGTCAGCTTCTCGCTGCCCGACACCGACACCGGCACACCGGCGACATCGATCTTCACGCTGGCCGAGCGGTTGCCTGCGGCATCCGGGGCGCTCCACTGCTCGACCTGGGTGACCTGGATCGAGGCGCCGACGAACTTGCGGGCGATGTCCGGCACGCGGTCGGTAGGCATGGCGCGAACGGTGGTCAGGGTGAAAGCTCCTGCGGTGTCGCCGCTGACGGTGAAGTCCTGCAGGGTGCCGTTGGCCAGCGAGGTCAGGTGCTCAGCGAAGCCGCGGTCAGCCAGCGTGGCGATGACCTGGTCGGCCGGATGGGCGATCTGCGTGCTTGCGTTCAATGCCATGAATGGGTATCCCAATCTAGAAATCTGGGCGGCCGGGAGAACCGGCAGCTGCCGGTCCCGGGTACTGGACACCATTAACCCTATCTGTTCACCTCGATTAGGTAGGCTAGGAAGGCATCAAAACAACATATTGGCATTTAGCCGGCCGCGGAATCGTTTTGCGGTCGGTGTTCGTGGTGTCATACCGGGCTGAACGCCTCGTGCGCGTTGGCCCCTAACCTGCCCGAGAGGACACGAAAGCCGCATGAGCCTAGTTGGACTTCATGATTTCCTGCGCGAGGAATCGTCATTCCGCCGTATCCGCCAAGGTGCATCACAAAGCTTTTCGACCCGCAGCGAAGAGCTGGAGATCGCGGCGCCGCAGGGCATGCGCCCGATTCTCGGAGCCCACGTCAGCCAGGGCCTGTCCGAGGGACACGAGCGCGCGGTCACGCTGATCGTCACCGCGACCGGCCGAGAGGCCGAGGACATCTCCGCGTCGCTGGCCGCCTACCTCCCGTCCAAGCACGTTGCCGAATTCCCTTCCTGGGAAACCCTGCCCCACGAACGGCTCTCCCCGCGCAGCGACACCGTGGGCCGTCGCCTGGAGGTACTGCGCCGGCTGCATGACGGGGACCCGGACCTGAAGATCATCATTGCGCCGATCCGCGCCGTGCTGCAGCCGCTGGTGGCGGGCCTGGGCGAGCTGCGCCCGGTCACCCTTGAACTGGATGCCGAGCCCGGCTTCGACACCGTGATCCGGGACCTGGCCGCGGCGGCCTACGCCCGGGTGGACATGGTGACCCACCGCGGCGAATTCGCAGTGCGCGGCGGCATCATCGATGTCTTCCCACCCACCCTGGAGCATCCGGTGCGCGTGGACTTCTTCGGCGACCAGATCGACACGATGCGCTACTTCTCCATCGCAGACCAGCGCTCCCACGACGGGGCCGGGCCGAGATCGATCACCGCGACCCCGTGCCGTGAAATGCTCATCACCCCCAAGGTGATGAGCCGCGCGGCGAACCTCAAGGCCAGCTTCCCGGCCGCCACTGAAATGCTCACCAAGATCGCCGGAGGCATCGCGGTGGAAGGCATGGAGTCCCTGGCCCCGCTGCTGGTGGACAAGATGGTGCCGCTGCTCTCCTTGCTCCCCGAATCCTCCATCGCACTGGTCATGGAGCCCGAACGCGTGCGCGCCCGCGCCCACGACCTGAACGAAACCAACGCCGAGTTCCTGGCCGCGGCCTGGGCCTCGGCCTCGGACGGAGCCAGCGCCCCGCTGGATTTGAGCACCGCCGAAGCCGGGCGCAAGCTCGAAACCGGCGATTTCGCTTCGCTCGCCCAGACCGTCGAGCACGCGCGCCAGGCCAAGGTCTCCTGGTGGGCGGTCACCTCGCTGGGCTCCGACGAGGAACTGGACCTGGGCGCTGCGACCATCCGCGTCCCGGCCCGCGAACCGCACGGCTACCAGGGCGATATCGAAGCGATGATGGAATTCATCGCCTCCCGGGTGGCGGACGGCTGGCGCCTGGTGGTTGCCACCGAAGGCCCCGGCCCGGCCGCGCGCCTGTCCGAGCTGTTCGGTGAATACAAGATCCCGGCCCACCGCGTGGAAGACCTCTCGGCCGAGCCCACCGCAGGGCTGATCGAAATCACCCAGGCCGCCGCCGGTCGCGGGTTCGTGTTCGAGGAGCTTAAAACCGGTTTGCTGACCGAGGCGGACCTGCTGGGACGCTCCAGCGCCTACCCGAACCGCAAGTCCCGCAAGCTCACGGTCAAGCGCAAGCGCAATGCCGTGGACCCCTTGAGCCTGCAGGCCGGGGACTTCATCGTCCACGAGCAGCACGGCATCGGCAAGTTCGTGGAACTGGTGTCCCGCAAGGTCAACGGCGCCGGCAAGGACGCCAAGCGCGAATACCTGGTGGTCGAATACGCCTCCTCCAAGCGCGGCGCGCCAGGGGACCGGCTTTTCGTCCCGATGGACCAGCTGCACATGATCACCCGCTACGTGGGCGGCGAGGCCCCGACGCTCTCCAAGATGGGCGGCTCCGATTGGGCCAGCACCAAGTCCAAGGCCCGCAAGGCGGTCAAGGAGATCGCCGGAGACCTGATCAAGCTGTACTCCGCGCGCATGGCCAGCCGCGGCCACGCATTCGCCAGCGACACCCCGTGGCAGGGCGAACTGGAGGAGGCCTTCGCGTTCATCGAGACCCCCGACCAGCTCACCGCCATCAACGAGGTGAAAGCGGACATGGAGAAGGAAATCCCCATGGACCGGCTGATCTCCGGCGACGTGGGCTTCGGCAAAACCGAAATCGCGGTGCGCGCAGCGTTCAAGGCCGTGCAGGACTCCAAGCAGGTCGCCGTGCTGGTGCCCACCACGCTGCTGGCCTCCCAGCACTACCAGACGTTCACCGAACGCTATTCGGGCTTCCCGGTCCGTGTGAAGACGCTCTCCCGCTTCCAGACCGCCAAGGAATCCAAGGAAATCCTGGCCGGGCTCAAGGACGGCAGCGTGGATATCGTGATCGGCACCCACCGGCTGCTGTCCAAGACCGTGGAGTTCAAGAACCTGGGCCTGGTGATCATCGATGAGGAGCAGCGTTTCGGCGTGGAGCACAAGGAAGAGCTCAAGAAGATGCGCACCAACGTGGACGTGCTGGCCATGAGCGCCACCCCGATCCCGCGCACCTTGGAGATGTCCCTGACCGGCATCCGCGAAACCTCCACCCTGGCCACCCCGCCGGAGGAGCGCCACCCGGTGCTCACCTACGTGGGTCCGCGCAGCGACAAGCAGATCAGCGCCGCGATCAAGCGCGAGCTGATGCGCGACGGCCAGGTGTTCTTCGTGCACAACCGCGTCTCCTCCATCGACCGGGTCGCCGCGGAACTGCGCGAGCTGGTTCCCGAGGCGCGCGTCGAGGTAGCCCACGGCAAGATGAGCGAGTCGCGGCTTGAACGGATCATCCAGGACTTCTGGGAGAAGAAGTTCGACGTGCTGGTCTCCACCACCATCATCGAAACCGGCCTGGACATCTCCAACGCCAATACGCTGATTGTCGACCGCGCGAACAACTACGGGCTCTCGCAGCTGCACCAGCTGCGCGGACGCGTGGGCCGCGGCCGCGAACGCGCCTACGCCTACTTCCTGTGGGACGCGGAGAAGCCGCTGGGCGAGGTGGCCCTGGAACGCCTGAAGGCCGTGGCCGCGCACAACGAACTGGGCTCGGGCTACCAGCTGGCCATGAAGGACCTGGAGCTTCGCGGCGCCGGCAACCTGCTCGGCGGGGAGCAGTCGGGCCACATCGCCGGGGTGGGCTTCGACCTGTACCTGCGCCTGGTCGGCGAGGCGGTTGCCGACTACAAGGGCGAGGGCGAGGAAGAAGCCACGGAGATGAAGATCGACCTGCCGGTCAACGCGCACCTGCCGCACGACTACGTGCCGGGGGAGCGCTTGCGCCTGGAGGCCTACCGGAACATCGCCTCCGCGGAATCCAGCGAGGCGTTGGCCGAGGTCCGCGAGGAGCTCGAAGACCGCTACGGCAAGCTGCCGCTGCCGGTGGAGAACCTGCTGCGCGTCGCGGCCCTGCGTATCCGCGCCCGCGCGGTGGGTCTGCACGACATCCAGCAGGTCGGCAACCACATCAAGCTGTCGCCGGCGAAAATCGAGGACCTGCCGGCCAGCCGCCAGGTGCGCCTGGAACGCTTGTACCCGGGTTCGGCGAACAAGCCGGCGCTGAACTCCATCTTCATTCCGAAACCGAAGACCTCGCCGGTCGGCGGCCGGGATCTGGCGGACGAAGCCATGCTGGACTGGGCGGAGAACCTGGTCTACGCGATCTTCGAACCGACCCCGGCAGCTGCGGCCAAGGGCTAGCGAGTTTCGGGCAGATGCCTGTTCCCTAGCTCCTGCGCGTAGCGGCGCACCGGTCCAGCATAAAGTTGCAGGGCCGGTGCGAGCGCCGTCAGAGCGGTTTTCAATGCTGCCGACGCTTCTGCGGCGTCGAACAGCGCGAGCGCCAGGAACGCCTGCGCATCGGCATGCAGCGGGTCGTCGGGCCCGATGTCCTGGAGCACTGCGGCCGCCGGTCCGGGTTCACCAATATTCCTCAGGCTGCTGGCGAGCTGGATTCTTGCCTCGCTGCATTTGGCAGGGCTCAGCGTCCCGCTCTCCAGAGCCATCCGGTACAGCGGTATCGCTTGTTCCTCCTCGCCGAGGTAGTCGTGCAGGCTGGCGCGTTCGAATGCCGCATGCCCGGCAGGAATCCCGGACTCCACAAGGAGCTCCAGCTCCACACCCAGCGTCATGGCGTCTTTGCTCGGGGCTGCTTGCCAAAAGCCATCGATCCGATGTTGCCAAGAATCCATGATCAACTCAGTCCCTGCTGCGCACATGCTGCGCCAAGGCGACGGTCGAGGGGGCCGGCAACGCGCCGTGGAAGTTGGCGGGGCGGGGTCCGCGCAGCGTGCGCAGCGCATAGACGATGACTACCAGATCCACGACTTCCTGCAGCAGGGCTCCGGTCACGGCCGGGATCACGCCAGTGGTGGCGACCAGCATCAGCCCCACGCTCAGGCCGATGCCGATCCAGATGGCGCTGTGCGCGACACTCAGGGTGTAGCGGCTGATGGCCATCACCTGGGCCACGGGTTCCAGCGAATCACGCAGGACCACCGCGTCGGCGGCCTGGCCGGCAGCGGTGGAACCGCGCGAACCCATCGCCATGCCGATGTCCGCGGCGGCCAGCGCCGGGGCGTCGTTGGTGCCGTCGCCCAGCATGAGCACCGGCCGGGGCTGCATGTCCTTGAGCAGCTGCACCTTCTGTCCCGGGCGAAGCTCCGCTTCGACCTTGCCGATGCCCACCTGGGCGGCGACGCCGTGCGCGGTCTGTTCCACGTCGCCGGTGAGCATGACCTGGTTTTCCACGCCGTGGTCGCGCATCCAGCGCAGCACCGCGGAGGCTTCCGGACGCGGGGCATCGGCCATCAGGAGTGCGCCGGCAAACTTTCCGTCCACCGCGACGTAGGCGGCGGATTGACCGGGTTCAAGCTCGACCCGCTGCAGGGACGGGTCCAAGACGGCGATGAACGACGGCTTGCCCACGGCTACCCGGCGTCCGTCCACCAGGGCGCTGACGCCGTTGGTGGCGACTTCCTGCGCGTCTTCGGCCGGGAGCAGCGGCAGCCCGCGGTCGGCGAGCGCCGCGGTCAGGCCTGCGGCCATGACATGGGTGGAGAACTGCTCTGCGGAGGCCACGAGCTGCAGCAGGTCATCGGGATCAAGTTGGCTCCGGATGCCTACCAGCGTGGGCCGGCCCGCGGTCAGCGTGCCGGTTTTGTCGAAGGCCGCGCTGCGTACCCTGGCGAGCTGTTCGAGCACCGAACCTCCCTTGACCACCACGCCCTCCTTGGACGCACGGGACATGCCGCCCAGGAAGGCGACCGGCACGGCAATCAGCAGGGGACAGGGGGTGGCGAGCACCAGGACCTGGGCGAAACGCACCGGATCCCCGGACACCGCCCAGGCGATCCCGGCAATCAGCAATGAAAGCAGGGTGAAGGGAATCGCGAACTTGTCGGCCAAACGCACCACCGGCGCCTTGGAATCCTGGGCCTGTCGCACCAGCTCGATGATCTGCTGGTACTGGCTGTCGCCGCTGTGCCGCAACGCCTGCAGGTACACGGCCTGCGACCCGTTGACCGACCCCGACATCACCTCGGAACCCCTGGCATGGACCACCGGAACCGGTTCGCCGGTCAGCGAGGATTCGTCGAAGCTTCCTGCTTCGGAACGCATCAGGCCGTCAACCGGCACCAGCTCGCCGGGACGCACCAGCAGCAGGTCCCCGACCTCCACCTGCTCCACCGGGACGTCGGTGACGTCCTGGCCGGATTCGTCGGCAGCGAGGTGGGCCTGCAGGGGAGAACGGTCGAGCAGCGCGGAGAGCTCACTGGTGGCCCGGCGCTGGGCGAAGTCCTCAAGGGCCTCGCCGCCGGAAAGCATCAGCACGATGATCAGGGACGCCAGGTACTCGCCGACCAGCAGGCAGGCGATGATCGCCACCAACGCCAGGATATCCAGCCCGTAGCGGCCTCGCAGCAGGTCCTTGACCATTCCCGAGCCGATCCACAGCACGGCGACTGCGATGGCAGTCCACGCGATCCACCGGCTGGCGGTGCCCATACCGGCCAGTGCCGTGGCACCGGTGGCCAGCAGGGCGATGACCGCAACGGCCAACAGCGGATAGCGTCGAATCTGTTGTCCCAGCTTCACGATGTCTCCCTATCGACTGGTCAGCGCCTGTGAACCGAATAATCTCACCATAGCAACGATGTCCGGCATGGAGACGGGATAAGTTCGTGGATGAAGTTCAACGGGCCAGTCGTGACGGAAATATCAGGCAGATCTTCACAACTGCCTAAGCCTCGTGGCCGGGATCCTGGTCCTCCGACATCCAGCGGCGGTTAGTTTCCTTCGCTGGACCCTTGATGAGCTTGTAGACCACGACGGCCAGAACCACGGTGACAATCAGGGGGACAACGTAAAAGACAATTACTTCAAACGCGTTGGGTATCAAAGGATTCATGGGTCCTACACTACAAGCCGGGATGCCGGCCGCGCCGGAACCAGCGCCTGGGACCTGGGCCGAACCCCGGTTAAAGCAACAGCGGGGAGGCCCGAAGGCCTCCCCGCTGTGATGAAGCGATTTACTTCTGGAACTCCGAAGCGGAGGCAACCAGGTCCTCGGCCTTGTCGGCGCGACCCATGAGGTGCATCGGCACTGCGAAGGCGATGATGGTCAGGCCGAAGCAGAGGATGGATGGGATCCAGGCGTTTTCAAAAGTCCAGAACGACAGCGAGTACAACGCGGCTGCGAAGACCACGAAGAAGATAACGAAGGCGACCAGGTTGCCAGCCAGGCGACCTTCACCGGAATGGGCAGTGTTCTTGCCGTTCGAGTACACTTTTGCTCCTTGTTGACTTTCGATGCGGCTGCCTAGTAGCTGGAACCGCTTTGCTCTCCCTCTAGGATAGCAACTCCTGAGCTGGAACCTAGCCTTGTTGCACCGGCTTCGATCATTGCGCGCGCGGTTTCCAGGCTGCGCACGCCGCCCGAGGCCTTCACGCCCATCTCGGGGCCAACAGTGCGGCGCATCAGTGCCACGTCTTCCACGGTGGCCCCGCCGGTGGAGAAGCCGGTGGAGGTCTTGACGAAATCGGCGCCGGCGGCCTTGGCTGCTTCGCAGGCCAGGACCTTCGCATCTTCGGTCAGCAGGCAGGTCTCGATGATGACCTTCAGGATCGCTCCGCCGTCATGGGCGGCCTGGGCGATGGCGAAGATCTCATTGACCAGTGCGTCGCGGTCCCCGCGCAGGGCGGCGGCGATGTCGATGACCATGTCGATCTCGTTCGCGCCGTCGGCGACGGCCTGGGTGGTTTCGAACACCTTGGTGGCGGTGGCGGAAGCTCCCAGAGGGAATCCGATCACCGTGCAGGTCAGGACGTCCGAGCCCTCCAGCTCGCGGGCGACAGTCGAAGTCCACACCGGGTTCACGCACACGGACTTGAATTCGTACTTCTTGGCTTCCTCGCAGATCGCCACGATCTGCTCGCGCGAGGCGTTGGCCGCCAGCAGGGTGTGGTCGATGTAGCCGGCGATGTCGCGGGCGCTTAGTTCAGTCATGATGTCCTCGAATTGTTGGTGCCGCCTACGTGGGCGGCAGGTACTAGTTGGCGTTCAGGTACGCGGCCAGTTGTTCCTTGATGGCCAGGACCTGAGTCGTGGCATCGAGGCGGGCCTGGGCAACCTGCGCGATGTCATCCACCGGCTCGATGGTTTCCAGGTAGCACTTCAGCTTCGGCTCGGTTCCCGACGGGCGGATGATGACCCGCGCACCGGAGAATGTGTGCAGCACCATGGCATCGGTGGCCGGGAGCTTCTCGGAGCCCTGGGAAAGGTCGGTGACCTCGCTGACCGCGGATCCGCCCAGATGCTCCGGGGGATTGGTGCGGATCTTGTCCATGAGCACTGGAATCTGCGCCAGGTCGGTGAAGCGCAGCGAGAGCTGGTCGGTCACGTGCACGCCGTGGCGGGCTGCCAGCTCATCCAGCCGCTGCGGGATGCTGCTTCCGGCGGCCTTCAGCTGCGCGGCCAGGTCTGCGAGCATCACGCCGGCGGAGATGCCGTCCTTGTCGCGGACCAGGTCCGGGGCGACGCAGTAGCCCAGCGCCTCCTCGTAGCCGAAGCCGAGGTTCTCCACGCGGGAGATCCACTTGAAGCCGGTCAGGGTTTCCTCATGCTCGCGCCCTGCATCCTTGGCGATGGCAGCCAGCATGCGCGAGGAAACGATGGAATTGCCCAGCTTGCGGCCTTCGGGCAGGCGGGTGGCCAGGTGGTCGCCCAGCAGCCAGCCCACCTCGTCGCCGCGCAGCATGCGCCAGGCGCCCTGGTCTTCCACTGCCGCGGCGCAGCGGTCGGCGTCTGGGTCGTTGGCGATCACCAGGTCCGCCCCCACTTCGCGGGCCAGTTCCAGCGACAGGTCGATGGCTCCCGGCTCCTCGGGGTTGGGGAACTTCACGGTGGGGAACTCCGGGTCCGGATGCTCCTGCGCGGCGACCATGTGCACGTCGCCGAACCCGGCGTTCAGCAGGGCTTGGCGCATGGTGTGCCCGCCCACGCCGTGCATGGCGCTGACCACCACGCGCAGCTGGTCGCGATCCGGCTGCGGCTCGACAACCGGGCCGATGGCGGCCAGGTACTCGGCTTCGATATCGCCCTCGGCGCCCGCGGCGGGCAGCACCAGCCATCCGGAGTCCGCCTGCGGGATCTGGCAGGCCGGCTGCTCGTGGTCGATCAGCGCCGCGATTTGGGCGTCGATGGGGGAGACGATCTGCGCGCCGCGGCCGGCGTCGTTAGAGGCGCGGCCGCCGATGTAGACCTTGTAGCCGTTGTCGCGCGGAGGGTTGTGGCTTGCGGTGACCATGACGCCGGCTTCCGCGGCAAAGCGGCGTACCGCCCAGGCCAGCACCGGGGTGGGCAACGGCGCCGGCATCAGCAGCACATCGAAGCCCGCGGCGGTGAATACGGCGGCCGAATCCCGGGCGAATACGTCCGAGTTGTAGCGGGCATCGAAGCCGATGACCACTTTCGGGGTGTAGGCCCCGTCGGCCTGCTGCTCAAGGAAGCGGGCGATGCCCGCTGCGGTGCGCAGCACCACGACGCGGTTCATCCGCATGGGGCCTGCGCCCAATTCGGCGCGCAGCCCGGCGGTGCCGAATTCCAGCACCCCGCTGAAGCGGTCGGACAGGTCCTCCATTGCCGCGGCGTCGGTCCCCGCGCGGGAAACCAGCTCCTGCAGCTCGGTGCGGGTCGCCTCGTCCGGGTCTGCGGCCGCCCAAGCGGTCGCGGTCTCCAGCAGCTGGCCCTGTGCGGATACGTTTTCCATTCTTCTCCCTGCCTAGTTCTTACTCACACGCGCGTTACGAAGCGGCGACCGGTTGGCCGCCGCCCCGGCCCGGGCCTAGAGACGGGCGATGATCTGCGCCAGGAGCTTGGAAATGCGCGGGCCGGCGGCCTGGCCGGCTTCGATGACTTCCTCGTGGCTCAGCGGCACCGGGCTGATGCCGGCAGCCAGGTTGGTCACCAGGGACATGCCGAAGATCTCCATGCCTTCATGGCGTGCGGCGATGGCTTCCAGCGCGGTGGACATGCCCACCAGGTCGGCGCCGATGCGCTTGGCCATCTGCACCTCGGCAGGGGTCTCGTAGTGCGGGCCGGTGAACTGGGCGTACACGCCCTCGTCCAGGGTGGAATCGACCTCGCGGGCGATGCCGCGGATGCGCGAGGAGTACAGGTCGGTCAGGTCGACGAAGGTCGCGCCCTCCAGCGGGGAGGCAGCGGTCAGGTTGATGTGGTCGGAAATCATGACCGGGGTGCCCGGGGCCCAGTTTTCGTTCAGGCCGCCGCAGCCGTTGGTCAGCACCAGCTGGGTGCAGCCTGCAGCCGCCGCGGTGCGGATCGGGTGGACCACCGCGCGCACGCCGCGGCCTTCGTAGAAGTGGGTGCGGGCGCCGAGCACCAGCACGCGCTTGCCGGATTCGGTCAGGATCGAGGAAATGGTGCCCTTGTGGCCTGGGACCGCGGCGGCGTGGAAGCCCGGAATCGTGGTGGCGTCCAGGGTGTGGGTGGTTTCGCCGACCAGCTCTGCGGCCTGTCCCCAGCCGGAGCCCAAGACCAGGGCGATGTCATGCTTTGCTACTCCGGTCTGCTCGGCGATCGCCTGGGCAGCCTCGGCAGCGAGAACTTGTGGGTCATTATGCATATCAGTCACGTGAAATACGCTACCGTCCACGGGGCGCTTTGTCAGGCGAAACCAGTGCTTCACAACCAAAATCACGCCCGGCGGCCAACGGCGGCGATGTGCGCAATATCCGCCCATGGTGAACAATAGGAAGCGTGAGCGCAGAACGTAGGAATGAAGCAACCCGATTGGTAATTCTCGGCGGCGGTCCCGGCGGCTATGAAGCGGCCATGGGCGCGGCCCAGCTGGGAGCCAATGTCACCGTGGTGGAACGTGCGGGCATGGGTGGTTCAGCCGTGCTGACCGACGTTGTGCCGTCGAAGACCCTCATCGCCACCGCGGACGCGGTGCGCCGCGTCAAGCACGCGGAGACCTTCGGCGTCCACGTGGACGGACTGGATTCGGCAGTAACCGACTTTTCGGTGGTCAACCACCGGTTGCTGGCCCTTGCCAAGGAGCAGTCCGGCGATATCCGCACCACCCTCGAACGTGCCGGCGTGCGCATCATCATTGGCGAAGGCCGCCTGGTGGACAACCGCACCGTCCAGGTTTCCCGCCCCGACGGATCCGAGCAGACCGTCGAAGCCGACGCGATCCTGCTGTCGGTCGGCGCCCATCCGCGTGAGCTTCCGACCGCGAAGCCGGACGGGGAGCGCATCTTCAACTGGACCCAGATCTACAACATGAACGAGGTGCCCGAGCACCTGATCGTCATCGGTTCCGGTGTCACCGGTGCCGAGTTCGCCTCCGCCTACAACCTGCTGGGCGCCAAGGTGACCTTGGTCTCCTCGCGCGACCGCGTGCTTCCGGGCGAGGACGCGGACGCGGCCGGCGTGCTGGAGGACGTGTTCAAGTCCAATGGCGTGAACGTCGTGGCCCAGGCCCGCGCCGAAGGCGTGGAGCGCAAGGGCGACAAGGTCTTCGTGACCCTGGCCGACGGCCGCGTGCTGGAAGGCAGCCACTGCCTGGTCGCAGTGGGTTCCATTCCCAACACCGAAGGCCTGGGCCTGGAAGAGGCCGGCGTGCAGCTGACCAAGTCCGGACACATCCAGGTTGACGGCGTATCCCGTACCACCGCCACCAACATCTACGCCGCCGGCGACTGCACCGGTGTGTTCGCGCTGGCTTCCGTCTCCGCCATGCAGGGACGCATCGCCGTCGCCCACCTGCTGGGCGACTCGGTCAAGCCGCTGAACCTCGACCTGGTGGCCTCCAACATCTTCACCTCCCCGGAGATCGCCACCGTCGGCGTGACCCAGCGGGCCGTGGCCGAAGGCAAGTACCAGGCCAACATCATCAAGGTCGACCTGAACACCAATGCCCGCGCGAAGATGATGAACGTGGACCAGGGCTTCGTCAAGATCGTTTCCCGCAAGGGGTCCGGAACCGTCATCGGCGGCGTGGTCGTGGCGCCGCGCGCCAGCGAACTGATCTTCTCTTTGGCTCTCGCCGTGCAGAATTCGCTGCATGTGGATGACGTGGCTGAGACCTTCACGGTCTACCCGTCGCTCTCCGGCTCGTTGGCCGAGGCGGCACGCCGCCTGCATCGCCACAGCTAAGCGCCGCATGCGCAGAGCCGCCGTTCTTCCGACTTCCGGACGAGCGGCGGCTCTTCTCGTTTGTGACCTCGACTAAAACTGAATTGTTGCCAGGCTCTTCCTAAGACGCCATTGCTCTGATATTGGAGTATGCGAATACATTACAAATCGTGCCGGATTCGAGGGTATGCGTATTTTCGCAAGTGGGATGTCGAATCGAGGGTTCGAGATTGACGCAATCGAATCAGGTGTCCAAATGCTGGACATGGATATCCGTATGCTGAGCACCCGGGCATAGGATTGTTACATTCGATTCTCGCTCATCACTAAGGAGACGCCTCCATGTCGAAGGCCAACCCCGCGGTAGCGCCTAAGGAGAATACCCGTGGCCGGGTGCTGTTCGCCAGCATGATCGGCACCACGGTCGAGTTCTTCGACTTCTACGCGTATGCCACTGCATCTGTGCTGGTTTTCCCGGCCCTGTTCTTCCCGAATGCCACGACGATCAATGCGATCCTCTCCTCGTTCGCCATCTTCGGCGTGGCCTTCCTGGCCCGCCCGCTGGGCTCGGTCGTCTTCGGCCACTATGGCGACAAGCTGGGCCGCAAGGGCACCCTGGTCGCGTCCCTGCTGCTGATGGGCATCTCCACCTTCCTGATCGGCTTCCTGCCGCCGGCCCAGGGCATGTGGACAGTGCTGGCCCCGCTGGCGCTGGTGCTGCTGCGCTTCGCCCAGGGCCTGGCGCTGGGCGGTGAATGGTCGGGCGCCGCGCTGCTGGCCACCGAGAACGCCCCGAAGAACAAGCGCGCCGTCTACGGCACCTTCCCGCAGCTGGGAGCCCCAGTCGGCTTCATCATCGCCAACCTGATGTTCGTTTTCCTGCAGACCTCGCTGACGCCAGAGCAGTTCATGGCCTGGGGCTGGCGCATTCCGTTCTACTTCTCCGCAGTCATGGTCATCATCGGCCTGTGGGTCCGTCTGAAGCTGGTTGAATCGCTGTCCTTCCAGAAGGTGGTTTCCCAGGACAAGGTCCTTAAGTCGCCGTTCAAGGCGACCATGAAGCACCATTGGCGCCCGGTTGTCGCCGGCACCTTCATCATGGTGGCCACCTACGTGCTGTTCTACCTGATGACTTCCTTCACCCTGACCTACGGCACCGCCCCGGCCACCGAGGAAGCGGCCCGTGCCGCGGCCGAGGCCAAGGGCAAGGTCTTCGACGCGGCAGGATTCGTTCCGGGCCTTGGCATCGACCGTCCGGTCTTCCTGACGATGCTGATCATCGGCGTGGTGTTCTTCGGCATCTTCACCGTGGTCTCCGGCCCGCTGGCCGAGAAGTTCGGCCGCCGCAAGTTCCTGATCTGGGTCACCGTGGCCATCCTGATCTTCGGAGCCGGCTGGACGCTGTTCTTCGGACCGGGCCAGGGCGCCGCCATGGTGGGCCTGATTGTCGGCTTCACCCTGATGGGCCTGACCTTCGGCCCGATGGCCGCCTACCTGCCGGAGCTGTTCCCGTCGAACGTCCGCTACACCGGGTCGGCCATCGCCTACAACATGTCCTCCGTGATCGGCGCGGCCCCGGCCTCCTTCGTGGCCATCGCACTGTGGAACGCCGGTGGCGGCAACACCGTGGGCGTGGGCATCTACCTGGCCATCGGTGCAGTCCTGACCTTGATCGCGCTGTTCATGACCCGGGATACCTCGGACGTGGACATGGAAGAGTTCGTCGAGTAATTCGTCGCGGCTCCGCCTGATAAAACAATCGAAAGGCTCGCGTCAACCCGTTGGGGTTGATGCGGGCCTTTCGCCCGCTTAAGCAGGCAATGCCCACCCTGTAACTCGGTTCCATGCACACAGCGGTATTTTCGCTGGGACAAGGCCTCGGGCCGGCAGCCCTTACAAACGACGTTCGAACGTGGAAGCATGGCAGTGTCGCGCCAAACATCCAGAGGTGAGGATCCAGCATGAGAATCGCAGTGGCCGGAGGGACCGGCGTTATCGGGAAACAAGTTGTCGAGCAGGTTCTTGCGGCAGGGCACGAACCGGTTGTGTTGTCGCGTTCAGCGGGTTGCGACCTGACCAATGAGCACTCGGTGCGGCAATGGCTTGTCGACTGCTCCGCGGTGATCGATGTTTCGGGATCGTCAACCACCAGCGCCTCGGCCTCCATGCGCTATTTCACGCAGTCCACCGCCAACCTCCTGATCGTCGGCCGCGAGTCCGGAGTGGAAAACCATGTGGCGCTGTCCATCGTCGGCGCGGCTCAGATCGACGCCGGATACTATGCGGGCAAGGCGGCGCAGGAGCGGATGCTGCGCGTCCTGCCCGGCGGCTACACCTTGCTGCGCACCACCCAGTTCCATGAATTCGTGGGACAGAACATCAACAGAATGTCGGCTGGACCGGTCCAGGTGGCGCCCAAGATGCGCCTGCAGCCGATTGCCGGTAGCGAGGTGGCGCAGGCACTGGTTGAACTGGCGGTGCAGCCAGCAGCGGGAATCGTGCAGGATCTGGCAGGCCCCAAGGAAGAATGGATGCCGCAGCTCTTCGCCCAGTATTTGGCCAAGCAGAACCAGTCGCCGAAAATCATCGAGGTGCCCTTGCCCGGCGCAATGGGCAAGGCCATGCGCGACGGCGGGATCCTGCCGGGGCCTGGAGCCAGGCTGGGCACCGAATCCTATACCGAATGGTTAGGCAGGCAATAGCAGGCGTGGGTGGTGAACTAACGAATCGCAGGTCGGCGAAGAACCGCTACCAGTCCGATGACAGCAACAAGTGCAGCAATCCCGCTGGCCACGTATAAGGGCTCTTCCAAGGTGAAAGCGGCGTCGGAGTTCCAATCGTAGAATGTGTCGCCGACGGAGTTCATGTTTCCGAAAGAGAAGGAGAAGTATGCCGGAGCTCCCAGCGCGATTATCGCTCCCCAGGAAGTCAATGCCGCCCAGTTTGAGGCAATGAACCGGCGCTGTGAAACGAGGAATCCCCAACCCAGCGCCAACACTACGCCCAACGACGCGAAGACGATTCCTCCGTTCTTCGAGTAATTCTGCTCGGCCCGGCGCATTTCAGCGACAGTTTCCTCTAGCGGCAATTCACTTGCAGCGGTGACAGCCCAATCATTCATCAAGAATGCACCGAAAAAAGCTTGCATGCAGATGACGAGCACACCAAAAATAACCACGCTGATTCGCATTTTTCAGTCTAGCGGGAGTCCGAACGGTCAAGGTTACTTGTCGCAGACACGATTTGGTTGCAGTCCCTAAAGAGGCCGCTGCGGAGAGGCAGTGGCTGCCATCAGAGACGGTTGGCGTTTTGGTCCGCCCCGCCGGGGGTGTCGGCCCGGAGTCGCCCGACATGCCATGTCCGCCATGGCGGGCGGCTTTCCGGGATACACGATGTTCCGTGGCCAGGCAACTACTCTGGTTTCATGGACTACATGACGCCCAGCAAGACGCAGCGCGCCTTGCTCGACAAGCTCATCGCCGCGGCTGAACCCGGACTTGCCGCTGCCCTGCAGAGCCAGTTCGAGGGAGCCTTGGTAGCCCCGGAGGAACACTGCTCGGAATGCTTCAAGCTGAAACCCGCCAATCGCATTGTCCGTTTGCCCCGAGGCGTCGGCCGCCCGGTGTCCTTCGACATAGCTGAAACCGCGGAGGCGACGACGGCTGTGGACGTCCTGCTCTGGCATGAAGGCGGTTGCATCGAGTCAGTGGAGATCAGCTGGGTGGGCGATGCGCACCCGAAGCTGGAAGACATAGATCTGGAATCCCGTTGATACGCAACGGCCGCCGCGACCCGAAGTTACCGGGTGGCGGCGGCCGTTGCGTGAGCTGCCGGGAGCTCCGGCAGCGCCAAGCGTTTTACTTTTCGTCGCTGATCGTGGCGATCACGGCGCCCGACGAAAGGGTTTCACCCGGGGTGACTTCCAGACCCGAGATGATGCCATCGCGGTGTGCGGTGATCGGCTGCTCCATCTTCATGGCTTCCAGCACCACAATCAGGTCGCCCTCGGAAACCTCGGCGCCGTTGTCCACGGCAACCTTCACGATGGTGCCCTGCATCGGGGAGCGCAGCTCGGCGCTGTTGCCGCCCGCGGCCCCGGCTGCCTTGCGGCCCGGCTTGCGCTTCTTCTTGGCTGCGGTGCTCTTCTCCGCGCCGTTGGAGGATGCCGAGCCCAGCGATGCCGGCAGGGTCACCTCCAGGCGCTTGCCGCCCACCTCGACGGTCACCGAGGTGCGCTCGGTGTCCTGTTCCTCGGCCTGCTCGGTCGGGAACGGATGCGGGGCGATGAAGGTGTCGAATTCGGTCTCGATCCAGCGCGTGTGCACGCGGAACGGGCCCTCGGCCGGAACGAAGGCCTGGTCGCTCATGACGGCGCGGTGGAACGGCAGCACGGTGGCCATGCCCTCGATCTGGAATTCCTCCAGGGCACGGCGGGCGCGGGCGGCGGCGATCTCGCGGGTCGGGCCGGTGATGATCAGCTTGGAGATCATCGAGTCGAAGTTGCCCGAGACGCTCTCGCCCTGCTCGATGCCCGAGTCGACGCGCACGCCGGGGCCCGACGGGAGGGTCATCTTGGTGATGGTGCCGGGGGTCGGCATGAAGCCGCGGCCTGCGTCCTCGCCGTTGATGCGGAACTCGAAGGAGTGGCCGCGCAGCTCGGGGTCGCCGTAGCCCAGCTCTTCGCCGCGGGCGATGCGGAACTGCTCGCGCACCAGATCCATGCCGGCGACCTCTTCGGAAACCGGGTGCTCGACCTGCAGACGGGTGTTGACCTCCAGGAAGGAGATGACCCCGTCCTGGCCCACCAGGAATTCGCAGGTGCCGGCGCCGGAGTAGTTGGCCTCGCGCAGGATGGCCTTGGACGACTCGTACAGGCGGGTGATCTGCTCCTCGCTCAGGTAGGGGGCCGGAGCCTCTTCCACGAGCTTCTGGTTGCGGCGCTGCAGCGAGCAGTCGCGGGTGGACACCACCACGACGTTGCCGTGCACATCGGCCAGGCACTGGGTTTCCACGTGGCGCGGGGCATCCAGGAAGCGTTCGATGAAGCATTCGCCGCGGCCGAAGGCCGCCACGGCCTCGCGGACTGCGGATTCGTAGAGCTCGCCGATTTCCTCGCGGTTGCGCACCACCTTGATGCCGCGTCCGCCCCCGCCGTAGGCAGCCTTGATGGCCAGCGGCAGGCCGTGCTCGTCGGCGAAGGCGTAGACTTCCTCGGCCGACTCGACAGGATCCTTGGTGCCCGGAACCAGCGGCGCGCCGACCTTCTCTGCGATGTGACGCGCCTTGACCTTGTCGCCCAGCTTGTCGATGGCCTCGGGGGACGGGCCGATCCAGGTCAGGCCGGCGTCGATAACCGCCTGGGCGAACTCGGCGTTCTCCGAGAGGAAGCCGTAGCCCGGGTGGATTGCGTCGGCGCCGGAGCGCTCTGCCGCATCAAGGATCTTCTCAATGCGAAGGTACGATTCTGCAGCGGTGGTGCCGCCCAGCGCATAGGCCTCGTCGGCCAGGCGCACGTGCAGGGCATCGCGGTCGGAGTCTGCATAGACGGCAACCGACTCGATTCCCTCATCGCGGGCGGCACGGATAATGCGCACTGCAATTTCGCCGCGGTTGGCGATAAGTACCTTCGTCAATGGATTCATCATGAACCTTGTCTTCAAAAATTGGGGTTTCTCATCTAGGAGCCTATCGTTTTTGTGGGAACTATATGTAGTTAACCGCTCAAACCCGGGTGTTTGGCCAGAAACTTTGGAGGATTCCTACAAAATGTGCCTGCTGATGGAGAAAGCGTCGGTCAATGATTAATTGACGCCTACTACAGGTTTCCGCCCGTCCCGGTCCCTGCGAGTTCAGGCGCGGGCACGGTGGCGGCGCACGGCAGCGCGATTCGCGCAGCGCACTGAGCAATAGCGCTGGCGTCCGTTGCGGGTCACGTCTACCACGACGTTGGTACACGGGGAAGCTTCGCAGCGGTGCAGGCGATGCATGCCGCGCGTGGTCAGGTGCAGCGCGGTGCCGGTGCAGATGACCGATCTGAGTACTTGGGGCATGCTTTGGCCATCGTCGCGGTAGTGCAGATGCCAGCCCTCGTTGTCGTGGTCGACCAGGCGCGGATAGGCGGCGGCCGAAGCCAGTTGGGTGTTGAGCAGCTGCGCGCGCTCCAGGTCCGAGGGCGCATCGACCACGGCAAGCCAATCGTCAATCACCGAACGCACCTGGGCATGGTCGTCGGGCAGCCGCGGGAAAGGCATGGACATGCCTACCTCGCGGGTGCGTTCCTCGATGCCGTCACGGTCCGAAGGCCAATGATTGGCCAGGGAAGACGCGAGCAGGACGGCGTATTCTCCGTAAGGGTTGAGTTGCATAAGGACATTACACCATGCTGAACTCATGACGAACACAGCCAAGGCAGAACAGCCGGAAACCCTGAACCACCGCGCATGCGACGAGCACAGCTGGGAAGTCGAATCCCGGCACTGGACTTCCGAAGGCGAGGTGGTCTACACGCAATGCAGCGCTTGCGTTACCCGCCGCATGCAGCTGCGGCCAGTTGCGCAGCAATTATCGATGGGCAGCCATGAATTGCGTCTATAACTCGACGGGACGCGCCGGCGCCCCGGACTGCTAGCGCGTCACGACGTGCGGAATGAAATTCGCGAAGTTGTCGGTGATCGGCCCGTGGCTTTCGCGGATGGCCAGCCCCGAAGGCTCGCCATCGATCATCCAGACGCCCAGCACCGTGCTGACATCCTTGTGCTCGTCCTCGCGGTGGAAGACCGGCGGCAGGGCGAGCTCCTGGAGGATGAACCCTTCCTCGCCGTAGCCCTGTACCTCGCCCAGGGTGAGTTCCCCGTTGGGGCTGTGCAGGGTGATGTCCGCGCCTTCCCGGCTGAGCAGCGGTTTGCGCACGTAGCCCAGGCGTTCCAGATATGACGGCTGCTGACCCTCGAACCAGGCAGGCAGCAGGTAATGCGAGCGGTCCGGGTCGTTGCCGAAGAGCTTCCACAACACCGGCAGGATGGCCTTGGTGCTCCACAGCATCTTGTAGGGCGGTTCGATCCAGATGGTGCCGCCCTGGTAGGAGGCGCCGTTGAACCCGGAATCAAGCATGTCGTTGAACAGGGCATCGGCGTGCTCGCTGTGGACCATGTGTTCCCACGGGTAGAGCTTGAAGATGACCTGGATAGCCGGTCCGTCTTCCCCGGCGCGGTAGCGCCCTTCGCCGTCTACCCACAGGTTCTCGATATAGATGGTCTCGGTACGGTAGCCGGCCGCGGCGCAGGTGTCGCGCAGCACCAGCGTATTCATCTCATCCTCGTGGGAGGTGTCTTCCGCGCTGCAGGCGAAGTAGACCGTGGGCATGCTGCCGATCTTGCGGGTAATCAATTCCAGGTTGCGCTGCCAGGCGACAACGAGGTCCTCGTACATGTTGGTCCACTGGGTGGCGCCGAGGTTGCGGTTGTCCTCGAACCATTGCCACTGCACGAGGGATTCGACCAGCGAGGTCGGGGTGTCGGCGTTGAACTCGTAGAGCTTCGGGATACGCTGGTCTGCTTCCGGATGGTCCAGTCCGCCGAAGCGGAAGTCGAAGCGTCCGTACACCGAGCCGCAGGCAGGCTCCTCGTTCCAGCTGTCGATGATCGCGCGCATGGCGCGGCGGGGAATACCGAATCGTGCAAGGTCGGCGGCGCCTGAGGGGGAGAGCAGGTAGTCCCCGGCCTCCTCCAGCATCGCGAAGACCGATGCCGAGGCGCGGTGCAGGACCTCGATTTCCTTAGGCGACAGCTCGTAGTAGGCGTCATCGCGCCAATAGCGGTAGAGCTCGGGAGACGTGCTCACCCGATCCTCATGGGTGTAGACCAGCCCGGCCGCATTGACCTTGGCAAGGTAGTCCGGGCGGGCGGTAGTCATTTTGCGCTGCATCGTGCTTAGCCTCCCGAAGACCCGCCGCCGAAGCCGCCCGAATGGCCGCTGCCGCTGTTCTGCTTGGAAGTCGAGTTCTGCTTGGAGGGCGAGCCGAATCCGGCCGGCTTGCCGGTGGACGCCGAGTAGCCGTTGCGCACGGTGCCGGACAGGCCTGCCTTGCTGCGGGCGGCCGCATCATCGGAGCGGAAACGCTGGGTTGACTGCGACGGATCGAGCTTGGTGCCCGGGCGCAGGCCGCCGGCGTAGCGGCCGATCATGAAGAACATCAGCGCGGTGCCGATTCCGGGCCCGTGGTGTTGCGTGGAAGTCTGCTGGGCATCATCGCACTGGGTCTCGTCGACAATGACATTGTCTTCATCCACGCAGTACACCGTGTCCTCTGCGGCCGCAGTGCTGGGGTCTGGGGTGGACTCGAAACCGGAGTCGCTGCCGCAGCTGGTCAACACCAGCGCCGCAGCGGTGGCTACCGCTGGCAAGGTGAATCGTCGTTGGACGTTCAAGATCTAGGTACTTTCTGAAGGGAATAGGATTCCTACAGCCATGCTATCTAGTTCAGGCAGCAGGTCGGTGCAATGACAGCACTTGCCGCCGCGCGCAACTACCGGGACTGCTCACACCGGGCCGCAGCTAGACGCCGACACCTGGAGACGATAACCGCTGCCTGCGGCCGGGGGATACCCGGTGATTGTTCCAGCAACCAGCCGCCAACGAGGTAACGATTCTGACTCGTTTTCGAGCAATCAAACGCTGTCCTCACGCTCTCCGATAGGCTCTGGTCAACGGGAACTAAGGAGCATGCCTAGTGAGAATCCGTTTTCTTGGCCCGGCCCTGCTGCTCGGCATGAGCGTCGCAATGCTCGCCGCCTGCGCAAGCGGTTCGGGCATTCCCGCCATCCACCAGCAGGCGCAGGAAGAAGACCGTTGGCCCGGCGACCAGGCATTGCTTTCCGACAGCGGCATGGCCGTTGACACGTCCAGGCTGCTGGCCAGCCACAATGACTTGGACTACTACGTCGCCACCTCCGAAGACCAAAAGATGGCATGCCTGTTCAAATTCGATCACGCTGATCCCAGTGAAGGGGCGATGGGTGGATGCGGCGGGCTGGGCGGAACAGATTTTATCGTCGAATTTTCAACGCCCGAGGGCCACACGGCACTCGTGCGCAATGACGCCGAGATCCGCAATTACGAGTCCAAGGGATGGCAGCAAATCCACGAGAACATCTTCATCAGGGGTCCCTGACCGAACCACAAAGCGGAGCCTGCCACGAAGAATTCGTGGCAGGCTCCGCTTTGTGGTGATCTAGCTGGATGCTACTTCCAGAGGTCGATGATCTGCACTCCCGCTTGGCCCAGCAGGGCGCGAAGCGTGGAAACGTCCAGCCCCACAACGTTCTGGAAATTTCCCTCGATTGACTCGATGAAGGAAGCCGCCAGTCCGTCAATGGTGAATGCCCCGGCGCAGGGCAGCGGCTCCCCGCTGGCCACGTAGGCTTCGATCTCCGCCTCGCTGACCTTGGAAAAATGCACCACGGTGGAGGAGATTCTGCCCTGGGCCGCCTCCGGGTTGGCCGTGTCGATGAGCCAGTGGCCCGAGTGCAGGACTCCGGTCGAACCGCTCAGCTGCTGCCAGCGCTCGCGCGCCACCTCGGGAGTGTGCGGTTTGCCGTAGGCCACGCCGTCCAGCTCGAACACCGAATCGCAGCCGAGCACCAGGGTGCCTTCCCGGTGGTCGGCGGCTGCGACATCCTCCGCCTTGGCCTTGGCCAGCAGCAACGCTGTTTGCGCAGGAGTCCGCGGGCCGAGCTCGTCCACTGCGGACTGGAGCACTGCATCCTCATCGACATTCGACACCTGGGTATCGAACGCCAGACCTGCATCGGTGAGCACCTTCTTGCGGCCCCAGGACGCGGAGGCGAGCAGCAAGCGCGCCGGAGTCTCTACGACTTCACTCATACGGTGACATCCTCCTTGGCGCCGGCGGCGCCGCCATGCGGGTTGTTGTTGTCCTCGGCCTCAAGCATGGCGTTCAGCTTGGAGCCTTCCACGTCGACGTCCGGCAGGATCTTGTCCAGCCACTTCGGAAGGTACCAGGCTTTGTCGCCGAGCAGGTGCATGAGCGCCGGGATCAGCGTCATGCGCACCACGAAGGCGTCGAAGAGCACACCCACCGCCAGGGCGAAGCCCAGCGGGCGGATCATGGACAGGTGCGAGAACACGAAGCCGGCGAATACCGAGATCATGATCAGCGCGGCCGCGGTGACCACCGGGGCCGCCATGGAGAATCCTGAGCGCACCGCATCGCGGGCAGGCTCGCCATGGGCGAAGCGCTCGCGCATCGCCGAGACCAGGAAGACCTGGTAGTCCATGGCCAGACCGAACAGGATGCCGGTCAGCAGGATCGGCAGGAAGCTGAGCAGCGGGCCGGGCACGTTCACGTCGAAGACGCTGCCCATCCAGCCGAACTGGTAGACCATGACGCTGGCGCCGAAGGCCGCGGCCAGCGACAGCAGGAACCCGCCGGTGGCCAGCACCGGCACCACCACTGAACGGAAGACGAGCAGCAGCAGGATCAGCGACAGGCCCACCACGATGGCCAGGTACGGAACCAGCGCCTCGGTGACCTTCTCCGACACGTCGATCTGGGCGGCCACTTGGCCGGTCAGCGAGATCGTGGCGCCGGTGGCGTCATGGAACTTCGAGTAGTCCGCGCGCAGCTGGTGTACCAGCGCCTCGGTGGCTTCCGAGGACGGGCCGTCGGTCGGGATGACCTGGATTGCTGACAGCGTGCGGTCCTCGGTCATGGTCACGGGGATGGCAGCCACCACTCCGTCGTAGTCGCGCAGCATATCCGCCACGTCCAGCGACATGGTGTCGGCGTCGCGCTGTGACAGTCCTTCCGGCAAGTCCGCGAGGACCAGCAGCGGGCCGTTGTAGCCGGCGCCGAACTTGTCGCTGGTCTGCTCGAAGGCCTGGAAGGCCTGCGAGTCGGCCGGCTCGGCACTGCCGTCCGGCAGCGCGGTGCGCATCTGGGCCGAGGGCAGGGCGATGGCGCCGAGCACCACAACCACCAGCAGGACGGCCGGGATGGCCACCTTGGTCACCGTGCGCACCCAGCGCGAGGAGATCGGTTCCTTGATGGTCGGGTTCTCCGCTTCGGCGGCGGCCTTGGCACGGGCCCGCTTGGAGACCAGCCGGTTGCCGGCCAGCGACAGCAGCGCCGGCAGCAGGGTGATGTTCAGCAGCACCGAGCAGAGCACGGTGAACGCGGCCGAGAGGCCCAGCACGCTCAGGAACGGCAAGCCCGGCACGGTCAGCGCGGCCAGCGCGATGATCACGGTCAGGCCGGCGAAGACCACCGCGTTGCCGCTGGTGCCCACGGCGCGCGCGATGGATTCGCCCACGTCCATGCCGCCCAGCAGCTGGGACCGGTGCCGGTGGATGATGAACAGCGCGTAGTCGATGCCCACCGCGAGACCCAGCATGAGCGCCAGCGCGGGGGTAATCGAGGCCATGTCGATCAGCGAGGAGAACGCCAGGGTGGTGCCCACGCCGGCACCGACGCCGAGGATGGCCAGCAGCAGCGGCAGCCCGGCGGCGACCAGCGTGCCCAGCATTGCCAACAGCACGATCGCGGCAATCACCACGCCGATGACTTCGGCCGCGCCGAAGATCGAGGACATGTCCTGCAGGATCTCCTTGGAGAACAGCACCTCGACGCCGTTGGCCTGCGGGCCGGCGGCGATGGCGGTGATCATGTCTCGTTCGGAGGTGGTCAGCGCATCGGTCTGCACTTTGAAGGTCACCTGCGCGACGGCGGTGCTGCCGTCCTCGGAAACGAAACGCATGCCATTGCTGGAGTTGACCTGGCGGGAAGCGAACTCAAGCTCGGCCCGACCTGATTCCAGGTCCTTCTCGGCGGTGACAATGTCCTTTTCCGCCTGCTCCAGCTCGGCGGTCTTTTCCTTGACGGTCGCTTCGCCTTCTTCAAGCTTGGTCTTGGCCGCGGCCAGCTCGGCCTTGCCGGCTACGAACTCCGCCTTTTTCTTGTCGAATTCGGCCTGTCCGGCAGCCAGTTGGGACTTGCCTGCGCGCAGTTCGGCCCAGCCGCTGTTCAGCTTGGCGCGGTTGGCGGCGAGCTCCGACTTGGCGGCGTCCAGCTGGGACTTCGCTCCGGTCAGTTCGGCCTTGGCGGATACGAGCTTCCCGCGGTTCTTATCCAGTTCAGCCTGGCCGGTCTTCAGCTCCGCGGCACCGGCATCCAGCTGTTTGCGGGCGGCGTCCAGCTTGGCCAAGCCCTCCTCGGCTTTGGCAATGTCGGCAAGTGCCGCATTGGCTTCGGCCTTGCCTTCCTGTACGGCTGCTTCGACCTGCGGACGCTGCTGCTTCATTCCGGCCAGAGTGCCTTCTGCGGTGGCGAGAGCGGTCTTCAGCTCGGTAATTTTCTCAACGTCGCCTGCTAGCTCTGCAGCTGCGAGCTGGTCCTTGAGGACCGGAATTTGCTGTTCAAGCTGGGCGATTCCCGCATTGAATTCAGCGAGCTTCTGATCGGCTTCCTTCAGCCCGGCGGTGGCCTGCGTCTTGCCCTGCCCGAGCTGCGCTTCGACCTTGTCGCGAGGCTGGCCTTGCAGGATGGCATCCATGCCGGCGGCGTATTCCTTCTCGCCGGCATCGATCTTGGCCTGGGCGGCGTCGAGCTTCTTCTCTCCGGCCTGGAACTGCTTTAGTCCCTTGTCGTACTGCGCGCGGCCGGCGTTGTACTCCTGCAGGCCCGCGTCGTACTTCTTCTGCCCTGCATCCAGCTGCGCCTGGCCGTCGGTCAGCTGCGCTTCGGCCCGCTCCAGCTCGGCGCGGCCGGTGGCCAGCTGGGCCGCGGCCGCATCGATCTGCGGCTGCCCGGCGGCGATCTGGTCCTGGCCCTTGTTGTACTCGGCCCAGCCGTCGGTGATGTCCTGCTTGGCGTCTGCCAGCTGCTGCTTGCCGTCGGCGATCTGCTTTTTGCCGTCGTCCAGCTTCTTCTGCCCGTCGACCAGCTTCTGCTGCGCCTTGTCCAGCTCAGGCTTTGCATCGTCAAGCTGCTCCTGCAGCTTGAACGGGCTCGTGGCGTCCACCACCTGCGGGTGCAGGCCCAGCTGCTCCAGCGAGTCGGCAATCGACTGCTTCTGCGCTTCGTTCAGCGGTTTGCCCGAGCTTTCGCGGAACACGATGGAGCCCGAGCCGCCGGCGAGATCCGGCAGCTCTTCCTTCATCCGGTCCAGGGTGCGCTGGGTTTCGGTGCCCGGGATGGTGAAGGTGTTGGACAGCTGCCCCATGAAGAGGCTGGCGGAAACGCCGATGAAAATGAATGCGGCCAGCCACATCGCGATGACGCGGTAGTGGTGCCGATGAGCCCACCGGGCGAGGCGGTAGAGCATTGAAGCCATGGGATCAGTCTTCCTGGAGTGGTAGCGCGGCGGTGGTGGGCAGGGCGGCGAATCCCTCGTCGAGGGTTTTCATCGCCTGGGTGATCAGGTGGTGGAACTCGGCGACCAGCTCGTCGGAGAGTTCCATGGGGGATCCGTTGGGGCTCGGGAGCCGTTCGATCCATTCATCGAAGGCTGCCTGTCCGGCGCCCAGGATGGCGTGGGTGAACACGCGGATGGAGAAGCTGTCGGCCTGCGGATAACGGCGGGCGACCCGCTGGATGACATCCGTGGTAGCGATCTGCCATTCGTCCATGTTGGCCGGGTAGCAGCCGGTCGGGGAATCTGTCTTGAGATAGGCGCCGAACAAGGCGACCTGGCCCAGGAGCTTGGCGACCTCGTCGGATTTCAGCGCCAGCACGATGGCCTCGATCAGCGGCATCGTGTCGGTCAGCTCGTTGATCGACTCGACCATGGTTTCCAGCACCGCATGCAGCGGGTAGGACAGGATCGCGTCCACCGTGGGGAAGTAGTTGAACAGCGTGCGCCGGGAAATGCCGGCGGCCTCCGCGATCTGCGTGGCGGTGATGCCGGCGCCGTGCCCCTCGTGAAGGAGATCCGATGCGGCGGCGACGATCGCCTGCAGGGTGGCTTGCTTGTTTTTTTCGCGGCGATTGCCGACGCTGAGGGAAGTCACATACTTACACTACGTGCAAAGTTGCACTCTGTGCAAAAAAATGAGTGCAACGTGCATTGCGGCACTGATGATTTCGGCTATTCCGTGGTGCGGTTGCCGGTCTGAACTGGATTGGGGGCTCCAGCCATAGCACGGGCTGACAAGCCGGCCAGCCGTTCCAGCGGACCGCGTCCCAGGAAAATGGCCCAGAGGGTGCTTCCGATCAACAGCGCCATCACGGTGAGGGGCAAGGCCGTATCCGACATGAGCATGCCCCCGGGCCCGGCAGCAATAAAATAGCTGACCAGATGGGCGCAGTAGGCGGTCAGCGGCATCGAGCCCATGGCGGCCACGGGCAGAGCTATCCAGCGCAGCGGCGCAGCAACCAGAAGACACAGGCCGAGAACGATGAGGGCGAACCCGCCCGAGCCGATAATTTCCGCAGTGGCACCGGAGTGCGGTTCTGCGCTGAAAAACGCCAGCCATGCGGAGGCCCCGATTTCTTCGGGGCTGATTGTCTGCGCAAGCTCTGCCCAGCCTATGCCGGAGAAATACGAAGCATCGTAGGAGGAGCTATCGGGCCATTGGTCTGAAGAAAGCCCCGGCTCATCCATGCTTTGCCGCTCGGGGACCTCCTCCGGCGGCACGCAGCTCACGTAGGAACCGGGCTCGCCTTCACAGTACATCCCGCCCAGATCGAGTTTCTCTGCCGGCACATACTCGGGCATTGGCATGCTGGAATCACCGATCAGCTCCTCACCGTCAAAGCTTTCTTCCAAGAATGGCGTGACGGATCCCGGCGCGGGGATGAGGGCTGCACCATAGCCGATGAATGCCAGCACCATTCCCGCGGCCAGGAGCTTGCCGGCCGTGGCTGCTGAGGCAAGTCGGAATTGTCCAATGGCCATCCCCGCAAAGATCAGCGCCAGCCAGGCGGCGGCCGAGTAGATGCCGAAGAACGTCAGCATGACTCCGGGGGCGGAGGGTTCCAAGAGGACGGTCTTCAACACTGCTAGTGTGGCGGGGCCCAGTACAGCGCAAATAACCGACAACACCAATAGTTTGCCTGCGCTCCAACGTAGAAAGGGTATTGCCGCTACGTAAAGCACTCCGTAGATCGTCAAGATCACCGCGATGGGAGTGTTCAGCAATTCTAGAACCAAGCCAATGGCAAAGATGAAGGCGCCTCGACCCAACATGGCAAGCCTGATATGGGGGAGCTCAGCAGCCGAGGGGCGCGACCTGCCTCTTGTCATGAGGCTGATGGAGATGCCCGCCAGCAGGGCGAAAAGGAGAGAAGACCGGCCGTTGGCCAACGCGCCCCAGGTGCCCGGTGCGAACAAGTCGACTTCTTCGGGCATATCAAGGTGCGCGACGACCATTCCCAGAATTGCCAAGCCGCGAGCCAGGTCCAATCCCATGACACGTGGGGGCCGTCCAAAATTCTGCAGCCGGGTTCGGAAGCTTGCCTGGGAATGCGCGGGAGCTACCGGATCTTCGCTCTGTTCGATGGTCGTCACAAGCTGAATCTTATAGTCGATTTCGTGTGTGACCTGTAACAATTTGGATACTTTTATTGCCTTGACATCGCTTTGCCATTTCCCGGCAAGAGCTCTGGGGGGGCTTAACCGAAGTGACCACCAAACCCCGAAGGGTTTGGTGGTCAAACGACGGCGAATATTCGGTAGCTAGGCCTTGGCTCGCTCCAGTTCCTCGGACAGGTTGTCCTCGGCGAACGGATTCCCGTTGCGCGGCGCGTTGTAGAGGTCCAGATCCAGGATGCCTTCGCGCTTGGCGACGATGGTCGGGACCAGCGCCTGCCCGGCGACGTTGACCGCGGTGCGGCCCATGTCCACGATCGGATCCACGGCCAGCAGCAGACCGACGCCGGCCAGCGGCAGGCCCAGGGTTGACAGCGTCAGGGTCAGCATCACGATGGCGCCGGTGGTGCCAGCAGTGGCCGCCGAGCCCAGAACCGAAACCAGGGCGATCAGCAGGTAGTCGGCCAGCGTCAGGTCGATCTGGAAGAACTGGGCCACGAAGATCGCGGAGATCGCCGGGTAGATCGCGGCGCAGCCGTCCATCTTGGTGGTGGCGCCCAGCGGCACGGCGAAGGAAGCGTAGCCCGAGGGCACGCCGAGGTTGCGCTCGGTCACGCGCTGGGTCAGCGGCAGGGTGCCGATCGAGGAGCGTGAGACGAAGCCCAGCTGGACCGCCGGCCAGACGCCGGAGAAGTACTGCTTGATGGACAGGCCGTGCAGGCGGACCAGGACCGGGTAGAGCGCGAAGAGCACCAGGGCCAGGCCGACGTAGATCGCCAGGGTGAACTTGCCCAGGGCGCCGATGGTGTCCCAGCCGTAGGTGGCGACGGCGTTGCCGATCAGGCCCACGGTGCCGATTGGCGCGAGACGGATGATCCACCACAGCACCTTCTGGATGATGGCCAGGATCGATGCGGAGAAGTTCAGGAACGGCTCGGCGGCCTTGCCGACCTTCAGCGCCGCCACGCCCACGGCGATGGCGATCACCAGGATCTGCAGCACGTTGAAGCTGACCGAGGTGCTGGCGACGCCGTCCTCCATCCGGGTGCTGGCGCCCAGGCCCAGGAAGTTCGACGGGATCAACCCAGTGAGGAAGCCCAGCCAGTCGCCGGTCTTGCCGGTGTACTCTTCCGGGGTTCCTTGCCCGGTGTTGGCTCCCGGCTGGAAGACCAGTCCGAGGGCCATGCCGATGGTCACGGAGATCAGCGCGGTGATGCCGAACCACAGCAGGGTCTGCCAGGCCAGTCGGGCCGCGTTGGTGACCTTGGAGAGGTTTGCAATCGAGGCGACCACAGCGAAGAAGATCAGCGGTATGACCGCCGTGCGCAGAAGGGCCACGTAGCTTGAGCCAATGATCTGCAGTGCTTCACCCAGACCGTTGGGCTGTTCGGCAGTGCTGCCGGTGTACTTGGCGGCCAGGCCGAGCAGCAGGCCGACAATGAGAGCCGCGATGATCTGCGGCCCAAAGCTTGTCATCCAACGTGGTAGTCGGGAAGAAGGTGCGGTTTTTGACATGTCACACACCGTAGGCCTTAAATTCCCGGGGCGCGCAGTTTCTGTTACGCAACATGACGAATGCGGATTTCCTGTGATTTGTAACGCCCATGGAAAGCGGGATTGAGCCGCGGATCACTGCCAAGTGGGGAATTTCCTGCCGGGATTTCGAAATATGACGGCTGGATTAGACGGCATGAAACGTGAGCGCTACACGCTAAACGCGGGTGGTGGTTGACAACGCGGCGCTCCGGCCAACAGGTCTCCGCTAAGCGGGAAAAGCCTCGCCGCGAACATTGACAGGCAAGTGGATGCTTGCCTATTCTCGTTGCATGGCGGATCTATTCAAGGCTCTGGCAGACAGCACGCGGCGCATCATCATGGACGAACTCGCACAGCGCGATGGCCAGACCCTGTTCGAAATCTGCGGGCGGCTGGCCATGATCCACGAGCTGGCCATGAGCCGGCAGGCCGTCTCGCAGCATCTGGCGGTGCTGGAAGAAGCCGGTCTGGTCATCTCGCGCCGGGAGGGCCGCTATAAGTTGCACCACCTGGATACCGCTCCGCTGCGGGAGATCGCCGAACGGTGGCCGCAAACCCATACCAACGACCAAGGGACGAACCAATGAAGATCTATATCACCAGCGTCTTTGTCGACGACCAAGCCAAGGCGCGCGAGTTCTATACCAAGGTGCTGGGTTTCGTGGTCAAGCACGACATCCCGGTGGGGGAGGACAGCTGGCTGACGCTGACCTCGCCGGATGCGCTCGCCGGTCCCGAGCTGCTGCTGGAGCCCTCCGGCCACCCGGCGGTGGCTCCGTTCCGCGAAGCACTGGTCAGCGACGGCATCCCGTTCACGTCCTTTGCCGTGGAGGATGTCAACGCCGAATACGAGCGGATGCTTGCCCTGGGTGTCGTCTTCACCCAGCCGCCCACGGAAATGGGTCCGGTCACCACCGCGGTCTTCGATGACACCTGCGGCAACCTAATCCAGCTGTCCAACTACAAGGACTGAATTCGCGGCAGTCCGCAAACGGCGACAGGGTTCCCTCGACCGCGTGGTCGAGGGAACCCTGTCGCATTCATATAAGTTTTCCGGCGGTTTCTCAGCCGTCCAGCAGTGCGCGCTTGAGCGTGTCCAGGCCGACGGAACCCAGCTTCAGCGCCCGGGTGTGGAAGGCCCGCACATCGAAGTTTTCGCCCTCGCGGGCGGCCAGCTCATCGCGGATCTGCTCCCACAGGCGCTGCCCGACCTTGTAGCTCGGAGCCTGCCCCGGCCAGCCCAGGTAGCGCGTGAATTCGAAGTCCAGCTGTCCGGGGGAATCGTCGAAGTTGGCGCGCAGGAAGTCGTAGCCCTTCTCCGGAGTCCAGATTCCTTCGCCCCATGCGGCGGGGATCTCCAGCTCGAGATGCACACCGATGTCGAAGACCACGCGGGCCGCGCGCATCCGCTGCGCGCCGAGCATTCCCATGTAGTCTCCAGGGTCGTCCAGGTAGCCCAGCTGCTGCATCAGCCGCTCCGAGTACAGGGCCCAGCCTTCGCCGTGTCCGGAAACCCAGCACAGGTTGCGGCGCCACTTGTTCAGCGTGTCCGCCTGCAGTTGCGCGGTGCCGATCTGCAGGTGGTGGCCCGGAACGCCCTCGTGGTACACCGTGGTGAGTTCGGACCAGGTGGTGAACTCGTCCTCG
Source organism: Glutamicibacter soli (assembly GCF_003309065.1). Lineage (GTDB taxonomy): Bacteria > Actinomycetota > Actinomycetes > Actinomycetales > Micrococcaceae > Glutamicibacter > Glutamicibacter soli. The sequence goes on along the minus strand of NZ_POAF01000002.1, from coordinate 338,105 downwards.
CCCGGCGGAATGGACCACCACATGCGTCCGGGGCGGGAGAAGTCCTCGGACGGGCCGGTGTAGTAGATGCCGCCGTCCTCGGTCGGGGCGATCATGCACTCGATGCGGTCCATCGGCGCCGGGATGTCGAAGTGTGTTCCGGCCAGGTCCCGGACCGCGGCGTCCGCCTTGGACTGCATCCATTCGCGCAGCGCGTCCTTACCGGCCAGCTTGCGCTCCGGATCCGCGTTCAGGATCTCCTTGGCCTCCGCGATGGAGGCACCGGGCTTGATCTGCTGCGCCACGCGTTCCTGCTCGGCGATGATCCTGCCCAGCTCCTCGACGCCCCAGGCGTAGGTCTCCTCGAGATCGACTTCGGCGCCCAGGAAATCGCGCGAGGCGAGGGCATACTGCTCGCGTCCCACGGCGTCCTTGGCCGGGGCCGCGGGCAGTAGCTCCTCTTCCAGGACCGAGGCTAGTTTGCGGTAGGCAGCCTTGGATGCGTCGGCGCCGGAGGCCAGGGCTTCGCTCAGCGAGGCATCCAGCTTGGCCCCGTCAGCCGCCAGCTCGTCGAAGAAACCGCCGTCCTTGGCGTAGTCCGTCGACTGCTCCATGACGATCTTCACCTGGCGGCGTGCGGCGACCAGCCCCTTGGAAGCAGAGTCGCGCAGGGACTCGATGTAGCCGTCCATGGCGGCCGGCAGATTCGCCAGTCGCCGGGCGATATGCCCGAAGTCCTCGGCCGAGTCCTGCGGCATGAGGTCGAAGATTGCGCGGATCTCCTGGGCCGGGCAGGCGATGTTGTTCAGTTCGGTGCGGCCGGTGGCAATGATCTCCAACTCCAGCCCCAGGCGTTCCTGCATGGCATCGAGGGTGACCTTGTCGACGTCGTCCACGGGCTGCAGCTCTCCGAGCTTGGCCAATGTGTTGCGGGCGGCCTCGGCGTAGCGCCGGGTTCCCTCGGGAGAGTAGTCGCCGTACAGGCTTTCGTATCCGGGCAGTCCGAGTTCCGCCCCGAGGTCCGGGTAGATCCGCAGGGTGTGCTCGAAGTGTTGATCTGCTACGGCGTCGATGGCCGTGGCGGCGCGAGGGGATGTCTCGTTGTTCATGCGGCAAGCCTAGTTGATCTGAAACAGATGTTGAAGAGATGAAGTGAAAATGAATCGACGGTGCCCACCGGCGTCTGAATGGCGCCTCGGAGGAAACGGAGCTATGGTGGTTAACTATTGCCTACCTATCGGTAGGTAGGAATCGAGAATCACCTCGCGTCAACCTTTTTGAGGAGAAGCAGATGCCCACAACCCAGACCGCCGCCAAGGTCGGTGCCTGGTTCGCCATCTCGCTGGCTCTGGTCACCATCCTGGGGCCAGCCGGCACCGATATGTACCTTGCGTCCCTTCCCGACATCGTCGCGGACCTGAAGGGCACCGAATCCATGGGCCAACTGACCTTGACGGTCTACCTGCTCGCCATGGGTGTCGGGCAGCTGGTCTTCGGCCCGCTCACCGATGCCTTTGGCCGGCGCAAGCCGTTGCTGGCGGCGCTGGTGGCTTTCCTTGCAGCTTCCTTGTGGGCGGCCGGCAGCCCGAGCCTAGAGGTTCTGCTCGGAGCTCGTGCCCTGCAGGGGCTGGCCGCGGCGCTCACCTTGGTGGTGGCGCTGAGCATGGTGCGCGACGCAGCCCAAGGGGTGCGGGCGGCGCAGTTGTTCGCCCTGCTGATGACCATCGAGGGTTTGGTGCCGGTTCTGGCACCGACCGCCGGCGGATTCATCGACCAGCACTTCGGCTGGCGCATGGTGTTTTTGGTTCTGGCCGGCCTGACCGCCATCGCCACCGTGAACACCACCTTCACCATGCCCGAAACCCTTCCCAAGTCCTCGCGGATCCAGCTTCGCCCGAGGGAAATCCTGCGCACCTACGCGCGCATCGCCAAGGACCCTGCCTTCCTGCTGCCCACGCTCGGGCTGTCCTTGGTCTTCTTTTTCCTGTTCGGCTACATCGGCGGCGCGCCGTTCGTCTACCAGGGCGAGTTCGGCCTGGACGCAGGGCAGTTCGGGCTGCTCTTCGGCTGCACCGGGCTGGCAGTGATGCTCGGCGCCATTGTCACCGGGCGGATGGTTTCCCGCTGGGGCGCGGCCAAGCTCGCGTTCATCGGCACCGCGCTGGTGCTGGGCGGGGCGGTGCTGGCCTTCGCCCTGCATGCGGCCGGGCTGGGGCTGGGCGGCATCGTGGCTGGCATGTTCCTCTCCCTGTTCGGCTTGGGGGTTGCCGAGTCGACGCTGATGGCGTTGGCCATGGGCTCGCAGGACGTTTCGCTGGGTTCAACCGCCGCCCTGCTCGGCGCGCTGCAGCTGACCATTTCCTCGGCGGCCACCCCGCTGTCCGGCCTCGCGGTCGAAGCCGGGGTTCCTGCCTGGCTGGGATTCCTGATGGCGGGCGCGGCGGCGGCTCTTGTTATTGTGGGTATCAGCGCCAAGCGGGCGCCGGTGCTGACCGATTTGGAAAGCCACTAGGAACCACGAGCACGGATCAAGCGGAGCACTCAGCGCACCATGTCACTTTCCCCCTCGGCCCAGAAGATCTGCGACGTCGCGGTCAAGCACTTCGCCCAGTTCGGCTACGACGCCTCGTCCCTGGCAGCCATCGCCGAGGGGGCGGGCATGCGCAAGCCCTCGCTGTATGCGCACTTCGCCGGCAAGGACGCGTTGTTCCTGCAGGTGCTGGAAACCGCGCTGGACGAGGAGAAAGTGGTGGCCCGCGCGGCCCTGGCCGCAGGGGGCGGGTCTTCGGAGGTTCCGGGAGACGGCTATATCTCCGGGCTCCAGGAGCGCTATGACGGTTCGCCGCACTTCCAATTCCTGCTGCGGACCGTCTACGCGCCGCCGGTGGCCCTGCGCGAGCAGGTCATCGAGAAGTACCGCGGCTACGAGTCCGAGCTTCGGGCGGCCTTTATGGAAGGCCTTGACTCGAACCTCGCGGAGGACCGGGCGATTCTGCTGGCCGAGGCGTTTCTCGGAGTGGTCGACAGCCTGCAGGTCGAGTTGATCTACAACTCCCCGCAGACCTTCGAGGTGCGGCGCGATGCCATGCGCCGGATGCTGGGGACGTTCGCCGCGGCGCTGTGACGCAATATTGCCACCGGCACCAAGCGGCCATGCAGTCATAGTGCAGACAAGAATGCCGGAGCATCCAAAAAGGTGCTCCCGCATTCTTGTCGCTGGCGTGCTTAGCGGCGTCCCAGGTTCCAGGACAGGCGCGGGGTGCTCAGCGCATTCCGCTTGCGCAAGCGCGTCACGCGCTTGGCCGCCGGCACGGCGCGTGCGGTCTGCTGCTCCTGGCAGTCCAGCGCCATCAGCAACGCGGTCACCGCGGCCAGCTCTTCGGGCGTCGGGTTGCCGCGGGTGACGGTCAGCTGCGCGGCAGCGGAGGCGTGGGCCTGCTGATCCATGGGAGAACTCCTTGTGCGTCGTGGAAGAAGGGTGTGTGCCGTTGGGTCCTTACAGCGGGATGTTGCCGTGCTTCTTCGGAGGCAGGGTGGCGTGCTTCTCGCGCAACGCGCGCAGCCCGCGCACCAGCTGCAGGCGGGTCTCGCTCGGTGCGATGACCGCGTCCACGTAGCCAAGCTCGGCGGCCTGGTAGGGGTTGAGCAGCTCGGCCTCGTAGTCGTCGATGATCTGCTTGCGGCGCGCCTCGACGTCTCCGCCCTCGGCCTCCACCGCCGCCAGGTCGCGGCGGTACAGGATGTTGACAGCGCCCTGCGCGCCCATCACGCCGATCTGCGCGGTAGGCCAGGCAAGGTTCAGATCCGCGCCCAGCTTCTTGGAGCCCATCACGATGTACGCTCCGCCGTAGGCCTTGCGGGTGATCACGGTCAGCTTCGGCACGGTGGCCTCGGCGTAGGCGAAGAGCAGCTTGGCGCCGCGGCGGATGATGCCCTGGAATTCCTGGTCCTTGCCGGGCAGGAAGCCCGGCACGTCCACCAGGGTCACGATCGGGATGTTGAAGGCGTCGCAGTGGCGCACGAAGCGCGCCGCCTTCTCCGAGGCGTTGATGTCCAGGGTGCCGGCGAACTGCATCGGCTGGTTGGCCACCAGGCCTACGGTGCGGCCCTCGATGCGGGCGTAGCCGATCAGCACGTTGGGCGCGTACAGCGCTTGCATCTCGAAGAACTGCCCGTCGTCCACCACGGACTCGATGACGGTGCGCATGTCGTAGGGCTGGTTGGCCGAGTCCGGGATCAGGGTGTCCAGTTCCAGGTCGTCCTCGGTGACTTCCAGCTCTTCGTCGAATTCGGCGATCAGCGCATCGGAGAGGTTGGAGGAGGGCAGGTAGTCCAGCAGGTCCTTGCAGAACTCGATGGCGTCTTCCTCATCGGCGGCCAGATAGGTGGCGGTGCCGGTGTTGGCGTTGTGCTGGCGCGCGCCGCCCAGGGTCTCCATATCGATTTCCTCGCCGGTGACGGTCTTGATGACGTCAGGTCCGGTGATGAACATGTGGCTGGTCTTGTCGACCATGATCACGTAGTCGGTCAGCGCGGGGGAGTAGGCGGCGCCGCCGGCGCTCGGGCCCATGATCAGCGAGATCTGCGGGACCACCCCGGAGGCGTGCACGTTGTTGCGGAAGATGTCCGCGAACATGGCCAGGGAGGCCACGCCTTCCTGAATGCGGGCGCCGCCGCCGTCCAGGATGCCGATGACCGGGCAGGAATTGCGCAGCGCGAATTCCTGGACCTTGACGATCTTCTCGCCGTTGACCTGCGAGAGGGAACCACCGTAGACGGTGAAGTCCTGCGAGTAGACGGCGACCTGGCGGCCGTCCACGGTGCCGTAGCCGGAGACCAGGCCGTCGCCCATCGGCTTCTTCTTCTCCATGCCGAAGGCGGTCGAGCGGTGGACTGCCAAGGCATCGAATTCTACGAAGGAACCCTCGTCCAGCAGCATCTCAATGCGCTCGCGGGCGGTGTGCTTGCCGCGCGCATGCTGCTTCTCGACGGCTGCCTGTCCACTGGGTGCTTCGGAGAGCTTTTGGCGGCGGCGGAACTCAGCGAGCTTGCCGGCGGTGGTGGACAGGTCGATTGCTTCGTCTGCCTCGGTACGGCCCTGCGTCATGCCCTGGTCTCCCTCGGATCGGTCTCAATGTGTAGGAATGGCACAAGAAAATTGCCAACCAAGCCAGTCTAACTGGGAAAACAGCCAGTTTGTTTGTAGGAATCTTACAAATTGGGGCAATCCTGAGCATGACCCACCCCAGAATAAGTTACTCAACAGTAGCTTGCGCGCCCCATCTGCCGTAACCTAGATCACATGACTATTGAATCGCGAACCCTCATCGCCCCCGAGCATTCCCGGCTGATCGGACGCACCATCCTGATGAGCGGCGGCAGCCGCGGCATCGGCCTGGCCATCGCGACCGCCGCTGGCCGGGCGGGTGCCAATGTGGTGCTGCTGTCCAAAACCGACACGCCGCACCCAAGCCTGGAAGGCACCATCCATACCGCCGTGCAGCAGATCAACGACGCCGGTGGCAAAGGACTGGCCGTGGTGGGCGACGTGCGGGTGGACGAGGACGTGCAGCGCGCGGTGCAGCAAGCCATCGATGCCTTCGGCGGCATCGACATCGTGGTGAACAATGCCTCGGCGATCAACCTGGCCAAAACCGACCAGCTGGACATGAAACGCTACGACCTCATGCAGGACATCAACGTGCGCGGCACCTTCCTGCTGTCCAAGACCGCGCTGCCGCACCTGCGCGAGTCCGCTCACGCCCACATCCTGACGCTCTCCCCGCCGCTGAACCTGGATCCCAAGTGGGCAGGGATGCACCTGGGCTACACCATGGCCAAGTACGGCATGTCGCTGACCACGCTGGGCCTGGCCGAAGAGCTCAAGGACGCCGGCATCGCGGTGAACTCCCTGTGGCCGGAGACGCTGATCGACACCGCCGCGATCCGCAACCTGCCAGGCGGCCAGCAGATGGTCCACGGCGCGCGCAGCGCGGACATCGTTGCGGACGCCGCCATGACGATCCTCTCCAGCGATCCTGCCGGAGTCAGCGGCAATTTCTTCACCGACGGCCAGGTGCTGAAGCTGGCCGGGGTCGACGACTTGAGCGGCTATGCGCTGGATCCCGAGGTTCCGCTGGTGGAAGACATCTTCCTGTAAAGCCAGCTGCCGCACAGGCCCGCGTGGCTTAGGGTGGTTTTCATGAGCATTGAGAAGCAATGTGCCCGCGCCGCGCTGGATCCGGCCGTCTTCGACGCCCTCGCCGGCGAGCTGGGACTGGGCCTGGTCAGCATCCGTGAAACGTCCGGCTCGACCAACACCGAGCTGGCGGACCTGGCCGCCTCCGGGCAGGCCGGGAACCTGAGCGTGTACTTCACCGAGCACCAGCAGCAGGGCAAGGGGCGGCTGGGCCGCGACTGGGTCACCCCGGCCGGGTCCTCCCTCACCGTCAGCGTGCTCGCGGTGCCTGGAGAAAGCATGCCCACCGACTCGCTGTCCTGGTACACCATGCTCGCGGCCCTGGCCTGGTGCCAGGTCGTTGAAGAACTCACCGGGGTGGCAGCCCGCATCAAGTGGCCCAACGACGTGCTGGCCGGGGACAAGAAGATCTGCGGCATCCTGGCCCAGCTGGTCTCCACGCCGAAGGGCTTCGGCGTGGTGGTCGGCACCGGCATGAACGTGGACCAGGACGCCACCGAGCTGCCGGTCCCCACCGCCACCTCGCTGCGCCTGGCCAGCGGATCGCCGGTGTCGCGCAGCGCCCTGCTAACCGGCTATCTGCGCCGCTTCGCCGCCCTGGATATCGCCTTCCGCGAAGTCCGCGGCAATGCCGCGGCCGGGATGAATGGCTTCTCCGGGGCCAGCCTGGCTGGCATGGTCGCCGCGAAGCTGGCTACGCTCGGACACGACGTCCGTGTTGAATTCCCAGATGGGAGCCTGCTTGAAGGCCAAGCGGTGGACCTTGAACCCGACGGCGCGCTGCTGGTGCGCGACTGCGCCGCACGCACCCACCGGGTGCTGGCCGGGGACGTCCACCATGTGCGGCGCGCCGATGGAAAGTACGCCTAACCTGCTAGTGCAACTGTACCGGGACTAGTATTAGTAGAACTGAGGCTTCAAGGACCAACCAGGGCAGGAGGGACGAGGATACTGACGATGAAGGTGCCGCTGCATGAGAGGGAACGCGTGATCATCAAGACGCGTGAACATTCCAAAGTGCTGAGACAACCAATTGTCGTTTTCCTGCTGCTGACCGTGGTCTGCACGTTCCTGCTCGGCTACCTCAGCCGCACCGACCTTTCGCCCTGGCTGGCGGAGAACGCCGGACTGTGGGTCGTGGTGACGCTGGTCCTCTGGGCGGCGCTGACGCTGATCTGGTGCGTGGCCCCGTGGGTGCGCTGGCTGCGCAGCCGGATCGTGCTGACCACCGAGCGGATCCTGTTCCGCTCGTCCTTCACCTCCGGCAAGCTGCAGTCGGTGGGTTTGTATACGGTGCGCGACCTGATTGCCCACACCAAGAAGCAGAACGCCATGACCCGCGCCGGCACCTTGGATATCGTGCTGGGCCATGGCTACGTCAGGATTGCCCACGTTCCCTCCGTCCCGTACTTCAGGTCCCTGGCCATCGACGCGATAACCAACCTGCGCAACAACCAGTCCCCGGTGCAGACCGAGGCATCCAAGAGTGAGGGCATGGCTCCATGAGCACCGAGCACAGCAATACGCCACGGGCCGACACTCCGCAGTCCGCCTCCGTCGCGGCCCACCAGGCCCGCGAACACGCCCCGGTGGAGACCGCCCCCGAAGCGGATCCGATCCTGGAACTCGCCCAGGCCATGGAGAAACCGCTGCAGGTCCCGGCCCACACCCCCGACGCCATCCGCGACACCGTCGCGGCTTTGGAACGCCAGCTGATCGGCGGGCAACGCGAGCTGCGCCGCCGCGAGGTGGCGGCCGACGCCGGCATCTCCTTGCATTCGGCCCGCAAGCTCTGGCGCGCGATCGGCTTCCCGGAACTCAGCGACGACGACGTTTTCTTCACCAAGCGTGACGAGGAAGCGCTGGCCACGATGGTCGGCATGGTGCGCGAAGGGCAGCTGACCGAGGAAACCGCCATCTCCCTGATGCGTTCGGTGGGCCAGATGACCGACCGCATGGTGGTCTGGCAGATCGAGGCGCTCGTGGAGGACATGATCGCCAACCAGAACATGTCCGACCGCCAGGCCAGGCGCCAGCTGTTCGACATGCTGCCGGACCTGATCCCGCAGATCGAGAACCTGCTGCTCTACTCGTGGCGCCGCCAGCTGAACTCCGCGGTGCACCGCATGGCGCTGCGCGCCGAGGCCGGCGTGGCCGCCTACAACCAGGGCGGGGGCGGGGACGACGACACCCCGCTGCCATTGGCCCGCGCGGTGGGTTTCGCGGACCTGGTCTCCTACACCTCGCTGTCACGGCGCATGAACGAACGCACGCTGGCCAAGATGGTGCAGCGCTTCGAATCCAAGAGCGCGGAGATCATCTCCGTGGGCGGCGGCCGGCTGGTCAAGACCATCGGCGACGAAGTGCTGTACGTGGCCGAAACCCCGCAGGCAGGCGCCCGGATCGCGCTGGCGCTGTCGCAGGAGTTCGAAGCCGATGAAATGCTGCCGCAGACCCGCGGCGCGGTGGTCTGGGGACGCATCCTCTCCCGGCTGGGAGACATCTACGGACCGACGGTGAACATGGCCGCCCGGCTGACCTCGCTGGCTGAACCCGGCACGGTGCTCACCGACGCGCTGACCGCCAATACGCTGAAAAACGATCCGCGGTTCGTGCTCACCGCCCAGGAAATCACCGCGGTGCGCGGCTTCGGGGAGATCCAGCCCTTTGAACTGTCCCATGGCGAGGGCACCGGATTGGTGGTGGACTGATGCACGCAGAAGCCCAGTCCGTCCCCTTCGTCCTCGCCGCGGCCGGGCGCACCGACGTGGGCCGGCGGCGCACCGAGAACCAGGACCGCATCCTGCTGGGCCAGGTGGCCTATGCGGTGGCGGACGGCATGGGCGGCCACGAGGCCGGCGAAGTAGCCAGCCAGCTGGCCGTGGAGACCATGGAAGAGCTGTGCACCCGCGCGGCCAAGACCTCCGTGCCGAGCCTGCCCACCGTGCAGCAGGTCCAGCGGCAGGTGCAGCTGGCCGATGACCGCATCCGCGAGGCGCTGGAGTCCCGCGGCGGCACCACGCTGTGCGCGCTGGTGCTGATCAAGGCCTCCGGGCAGGGCCGCGACTCGGTCACCGCGCCGGTGGCCATCCCTCCGTGGACCCAGGGCTTCGCGGCCCAGGGCACCACCGACGTCATTTCGAAGATCACCCCGGAAATGCTTGAGGCCCACCGCCGCGGACAGGACCCGGCCACCGCCGCGATGCCTGTTATCGAGGAAGTGCCGAACCTGGCGCTGGTCAACGTGGGCGACTCGCGCGGCTACCGTCTGCGCGACGGGGCCCTGCAGCAGCTGACCCGCGACCACTCTGCCGTGCAGGAAATGGTTGATGCCGGCCAGATCACCGAGCTGGAGGCGCGGAACCACCCGCACCGCAACCTGATCACCCGCGCGCTGGGCGCCGGGGCCGAAAGCCATCCGGACATCACCGTGCTGCAGCCGCGCATCGGGGACCGCTATCTGCTGTGCTCGGACGGGCTGAGCGGCGAGCTGACCGAGGACCTGCTGCAGAGCCTGCTGGTCAGCTACAAGGACCGCGAAGTTGCCGCCGAGGTGCTGACCGGTGCCGCGCTGGAAGCCGGAGGGCGGGACAACATCGCTGTGATTGTCATCGACGTGCTGGCGCCCCCCGTGCCGCCTGGAACCGCAACCCAGGCTCCGGCGCTGTAGGCCCGCCGGCGTCGTGGCGGCTCCTGGGCCAGGGGCGCACGCTGCCGCTGGTTCAGGGCATTGGATTCCTGCCGCCGTTCCCGGGCGCGCCCTCCGCCGCTGATCCAGTCGCCGCAAGCCCACGTCGGCGGGCCGGGGAGGGCTTCTGGCAATGTGGTGTGGGCGTGGTGAATCCGTCGGCTCCCTGGGGCACAATTGGATACGTGAGTGAAAATGACGTAACGCCAGTTGAGACCACGAACGCCCCGCCTGCACCGGCGCGTGAACGACACGACGAGCTTGTCGAGGCAATCCGGACGCATCGGGAAGCCTACTACCAGCAGGATGCCCCGCTGGTCTCGGACTCCGAATACGACGCGTTGTTCCAGGAGCTGGAACTGCTCGAAGCCCAATACCCCATCCTGGCGGGCCAGGATTCACCCACCCAGGAGGTCGGCGGCGAGGTGTCCGCGGCCTTCGCCCCGGTGACCCACGCCAGCCGCATGTACTCGCTGGAAGACGTGTTCTCCCTGGGGGAATTGGATGCCTGGCTGGAACGCGCCGGCGCCAACGCCAACCGCCTGCACCCGCAGATTCCCGTGCGCTGGTTGTGCGAGGTGAAAATCGACGGCCTGGCCCTGAACCTCACCTACCGCGACGGCAAGCTGGTCCGCGCCGCCACCCGCGGCGACGGCACTACCGGCGAAGACGTCACCCACAACGCCATGACCATCAGCGACATCCCGCAGCAGCTCTCCGGTTCGGGCTGGCCAGCGGAATTCGAGGTCCGCGGCGAGGTCTTCATCGCCACCGACGACTTCAACGCCTACAACGAGGCGCTGATCGAGCAGGGCAAGGCGCCGCTGGCCAACCCGCGCAACGCCGCGGCCGGCTCGCTGCGCCAGAAGGACCCGGAACAGACCGCCAAGCGCCCGCTGCGCATGTTCGTGCACGGGCTGGGGCGCAGCCGCGACTTCCCGATCACCGAGCAGTCCCAGGCCTACGAGCTGATGCGCGAGTGGGGACTGCCGGTGTCCCCGTACGGCCGCGTGGTCGAGTCGCTGGCCCAGGTGAGGGAGTTCATTGCCGAGCACGGCGAGAAGCGCCATGAACTGATCCACGACATCGACGGCATCGTGGTGAAGGTCGACGACCTCTCCACCCAGGAGCAGCTGGGCTACACCTCGCGCGTGCCGCGCTGGGCCGTGGCCTACAAGTACCCGCCGGAAGAAGTGCACACCAAGCTGCTGGACATCCAGGTCCAGGTCGGGCGCACCGGCAGGGTGACCCCCTTCGGCGTGATGGAACCGGTGCTGGTGGCAGGGTCCACCGTGGCCCGCGCGACCCTGCACAACCAGGAGGTCGTCAAGGCCAAGAACGTGAAGATCGGGGACACCGTCATCCTGCGCAAAGCGGGAGACGTGATCCCGGAGATCGTCGGCCCGGTGCTCGCGCTGCGCGACGGCGCCGAAGTCGACTTCATCATGCCCACCGAATGCCCCTCCTGCGGCCAGCCGCTGGCCCCGGCCAAGGAAGGCGACGTGGACATCCGCTGCCTGAACGCGGAATCCTGCCCGGTGCAGCTCACCGAACGCGTCGCCTACCTGGGCGGACGCAGCGCCCTGGACATCGAGGCGCTGGGCTACGAGGCCGCCGCCGCGCTGACCAGCGGGCCGGGCGAGGACCCGGCCACCCAGGGCGGGTTGATCCTGCCGGCGGGCCCGGGCCCGCTGCGCAACGAAGCCGAGCTCTTCGACCTGAAGGACAAGCTGGATCAGCTGGCCGAGGTCAAGGTCTGGCGCGAAAAGCGGGTCAAGGGGGAGGGAACGGGCAGGTTCGATCTGGTGCCCTACTTCTTCACCAAGGCCACCGCGAAGAAGCCCTCGGTGCCGACCAAGAGCACCGAGAAGCTGTTCGACGAGCTGGAGAAGGCCAAGGGCAATCCGCTGTGGCGGGTGCTGGTGGCGCTGTCCATCCGCCATGTCGGACCCAACGCCTCCCGCGCCATCGCCACCCGCTACGGTTCCATGGACGCGCTGCTTGAGGTCATCGATGCCGGCAACGCGGTGGAGGAGCTGAGCCAGATCGACTCGGTGGGCTCCATCATCGCCGAGGCCCTGGTCGATTGGTTCAAGGTCGACTGGCACCGCGAGATCGTCAGCGCCTGGCAGGCGGCCGGGGTGAAGATGGTCGACGAGCGCGACGCGAACATCACCAAGAACCTCGAAGGCCTGGCCATCGTGGTCACCGGGACGCTGGAGAACTACTCGCGCGACACCGCCAAGGAAGCGATCATCGTACGCGGCGGCAAGGCCACCGGCAGCGTCTCGAAGAAAACCGATTTCCTGGTGGCCGGCGAGGCCGCCGGATCCAAGCTGGACAAGGCCCAGTCGCTGGGGGTGCCGGTGCTCGATGAAGCCGGTTTCGGCATCCTGCTCGAACAGGGGCCGGATGCAGCCCGCGAAGCGGCGCTGTCCGCACCGGAAGGAGCATAAAGCCATGGATCGAGCCATTTCCCACGATCCGCTGGTGCTGCTGGCGCGCAGGGCGGCAGCAGCCGGCGCCGAGGTCCTTGCCCGCCGTGACGAGTCGAAGTTCAACACCAATGAGAAGTCCGCAGCGGGGGACTGGGTCACCGACTTCGACCGCGCCGCGGAAGAAGCCATCCGGGCGACCATCGTGACCACAAGGCCGAATGACGAGCTGACCGGGGAGGAATACCCCAGCGACCGGCCGGCCAATCCCAGCGGCCTGCGCTGGAGCATCGATCCGCTGGACGGCACCACGAACTTCGTGCGCAATATCGCCTACTACTGCTCATCGGTGGCGGCCTGCGAGAAGACCGAGGACGGGATCGAGCGCTGGGTGGCCGCTGCCATTGTGGCCCCGGCGCTGCACGTCGAATACTTCGCCGGACGCGGGCTGGGCGCTTGGAAGCAGGACCTGCACACCGGCAAGATCACCCAGCTGCACGGACCGGCCGACACCGAGGCCCGAATCCTCGCTACCGGTTTCGGCTACGACCCCGAACGCCGGGAATTCCAGGCATCGGTGCTGCAAGAGGTCATCGGGGACTACGTGAACGTGCGCCGACTGGGCTCTGCGGCGCTGGACTTGTGCCTGGTGGCCGAGGGCGCGCTGGATGCCTACGCCGAATTCGGCACCCGGGAATACGACTGGGCCGCCGGCGCGCTGATCGCCGAGGAAGCCGGAACCCTGGTCGGGCGGCCCGTGGGTTATCCGGGATGGCAGTACGCGGGACTGGTGGACTCTTCCAAGCTGCCGATGCCCGAGTGAGCGCAAGCGCCGTGAACGTCCCAGCCGCCTAATTCAATACCGTGCCGAGCAGATTGCTCGCATAGTGGATCGCCACGCCGACCAGCACACCGCCGCACACCTGTGAGGCGGTGTGCTCTCCGCTGCGGATCCGCGCCCAGGACAGCACCGCGATGCCGGCGACGACCACAGGCATGTACCCGCCCATGCCGTCGGCGGCCTGCAATGCCACATAGGTTCCCACCGACAGGTGCACGGAGACCTTCCACCACAAATTGACCACCGACACGACAAGCAGGCCAAGCAAGATCGCCAGAACTTCGCGGAACATCGCTGCGCCGGCATTCATGACCTGAAGCAGCAGCAGGCCGCCGAGGATGGACCCGGCAGCCAGCGCGTACAGCCGGTGCCGCTGCCGCCGCTGCGTCACGTGCATGTCGGTGACCATGCCGCGCAGCTTCGCCGCCAGCAGCACCAGCCACGGGATGATCGTGGTGAACAAGGCGGCGACCAGCGCGTCGGACCAGCCCATCTGCGCGCGGCGCAGCGGCGTTGAGAGCCGCAGCAAGGTCGCCAAGGCCGCCGGTGAAAGCACATGCGAAAAAACGAGTGCCAACTGTCGGACTTTCTGGGCAGCGGGAGCATCCCCGGTGAGCTGCATGGAGTAGTACCTCGCAAGTTGTCGTCTTTGGTATGCTCCCAAGCCTAGTGCGGACCGGGGTTTTCGCTCCGGCGCGGCAGTTTGCGGAGGCATCCCGTCTCCACCGGGCAGGCCACGCGTGGCAGAAGATGCGGGAGGGACAGCATGCTCAAGATAGCCAGTTGGGTAACACGAACGGCCTTGATCCTGGCCGGGCGGGTGGGAGTTGCCGCAACTGGAATCGTGGCCTCAATGCTCCTACCCGATACAGGAAAAGATGAATCCTGCGAACTGAATACGCCGTATCTGGTTGGCGGCAAGGGCGCTGCAGGGGGAAGACCTCGAAGTGGTGGTGGATCCTGCTGGATGCGACCTGGACCTGCGCGATGGGCAGCTGATCTATCTTGAATTCTCGGTGACGGATGCCCCAGTACCGCAAGAGGGCCAGAGCCAGGCGCAGATGCCGGCGGACGGCTCCATGCACGCGATGCTGCCGGTGGATCCGCGGAACACGAGCGGCCAGCTGGTGGTGACGGTCCACGGCGGCGTTCCGGGCTGCGACGAAGACTACGCCGCGTGTGCCGCATGGATCCATGAACTGGATACTCGCATTGAAGTCTTGAAATAGTCAGCCTACGGTTCCCAGAAGGAAACTATTCCGGCTGCGGATCAGCCGTGGCATGTACCAGCTCAGCACGAGTCTTTCCGCCAGCCAGCCCAGCGGGCCCCACGGGGCGGCGAAGCTGATCTTGTCGATCATCACGGTTTCATGGCCGCAGTCGATGAACTCGTGGACGTGCCGGAAGTGCTTGAACGGGCCACGCAGCTGCTCGTCCGTGAATGATGTGTGCTTCTCCAGCGCGGTGATCCGTGAGGTCATGCGCATCGGAACGCCAAAGTGCGTCGCCCGCCAAGTCACCTGCTCGCCGAGGCCGATCATTCCAGTGGTGACACCGGCGACGGCCCGCTCTGCGGAATCCTTCATGGATTCCGTGTGAGCGTCGATATTCAGGGATTTATCCCACAGCGCCTGGACGCTCTGGGACGTGCGGGAGACGCACTCGAAGTAGACGGCCATAAGGCCAGACTAGACGACGACCAGATTCTCTTCGGAAATTCCGGCTGCCGCATCGTCGTAGTATTCGCGCTGGGTCAGCTTGGACGCAGCTGCCTCGTCCAGCACCACAACGGCGTCGCGGTGCAGCTGCAGCACTGAGCCGGGGCATGCTGCGGACAGCGGGCCTTCGACCGCGGCGGCAATGGCGTCGGCCTTGCCGGCGCCGGTGGCCACGAGAACCAGGCGGCCGGCATCCAGGATGGTGCCAAGGCCCTGGGTGACGCAGTGGGTCGGCACGTGCTCGATGCCTGCGAAGAAGCGGGCGTTGTCCTCGCGCGTCTTGGATGCCAGTCGCTTGATGCGGGTGCGGCTGGTCAGCGCGCTGCCTGGCTCGTTGAAGCCCAGGTGGCCATTGGCGCCGATGCCCAGGATCTGCACCTGGACGCCGCCGGCTGCCTTGATTGCGGCATCGTAGGCATCCGCTGCTGCCTGGACCGCGATTACCGAGTCGCCGGTGCCCTGCGGCACGCAGAGGTTCTCCGGGCGCAGGCCGATGACGTGGCAAACCTCGTTGACCAGGGTCTGGCGGTAGGACTGCTCGTGGGTGTCCGGGATGCCGATGTACTCGTCCAGCGCGAAACCGAGCGTGTCAGAGAAGTCCGCGCGTGATTCGGAGACCGCTTTGCCCAGTTCGCGGTACAGCCCCAACGGGGATGAACCGGTAGCCAAGCCCAGCACCTGCCGCTTGCCGTTCCCGTGCTCGGCCAGGCCGGCCAGGACGTTGTCAGCGGCGATACGAGCTACCTGGTCGGCGCTCGAACCAATCAGTACGCGCATAGAAGGAGGATCCAATCTTCAAATAACGGGGTGCGCCGGGCGGCGCCGCGGCCAGCCGGAGTCAGGGCAAGGGCAGGACCGTGAAATTACTATTCTTGCAGGTTTCCTGCGTCGCTAGCACTTTTGCGCCGCAGGAATCTGCAACATCTCGATCACGGTGCGCGCCAGCACCGGTGAGGCGCCGTAGGTGGTGATGTCGGCGCGCGGGGCGGGCCAACCGAAGTTGACCACCAGTACGCGGTGTCCGTCCTGGCGCAGCTGGGCGGCGAGCTCATGCACGGCATGGGTCCCGGACAGGGCACGGGCCGCGAGCAGCACCTTGGCGCCGGGACGCAGGTCCTCCGGGGCCTGGGTCGGAGCGACGCTCGACAGGCCCCACGGCACGTGTCCCACGGCCATGTTGCTGTCGGTGTCCACCTGGACCAGCTGCACTTCGGCAGGATCCGCGATCCAGCCTTCGACCTCGGAGGAGGTTTCGAAGGCCTTGGACCAATCGCCGGTCACCAGCTCGCATGGTTCGCAGGCCTCGTCCTGCACCCGGTAGTGGGTGGCCAAGGCGGTGTTGCGGGCCGCCGCATCGCGCAGGCGCTGGGGATCCAAGGCGCCTTCGTGCACCGCGTGGAGGATGGCGTTGACAACCTGTTCGTAGTCTTCGCGTTTCATGTCGGTGCCCAGGCACAGCAGGTCGGCCCCGGCGCGCAGCGCACGCACGGCGGCCACAGGGATTCCGGTTTCCGCGCTGGCGCCGGCCATGTCCAAGGCGTCGGTGACGATCACGCCGGTGAACCCCAGTTCATCGCGCAGCAACTTGCCCAAGATGGCACTGGAGAAGGTGGCGGGGTTCTCCGCGTCCAGCGCCGGGACCATGATGTGGCTGGTCATGATGGCGGCGATGCCGGTCTGGATCGCCGCGGTGAACGGGGCCAGCTCGCGTTCGGCCAGGGTGAAGGGATCCACCGCGACCACCGGCAGCGACAGGTGCGAGTCCGTGGAGGTGTCACCGTGGCCGGGGAAGTGCTTGGCGCACGCGGCGACCATTTCCCCCTGCAGCCCCACGGTGAACGCGGCCGTGTGCATTGCCACCTTGCGCGGGCTGATCCCGAAGGAGCGCACCCCGATGACCGGATTCTGCGCGTTGGTGTTCACGTCCGCGTCGGGCGCCAGGTTCAGGTTGAAACCGTAGGCGCGCATCTCCCTGGCGATGGCCCGGGCGCTGGCGCGGGTCAGCTGCGGGTCGTCGAGTCGGCCCAGCACCGCGTTGCCCGGCTGATTGGAGCCGTCGCGGTAGTGCAGCCGGGTGACGTCTCCGCCCTCTTCATCCAGTGCCCGAATGGCGTTGGGGGACGCCTGGCGGATCTGGGTCATGAGGGCGGAGAGCTGTTGGGTGTCCTGGATATTGCCGCCGTAGATGCACAGCGACCCCATGGGATCCGGTAGTCGAACGGTGGCACTATTAACGAACCATGTCTTTGATTGATAAATTTCGCGTGACCTGCGACGGACTGGTTATCGAACCAGCCGCGCCAGCCGACTTTGAGCGAGTCGGCAACCTTACCGTTGACGCCTACTTGGCGGCCGGGCACTTCGACGACCCCCAGCACGAGTACATGCAGTTCGTCCGCAGGGTCGCGGACCGCGCGGCCAAGGCGGAAGTCTACGTGGCCCGTCGCGAGGGCGCGGTCATTGCCTCCATGACCCTGGTTCCCTTCGGCAGCGAATATGCCGACATCGCCCGCGCAGGCGAATTGGAGATCCGCATGCTCAGCGTGGATCCCGCGGCGCAGCGTTCGGGTGCAGGGAAGGCCATGGTGCTTGCCGCGATCGAGCGCGCACGGCAGCTTCCGGAGGTGCACGCGGTCTCGCTGACCACCGGAGGAAACTGGACCGCGGCCCGGGCCTTTTACGAATCCCTGGGATTTGCGCACTGCGCGCAGCGCGACTGGTACGTGCCCAATACCGAGATCCTGCTGGTCGTTTACACCATGGATCTCCGTTAACGGTCATGTCATTGTTGGTTCTCAGCGCCGGGCCATAGAATGGCGCCATGAGTGCACTTCGCCGAAAAGTCATTGCCCTGTCAGTTGCGAGCCTTGTTGCAGGCACCCTGAGCGCCTGCAGTTCAGCCCCCGCAGACCCGGCTCCGTCGGCAGATGCGCTGGCCGCCGCGCTGAATTCCGGCGACTTCTCCGGCATTGCATTCAGCAACTCTGATGCGGCCGCGGCCGCGGCGACGCTGGACACGGCATTCGGCAAACTAGATGACATCAAGCGCACCAGCACCGTCAATTCGGTGGCCACGGATGAGCAGAAGCAGGACGGGGTCACCACCGCTACCGCTACCATCCAGACCGTCTGGGATGTGGATGAGACCGAGACGGATCTGAGCTACCAGACCCAGGCCGTCTGGCAATACGACGACGAAGGCAAGAGCTGGCAGCTGCGCTTCGACCCCTCGATCCTCGCGCCGGACATGGCCGAAGGCGACTTCCTGGCGGCCAGATTCGAGCCAGGCCAGCGCGGCAACATCACTGACGGGGAAGACAAGAACATCGTCACCGAGCGTCCCGTGATCAATGTCGGCATCGACAAGACCCGTGCGACCAGCGATGAATGGGCATCCTCGGCGAAGGCGCTGGCCAAGCTCGTGGACATCGACGAAGACGCCTTCGCGGCCAAGGTCAAGGCCGCCGGCGAGAAAGCCTGGGTGCAGGCCATCGTCCTGCGCGATGACGCAACCCGCGAGGTCACCGACGAGCAGATCGCCAAGATCCCGGGAGCCGTCGGGCAGGCCGACCAGATCCCGCTCGCTCCGACCCGCTCCTTCGCCCGGCCGCTGCTCGGCTCGGTCGGCGAAGCCACCGCGGAAATCGTCGAGAAGTCCGAGGGCAAGATCCATGCAGGGGACCAGGTAGGCCTCTCCGGCTTGCAGGCAACCTACAACGACACCCTCTCGGGCACCTCAGGGGTAACCATCTCACGCTACAACGCGGCCAAGGAAGCCCAGTCAGAGCTGTTCTCCAGCAACCCGGTGGACGGCAAGGACGTGCAGCTGACGCTGGACCAGGACCTGCAGAAAGAAGCCGACGATCTGCTGCAGGAGGCCGAATCCAACTCGGCCATCGTGGTCATCCGGCCGTCCGACGGCGCGGTGCTTGCCGCATCCTCCGGCCCGGTGTCCTCGGGACTGAACACCTCAATGCAGGGGAAATATGCCCCGGGCTCATCCTTCAAGGTCATCAGCGCCCTGGCAATGCTCCGTGACGGCGCGAGCGCCAGCACCAAATTCGACTGCAAGGCCACCACCGTGATTGACGGCAAGACCTTCAAGAACTTCGACGGCTACCCGGCCTCGGCACTGGGCAAAATCCCGCTGTCCGAAGCCATCGCCCAGTCCTGCAACACGGTCTTCGTCGACGAAGGCGAAAAGATCGGCGGAACCAAGCTGGCCGAGGCCGCGGCAGCCCTGGGGCTGACCGGTGAGGACGGCACCGGCGCCGGCGCGGTCCTCGGTTCGGTGCCCACCGATTCCACCGGAACCGAGCAGGCGGCGAACATGATCGGCCAGGGCGTGGTGGAAGCCTCGCCGCTGGGCATGGCAACTGTCGCAGCCTCCGTCCAGGCCAAACAAACCGTGTCGCCCAAGCTGGTGATCTCACCGGAACCCAAGGCGCCTGAAACCGCGAAGTCCAAGCTCACCGAGGAGGAAGCCAGCGAGCTGGCCACGATGATGGCCGCCGTAGTCGACCACGGAACGCTCAAGGACCTGAAGGGCACCGGCACCGGGAAGATCATCGGCAAGAGCGGCACCGCCGAATACGACAGCGAGCGCAACGCCCACGCCTGGGCCATTGCCGCCCAGGGCGACATCGCTATTGCCGCCTTCGTCGAGGACGGCAACGGCGGAGCGCAGACCGCAGGTCCGCTGGTGAAGGACATGCTCAAGGCTGCACAGTAGGCATCAGGTTCGCGCTGCCCTCCAGGAATTTCTGGAGGGCAGTTTCTGATTGCGGCTTACGCCTCTTGGCAGTAGGCCCCGTACGCCTTGCGCGCCGCATCCGGAGCTTTCGCATCCAGCGTCAAGGAGCAGTCCAGAACTCCCGAGTCGGGATCGATCCACGTGGAGAATTCCAGCTTGTACCGGTTTTCCGGCTCATTCTGGCATTGGACGCTGAATTCATGGGTCAGCGGCGTCGCGGCGAGGTACACCAAATTGCCGGCAGATCGATCGGAATTGGCGAGCAGCGAATCAAATTCGCCGGCGCGGGGGAAGGGCAGTTCTTCGAGCCGGTCAGGAGATACGGCATTCACTGCAGTGACAACCGCATCAAGGTTGTCCCATGCGGGCAGCGGGGTCCACGCGACGGAAGATGCAACTTCCTGATCGAGCACTGTTTTGCCCAGATCCTGATCGTAGAACCTGTCAACCCGGATGAATTGGGGTTTTCCTTCGGACTGCCCCGCACTGACCACATATGGTCGATCGCAAGAAGTGGTGGGTGTTGGCGTCGGGATTTCCTCCCCTTGCGGCAGACCAGGGCTCGTACAGGAGACAAGTCCCAAGGACAGGCAAGCTGCCAACGCTGCGATGCGGCCTTGCTTCATCTATTTTCTCCTTGTCGGTCTACCGCTTGACTGCGGCTTTGGCCGCCGGTGAGTATGAATGATACTTCAAGTCAGACTGCAGATATCCTTGTGCAGCCACGGACAGCTTCGGTTGCTTGCCGGTAGCCTATCTGTGCACCTTCGAACTGTACAACCGGCCAAGAATACGGTGTCAGCTGGCGAAGTAGCCGCAGTCCACGATTCCCACGATGAGCTCGTCATGGAAATGCGAATCCCGTTCACTGCCCTCGATATTGAAACCAGCCTTTTCCCAGGCTCGGATGGCCCGGGGTTATAGGAAGCCACGCGCAGGCTGACGGGGTGCAGGCCCAATGCCTTGAAACCATAACTGCACATGAGTTTCATCGCGCGGGTGACCAATCCCTTGTCCACGTATTTCGGGCCGGTCATGATCGACAGGTCGGCAATGCGACGGGGAGCGTGCCGCCGTACAACGTCGCATGCCCCACCAGGGGAGCGGTGGTTTCCTCGAAAATGCTGAAGCCTGCATCGCCGCCCTCCGACCGATTGCGGCACCAGGACGCGAACCGGTCCGCCGGATGCTGGGAAAGCTGGGGCTTGGCAACCTTTTGCTGCGCCCCGGCCCACCGCGGATCGTTCAACGACAGAGATAGCACCGCGAAGTCCTCCGGCTCGGACTCTCGCAGCACAACTGCATCGACTTCAAACAGCGTTGTCCCGTAGGCCTGGGTTTGCTCCCCGGTGGTCCACTCGCAGTTAGTTTCCATGCCGTCTATGCTAGGCATAAACGACCTGGCTCCTGATCATTTGGTGCAGTGCTTGTGCCAAAACAACCCACCTGAAAGTCGATGCGCATGGGAATCATCTACAACACGACGATGAAGCCGAGCAAAAACGAGCTGGTTGAAGACTGGCTGGTCCGCCAGGATTTCTTCACCGGCAAGAAGAAGCCGCAGCTCATCCACGTCGGGGGGTTCCGGCTGGAAGACCCTGCCGGGGAGGTCGGCATCGAGTTCCGTCTTTATGCGGATAACGCCGATCTGAGCGACGTCATCTACCACGTACCGCTGACCTACCGGGACGCGCCGTTGCCCGGGGCCCAGAAGTATCTGCTGGGTACCAGCGAGCATGGCATCCTCGGCACCCGCTACATCTACGACGCCGAAGGAGACCCGGTCTTCACCGCGCAGCTGCAGGCGTTCGCCGACGGCAAGGCCGTCCCGCAGCACCACACCGAATCCTTTATGGACGAACCGCGGGTCGCCCTGACCAAGGACGCCGCCGGAAAGAAGCTGCAGATCATCCGCCGTCCGGTGCGCTTGGCCGGAGCCCAGTCCGGGGTCGTGGGATATTGGGAGAACGCCTTGGGGCAGGACCTGGCCGGTTTGGTATTGCGCACAGCGTAGCTGATGCGCCACATTACGGCCTGATGGCAGTCCGGCACGGGATAGACTTGTCTATGAAACCCATCCGCCCATTCTAGGGAGATATATGTCTGCCATCAGCCGTGAGGACCTTGTGCACCTGGCACAGTTGGCCCACATCGAGATGAGCGACGCAGAGCTGGACAAGATGACCGGTGAACTCGACGCTATCGTCGGTGCCATCGCGTCTGTCAGCGAAGTCGCCTCCTCCGACATTCCAGCAACCAGCCACCCGATCCCGCTGACCAACGTCCTGCGCGAGGACGTGGTGGGCCAGACGCTGAGCATCGACGACGTGCTGCTCAACGCGCCGGATTCGGACTCGGATCGCTTCAAGGTCCCGGCAATTTTGGATGGTGAATAATCCACGTGAACGAACTGATTAAGCTCTCCGCCGCCGAACTGGCAGCCAAGCTGCGCGCCGGCGAAACCACCTCCGTGGAAGCCGTCCAGGCGCACCTAGACCGCATCGCCGAGGTCGACGGCACCCTGAACGCCTTCCTGCACGTTAACGCCGAGGAAGCGCTCGCCGTGGCCGCGGAGGTGGACGCCATCCGCGCCGCCGGCGGCGCCGAAGCCGAAGCGCTGCACCCGCTGGCCGGCGTGCCGATCGCCATCAAGGACCTGATCGTCACCAAGGGCCAGCCGACCACCGCCGCATCCAAGATGCTCGAGGGCTGGATGAGCCCATACGACGCGACGGTGATTGAGAAGATCCGCGCCGCGAAGCTCCCGATGCTGGGCAAGACCAACCTCGACGAGTTCGCGATGGGTTCCTCCACCGAGCACTCGGCCTACGGCGTGACCCGCAACCCGTGGGACCTGGGCCGCATCCCGGGCGGCTCCGGCGGCGGCTCGGCAGCAGCCGTGGCGGCCTTCGAAGCCCCGCTGGCCCTGGGTACCGACACCGGCGGCTCCATCCGCCAGCCTGGCGCCGTCACCGGTACCGTGGGCGTGAAGCCGACCTACGGCGCGGTCTCGCGCTACGGCGCCATCGCCATGGCCTCCTCGCTGGACCAGATCGGCCCGGTGTCCCGCACCGTGCTGGACTCGGCGCTGCTGCAGGAACTGATCGGCGGGCACGACCCGAAGGACTCCACCTCGCTGCCGCAGGACCTCGAAGGCCTGGTGGCCGCCGCGCAGACCGGCGCCGCCGGCGACCTGTCCGGTGTGCGTGTTGGCGTCATCAAGGAATTGCAGGGCGAGGGCTACCAGAAGGGCGTGCAGGCGCGCTTCAACGAGTCCCTTGAGCTGCTCAAGAACGCCGGCGCGGAAATCGTTGAGGTTTCCTGCCCGAACTTCAAGTACGCGCTGGGCGCCTACTACCTGATCATGCCTTCCGAGGTCTCCTCGAACCTCGCCAAGTTCGACGGCGTGCGCTTCGGCCAGCGTGTGCTGCCGACCGAGGGTCCGCTCACCATTGAGCGCGTCATGGGCGCCACCCGCGCCGCCGGCTTCGGCGACGAGGTCAAGCGCCGCATCATCCTGGGCACCTACGCCCTGAGCGCCGGCTACTACGACGCCTACTACGGTTCGGCCCAGAAGGTCCGCACCCTGATCCAGCGCGACTTCGACGCCGCGTTCGAGCAGGCCGACGTGCTGATCTCCCCGACCGCTCCGACCGTGGCTTTCGAGCTCGGCGCGAACGACAACGACCCGGTTGCCATGTACCTCAACGACGTGGCCACCATCCCGGCAAACCTCGCCGGCGTCCCGGGCATCACCGTGCCCGGCGGCCTGTCCGAGGGCCTGCCGGTGGGCATCCAGTTCCTGGCTCCGGCCTACGAGGATGCCCGCCTGTACCGCGCCGGTGCCGCACTGGAGACCCTGCTGGAAAAGCAGTGGGGCCACACCCTCATCTCGCAGGCACCAGCCATTGACACCGCTTCGATCGCGCAGGAGGCCTAGGGAATCATGAGCAACTACACCGATGAACTAGTCGATTTCGACGAGGCCCTGGATCGCTATGATCCGGTGCTGGGCTTCGAAGTCCACGTGGAGCTGAACACCAAAACCAAGATGTTCTCCGACGCCCCGAACGCCTTCGGCGACGCCCCGAACACCAACGTCACCCCGGTGGACCTGGGCCTGCCAGGCGTGCTGCCGGTGGTCAACAAGACCGCCGTGGAGTACTCCATCCTGATCGGCCTGGCGCTGAACTGCCAGATCGCCGAAAAGTGCGGTTTCGCCCGAAAGAACTATTTCTACCCGGACACCCCGAAGAACTTCCAGACCTCCCAGTACGATGACCCGATCGCCCATGACGGCTGGCTGGACATCGAGCTGGAGGACGGCGAGGTCTTCCGCGTGGAGATCGAGCGCGCCCACATGGAGGAGGACGCCGGCAAGCTGACCCACATGGGCGGCGCCGCAGGCCGCATCCAGGGCGCCGACTACTCGCTGGTCGACTACAACCGCGCCGGCGTGCCGCTGGTGGAGATCGTGACCAAGCCGATCGTGGGCGCCGGCAAGCGCGCCCCGGAGCTGGCCCGCGCCTACGTGGCAGCGATCCGCGAGATCGTGAAGAACCTGGGTGTCTCGGACGCGAAGATGGAACGCGGCAACGTGCGCTGCGATGCCAACGTTTCGCTGATGCCGAAGGACGCCGAGAAGTTCGGCACCCGAACCGAGACCAAGAACGTGAACTCGCTGCGCGCGGTGGAGCACGCCGTGCGTTTCGAGATCGAGCGCCACGCGGCAGTGCTGGATTCCGGGAACAAGATCGTCCAGGAAACCCGCCACTGGCATGAGGACACCCGCTCCACCACCTCGGGCCGTCCGAAGTCGGATGCGGATGACTACCGCTACTTCCCGGAGCCGGACCTGGTGCCGATCGTCACCACCGCCGAATGGGTCGAGGAGCTGCGCTCCCGCCTGCCGGAGCCCCCGGCAGACCGCCGCAAGCGGCTGAAGGCCGAGTGGGGCTACGCGGACAAGGAGTTCCGCGACGTCGTGAACGCCGGCGTGCTGGACGAGATTGAGGCGACCATCGCCGCCGGTACCTCCGCCGCCGTGGCCCGCAAGTGGTGGATGGGCGAGATCGCCCGTCTGGCCAAGGCCGCCGAGAAGGAGATCGCGGATCTGGGTGTCACGCCGCAGACCATCGTTGAGCTGAACTCGCTGATCGAAGCGAAGAAGATCAATGACAAGATCGCCCGCCAGGTCCTGGAATTCGTGCTGGCAGGGGAGGGCTCCCCGGCGGAGATCGTCGAGAAGCGCTCGCTGGCAGTCGTGAACGACGACGACGCGCTGGGCAAGGCCGTGGATGACGCCATCGCGGCCATGCCTGACGTGGTCGAGAAGATCAAGGGCGGCAAGATGCAGGCCATCGGTGCGCTGATGGGCCCGGTCATGAAGGCCACCCGCGGCCAGGCCGACGCCGGTCGCGTCCGCGAGATCGTGATGGAGAAGCTGGGCCTCTAAGGTTCGCTGCTCAAACAACTGAGGCTCCCGTTTCCGTCGCTGACGGAAATGGGAGCCTCGTTTGTTGAATCGGATCAGAGGGGCGCGACAGTAATGCTGTTGAGCGTTCCGCCCTGGACGAATCCGTCGACATTGGCCGCGACCTCTTCGAAGGCGTTCAAATGGCCAGTCGTTGAATCGAAAATGAACGAATACCGGTAGGTCAGAATATCGGTCGGGATATAACCCGGGACATAGTCTTGGTTCAAGGAAAACACGAGACCGGTCCGACCTAGCCGATCGGTAGTTTCACCGTCGAAGGTGATATCGGTTCGGCCCTGAAGCAATTCAAGGACCGCCGCGCTCTGCGCCTGACTGGGATTCCAATCGACCATATGAAATCCAAGCACCTCGAAGAGCGCCGTCTCCGGGTTGCCCGTGAACATGGCCATGCCGTTTGCGGAAGTGCTTCGCACTTTGGCATCTAAGTCCTTGGCGTTGTCAGGAATGTGGAAGCGCTCCCATACCGAATTCGTTTTCTCGAATTCGGTCAATTCGGCTTCGGTCAAACTCAGTTCCCGGGTGGTTCTTCCAAGCGGAATTCTCTTGCCGGTATCCATATCCTGGTCGGGAATTCGCTCGCCGGTTCGCGCGGAAACGATTCCCAAACTTGTTGAATAGCGTTCAAGCAGGCCGTCCGGTCGGCGTACGCTCACGTAGTCGTATTCGCTTACAGGACTGAAGGCTTCGTTTTCTTCAATCGTCGAAACCCGCTTGGGCACTGAAGTCTCACGCAGGCTCTTCATTTGGTACGTTTGCTCGTCGAAGCCCTGAGGGTCCTTTGTCGCTCGGGCCTTCTTCAGGAGACTTTCGAGCGCTTCGTCACGGTCCTGTCCGGTGGGCGTCGTAATCAGTGCGGGTACCAATCCCGCGGTCGCCTGCGGTGTGTTGAACCACGTCAACCCCATGGCAAGAATTCCGACAATTAGTGCCGCGGCAGCACTCCAAGCAACACGCGGACGGAGAACCCTCCGAGATGAACGGGCGCTGGATAGTGGGACGACATTGCCTGGGGCTTCTGGCTCCTGGAATTTGATGTCAGTTGACAAGATTTGGGCCAGCACTTCGGCCCCGTTCGATGAGATCGGCAAGTTGTGGGCAGGATCTGCACCGCGTAGCCGCGATTCCAAATTAGTTTCCATGACGGTTGCCTTTCAGGATCTTGGCTAGCTTGCGTCTCGACCTGCTGGCCTGCGTCCACACTGCTTGTTCGGTGCGGTTGGTGACGGCTGCGACCTGCGCTGCAGTCAGCCCGTCCCAATAGAGCAGCCTGATGATTTCGGAGCCCGGCTCGCCCAAGCTGTTGACGGCCTCTCGAAGGCGCTCCGCGTCGTCCTTCGCCGTTTCACGGGTGCTGCTGAATTCATGATGCTGCCTGGCTCGGGACTCTGCGTCGAATCGCCGCAGTTGGTCCCGGTACACATGCTGCACAAGATGCCAGCAGGTTTTGTAGAGAAAAGGGATTGCGGATTCATCAAGCACTTCGCATTTCTGCCAAACAATCCTCATGGCATCCGCGGCGACTTCTCGTGCATCGCTATCTGAGAGACCGCGGCGAATACCGTACCTAATTGCCGGGTCATGGTGCTGGCGGAAGAACTTTTCGAAAAGTTCTTGGCGGTTATGAGAACTCCGGTCCACTTCTGGCGGATCCTCGGTCTGTATGGTCATTTTGTCCTTTGGTGCGAGTGCCTTTACTTGTTTATTCCCACTCGCGGACGAATCCTGACACCAGAACAGAAATAGTTTTCACTATTTCCTAGACTAGCCTCCGGGGCTCGAACGCCTGAGTATTCTGCAGCCTCGCGGAGACTAATGGTGGTAGTACTTTGTGCTGGTCAAAGCACGGTAGTTGTGTCAGAAGAAAACGGGGGCTGTCGTGCCAAGAAAGTACGTCGCGAACAGGATGAAAAGGCCGGGCCTTCCACCTTGCACAGCACACAATCCGGGATAGGATTCCGATATGTCAGGCATCCTGAAGCAACTCAGAATCAACGGCACGGCACTAACTGTTGTGCTTGGTCTTGGTGTGGCAAGTGCATTGGCCGGCTGCTCTGCTAAGGGACCGACTGCCGTAGATGACGGTCCGTGCATGCCGCCGGAATACTCCGTGTCGCCCGCTGTTGCCAGACCGGGATCTGAAGTGGTCGTTTCCGCTCCGGCCGCCACCTGCAATCCGCGGTATGGCGAGAACGCCCGGATCCAGGTCACTGTGACCGGCGCGGAAGGGAACGTCGTGCTCGATACCAAGGGACCCATGGATGACGACGGCGCTTTTGAGTTCACCTTCGCTATCCCGCAAGATATGCCCCCGGGCACCTCGGAAGTCACCGCAATTCCGGCCGACGTGGACTGGTGCGATGACACTGGGACGAGCAATCGGCTGAAAACCACGGATGATCTTGACCGTACATCCTGCGTCATCCCGATCAAGCTGCTGCAAATCACCCGGTAAGCCCGTCCGCTCCGACCATTTGGCCCCAGCGGATCGGGTCATCACCAGGTCTGCATTAGGATTGCTGGATGACCACCGCCCAACCACTTTCGGGTTTTCCCGAGGCTGAAACGTCCATCGATCTGGCCCTCGTGGAGCGGCTGGTCGCTAGCCAGGCGCCGAAGCAGTGGGTGCGGCTTCCCATCTCCTACCTGGCCACGGGATGGGACAATGAGGTCTATCGGCTGGGGGAGCGGCTGCTGGTGCGCGTGCCCCGCCGGGCCTTGGCCGCGCAGCTGGCCGAACGCGAACGGCTATGGTTGGACCGGGCCGCGGCCGACAGCGGACTGGATCTGAGTGCGCCGCTGTTTTCCGGGATGCCGACCGCGGAATATCCCTGGAGCTTCTCCATCTGCCGTTATGTTCCCGGAGTGAGTGCAGCCGGCATTTCCCGTGTTCAACGTGACCACTATGCGCGGCAATTTACGGGATACCTGCGCTCCCTGCACGCAGTGGCCCCGCCAGAGGCGCCGCGCAGCGCCTTCCGCGGAAGGCCGTTGCGGGAGCTGGACGATGCAACCCGCGGACGCATTGAGCTGCTGCCCACCGCGCAACGGCCAGCAGCCCAGTCCATCTGGGAAGCCGGGCTGAAGGCCGCCGAATACAACGGACCGGCACACTGGCTCCACGGTGATCCGCACCCGCACAACACCATCGTCCAGAACGGGCCGGACGGTTTCGAACTAGCTGCGCTGGTGGACTTCGGCGATCTGTGCGCGGGCGATCCCTCGTCGGATCTGGGCATGCTGTGGCTGCACTTCAGCGCGGATAGCCGCGACAGCGCGCTGGCCGAGTACGGGGTCCTCAAAGGCAGTGACACGTGGCTGCGGTCCCGGGCTTGGGCCCTGCGCTACGCCATGCTCACCTCACCGCTGGGACCCGATGACCCGCTGGGAAGAATCGGCCTGGAAACTCTGCGGGGGCTGCTTCGACACTAACTAGTCGCCCGGCGCATTGCGAAAGAAAGCATCGCAGATGACAGAATGATGAGAGTCTTCCTTTGCCAGAGTGCGAGGTCAGAGAGAAAGGTGCCCTTGCCATGACCCGCAGGTCAGATCCGGCTCGTGCCAGGAATTTCGCGTCGGTGCTCCAGGAAATCTTCGCGGAGCCCGGGCGCTCGCGCAAGGACATCGCGAATGCCATCGGCATCAGCGCCGCCTCGGTGACCAGCATTGCCGCCAGCCTTCTGGAACATCGGCTGATCAGCGAATCTGCCCCGGTCGCCGCGGGGCAGGGCCGTCCGAGGGTTCCGCTGAGCGTTGACACCGACTCGAACCTGGTTATGGGGATCCACCTCGGTCCGCGAGTCACGGGTATCGTGCTGACCGGGCTGGACGGAGTTGCCAAAGCCTCCGTGCTCGTCCCGCACTCGGGGATGACCGCAGCAGAGGCCTTTGAACTGGTGATCGCCCAGGCAGAGACACTGGTCGCGGACCATGCCGACGGACGGCCGGTCTTGGGCACCGGGGTGGCTACCGGAGGCATCGTAGATCGGGAGCAAGGGCTGATCGTCGAGAACGCCGGAGCCGGATGGTCGCAGGTTCCTGCGCAGCGGATGCTCGAAGCCCTTCCCCAACCGCTGGTCCTGGATAACAACGCCCGCGCCGCAGCCCAGTCCGAGTTGTTCTACGGGCAAGGCGCCAAGGAATCCGACTTCCTGCTGATGGTGATTACCTCCGACCTCGGGGCCGTACTGGTCAGCGACGGCCAGATCCGGGCCGGGCGTTCCCAGCATGCGGGAAACATCGCCCACATCCAGGTTGACGCAGCTGGCTATCCCTGCGCCTGCGGCCGGCGAGGCTGCCTGCAGGTCATGGCCACTGATGAAGCGACCGTGCGCCGTGCCCATGATCTCAATCGCACCGACGTCATTAACTACGGAGACATCGACCGGCTTTATGATGCCGGGGATGCCCAGATTCGGCAGCTCGTGGCACAGCGCGACGGCTATGTCGCCACGGCCGCCGCCCTGCTGTTCGACCTGCTGGACCCGGGGCTGCTGGTGATCGCGGGAACGCCTGCCGAGCGGCCGGAAACCCTGGCGCACGTGCAGCGGACTGTTACCGAGAAGTCCGTGCAGCAAGGAGTTGCCGGGCAGCGTGTGGTGTACTCCAGCGACCACGAGCTTTCGCTGTCGATTTTTGCCGCGAGCATTATGGTCAACGAGGTGTTGAGCAGTCCTTTGGCGTTCATCGAGAACCTGCAGCAGCTGGTTAGCGCTAAGTAATTTTTTTCCTGTTCTTGACATCACACCCCTGTCATGTTTACTTTATTTCATAAAATAAATAAATGTGACGGCAGCAACACCTCGGCGAACAGGCCTGGAATGCCGCATGTAGGAGGAAACAGGATGAAGCAATCCAGGAAATTGGCGCTTGTCGCCGGCGCCGCATCGCTGATGCTCGCCGCGACCGCCTGCTCGGGCTCCGGCAGCCAGGCCGCGTCTGGCAACGGCTCGGACATCGCGACCTTGTCGTTCATGACCAGCGAGCCGAAGAGCATCGTTCCGCAGAAGGATCCGGGAAGCCAGATCGGCATGGCGCTGTGCGCCAACCTGATGGAAGTCAATGTCGAGAGCCAGGAGCTCGAACCGCTGGCCGCCAAGTCCGTGTCCAGCGATGACGCCAAGGTCTGGGACATCGAACTGCAGGACGGGTGGACCTTCCATGACGGAACGCCGGTCACCGCGAACTCCTTCGCCGACGCCTGGAACGCCACCGCCACCGGCGCTAACGCCTGGCAGGGCAACGGAACCTTCGTCTCCTTCGCGGGCTATGACGAGCTGAACCCGCTGGACGGCTCCACGGCGAAGGCCACCGAACTGTCCGGCGTGAAGGTCGTGGACGACACCCACCTGACAGTGACCCTCAAGGCCCCGAACCGTGATTTCCCGGCAATCCTGAGCACCAACCCGACCTGCCCGATGCCTGAAAGCGCCTTCGACGACGAGGCAGCCTACGATGAGGCGCCGGTTTCCAACGGCCCGTACAAGTTCGTTTCCTGGGACCACAACCAGCAGGTCGTCATGGAGAAGTGGGACGGATTCAAGGGCGCTGCCGGCTTCTCCGGCGGCGCGCAGCAGCTGGTCGGAAAAATCTACACCTCGATCGACCCCGCCTACACCGACATGACCGCCGGCAACCTGGACATGATCCGCAACGTGCCTGCCACCATGGTCGACAAGGCCAAGAGCCAGCTGGGCGAGGAATCGCTGTTCGAGGTCAAGATCGGCTCCAAGCAACAGACCCTGCAGATCCCGGCCTATGTCGACGAGCTGTCCTCGAAGGCGCTGCGCGACGCCGTGTCGATGTCCATCGACCGGGAGGCCATCGCGACCTCGCTGCTCAAGGGCCATGCCCAGCCATCGGATTCGCTGGTGCCTCCGGCGCTGGACTCCTACGTTGAAGGCTCCTGCGACGCCTGCACCTTCGATCCTGAGAAGGCCAAGAAGATCCTGGCCGATGACGGCGGATTCGACGGCACCCTGGTCATCGAAAGCAACTCCGCTTCGGACCAGCAGCTGGTCCAGGCCATCGCCAAACAGATCCAGGACAACCTGGGCATCAGCGTGCAGATGAAGCCGATGCTCGGCACCGAGCTCTCGGAGCGCCGCAACAGCCAGAAGCTCGAAGGCGCCGCCTTCGGTTTGTGGGGCTGGTCCTACAAGTCTTCGGACCAGTACCTGAGCCAGTATGAAACCGGCGGCGACGGAAACCTCGCCACCGCCTACTCCAACCCGAAGGTCGACAAGCTGCTCCAGGCAGCCCGCGCCGAAATGGACGACGCCAAGTCGGCCGAGCTGTTCAAACAGGCCGAAGCGATCATCATCAAGGACCTGCCGGCCATCCCGCTGTTCATCCCTACCGACTACGGACTGCAGTCCAAGTGCGCCGTGCTCAACGACGTCCAGGGCGACCTACAGTACTACCGCGCCGGCTACGGCTGCTAGCACGAACCGTGACAGGAAGCCGGGCGCCGGAAATGATTTTCCGGCGCCCGGCTTGCCGGAAACACACAGACAAAAGGGGTAACCAATGCTGGGTTATACCGTACGGCGCATCCTGCAGATGATCCCGGTGCTGCTGGGCGCCACCTTCATCATCTACGCACTGACATTCTTGATGCCCGGCGATCCGATTTCCGCGCTGACCGGCGAGCGCCCGCTGCCGGAGGCCACGGTGGCGCAGATCCGCCAGGCCTACCACCTGGATGACCCGTTCATCATCCAGTACGGAAACTACATCCTGGGCGTCTTCCGCGGAGACTTCGGCATCGACTTCTTCGGCCGTCCGGTGCTCGACCTGATCCTCGAACGCCTCCCCGCGACCTTCGCCTTGGCCATGACCGCCTGGGTGCTCAAGCTGTTCGTCGGCCTGATCATCGGAGTCTACGGCGGACTGCGCCGCGGCCAGGCAGGAGACCATTTCGCTTTGGTATTCACGGTGCTGTTCATGGGTGTTCCCGGGTTCGTGATCGCCCTGGGCGCGCAGACCTACTTCGGGGTGCACCTTGGCTGGGTGGATCCGGCCGGCATCCGCGCGGGCTGGCCCATGGCCTTCATCCTGCCGGCGCTGGTCATGGCCCTGGAAGCGGCCGCCGGCCTGGCCCGGCTCACGCGCACCTCGCTGGTGGACGTGCTGCGGGCCGAATACCTGCGCACCGCCAAGGCCAAGGGCCTTTCGCCCAAGCGCATCATCTGGGGCCATGCCCTGCGCAACGCGATGATCCCGGTGGTCACCTACCTGGGCTTGAGCCTGGCCGGAATGCTCGGCGGCGCGGTGATCATCGAGGCGATCTTCAACATCCCGGGCATCGGGGGACTGATGGTCAGTTCCATCAACAACAAGGAAGGCACCATCGTGGTCGGCATCGCCACCCTGCTGGTGCTGGTGTACCTGGTCTTCAACCTGCTGGTTGACCTGACCTACGGCTTGATCGACCCACGGGTGAGAATATGAGCACGACAACAACGGTTAATCCCCTCGACGGCGCCAAGGCAGTGGACCGCGCCCCGGACAAGGTGCGCGGCGCCCACCGACGCTGGTGGCTGAAACCGCGCTTCGTCATTTCGGGCGCCATCGTGCTGCTGATGATCGTGATGGCCGCGTTCCCTCAGCTGTTCACCGGATTCGGTCCGGGTCCAACCGAGAACTGCGACATCCTCAAGTCCAACCAGCCACCCAGTGCCGAGCACCTGTTCGGCATAGACATCCAGGGCTGCGACTACTACACCAACGTCATCTACGGCGCCCGCGCCTCGATCCTGGTGGGCATCGTGGTCTCGGCCATCGCCTTCGGCATCGCCGCCCTCGTTGGCGCCCTGGCCGGCTACTTCGGCGGCTGGGTGGATGCGGTGATTTCCCGCATCTGCGACATGGCCTTCGGCCTGCCCTTCATCCTCGCCGCCATCGTGGTGCTGCAGCTGTTCGGCGAACGCAATGTCTGGACCGTGATTTTCGCGCTTGCCCTGTTCAGCTGGCCCGGCGGCGTGCGCTTCATGCGCTCTTCCGTGCTGGAGGTGCGCAACCGCGAATACGTGCAGGCCGCCCGCCTGCTCGGCGCCGGCAACGGCCGTATCCTGCGCAAGCACATTGTGCCCAACGCGATCACCCCGCTGCTGGTGTTGCAGACCCTTGGTGTGGGCGGCATGATTTCCGCCGAGGCCGGTCTGACCTTCATCGGCATCGGCCTGACCCCGCCGGCGGTCTCCTGGGGCCTGCAGCTGGCGGCAGCCCGTGAGTATATCGATGCGGCGCCGCACCTGCTGATGTTCCCGGCGATCTTCCTGACCATTACCGTGCTCGGTTTCGTCCTCTTCGGCGAGGCCATGCGCGATGAATTCGACCCGAAGGGCAAGTGATGAACAAGCCGCATGAAGCAGCACCGTCATTGCTGGAGATCAAGGACCTCCGGGTGGAATTCGCAACCCGCCAGGGGGTGGCGACCGCGATCAACGGGGTCAACCTCTCGCTGCAGCGCGGGCGCTCGCTGGGAATCCTGGGCGAGTCGGGTTCCGGCAAGTCGGTGACCGCCCGAACCATCATGGGCCTGCTGGATACTCCTCCGGCGCGGGTGACCCATGGGCAGATCCTGCTCAACGGGGAAGACCTGTTGGCGGTCAACGCCAAGCGCCGGCGCAGCCTGAACGGCGCCAGCGTGGCCATGGTGTTCCAGGATGCGCTCAGCGCGCTGAACCCGGTGCATCCGGTGGGACGCCAGATCGGCGAGCTGTACCGGGTGCATCGTGGCTACAGCCGGGCGGCGGCCAAGCGGGCGGCCATCGAGATGATGGACCGCGTGCGCATCCCGGCCGCGGCCAAGCGCGTGAACGACTATCCGCACCAGTTCTCCGGCGGCATGCGCCAGCGCATCGTGATCGCCATGGCCTTGGCCCTGGATCCGGAACTGCTGATCGCCGACGAGCCGACCACCGCGCTGGACGTCACGGTCCAGGCACAGATCCTTGAACTGCTCAAGGAACAGCAATCGGAAAACAACATGGGGCTGATCCTGATCACCCACGACATTTCGGTGGTCCGCGAGGTGACCGACGAGGTGGCAGTCATGTATGCAGGACGCATCATCGAGCGTGGCCCGACCGCCGAGCTGCTGGCGCATCCGGCGCACCCCTACACCCGGGGCCTGGCCGCGTCCATCGCTAGCGAAGAGCTCAAGGGGCAGCAGCTGCCTGCCATCCCGGGCAGCCCGCCGGATCTGCTGCGCCTTCCGCAGGGCTGCTCCTTCGCCGCCCGCTGTCCGCTGGCCGACCAGGCATGCACGGCCACGATTCCCGTCCTGCAGCCAGTTGCGCTGCAGCGCGACACCGCGTGCTTCAAATCCGAGGAGGTGCTTGTCCATGCTTAATACCCAGCTTGAACAACAGCCGAAGGATTCAGTCCAAGGCCCGCTCATGGAGATTCGCGGCGTCAAGATGCACTACCCGGTGGCCCGGGCGATGCCCTTCGGCCCGCGCAAGACCGTCAAGGCCCTGGACGGGGTGGACCTGGAAATCCGGCAGGGCGAAACCCTTGGCATCATCGGGGAAAGCGGCTGCGGCAAGTCCACGCTGGCCCGCGTGCTGAGTGGACTGGAGAAGCCCACCGAGGGACAGGTCCTGTTCGAAGGCCAGGACATCAACACCCTGCACGGAGCTGAACGGGCGCAGATGCGCCGGAACATCCAGCTGATCTTCCAGGACCCCTACGCCTCGCTCAATCCGCGCATGACGATCGAGCAGATCCTCATGGAACCCTTCGAAATCCACCCCGACGCCGTGCCGCGGTCCGGGAGGCGGGCCAAGATCGCCGAACTGATGGCACTGGTGGGGCTGAATCCTGACCATCTGGAACGCTATCCGCACAACTTTTCCGGCGGGCAGCAGCAACGCATCGGCATCGCCCGCGGCATCGCGCTGAATCCCAAGGTGCTCATCTGCGACGAGGCGGTCTCCGCCCTGGACGTTTCGGTGCGCGCGCAGGTGGTGAACCTGCTGGCCTCGCTGCAGCAGGAACTGGGGTTGAGCTACGTGTTCATCGCCCATGACCTGCAGATCGTGCGGCATATTTCCGACACGGTGGCCGCCATGTACCTGGGACGCGTCATTGAAACCGGCACCTACGACCAGGTCTACGACCGCAGCGCGCACCCCTACACGCAGGCGCTGCTGTCCGCCGCGCCGGAGCTTCGCCAGGAGCCAGGCAAGTCCCGGCAGCTGATCATGCTGCAGGGCGACCCGCCGTCTCCGATCGATCCGCCCAGCGGCTGCCGTTTCCACACCCGCTGCCCCGTGGCCCGCCCATCCTGCGCCACCGCCGAGCCGGGCCTCGACCCGGTGGGCGAGGGCCATGCGGCACGGTGCTTTTTCCCCGGGCCTATTGGCCCGACCAACAATTAGTCAGAGCGCACCGACAGGTGACGACAAGGAGAATTCCCATGGATCTTAAAGTTGGAATCGTAGGCTTCGGCCTGCGTGCTTCCCTGCACCGCTATCTGCAGCGCCCCGGCGAGGGCAGCGTGGTGAGCATGGTGTGCGACATCAGCGAACGCGGCCGTGCCGATGCCGCGCAGGCCCTGCCCGAGGCGCTGATCACCGCCGAGCTGGACGAGCTGCTGGCAGCTGACCTCGACGCGGTCCTGGTGCTCACCCCTGATTTCACGCACCGCGAGGTGGCGGTCCGCACCCTGGAGGCGGGCATCCCCACCTTCGTGGAAAAGCCGCTGGACATCACGTTGGAGGCGGCAGATGACATCCTGGCCACCGCGCAGCGCACCGGAACCCGGTTGTACGTGGGCCACAACATGCGCCACATGCCCGTGATCTGGCAGATGAAGCAGCTGATCGACTCGGGTGCCATCGGCGAGGTCAAGGCCGTGTGGTGCCGGCACTTCGTGGGCAACGGCGGGGACTACTACTTCAAGGACTGGCACGCCGAACGCCGCTACGCCAACACCCTGCTGCTGCAGAAGGGCGCCCATGACATCGACGTGATCCACTGGCTGGCCGGGGGCTACAGCACCCAGGTCTCCGGAGTCGGGGCACTTGCCGTCTACGGCGGGGTACAGGACCGCCGAGACAATGCCGACCGGCGCATGCGCGACTGGTTCTCCCTGGAGAACTGGCCTCCTGCCGAACAGCGCGACCTGAACCCGAACCTGGACGTTGAAGACCTATCCATGGTGCAAATGAAGCTGGACAACGGAGTGCTCGCCTCCTACCAGCAGTGCCACTTCACCCCCGACTACTGGCGCAACTACACGGTGATCGGCACCGAGGGGCGGCTGGAGAATTTCGGCGACGGACCGGGAGACTTCATCCATGTCTGGAACACCCGCACCACCCACGGTTTCGCCGAACCGGATGTGAAGGTGGAAATTCACGGCGACGAGGAAGGGCACGGCGGCGCGGACCCGAACCTGATCGCCGAATTCCTGCGTTTCGCCCGTGAAGGGGGAGCCACCGAGACCTCACCGCTGGCGGCCCGCGCAGCGGTGGCCGTGGGGGACCTGGGCGCCCGCTCGCTGCGCGATCAGGGGCAGACGCTGCAGATCCCTTCCCCGGGCCAGGCCGTGGTGCGCTACTTCGAAGCCGGCCAGCAGGCCGAAGCAGTCAAATAGCCGGAAAATGACCGCAGGGCTCGGTGAACCGGACGGTTCACCGAGCCCTGCGTTGTCGTTTTGGCCCGTCGTGCTACTCGACCTCTATGGCCAGTTCCGCCAGCTGGTCCATGTGGGTGAAGATCCTGCTGGCACCGGCCTGGCGCAGTGACTCGGGGTCGGTGCTGGTCGGACCGCCGGAGGAATATCCGTAGACCGTCGCCCCGGCGCCGACTCCGGCAGTCACGCCCGTGGCGGTGTCCTCGATGACCAGCGCCTCTCGGGGATCTATGCCCAGCGCTGTGGCGGCCGCGAGGTACACGTCCGGGGCCGGCTTGCTGCGCGGGAACTCCATGCCGCTGAACACCCGGTCGCCGAAATACTGGTCGAGCCCGGTCAGTTCCAGCTGCATTTCCACCTTGGCGCGGTCCGCGCCGGTGACGCAGGCGATCTTCGAGCCGTAGACGCTGGCGACCGCCGCCACGGCCTGGGCGGACCCTTCCACCGGGCGCAGCTGCGTGCGCAGCGCCTGGTCGCGCCGGGCCCGGAACTGCGCCAGCCAGGCATCGTCGATGCGTACCCCTGTGTGCTGGTAGATCGGTTCCCACTGGTCCTTCAGCGCCTTGCCGATGAAGATCTTGATGCTCTCTTCCATGCTGATCTCCCAGCAGTTTTCCCGCAGGATGTCCCGCAGGACGGAGTTGGTGATGAGCTCGGAGTCCACCAGGACCCCGTCGCAGTCGAAGAGGACGGCGGAGAATTTCTGCTGCAAGGCGTGGGATTCCCATTCGATTAGAAGACGTGGAGAGTGTTTGACCGCGGATTGCAGGAGCAACACTGGGGCAGCGGGCATTCGCCGCCGCCTAGAACAAGATTAGTTTGTTCCCGGGCACCACGCTGTTCCATCAGCGCCAGCCCACTTGCCTCCGCTCCGGCCGCTGTTTTGTTCCGGCCTGCGATGGATGGAGCGGAACCTTACGAATAGGCGGCGATTCGGCGGTCCAGTTCGTTGCGCACCTGCGGCCACTCCGTCTTCAAGATCGAGAAGACCACGGTGTCGCGCAGCGATCCGTCCGGCATCCGACAATGGGCCCGCAGCACTCCGTCCTGCTTGGCGCCCAAGCGGCTGATGGCCATGCGCGACTGGAAATTCATCCAGTGCGTGCAGAACACCACGACTTCGCAGCCCAGCGTTTCAAAGGCGTAGCCCAGCAACAGGCGCTTGCTCTCGGCATTGGCCCCTGAACCGTGGGTGCTGGCGGCGTTCCAGGTGTAGCCGATCTCCACGCGGGGCAGTCCGAGGTCGATGCCGCAGTAGGTGGTCATGCCTATAATCCTGCCGGGCAATCCGGTAGCGGGATCATTGAGTCGGGTGGTGAAGGCCAGCATTGAGCCTTCCGACTGCCTCGCCAGGCGCTTGCGGATTTCTTCGCGCATGTCTCCGGGACGCGGTACCGAGGTATACCAGAGGTTCCACAGTTCGCCGTCGCTGGCTGCCTGTACCAGATCGTCATGGTGGTCCATGGACAGCGGCTCGAGGGTGACATGGGTGCCGCGCAGGGTGACGGGGTCAAGGATTTTCATGCGAATACTGTACGTGCTGAGAAATCTCTGCGGCACCCCTGCGCGTCTACGTTCTCCCGGGCGGAAGGCAAACGCCGGACCGGGGACCGGTTCATTCGGTGCCCTTCGGATGATCCGCAGACGAAGCCGGTGCGCGCATCATTATTGCCCCGCCTGCCGCCGCCACCGCGCAGGCGACTGCTAGTGCGCCCAGGCCCAAGGGCAGCGTCGCCGCCCCGGCCACCAGCCCCACGAGGATCGGGCCCCCGGCATCTCCGACCTCCCGCCCGAGCTCGGCGCTGCCCATGGTGCGCCCCATGCGTTCTGGCGGCGTGGTTGCGGCGAGTCGGGCAAATCCTAGTGGCGTAATCAGCCCGACCCCGAGGCCGATTGCCGCGGCGCCAAGCAGAATCACCGGCAGGGACGGGACCACCGCGAGCAGAGCTACTGCGGCAAGCAGCAGTGCTGCGCCGGCGGATATCAGGGTATTGACCCGTTGCGGGGCAGAATCGTGGATCCGTCCGGTCAGAGGTTGCACGAGGGCAGATATGACGGCGAGGATGCTGACAGCGCCCATGCCGATGATCGGGTCAGCACCGAGTCGGGCTGCTAGCAACGGGATGAAACCCACCGCGACGCCCAAAACCGCGGTGGCAACGGCCAACAGGAGTACTGGTCCGAGGAATGCCGGCGCCGTGGATTGTTTCACAATATCTGCCAGCGTGGAACAGTGTTTCGGCAGGACCGGCACGGAAGGCATTGAGATGGCCGTCCACAGGGCTGCGACCAGTGAGAGCCCAGCCAGCACCAGGAACAGTGCCGGCAAGCCCGACCACGTGATGAGGGCCGCTCCGAGCAACGGGCCGCCGGCATACCCGAGCCCCTTCCACGAACCGTATTTGCCAAAGTAGCGTCCAGCGAGAGAAGGCCCCACCAGCCGGGCAACGGCCGAGGAAGAAGCGGGGGAGAAGCCTGCGGCGGCCGCACCTTGGGCCAGCCTCGCTAGGGCGAGCAGCAACGGTGATGCGGCGAAGACGCCGAGCAGCGAGGCCGCCGCGAAAACCAGCAGTCCTCCCACGATTACCGGCTTCACGCCGACCCGGTCGCTTAGCGTGCCGAAGACGGGTTTCAGGATCACCTCGGCGATGTCATATGTCGCCAGGATCAAGCCGAGCGTGGCAAAGGCCAGCCCGAGATTCTCCGTTTCGGTGCCCAGCGCAGCAGCAACGCCGTGGGCGCCGAATGCCGTCGTGAATCCCGCCAAGTACAGCGGACCCAATCCGCCCTTCTGATCAACCACGCACCCAGCGTAACCGTGGTGGATTGGCGTGGACGAGAGGAAACGGATGAATTCTTGGCACGTTACGCGAAGGAAATCGGCGTGGCACGGGCCATCGGCGGCGTTCGCCAAGCAGGTCCGTCGCAGTGGTTTTCCTCAGAGCCCCCGGCGCGCGCTGAATTCGTCGAATCCAGAGCGCGAGGAGCTCTTGAACATGTGCATTCACCTCGGGGTGCATGTACGCGTGAAGCTATCCTCCGACAAGCTCTTGGATGGTCTGCCGGATCGCTTCAACGACAGCCACGACGGGCTCTCGATAAAGATGCTCCGCGCGGATCAAGACGTCGATTTGTCGACCTGCTGAAAGGCCTTTGATTGGTCGTAAAGTCACCGTGTCGTCCAGGGATTTCCGCGCGGTATAGCGAGGCAGGATCCCGAGGCAGCCGCTGGCCTCGATCAGCGACCCTGCGGTGGCGTAGTCGTTGACCCGATGCTCGACCGTCGGTGCACGGCCGGCCAGGGCGGCAATCGTTTCCAAGACGTCGGCAGGGGAGTAGCCGGATCTCGACACAACCCAGCGCTCGCCGATCACCTGTTCCGGAGAGAGCTCTTCGAACGCTGCCAGCGGGTGATCCCGGTGCAGCGCGATATCCAAGGGCTCGAAGGCCAGCGGGATGACTGCCACATGGTTTTGCGGCCACGGCGCGGTGTGGGGCATGCGGTGCGCCAGCACCAGGTCGTAGGCGGATGTCAGCGCAGGGAAGTCCTGTTGCGAGACATCTTCGTCGGAAAACCTCAGGGGTGGCAGCGAGCGCTCCGTCCACGTCAGCAGCGGGGCGAAGATCGTCTGGCCGATGGAATGGAATCCTGCGACCTTGACGGGGGTCTGCCGGTCCTGATCCTGCGCCTGGATCTTCGCCGAAGCCTCGGCCAGGGTCGAGGCGACCTGCGCCGCGGCCGAAGCCAGCAGCCTGCCTTCGGCGGTCAGAACCAGGCGCCGGCCGTCCTTCATGGTCAATGGTGCCGCGAAATTGCGCTGGAGCTGGGCCAGATGCTGGGAAACGGCCGAGGGGGAGACGTAGAGTGCCTTGGCTACGGCGTTGACGCTTCCCAGGTCCTCCAATTCGCGCAGGATTCTCAGCTGATGTAATTCCATGAAGTAAATACTAAATCGTCAGATCAGTATTTCGATGATCAACTAAGGTGTCATCCGTGCTTGGTCGGTGCGACACTTGAACTGATCCCACCATTCGTGCTCATGACGCAGCTTCTTGATCAAAGGAATCCCTGATGAAAGCCTTGTACAAGTCCGGACCACACGCCGGTTTGGAACTCGTTGAACGTCCGGAGCCGGAAGTAGGCGTCCACGACGTCAAGATCCGCGTCATGACCACCGGCATCTGCGGCACCGACCTGCACATCGAAGCCTACGACGAGGCCGCCAAGGCCATGATCAACACCCCTCTGGTTCCAGGCCACGAATTCTACGGCGAGGTCGTCGAGGTCGGGGACTTCGTTCACAACGTCAAGGTCGGCGACCGCGTCTCCGGCGAAGGCCACGTGGTGTGCGGGCTGTGCCGCAACTGCCGGGCCGGACGCAAGCAGATGTGCATCAATGTCAGCTCCGTTGGCGTGCAGCGCGACGGAGCCTTCGCCGAGTTCGTCTCCATCCCGGAGAGCAACGTCTACGTGCATCGCGACGAGCGCATCACCCCTCTGCTGGGCGCCATCTTCGACCCCTTCGGGAACGCCGTGCATACCGCCCTGCAGTTCCCAATGGTCGGTGAGGACGTGCTGATCACCGGCGCCGGGCCTATCGGCCTGATGGCCGCCGCTGTGGCCCGCCACATCGGCGCCCGCAAGATCGCCATCACCGACATCTCCGAGCAGCGCCTGGACCTGGCCAAGACCATGGGCGTGGATCTGGCCGTGAACGTCGCCAAGCAGCGCATCAAGGACGCCCAGGGCGAGCTGGGCATGATCGAGGGCTTCGACTACGGCATGGAGATGTCCGGACACAAGACCGCGCTGCCGGAAATGATCGAGAACATGAACCACGGCGGCAAGATCTGCATGCTCGGCCTGCCCAGCGAGTCCATCGACATCAACTGGGGCAAGGTCGTGACCCACATGCTGACCCTGCGCGGCATCTACGGCCGTGAAATGTTCGAAACCTGGTATGCCATGAGCGCCATGCTCACCAGCTCCGAGCTGATGCGCGAGCGCATCTCCTCGGTCGTCACCGATTTCCTGCCGGCCAGCGAATGGCAGCAGGGCTTCGAGGCAGCCCGTGGCGGCCACGGAGGCAAGGTCGTGCTGGACTGGACAGTCTTCAGCAGCTAAGAATCGCTCGGATCAACAAGGAGTAATTGGGAATGTATACCGACCTCAAGGAACAGCTTGCCGGGGAACTGGATGAGCTGCGCACCGCGGGCCTGTTCAAGTCCGAACGCCACATCGACTCGGCGCAGTCCGCGTCCATCCTGGCCGGCTCGCTGGGCCAGGACGCCCGCAAGGTGCTGAACTTCTGCGCCAACAACTACCTGGGGCTGGCCGACGACCCGCGCATCATCGAGGCCGCCAAGCAGGCCATGGACGAGCGCGGCTTCGGCATGGCTTCAGTCCGTTTCATCTGCGGCACCCAGGACCTGCACCTGGAACTGGAGTCCGCCGTCTCCAAGTTCCTGGGCACCGAGGACACCATCTTGTTCTCCAGCTGCTTCGACGCCAACGGCGGCGTCTTCGAGTCGCTGTTCGGCCCGGAAGACGCGATCATCTCCGATGCGCTGAACCACGCCTCGATCATCGACGGAATCCGCCTGTCCAAGGCCGCGCGCTTCCGCTACGCCAACCAGGACACGACAGACCTGGAAGTCCAGCTGAAGGCCGCGGCCGCCATGAACGACGGGGCCGGGGCACGGCGCACCATCATCGTCACCGACGGCATCTTCTCCATGGACGGCTACATCGCCCCGCTGGAAGCCATCTGCGACTTGGCCGAGCAGTACAACGCGCTGGTCATGGTGGACGACTCGCACGCCGTGGGCTTCATGGGCGCCACCGGCGCCGGCACCCCGGAGCATGCCGGGGTTTCGGACCGCGTGGACATCTACACAGGCACCTTCGGCAAGGCGCTGGGCGGCGCCTCGGGCGGCTACGTGTCCGGCCGCGGCGAAATCGTTGCGATGCTGCGCCAGAAGGCCCGCCCGTACCTGTTCTCCAACTCGCTGGCCCCGGCCATCGTGGCGGCGACGTTGAAGGCGCTGGAGCTCGTGGAGGGCTCCGGCGAGCTGCGCGAGAAGCTCTTCGCCAACGCAGCGCTCTTCCGCCGCCGCATGAGCGAGGAAGGCTTCGACCTGCTGGACGGGGAGCACGCCATCGTCCCGGTCATGTTCGGGGATGCGGTCAAGGCCGCAGAGGTGGCAGGCAAGATGCTGGAGCACGGCGTCTACGTGACCGCCTTCAGCTTCCCGGTGGTTCCGAAGGGCGCAGCGCGCATCCGCGTGCAGCTCTCCGCCGCCCACTCGGCCGAGGACATCGAGGCTTGCGTGCAGGCCTTCGTCGCCAGCCGCTGACCAGCTCGGTTGGCCCGGCGCCGTGTTTCAATAGGGATGACGAGTTGGCATAACCAAAGGCGGAGGGCTCATGGCTACCAGGGATGAGGTGGCGCGCTTGGCCGGCGTATCTCCCAGTACCGTGTCCTACGTGATCAGCGGCCGGCGCACCATTTCCGAGGCGACCAAGGCCAGGGTCCTGGCGGCCATGCGGGAGCTGAGCTACACCCCGGATGCCTTTGCCCAGGGCCTGGCCGGGTCGCGCCGGGGGATCCTTGCCCTGCACTTTCCTACCAGCGTGGACGGCTATTCTTCCACCGAGTTCGAATACGTCACCGCCGCCATGGAGCGTGCCCGCGCGCTGGGCTACCACATGCTGTTGTGGTCCAATCCGATGACCGATGTCATGGGATTGGAAAGCTTGGTCGGGCAGAAGCTGGTGGCCGGGGTGCTGCTCATGGAAGTGTCGATCAATGACCCGCGCTTCGATGTCTTGCGGCGCGCGGGCATACCTTTCGCTTCCATTGGCCGGCCCGATGACAGCGCTGACCTGTCCTATGTCGATAATGATTTTGCCGAGGCCGGGCGCATGGCGGTGGACTACCTGGCAGGCCTCGGCCACCAATCCATCATGTACATCAACGTCTCCGTGGAAGACCAGGACGCCGGCAACGGCCCGGCCATCCGCACGGCCCGTGCCATCTCGGATGCCGTGCGCGTCCAAGGCATGTCGATGCGGGAG
This sequence comes from Glutamicibacter soli, assembly GCF_003309065.1. Lineage (GTDB taxonomy): Bacteria > Actinomycetota > Actinomycetes > Actinomycetales > Micrococcaceae > Glutamicibacter > Glutamicibacter soli. The sequence continues at coordinate 294,273 of NZ_POAF01000002.1, read as the reverse complement.
GTGCCGGTGGAAAACAACGCGCGCGGCGGCCGCGCGGCGCTGGACGCCTATCTGGACCTGCACCCGCGCCCTACTGCGGTGCTGGCGCTCAAGGAATTCGCCACCGCTGGATTCGTCAACGCCGCGGGCATGGCATCGTTGCGCATCCCCGAAAACCTCTCGGTGATTGCACTGGGTGTCGGTGATCGATCGGCCGAAATGGTTGCCCCGGCACTGACCACGGTGGCACCGCCGGGGGAGGTCGTTTCCCATGCGGCGGTCGACGCACTGGTGCAGAAAATCGAAGGCAGTTCCCAAGGCGCCGTGCAACAGCTCATCGCGCCGCTGATGACGGTCCGCGACAGCACCGGCCCGGCACCGCGCTGACAGTTCCACGCCAAATTCTCCACGCTGTTCCCGCATAGGTGTTGACGCGCGTCGATGACCTGCGTCACTATTGAGGGGATCATTCGTGCCAGGCCGCTTCACTCGGCAAGGTACTAGTCAACGTGGAGGGCATCATGAAGAAAGCACAACGCAGGCTGAAGCTCGCGCCGGTTATCTCGATGGCAGCCATCGGCATGCTCCTGGCCGGTTGCTCGGGCGGAGCGGACCCCAATGACCCCAACGCCTCCGGCGGCGCGGCCGCCCAGGTGGGCCAAGCCGACGGGGTCGTCGACATCTATGGTCCGGTCACCGGCCTTGAAGCGGAATTGCTGGAAAAGTCGTGGGCCAAGTGGTCCGAGGAGAACGGCATCAAGATCCGCTACACCGGCGACAAGAACTTCGAATCCCAGATCGGGATCAAGGTCCAAGGCGGCGACACCCCGGATTTGGCAGTCTTCCCGCAGCCCGGCCTGCTGCAGGCCACCGTGGCCCAGGGCAAGGTGCAGCAGCTGCCCGAAGCAGTGCAGTCCCAGCTGCAGAACAACTGGTCCGAGGATTGGCAGAACTACGGCAAGGTCGATGGTGTGCAGTACGGCGTGCCGCTGATGGCCAGCGTCAAGGGCTACATCTGGTACTCGCCCAAGCAGTTCGAGCAGTGGGGTGTGAGCGTGCCTCAGACCTGGGATGAGATGACCGCACTGGGCGCCGAAATCTCAAAGAAGACCGATGAGCCGGCCTGGTGCGCCGGATTCGCTTCGGGCGAGGCATCGGGATGGCCGGGCACCGACTGGATTGAAGACGCGGTGCTGCGCCAGTCCGGACCCGAGGCCTATGACAAGTGGGTAGCCGGCGAGCTGGAATTCACCTCGCCAGAAATTGCCAGCGCCTTCGATTCCGTTGGAAAGATCCTGCTTGACCCCGAGCAGGTCAACGCCGGATATGGCGATGTGAAGTCGATCAACGCCACCGCCTTCGGCGATGTCGGTACTGCAGTGGCCAAGGGAACCTGCCCGCTGACCCACCAGGCCTCCTTCCTGGAAGGATATGTACTGGATTCCAAGAACGCCGATGGCGAGAAGGCCACCGTGGCACCTGACGGAGATGTCTGGGCCTTCGTCGCCCCGCCAGTCAAGGCCGATGACCCGGTATCCATCGTCGGCGGCGGCGAATTCGTGGCAGCCTTCTCCAACGATGAAGAGACCGCCAAGGTCCAGGAATACTTGGCCAGCGCGGATTGGGCCAATAGCCGAGTCTCACTCGGCGGCGTGATCTCCGCCAACTCCGGACTTGATCCAGCGAACGCCAGCAGCGACCTGCTGCGCTCCGCCGTTGAACTGCTACAGGATCCGAACACCACCTTCCGCTTCGACGGTTCTGATCTGATGCCCAAGAGCGTCGGCTCCGACTCCTTCTGGAAGGGCCTGGTGGACTGGATCGACGGCAAACCGACCAAGGAAGTGCTTGAAAACATCCAGTCCGGTTATGACTCCTAGTCACCACCTTGCCAGCCGCCAACGGCCGGGAACCCCGGCCGTTGGCGAGATTACAGGAGCCTGAGGCCATGTCCGAATTCTTCCAATGGCTTGCCGGCGTCCCGCCGCTGATCCAGGTGCCGGTGGTGCTGCTTGCCTTCGCGATCCTGATCGGGGCGATCCTCGGCTTTGTCGAGGTAGCGACCAATGGCGGACGAGCATTTACCGTGGTGCGTTTTCTCGCCGCGGTCGTGGTTCCTGTGGCGATCCTGCTGGTACTGGGCCTGTACAACTCGGTGATGTGGGTGGCCGCGCTTGCCGCGGTGCTCGGCGCGGTGCTGTTCTTCGTGGACCGGCGCTCGCGATCCGGAGCCGGCTCGCTGCTGCAGCTGTCCGGCTTCCTGGCTCCGGCCATGCTGCTGCTCGCGATCGGATTGATCTACCCCACGATCCGCACCGCCATCAGCGCCTTCATGGCCAATGACGGGTCGGGCTTCGTGGGCCTGGGCAATTTCCGCTGGGTGTTCACCAGCCCCGATGGCCTGACCGCACTGCTCAACACCCTGATCTGGGTTCTGGTGGCGCCCGTGGTCTCCACCATCATCGGATTGGCCTATGCGGTCTTCATCGACAAGAGCCGCGGCGAGAAGTACTTCAAGCTTCTGGTATTCATGCCCATGGCGATTTCCTTCGTGGGCGCTTCGATTATCTTCAAATTCTTCTACGACGTTCGCCAGGGCGATCAAATCGGCGTGCTCAACGCGATCATCACGGCATTCGGCGCCAAGCCGGTCGACTGGCTCGGGCTTGAACCGTGGAACACGTTGTTCCTGGTGGTCATCCTGATTTGGACACAGGCGGGATTCGCCATGGTCATCCTGTCCGCGGCCATCAAGGGCGTGCCGGCTGAGCAATTGGAAGCAGCGGCCCTGGACGGAGCCAGCCCATGGCAGCGCTTCGCCAATGTCACCCTGCCGGGGATTCGTTCCACGGTTATCGTCGTCTTGACCACCATTTCCATTGCGTCGCTCAAGGTCTTCGACATCGTCTCATCGATGACCGGCGGCCGCTCGGATACGACGGTCCTGGCCTACGAAATGGTGCGCCAGTTCCAGCTCGGGGCACGCACCGGATACAGCTCGGCCCTGGCCGTCATCCTCTTCATCCTGGTACTGCCGATCATCATCTACAACGTCCGACAGCATAAGAAGCAAGGGGTAATGCGATGAGCACCGTGGGTGAATCCTCTCGGCGCCTGATGGCGGCCACCGAGAGAACCAGCGGGAAACTGCGCAAAGCCACCACCTCCCGCGGAGCCACGATTGCGGCGTTCATCATTGCCGCAGTGTGGACCATTCCCACCTTCGGGCTGTTCGTCTCCTCCTTCCGGCAGGCTGACGACATCAAGACCTCGGGCTGGTGGACGGCCCTGTCCAACCCGTCGTTCACGCTGGATAACTACGCGCAGGCCTTTGCCTCCGGCGACAGCCTTCCGCTGTCCAAGGCCTTCCTGAATTCGCTGGTCATCACCATCCCGGCGGCCGTTGTGCCGATCCTGATCGCCAGCTTGGCAGCCTACGCTTTCGCCTGGATCAACTTCAAGGGACGCAATACGCTCTTCGTGCTGGTTTTCGCACTGCAGATCGTCCCAATCCAGATGGCGCTGGTTCCGCTGCTCCAGCTCTTCTCGGACGGCGTGAAAATTGGCGGGCTATACATCCTGCCCGGTTTGGGAGTCAACGGATTGGACGGCGCCTACGCCAAGGTCTGGATCGCCCACACGATCTTCGCCTTGCCGTTGGCGATCTTCATGTTGCACAACTTCATTTCGGAGATCCCGGATGAGGTCATAGAGGCCGCGCGCGTTGACGGTGCCGGGCACGGGAAGATCTTCTCGAAAATCGTCCTGCCCTTGACAATGCCGGCCATTGCTTCCTTCGGAATTTTCCAGTTCCTCTGGGTATGGAATGACCTGCTGGTGGCAACGGTCTTCACTTCGGGTGGAGAATTGCCGATTACGAAGGCGCTCCAGGACCTCTCGGGTACGTACGGGCAATCCTGGGAACTGCTCACCGCAGGTGCTTTCATCTCGATGATCATTCCGCTGGCCGTTTTTTTCGCGCTGCAGCGGTTCTTCGTGCGCGGATTGTTGGCTGGCGCCACCAAGGGTTGAGACAACGTGGATTGCATCAGCGCACTTGGCCCTCGGCTCCCCGATGCATTTGGCATTTGCCCGGGGAGCTAGGCATTGGTCAATTAGCCGGATGCTGGCAAGCTGCGTCTGGAATCCCAGAGCGCAGCAGGATCTGACAATGGATGCGCTTTCCGAATAACGCGTAGCTTCTGATTGACGACGCAATCGGAACTGTTCTGGGAAACTGCGTGATTCCAGTGCCGACTCGCCTCACCACATTGCCCGATTCTTGCTAGCGTCTGGCACTCGGTGAGGATCACGCCGCGGAAGCCGCGAGGCGTTTGTCCGGAAAGTACTACGGGACTGGTGGCCTTGCATTGACCCGATCGAAAACCAGCTAGCTCGGTAACGGTGAACTTCGCATTCTGATTTGTCAGTGGGCATGGGTCTGCCCGGAACCGCAGGGATCAGAAGGCAAAACCCATGAAGTCTCCTGCGGCTGCAATGGCCAGGTTTCCCCGGGCGATTTCGCGAATGAACATACGTGAAGATTCGAGGACCGGTGGGATCCTTCGCGGCAGTCCCGAGTTTTGTGCAGCTTCGCCAATGCCCGGGCTTTGACCCTAGCTAGGGCCTCGTCGCGGGTCGGGGCTCCAAAGATGGCCATGGGACCGGCTTCGATTCCAAGCCGTTCACCCCGGGCGGAGTGCCGGGGTCTCTGCCAAGTCATCTCGTCTACCCGGTTTGTTCCCTCATCGGTTTGTTTTCACGGTGCTCGTTCCAACTTTGGGGGACAAATCAGACCGGTGCTCTTTTTTTGATCCAAGCTTTAAAAGGCCCCGCGACCAGATTTTTGTTCTGCTCAAGGGGCTTTGCTCAGGTCCGGGGTATGAGGACTTATTCATCTGTGAGATCCAGTGAGATGACCGCCATGAAGCCGCGGCCGCTGATGCGCGGCGAATCCTCTTCGCCGCCGATCACGGTGTCGCGAAGCTCCAGCGCCGACTCGGAGTTCTCGCGCAGGACGCTGGCCTTGCCCTGCAGCAGCACCCCGAACTGGGAGCCGAACAGGTGCTGTTCACGTTTCTTCGACAGCTCCACGATGCGCACGTTGCCGCGTACCTTGCCGTTGCGGGTGATGAGGTTCAGCGCCAGGATCTCCCCGGTGGGCAGCGCCGCGGAGGTGGCCGCCGCGCCGGGGAACTTGAAGGGACGGTAGATCTCCAGCGCCTGCGAGGCGTCGTCGACGGTGAGTTCAAGCAGCTCCCCGGCGATGACCGTGAGGGTGCGTTCGCAACCGTCGTAGGGCGTGAAGTCCCCGGCTTTCTCGATGGATGCGACCGAAATCCGCCAGTCCCAACCGCCTTCCGGAGCAGTGGCCAGTGATCCGTCATCGGCCAGGATGCCCTTGGCGATTTCCCGGATCTGCCCCTGGGCTGCTCCCCACGGTTTCTTGGGGCTTGAAGAAAGCTGGATCTGAGTTCCGGTGGACAGCGAGGCATTGCTTTGGCTCATGGTTCGAGCCTAATCGTCCGGACTCGTGAATGCGGGCCCTGACACTTATTGAGCTAGCTACAATTTGCCGTGTACGGGAGCAACACCGTGCGCTGCCGCCGCTGGAACCAACTGGAACAACCAATGGGACGCCGAGCCGCTCGCCGGTGGGCCCCAATGCCAGGGGAGGCGCGGAGCCCCTTCTATGCGCATAGGATCAGCGCATGGGGAAAAACAACCATCCGCAGGTGCCGGCCGCAAAAAATGTTCTCTCGGTGCTGCGTTATATCGCGGCACAGGCGGGCCCTGTCGGCGCGGGCACGATCATCAGGGATGTCGGATTGCCCCGGTCGACGACCTACCACCTGCTGGCCGCATTAATCGATGACGGATTTGTAGTCCACCTGCCCGAGGAACGCAAATACGCGCTGGGTGTGACCGCCCATGAACTGGGTACGGGGTATTCCAGGCAAGCACCATTGCAACGGATCGCGCGGTTCCCGATGCAGCGGCTTGTTGAACGGACCAAGCGCACGGCGCACCTGGCCATCATGCACGGCCGCGACGTCATCTACGTCATTGAGGAGCGTGCCAAAAGACAAGCTGAACTTGTCACCAACCCCGGGGTGAGGCTGCCGGCCCATCTCACCGCCAGCGGGCGAGCCATGCTGGCGACATTTTCTGCGGATCAGCTGGCGGCCCTGTACCCGGGCCCGGAAGCCTTTCCCACGAGATACGAGACCGGAGTTCATTCCGTCGAAGCGCTCAAAGAACTTCTGGCCCAAATTCGCGAGGTGGGTTACTCCTGGGAACAGGACGAAGTGACCGAAGGGTTCTCGTCCATCGCCGTCCCCGTAAAGGACCACGCGGGGCACGCAGTTGCCAGCGTGACTCTGACCATCGCCAACAGGGCGAAAGCCGGCAAAGCGGTTTCGGCCCGCAGCGCATCGCCCGGGCTCGCGGCAGAGAGAACGGTGCACTTGGAAGACCTGGTGTCCCAGTGGCTTCCCGAGGTGACCAGAACAGCAACCGAAATTTCCCGCCGCCTACGTCCGGCCGGTTAAGACGAACTTGTCAGCGGTGACGCCCCGCGCAAGGACCGCCCCGTCCGGCAAATCAGAAGATTCCTGCCCACATCGCATCAAAGTCTCGTATCCCAGACTGATTAGTGTGCCTCAGGGCACATTTCCGCTCGTATGAATGCTTGGATGGAAATCAAGCAACGGGCCGCAGAACACCAACCTGCGTCTTCATTATTACGAGCGAAGGAATTTCGATGAGCTTCACCCAGCACGACCCGTCACGGGTCATCCGCGCACCTCGCGGAACCACCCTCACCGCCAAGTCCTGGGCCACCGAAGCCCCGCTGCGCATGCTGATGAACAACCTCGACCCGGAGGTCGCCGAGCGTCCCGAAGACCTAGTGGTCTACGGCGGCACCGGCCGCGCCGCCCGCTCCTGGGAAGCCTACGACGCCATTATCAAGACCCTGACCGATCTTGAAGAGGATGAGACCCTGCTGGTCCAGTCCGGCAAGCCGGTCGGCGTGTTCAAGACCAACAAGTGGGCGCCGCGCGTGCTGATCGCCAACTCGAACCTGGTGGGCGACTGGGCCACCTGGCCCGAGTTCCGCAAGCTCGAGGCCGAGGGCCTGATGATGTACGGCCAGATGACCGCCGGTTCCTGGATCTACATCGGCACCCAGGGCATCCTGCAAGGCACCTACGAGACCTTCGCCGCCATCGGTGTCAAGCGATTCAACGGCACCCTGGCCGGCACCTTGACCCTGACCGGCGGCTGCGGCGGCATGGGCGGCGCCCAGCCGCTGGCCGTCACCCTCAACGGCGGCGCCTGCCTGATCGTTGACGTCTCCGAGGACCGCCTGCGCCGCCGCATGGGCAAGCGCTACCTGGACGACGTGGAGCTGGACCTGGACGCGGCCGTCACCAAGGTCACCGCAGCCAAGAACGAAGGCCGCGCACTGTCCGTGGGCTACGTCGGCAACGCCGCCGAGGTCTTCCCTGAACTGCTGCGCCGCCAGAAGGCCGGCGAGATCTCCATCGACATCGTCACCGACCAGACCTCGGCCCACGACCCGCTGTCCTACCTTCCGGTGGAATACACCGTGGAGCAGTGGGACGCCGAGGCGAAGGCCGACGAAATCGGCTTCACCAAGAAGGCCCAGGCCGCCATGGCCGCCCACGTCGAAGCCATGGTCGGCTTCCAGGACATCGGCGCCGAGGTCTTCGACTACGGCAACTCGATCCGCGACGAGGCACGCAAGGGCGGCTACATGCGGGCCTTCGAATTCCCGGGCTTCGTTCCGGCTTACATCCGCCCGCTGTTCTGCGAGGGCCTTGGCCCGTTCCGCTGGGTGGCCCTGTCCGGCGATCCGGAGGATATCCGCGTCACCGACGAGGCGCTCAAGGAGCTCTTCCCCCAGAACGAGCACCTGCGCCGCTGGCTCGATGCGGCCGCCGAGCACGTTGAATTCGAGGGTCTTCCCGCCCGCATCTGCTGGCTGGGCTACGGCGAGCGCCACAAGGCCGGCCTGCTGTTCAACAAGCTGGTCGCCGAGGGCAAAATCTCCGCACCGATCGTGATCGGCCGCGACCATCTGGATTCCGGTTCGGTAGCCTCCCCGTACCGCGAAACCGAAGCCATGAAGGACGGCTCAGACGCGATTGCCGACTGGCCGCTGCTCAACGCCATGACCGCGGTGTCCTCCGGCGCCAGCTGGGTTTCGCTGCACCACGGCGGCGGAGTCGGCATTGGCCGCTCCATCCACGCCGGCCAGGTCTCGGTGGCCGATGGCACCGAGCTGGCAGCGGCCAAGCTCGAAGCGCTGCTGACCAACGACCCGGGCATGGGCGTCATCCGCCACGTGGATGCCGGCTATGAGCGCGCGGTAGAAGTTGCCAACGAGCGCGGCGTGCGCATCCCGATGGCGGAGTAGCGACATGTCGAACGACGGCGCCATTGGACGGCTTGTAGAACGCGAACGCGAGGACGGGGGCCCGCGCGGAGTCTGGCGATTCTTCGTCTACTCCCTGATCGGGATCTTCATGTTCTTCATCCCCGTGAATATCGGGGGCAAGGAGACCATTCCGCTGGACCACCTGGTGGGCTGGATTACCGGCCTGCTGGGTCCGGCCGTGAAGTACCTGATCCTGGGAGTGATCCTCGCAGGGACCATCTATCCCTTCGCGACCGGACGGTGGAAGGAATCACGGCTCAAGACGCTGTTCGCGTTCCTGAACGTGCTGGGACTGGCCACGGGCATCGCGTTGGTGTTCAACGTGGGCCCGGCCTGGCTCTTCGACCCGGACATGGGACCCTTCCTGTTCAACAAGCTGGTGATCCCGGTAGGGATGATCGTTCCAATCGGCGCCGTCTTCTTGGCCCTCTTGGTCGGCTACGGATTGATGGAGTTCGTCGGCGTGCTGGTGCAGCCGGTGATGCGCCCGGTGTGGCGCACCCCAGGCCGCTCGGCCATCGATGCGGTGGCCTCCTTCGTGGGCAGCTACTCGCTGGGTCTTTTGATCACCGACCGCATGTACCAGGCCGGCCGGTACACCGGGCGCGAGGCGGCCATCATCGCCACGGGCTTCTCCACCGTCTCGGTGACATTCATGGTGATCGTGGCCAAGACCCTGGACATCATGCACCTGTGGCTGCCGTACTTCTTCCTGGCCTTCGGAGTCACCTTCCTGGTGACCGCGATTGCCGTGCGCATCCCGCCGCTCAGCCGCATCCCGGATGAGTACTTCCCGGTATCCACGCCGCAGCCGGAAGCCAAGGTCACCAGCCGGCGCTTCGCCACGGCGTGGAAGGAAGCGATGGGCATGCTGGGCAACGCCCCGAAACTCGGGGCGAACGTCCGCGAGAATTTCAAGGACGGGTTGCTGATGGCCATGGCCATCCTTCCCTCCATCCTTTCGGTCGGGCTGATCGGCCTGGTGCTGGCCCGCTTCACCCCGCTGTTCGACTGGCTGGGCTACCTGTTCCTGCCGATCACCTGGGCGCTGGGCCTGCCCGACCCGCTGCTGGCGGCCAAGGCCTCCTCGGTGGGCATCGCGGAGATGTTCCTTCCGGCGACCATCGTCGCCGGACATGAGTCCGACGCGCTGCGCCTAGTCATTGCGGTAGTCTGCGTGTCGGCGATCATTTTCTTCTCCGCCCTGGTGCCCTGCATCCTCGCAACCCGCATTCCCATCAAGGTATGGCATCTGCTGGTCATCTGGGCGCAGCGTGTCGCTCTGACCCTGCTGATCACCACCCCGCTCGCCTACCTGATAGTGGGCAGATAGGACCATGACGATGCCTACACACGGCGTAAATTCCCTGCTAGCCGCGATCAGCGGCGAGGGCCGCGACGCCAAGCGCGGCGGCTACTCGCGCCCGGTCTACTCGGACGCTGAGATCACGCTGCGCGAGTGGTTCATTGCCGAAGCCTCCGTGCGCGGGCTGGAGGTGTCCACGGATGCCAACGGCATCATCTGGGCCTGGTGGGATCTTCCGGGGTCGCCCGGGGACGACGCCTCCCGCAAGGGTTCGCTGGTCACAGGCTCCCACCTGGACTCCGTGCCCGGCGGCGGCGCCTTCGACGGCCCGCTGGGCGTGGCCAGCGCGCTGGCCGCCTATGACGTGCTGGCCGCCCGGGAAGCCTCCGGCGAACTGGCGCGAAACCGCGCCCTGGCGCTGGCCGTCTTCCCGGAGGAGGAAGGCTCGCGCTTCGGGGTGGCCTGCCTGGGCTCCCGGCTGCTCAGCGGCGCCATCGACCCGGTGAAGGCGCTGAACTTGCGCGACGCGGAGGGCAACACCTTCGCTGACATCGCCGCCGCCAACGGGCTGGACCCGGCGCGCATGGGCCGCGACGAGAAGGCCCTGGCCCGGATCGGCGACTTCATCGAGCTGCATGTGGAGCAGGGCCGCGGGCTGAACACCGAACAATACACCGACGCCGCCGGCCGCGGGCCGGCCGTCGCGGTGGGCAGCTCCATCCTTGGCCACGGCCGCTGGCGGCTGAGCTTCAGCGGCCAGGGCAACCACGCCGGCACCACCTTGATGATCGACCGCGCCGATCCGATGGTGGCCGCAGCCCAGCTGGTGCTGAAGGTCCGTGAGATCGCCACGGCGCAGCCCGACGCCCGCGCCACGGTGGGCCGGCTGGAGCCGGTGCCCGGCGGCACCAACGTGATCGCCTCCCGCGTGGACATCTGGCTGGACGTGCGCCACCCGGAGGACGCGGTCACCGCCCTGCTGGTGGAGAAGATCCACGGCCAGGCGCAGAAGATCGCCGCCTTCGAGGGCTGCTCCGTGGTGCTGACCGAGGAATCGCTCTCCGGCACCGTGCACTTCGACGCCGCGCTGAGCGCCTCGCTGGAACGCTCCGTGCACCGACTGGTTCCCGACGCCCCGGCGCTGCCCACCGGCGCCGGCCACGACGCCGGCGTGCTGGCCGCCTACCTGCCCACCGGCATGCTGTACGTGCGCAACCCTTCGGGCATCAGCCACTCGCCGGAAGAATACGTGGAAGACGCCGATGCCGAGGCCGGCGTGCTGGCCCTGGCCGACGCCCTGGAGGACCTGCTGTGAGCGGAAAAACCACTACCGTTCCGGCGCCGGTCAACGCGCACTCGCACGCCTTCCACCGGATCCTGCGCGGCCGCACCCACCAGGGGGAAAACGGCGGAGCCGGGAACTTCTGGACCTGGCGCGAACAGATGTACGACGCCGCCGCCGGGCTCACCCCGGCCGGCTACGAGCAGCTGGCCACCGCGGTCTTCGCGGAAATGGTCGTCAACGGCTACAGCGCGGTGGGGGAGTTCCACTACCTGCACCACGACGCGACCGGTGCGCCTTACGCCGGGACAGATGAGCACGGCATGGAGCTCGCGCTGGGCCGCGCGGCGAAGGCCGCGGGCATCCGCCTGGTCCTGCTGGACACCTGCTACCTGCAGGGCGGGCTGGACGCCCTGGGCAACGCCATCGAGCTGAACGAAACCCAGCGGCGCTTCACCGACGGGGACGCCGCCGGCTGGCTGGCCCGCCACGCGCGGCTGCGCGAGGCCCTGGCCGAGCTGGACGCACGGGAAGGGCTGCTGAGCCTGGGAGCCGCCATCCACTCGGTGCGCGCGGTGCCGCCGGCGCAGCTGGAAGCCATCGCCGCCGGGCTGGACCCTGCCTTGCCGCTGCATGTGCACCTGTCCGAGCAGCTGGCCGAGAACGCGTCCTGCCAGGCGGCCTTCGGGCTGAGCCCGACCGGGCTGCTTGAACGCCACGGCCTGCTGGCCCCGCGGCTCTCGGCAGTGCACGCCACCCACCTGAGCGATGCGGACATCGCCGCGCTGGGCGCCGCCGGCGCGGGCATCGTCATGTGCCCCACCACCGAGGCGGACCTGGGCGACGGGATCGGACCGGCCCGGGAGCTGGCGGATGCCGGAGCGGTGATTTCGCTGGGCAGCGACCAGCACGCGGTCCTCGACCCCTACCTGGAGCAGCGCGCCCTTGAACACGGCGAACGGCTGCGCAGCGGGGAACGCGGACGCTTCTCCCCGGCGGAAATCTCCGCCGCCGCCCGCGAGGGCGGTCTGCGCTCGCTGGGCCTGGCGGAGAACGAGGACCACCTCGTGGTGCGCACCGACACCATGCGCACCTCCGGGTCGCGCACCGCCCAGCTGCCGCTGAGCGCCACCGCCGCAGATATCGCGCAGGTCCACGTCAATGGCAAGCTGGTAGCCAGCAATGGCCTGCACACCACGCTGGGAGACCCGGCGGATTTGTACGCAGCATTCTTCGACAAGTATCCGGAGTTTTCATGAGCAGCACACTGATCACCAACATCTCCGAGGCCTTCATCTCGGACGCGGCGCACACCCTGGTCGAGAACGCCGCCATCCTCATCGAGGGCCAAGACATCGCCTGGATTGGCGAAGCCGGGCAGGCCCCGGAAGCCGACACCGTCATCAACGCCGGTCAGCGCGCAGCGCTGCCGGGCTGGGTGGATTCGCACAGCCACCTGGTGTTCGCCGGGGACCGCAGCCGCGAGTTCGTGGCCCGCATGGCGGGGCAGGACTACGCCGCCGGCGGCATCGCGGTGACCACCAAGGCAACCCGCGCCACCACTGACTACGACCTGACCCGGCTGGTCATGGGACGGACCGCCGAAGCCCTGGCCGGAGGCACCACCTACCTGGAAACCAAAACCGGCTACGGGTTGAACGTCGAGGAGGAAGCGCGCCATGCGCGTATCGCCTCCACGGTGGTCGACCAGGTGACATTCCTTGGCGCCCACCTGGTTCCCGCGGACATGGATGCCCAGGAATATACGGACCTGGTCTGCGGAGAGATGCTGGAACGCGTGCTGCCCTTTGTGCAGTTCGCTGACGTGTTCTGCGAACGCGGCGCGTTCAACGAGGCCCAGTCGCGCCAGGTGCTCGCCGCCGGGAAGGACGCCGGGCTCGGCCTGCGCGTGCACGGCAACCAGCTGGGCCCGGGCCCCGGTACCAAGCTGGCCGTTGAATTCGGCGCGGCCAGCGTCGACCACGTGAACTTCCTGGACGAACAGGACGTCGCGGCGCTCGCCGGATCCTGGGCGGACTGGGATGCCCAGTCCCGTGCCGGTACCGCGGGAACCGTGGCCACCTGCCTGCCAGCCTGCGACCTGTCCACGCGTATGCCCTTCGCCCCGGGCCGCGAGTTGATCGACGCCGGGGTGCAGATCGCCTTGGCGTCGAACTGCAACCCGGGAACCTCCTACACCTCATCCATGGCCTTCTGCGTCAGCACCGCGGTGCTACAGATGCACCTGAGCATCGAGGAAGCCATCGTGGCAGCCACCTACGGCGGTGCGCTGGCGCTGGGCGTGCAGGACCGGGTGGGAAGCCTGGAGGTGGGCAAGCGGGCTGACATCCAGCTGCTGAACGCCCCGTCCGTGGCGCACCTGGCCTACCGCCCCGGCATGAACCTCTCCGGTCCGGTTTTCCGCGCCGGCGAGCTTGCCTCGGGCAGGTTCTAGCGCGCCAGCTAGTGATGCCGGGCACCTTCGTGGTAAACAAGGTGTATGGCTAACACTGCATTCAAAGGTACCCCTGTCCAGACCATTGGCGACCTGCCGGCCGTAGGCTCGCAGGCTCCCGCCTTCACCCTGACCGACACCGGCCTGGCCGACGTCACCAGCGAGTCGCTGGCCGGCCGCCGCGTGGTGCTGAACATCTTCCCATCGGTTGACACCGGTGTGTGCGCAGCCAGCGTCCGCCGCTTCAACGAACTGGCCGCCGGCCTGGAGAACACCACCGTGGTGTGCGTCTCCGCCGACCTGCCATTCGCCATGGCCCGCTTCTGCGGTGCCGAAGGCATCGAGAACGTCGTATCCGGCTCCGTGTTCCGCTCGGACTTCGGCTCCGACTACGGTGTCACCCAGATCGACGGCCCGCTGGCCGGCCTGCTGGCACGCTCGGTTGTCGTGCTGGACGAGTCGGGCAAGGTCATCTACACCCAGGTGGTCCCGGAGATCACCACCGAACCTGACTACGATGCAGCTATCGCAGTCCTGAACTAGCAATCAGCTGGCGGCCGTGCGCCGCTGAGGTGATTGCCCAATGGCGTCTTTGCCGACCTGTGGTCGGCGAAGACGCCATTTTTGTATGCGCCCGGCCCCGCTGTCCAAGATTCCCCAACGACTTTGCCCCGGGGGATTCTCAAGACGCACTTCTACCCCTATACTCTTTGTAGATTGCTTATGATTGTTATGAGCGAAAAAGAATCACAAAACATCAGGCACGTTTCACTGAGTAGTCAAACGGTTTCGCTGTGAATGAGCAAGGGAGATTATCGATGAGCGAGCAGTCAGTCCTGGGTGCGCACATGGAGCGGGAGCTGGTTTCCCAGCCAGAGATGTGGCGCCGCGCCATCGCCCAGCAGCAGTCCGAAGACCTGCTTCCGGCCAAGGGCGCCAAGGTCGCGGTCGTCGGCTGCGGCACTTCCTGGTTTATGGCCGAAGCCTACGCCGCCGCCCGCGAAGCCGCCGGCCACGGCATCACCGACTCCTTCGCCGCCTCCGAGGCGCGCATCGCCACCCGCGACTACGACGTGCTGGTGGCCATCACCCGCTCCGGCACCACCTCCGAGGTGCTGCAACTGCTGACCGAGCTGGACGGCAGCCTCCGCACCGTCGCCGTAATCGGCGACACCAGCTCGCCGATCGTGCAGCAGGTCGACGCAGTGGTGGAGCTGCCCTACGCGGACGAGCAGTCGGTGGTGCAGACCCGCTTCGCCACCACCGCGCTGGCCTACCTGCTTTCAAGCGTCGGCGAGGACCTGGAGCCGGCCATCGCGCAGGCGCAACAGCTGGTGAACTCCGCCACCCCGCAGGAACTGCTGGACGCCGAGCAGTTCACCTTCCTGGGCCGCGGGCTGTCCGTGGGACTGGCCCACGAGGCCGCGCTGAAGATGCGCGAAGCCGTGCAGGGCTGGACCGAGGCCTACCCGGCCATGGACTACCGCCACGGCCCGATCTCCATCGCCGCGCCAAACCGGGTAACGTGGATGCTTGGCGCCCAGCCCGAAGGCCTGGACGCCGACGTGACCCGCACCGGCGCGATCTACGTGAACGAGGACCGCCATCCGCTGGCCGACCTCGCATACATCCACCGGGTGACCCTGGACCGGGCTCGCGCGCGCAATCTCGATCCGGATAGCCCACGCAACCTGACCCGATCGGTCATCCTGGAAGGCTAAAGGCCATGAGTGAACATTTCCTGCTCTTTGACGTCGGAGGCACCGACATCAAGGCGGGGCTGGCCAACACCAACGGCGAAATCCTCCAGGTGCTGCGCGAACCAACCCGCAAAACAGCACCGGAGGAATCCGCCGCCGAACTGGTCACCCAGCTCGGCGAAATCTCGCGCCGCCTGACGGCCGACTCCGGCACCACCCCGGTTTCCGCGGGCCTGGCCGTCTGCGGCCTGGTCGACCCGGAGACCGGCACCGGCATCTTCTCCGCCAACCTGGGCTGGCGCGACGCGCCGCTGCAGGCGATGGCCTCCAAGGCGCTTGGCATCCCGGTCGGCTTTGGGCACGACGTGGCCATGGCCGCGCGCGCCGAGCTGGAACTGGGCAGCGGGGCCAAGGACGCGGCGCTGCGCCGCAACGCCGTGGTCATGGTCATCGGCACCGGCATCGCCACCGCGCTGATGGTCGACGGACGGCTGGTCAGCGCCGGGGGATACGCCGGGGAACTGGGCCACGCCCAGGTGCCCGGCGGGCTGCCGTGCGCCTGCGGCGCCACCGGCTGCCTGGAAACCCTGGGCTCCGCCGGCGCCATCGCCAAGCGCTACCTCGCCGCCACCGGCAAGCGCGGGGGAGCAAGGGAAGTGTTCGCCGCCCGGGCCGCCGGGGACGAGATCGCCGCCGGCATCATCCA
Organism: Glutamicibacter soli; assembly: GCF_003309065.1. Classification (GTDB taxonomy): domain Bacteria; phylum Actinomycetota; class Actinomycetes; order Actinomycetales; family Micrococcaceae; genus Glutamicibacter; species Glutamicibacter soli. Next base: position 278,381 of record NZ_POAF01000002.1, on the reverse strand, counting down.
CGACGCCACCGAGGCGCTGACCTTCACCATGGCGCAGCTGTGCTCCTCGGTCGCCCCGGAGGGCATCGTGCTGGGCGGAGGCCTGGCCCAGGCCGGGCCGTCGTTCTTCGCCGAACTGCGCGAATCCCTGCACCGCAGGCTGTCCTTCCACCGCGAACCGCGGCTGATCCCCGCGCACCTGGGCGCCGACGCCGGCCTGCAGGGCGCGATGATCCTCGCCCGGGACGCGGCCGGACGCTCGACCCGCATCGCCCTATGATCCTCACGCTGACGCCGAACCCGGCCATCGATGAAACCTACAGCGCCCCCGGGGTCGCGGTGGACTCCAGCCACAAGGTGGTGCGCAGCCACAGCCAGGCCGGAGGCAAGGGCCTGAACGTCGCCAGGGTGCTGCACTCGCAGGACTTCGCCGTCCACGCGCTGTTCCCCGCCGGAGGCGCCTCGGGCCGGGAGCTCACCGCCGAGCTGTCCGCCGCCGGCATCGTATTCACCGCGGTCCCCGTGGCTGGGGCGACCCGGCGCTCCATGGCCTTCGTGGACCCGGAGGCCGACACCACCACCATCTTCAACGAGGCCGGATCCGCCCTGGATGCCGCCGAATGGGAGTCGCTGACGCAGGCCTACCAGGGGCTGCTGGAGCGCGCCCGGGCGGTGGCGATCTGCGGATCCTGGCCTCCGGGGACCGAACGCGAAACCATGCGCGCGCTGATCAAGGCCGCCGTGCAGCGGGAGGTCTACACCGTGGTGGACACCAGCGGCCCGCTGCTGCTGGACGCCGCGGCCTGCGGCGCGGTGCTCAAACCCAACCACCACGAACTGCTCGCCGCCACCGGCGCGAACTCGCTGGCCGAAGGGGCCGCGGACCTGCTGGAGCGGGGCGCGGCGGAAATCTATCTCAGCGCCGGCGAAAACGGGCTGTACCACTTCACCGGGGAGACCCCGCTGGTGGCCCATGCCAAGCTGCCGCGCAAGCTGACCGGCAACCCCACCGGAGCCGGGGACTCGGCAGTGGCCGCGTTGCTGTCCAGCAGCGTGGCGTCGCTGGATCGCGAGTCCACCTTGCGCCGGGCCGTGGCCTGGTCCGCCTCCACGGTGCTCATGCCCACCGCCGGCGCGCTGTCCCCGAAGCACGAAGCGCTGCTCGCCGACGTTACCTACCGCATCCTGCCCGAGGGCGAGGACATCTAAAGGAGAAAACTCCCATGCCGTTGGTTCCAACAAGTCAGATCATGCAGGCCGCCGTAGCCGGGGGCTACGGCCAGGGGGCGTTCAACGTCATCCACCTGGAGACCGCCCAGGCGCTGGTGTCCGGCGCCGAGCAAGCCGGATTGCCGGTGATCCTGCAGATCAGCGAGAACTGCGTGAAGTACCACGGGGGACTGCGCCCCCTCGCCGCCGCCTCGCTCGCGCTGGCCGAGGAAGCCAGCGTGCCGGTCTCGCTGCACCTGGACCACGCCGAGGACGAGGAACTGGTGTACCGGGCCCTCGACCTGGGTTTCGGCTCGGTCATGTACGACGGGGCCAAGCTGCCCTTCGGAGAGAACGTGGCCGCCACGCAGCGTGTGGTCGCCGCGGCACGGGCCGCATCAGCCACGGTGGAAGCCGAGCTGGGCGAAATCGGCGGCAAGGACGGAGCCCACGCCCCTGGCGTGCGCACGGACCCGGACGAGGCCGTGCAGTTCGTCGAGTCGACCGGCGTCGATTCGCTGGCCGTGGCAGTGGGCTCCTCGCATGCGATGCTGGAACGCGGCGCATCGCTGGACCTGGACCTGATTTCCCGGCTGCACCGGGCACTGGAGGTCCCGCTGGTGCTGCACGGCTCCTCGGGCGTTCCGGATGCGACCCTGGTCGCGGGCATCGAGGCGGGCATGCGCAAGATCAACGTCTCCACCCACCTGAACGGGTTCTTCACCCGCGCCGTGCGCCAGTGGCTGGCGGCCAACGAGCAGGCGGTGGACTCCCGCAAGTACCTGGGGGCGGGGCGCACGGCCATGGCCGCAGAGGCCGCCCGGATGCTTGAGTTGTTCGCCTCCGCCGGGCGGAGCCGCGCCTAGCAGGCCACGTGTGAGCGTTTCTGATTTCTTGGATTGTTTCCTGGTCGAAAAATATCAGTCACACCCTTGACGCTTGGTGTGGCGCACTTCATACTTGAGGTGAACATGATTTTTCTTGATTGAATGTTCCCGAAAAAATCATAAAAGAATCACTCGCTTTGGTGCTGCGGCATCCCGAACCCTGAGGAACACCATGAAACGAACCAAGCGCTCCGCGGTACTGGCTCTCTCGGCCGCAGCGGCACTGCTCCTGACCAGCTGCGGGTTCTCCGGCGGCAATGACAGCGGCGGATCGGCCGAGTCCGAAGGCGCACAGACGACCTTGGAAATGCTCGTCCCGACCTACTCCACCGGCACCAAGGCGCTGTGGGAAGGCGTCATCGACGACTTCGAGACCGAGCACCCGAACATCAAGGTGAACCTCGAAGTCCAGTCGTGGGAGAACATCGAGAACGTCCTGAAGACCAAGCTGCAGGGCAACCAGGCGCCGGACATCTACAATGGCGGCGCCTTCGCGGAATTCGCCGCGGAAGACCTGCTGGCCCCTGCCAGCGACGTCGCCTCGGCCGAGACCCTGGCCGACTTCCAGACCGCCTTCGCCGACGCGGAGAAGTACCAGGACACCCAGTACGGCCTGCCGCTGATCGCCTCCGCCCGCGCCCTGTTCTACAACAAGGACCTGATGGAGGAAGCCGGGGTCAAGAACGTCCCGACCACCTGGGACCAGCTGCATGACGCCTCCAAGGCCATCAGCGACAAGACCAAGGCCGACGGCTACGGCATGCCGCTGGGCAGCGAGGAAGCCCAGGGCGAGTCCCTGATCTGGTTCGCCGGCAACGGCGGCAACTTCGGCGATGCGCAGAAGATCGCGGTGAACACCCCGGCCAACCTCGAAGCCGCCGAATTCATGAAGAAGATGATCGACGACGGCGTCACCCAGAACGACCCGGGAGCCACCCAGCGCACCCCGATGCTGAACACCTTCATCCAGGGCAAGCTCGGCTTCGCCTACGCGCTGCCGCAGACCGTGGGCCAGATCAAGAAGGAAAACCCGGACCTGAACTACGGCATCGCCGCCGTGGCCACCAAGACCGGCTCGCCGGCCACGCTGGGTGTCGCCGACCGCCTGATGTCCTTCAAGAACGACGGCAGCAAGTCGGCCGCGGTCAAGGAGTTCTTCGACTACTTCTTCTCCGCCGACGTCTACACCGACTGGGTGTCCACCGAGGGCTTCCTGCCGACCACCAAGTCGGGTTCCGAGAAGCTGGCCGGGGACGAAACCCTCAAGCCGTTCCTGGACCTGCTGCCCAACGCGGTGTTCTACCCGACCACCAACCCGGCCTGGAACGCCACCGACGGCGCGTTCAAGTCGCTGATGGGTGAAATCGCCACCGGCAAGTCCGCCCAGGAAGTGCTGGACGCAATCCAGGCGAAGGCCGACGCCGCCAAGTAAACGGCAGGCGACCTAGTTCGCAGGGGAGGCCCGACGTCGCCACGCCGGGCCTTTCCTGCTGGATCGGCACATGATTTTCCGGTCCCCTCCCGAACAGCATGCAATGAAAGCGAGCCTTCCATGAGCTCCCCAGTGCCAGTCAAAGCACCGGCCGGACGCAAGCTCCGGCGCAGCACCGATACCCAGTCATTCATCTCCTCGCTGCCGTGGATCGGCCCGGCGCTGCTGCTGATCTTGGCCATCGTGGTGTTCCCCGCCGGCTACATGATCTACAACTCCACCCGGAAGATCTCCTCGGTCGGCACCGACCTGCACTCGGCGGGCCTGGCCAACTTCTCCACGATCTTCGCCGATCCGGCGCTGCCGCGGATCCTGGCCAACACCTTCTTCTGGGTGGTCTCGGTCGTGCTGATCACCGTCGTCATCTCCCTGGCGCTGGCGCAGTTCCTCTCCAAGCCATTCCCCGGACGCACCATCGTGCGCATGGCGGTGATCGTCCCCTGGGCCGCCTCCGTCGTCATGACCACCACCGTGTTCTACTATGGCCTGGACCCGAACTACGGCATCTTCAACCACTTCTTCGTGCAGATCGGCTTCATGGACGAAGGCTTCGGCTGGACCAAGAACGCGATCCCGGCCATGGCGGTCTCGGTGGTCGTGGCAATCTTCGTCTCGATCCCGTTCACGACCTACACGCTGCTCGCAGGCCTGCAGGCCGTGCCGGGCGACACCCTGGAAGCCGCCCGCATGGACGGGGCCGGCCGCTGGAAGACCTACCTGTTCGTGGTGCTGCCGCAGCTGCGCTCCGCGCTGGCGGTGGCGGTGCTGATCAACATCATCAACGTCTTCAACAACCTGCCGATCCTGAAGGTCATGACCGGATCCATCCCGGGCAACAGCGCCGACACGCTGATGACCTACATCTTCAAGGTCCTGCAGTTCGACCGCCGGCTGGATTTGTCCTCGGCCCTGTCGGTCGTGAACTTCGCGATTGTGCTGGTCATCGTCGCCATCTACGTCAAAACCGTCAAGCCGATGCAGGAGGTGTGATCGTGGCTTTCCTCGATACCGAAGACCGCGCCAGCCGCAAGACAGTAATCGGCCGCATGATCATCGGCCTGGTGGTCGTTATCGTCTTCCTGATCCCGTACGGCACCATGATGATCGGCTCGCTGAAGACCCAAGCCGAAATCCTGCAGATCCCGCCGAGCTTCATGCCGCAGGACGGGCTGCAGTGGTCCAACTACGTCAGCATGTGGGACACCCCGGAAACCCCGGTGCCCTACAACCTCATCTCCACCATCGTGATCTCCGTGTTCGCAACCCTGCTGGTGCTGCTGGTGGCCACCCCGGCCGCCTACTTCACCGCGCGCTTCAAGTTCCCGGGCAAGATGGTGTTCATGTTCCTGGTGATCGTCACCCAGATGCTGCAGCCGGCGGTGCTCACCGCCGGCCTGTTCAAGCAGATGCTGGCCTGGGACCTGAACGACACCTGGCTGGCCATGATTCTGATCAACGCGGCCTTCAACCTGGCCTTCGCGGTGTGGATCATGCACTCCTTCTTCGCCGGGGTGCCGCGCAGCATCGACGAGGCGGCGCAGATCGACGGCGCCGGCAAGCTGCGTGTGCTGTTCACCATCAACCTGCCGCTGGTCTGGCCGGGCATCGTCACCGCGGTGATCTTCACCTTCGTGTCCTGCTGGAATGAATTCGCCGCCTCGCTGGTGATCCTGTCCACCGCCGAGAACCAGCCGCTGAGCGTGGCGCTGACCAAGTTCGTCGGCCAGTACGCCACCGCCTGGCAGTACGTCTTCGGCGTCTCCATCGTGGCCATCGTCCCGGTCATCGTCCTCTTCGCGCTCATCGAGAAGCGCCTGATCGGCGGCCTGGCCGCCGGAGCGGTGAAGTAATGGAACCGAGCACGGCCCTGGAAATCGTCGCCACCAGCGGGCGGTGCTCCCGGACGGCCACGGCCGCCGGGGCTGACCGCATCGAGGCCTGCGAAGCCCTGGAACTGGGCGGCATCACCCCGGGACCCGAAGTCCTGGACGACATCCTGGAACACCGCCCGGCGCTGGGGGTGCACGCGCTGCTGCGCAGCCGGCCCGGCGACTTCCACTACGAGGACGCGGAGTTGCGGGTCATGGAACGGCAGGCGAGGCGGCTGGCCCGCTCCGGCGTGGACGGGCTGGTGCTCGGGGCGCTGGACGCCGGAGGCGCGGTGGACCTGGAAGCCGTGGCACGGATGGCCGCGGCCGGCCTGGAGGTGAATCCGGAGCTTGAAATCACCATGCACCGGGCCATCGACGCCAGCGCGGATCCGGTGGCCTCCGTGACACAGCTTTTGGCACTTGGCATCCACCGAGTGTTGACTAGTGGAGGGCGAGACGCCGCCGGCGAGGGCTTGGAGGTCATTGCCCGGATGGCGCAGGCGGCCGCCGGCAGGATCCAGATCATGGCCGGCGGCGGCATGAGGGCGCAGGACATCGGCCCGGCGCGCGGCGCCGGTGCGGCTGCCGTGCATTTCTCCGCCAAGACACACTATGCCGGCACCATCAGGGTGTCGGAGCAACAGGTGCGCCAGCTGCGCAGCACGCTGAACGCACTGACCAAGTAAGGGGCAGGATCCATGAAACGCGAGGAGCGGCTTAACCACATCCTCGACCTGCTGGCCAGCCGCGGCCAGATCGACGTCGATGAGATCGTGCAGCAGCTGGACACCAGCCCGGCAACCGCCCGCCGGGACCTGGATTCACTGGCCGCGGCCTCGCTGCTGACCCGCACCCACGGCGGAGCGGTCTCCAACTCCGTGGCCTACGAGCTGCCCTCGCGCTACCAGCGCGAGGAGCACGACGAAGAGAAGGCCCAGGTGGCCAAGGCCGCCGCCGCGCTGGTGCGCAAGGACATGGTGGTCGGCTTGTCCGGAGGCACCACCACCAAGGCCATCGCCACCGAGCTGGGCTTGCGCCAGGAACTGGTGGGGGAGCCGGGGCGGGTCACCCTGACAGTGGTCACCAACGCCGTGAACATCGCCTCGCTGCTGGCGGTGCGCCCGCACATCCGGGTCATGGTCACCGGCGGGGTGCTCAACGACCGCTCCTACGAGCTGGTCGGCCCCATGGCGCAGTCCTCGCTCGCGAAGATCACCCTCGACCTGTCCTTCGTGGGGGTCAATGGGCTGGATGCGGACACCGGCCCGATGGTCGGCGACGAGATGGAAGCGGCGGTCAACGAACAGCTGATCCGGCAGTCCGCGCGCAGCTTCGTGGTGGTGGATTCATCCAAGATCGGCCAACGCTCGTTCGTCATCCTGGATACCGAACACCTCACCGGGATCATCACCGACGCCAAAATCACCGCGGCCCAACGCAAGGCCCTGGCCGCCGGGGGCATGCCTGTCCTCGGCTAGCCGCACCCGCATGGCAGGACCCGACCGGAAGCCCGGCAGACTAACGCGGGCGGGAGCCCGCCGCCTCGGCCGCGGACAGGATGCGCGGGCCGATCTTGCGCATGAGCTTGTCCAGCCGGGGACTGTCGCTGCGCGTGAGCGTGTCGGAGAGCCGTTCAAGGCTCATCAGGCCCAGCCAGATCCTGGCTCTGCGGGCCTGCTCGGCATCCGGGGCAATCTGCTCGATCAGGTCCTGCCCATGCCACAAGGACAGGTAGGCCGTATTCAACGCAGGGTCCCAGGCGCAGGCAAGATCCCAGTCCAGGATTCCGACCAGCTTCCCGTCCACCCAGTGCATGTTGTGGCCAGCGAGATCGCCGTGGACCAAGCTGGTTGGGCTTTGCGCCAGGTAATCCAACTGATCCCACAGGAGCGCGGACGCCGAGCGGAGCTCTTCCGGAAGCGCATCGAAGCATTTCTGCTGGCGCGCCGGCGTCCACGGACCTCGAAATGCAAAGGGCTCGGCCAGTTCATCTTCCAGCGGCTGCAGGTGCACCTCGGCCAGCTCCCGAACCAAGCGGCGAAGTGGCGCAGGGTCTCCGCTATGCGGTTCGTGGGCGCTCCCCGGTACGAATACGGTGGCCACCGAAGATAGCCCGTCGATGGTCAGGATGTCGCTGCAGTCAGTGGGAAGCAGGTAATCCAGCTGCTCGGCAAGGAGCCGGTGGAGCCGGACGCTGCGCGGCATCTGGGCACTGGCTTGGGGTGTACGGGCCATGCGGATGACAGCTTGCTCGTTGGCCAGCAGCACGGTGTGGAACTGTCCGCCCTCGTTGACGACCCCTCCTTCCCAGGGCAGGTCCGGGCGCAGCATCGTGCCCAGGTTCATCTCGGCTTCGGTGGCGGGACGGGACACAGGCAACTCGCTTCGCGGATCAGGGAAAACAGCTTCTTCAGGCTATCGCATGGCGTCCCGATCGCTGGGTGTCCGCACAGCGTGCGCGGTCTATGATCAAAGACGTGAATGCACAGACCAGCACCCAAACCGTGGACCGGCGCACGCTGAAGATCGAGATCGCGCTGGTGATGGCCCTGTGCCTGGGACAGAGCGCGGTGTACTCGATCATCAGCTTCGCCGACAAGGTCACCAAGGCGCCGCTGTCCGAGCAGACGACCTCGATGAACAACCCGCTGAGCACCCGCGAGTACTTCGACCTGGCCTACCAGCTGCTGGACATCGTTTTCGCCCTGGTTCCCGTGCTGCTGGCGCTTTATCTCATGAAGCGCAGCACCGGCACCACCGTGTCGATGATCGGCTTCGACCTGCGCAAACCCGGGCGGGATACGCTGCTGGGCGCCGGCCTGTTCCTGGCCATGGGCCTGGGAACCCTCGGAGTCTACGCTGCGGGCAGGGCTTTGGGCATCACCACGGCGCTGTCCACCGCGAACCTCGGGGACTACTGGTGGAGCGTCCCGGTGCTCATGCTCTCGGCCGCACGCCACGCGGTGCTGGAGGAAGTGATCATGCTCGGCTTCCTGTTCACCTACGTCCGCAAGCTCAAGCTGGGACTGTGGACCACGATCCTAGCCTCGGCGCTGATCCGCGGCAGCTACCACCTCTACCAAGGCATCGGGCCGATGATCGGCAACGTGGTCATGGGTGTGGTGTTCGGCTGGGTCTACCACCGCTACGGCCGGGTCATGCCCTTGGTGATCGCGCACTTCCTGCTCGATGCCATCGGCTTCGTCGGCTACCTGCTGCTCGGACCGGCGATTGGCATCGGCGCGTAGCCTTCCCATAGCCTTCTGACATGGAATTAATCGAACTTTCCGAGGCCTGGGTCGAGCGGGCTGTCGCGCTGTGGGAACACACCGGGCTGACCCGACCGTGGAACGATCCGCACGCCGACGCCCGCAAGGCCCTCGCGGGCCCTGAGTCCACCATCCTGGCGCTCGTCCAGGGGGAGCGGCTGGCCGCCACCGCCATGGCCGGAGATGACGGGCATCGCGGCTGGCTTTACTACGTCGCCGTCGACCCCGACTTGCAGGACCAGGGCTGCGGGTGGCGCATCGTCGAAGCGGCAGCAGAATGGCTGCGCGCCCGGGGAACCGTCAAGGTCCAGCTGATGGTCCGCGCCGGCAATGACTCGGTTACGCAGTTCTACGAAAAACTCGGTTTCGAACGCCTGAACGTCGCAGTGCTGGGCAAACGGCTGGTTCCCTAACCAGCAGGGTATTTGAAGCGGACGTCCAGAAAAAGCGGATAAAGTTACTCCGGTACAAAATATCCGCCAATCTGATGAAAGACTTCCTGATGAGAGAGCATCCGTCAGGAACTCGAAGGGAAGACATGCAGTTCGCCGAACTCTGGAGCAAGTCGCGGGCCTGCCTCGCGCTGATGGCGATGCTGATCTTCACCGAGCTCTTGGCGCTGCTGGTTCCGGTGGAGACCGAACATACCAGCAGGGAAGGCCTGAGCGTCGCCTCCTCCTTCGGCATGCTCTTCTGCGGCGTCGTGCTGGGCACCTACGCCGCATGGGTGGGCGGCCGCTTCGGCATCGCGGCCCTGCGCCGGGTACGCGGACCGCACCGCATCGCGGCAACCGCCCTGCAGCTGCTGGCGCCCCCGCTGGTTGTCGGCGCCAGCGCCTACCTGCTGGGCTACGCGACGGTGATGTACCGGATGGGCGAAGTGTTCGTCCCCGACCCCGGACTATTCCTGCTCTCCATGCTCATGATGCTGGGCCTGTGCCTGGGCGGTTTGGGGCTGGGACTGCTGTTCGCCCCGAAGCTGGCCATCGGGCTGAGCATCGTGTTGTTCTCCGGACTGCAACTGCTTTCCCTGGTGGCCCCTGGCCCCATGCTGAGCAACATGGCAGGGCTTTCAGAGTGCTGCACCCGGGATTCGGCACCGAATCCCATAGTCATCCAGGCAGTCGCCCTGTGCTATCTGGGCTGGTCGATGTTGGGCGTGTTGGCCATCTGCGTCAAGGCGCAGAACATGAACCGAATGGCGCGTCGCGCGCTGGCCGTGGCCGGAGCATTGTCGCTGACAGTGCTCTGGGGCGGCGGGGCGCTGGCGGCGCAGGATGCGGGCGAAGAGCAGCAGCTCAGCCGCACCTCCGAGCTACGCTGCGAAGAACCCGGCGACGGGCACGAGTACTGTTTCTGGCCCGGGGAAGCGGAGCACTGGAACGACTGGAGGTCTAACATCACCGCGGGTGTCGGCCAGTTGGAACAGGCCACAGGAATCCAGCAGCCGCGCATCATCACCAGCAGCAAGGCCCATGCCGAGGCAACCGGCGGTCTGCTGCTGGGCTTCGAGGACCGCTATTCCCCGGAAACCGTCAAGTGGGATCTGGCCATGAAAATGTCGGTCAACCCCACCGAACAATGTTTGGGCAGCCTTGCGGCGAGCCACGGCATTGTTGGCACCTCGAGTGCCGCTACCGAAGCGCAGCGGCACATGTGGGCGCAGTCCAACCTGCTGTACCAATGGTGGACTACAAAGGCAGACCGGGAATTCGTCGACTCAGCCCAGTCTGAGCAGCTCGACGCGCTGAACGCGCTGGACGAGCAGTCCCAAATCAGCTGGGTGAAACGGGCGGCCGCGGGAGTCGAAAACTGCCAGCTGGTGCAGCTACCCGGATCCTAGGGCTGCACCAACCGTCCAATTAACAAGCAAAGGTAGGTGGGGACTCCATTGTCCCCGCCTATCTTGTGCTGTGGTCCCCGATGTTCCTAGAGAACGACCGTGCCCTTGGCGGTATTGAAAGTTACCGACAGGATGCCCGGCGTCCCGTTGGGAGCTTGGTACTTGGTGGTCACCGGTCCGAGATTCACGTTCTCCGGCTGCCCCAGCCATTCAAGCACGCGCTCGCGGGATCCTGCAATGTTGATCTCGCTGATTTCACCGGTAGGCTCCAGCGCGCGCGACGGATGCAGGTCCTCGGTGCCGTCGTCCCAGCGCAGCAGATAGGGCACCTGCGGATCCGCGATCAGGCCCTTGATGCCGATCTGCTGCCAGGTCAGTTCGCGGCCGTCGGGGAACTTGCGGTTCCCGGGAACTGCCTTGCGTTCCAGGCGTTCTTCCGCTCCGCTCAGGTCGTCCAATGACACGCACCAACCCATCCAGCCGCCGCCCAGCTCGGAGCGCGCGCGCACGGCCTGTCCGAAAGGTGCCTTGAGGCTGGCCGGATGGTTCAGTACCTCGACGACCTCAAGGTACTGGTTGTGCTTCAGCGGGAAAATTACATTGCGAGTTCCAAACCGTGGATGCACGCCTCCCTTGACGAATTCCAGGCCCAGGGACTCTGCAATTCTTTCAGCGGTTGGCATCAGCCCATCCGGGCCGCATGCGTACGTAACGTGATCTAGCCTCATCATGTGCCAATCATGACAACAATGTGATCCCAGTCTCTACTTAGGTGATCCTAAGATCTGGACTCTTGTCGAATTCTGTGCAATAAGACGTCGCTCGGACGTGAATATGACCGATTGAGACTCTGGATCCGGCCTCGGGTTGCCAAGATATTCGATTTTCGGGCACACTGGTGGCAGGTCATGAGTCCCAGTAACAAGCCCCGGCTTACTGGGCGGCAACCCTCCAACCGCGGTGGGGTGCCCCGGGTGAAGACCTGGCCCTTGAGCCGCTCGGCGTCAAGGACAAGCGCGGGTTACCCCTCTGGCAGCACCTCGTTGAGGTTCTTCCCGGTGGTGTGTGTTCAGTGGTGTACCCCCATAGTTACAGAACTTTTGGAGGCTGCCATGAGCAACAATTGGTCGTTTGAAACCCGTCAGATCCACGCAGGACAGAGCCCTGACCCGGTTACCGGTGCTCGCTCCCTGCCGATCTTCCAGACCACGTCCTTCGTCTTCCCGAGCGCCGAAAGCGCCGCAGCGCGCTTCGCCCTGCAGGAGCTGGAGCCGATCTACACCCGCATCGGCAACCCGACCACCGAGGCCGTGGAAACCCGCATCGCCGACCTCGAAGGCGGCGTGGGCGCACTGCTGCTGTCCTCCGGCCAGGCGGCAACCACCTTCGCGATCCTGAACATCGCCGAGGCCGGCGACCACCTGGTGGCCAGCCCGAGCCTCTACGGCGGAACCCAGAACCTGCTCAAGCACACGCTGAAGAAGCTGGGCGTCGAGGTCACTTTCGTTTCCGACCCGGACAACCTGCAGGAATGGCGCGACGCCGTCCAGCCGAACACCAAGGCGTTCTTCGGCGAGACCATCTCCAATCCGCGCCAGGATGTGCTGGACATCGAGGGCATTTCCGCGATCGCCCACGAGGTCGGCGTGCCGCTGCTGGTTGACAGCACCCTGGCTACCCCGTACCTGATCCGCCCCATCGAATGGGGTGCGGACATCGTGATCCATTCGGCCACCAAGTTCCTCGGCGGCCACGGCACCGCGATCGCCGGCGTGATCGTAGATTCGGGCAACTTCGACTTCTCCAAGGATCCCGAGCGTTTCCCGAGCTTCAACACCCCCGACGAGTCCTACAACGGCCTGGTCTACGCCCGCGACTTGGGCGTCAACGGCATCCTCGGCGCCAACCTGGCCTACATCCTCAAGGCCCGCGTGCAGCTGCTGCGCGACCTGGGTTCGGCCCCGGCGCCGTTCAACGCGTTCTTGATCGCCCAGGGTCTGGAGACCCTGTCCCTGCGCATCGAACGCCACGTGGAGAACGCCTCCGCTGTCGCGAACTGGCTCGAAGCCCGCGCCGATGTGGAAGCTGTGGCCTACGCCGGCTTGGAATCCTCGCCGTGGTTCGAGCGCGGACGCAAGTACAGCCCGAAGGGCGCCGGCTCGGTGCTGGCCTTCGACCTGCCCGGTGGAGTCGAAGCCGGCAAGGTTTTTGTGGACGCATTGCAGCTGCACTCCCATGTGGCGAACCTGGGTGACGTCCGCTCGCTGGTCATCCACCCGGCCTCCACCACCCATGCCCAGCTCTCCGACGCGGAGCGCCTGGCCGCCGGGGTGCGCCCGGGACTGGTGCGCCTGAGCGTCGGGCTGGAGAACATCAACGACATCCTGGCCGACCTCGAGCTTGGGTTCCAGGCGGTCGCAGCCCTTGAGGGCAAGGAACTGCAGGAAACCCGCTAGGCATGGCATCCATTGTGACTACCGAAGACACCATCGGCACCGAAGAGCTCGCCGAAGGGACCCACGGCATTTTGCGCCGTGCGTCCGTGGGCGAGTACTCCTTCGAGTTCGGCGGCTACCTGCCGCAGGTGGCCCTGGCCTACGAAACCTGGGGGGAGCTGAATTCCGAGCGCAGCAACGCAGTGCTGGTGATGCACGCCCTGACCGGAGACGCCCACGTCTCCCGGGGCGATTCGCAAACCGACGGCTGGTGGGAGGACTTCGTCGGCCCCGGCCTGACAGTGGACACCGACCGCTTCTACGTGGTCTCGGTGAACATGGTCGGCGGTTGCAATGGATCCACCGGCCCCGCATCGCTGGATGAGCAAGGTGTGCCGTGGGGTTCGCGTTTCCCGTTCGTCACCATCAAGGATTCGGTACGGCTGGAGCAAAGGTTGGCTACACAGCTGGGAATTGAGCGCTGGCATACCGTGCTCGGCGGGTCCATGGGCGGAGCCCGGGCCCTGGAATACGCGGTTGAATTCCCTGAGCAGGTCGCGAACCTGGTGGTCATGGCTTCCACCGGCCAAGCCAGCGCAGAACAGATAGCGTTCGCGCAGGTGCAGACCCAATCCATCCGGCTTGATCCGCATTTCGCCGGGGGAGACTACTACCAGAACCAGGCGCGCCCGGACGAGGGGCTGGGACTGGCCCGCCGGCTGGCCCACCTGACCTACCGTTCCGAGGCGGAGCTGGAGCACCGCTTCGGCCGCAAGGCGCAGGACGGCGAGGTCCCCGATGCTCCCTTCGAAGGGCACCGTGGACGCTACCAGGTGGAGAGCTACCTGGACCACCAGGCCAGCAAGCTGGTCAACCGCTTCGACGCGAACAGCTACCTGGTCCTCACCGAGGCCTTGATGAGCCACGACGTGGCCCGCGGGCATGAATCCTTCGAACACGCGCTGGCGCGGCTGGAACAGGTCAACGTGCTGGTGGCGGCAGTGAAGTCCGACCGCCTGTACTACCCGGAGCAGTCGGTGAAGCTCGCTGCTTCCCTGGCCACGCCCAAGCCGGTGCACTACATCGATTCGCCGATCGGCCACGACGGATTCCTGACAGACGCCGCCCAGCTGGACGGGGTGCTGCGCACACTGGTTTTCGACGAGGACTAATCGAGAGCGACATGGCATGGAACGAAGGCCGCACCACCAGTTATCGGTGATGCGGCCTTCGGCATGTTCGGGGCTAGGGAGCGCTGTCGCCGGCTCCCAGCGAGTCGTTCGGCGTGCTCTCGGCAAAAGGCGTCGGGGTGGGGCGCTTGGCCGTGATGCCGTCGCCTGAAGACTGGTGGCGCAGCCGGCGCAGTACCCACGGGGCCAGGTGCTCGCGGGCCCAGTGCAGGTCCTCGATCCGCGCTTCCTTCCAGCTGCGGGTGTCCTCGACTGCGTCGATGCGGGTGTCAAGCGTGTGCGGGACGTTCAAGGCATCCAGTGCCATCGCCGCAATGCGCTGGTGGCCCAGCGGCGAGAAGTGCAGGCGGTCCGCAGACCACATCACCGGCTGGTGCAGTTCGCGCAGCGCCCACATGTCTGCCACGATCGCGTCGTAGCGTGCGGCGACGGTGCGGACATTCTCGTTGTAGATGGCCACGCGGCCGCGGATGCTTCCGAGCACCGGAGTATCCCGGATATCCGGCCCGGTGAACAGCAGGATGGTGGCCCCCGTGGAATTCAGCCGGGAAATCGTGGAATCGAGCTGGTCGGCGATCTTGTCCGGATCCCCTCCCGGGCGCAGCACGTCGTTGCCTCCGGCGCAGATGGAAATCAAGTCGGGCTTCAGATCAATGGTCGGCTGGACCTGCTCCTCGATGATCTGGGCAATCAGCCGGCCGCGGATCGCGAGGTTGGCGTAGGCGAAGTCAGGCACGCCCCGACTGAGCTCCTGGGCCAGACGGTCGGCCCAGCCGCGGAAGGACTGCGGGGCCAGGGGATCGGGGTCTCCCACGCCCTCGGTGAAAGAATCGCCGACCGCTACATAGCGCCGCCAAGGGTGCACCGTGGAATTCTCGGAATCAGGAGTTTCGAAACTTGGGGAAATAGCCACAAGCTACATTGTTACTCGTTAGTAACGTTGTGTCAACGATTCGAGAAAACTATCCGAGCAGGACCTTGCTGCGGGCCTCGGCGTATTCCTCGGCGCTGATCAACTGCTTGGAACGCAGATCGTCCAGCTCACGCAGCCGGTCCTCCTTTGACTGGGCCGGGGCGAGCAGCGCGGACTTCGAGGCCTTTGCCGCGATGTCGGTCTGCACGGTGAAGATGTCAACCCCGGCGTTCTTCGCCGCCCGGTAGTTGCGTACCCAGACAACGATGATGAATACGACCACCAGCGTGAAAATGACAATGAAGAGTATGGACAAAATGCTGACGCCGGCAAAGGCGGATTCCATGGTGCCGGTCGGGTCGGAATCGAACAGTGTTTCCGGATCGTTGAGCTCTTCGATCAGTTCCGGCGGGGCGTCATCAAAATTCATCGCGGAGGCTGCTTTCGGTGGGTGGAGAAAACATCGTTCATCTATTTCCACAAGTCAACCACGATGGTTGAGCCAACGCCCCGAGTAAATCCAAACGTTACAGAATTGCAACGGGGCGATTGGTACTTTTGGCGTCGTCCGATGCGCTGGCGAGGGGCGGGGGTCGCTAGGCTTAGAGCACTATGACTAATCCTGAAGCATCCACGGTTGCGCTGATTTCCCGCAATGATGAATCCCGACTGGGCACGCCGCTGCTGGTGTTCCTGCACGGCTACGGCTCGAATGAAGAAGACCTGATGGGCCTGTCGCGCTATTTGCCGCAGGAATTCACCTATCTTTCGGTGCGGGCTCCGCTGCAGGCCGGACCGGGGTTCAGCTGGTTCCCGCTGTCGCAGGAGATCGACTACTCTGTCGACGCAGTGGCGCAAAGCGTGAAAGACCTCTGGGCCTTCCTGGAACCGATTGCGGCCCAGCACTCGTCCCTGACGCTGCTCGGCTTCTCACAGGGCATGGCCATGGCCACGTCACTGGCCCGCTACCAGCGCGAAGCGGTGTCCGCAGTGGTCGGCCTGTCCGGTTTCGCAGTAGAAGCCGCGGAACTGGAGATCTTCGATGACGCGAAGCTCAAGGCCAACCCGTTGCCGCTGTTCTGGGGTCGGGACCTCGCTGACCCGGTCATCACCCGTGACAAGATCGAATTCACCCTTGGCTGGGTTCCGTCCCACACCGAGCTGACCAGCGAGACCTACCCGCAGATTGCCCACTCTGTGAGTATGGAAGAAATCCACGATGTCGATGCCTTCCTCAAACGCGAAGTCTTGAAGCTGGAGTCCTAGATTCGACGCGCAGGGCCTGAGTACTTGGCTCAGACCCTGTGGACCACGATGAATGGTCTTCAGTCTGGACAACTTTTTACCGATGAGGCACCGAGTTTCGGGACGAGTAGCAACGTAGTTCTGGACTAGTGGCGCGACCTATCGCGGTTTCGGGGTAGGCATCAGAGGGGCCATAAAAATGATGGAGAATGGGAACGAGCTAGTTCGCTGGTCGTCGTGCTCTGGTTAATGCAACCATTCAAACAGTTCTTTCGGCGTTCCGAATAGGGTACCTTCTCCGGGCAATTTTGCGGGCGGGGTATACGGGACAGCCAGTTTTCAGCGGATTTCAGAATTGGTTGCATACCTAGTCAGCTGGTTTTTCGTCCCGTTTGGATACCGGCTTGCGCGAC
Organism: Glutamicibacter soli; assembly: GCF_003309065.1. GTDB lineage: Bacteria > Actinomycetota > Actinomycetes > Actinomycetales > Micrococcaceae > Glutamicibacter > Glutamicibacter soli. Next base: position 261,635 of record NZ_POAF01000002.1, on the reverse strand, counting down.
AATTTGAAAAAATCAGCACAGAGCAACACTGAACGAACCTATAACGCGAATCTGCTTGGCCGAAAGTAGTGCTGCAAGCAATTGCAAGTCTTGTGGGAACCGGGCTGCTCGCGCGGCCCAAACAACTTGCTGTCAGAGATCATCTACGTCGACAGGAATTCAACATGCAAACTATCGAAGCCGCGCAACGCTGGGCGACAACATGGGCCAACGCTTGGCCACTCAAGGACGTGGATGCAATTGTTGGCTTGCAAGCTGATGACGGCGTCCACTGGGCCTCGATGTTTAGACCATTGAGTGGGTCTAGCGGTCTGCGCACCTATTTGGAGGAATGCTTCGCGGAGGAAAGCAAACCGGCAGAAACTTGGTTCAGCGAACCAATCGTCTATGGAAGTTCGGCTTCCGTCGAGTACTGGGTGGTCATGTACATCAAGGACCAACCAATGACCGTTTCGGGATGCACAGTGCTTTCATTCGACGATTCAGGATTAGTAACAACGGCGCGAGACTACTCGCATGTCAAAGAAGGACACCACTTGCGACCTGAGCATCCATTCAACGCCTGACATCACACTCTGTCCCGTTCAAAGTTTCCTTTGTGGGAAGATATTGGCTTTGCGGGTAGCAGCTACGCGAGGGCCTATGCTCGAATCATGGATGAAGTCTTGCAAGTGCGACGGCACGTCGACGAGCCTGTCAAAGTTTTGCCTACGGACAGCCTGACCCTGTGCAGACCTGATCACAGGTTCGCGCACGGATAATAAGTTTCACCTATTTGGCCGAGGACCCTTCTTAAACCAACGCCAGATCGACTCCGTCAAGTCAAAAATTCCTTCAATCAGGGGATCAGCGCGTTCTGAAAGAAATTTAGTCTCTGCATAAAGTGCTCCGGCGACAGCAAGGATTAGACCGAGCACGCATTCAAGAACAGTGACCCAATGAGATGTGGTCCAACTTTGTGGCGAACCAACGACAACGACATGATCTGTCCTTTCTGGATCCTGAACCGCTTCTACGATTGTTCCTGGTTCAGGATTTTCAATGAACCAGCCGCCGTCAAGCGTGACTTCTTCACCACGGAACTGAGCGTAATACGTATCTTCAGACCGCCTGCTCGGGTGCACCGCCAATAATATTGCGATGTCTTTAGGTTGGCTCACAACCAATTGCGCGTTATGCCGAACTTCGGTTCTCGCTATAGTCGAGGGTACCGCCACGCATGAAATGGCCAGAACAACAAAAGCAATGGCAAGCACGTCCCTCGCGGGTAGTGGCCAAGAACGAATTCGCCGCCACATTTTTTCTTCTTTTGTGCCAAACCAACGATGCAATCTTTTATGCCAATTGGGCAATGCCGCACCTTTCTAGGAATTGGTTTAAACACGACAGCACGAGCATGATGCTGTGAGCAAAAGCAGTGTTGAGCCGCAAACAGGACAATATTGATACGGAAGAAGTCTAACTGTGCCACGGCTTTGAGAGGTTGTGTGCGCCTGTCGTCCTGTAGAGGGGTCCCTCAGTGGAACGATATGCACCTCCACCCTGGTGATTGTTGATGCGACATTTCGCATTATCGGACGCACGTCCGCCATCGGATACCTGGGTAGATTCATAATGGACGTATTCGATTCGAAGAGAGGCCGTGGATACGGATCCAACTTCATCCCCTTTTGACGATACCCGTCAGCCATATGGAAATACCTACATCGCGAGAGTCTCCAACGGCAAACAACTAGGCTTTGCTCTTGTCGTCACCGTGAGTGGGGAAAGACCTTGGTACCGGCGATCTAAGAATCTACCATTCCGTGGATTCCTTGCCGGATATCTTGACCTATGGGAAACAGGCAGAAAGGTGCCGAACGAAGAGTCAACTGTCGATGGTGTTTCCATGGACTCACAAGATGCACTGATTGATTTCATCGACGGCTGGAGATCGAATGGCTCGAAGGTGATTCGATGGCCTCTGCGATCAAGCTTTTCGAGGCCTATTAGCCGCGAATGGTTGTAGCGACCCGCGCTGCTCCGGAGTCGCGTATGGCGTTCGAATTATGGGACACCAAAAGCGATCGCTTTAGCCTGTAATCGTCAGATTGTCGCTTCGCGCTGCCACCAGGCACTTTGTAGCCAGAAGCTTTGACACAAAACGAGTCGTCTACCGTATATCGGTAGCAGAACAACGTCCTTCATATTTGATTATCTTCGTCCAGTCGTCACCAGAGAAAAACCGCTAGGCAAAGACCAAGACTTGCCCTTTGAACACCTTGATCTATTCCCAATCAGTCGGCAAGCGCCTCCGCAGCCCTCGGGACGAGTTGCCTTGGAGTGGGTCTCAGCGGTGTAGATCCGGGCGTTTCAAGAAGCGTGGCTTAGCGATTGTGTATGCCGCTCTAAATCACAAGGGCCTCCCAACCTTTTCGGCCGGGACACGGAACCAGTGCTGGTTCTCGCGATTGGCAAGCACCGGCGGGTGTTCAAGCTGGCGCAATTTTGAATGCTGGCCGTCCAGCGTCCATCGCAGAAGCCGAACTTCCTTGAACTAGGCGCGGCTGGAAACCTTCACGCATTCTCCGTTGACGCACACCACGTCGTCCTGGCGGATCTGTGCGCCGCGGCGGGTTTCCACCTGGCCGTTCACGGTCACTTCGCCCTCGGAAATCAGTTCCTTGGCGTGGATGCCGTCTTCGGCAAGATTGGCCAGCTTCAGCAGCTGTCCCAGCCGGATGGACTCGTCGCGGATTTCAAGTTCAAAAGCTTCGGAAGCACTCATGTGCTCCATTCTTCCCTATGCACGGGGTGTCCATGCGCTGCTGTGGCAAAAGAGCGGGGAAGTTCACCTGCCGATAACTTGGACCGACTTAGTTTCACAGGCCTTGAAACGATAGTCTTGGAGGGTATGTATTTTTCTACGGACCGCAACCAGCGGCCTCGTAATTTCCTATGGAGTTGATATGGCGCCACAGTCCAAGCTTGATCAGGTCATTTCCCTCGCAAAGCGTCGCGGGTTCGTCTTCCAGGCCGGTGAAATTTACGGCGGTTCCCGCTCCGCATGGGACTACGGGCCCCTGGGCACCGAACTGAAGGAAAACATCAAGCGCGAATGGTGGCAGAACTTCGTGCGCGGCCGCGAGGACATGGTGGGTCTTGACTCGTCCATCGTCCTGCCCAAGGCCGTCTGGGAGGCCTCCGGCCACGTCGCAACCTTCACCGACCCGCTGGTCGAGTGCACCCAGTGCCACAAGCGCCACCGCCAGGACCACCTGATCGAGGCCTTCGAGGCCAAGAAGGGCCGCGCCCCGCAGGACGGCATGAGCGAAATCGCCTGCCCCGACTGCGGCACCAAGGGCCAGTTCACCGAACCGCAGCAGTTCTCCGGCCTGATGAAGACCTTCCTCGGCCCGGTGGACTCCGAAGCCGGCCTGGCCTACATGCGCCCGGAGACCGCCCAGGGCATCTTCGTGAACTTCGCCAACGTGCTCACCGCCAGCCGCAAGAAGCCGCCGTTCGGCATCGGCCAGATCGGCAAGGCCTTCCGCAACGAGATCACCCCGGGCAACTTCATCTTCCGCACCCGTGAGTTCGAGCAGATGGAGATCGAATTCTTCACTGCTCCGGAAGACGCACCGAAGTTCTTCGATGCGTGGGTCAAGGACTGCTGGGACTGGTTCCTGGACTTGGGCATCAAGGAAGAGAACCTGCGCCAGTTCGACGTTCCCGAGGATGAGCGCGCCCACTACTCGGCCGGCACCATCGACTTCGAGTACCGCTTCGGCTTCCAGGGTTCGGAATGGGGCGAGCTCATGGGCGTCGCCAACCGCACCGACTACGACCTGTCCAGCCACGCCAAGGCCTCGGGCGCCGAGCTGAGCTACTTCAACCAGGCCACCGGCGAACGCTACACCCCGTACGTGATCGAGCCGTCCTTCGGCCTGACCCGTTCGATGATGGCATTCCTGGTCGACGCCTACACCGAGGACGAAGCCCCGAACACCAAGGGCGGCGTGGACAAGCGCACCGTGCTCAAGCTCGACCCGCGCCTGGCTCCGGTCAAGGCCGCGGTGCTGCCGCTCTCGCGCAACGAGAACCTCTCGCCGAAGGCCAAGGACCTGGCCGCCGAGCTGCGCAAGCGCTGGAACATCGACTTCGACGATGCCGGCGCCATCGGCCGCCGCTACCGCCGCCAGGACGAAATCGGCACTCCGTTCTGCATCACCGTGGACTTCGACACCCTCGAGGACCAGGCAGTGACCATCCGCGAGCGCGACACCATGGCCCAGGAGCGCGTCTCCCTGGACCAGGTGGCGACCTACCTCGCCGAGCGTCTGAACGGAGCCTAGGCGCCCGATGAATGAACTGGAATTCCGCCCCTGGCGTTCCGGGGACGACCTTGAGCTGCTGCAGATCTTCGGCGACCCGCGTTCCCCGCAGGCCCACCAGGATCGCACCATGCTGCGCGAGAACAGCGATGCGCCGTTCTCCCGCACGCTGGTGGCCACCGTCGACACGGTGGCCGTCGGCGCGGGCGTCGTCTTCGCCTCGTCGCTGCACCCGCAGCGGCTGTGGCTGTACGTCGAGGTCGCCCCGGACATGCGCCGCAACGGCGTGGGCACCGAACTGGTGGCGCGGCTGCGCGAGCAGATCCCGGCGGGGACCGCGAGCGAGCTCAAGGCCCGCTACACCGTGACCGCCGGCGACAGCGCGCAGGCCGCCGCGGCGTTCTGCGCCGCGCTGGGCCTGGGCGAAATCCAGGTCTCGCGAGACGTCATCATCGAACCCGGAGCCCTGGCGGAACCGGTGTTCGACACCAATGACCGCGTCATCGAGGAGCTGTCCACCGGCAGCGTGGAACTGACCCGCCTGGTCATGGACTTCTACAATGCGGTGCACGCGGACTGGGACCCGGCGGCCATGACCGTGGGCTCGGCCCAGCGCATGCTGCTGGACGAGAACACCGGGGCGCAGGCCGCGCTGGTGCTGCGCGACAAGCCGAAGTCCGAGGGCGGGGTGCCGCTGGCCTTCGCCGTCAGCTACATCCCTGCCCGCGAGAACGCCCCCTCCGACGTGCTGGTGGGACACAACCCGGCTTTCAGCGACGACGAGGTGGCCGAGGCGGTGCGCGACATGGTCGCCATGCTGGTCTACCAGTACCCGGTGAAGCTCGAAGTCGACTCGTCGATGTTCGTTCTCTCCTCGCTGGTCGATGCGCTGGCCAGCGTGGAGCAGGCCACCGTCATCTCCACAACCCACATCATGGCGAGCGACGCAGCTCGCTAGCCATGGCACACTGCAACGGGACCTGCATTGCAGGTCCCGTTGCAGTTTGTGAACCGGACATCTACCGCACGAAAGCCAGCTCTTGACCTCCCGCACCACCACGCCGGGCTCCCGCACCGGCGGCACCCTGCTTTTCATCCTGCTCAGCGTCGGTTCCGGGCTGCTGCTGTCCATCCAGTCGCGCATCAACGGTGCGCTGGCCACGGCGCTGGGCGACCCGATCGCCGCGGCCACGTTCAGCTTCGGGGTGGGCATGCTGGCCCTGGTGCTCACCGCGCTGGTGGCACCCACGGCCCGTCGGGGCGTGCGGCGGATCCCCGCGGTGCTGCGCGCGCGCCGGTTCCCCTGGTGGTACCTGGCCGCCGGCGCGGTCGGAGCGATGATCGTGTTCAGCCAGTCCGCCACGGTCCCGCTGATCGGGGTGGCCCTGTTCACCGTCTGCCTGGTCACCGGGCAGTCCATCGGCTCCATGGTGATGGACCGCGTGGGCTTCGGCGGGGCGGTGCCGCGCAAGATCAACGCGCTGCGCGTGACCGGCGTGGTGCTGACCATTGCGGGTGTGGTGTGGGCGGTGAACCCCGGCGCGGCCGGAACCGAGCTGGCCAGCCAGCTGCTGCCCATGGGCTTCGCCTTGCTGGTGGGCATGCTGATGGGCTTCCAGGGCGCGGCCAACGGGGCGCAGTCAGCGGCCTACGGCAGTGCGATCGCCGCCACCATGGTGAATTTCGTGGTGGGCTTCGCGGTGCTGGCCACCGTGCTGCTCGCGCGCTTGGCCGGCGGGGTGGAGCTTGCGCCGCTGCCCACCGAGCCCTGGTACTACATCGGCGGGCTGCTGGGCTGCATCTTCGTGGGCCTGACCGCCACCGTGATCAAGCGGCTGGGGGTGCTGGTCACCAGCCTGGCCGCGGTGGGCGGGCAGCTGGTCGGTTCGCTGGTGCTGGACATCGTGGTGCCGGCCGCCGGCAGCCACGTGAGCACCGCGACGGTGCTGGGCACCTTGCTGACCCTGCTGGCGGTGGCGCTGGCTTCGGTATCGGGGGCTCGCGGGACCACCGCAGCGGTGGAAACCCGGCAGAAAATCCACCGCTAGTTCTGGACGAAACGCCGTTTACCTGGTGTTTTCCTTGCCCGAGTAGGCTGATTCCATGAACAGCGAGCAGCACACCCCAAGGGGATCGGCGTGGGAAGTGTTCCGGGTCTTCCTGAAGCTAGGATTAACCTCTTTCGGCGGGCCGATAGCGCACCTGGGCTACTTCCGGACCGAGCTGAGCGAACGCCGCCGCTGGGTCACCGACACGCAGTATGCGCAGCTGGTGGCCCTGTGCCAGTTCCTTCCCGGGCCTGCCTCAAGCCAGGTGGGTTTCGCCCTGGGCCTGCATCGCGCCGGGATGCGCGGGGCGCTGGCCGCCTTTGCCGCCTTCACGCTGCCCTCCGCGGTGCTGCTGGCGCTGTTCGCCTACGGCGCCTCGCTCTTCTCCGGGACGATAGGTCAGGGGGTGCTCTCCGGGCTGAAGATCGTGGCGGTGGCCATCATCGCCCAGGCGGTGCTGGGCATGGCCAAGACGCTGACCCCGGATGCCACCCGCGCCACGATTGCGGTGGCCGCCGCGCTGGCCGCCCTGCTGCTGGGCGGCAGCCTGGGACAGGTGCTGGCGATCGTGCTGGGTCTGGCGGCCGGCTACTTCTTTTGCCGCACGCCTGAGCTTACACAGGCAGGGAGCTCGGAGGCGCCGCTGCGTTTCACTGTCAGCCGCCGTGCCGGCGCTGTCAGCCTGGGCACTTTGGCCCTGCTGCTGGTGGGTGCCCCGATTGCGGCGGCGGCCACGGGGTGGGGAGCGCTGTCGCTGTTTGACGCGTTCTACCGTTCGGGCGCGCTGGTCTTCGGCGGCGGGCATGTGGTGCTGCCGCTGCTGCAGGGCGCGGTGGTGGACACCGGCTGGGTCTCGAACCAGGATTTCCTGGCCGGATACGGAGCGGCGCAGGCAGTGCCAGGGCCGCTGTTCACCTTCGCCGCCTATCTGGGAACCATCTCCACGGTGGGTCCTGGCGGCGTGCTCGGTGCAGCGATCGCCTTGGCGGCCATCTTCCTTCCCGGCTTCCTGCTGCTAGTGGGGGTGCTGCCGTTCTGGAACAAAGTGTCAGCGCATCCGCGGGCGCAGGCCCTCATGCGCGGAGCCAACGCGGCGGTGGTGGGTATCCTGGCCGCCGCGCTATACAGCCCGGTGTTCACCAGCGCGGTCACGGGAGCAGGACAGTTCGCCCTGGGCCTGCTGTGTTTCGTGCTGCTGGTGTCGTGGAAGCTTCCGCCGTGGAGCGTGGTGGTTATCGGCGCTCTGGGAGGAGTTCTGCTGGCGCTGGCCGGAGCCTGAGGACCTTGGTGCCGGCCGCTTGGTCATGCGGGCCGCGGCCCTCGCGCTGTACCTCGGGCATCAGCAGATAAATCGCCGGCAGCACGTTGGCGACAACCGCCGCCGTGTAGAGCCAGACCGGAAACATGCTGCTGGCGGTGGAAGCGATGGCCGCGAAATTCCAGACGGAGAAAGGCGCGATCTTCTACGGCAGCAGCTTGCCCGCGATGCGCAGCAGGATCTGCGGTAAGGAAGCCCGTTCACCGGTGCGCCCGTCGACGACCTGGAGCTGCAGCCGGCGTTGGCCCAGTGTCGCCCGGGCGGCGGAGGACTCGGTGGGAAACAGGGAGCTGCCCACGGGCAGCGCCAGGACCGCGAACCCAGCAGCTGTGCGCCGGTCGGGCTCAGCTCAAGCCAGTTATAGATCTTGCCGGTGCTTAACCAGAGCAGAGCGACGGTGGCCGCGAGCGCCAGCATCCACCCGAGGATCACCAGGTAATCCACGAGCGAAGCCAGAACCCGACCCCAAAAAGCGGGTCTGGTCGACTCCTGCGCGCCCGCCACGGCTGTACGCTAACACGGCTCCGGAGGCCTGCCATGGCTTGCGGCGTTATCAGCCCAGCCCGCTGATCGTGTAGTCGCGGGTGATTGCGCTGGTCATTCGTCCCCACAAGCTCGAAGCCCCGCGTTCTTGGTGGGTCCTGAACGCCTCTGGATCGGTGAAACGTTCCTCGACCAACCAGATCAGCGGATCCTGCGTCGGTGCGACCTCGAAAAGGATGCAGCCTGGCTCCTTGCGGGTGAGCTCGATATGCCCGGGGAGATAAGCCGTCACCAGTTCGGCTTCCGTCGTGTTTTTGCACAGCAGCTGGCCGCTCAAGCGCACGTGGTCCATTCGTCAATTCTCCGTTTCGGTTGAGTCCCGGTCGGATTCCTTCGCCCGTTGATGCCTAAGGGTTCAATACCGATCGACCCCTGCAGGCTTCGAGCCCGAAGGCAAGAGGCGAAGGCGCCCTGGCCTGTCGTTGTCCGCCGTGGGATCACGCGTCGTCTCCGGCCAGGAGCGCGCCTTCCTTGCCGCACCCCTCGCGGCGGTGCCCGGGATCAGTCCGCCAGTTCCGTGAAACTCACCTGTCCGTCGGGTCCGGCCACGGCCAACAGCGAGCCGGGCAGGGTGGCCAGGGCCTCGGTGATCCGGTTGGCCAGCTGCTGGGTGATTTCCTCGGGCAGCCGGGGGCCGCTGGACGCGATCCAGCGCACCGCCAGGCCTTCGGTGAGCTGCAGCGTGGACAGCAGGTGGTCGCTGCCGTGCGGCGCCACCACGATGAGCGTCCGTGCTGCTGCCGGGGCCGGCTCGGTCGGAACCGGGGAGCCTGCGGACGGGGCCGACGGGGCTTGGGGCCGTCCGGCGGCCAGCCGTTCCCGATCCGACTTCCACAGCGCGAAATGGTAGGCCGATACGCCCGCGGTGGCGAGCAGCCATCCCAGCGGGCCGCGGATGTAGTCCAACAGGTTCAGCGCAGCAGACGTGCCGGCCACCAGGATCTCGAAGACGCGGTAACCGACAATCAACAGCGCAACCAGGGCGACCACGGCGCTGACCCCGAAGAAGAGCACCAGGTACACGCGCCGGGACTCTGGATCTGCCGGGACCCCCGGACGGAAGTACAACGCCCAGAACACCACACCGACTACTGCCAGCGCGATGCCGGTGCGCAGCACCGACGGCGCGGTGTCGGAATTCAGCGGCGAGGAGACCGAAGCGAGCAGCGCGTTAACGACCATGCCCAAGCCGCTGGCCAACAGCGCGAGTGAAATGCCGCTGATGATCTGCCGCGACACCGTTACCACCAGCAGGCCGCGGCCGACGAGCTGCCAGTGGTGGTAGATCCAGAAAATGGCTCCGGACAGCAGCGCGGAGATCGCCAACGGCCCCGAGTCCGCGAAACGTAGGCCCATCTCGGTGAAATCCCACGGCAGCGGCATGACGATGTTCAACGTCGCCGTGGCCGCCAGCAGCGTGGCCAGCGCGGCCAGGCAGACGCCGACCAGCATCACCACGAAGGAGTTGAAGTTATCGCGCAGGGCCTGGACTCGTTGCAGCTTCCAATGCCAGAACCACAATGCGGCGGCGCCCAACACCCAGATCACCGAGCCCAGCAGGCGCGGCAGCGGACTGTGGCCCACCAGAGTGACGGAGGGAACGAACAGCAGATCCAGTGCGGTGCGCAGTGCCACGGCCAAGGAGAATGCGGTCAGGCCCAGCGCATAGGCGTTGCCCAGGCAGGCCGCAAGGTGCGGCAGTTCGCGCGGCGCGTACTTCACTGAATTCAGCATCCGGAATTGCCAGAAGGCCACCAAGCCCCAGCCCACGACGGTGCCGGTCAACTCCTGCCAGGAATTCGAGGCAATGCCGTCGACCTGGCCGGACAGCAGCCGCAGCAGCGCGACCGAGGACATCACCAGCGCGATCAGGTAGACGGCAGCCCCCTGCAGGGACCAGATGGCCGAATCGGTGGGGTGCGCGTCGATTAGCTTCTTGCGGATCCACACCCACAGCAGCCAAGCCAACGGCCCGGGGATGACGGTGAAGGCCAAGGCGGTGGCCAGGACCAGCTGCCGGTCGTCGTCGACGACCAGGCCACGCAGGGCCATGCCGACGAGCAACGACAGCCCCGTGCCCAGCAGGATCAGCAAGACCAGCAGCAGGCCGTGCAGGATCAGGCCGCGCAGGGCATTGACGGTCTGCCCGGTGGCGTATTTCGACGGTGAGCTCATGGCTAGAGCCCCATTTCTTCGGCGGTGCACAGGCCCATCTGCCACGGTGTAGCGGTGATCAGCCAGGTGCCGTTGACCTTCTTCAGTTCGAAGACGTCCTGCGATTCGTAGGATTCGAAGAACAACCCGCCTTCGCTCCCATAGGCCATGGACACGGTAATGGTCGACGTCTGTTCGGTGGTGGCCTCGCGAACCAGGCTGACCTGCGCGGTCTCACCGCCGCTCGAGTAGGGGTCGCAGACCTGCTTGTCGCCGCCGTCCTCGACAAGCTTCTGCGCCGCGGACAGGTCCGAGGACTGGAACGCGAGCACGTAGCGCTGGACCACCCCGGCAGGGGTGTCCGCATCGCGCAGCGGAGGAGCAGGGCGCAGGGAAACAACAATCAGGGCGGCTATAATCAAGCCCACACTGATTGTTGCCAGGGCGATCAAGGCACCCTTCGCGGGCACAGAAATACTTGTCATAGCCTAATTTTCTACTACCGCGGATTGATAAACCAGTACAGTGACATTGCGGTTTGATCAAGATCTCACCACGGGATTTGCCCCCATGGGCGATAATGGAGTGGTGACGACCCTGACTGATGTGCAAAGCGAAACGCCGACCCTCAAGCTGCCCCCGCTGCAGCTGGGCAAACTCACCATCGAGACCCCGGTGGTGCTGGCCCCGATGGCCGGCGTGACAAACCGCGCCTTCCGCCGGCTGTGCCGCGAATACGGCGGCGGGCTGTATGTCACCGAGATGGTCACCGCCCGCGCGCTGGTCGAGCGCAACCCGGAATCCATGCGCATCATCTCCCATGACGACGACGAAGACATCCGCTCCATCCAGATCTACGGCGTGGATCCGGCCACCGTCGGCGCCGCCGTGCGCCTGGTGGTGGAAGAAGACCGCGCAGACCACATCGACTTGAACTTCGGCTGCCCGGTGCCCAAGGTAACCCGCAAGGGCGGCGGCTCGGCTCTGCCGTGGAAGACCGACCTGTTCACCTCGATCATCGAGGCGGCCACCCGCGAGGCGGCCAAGGGAGATGTCCCGCTGACCGTGAAGATTCGCACCGGCATCGACAACGACCACCAGACCTACCTGGAATCCGCCAAGATCGCCCGCGACCACGGCGCCGCCGCGGTGACCCTGCACGCGCGCACCGCGGGCCAGTACTACGCCGGCCACTCCGACTGGTCGGCCATCACCACCCTGCGCGAGGCCATGGACGACATGCCGGTGCTGGGCAACGGCGACATCTTCAGCGCCGAGGACGCCATCGAGATGGTGGAGCAGACCGGCGCCGCCGGCGTCATGGTCGGCCGCGGCTGCCAGGGCCGCCCGTGGATCTTCGGCGACCTGCAGGCGGCCTTCGAGGGCCGTGCCGACCGCATCCGCCCCGGCGTGCGCAAGGTCGCGGACACCGTGTACCGCCATGGCGAGCTGCTGGCCGAGTTCTTCGAGGACGAGGGCAAGGGCATGCGCGACATCCGCAAGCACATCGCCTGGTACTTCAAGGGCTACCCGGTGGGCGGGGAGATCCGCTCCCAGCTGGCCCAGGTCCCGTCCCTTGCGCGCCTGCGCGAACTGCTGGACCAGCTGGATTTGGACCTGCCGTACCCGGGCGAGGCCGCCGAAGGCACCCGTGGACGCGCCGGCCACCCCAAGAAGACCCACGTCCCTGACGGCTGGCTGGACACCCGCACCATGACCGATGCGCACCGCGAAATGATCAAGGCCGCCGAGCTGGACATCTCCGGCGGCTAGGCCGGCTTCTACGCCGACGGTGGATAACCCCGGCGGCCCGCCAATTAGTCACTAGACTTGGAGCTATGACTCAGATCCCCGGATACACCGATGCCGATGCGGAACGCTGGGTGCCCGAGCCGGCCAAGAAGTCCTACCGCACCGCCTTCGAACGCGACCGCGCCCGCGTGCTGCACTCCTCGGCGCTGCGCCGGCTGAGCGCCAAGACCCAGGTGGTCGCCCCGACCCAGGACGACTTCGTGCGCAACCGGCTGACCCATTCCCTGGAGGTGGCCCAGGTGGGCCGCGAGCTGGGCGCCGCGCTGGGCTGCGATCCGGACGTGGTGGACACCGCCTGCCTGGCCCACGACCTGGGCCACCCGCCCTTCGGGCACAACGGCGAGAAGGCGCTGGACAAGCTGGCCGCTGGCATCGGCGGCTTCGAGGGCAATGCCCAGACCCTGCGGCTGCTGACCCGGCTGGAAACCAAGACCTTCAGGCACAACGGCCACTCGGCCGGGCTGAACCTCTCGCGCGCCTCGCTGGACGCTGCCTGCAAGTACCCGTGGCTGCGCGCCGACGCTCCGCAGGTCGACGGGAAACGCACCCGCAAGTTCGGGGTCTACGCGGACGACGCACCGGTCTTCGACTGGCTGCGCTCGGTGCCCGAGGCCCAAACCGGCGTGGTGTGCATGGAGGGCCAGGTCATGGACCTGGCCGATGACATCTCCTATTCGGTGCATGATGTGGAGGATGCCATCGTCGGCGGCAACCTGCAGCTGCGCTGGCTGAAGCAGGACGCCGCCCGTGCGCGGGCGCTGCAGGTCACCAAGGACTGGTACCTGCCCACCACTGCGGAAGAGGACATCGAGGCGGCGCTGCGCCGCCTGGAGCAGAGCCAGGAATGGGTGGCGCACTTCGACGGATCGCGCCGCTCCATGGCAGGGCTGAAGGACATGACCAGCCAGTTCATCGGGCGCTTCGCCGCGGCCGCGATGGACGCCACCCGCGCCCGCTACGGCACCGGGCACCTGACCCGCTACAACGCGAGCCTGATCGTCCCGGAAGCCACCGCGCACGAGATCGCGGTGATGAAGGGCATCGCCGCCAGCTACGTGATGACCTCTGAGGGGCGCCAGCCGCTCTACGAGGACCAGCGCACGCTGCTCTCGGAACTGGTCCAGCTGCTGATGGAGACCGGCCGGGACAACCTTGAGCCCATCTTCGCCGCGGACTGGGAGGACGCGGCGGATACGGACGCGCAGCTGCGCGTGGTGATCGACCAGGTTGCCTCGCTCACCGACGTGTCGGCCACCCAGTGGCACTCCTACCTGGTCAAGGGCGAGGCCCCGGACGCAACGCTGTTTTAGAAGGGAATCATGGCAGGGCTGATCAAGCGCGAAGACATCGACGAGGTGCGCAACCGCACCGACCTGCGCGAGGTCGTCGAATCCTATGTCACGCTCAAATCCGCGGGCATCGGCTCCTTCAAGGGGCTGTGCCCGTTCCACGACGAGCGCAGCCCCTCCTTCCACATCCGCCCGCAGCTGGGCACCTTCCACTGCTTCGGCTGCGGGGAGTCGGGCGACGTCATCGCCTTCATCCAGAAGATGGACCACTCCTCGTTCACCGAGACCGTGGAGCTGCTGGCCGCCCGCATCAACTACGAGCTGCACTACGAGGACGGCGGCCCGGGCCCGCGCCGCGAGGACTACGGCAAGCGCCAGCGCCTGGTCGACGCGCACAAGGTCGCCGAGGAGTTCTTCCGCGCCCAGCTGGAAACCCAAGAGGGGGCCGCGGCGCGCGAGTTCCTCACCGGCCGCGGCTTCGACGAGCAGGCGGTGGCGCACTTCTCGGTGGGCTACGCGCCCAAGGGCTGGGACGGGCTGCTCAAGCACCTGCGCAGCCGCGGCTTCGTGGACGAGGAGCTGAAGCTCACCGGCATGTTCTCCGAGGGCAACCGCGGCATCTACGACCGCTTCCGCGGCCGGGTCATGTGGCCGATCCGCGACCTGTCGGGGGCGACCATCGGCTTCGGCGCGCGCAAGCTCTACGAGGACGACCAGGGCCCGAAGTACCTGAACACCCCGGAGACCCAGCTCTACAAGAAGTCCCAGGTGCTCTACGGGCTGGACCTGGCCAAGAAGCAGATCTCCAAGGGACGCCAGATCGTGGTGGTCGAGGGCTACACGGACGTCATGGCCTGCCACCTGGCCGGCATCACCACCGCGGTGGCCACCTGCGGCACCGCCTTCGGCACCGACCACATCAAGATCTCCCGCCGGCTGCTGCAGGACGACGGCACTGGCGGCGAGGTGATCTTCACCTTCGACGGCGACGCGGCCGGTCAGAAGGCGGCGCTGCGCGCCTTCGAGGAGGACCAGCGCTTCATCGCCCAGACCTACGTGTGCGTGGAGCCAACCGGCGCCGACCCCTGCGACCTGCGCCTGCACCGCGGGGACGAGGCGGTGCGCGAGCTCATCGAGAACAAGCGCCCGCTGTTCGAGTTCGCCATCCGCGCGGAGCTGAAGAAGTTCAACCTCGACACCGTGGAGGGGCGCGTCCAGGCGCTGCGCCAGACCGCGCCGATCGTCGCGGCGATCCGCGACTCGGCGATCCGCCCGGCCTACGCCCGCGAGCTGGCCGGCTGGCTGGGCATGAACAACGAGGACGTCAACCGGTCGGTGGCAGCGTCCATCAAACGGGCCAAGCTGCCGCGCAACGCCGCCGCGGCACAGCCCCCGGCACACGCCCAGGACCACGCGCCGGGAGCCCAGGCGGCGCCCGCCTTCGAGCGCCCGGACAGCCGCGACCCGGTGATGCGCCTTGAACGCCAGGCCCTGGAAGTTGTCATCCAGCAGCCGCAGCGCCTGGCGGATGAGCAGTGGCAGGCCTTCTACGAGGCGCGCTTCATGGCCCCTGCCCACGCCGCGGTGCATGACGGGATCGTGGCGGCCTCCACCGCGGGCGCCTCCGCCGCTTCCTGGGTGGAGGTCATCCGCGAGGAGGTGCCCGAGCAGCTGCGCAGTTTCGTCTCCGAGCTTGCGGTGACCATCATTCCGGCGCTGGACGAGCACAACCTGAATCGGTACTGCTCGGATATCATCAACGGATTGATTGAGCTTCAAATCACACATCGCAAGGCGGAGCTGATCGGCAAGCTGCAGCGCGCCGAGGTGGATCCGGACGGCAACGAATATTCCCAGATCAACAAGGAATTGATGGAGCTGGAGATGCGCCGGAGGATCCTTCGCGGAACCTAGCGCACCGATTTTGCATTCGGGAATACCTCGGGTAAAGTTATATCTCGTTGCAATCCTCCATAGCTCAATTGGCAGAGCATTCGACTGTTAATCGAAGGGTTACTGGTTCAAGTCCAGTTGGAGGAGCCAAGGAAAATCTCCCTGCCGTATCACACGGCTGGGAGATTTTTGTTTCCCCGGAAATCAGTGCTCCCAGAGCCTGCGCGATTCCAGGTACCAGAAGTAGGCGAACAGCCCGATCTGGAACCATTCAACGATGAACACCGCCTGCCGCACCCCCAGCCAGACGAGGACCGGCCAAGCGGCAAGGCCCGCTCCCATCAGCCAGAGGATCGCCGCGTAGTGGGTCCGCCGTCCACCGCTGGTGTCGCCGTCGCACAGGCCCCCGGTTCCCAGATGGCTGGCGATGGCCACAGCCATCGAGCACACCAGCAGGAACGCCGCGGTGATATGGACGCCGGCGAAGTGCGTTCCCTCGATAACCCGCCAGATGACCAGCAGCAAGAATGCTGCCAGCAGCAGCCCGCACAAAATCATCAAAAAGCGCCGCCGCGGCGTGCCCAGCAGGTCGGGGCTCGGCCAGCGCCGGGTCCGCCGGCCCAGATAGGCAAAGACCGCGGTGACGATGAGCACCGCGATGATGGCCACGCGCACGGACAGGACGGCGCGCGAACGCCCCGCCTCATCGAGCAGGGCCAGCGAGGCTTCGAAGCGGGTGGGAACCAGCGCGACGAACATGGCGTAGAACCCCGCCAGGTTCAGGGCCAGATCCTCCATCGGCGCGCCGGAATACACGACCAGCAGGATGCCGGTGGCGACCACCATGGCGACGAACAGGTCCCGGGCCGGTCCGAGGTAGTAGGAGCTGATCGAGTCCTCGATCCGGTGGTTCACCACCGCGTAGATGAGAATCGCGACGATCAGCAGCAACGGCACGACCAGCAGCATCAGCCGCACGTAGCGCAGGGTCTCCAGTCCGTGGGGACGATCCGTCATGTTGCCCATAACCGCATTCTGCACCGGGGCGGCAGGCTCTGGCTAGGGGAAAGGGAGGGAATATCGAGTGGGGCCATTCTGTAGGTTGCCCTTGGAATGATGAATTCCAGGTCGTTCAAGACCTCGGCAGGCAGGAGGGCTGCACCTTCTGCCGCTGCTGAAACCCGGTGCGCCGAGCGCGCCATCATCACTCGAGGAATCATTCATGTCTGTTGGAAATCAGCTGGACCCCGGCCCCCAGATGCCGGCACCGGCACCCGCCCCTGTTGCGAAGTCGTCCGCCGGAAAGGGCCTGGGCGTCGCGGCCTTGGTCATCGGCATCGTTGCACTGTGCCTGTGCTGGGTGCCGATCGTCAACAACTTCGCCGCGGTGCTGGGCTTCATCTCCCTGGTCCTCAGCGTCATCTCGCTGATCATCGCGTCCAAGAAGAACGGCGGCAAGGGACTGGGCATCGCCTCGACCGTCATCGCCGTCGTGTCCATCGTGCTGGTTTTCGCCACCCAGGCCGCCTACGTGAAGGCGCTGGACGAGCTGTCGGCCACCATCGAGGATGCCAGTGACGGCGAAGTCGCCGCGTCCGAGGAAGTGCTGGAACAGGCGCAGGATCCGGCCCAGGCTCTGGGCCTGGGGCAGTCTGCCGGCATCGGCGAATACACGGTCAGCGTGGATGCGGTGAACCTGGAAGCCGACAAGGAAATCGCCGCCGCGAATCCGTTCAACGAGAAGCCTGAGGGCCAGTACGTGCTGGTCGACCTCACCACCGAATTCAACGGTGCCGAGGAGGGCGACCCGTGGATCGACCTGACGGTCGAGCTGGTCGGCTCCGATTCGCGCATCTACAGCACCACGAGCAGCATGGCGGTGACTGAGCACCCGGCAACGGATGTGCCGACCCTGACCGCCGGGGGCGAAGGCTCCTACCAGCTGGCATTCGACGTGCCTGCCGCGGCGGTCGAGGACGCCAAGATCCGCGTGACCGAAACGCTGTCCTTCAAGGACGAGTCCGGCCTCTGGGCCACCAAGTAGATCCAGGTCGCACGAACAGCCGCAGGATTGAATCCTGCGGCTGTTTGTTTTTGGCCGTATCGTCCGCTCGTGGCCTCAGCCGCGGGTCTTGCTCCTGAATACGAACAGGGAGACGACCCATGCCGCTGCGAGCAGGCCCAGCAGCCAGGCCACGGAGACCCAGATCGACGCATCCAGAGCGGCCCCGGTGAGCAGCGAACGCAGCGAATCAACGATGGCGGTGATCGGCTGGTTCTCGGCGAACCAGGCTACTGCGCTCGGCATGGAATCGGTGGGAACGAACGCCGAGCTGATGAACGGCAGCAGGATCAGCGGGTAGCTGAACGCGCTGGCCCCGTCCACGGTCTTGGCGCTGAGCCCGGCGATAACCGCGATCCACGTCAAGGCCAGGGTTGTCAGCAGCAGCAGGGCCGCGGCGGCCAGCCAGTCCAGGACGGTGGCCCGGGGCCGGAAGCCGGCCAGGAAGGCCACGCCGATGACCAGCAGCAAGGAGACGGCGTTGGCCGCCAGCGAGGTCAGCACATGGCCCCACAGCATGCTCGAGCGGGAGATGGGCAGCGAGCGGAGCCTGAGCATCATGCCCTCGGACATGTCCAGGAACAGCCGGTAGGAGGTGTACGCGACGCCCGAGGCGATGGTGATGGCCAGGATTCCGGGCAGCATGTATTTCACGTAGGATTCGCTGCTTCCGGTGTTGATCGCCCCGCCGAAGACGAAAACGAACAGCAGCATCATGGCAATCGGGGTGATCGCGGTGGTGATGATGGTGTCGGGGCTGCGCAGGATGTGGCGCAGCGAGCGTCCGGTGAGAATGCGGGTGTCGTGCAGCGCGGCGATGCTCATGATCAGGCTCCTTCCGGGGCGCCGGCGGAGCCGACGAAGGTCAGGAAGATGTCTTCCAGCGTCGGTTCCTTGAGAACGTGTTCGATCGTGGCCGGCGGCAGCAGCTTGCGCAGATCGGCCAGGGTGCCTTCCTGGATGATGGTGCCGTCGTGCAGGATGGCGATCCGGTCCGCCAGCTGTTCGGCCTCGTCCAGGTATTGGGTGGTCAGCAGCACGGTGGTCCCGGAAGCCGCCAGCTCGCGGATGATGTTCCACATCTGGATCCGGGACTGCGGGTCAAGGCCGGTGGTCGGCTCATCCAGCAGCACCAGCGGGGCGCCTCCGACCAAGCCCATGGCCAGGTCAAGCCGCCGGCGCATGCCGCCTGAGTAGGTCGAGGGCCGGCGGGCGCCGGCTTCGGTGAGGTCGAAGCGTTCGAGCAGCGCGTCGGCTGCCCGCTCCGGGTCCGGATCCCGGCGCAGCCTGGCAAGCAGGATCAGATTTTCCCGGCCGGTGTGCACGCCATCGATGGCGGCGAACTGTCCGGTCAGGCTCAACGACTCGCGCACCTGGCGGGGCTGGGCCGCGGTGTCGAAGCCGTTGACCCGCACCTGCCCGGCGTCGGCGGACAACAGCGTGCTGATGATCTGGACCAGCGTGGTCTTGCCGGCTCCATTGGACCCCAGCAGCGCATAGATGCTTCCGGCGGGCACTGCCAGGTCCACCCCGCGCAGCACGTGCAGGTCCTTGTAGGACTTGCGCAGCCCGTGGACCTCGATTGCCTGCATGGCTACTGCCCTTCTTCCTTCCGTTCGGCCTGGTCGATTGCCTCGATCAGCCGGGTGCGTTCCTTGTCGATCCAGCGCTGGCCTCCGTAGGCCGCGGTGAATTCCTCGGCGAATTCCACCGGGTTCTCACCGACGATGTCGCGTACCGGAGTGCCGGCCGCGGCGGCATCCTCGAAGAGCTCGGCCAGGTCTCCGAGCATGGCGACCAGGATGTCTCCGTCGGTGACTCCGCCCTGGTAGAGGAAGTAGCGCTGCAGCGCGGCGGCAGTTTCCTTGTACGGGGAGGCCAGTGCCTCCAGCCGCGCGACGTTGCGCTTGTACTGCTTTTTCTGTTCCAGGGAACCGGTCATCATTTCGATCCATTTGGCTGCCATGATTCAGTGTCCTTTGCTTTCGTGGGGGAGGTTGTCGATGCGGCTGACCAGCTCGTTCCAGGTGGACCAGAAGTCCCTGAGCTGGGCCCTGCCTGCATCGTTGAGGGTGAAGACCTTGCGCGGCGGCCCCTTGGCGGAGGGGACCTTGTCCACCGCGACGAGCTTCTTGGTTTCGATGCGGATCAGCAGTGCGTAGATGGTGCCTTCGGCGATGTCGGTGAAGCCGCGTTCGCGCAGTTCAGCGGTGATCTCGTAACCGTACGCGGGGCGTTCAGCGAGGATCGAGAGGACAATGCCTTCAAGGGTGCCTTTCAGCATTTCGGTCATCTGTGTTCCCATGGCATCTCCTGTCTACTTAGCGATGTTGAGTACAGGTAGATAGTAGAACTCAGTAGTGGTAATTAGCAACACTTAGTAGTGAAGTTTTTTCCAGTTCAGGGCAATCGCGGTTCCCACATGGAATTGGGCGCGCACAAATTTTCCGGTCGGAAGACCCCGACAACTAACTAGGCTGGGAACCATGGACGATGCAGCAAGATGGCGGTTGATTGATGAGGAACGCCAGCGCCTGGACAACGTGCTGGCGGCGCTTCAGCCCGGGCAATGGGAGCTGCCGACGCTGTGCGAGGACTGGGACGTGCAGCACGTGGTCGCGCACCTCAGCGCGGCGGGGTCCACCGCGACCCCGGGGTGGCTGGTGAACATGGCACGCTCGGGGTTCAACACCGACCGGCACAACACGCGGCTGCTGGCCGGCCAGCTGGGGCGGGACTTCTCCGAAACCTTGGCGCGCTATCGCCTGGCCCGCACCCGCCGCATCGCCCCGTTGGGCTCCAGCCAGGGTTTGCTCGGCGAGGTGCTGGTGCACGGGCAGGACATTGCCCGGCCCAACAACCTGGCTTTGGAGCCATCGGCCCCGGCGGTGCGGGAGGTCGCAGAGTTTTTCGCAGCCAAGGATTGCGCGGTGAACAGCAAGGGCCTGGTCAAGGGGCTGGCCCTGGTTGCGCTGGACAATGATTTCGCCACCGGGGCCGGCCCTGAAGTGCGCGGAAGCCTGCTGGATCTGGTGATGGCAATGGCCGGGCGGCGCGAAGCCTGCCCCCGGCTCGAGGGCGACGGAGCCGCCGCCCTCGCCGCCCGCATCGGGTAGGGCGCCGCAGCGGAACATAGCATGGTCCCGGCGTGGCGCCCGTAGAGAAGAGAAGGCTACTTCATGGCAACGAGCGCCGAAGCCAGCGGGTTCTCCAACTCTCCTGCATACAGCAGCCCGCCGGACTGGTCCGCAAGATCCAGCATCTGCTGGTTGTTGCGCAGCTGGAGGCGGTTCAGGCAGGAGAGCGGGAAGGCTTGAGCGAACAGCCCCAACCGGTCGAAGTCCTCGGCGAATAACGGGTACGCGCTGCGGTAGCCCAGCAGGCGCTGGGAGACAATGCGCCAGAAGTCGTCCTCGCCCAGCACCTCTTCGGCATCCAGCAGCGGCGCGAGGAAGCGGAAGAACGAATCGAAGACATCGGTGAAGATCGACAGCACCGGGTCGCCGCCGGTGCGTACCCGGCGGATCTCATCGGGCAGTTCAACCCTGTCCGAGAGCACCGCAATCTCCTCGCCCAGGTCCTTGAGCAGCACCCGCTGCACCGCCCCGTCCTTGAGCACCAGGATGACGTTCTCGCCATGCGGCATGAACACCAGGTCATAGGCGGCCAGGCAGTGGACCAGGGGAACCAGATACGCGTCAAGGTAGGCGGCCAACCACTGCTCGGGGTCCAGGCCGCTGCTGCGGATCAAGGCCGCGGCGAAAGACCGGCCCTGGTCATCGACGTGCAGCAGGCTTGCCATGGTAGCCAGGCGCTCGCCGTCGGCCAGCGCGCCGATAGGGGATTCCCGCCACAGGGCTGCAAGCATCTTGCGCTGCGCCGCCGAAGCGTCGGTGGCTGCCTCGAACTGGGGGTTGCGGTATCCCACCGCGGCGACTTCGCGCAGCAGCGCCACCGGCTGGGTGGAAAGCACCGCGTCCTTCTCGAAAAGCTCGCCCAGCCATTGGTTGATCGCCGGGGTGGCCTTCATGTATTCGGCGCTCAGGCCCCGCATGAAGCCCATGTTGAGGATCGACATGGCTGTCTTCACGTAGTGCCGTTGCGGGGCATCGACGTTGAAGAAGGTGCGGATGGACTGCTGCGGCTGGTAGTGATCCGCGCTGGCGCCCAGCCAGATCAGCTTCCGGGCGGCGATGTCGTTCGCAAAGGTGATGGACAGCCTGTTCTCCCACTGCCATGGGTGCACCGGCATCAGGATGTAGTCCGCTGCGGTGCCTCCGGTGTCGCGGAGTGCGCGCTCCAGCACCCCCTCCAGCCGTGCGCGTTCGCCCGGGTCCAGTTCATCGGCCAGCAGGCCATCGTAGTCCAAGGTGTCGATCGAGCTGAAATGCGCCCGCGAACGGTGGGCCGCGACCCAGCCCAAGGGCAGTGCCGTTCCCGTCTCCGGGGCGTAGCGCAGGTAGTCTGCGCGGCCCAATCCCATGCGCCCGTTGTTGGCGACGAAGCATGGATGTCCTTCGGTCATAGCCGCTTCGATCCGCTGGAACGACTGCGCTGCAGTGCCGGCGAACTGTGCCAGCTGCGCGCTGGAGTGCGAGGCCTGCAACTGCTTGTAGCAGTGGCTGCTGAGCGTCGAGGAGAGCTCTTCCAGGTAGGTGGGCAGCTGCGCTTCGCTCAGGGTGAGCTCCTGGCGGTAGAGCGTGACGAAATCGAGCACGTCGACCCCGGCCGGCTGCCAGGAACCGTCAGCGAAGCGTTCGTGGATGATCGAGGACGGCTGCACCAGCCAGTGGTTCATCCGGTACCGCCCGGCGGTGAACCGGTAGCGGTGCCCGTCCTTGTGCAGGCTGTACCACTGCTCGCCGTGCTCTGCTGGTTCCAGCAGCCGTTCATGGCTGAATTCGCCCAGCGCCTTGGCCAGCACATGGCGGTTGGCGCGTTCCCAGCGCTCGGGGGACAGCACGGTACCGGTCAGTACCGCACCGGTGGCCTGTTCGAATTCAGCGCGGGTGATGATCGACAACAGCGCATGCTTGGTGCCGCCGTCCGCCTCGGCCAGCCGCACCGGGCCAACGGGCCTGAAGCCCACCCTGGCATTGAGCGCATGGATCGACTTGTTGCGCAGGTCCGGTTCGACGATGATCCGCTGCACCCGCGGATCGTCGAAGCCCTGCTGCACGGCGGCGGCCAGGGCACGGTAGGTGAACCCCGCTTCGGGTGCGGTGGCGGCCGGGGCCAGGAAATGCAGACCGAGATCGCCGGGAATGTGGCGGTAGGCACCGGCCAGCGGGGACTCCAGCGGATCGTAGAGTTCCACCAGGAAGCGGGGATCCTGGTGCTCCAGTCCCAGCAGCACTTGGTAGCGCGGCGTGTCCAGCAGCTGCGCGTAGGCCGACTCCACCTGTGCAGCGGTGGCGTGGCGCATTCCCCAGAACGCCGCGTGCTCGGTGGCGATCCAGGAATGCAGCAGCTGCGTGTCGTGCGGCAGGCTGACGGTTCGGAATTTAAAAGTCATGGGTGCTCCTAGGCGTGGGTGGCCGTTGCGGTGGGCAGGGTGTCGAGGGACGCGGCGCCGAAGCGCTGGAAGGCGATGCGTTCTTCCACCGGGTAGGCGGTGCTCCTGGTGATCCGGTTGAGCAGCACCGAATTGCGGTAGGCGCCCATCCCCAGATCGGGGGCGGTGAACCCGTGGGTGTGCAGCTCGGCGTTCTGCACGAAAATGTCTTCACCGATCCCGTACTCCCGGTCAACGTCCAGCCGCCCGTCGGGCAGGGTGTTGATCCGAGAGCTGATTCCGGTCAGGAAATCGGGCAGCTGGCTCTTGTAGCCGGTGGCCATCACCAGCTCGTCGGTGACGAAAGACAAATCCTGCGCCGTGCGTTCGTGGCGCAGCTTCACGGCCAGGCCTTCGGGCCGCAGCTGGATGTCGGTGGCGGCGCACCCGGTGCGCAAATGGACGTCGGGGCGGCCGGCCACGCTGCGTTCGTAGATCTCGTCGTAGATCTCGTTAACCAGGTCCGCGTTGATGCCCTTGTAGAGCCCCTTTTGTTCGGCGGCCAGCTGGTCGCGCGACTCCTGGGGCAGCGCATGGAAATGGTCGATGTATTCCGGCGAAGTCATCTCCAAGGTCAGCTTGGTGTATTCCAGCGGGAAGTAGCGTTCCGAACGGGTCGCCCAGATGAGGTGGTCTTCGTCCGGCAGGTTGCGCAGCAGGTCCAGGAAGATCTCGGCCGCGCTCTGCCCGCTGCCCAGCACGGTGGTCACGTGCGGGCGTGCCGTGCGCGGCTGCAGCAGGCGGTCGCGATGGCTCAGGTAATCGCTCGAATGGACGGCGCGGGCCGCGGCGCCCTCGCCGAGCACCGGCGGGAGGTAGGGCTGGGAACCGGTGCCGAGCACCAGCTTGTCGCAGCTGAATTCGTCAACGCCCCCGGCGCTGAGCACGGAGAGGCGGTAGCTGCCCGCGGAGTGCTCGACCGCCAGCACCCGGTGGCCCAGGTGGACGCTGGCCAGTTCCCCGGCGGCCCAGGCGAGGTAGGCGCTGTACTCGGAGCGCAGGGCATAGAAGTCTTCGCGGATGTAGAACGGGTAGATGCGGCCCTGCTGCTTGAGGTAGTTCAGGAACGAGAACCGGCTGGTGGGATCCGCCATGGTAACCAGATCGGCCATGAAGGGGACCTGGAGGTGGGTCCCGGGCAGCATCATGCCCGGGTGCCAGCTGATAGTTTCCCGGGCTTCGAAAACGGCCAGGCTCAGCTGGTCCAGCGGTTCGGCCAGCGCTGCCAGACCGAGGTTGAAGGGGCCGGCCCCGATGGCAATGACGTCAAAATGCTTCACAGTGATACTCCAGCTTCGAAATCGGAAAGTACTTCGCGTCCTGCCTTGCAGATGGCATCGAGGATGGCGCTGATATCGGACAGGGACGTGTTCGGGTTCAACAAGGTGAGCTTTAGCAGGCGCTCGCCGTGGTGGGTGGTGGCGGCGATCATGGCTTCGCCGGAGGCATAGAGCCGGTGGCGGATCTGGTCGGCGAGCTGGTTCTTCTGCGCCTGCGGCAAGGAAAGATGCGGTTGGTTGAAGGCGAAGACCAGCGTGCTCAGCTGCACCGGGGCGGCCAGCCGCAGCTCGTCGCGCAGGGCCACCTCGCGCTCGGCCATCTCCGCCAGCTCGATCACCTGGTCGAACATGGATCCCAGCCGGTCTGCGCCCAGCGTGCGCAGCGTCGTCCATAGCTTCAGGGCATCGAAGCGGCGCGTGGTCTGCAGGGACTTGTCCACTTGGTTGGCGCTGCCAGCGGCTTCGGAGCGCGGATTGAGGTACTCGGCGTAATGGGCGATGGAACCGAAATCCCGGCCGCGGGCCAAAATGAGCGCGCTGGATCCGATGGGCTGGAAGAACGACTTGTGGTAGTCCACCGTCACGGAGTCCGCGGATTCGATGCCGGCTAGACGGCTGCGGTGGTGCCGGGAGATCAGCAAGCCGCACCCGTAGGCGGCGTCGACATGCAGCCAGGTTCCGTGCTCCGAGGCGATGCGCCGCAGTTCGAGCAGTGGATCGATGGCGCCGAAGTCGGTGGTGCCGGCCGTTGCGCTGATGCTCATCGGCTGCAGCCCTGCCTGCAGATCCGCATCGATCTGCCGGCGCAGGGCGGCTGGATCCATGCGGTGCAGGGAGTCGGTGGGAATCGCTACGGCTGCCTCGCTGCCCAGGCCGAGCAGCATGGCGGCATCGCGGATGGAGAAATGGGCATCGGCAGAGCAGTAGATCCGGAGCCTCGACAGGCGGTGGGGCAGCGGACCGCCCAGCTTGGAGGCCGCGATGTTCCGGGCGATCAGCATGGCTTGGAGGTTGGATTGGGTGCCGCCGGAGGTGAAGATCCCATCCGCGCCCTGGACATCGAAGCCGATGAGGCCTGCGGTCCAGTCCACGAGCTTGCGTTCGATCAGGGTTGCCCCGGCGCTTTGATCGAAGGTGTCCATCGACGTATTCACGCTGGTGACCACTGCCTCGATGGCTGCCGCGGGGATGGCCACGGGGCAGTTCAGATGGGCGGCGTAACGGGTGTCGTGGAAGTAGATCGCATCGCGCAAGTAGAGATGCTGGATTTCCTCCAAGGCCTCGGTGAGATTGCCCAGCGGGCTGTTCAGGTCCACCGCCTCGATGGCCGGCCGGAGTTGATCTGGGGTTGCGCCGGTGGCGGGAGAGGCCACGGTGGATAGCTGCGCGGCCACATGGCTCACTACGCGGGCGGTCTCGGTTTCGAATTGCGCCGCGGTCTGCGCGCATAACAGCGAGCTGTCGCCGGGCGGCGAATCGACGGTGACTCTTTGCATGGAAGGCATTGGCGTACCCATGTGTATGCTCCTCAGCTTGGCGGATATGTATGGTCAGGCTTACCTAACGAAAACTATTAACAGCATAGGATAATTAGTTAATGCAAACCGGGTAACTCGAATAGAAAGTTTCGTGACGCAGGGGTCGTCGGCCAGCATTCTGTGGTATGGGAGCAGGTTTCTCACCCGTTTGACTTGGTGGTTTCAGTGCTCCGTGCGCCCGACTCGGCGCCGGTAACGGAGTGTTTTCCGCCGAATCGGTCAACTTGAAACTTTGAGCTAATCGATCGACTTGCATGAGGGGCAAAAATGGCACCTTGATTGGTAAGTTTCAGTAACCAAAGGAGGGTCCGCATGCCTGATCTGCACAAGTCGCAACGAATGTTGCTGCGCTCGAATGCTGCGGACGCCGCCGGCAGAAATCTTGGTGATTTCACCGTGGAACTGCTCTTCATTTCTACGTTGGCAGCCGACGCCTTCGACATGGGTCTGCTCAACGCCCTGGGAACGCTGGCGTTCGTGGCGGCCACGCTCCCAGCTGGATATTTGGTCGATCGGCTCGGGCCATTGCAGGTTCTGCGGCTTGGTCTCGGAGCCAAAGTCGCGCTCATGGGGTGCCTGTTGATCCTCAGCGCCGCCGGGGCGCTGAGCGTCGCGCTGGTGCTGGTCTTGGCGACACTTCTGGGCTTCTGCAACGTTTTCAGCGAAACATCGCAAGCGGCCGCCGCCCCGGCGCTGGCCGATGAGCGGACATCGATGGCCAGGCTCATTGCGCGGCTGGCCGCCGCCGACCAGGCCTTGAGCATCATCATTCCTGCAGCTGCGGGAACGCTGTTCGCGCTTTTGGGCGCTCCGCCGTTGCTGGCTGCCGCCGCGGCCCTACTGCTCGCGGCCTTCGGCACCTCGTGCGCGGTCCGGGGGAAGACAGCTACGCGTCCAACCGAGACTGAAGCCGTGGGAAGCGCTTCGCGACAGGGGGCCTTCGCCGCCGGTTTGC
Source organism: Glutamicibacter soli (assembly GCF_003309065.1). GTDB lineage: Bacteria > Actinomycetota > Actinomycetes > Actinomycetales > Micrococcaceae > Glutamicibacter > Glutamicibacter soli. Next base: position 234,876 of record NZ_POAF01000002.1, on the reverse strand, counting down.
GATACGTGTGGGACAGCCCGGTACTCAAGGCGCTGACCTTGAGCGTCGCGTTCTCCAATTTTGGACTGGCGATCGGCTCCGCCGTCGAAGGACTTTTTATCATCAATGAGCTGGGGCTGGGCGCTGCAGGGTTCGGCCTGTATGCGGCGCTGGGCGGGCTCTCCGGGCTGGCAGGTGCCCTGCTGGCACCGCGGTTGGCCGAAAAGTTTACGCCACGCGAGCTCGCCTTGCCGACCATCGCTGGACAAATTGTCTTATCGGGGGTGGTGCTTGCCGCCGGATTCGCTGCGCCGCCGCTGGCCATCATTCTGCTCGTGGTACATGCCGCAGGATGGGGCGTGCTCATCTTGGTGTTCAATGTGTCAATGGCAACGTGGGTGGCTGAGATTACCCCGGAACAGCTGCTGGGGCGCGTGACCAGCGCACGTCGTTTGTTCACCTTCGGCGTCGTGCCGCTCGGAGGCCTGCTGGGTGGAGGGATCGGCGCGGTCTTCGGAATTCGCGCGGCCTTGGGCGCCTGGGTACTGGCGAACGTCCTGGGATTGGTTTGCTACCTGTCGCTCGCCATGGCGGGCCGGCGTGCGCAGGATCCGTCTGTCGATGAAGAAGTCCCCGAACCGTAGCGGATAGGCTTAACTTCCCATACGCTGCCAACGACAAAGGCGACTCACCTCGTGAAACTCGTGATCGATGCCCGATATACCCGCATTACCCACCACGATGGGATCAGCCGTTTCACGGCAGGGCTGATCGCGGCGGCCTCCGAGCTGGCCGAGGTCACGATGCTGGTCAACGATCCAAGGCAACTGCCGATGCTGCCGGAGGTGCCCTACTTGAAGGTGTCATCCCCAACCAGCGCACTGGAGCCGCTGGTGGCGTTGCAGGTCAACAAGCTGAACCCCGACGTCGTGTTCTCGCCGATGCAGACCATGGGAACCTTCGGTCGCAAATACCCGGTAATCCTGACCCTGCATGACCTGATCTATTATTCGCATCCCCATGCCCCGAAATTCCTGCCGGCTCCGATCCGGCTCGGCTGGTTCCTCTTCCACCAGGTGTATTGGCCGCAGCGCTGGCTCCTGAATCGGGCAGATGCGGTGGCCACGGTCTCCAATACGACAGCCTCCCTGATGCGCAAGCACAACCTGACGCGCAAGCACATTGGATTGGTCTCGAATGCGCCCAGTGGAACCTTCGCTCGGCGCTCGGAAACTGCCGAGCCCAAGAAGACCCTGCTGTACATGGGTTCATTCATGGAATACAAAAACGTCGAGACGCTGCTTGCCGGCATGGCATTCTTGCCCGACTTCGAACTGCACCTGCTGAGCGGAATCGCCGAGCAGCGCCGCAGCGAACTTGAGCAACAGATGCCCGAGGGGGCAAAGGTCATCTTCCATGACGGCGTCAGCGACCAGGAATACGAAAAACTCTTGGGAGAATGCACCGCCTTGGTGACCTTGTCGCGTGAAGAGGGCTATGGGCTGCCGCTGGTTGAAGCCATGAGCATGGGAACTCCGGTGGTCGCCACCGACATGCCGATCTTCCGGGAGGTCGCGGATGATGCAGCCCTCTTTGCCGCACCAGACGACCCCCGAGGTTTTGCGGAGCAAGTGCGCCGGTTGGCGGATCATGAGACTTGGAGCCGGTATTCGCGACTCGCGGTGCTGCGCGCAGAAAATTATTCCTGGGAGCGCTCTGCCCGCCAGTTGATCGAGCTCGCGGAATATGCTTCAAATCACAGGGCAAAGTTGAGGGGGAACGCGGGAAAAGCTTTCCGATCCAAGCGGTGAAACCCGGAAATTCAAGGCGAAAATACCCCTCGGGCGCGGGGGCGCCGCCGATTTGAAAACCCGGCTTGGCCAGTGATAAAGTATATCTCGTTGCAATCCTCCATAGCTCAATTGGCAGAGCATTCGACTGTTAATCGAAGGGTTACTGGTTCAAGTCCAGTTGGAGGAGCGAAATAGACCTCCCAATCGCCTGTGGTGATTGGGAGGTTTCTCTTTTTCGTAGACAGAAGTGCTCAGGTACTGGTCAGGGCACGCACAAATTTTTGCATCGCTTATAGTCAGCCGGTTTCAGGCGATAGACTTTCGAACGAGAACAGATACACCCGTGGCATGAGATCGAGCCATGAGTATTACGCCTGAAGACTGAGTCGCCCGCGACAACTGGAGTGCTAGCGTGAGTACTACCGGTTATCCGGCGATCAAGAATATGGAGAAACCATGTCTGAAGCTGAATCGACGCAGACTGATGAAAGTCTGAAGTCGAGCGTCAAGAGTGCCAAAGCGCAAGTTGAAGGCCTCAAGGAACTTGTTCCGCAGCAGATCTCGGACGAACTCAAGCTCGCGACAACCTTGCTCAAAAGCAAGGGCATCAGCCTGGGCATGGCCGGCGCCATGGCAGGCGCGGCCTTGGTCCTCGTCCTGCTTTTCGGCATTGCCGCCGTGGTCACGTTGATCAACGTACTGGCAATTTGGCTCCCCGGCTGGGCAGCAGCGCTGATCTTGGCCGGATTCTTCCTGATCCTTGCCGCAATTCTGGGACTCGTCGGATACCGCAAGATCAAGAAGGCCATGCCGCTCAAGCCTGAAGCAGCGATCCGCGGCATCCGCCACGATATCGGTGTTCTCAAGGACGGCAGCAACTTCGACGTCAGCACCTTGGACGAACCGCTGAAGAAGAAGTCCGAAGACGCCGAAGGCAAGGACTCCAAGCCCAGCGAGCCGAAGCCTCCGGCACCAAGCGCCGACGAGCTCATCCTGCGCACGAAGCGGCGCCGCCGCCAGATCCAGGCCCTGCGCGACAACCTCGGCGAAAGCATCCAGGTTCCGTTGGCCAAGGTCGACAAGGTGCGCCACTTCGCTGAGAGCACCGGTGAGCGCGTCAGCAATGCCGCCGCCAAGGCACGCAGCTTCGTTCGCCCGTCATCCACTGCCGGTGAAGACCTATCGGAGTCCGACAGAGCCGCTGCAGAACGCATGGAAAAAGCCAAACCTCTCGTCGTAGCAGCAGGATCGGCAACCGCCTTGGCGGTTGTGATCCGCAAGCTCTTCAAGCGCTCCTAGGCTTTGATGCCCAGGGCGGACACGCAACGCCTCGCGGCATGAAAACAACAAGGCCAGAAAGGCACTGACATGGTTTGGATCGCTATTACAGCGGCTCTATGCAGTGCCTTTTGCCTTGCCTTCGGTGCGCATTTCCAGGCCATGGCCGTGCGCAATTCAGTGGGCGGGCTCGACCTGAAGATCGGGAACATCAGCAAGCTCGTGTCCAACGGACGCTGGATGAGCGGATTGCTCCTGATGGTCCTGGGCATGGCGCTGAATGTCTTCGCACTGGCGAACGCTCCGCTGACGGTCGTGCAGCCGATCGGCGCCATCGCCTTGGTCATCACCGCCTTGGTCAATGCCAGGGAATCCGACCTGACGATGAACCGGCCCACGGTACTGGCAATCGCCAGTTGCATGGTCGGCTCGGTGGGCTTCGTGCTCATGGCCATCATGGTGACGAATACCAACCAGAGCATGACGCAGGCCGAAGCCCACCTGATCGAATTCATCCTCGCCTGCGTGGTGGTTGCGGTGGCCCTGTGCACCGTGCTGTTCCACAAAAAGCTCGGGGCCTTCTTCTACATCGCCGGCGCTGGAATCCTGTTCGGGTTCGTCGCCGTGCTGGTACGCATGATTGCCGTGGCAGTCCTGGATCTGGGGGACTCCAGCCTGTCCAAGCTGCCGTGGCTCGCCGGACTCTCCGTGGTCGTCGCAGGCTTGATCGGCTCGTATTTCGTGCAGAAGGCCTACTCCAAGGGGCCTCCTGATCTGGTCATCGCGGGACTGACCGTCATCGACCCGATCATCGGCATTGCCATCGGCGTGATCATCCTCGGAGAGCTCCGGCCGGATGTTCCGGTATTGATCTCGCTGGCCATGCTGGTTGCCGGCATTTTGGCAATCATCGGCGTGGTGGCCCTGTCCAGGCACCATCCCGACGTCATCGAACGGCGGGCCAAGCATGCAGCGCAGGGCAGGAAGAGCCCGCAGGGCGAACAAGAATAGCAGTGCTTCGCAGCACGCAATGGAATCTGTACATGTTGAACGACAAAGGATGCTTGTGGCCGAGGATAAACCGCTGACCATCGTCATCGCCGCCGATACCTACCCGCCGGATGTCAACGGCGCCGCCATGTTCTGCTACCGCCTGGCTACGGCCATGCACGAACGCGGACACCGGGTCCACGTTTTGGCCGCGCGCGGCGAGTCCGGCCGGACCTACACCGAGGTTCGCGACGAGGCCATCGTCCACCGGCTGAAGTCGCACTCCGTGCCGACCCACGATTATTTCCGCATCGTTTTCCCGTGGGAGGTCAATCGGCAGATCGATAAGCTGCTGGCGGAGATCAAGCCTGACGTAGTGCATGCGCAAAGCCATTACATGATCGGCCAGCACACCATCGCCTGGGCGCGGAAGAACAAGGTCCGCTCCATCGCGACGAATCACTTCATGCCCGAGAACCTGGATCCATTCCTCCCGTTCCCGGTCTGGTTCAAGAAGATCGTCGCGCACAACTCGTGGCGGGACATGGGAAAGATCTTCGGCCGCGCCGAAGCCGTCACCACACCGACGCCACTGGCCGCGAAGGCCATGCGCGAACGAGCCCGGCTCAAGGACGTCCTTCCGCTGTCCAACGGGATCGAGGTCGGGAACTACGAACTGGCTGCAGGGGAGACCGTCTCCAAGAACGCGGAGCCGACCATTCTCTTCGCAGGCCGCCTGGCCGTGGAAAAGAACATCAACGAGTTGATTGAAGCACTGCCGCTGATGCACTCGGTGCCGAACGCGATTCTCGAGATTGTCGGAGGCGGAGAGCAGCGCAAGAACCTGGAACGCATCGCGGCCGAGCAGAAGGTCAGCGACAGGGTGCGATTCCTGGGCCATGTATCGGACGAGGAATTGCGCAAGGCCTACCTGCGCTGCGACGTGTTCTGCCAGCCGGGCACCGCAGAACTGCAGTCGCTGGTGACCTTGGAGGCGCTGTCCGCGTCCAAGCCCGTGGTGCTGGCCAACGCCATGGCCCTGCCGCACCTGGTAGATGAGGGCGTCAACGGCTACATGTTCACCCCGGGCGACCGGCAAGACCTTGCAAAGAAGCTGGAGAAGGTCCTGCAGCTCGACGAAGCTGGCCGGGCCAAGCTGGGCAAGGCTGGGCACCGCAAGGTGCTGAACCATGCGCAGGAGAAAACAATGAATGCCTTTGAAGCCCTGTACCGCGGACACAAGGTGACCATGCACTAATTGGGTTCGGGCCCGTGCGCCGAATCGGCGTTTGGGCTGGTGATGCCCTAGAATATTTCGAGTGTGCTTCCCCTGAAACTTCAGGAAAGCTCGCGGATGGGGAGTTAGCTCAGTTGGTTAGAGCAGGGGACTCATAATCCCTTGGTCGTCGGTTCAAGTCCGTCACTCCCTACATCTCGGGTCGCCCGGTGATCTGCGCCAGCAGATCGCCGGGCGATTTTTCGGTTTCAAGTCTTCAGTGAATTGCCTGCAGTCCTGTTGAAACGGCGCAAGCCTAATGCAAAGGCAACAGGATCGATGGCCGCAGATCCCTGATAAGCAGCGCCGGATCAATGTATTCGCCATCGAGTCGGACACCCCAGTGCAGGCAACGCTTCGAGCAATGCGCTCCGGTGGCCACGGTTCCGACGTTGTCTCCCGCCTCGATCCAGGCGCCGGCCGCGAGCTCGCTGCTGACAGGTTCCAGGCTGGTGACAAAACCAGAGCCGTGGTCGATCACAAGCACTGGTCGGTCCACGACCGTGGAACGGAACGCGACCTTTCCCCGGTGGGGTGCCAGCACGCTTGTGTCCTCGGCTGCCCGCAGGTCCACACCGCGGTGCCCGGCGAGCCATTTCTGTTCGGGCTTGTCGAACGGGGTCAGGATTGCGGGCTCGCCGGCCAGCGGCCATTGCCATCCCGGGCGGGCGGCGGCTGTGGGCAAGGAGCCTTGTGCGGCCGTGTTGCCAGATGTGCCCGCGGCAGTCAGCATGATGCCCAAAATCAGCAGTTGGATCAGTGCGAGTACTCGAAGGGGTTTCATGGATCCACCCTGCGATGCCCCGGGCCGACCGGTGTTGGATTCACCGCTGATTGTGGGCAGCGCGGTGGGCGCTAGATCACCTTGCTCTCGGGCGAAGCGGCCCCTGGGGGTGTAGTACACTGAAAAGTGCAGTTTTCTGTCAGAGGTGTGTCCAAAATCGGATGCTCCGGGCAGGAAATTGACTTCGCGCATGAAGTTCTTCCTCGCGCAAGCGGGGAAGCCGGCCGTTCCAGTGGTCCGAGAGAATCGGTGGACGGCGTGCGGAATGCCAAGCATTCCGGGGTTCATGCCAGGGCGGATGTTCACAATGTACATCTGCAACAACCCAAACAACTAGGGCAGTTACCGCGGGCGTTCGTGCGCCCGGTCCGCTACTGCTGAAAGGAGTTGCGACATGCCAGTCGTAACCATGCGAGAGCTGCTGAACAGCGGCGTACACTTCGGCCACCAGACCCGTCGCTGGAACCCGAAGATGAAGCGTTTCATCCTGACCGAGCGCAACGGCATCTACATCATCGACCTGCAGCAGTCGCTGTCGTTCATCGACCGCGCCTACGACTTCGTCAAGCAGACCGTTGCACACGGCGGCTCGGTGCTGTTCGTCGGCACCAAGAAGCAGGCTCAGGAAGCAATTGCCGAGCAGGCTAACCGCGTTGGCCAGCCATACGTGAACCAGCGCTGGCTCGGCGGTATGCTGACCAACTTCCAGACCGTCTCCAAGCGCGTTCAGCGCATGAAGGAACTGGAAGAGATCAACTTCGACGACGTTGCCGGTTCGGGCCACACCAAGAAGGAACTGCTGCTGCTGAAGCGCGAGCTGACCAAGCTGCAGAACAACCTCGGTGGTATCCGCAACCTGACCCGCACCCCGTCGGCTATCTGGATCGTTGACACCAAGAAGGAACACCTGGCAATCGACGAAGCTCAGAAGCTGGGCATCCCTGTTGTCGCCATCCTGGACACCAACTGCGATCCTGACGAAGTCACCTACCCGATCCCGGGTAACGACGACGCCATCCGCTCCGTCAACCTGCTGACCCGCGTTGTTGCCGACGCAGTGGCAGAGGGCCTGATTGCCAAGAACAACAAGGCTGCAGGCAAGACCGAGGGCGCCGCTGAGCCACTGGCTGAGTGGGAGCGCGAGCTGCTCGAGGGCGAGAAGGCCAAGGCCGAGGCTGCTGCCGAGACCGAGGCTCCAGAAGCCAAGTAGTCACTTCCGTGACTTCTGGAGTTTCCCTTTAGGCACTAGCGTGCTGTGAAGGGAAACTCCACACTCTCGTGGGACGGGTTGGGTATCCGACCCGTCCCACGAGCAAACTAACTTGAAACTCCTAGCTGAATGGGATTGCACGTGGCAAACTACACCGCTGCTGATATCAAGGCACTGCGCGAGCGCACCGGCGCCGGCATGATGGACGTTAAGAAGGCTCTGGACGAGGCCAACGGCGACGCCGAGAAGGCCATCGAGATCATCCGCGTCAAGGGCCTGAAGGGCGCTACCAAGCGCGAAGGCCGCTCGACCGCCGAGGGCCTGGTTGCCGCCAAGGTCGAGGGCAAGGCCGGCGTCATGATCGAGATCAACTGCGAGACCGACTTCGTTGCCAAGAACGACAAGTTCATCACCCTGGCCAACAAGGTCCTGGACGCAGCTGTCGCCTCGGGCGCAGCCGACGTCGAGACCCTGCTGGCTTTCGAGGTTGACGGCAAGACCGTTGGCGACACCGTCATCGAAGAGGGCGCAATCCTCGGCGAGAAGGTTGTTGTCCGCCGCGTAGCACGCGTTGAGGGCGAGCACGTTGCTGCTTACCTGCACAAGACCAGCAAGGACCTGCCTGCCCAGGTTGGCGTGCTGCTGGCTGTCGACTCCGCTTCGGAAGCTGCTGCTGCCGTGGCCCACGACGTTGCAGTGCACACCGCCGCAATGGCACCGACCTACCTGACCCGCGACGAGGTTCCAGCAGACAAGGTTGCCGACGAGCGCCGCATCGCTGACGAGACCGCTCGCGCCGAAGGCAAGCCAGAGGCCGCCCTGACCAAGATCGTTGAAGGCCGCCTGACCGGCTTCTTCAAGGAGCTTGTCCTGGTTGACCAGGCCTTCGCCAAGGATGCCAAGAAGTCCGTTGGTTCGGTTCTCGAAGAGGCCGGCACCAAGGCTGAGGCCTTCGCTCGTTTCCGCGTAGGCGCCTAAGCTTCACCGCCGAAGGCAATCGCACGAAATGTGTTCGCGGCCGCTAGCCGGCCGCACTAGAGAAAAGGGAGGTGGGCACCGAGCATACACTCGGTGACTCGCCTCCCTTTTCTCGAGCCCGGATCTCAAGGTAGCTTGGGACTCGGGATGATCCCCTCACCACAGAATTACCAACTGCAGGAGTTAGACCCCATGTCAACCAGCCCAGAAACCAAGCGTCGCCGCGTACTGCTCAAGCTCTCAGGAGAAGTTTTCGGCGGCGGCAAGGTGGGCGTCGACCCGAAGACCGTGCGCGGCATCGCCGAGCAGATTGCCCAGACTGTGGGCGAGGTCGAGGTGGCGATCGTCGTCGGCGGCGGCAACTTCTTCCGCGGCGCCGAGCTGTCGGCTTCGGGCATGGACCGCTCCCGCGCAGACTACATGGGTATGCTCGGCACCGTGATGAACTGCCTGGCCCTGCAGGACTTCCTGGAGCAGTGCGGCGTCGAGACCCGCGTGCAGTCGGCCATCGCCATGGCCCAGGTCGCGGAGAACTACATCCCGCGCCGCGCAATCCGCCACATGGAAAAGGACCGCGTGGTCATCTTCGGCGCGGGCGCCGGACTGCCGTACTTCTCCACCGACACCGTCGCGGCCCAGCGCGCCCTGGAAGTCGACGCCGACGAGGTGCTGATGGCCAAGTCGGGCGTGGACGGCGTGTATACCGCCGATCCCAAGACCGACCCGACCGCCACCAAGCTCGACACGCTGACCTACACCGAGGCGCTGGTCAAGAACATCCGCGTGATGGACCAGACCGCCATGACCATGTGCCAGGACAACAAGCTGGACATGCTGGTCTTCGGCATGGAAGGTGAGGGCAATGTCACCCGCGCCATCCGCGGCGAGCGAATCGGCACCACCGTCACCGCATAAGCGGTGAACGTGGCATAGGATTGTTCTAGATTTATTTTCCCTTGGTGGAAACAGCAATGAGTACTTGAGGAGTACCGGTGATTGACGAAACCCTGGCGGAAACCGCCGAAAAGATGGACCGCACCATTGAGGCCGCGAAGGAAGACTTCGCCACGATCCGCACCGGCCGTGCACACCCTGGCATGTACTCGAAGGTCATGGTGGACTACTACGGCTCGCCGACCCCGCTGCAGCAGCTGGCTTCCTTCGCCGTGCCAGAGGCCCGCACCATCACCATCACCCCGTTCGACGTGACCGCCCTGCGCGAGATCGAAAAGGCGCTGGGTGATCCAGAGGTCGGCGCCAACCCGTCGAGCGACGGCAAGATGATCCGCGTGACCCTTCCGGTGCTGACCGAGGAGCGCCGCAAGGAGTACGTCAAGCTGGCCCGCGCCAAGGGCGAGGATGCCCGCGTTGCACTGCGAAACCTGCGCCGCAAGGCCAAGGACGCCATCGACAAGTTCGTCAAGGACGGCGAGATCGGCGAGGACGAGGGCAACCGCGGTGAAAAGGACCTGGACGCACTGACCAAGAAGCACGTTGACGCAGTCGACGAGATTCTGAAGAACAAAGAAGCCGAGCTGCTGGAAGTCTAATGCCAGGCTCGACAGATCACACTGAGGGCACGGCTTCGGCGGTGCCCTCAGTGGCATCCGGTGAAGCCAAACCCCTGACCCGCCGCGAGGCGAGAGCCCTGCACGAAGCCCAGCAGAAGGAAGCCAAGCGCCGCGGCAAGAAGCCTGCCGCGCGCGAACCCGAGGACGCAGGCCCGCCGCAGCCGGTGATTGAACCGGGGATGCCAGCCGCGAGCGCCGCGGTGGACTCGCAGCAGGCCAAACAGCGCGCCAAGGCGGCTTTCACCGCGGAGGACCGCTCTCCGGTTCCTCCCGAGGAACTCAAGGTCGAAGGTCCTGCCGAGCCCCCTCCGGTCAGCGAGTCCGAGGACCTGGCTGAAACCGGTGAACCGGACGCCGCCCGGGCCTCGATCCCGACCGAACTGCTGGTCGGCGCGCCGGCCGAGCCCAAGAAGTCCCGGGCCGGGCGCAACCTGCCGGCCGCCATCGGCGTCGGACTGCTCATGCTCGGACTGGTGCTCGCGGGCCTGTTCCTCTACGAGCCTCTGCTGGTCGGACTGATTGTGGCCCTGGCCGGGGTGGGCAGCTGGGAAGTCGCCCGTGCGACCACCCACGCCAAGACCTCGGTCCCGCTGGTTCCGCTCTTCCTCGCCTCGGCGATGCTTCCGATCAGCGCGATCTGGGGCGGGCTGGAAGCCATGGGCTTCACCTACATGATCTGCCTGGTCATCGCGCTGCTGGTGCGGTTGACGGAGGGGCTGAAGGGGGCCGCGGCCTCGGTGATGAGCAGCGTGTTCATCATCAGCTGGGTCCCGCTGCTGCTGTCCTTCGCGCTGCTGATCCTCGAGGAGCCCAACGGCCAGTGGCTGATCGCAACGATCCTGCTGCTGGCGGTCAGCAACGACACCTTCGGCTATATCGTCGGGGTGCTGTTCGGCAAGCATCCCATGGCCCCGAAGATATCGCCCAAGAAGTCCTGGGAGGGCTTCGCCGGCTCGATGCTTGGATCCATGGCGGTCGGCGCCCTGGCCATGCACTTCTGGCTGGACATGCCATGGTGGACCGGCGTGATCCTGGCGTTCTTCACCACGATCGCGGCAACCACGGGAGACTTCTCCGAATCCATGATCAAGCGCGAGCTGGGCATCAAGGACATGAGCAACCTGCTGCCGGGCCATGGCGGCATCATGGACCGGCTGGACTCGGTGGTCTTCGTCGTCCCGTTGGGCTACCTGATCTCCCACTTGCTGACATGGAGTGTTTCCCTGTCATAGGCCGCAGCACCGGCGCGGTGTGATCCTTTCCCATGGATGACGCCCGCCGGTGTGGCTTTTAACCCATGCCTTGGCTCACGCCATAGAATAACTAGGGATCGCGGATCACCTCGATCCGCCCCTGACTTTATCGAGAGAAGAAGGATCAGTCGTGTCGCAGCAGCAAGATGCTCCGTTTTCCCGGGTCCCGGATTCGGAATTCGGCTACAACGTCAAGCAGGTTGATGCGTTCCTCAGCCGCGCCCGTGCCACCTTCAACGGCGGGGGCAACGACGACAGCGTGGTCACCAGCCACCTGATCCGCCGCACGACCTTCGCCCCGCAGAAGGGCGGCTACCAGGCCCGCGAGGTCGACGGCGCGCTGGACCGGCTGGAAGACGTCTTCGCCAAGCGCGAGCGCGACGACCTGATCGCCCACCAGGGCGAGGAAGTCTGGCTGCAGCAGGTAGGCCGCCTGGCGGCGATCCTGCGCGGGCGACTGCACCGTGCCAAGGGGGAGCGCTTCCGCCGCCCCTCGCGCACCAACGCTTCGAGCTACAACGTCGAAGACGTGGACCGCTTGTGCGACCAGCTGATCGACTACTTCGAGAAGGACGTGCCGATGTCAGTGGACACCGTGCGCCGCGTGGAGTTCCGCTCGTCCACCGGAACCGACGGCTACGAGGAGTCGCAGGTCGACGCGTTCCTCGACCGCGTGGTCGAGCTGATGGCCTCGATCGACTAGCACCGCGCAGCTTCACAGGCCGCCGCCTGCCCGGGTTATTCCCCGGCGGCCGGCGGCCTTGTGCGTCTCTGCACACTCCACGTGCTGGTGGGCGGTGGATCAGAAGGCGGAGTCGCGGTCCGGAACGTGCAGCCGGGCCATGATGCGGTCCGCATTGGCGGGGACGCTGCGCGCGGTGGCGCGGGAGACCGCGATCATGACCACGAAGGCCAGCGGGACGCTCCAGGCAGCCGGCTGGCGCAGCATGTGGAACCAGAGGGTGTCGACCTCGGGCAGCAGGCTGGAAATCATCAGTGCCAGGCCGCAGGCGGCCGCGCCGGTCAGCATGCCGGCAATGGCTCCGCGGGCGGTCAGCGAGCGCCACCAGATGCCCAGCAGCAGCAGCGGGCAGATGGTCGAGGCGGTGAAAGCGAAGACGTTGCCGATCGCTCCGGCCAGCGCCAGCGAGCTGGTCACCACCGCGATGAACACCGGCAGGGCGGTGGCCAGCACGGTGGAGATGCGGAAGCCCCGCACGGTCCCGGCGAAGAATTCCTGGGACAGCGCCCCGGCCAGCGAGACCACTAGCCCGGAGGTGGTGGACAGGAACGCGGCGAAGGCGCCGCCGACCACGATCGCGGTCAGCGAGTCGCCCAGGAACCCGTCCAGCACCGCCGAGGGCAGCAGGAGCACCGTGGCGTCGGTCTCCGCGTTGCCGCCCAGCTGCGGGGCGTAGAGCAGACCCAGCACGCCGAGGGTGGTGGGCAGCAGGTAAAACACCGAGAGCAAGCCCAGCACGATCACGGTAGTGGAACGTGCGGCCTGCCCGGTGGGGTTGGTGTAGAAGCGCACCAGCACGTGGGGAAGGCCCAGGGTGCCGAAGAGCAGCGCGAGGATGATGGAGATGGTCTCGTACAGGTTCAGCCCGGCCACCGATTCCAGCTGGGTCGCGATGCTGTCGAGGCGCGCGGTGCTGGACTGCTCTGGGATCACCTGGAAGAGCAGGAAGATCGTGGGGACCACGAGCGCTGCCAGCTTGAACCAGTACTGGAAAGCCTGGACGAAGGTCACCGAGCGCATGCCGCCGGAGACCACCGTGATGCACACGACCGCAGCCACGATCACCGGTCCGAGCCATCCGGGCAGCCCGGTGGCGATCGATAGGGTCAGGGCCGCCCCATGCATCTGCGGGACGATGTACAGCCAGCAGATCACCACCACCAGGTAGGTGGTGATCTTGCGCAGCGACTTGGATTCCTCGAAGCGGATCTGGGCGAAGTCGGGGATGGTATAGGCCTGCGAGCGGCGCAGCGGCGCGGCGACGAACAGCAGCAGCATCAGGTAGCCAGCCGTGTACCCGATGGGGAACCAGAGCCCGGACTGGCCGGAGAGCACGATCAGCCCGGCCACACCCAGGAAAGAGGCGGCCGACAGGTATTCGCCGCCGATGGCCGAGGCGTTCCACCACGGGCGCACGGTGCGGCTGGCCACGTAGAAATCGCTGGTGGTGCGCGACAGGCGCAGCCCGTGGAAGGCGATCAGCATGGTGGTCACGCAGACCACCACCAAGGCCAGGGCTGAAAGCAGATTAATCACGGCTGATGCTCCGGTAGCGTTTTTCATTGCGGGCCGCCGCGCCGTTGAACAGCATGCCGGCCACGATGATCAGCGGATAGATCCCCACCCCGAGAATCCACCATGGCAGGGGTATATGCCACAAAGTGAATTCATAGACCGTCGGCCAGAGGGCCAGCAGCGCACTGATACCCACGAGCATGGTCAGCAGCCCTGCGGCCACGGCGCAGGCCAGCCGCAACTGGGAGCGGATCAACTGCTGGACGTAGAATTCCTGGGCCGTATGTTCCGGCTTGACCGCGGAAACGGTCAGCGAGGCATTCTGGGGAGCCTGGACGCGTACCCGCTGCGGACGCTGCTGGGCAAAGCGTCCAGGCAGGGGAGCCTCCGGGGAGTCGCGCTTCACGGAATCACGCCGGGCCTAGAGCGGGCGGACGCGGTTGGCGGCCAGGCGCTCGCGCAAGTAGGGCAGGGCGCGCCGGGAGATCGGCAGCTCGGTCCCGTTGACCAGCACGGCCGCCTTGCCGGTCTGCAGCCGGACGTTTTCGATCTTGTCCATGCTCACCAGGTAGGAGCGGTGGATGCGCACGTAACCAGACTCCGCCCATTGCTGCTCCAGATCATTCAACGGGACGCGGATCAGATAGCTGGAGTCCTTGGTATGCAGGCGCGCGTAGTCCCCCTGGGCCTGGACGTAGGCGATGTCGCCGCGGGGGATGAGCTTGGTGATGCCGCCCTGGTCCACGGTGATCATTTCGGGTTTGGCGGGGGCTTCCTCCACGAGCTCGCACAGGCGGCGCACGGACTCGGCCAAGCGCTGCGGGCGGATGGGCTTGAGCACGTAGTCGACCGCGGCGAGCTCGAAGGCTTCCAAGGCCTGGTCCTCGTCGGCGGTCACGAAGACCACCAGCGGCGGGTTGGCGAAGCGGGAGATGACCCGTGCGATATCAAGGCCGGAGAGCGCGGGCATGTGGATGTCGAGGAAGAGCGCGTCCACTTCGTTTTCCTCCAGCGCTTTCAACGCCGCGGCGCCAGAGGTTGCGCGATGGATTTTCCCGATTCGGGAGTCCTGGCTCAGGAGGAACGCGATCTCTTCCACTGCCGGAAGTTCGTCGTCGGCGACAACCACATTAATCATGAGTTGATTCTATCGTTTCTGTTGTGTTTGCCTTCGGGACCCATGGAATTCATTCGTCGATCGATGCCGTGCCCGGAGCCAGGAACTTCGGGATGCGCAAGGTGATCTGCGTACCTGCGCCTGGCGCGGTGTCGATGATCAGCCCGTTCGAATTGCCGTAGAGCTGGCGAAGCCGCACGTCAACGTTGCGCAGACCCACATGCATGTTGACCGTGGTGCCTGCCAGCACGCTGGACAGCTGCTCCGGATCCATGCCCACGCCGTCGTCTTCCACGCTGATGACCGCGTGCATCCCGTCCTCGGTAGCGGTGATGGAAATAACCCCGCCGTCGGGCCTGGCTTCCAGGCCGTGGCGAACCGCGTTTTCCACCAGCGGTTGCAACGAGAGGAACGGGATCCTGGTCGAGAGCACTTCCGGGGCGATCTGCAAAGACACCTTGATGCGGTCGCCGAAGCGGGCCTTTTCCAGCAGCAGGTAGCGGTCGATGGCCTCCAGCTCCTCGGCCAGGGTGGTGAATTCCCCACGGCGGCGGAAGGAATAGCGGGTGAAGTCAGCGAATTCGATCACCAGCTCGCGGGCGCGGGCTGGATCCGTGTTGATGAACGAGGCGATGGCGTTCAGCGAGTTGTAGATGAAGTGGGGCGAAATCTGCGCGCGCAGGGCCCGCATCTGCGCTTCGAGCAGCATCGCCTTGTTCTCATCCAATTGCGCGGTGGAGACCTGGGCGGAGACGAAAACCGCCACCTCCGAGACGGCGCGGACGAATCCAGCCCCGGCACGCGGGGTCAGGGCGGTCACCGTACCCACCGGCTGGTTTCCCACCATGATCGGGGCGGCCACGAAATCCTGGCCGGAGAGCCGCTTCACCTGCGTTTTGCCGGTGGCCAGCGCGGTGCTGAATGCTTCCGAAGCTTGCTCTTCGAGATCCGCGGTGAATTCGATGCCGGCATCCGTGGCAAGGATGTGGCGGGTGTCGGAGATCAGCAGGACCGGGCAGTTCAGCAGCCTGCGCAGCGCCTTGGCGCTCTTCGCGGCTCCTTCCACTGTCAGCCCCCGTTCCAGGTGGGGAACGGCGACGGACATGTGGTGCAGGGTGGTGAAGGTCGCTTCCTCCGCGTCGGTGCCCATCTCCTTGGTTGAGCGGGAGATCTTGAATCCGAAATACCCGATGACGGCAATGCCGACCGTCACGATGGTGACGATGAGGGTGATCTGCAGGGCTGGGGACATACATCAATCCTAAGGTCACAACCCGTTGCCCGACCGCTTGTCGTCGATAGATGTGCCGTTGGGCGCAGGTTTTGCTCCGCTGAGCCATGGCTGGGCCCAAACCCCTAGTCGGGGACGGAACTTTCGCAGATAGTGAACTTAGTCACAGTCGAGATGTGCCTTGCATCACATCAGGTTTCAATCATCCAACCACCCGCACAAGGAGGGCATCATGAGTGCCAATCCCCACCACAATGTCGAAGACGACATTGATTTCGTGGCGGAGAGCAAGTCGGAGGAATTCCAGGAACTGCGCCGCACCCACCGTAGCTTCGTATTCCCCATGGCTATCTTCTTCCTGGTCTGGTATTTCGCCTACGTTCTTTTGGCCGATTACTTCCACGACTTCATGTCCATCAAGGTCCTGGGCAACATCAACATGGGCATCGTCCTGGGCCTGCTGCAGTTCGTGTCCACCTTCGCCATCACCGCAGCCTACGTGAGCTTCTCCAACAAGAAGCTCGATCCGAAGGCCACCAAGATCCGTGAGCGTCTGGAGAACCAGGGAGCAGATCAGTGAACAACCTAACCATCCTTGCGGCGGCGGCTGAGAAGACCACTGTCGGCAACCCGCTGGTGAACATCGCCATCTTCGTCGCCTTCGTCGGCGTCACCCTGGTGATCGTGCTCCGAGCCAGCAAGAACAACAAGACCGCCGCTGACTACTACGCCGGCGGACGCTCCTTCACCGGAACCCAGAATGGCACCGCCATCGCCGGCGACTACCTGTCGGCGGCATCCTTCCTGGGCATCGTCGGCGCCATCGCCATCAACGGCTACGACGGCTTCCTGTACTCCATCGGCTTCCTCGTGGCCTGGCTGGTTGCCCTGCTGCTCGTGGCCGAGCTGCTGCGCAACACCGGCAAGTTCACCATGGCCGATGTGCTTTCCTTCCGCCTGAAGCAGCGTCCTGTGCGCATCGCCGCGGCGATCTCCACCCTCGCGGTGTGCGTGTTCTACCTGCTGGCGCAAATGGCCGGCGCCGGCGCACTGGTGTCCCTGCTGCTGGGCATCGACTCCAAGGCAGGCCAGTCGCTGGTGATCGTCATCGTCGGCGCGCTGATGATCCTATACGTCCTGGTCGGCGGCATGAAGGGCACCACCTGGGTGCAGATCATCAAGGCCTGCCTGCTCATCGCCGGCGCCCTGATCATGACCGTGTGGACCCTGGCCATGTTCGGATTCAACTTCTCCGAGCTGCTAGGCAAGGCCGCCGAAGTGGCTGGCAACCCTGAGATCCTGAACCCGGGCATGCAGTATGGCAAGTCCGAAACCTCAAAGCTCGACTTCATCTCCCTGGCCCTGGCCTTGGTGCTCGGCACCGCAGGTTTGCCGCACGTGCTGATGCGCTTTTACACCGTGCCAACCGCCAAGGAAGCCCGCAAGTCGGTCGTCTGGGCCATCTGGCTGATCGGTGCCTTCTACCTGTTCACCCTGGTCCTCGGCTTCGGCGCCGGCGCCCTGATCGGCCCGGACAAGATCAAGGCCGCCCCGGGCGGCGTGAACTCCGCAGCCCCGCTGCTGGCCTACGAACTGGGCGGCACGCTGCTGCTGGGCCTGATCTCCGCGGTGGCCTTCGCAACCATCCTGGCGGTGGTAGCCGGCCTGACCATCACCGCAGCTGCTTCCTTCGCCCACGATGTCTACGCATCGGTCATCTCCAAGGGCAAGAGCACCCCGGAGAAGGAAATGAAGGTTGCCCGTCGCACCGTACTGGTCATCGGCGTCTTCGCGATCGCCGGCGGCATCGGTGCCCAGGGCCAGAACGTCGCCTTCCTGGTGGCGCTGGCCTTCGCGGTAGCTGCCTCGGCCAACCTTCCGACCATCCTCTACTCGCTGTTCTGGAAGGGCTTCAAGACCCGCGGTGCAGTCTGGTCGATGTACGGTGGCCTGGGCTCGGCCATCCTGCTGATCATCTTCTCGCCGGTCTTCTCCGGTGCGGCAACCTCGATGATCCCGAGCATCGATATCTCGATCTTCCCGCTGGCCAACCCGGGCCTCGTCTCCATCCCGCTGGCATTCCTGCTCGGCTGGCTGGGCTCGATCACCGATCCGGGAAGCGAGGATCCCAAGAAGGCGGCGGAAATGGAAGTTCGCTCGCTGACCGGTGTCGGTGCAGAGAAGGCAGTCGACCACTAGCCTTCTGCTCAATCACCTAGCGGAAAACCGATGCGGACGGGATCAGCCACTCAGGCTGGTCCCGTCCGCATTTCTGAGCCGCCATGCTGTGGCGCGCCGCTGCGCGGTGTCATGCATCGACCTGCCTGAGGGCGGAGCAGCCACCTCGGATACGGCGGATTGGGTGTTCCTGCCGGCCTTGCCAAGCGCTGGCCCGGGACAGTCGGGCGACCCGGCAGTCAGGTGCTCGGCAGACCCGGTGACGCGACTTTCCGGACGGGGAAATCCATGGACGCAAGCGCGTGGAGGGGTCGCTGATTGCGAAAAAGACACATTGTTACGCGAGGATTTTCAACGTTCCGAACGAAATTTTTGGGGACTTGGAGACGCGGATTAATGACTTTCCTGCTAGCTCGGAACTTCTGCGCCAGCGGTGATTTCATGGCCGCGGCCAGGGATTGAAGGCCGGAATTACGGCGCGGAAGGCAGCATCTACGTTCGCCCAACTGCACGTGAAGCCGCAGTTCGAGCGAGTGGGGTGGAGCCTTGAAAGTTCGTGGATTTCGAGTGGCGATGCGCGAAGTCGTGGAAGAAGTTTTGCCTGGATGCACGAATCAGGTACCTTGAATTTGCAAGTTGCGACGTAAATGTCGAGAACTGCACCAAGTATTGATCTAGGGGAATTATCAATACGCGTACCTTTTCATGAGCAAGAGTCTTTGCGATGGGGATCGTGAAGTCTTAAGTCATTGTTTGTGATTTCCGGACAAGCAGCTAACTGCTTTTCTGGTTATTTGGTGCGCCGACTTTTTGGGGGAAATCGGCTTATGCCATGGTCATCTGTAATTTCTGCTGCCTTGAGCCTTTCGGCAGCACTCGTCTTCGCGCTTCCAAGCCAGCGCAAGCATCTCAAGCGGCGTTTCCGCCGCGGTTCGCAACTCATCGCGGTACTGGTCGTGGGATCCATAGTCCTGGCCATGGTCAACCTGCTCGTGGCCAGCGGCCCATGGCAGTCGGAGCCATTGCGCGAAATGGCAATCCAGGTCACCCTCGTCTTCGCCTTCGGCATGGCGATCTTCGCGATCACCAACCAGATCGTGCCCGTCGTTCCGCAATCGCAGCAGCGGGTTGTCTTGGCGATCGGCGCCCATCCCGACGACCTTGAAATTGCCTGCGGTGCCACCCTGGCCAAGCTGGCCGATACGGGACACGAAGTTCACGTGCTGGTGATGAGCAACGGCGCGGTCGGAGGTGACGAAGCCGTTCGCGAAAACGAGGCGATGCGCGGAGCCCGTTTCATGGGAGCCAAGAGCATGGTCACTCACAGCCTTCCGGATACCAAGCTGTCCGATTCAACGAACGAGATGGTCCAGGCCATTGAAGAACGGGTGACGGTCCTGAATCCCGACCTGATTTTCACGCATTCCGAGCACGACCAGCACCAGGACCACCATGCTGTGCATTTCGCCACCCTCCGTGCGGCCCGCCGGCATTCGTCGATCCTGTGCTTTGAGAGCCCGTCGGTCACCAGGAAGTTCAATCCTGCCGTGTTCATCGACGTAGCCGACTACATCGGCGTCAAGGTCCATGCGGTGGCTCAGCACGCCGACCAGAAGGGCAAGCCCTACATGACCGAAGAGAATCTCAAGGGTATTGCCGCTTTCCGCGGCAACCAGGCCAAAACGAAGTATGCCGAGGGATTCGAGCCAGTGCGCCTGCTCGGTTCCGCGATTGGAGTGTTCTAAATGCGAATCCTGTTTACCGGAGCGAACGGACCAGCCGGCCGAGCCCTCGGGGCGCAGCTTGCCTCAAGCGATTTCACCGTCATCGGCGCCGACATGGACAGCACTGCCAATGAGTACTACGCGGTCATCGAGAAGGTCCCGGCGGCCAGCGACCCGTCGATGATCGGCCGCTTGGCCGAGATCATCCGCGAGCACCATATCGACGTGCTGATTCCCACGGTCAGCGACGAGCTTCCCGCCGTGGCGGCTGCCGGCGCCGAGCTGGCTGGATGCACCGTCATGATCGGATCGCCGGAAGCCGTATCCACCGCCCACGACAAGTGGCTGACCATGCAGGTCCTGGCAGCGGCCGGGGTGCCGGTCCCGCGCTCGGCGCTTCCAAGCAGCTTCGAGAACCTGGATGCGGCCTTCGAGGCGCTCGGCCGTCCACTGATCGTCAAGCCGCGAATCGCCCGGGGCGGCCGCGGGGTCGGCGTGGTGGGGAACCACAGCGATCTGGATTTCTCCGCGCTGGATGATTCATGGGTCCTGCAGGAATTCGCCAGCGGGGAAGAATTCGCGCCGATGGTCTTCAACGGCAACGGCGAGAACGACCTGGCAGTGGTCGTCCGCAAGACCGAGCTCAAGCAGGGAGTTGTGGGCAACGCGGTGTCGACCGAGCGCGTGGCAGCTGATGAAGCCGTGGACGTGCAGCAGATCGCACTGGACGCGGTGCGCGCGGTGGGCCTGGAATACCAGGCCGACCTCGACATCCGCCGCCTCGCCAACGGCCAGCCGGTGGTGCTGGAAAT
Organism: Glutamicibacter soli; assembly: GCF_003309065.1. GTDB lineage: Bacteria > Actinomycetota > Actinomycetes > Actinomycetales > Micrococcaceae > Glutamicibacter > Glutamicibacter soli. Next base: position 214,445 of record NZ_POAF01000002.1, on the reverse strand, counting down.
CAACGCCCGCTTCGGGGCGAACTCCCGGCAGGCTCCCGAGCTGCTGTCCACCGTGCTGCGCGCATCGTCCCGCGCACTAGCAGCCGCCGGGGGCAGGCCATGACCGAATTCCTGAATGGTTTCTTTGACGGGATCACGACGCCCATCGGCATGGTGGTCGTGGGGCTGTTCATGGTCGGCGGCGGGCTGATCCTCGGAATGGGTTTGGTCAAGCTCTGCTTCATTCCCATGTCGCTGGCGTTTGTCGCCCGCGAGCGCCGCCGCGCCAAGAACAACAAGCAGCTGGTCTTCGAATCCCGTCCGCGCGTGAGCATCGTGGTGCCCGGATACAACGAGGAAGTGGTCATCTCCAACTGCGTGGAGTCGATCCTGCGCAGCAACTACGAGGATTTCGAGGTGATCCTCGTTGACGACGGGTCGACTGACGGCACCGCCAGGATCATGGATGAATGGGCGGCGAAGGACCACCGGGTCTCCAGCATTTCCCAGCCAAATGCGGGAAAGGGCGCGGCGCTCAATCGCGGGTTCGCGGCCAGCGACGGCGAGGTAGTGCTCTTCGTCGATGCCGACGGCGTGTTCGGCGAGGAGACCATCAACGAGATGCTCAAGGGATTCAACCACCCCAGCATCGGCGCGGTGTGCGGGGACGACCGCCCGGTCAACCTGAATACCGTGCAGACCCGCCTGCTCACCGTCATCTCGCACCTGGGTACCGGCGTCGTGCGCCGCGCCTTGGCGCTCATCGGCTGCCTGCCCATCGTGTCCGGCAATTCCGGTGCGTTCCTGCGCTCCGCCTTGAACGTGGCCGGCAATTTGGATGAGCGGATTATCGGCGAGGACCTCGAACTGACGTGGCGCATCCACAAGGCCGGATACCAGGTGAACTTCGCGCCGCGGGCCCTGGTCTACGCGGAATCTCCGTCAACCCTGCGCGGGTTGTGGAAGCAGCGCGTACGGTGGGCGCGCGGACTGCTGCAAACCATCAAGATCCACAAGTCCATGCACGGAAATCCGCGTTTCGGAGCCTTCGGCTTCTTCCTCGTCTTCAACACCTTCAACATGGTCGCCATGCCGGTGATCCAGCTCCTGGTTCTCTTGTCGATCCCGGTGATGTTCCTGCTGGGAAGCAACCCGATTGGCGATGGCGTGTGGGCTTTCCTCGCGTGGCTCGGCATTCTTGTCTCGATTGCACTGGCCATCTACGCCATCGCGCTGAATCGCGCGGCGGCGGATCTGCGCCACCTGTGGACGATTCCGCTTTGGCCGATCTACTCCGTCTTGATCGGGCTGACGATGCTCAGCGCACTGTTCAAGGAGATCACCAACAAGCCTGCGAACTGGAACAAACTCGATCGCTCCGGCGTCGTGTCGGTCGGCAGGTAGCCCTCCGGACCTTTGTGAAGCCTCCCTGCTGCGCCCGCGCGATCGCGCCCGCGCCGCAGGGAGGCTTTGTGCCGTTGCTCATGCAGGTTGCTTGCGCGCAGGCCCGTCTGCCAGCGAATGCTCCAGCAACCGCGTGGTGCGGTAGGGGACCAGCTCCGCCATCGACAGCGCCGAATCGGCCCGGTTGACCCCTTCGATATGCAGCAGCTGGCCGTGGACCCGGAAAAGTTCTTCGGCGTCCTTGGCGGCGACCCGGACCAGGATGTCCGCCGAGCCGGTCAGTCCGTGCGCCTCGAGCACCTCAGGGATCTGTTCCAGCTTGGCCGCGATGTCCTCCAAATGGCGTTGGTCCACATGAAGCTCGACGAATGAGAGCAGCCCGTAACCCAGCGACTTCGCGGGGATGCGCCGGTCGAGCGAATCGAGGACCTCGTTCTCCAATCGGGTGATGCGGGTCTGCACGGTATTGCGGCCCAGGCCCAAGGTGGTTGCCACGGCTGAGGCGGTCCGCTTGGCGGCGGTGGACAGGGCAAGCAGGATGCGGCGGTCCGTCTGGTCAAGTAGCTGCATAATGAGCACGTTAGCACCGATACCGGAGGGCGGACAGTGCGTTTTGCCCGAATTCGAATCTGGCCATTGTGCAATCTGCGTTGCGTGAGTAGCATCACATTAAGCCTGAAGTGTGAAACTGCCTCGGGCACCGACTACGCGAGAGTAAGGATGCTGATCGTGTCCACCAAGCACATCGATGTAGCCGCGGAGTGCATACCTACGCACCAGCTGCTGAACGTCGCCGGGGAACGGGTCCCGGACCGAGAACTAGACCATTACGTTGCCAAGCTGACCGAGTCGGACTTGGCGGATTTTCTGCGGGACATGGTTGTCCTGCGGCGGCTGGATCACGAGGCGACCGCCTTGCAGCGCCAGGGCGAACTGGGCCTGTGGGCCCCTCTGCTCGGCCAGGAGGCTGCGCAGATCGGTTCGGTGCGCGCCGCCCGCGATTCTGATTTCATCTTCCCTTCCTACCGCGAGCACGGCGTGGCCTGGGCCCGGGGTGTTAAGGCCGAGGACCTCCTCAGCGTCTGGCGCGGGGCACAGTCCAGCGGGTGGAACCCCAACGAGGTCAACATCGCCTGCCAGCAGATCGTGATCGGTGCGCAGACCCTGCACGCCGCCGGCTACGGCATGGGCATCAAGTTCGACGGAACCGACGACGTGGCCATCACCTACTTCGGTGATGGCGCCACCAGCCAGGGCGACGTCAGCGAGGCCATGGTCTTCGCCGCCAGCTACCAGGCGCCGGTGCTGTTCTTCTGCCAGAACAACCAGTGGGCCATTTCCGAGCCGGTGGCGCTGCAGAGCCGCACCCAGATCGCCGACCGGGCCCACGGCTTCGGATTGAAGACTTGGCGTGTTGACGGCAACGACATCCTGGCCGTCTACGCCGCGACCCAAGCCGCCTTGGCGCACTGCCGCAACGGGCTGGGCCCGACATTCGTCGAAGCCGTCACCTACCGCATGGGTTCGCACACCACCGCCGATGATCCGACGCGGTACCGCAAGGATGAAGAGCTTCAGAAGTGGAAGGCCAAGGACCCGATCGACCGGCTGGTCAAGTACCTGCACGTGATCGGCGCCGACGTCCAGTCCTATGAGCAGCGCGCGCAGAACGCCGCCGACGACCTGGCCGCGCAGCTGCGCGCCGCCATCACCGCGATGCCTGACCCCGCGGTGGGCGAGCTGTTCGACAATGTCTATTCCGAGGCGCACGAGCCCAGCACCCGGGCACGCGAGGGCTACCTCAGCTACCTGTCGGAGTTTGAGGAGGAGGGGCACTGATGGCCACCACCATGCTCAAGGCGCTGAACCAGTCGCTGCGCGATGCGCTGACTGAGGACGAGAAAGTGGTCCTGCTCGGCGAGGACATCGGAACCCTCGGCGGGGTCTTCCGCGTCACCGATGGCCTGAAGAAGGACTTCGGCGAGCACCGGGTCGTCGACACCCCGCTGGCCGAATCCGGGATCGTGGGCGCCGCCATCGGCTTGGCCTACCGCGGCTACCGGCCGGTGGTGGAGATCCAATTCGACGGGTTCACCTATCCGGCCTTCGACCAGCTGGTCTCCCAGCTGGCCAAGCTGCACTACCGCTCGCGCGGCCGGGTGAAGATGCCCGTGACCGTGCGGATTCCCTACGGCGGCGGCATCGGCTCGCCCGAGCACCACAGCGAATCCCCGGAAGCCTACTTCGCCCACACCGCCGGGCTGCGTGTTTTCGCGCCGTCCAGCGTGCAGGACGCCTACACAATGCTGCGTCAGGCCATCGCGAGCGATGATCCGGTGATCTATTTCGAGCCCAAGCGCCGCTACCACGAAAAGGCTGAGGTCGAGCTGGCTACGCCGGAGAGCGACTCCTCGCCGAAGGCCAAGGTGCTGCGCGAAGGCGACGACGTCACTGTCGTTGGATACGGCCCGACCACCTACACGCTCATGGACGCGGCGCAGGCGGCGGAAGACGAAGGCGTCGGCCTGGAAGTCATCGACCTGCGCAGCCTGGACCCGCTGGATATCGACACCGTTGCCGAATCGGTGAAGCGCACCGGCAAGCTCGTGGTGGTGCACGAGGCCAGCCGCACCAGCGGGATGGGGGCCGAGATCTGCGCCCAGATCACCGAGAGCTGCTTCGACTACCTGGAGCACGCCCCGCTGCGGGTCACGGGCTTCGACGTCCCCTACCCGCCATCCCGGCTTGAAAGCCACCACCTGCCTGATCTCGACAGGGTGATGCATGCGGTCGACACCGTGATGCGCCACCACGAGGCAACCGAAGGAGCTGCCAAGTGATGACCGCCCAAACCTTCAAGCTGCCGGATCTCGGCGAAGGACTGACCGAGTCCGAGGTGCTGAACTGGAAAATCAAGGTCGGCGAGCACGTCAGCCTGAACCAGATCATTGCCGAAGTGGAAACCGCCAAGGCAGTGGTTGAGCTTCCCTCGCCCTTCGCTGGCATCGTGCAGAAGCTGCATGCCGACGAGGGCCAGGTAGTTCCCGTGGGAGGCCCCCTGGTGACCTTCGACGACAAGCCTGTGGACCTGGACGGCAAGGGCGGTGCACAGCCAGGAGCTGAAGTCCCGGGGGAGAAGGAGGGCGCCGCCGAGCGGACTCCGACGCTGGTGGGCTACGGCGCTCCGGCGGCCAGCGGCAAGCGTCCGGCTCGCCGCGGCCGCGGCAAGACCGTTGCCGCCGAGGGGTCTGCTGCTGCAAGTGCTGCCGCGGTGCCCGAAGCGGCGCGGGCCACCGTGGCACGCAGCACGCCCCCGGTCCGCAAGCTTGCCCGAGACCACGGCATCGACATCGCCGAGGTGAAAGGCAGCGGGCCCGATGGCCTGGTGCTGCGCCGGGATATTGAAGCTCTGGTCAGTTCTCCCGCGGCACCCGCTGTAGAACCGCGGCCTGTTGCGGGCGAGCCGGCTGCCGTGGATGGGCAGAAGCGGGTGAAGATCAGCGCCATGCGACGGGCCACCGCCAATGCCATGGTGCAGTCGGCATTCACGGCGCCGCATGCCACCGAGTTCTTGACGGTCGATGTCACGAAGTCGTTGGAGCTGATCGACAAGCTCCGTGCCCGCCGCGAATTCAGGGACCTGAAACTGAACATCACGTCGCTGACGGCACTGGTGGTTTCACGCCTGCTGCTGAACTTCCCGAGCGTCAATGCGCGCTGGGACGGCGAGAACGATGAAATTATCCAATTCGCGGACGTGAATCTCGGTATGGCGGTCGCCAGCGACCGCGGACTGCTTGTCCCCGTGCTCAAACAGGCGCAGAATAAGCCACTAACATTGTTGGCCGCTGAATTGACTGAGCTCATCGACCATGCGCGGGCCGGCACCCTGACGGCGTCCCAGCTGACCGGCGGTACTTTTTCAATCACTAACGTTGGGGTGTTCGGCGTCGATGCCGGTACACCTATTCTGCCTCCGGGGCAGACAGGGATTCTCGCCTTAGGCCAAGTCAAGCCTAGGCCTTGGGAGTACCGAGGGGAAGTAGCACTACGGCATACTTCAACGCTGGCCTTGTCGTTCGACCACCGGGTCGTGGATGGCAAGGAAGCCAGCGAGTTACTTGCCGGTATCGGTGCGGTCCTTGAGGATCCCGGAATGATGAACTTTTTTCTTTGATTACGTCTAACCTTTGACTTGTAATCATATTATAAGTTTGAGTGACTAAAAGATTATCAAGCACTACTTTCACGATTATTCATTGGTTGTTTCGCAATCTTTGATGTAATCTCATTCACTAAGTGCTATAGCTCACGCTATACCGCACGGCTCCGCGAATTGCGGAAGCAGCAACGAACTGTTGAGGAGAAGAAGGATGCGAATCTCGCACGCATCGAAGGCCGTAGCTCTGTCCGCGGCCCTGGCATTGACCCTGTCGGCATGTGGCGGCGGCTCGTCTGAAACCCCTGAGGGTAACGGCGACGCCCAGGCAGGCGACACTTCATACGTCGTTTCGGCAAACACCACCGAACCGCAGAACGGCCTGCTGCCGGCCAACACCAACGAAGTTGGTGGCGGCCGCGTCATGGATCTGATCTTCACCGGCCTGGTGAGCTACACCGCCGATGGCAAGACCCAGAATGAGCTGGCCGAGTCGATCGAAACCACCGACTCCCAGAACTACACCATCAAGATCAAGTCCGGCCAGACTTTCTCCGATGGCTCGCCAGTGACCGCTGCTTCGTTCGTGGACGCCTGGAACTTCGGCGCCGCTGCAAAGAACGCACAGCTGAACTCCTACTTCTTCGAGTCCATCAAGGGCTACAAGGAAGTTAGCGCAGAGAACGCCAAGAAGGACACCATGGAGGGCCTGAAGGTCGTGGATGACACCACCTTCACCGTAGAGCTCTCGCAGCCTGAGTCCGACTTCCCGCTGCGACTTGGCTACACCGCCTTCTTCCCGCTTCCTGAAGCAGCGTTCGAGGATCCCAAGGCCTTCGGCGAAAAGCCGGTCGGCAACGGTCCATACACGCTGGCCGAGTGGAACCACGACGTCAACCTGAAGCTGGAAGTCAACGAGAAGTACGACGGTCCACGCAAGGCCCAGAACGGCGGAATCGACTTCAAGGTATACCAGTCGACTGACTCGGCATACCAGGATCTCATTTCCGGCAACTTGGATGTCCTGGATCAGGTTCCGCCAAGCCAGCTGGCTTCGTACCAGAGTGACTTGGGTGACCGTTCGGTCAACTCGCCTTACGCAGGCAACGCGACCATCACCATCCCGGGCTACCTGGATCACTTCAAGCAGGGCGAAGAGGGCAACCTGCGTCGTGCCGCTATCTCGCAGGCTATCGACCGCCAGCTGGTCATCGACAAGGTGTACCAGGGCGGCAAGGTCATCGCCAAGGACTTCACCGCACCGGTAATCGACGGCTACTCCGACAGCATTCCAGGCAGTGAAGTGCTGACTTTCAACGCCGAGGCCGCCAAGAAGGCCTGGGCCGACGCAGATGCCATTTCGAAGTGGGATGCAGATGCAGAACTGTCCATCGGCTACAACGTTGACGGCGCCGGCAACAAGGAATACGTCGAGGCTGTTGTCAACCAGCTGAAGAACAACCTGGGCATCAACGCCGTAGCCAAACCATACAGCTCCTTCAAGGAACTGCGTGAGCAGGTCACCGAGCGCAAGATGACCGGCGGCTTCCGTACCGGCTGGCAGGCCGACTACCCATCGCTGTACAACTTCCTCGGCGCCCTCTACGGCACCGGCGCAGGCTCCAACGATGGCGACTACTCGAACAAGGAGTTCGACGCCAAGCTGAAGGAAGGCTTGGCAGCGACCGATCCTGCTGCAGGTGCCGAGATCTTCAACCAGGCCCAGGAAATCCTGATGAAGGACCTTCCGGCCATCCCGCTGTGGTACCAGGCTGTTCAGGGCGGCTGGAGCGAAAACGTCTCCAACGTCGAATTCGGCTGGAACGGTGTCCCGCTGTACAACGAGATCGCCGGCAAGTAATTACGTTCAGCGTTTAGCCTGATCAAAGGCTCGAATAGCTGGGAACAACGTCAAGGGAGACCCGCAACAACTAGGGTCTCCCTTTGGCGTGTCTGTCCTGCCTCGCAAAAAAGTAACGTCGGATAATCTCCGACGGAAAGAGGAAAATAATGGCCAAGCGCCCTCTGGTGTCTCGAGGTGAGATGCAAGCATGTTAAGTTTTACCCTCAAGCGCATTGCGCAGCTGATTCCGGTATTCATCGGAGCCACGTTGCTGGTGTACTTCCTGGTTTTTGCGACCCCGGGTGACCCGATCGCGGCACTATCCGGTGGCAAGCCGATGACGCCTGCGACCGAAGCAGCGCTTCGCGCACAATACAATCTTGACCAGCCATTCTGGATCCAGTACGGGCTCTACCTGAAGAATCTGGTGACCTTCGATCTCGGCATGTCCTTCTCTGGCCAGCCTGTGGCCGACCTGCTTGGACGGGCTTTCCCAGTGACCGCCCGTTTGGCGATCCTGGCATTGTTGATCGAAGGCGTTTTCGGCATCATCTTCGGCGTGATCGCCGGTATGCGCAAGGGCAAGTTCTTTGATTCGACCATTCTGGTTGCTTCGCTGATCGTCATCGCGGTTCCGACCTTCGTGCTCGGCTTCGTGCTGCAGTTCGTGATCGGTGTGAAGCTTGAATGGGCCAAACCCACTGTCTCCGGTGCCGGCACGTGGAGCGAGCTGATTCTCCCCGCCATGGTTCTGGGCTTGGTTTCGCTGGCCTACGTGATCCGCTTGACCCGTACCTCCGTGATCGAGAACAAGAGCGCGGACTATGTGCGTACCGCTACGGCCAAGGGATTGAGCCGCAACCGTGTGGTGCGTGTCCACGTCCTGCGCAACTCGCTGATTCCCGTGGTGACCTTCCTTGGTGCCGACCTCGGATCGCTCATGGGCGGCGCCATCGTGACCGAGGGTATCTTCAACGTCCCCGGTGTCGGAAACCTTTTGTACCGAGCGATCCTCAAGGGCGAGACGCCCACCGTTGTCGCCGTGGTCGGTGTCCTGGTGATCGTGTTCGTGATCGCCAACTTGATCGTGGATATGCTGTACGCCCTGCTTGACCCTAGGATCCGTTATGCCTGAGAACCAGAACTTCAATTCCGAGGCCGGCCTGCCCGTCAACCGCCGAGCTGGCAAGGTCTCCAAGTACAAGATCGAGCACTATGTGGCTCCGTTGGACGAGACGCCTCTGCAGGCAGTCGACTCCGTCAAGGAGACGGGCAAGCCGCTGTCCATGTGGGCCGAGGCCTGGCGCTCGCTGCGCAAGCAGCCTTTGTTCATCATTTCCGCAATCCTGATTCTCGCTGTCATCATCGTTGCAGCGTTCCCTCAGTGGTTCACGTCGCAAGACCCCACGTATTGCGCGCTGGAAAATTCGAACGAGCCGGGGCGTGAAGGCCACATCATGGGCTTCAACCTCCAAGGTTGCGACATCTACTCCCGCGTCATCTACGGCACGCGTGCTTCCCTCCTAGTCGGCATCTTCACGACCTTGATCGTAATCATCGTTGGCGGCACCATCGGTGCGCTGGCAGGCTTCTACGGAGGCTGGATCGACACCATCCTGGCTCGCTTGGGCGACATTTTCTTCGCCCTGCCGCTGATCCTCGGTGCAATCATCGTCATGCAGCTGCCTGCCTTCCGAGACAACAAGAGCGTCTGGACGGTGATCATCACGTTGGCCATCTTCGGCTGGCCGCAGCTGGCCCGCATCACCCGTGGTGCCGTCATCGAGGCGCGCAATGCGGACTTCGTCAAGGCTTCGCGCTCGCTGGGCCTGTCCAAGTTCAAGTCGTTGGTCAAGCACGTGCTGCCGAACTCGATCGCTCCGATCATCGTGGTTGCGACCGTGAATCTCGGTGTATACATCGTTGCCGAGGCAACCCTGTCCTTCCTGGGCGTTGGCTTGCCGCCGGATATCATGAGCTGGGGCAACGACATTGCCACCGCCCAGACCCAGCTTCGCAGCAATCCGATGATGCTGATGTGGCCAGCACTGTTCCTTTCAGTAACTGTCTTGAGCTTCATCATGCTCGGCGATGCAGTGCGCGACGCACTGGATCCCAAGGCCCGGAAGGGAGCCTAGCCCGTGAGCGAGAACGCAACTCCCAAGCCGCTGCTTGAAGTCAAGGATCTGGCGATCACCTTCTCCACTCCTGACGGACCGGTGCACGCGGTGCGCGACGCCAACTTCACCGTGATGCCCGGCGAAACCGTGGCCATCGTGGGCGAGTCCGGATCCGGCAAGTCGACGTCGGCACTGGCCGCCATCGGCCTGCTGGCCGGCAACGGCCGTGTGTCCGCAGGACAGATCCTGTTCGACGGCGAAGATATTGCCAACGCCAGCGAAAAGCGATTCGTTGAGCTGCGCGGCAACCACATCGGCATGGTTCCGCAGGACCCGATGTCGAACCTCAACCCGGTATGGAAGATCGGATTCCAGGTCAAGGAAACCCTGAAGGCCAACGGCTTGGCGGGGGACAATCCCAAGAAGCGTGTGGCCCAGGTGCTGGCCGACGCAGGGCTGCCCAACCCAGAGGCCCGCGCCAACCAGTACCCGCACGAGTTCTCCGGCGGCATGCGCCAGCGCGCGCTGATCGCCATCGGCCTCGCCTGCCGTCCTCGCCTGCTGATTGCCGACGAGCCGACCAGTGCGCTGGACGTGACGGTGCAGCAGCAGATCCTGGATCACTTGGATACCATGACCAGCGAGCTGGGCACCGCCGTGCTGCTGATCACCCACGACCTGGGCCTGGCCGCAGAGCGTGCCGAAAAGGTCGTCGTGATGTACAAGGGCCGCGTGGTCGAGTACGGGCCGGCGCTGGAGATCCTGCGCAACCCGAAGCACCCGTACACCCAGCGCCTGATCAACTCGGCTCCATCGCTCTCCGCTGCACGCGGCGACAAGCATGAGGCCATAGTCGAGGAGACCTCCCCGGCCAAGGCCGAGCCGCTGCTGTCCGTCAGCAACCTGACCAAGGTCTTCGACATCCGCAAGGGTTTCGGCAAGAAGGAAAAGTTCACCGCGGTGGACAACGTCTCCTTCGAGATTCCGAAGGGCACCACGACTGCAGTTGTGGGCGAATCGGGCTCCGGCAAGTCGACCATTGCGCAGATGGTGCTGAACCTGCTGGATTCGACCAGCGGCGAGATCACCTTCGACGGCCAGCAGATCGGCAACCTGAGCGAGAAGCAGCTGTTCAAGTACCGCCGCCGCGTCCAGCCGATCTTCCAGGATCCGTACGGCTCCCTGGATCCGATGTACTCGATCTACCGCACGATCGAGGAGCCGCTGCGCATCCACGGCATCGGAAACTCGGCCTCGCGCCAGAAGAAGGTCAAGGAGCTGCTTGACCAGGTCTCCATGCCTGCGGCAACCATGCACCGCTTCCCGAACGAGCTCTCCGGCGGCCAGCGCCAGCGCATCGCGATTGCGCGTGCCCTGGCCCTGCAGCCGGAAATGATCGTCTGCGACGAGGCGGTTTCCGCGCTGGACGTCCTGGTCCAGGCCCAGGTGCTGGAGCTCCTTGATGAGCTGCAGCGCGACATGGGGCTGACCTACCTGTTCATCACCCACGACCTTGCAGTCGTGCGCCAGATCGCGGACAACGTCTGCGTGATGGAACGCGGAAAGATCGTCGAGCAGGGTTCTGTCGACGATATTTTCGACGCGCCGAAGAGCGATTACACCCGTAATCTGCTGGCAGCCATCCCGGGGGCAACCCTGATCTAGCCGACGCTGAGCACGCCGAAAAGAACGCCGCAACCGATACCGGTTGCGGCGTTCTTTTCAGTTTTGATGACATGCATGCCTGCTTTGATGACGTGCGAGGACATCGATATTCAAGATTTGCTTGAGATTATTACGGGAATCTTCCGGCGTTACCAAACTGTTATAAACGACTCCAGGGCAAGACTTGGACTCAGCTGCGCATCTGGTTGATTTTTCCCAATCTGAAAGAAACCCTTGAAATCTTGCGGATGTGAGGCAACTCGCATTAACTCGCCGGTAACATGCGAAATCCTGCATTAACTTTTCGTGGCCTTCCCGTGACTATCTGAAGCGAGTCTTTCTATATCCAAGACCGGAAATTCCCGTTAGTCTATTGCTCATTGGATCGGGTGTGACTTGATCCACACTGATTCGGAAGTTTCAGAACTCGTATCAATCGAAGATCTCAAGGAGGCGAAATGCGGTTCCAACGCGTTTCGAAGGCAGTCGTCGTAGGCGCAGCGATGGCACTGGCGCTGTCTGCATGTGCCCCAGGCGGAAGCGAAACCAGCCCATCGGCCAGCGAATCCGCAGGCGGGGGCAACGCCGGCGCAGAGGCGACCACTACCGGTCTGGCGGACCTGGGCGACATCGCGACCAAGGATGGAGCCATCAAGGTTTCCATCGGCGCCCCTGAATTCATCAGCTACAACGGCAACACGCCGCAGACCTACTCCACCTACAACTCCGGCATTACCGACCGGATGTTCGCGAGCTTCGTCTACTTCGGTACCGACGGGAAGATCTACCCGAATGAGGACCTGGGAAGCTTCGAGAAGATCAGCGACGACCCGCTGACCATCAAGTACACCATCGCAGACAACGCCAAGTGGTCCGATGGCACCGACATCACCACCGCCGACGCGGTACTCGCGTGGGCTACTCAGAACCTGAACCTGAATTCGGGATCAAAGGACAAGCCGCTGTTCAACTCGGTCTCCACCGACCTCGGCGATACCGTCCCGAAGGGCCCTCAGGGCGATCCTGCGGGCAAGGAGTTCACCGTTGAGTTCAAGGCCCCGGATCCGGACTGGCAGATCCAGACCTGGATGCTGCACCCGGCCCACGTCGTGGCCAAGAAGGGCGGCCTGAGCACCGAAGAGTTCGTCGCTGCCGTTCGCGATGGCGACTCCAAGAAGCTTGAGAAGGCCGCAAAGTTCTGGAACGAAGGCTGGACCACCAAGCCGGGCACCCTTCCTGACGAAGCAGACATTCCGGTTTCTGGCCCATACAAGCTCAGCTCGTGGAAGGCTGGCGAGTCAGTCACCCTGACCGCCAATGAGAACTACTACGGCACCCCGGCGGCAACCAAGGAACTGAACTTCCGCTTCCTTGCCGATTCCGGCATGGTCCAGGCACTGCAGAACAAGGACCTCGACGTCATTGGCCCACAGCCGACCGTCGATACCCTGGAACAGCTCAAGGGGCTGGGCAGCGCCGTCAACATCCAGCAGGGTGACACCCTGACCTGGGAGCACCTGGACTTCAACTTCGTCAAGGGCAACACGATGACCAATCTGGAGCTGCGCAAGGCCTTCGCCATGTGCGTTCCGCGCCAGGAAATCGTCGACAACCTGATCAAGCCGCTGAACCCTGAGGCTCAGGTCATGAACCTGCGCGAAGTCTTCCCGTTCCAGGAGAACTACGCGGACACCGTGGCAGCAGCCTATGACGGACGCTACGACCAGGTCGACATCGAGGGTGCCAAGAAGATCCTCGAGGAACAGGACGCAGTCGGCACCAAGGTGCGCATCGGCTACTCGGCGCCGAACGAACGCCGCACCAACGAGGTCGCGCAGATCAAGTCCTCGTGCGACAAGGCGGGCTTCGAGATCGTGGATGCAGGCGACCCGAAGTTCTTCGCACCGGGCGGAACCCAGGAGCGCGGCGACTACGAGGTAGCACTGTTCGCGTGGGCCGGTTCGGGCCAGATCACATCCGGCCAGAACATCTACGCGACAGGCAAGCCGCAGAACTACGGCAAGTACTCGAATGCTGAGGTCGACGCCGCGTGGGAGACCCTGGCCACCTCGCTGGACCCGGCAGTCCACGCGGAGCAGACCAAGAAGATCGAGAAGCTGCTGTGGGATGACCTGTTCGGCATCCCGATGTTCGCCCACCCGGGTCTGAGCGCCTCGGGCGCAGACATCCAGAATGTCCGCCACACGGCAACCCAGAACGGCATCGTCTGGAACGCCGAGCAGTGGATGCGTGCTGAGTAGGCCTTGGGCCTAGACAAACGCATACACCAGCTGTGAGCGCCCGCGGGGCCCGATCATCATCGGGCCCCGCGTCGTGTCCGGCTCCAACATCGCGGAGGCGGGAGCGCCACAAGGCGAGAAGAAAGAGGACGTTAGTACCGTGTTGAAATTCATCCTGAAGAGACTGGGGTCGGCCGCCGGCGTGCTGTTAGCCGCATCGCTGCTGCTCTATATCCTGGTCATTAATTCCGGCGACCCGCTCGGCGATCTGCGTGAAAGCAACGCGGAAAACCGCGAGTACCTGATGCAGCAGCGCACCGAATACATGAACCTGGAACAGCCCTGGTACCTGCGGTACCTGACCTGGCTGACCGGTGTTTCCAAGTGCTTCGTGGGCGCCTGCGACCTGGGCCGCAATATCAACGGCATCGAGGTCACGGACCTGCTGGCCAACGCCGCATCATCAACCCTGCGACTGGTGCTGCTGGCAACAGTCATCGCAGCCATCCTGGGCATCGCCATCGGCGTGCTGACCGCCGTGCGCCAGTACTCGGGTCTCGACTACCTCGTCACCTTCCTGACCTTCCTGTTCTTCTCCCTGCCGGTGTTCTGGGCCGCGGTGCTGCTCAAGGAATACATGGCCATCGGCTACAACAACTGGCTGGAGAACCCCCAGATCTCACTGGGCACCAGCATCCTGATCGGCGTGGTCGCAGGTCTGGTCCTGCAGATGCTGCTGGCCGGTTCGCTCAAGCGCCGCGGCATCACCTTCCTGGCCACTGCCATCTTCGTGCCGCTGCTGCTGCAGTACAGCGTGTGGCTGAACTTCTACCGTTTCCCGCAGATGGGACCGGCAGTCATCATCGTGCTGACGGTGCTGCTGGCGCTGTCCGCCACCGCCATGAGCGTCGGGCTCAAGGAAAAGCGCGTGCTGTACCCGGCCTTGATCACCGCGGTGCTAGTGCTGGGCATGTACTACGCGACCTTCTGGCTCCTGGCGGAACCGAACGGATGGCTGCTGCTGGGCGGTGCCATCCTGGCCGTGGTCATTCCGGGCCTGATCGGCAAGCTCATGGGGGGCCGCCTGTCCAAGGCCGCCATGGGCGTTTCGGTGACCGTCGGCCTGGTCGGCGCCGGCCTAACCGTGCTGGACCACATCTTCCGCGCGTGGCCTGGCTTCCTGGACCTCAAGGGACGCCCCATCGCAACCATCGGTTCCTCCACCGCGAACCTTGAAGGCGGCTTCTGGGACCATTTCCTGGACAACGCCACCCAGCTGCTGCTGCCAACCATCGTGCTGGCCATCATCTCGCTGGCAAGCTACTCGCGCTACACCCGCTCATCGATGCTGGAAGTGCAGCAGCAGGACTACATCCGCACCGCACGCTCCAAAGGCTTGAGCGAACGCACCGTGATCTTCCGCCATGCATTCCGCAACGCGCTGATCCCGATCGCCACCATCGCGGCCTTCGACTTCGCCGGCCTGATCGGCGGCGCTGTGGTAACCGAGACGGTGTTCGGCTGGAAGGGCATGGGAGACCTGTTCAATACCGGGCTGCATGCGGTGGACCCCGCACCGGTCATGGCATTCTTCCTGGTCACCGGCACCGCAGCGGTGCTGTTCAACCTCCTGGCAGACATTGTGTACGCGATTCTCGATCCGCGGATCCGGGTCTAGGAAACTAAGGACATTCGATGAGTAACACAAACGACAAGATGCCAGGGAACCTGACATCCATTGCAGAGGTCGAAGACGCCAAACTCGCTGTCTCGACCGAAACTTCCAAGAGCCAGTCGCGGATCGTCCTGGAACGCTTCCTGCGCCACAAGCCGGCCATGATTTCCGCGATCGTCCTCGTGCTGATCACTTTGCTGGCATTCACCTCGATCGGCTACGGGCCGATTCCCGGCTGGTGGAAACAGAGCTACCTCGACGCCGGCGCCGTGGTCAACGGCGGCAAGCCCACCTTGTCGCTGCTGCCCACCTGGCTCGGCGGCTCGGGCATCCAGATCGGCGAGCACCCCTTCGGCCAGGACTCCATCGGCAAGGACTACTTCGCCCTGGTCATGAACGGGACGCAGAAGTCCATCATCATCGGCGTGGTCGTCGGGCTGGTGGCCACCGCGATCGGCGCAGTCGTCGGCGCGCTGGCCGGATATTTCCGCGGCTGGATCGACGAGGCGCTGATGCGCATCACCGACCTGTTCATCGTCATCCCGCTGCTGGTGCTGGCCGCGGTCTTGGGCCAGATCGCCGGGCGCGGATCCAGCTCGATCATCCTGCTGGCGCTCATGCTGGGACTGGTGTCCTGGACCGGCATGGCGCGCCTGGTGCGCGGCGACATCCTGTCGCTGCGTGAACGCGAATTCGTCTCCGCGGCCCAGGCCATGGGCTCCAAGACCTCGCGGGTGATTTTCAAGCACCTGCTGCCCAACACCATCGGCGTGATCGTGGTGAACTCGACCTTCCTGATCGCCGGGGCGATCCTGCTGGAATCCTCGCTGTCCTTCCTGGGCTTCGGGGTCCAGCCTCCGGAATCCTCGCTGGGCCTGCTGATCAGCCAGTACCAGAACGCGTTCACCACCCGGCCGTGGCTGTTCTGGTGGCCGGGCATGACCATCGTGGCCATCGCCCTGTCGGTGAACTTCCTGGGCGACGGCCTGCGAGATGCCTTCGACCCACGCCACAGTGGCAAGCGCCGCCGCCGCGCGGGCCTGTTTGCCATGCCAACCCGCAAGGAGAAGCCATGAGCCACGCCGCACCAACCAATGACTCTGCCGGGGGCTACGCGCTGAGCTTCAACAACCTGCAGGTCACGTTCGAGACCGCGGGCCCCGACGTGCACGCGGTCAAGGGGCTGTCGCTGGCAGTGAAGCCCGGCGAAGTGGTCGCGCTGGTCGGCGAGTCCGGCTCCGGCAAGTCGGTGACCTCCACCGCCGCCATGGGCCTGCTGCCTGAGAACGCTAACGTCTCGGGCGTGGCCAAGGTGGGCAACGTGAACGTGGTGGGCCTGGAAGCCGGGAAGATGCGCAAGATGCGCGCCACCGACATCGCCATGGTCTTCCAGGAGCCGATGACCGCGCTGAATCCGGTGCTGACCATCGAGCGCCAGCTGACCGAGGCGCTGGAACTGCACGGCATCGCCTACGGCAAGGAAGCCACCGCCCGCGCCGTGGAGCTGCTGACCCTGGTCGGCATTCCCGACCCGGCCAAGCGCATCAAGCAGTACCCGCACCAGTTCTCCGGCGGCCAGCGTCAGCGCATCGTGATTGCCATGGCGATCTCCTGCGACCCGAAGGTCATCATCGCCGACGAGCCGACCACCGCGCTGGACGTGACGGTGCAAGCCGAGATCCTCGACCTTTTGCGTGAGCTCAAGGACCGGCTGAACACCGGCATCCTGCTGATCACCCACAACATGGGTGTAGTGGCGGACATGGCGGACCAGGTGGCCGTGATGTTCCAGGGCAATCTGGTGGAGACCGGCACCGTGGAGCAGGTGATGCTGCATCCGCAGCACGAGTACACCCAGCGCCTGCTGTCGGCGGTGCCGAAGCTTTCGCCGGTGGTGATCGACGCGAACGCCGCCCACGCCGAGCAGACCGCCTCCGCGGGCCGCGAGCTGGTGCTTGAAGCCAAGGACCTGGTGCTGGAATACGACATGCGCGGCACCAAGTTCAGGGCCGTTCAGGGCGTAAGCTTCGACGTGGCCAAGGGCGAGGTGCTGGGCATCGTGGGCGAGTCCGGATCCGGCAAATCGACCGTAGCCAAGGCGGTGATCGGCCTGCTTCCGGTCGCCGAAGGCACGCTCTCGGTGCAGGGGCACAACCTGCCCAAGCTGTCGCCGCGCGAAGCGCGCAAGGTGCGCAAGTCGATCGGCGTGATCTTCCAAGATCCCGCCGCCTCGCTGAACCCGAGGTTCCCGATCGGCGAATGCATCACGGAGCCGATGGTGGTGCACAAGGAGGGCACCAAGGCCAGCCGCATCCAGCGCGCCATGGAGCTGCTGGACGCGGTGAAGCTGCCGCGCAGCGTGGTCAACCGCTATCCGCACGAGCTCTCCGGCGGCCAGCGCCAGCGTGTGTGCATCGCCCGCGCGCTGACGATGAACCCGGAACTGCTGATTGCCGACGAGCCCACCAGCGCGCTGGATGTCTCGGTGCAGGCGGTGGTGCTGGAAATGCTCCAGGACCTGCAGCGGGACTTCAACTTCGCCTGCCTGTTCGTCAGCCACGACCTGGCAGTGGTGGACATGCTCGCCGACTACGTGGTGGTCATGCAGTCAGGCCGTGCGGTGGAGCAGGGCAAGGTCAAGACCGTGCTGCACGCCCCGCAGCACGACTACACCCGTCGCCTGCTGGCGGCCGCTCCGGTGCCGGATCCTCATGAGCAGGCGGTCCGCCGCGAGGCCTGGCGGACGCTGAACGCCACCAGGTAGCGCCGGCCGGGGCACGGCGATTCGCCCCGACAATGCACTGAGCCGGTTCCCGCAAAGGGAACCGGCTCAGTGCATCAATGCTTGGCGCCGCTAGTCCAGCTGCATGACGTTCTCGGTGACGACTTCTGCGCGGGCGTTGGAGAAGATCTGCTCGGTGCCCACGGTCTTGAAGCCGCGGCGCTCAAGGACCTTGATGGAGCCGAGGTTGTCCTGCACCACGTGGGCCATCAACGGGCGCTTGGTGAACTCGGCCAGGAACGCATCCACCGCGCTGGTGGTGATGCCCTTGCCCCAGAACTTGGTGGAGGTCCAGAAGTTGATCTCGGGGGCTTCGCCGTCGAAGACCAGGATCGAGCCGGCGACTTCGCCTTCGTGCTCGATGGTGCGCACCAGCACCGTGGGATCGTTCAGGATCTGGTTCCAGTGGTGGTCGAACACCGAACGATCAGCAGGATTGCGCGCCTGGTAAGCGGCCATCAGATTCGCTTCTGGTTCCTGCTGGTGAGCGAAGAATGCGTCCAAGTCGGAAGCGCGGACCTCACGTAGCTGCACGGCAAAGGCCTTTCGATCGGGTGGGAAGCGTGCCGGTTGGCAGGCTTCAAAGAGCAAGGGCTTAGAACTAGGTTACCGGTGAAGTCAGCGCCGCAAGCGCCATATTGGACAGCAGCGGCTTTAATCCCGACTTTTTGGTGCGCGGATTGTGCGCCGAATGCGCGGTGGAGTTCAGCAGGCCGAACACCGCGTGCGCGCGGAAGCGGTGCGACTGCGCCGAGTCCCTGGGATGCAGCTTGGCCAGCTGCGCGGTCCACAGCGCGATATAGGAGTTCTGCAGCTTGCGCACCAGCGCCAGCTCGGCCTTGGGCAGCGATTTCAGGTCCCGGTCCTGCACCTGCAGGATGTCGGGGCGCGAGAGCGAAAAATCGGTGTGGAAATCCACCAGCCGGGAGAGCACCTCGATCGGCTCGCCGCCGGCCTCGGCCGCGGCCTGCCCGCCGTCGTGGATGTCCTTGGACATGTCCACCAGCAGGGCGATGAGCACCGCCTGCTTGCCGGCGAAGTGGCGGTAGACCGCCGGGCCCGAGATGCCGCACGCGGCGCCCAGGTCTTCCAGCGACACCCCGGCGTAGCCGTGCTGGGCGAACAGGCGGGTTGCCTCGCGCAGCAGCGCCTCTCGGCGTTCGGCCTTGGCGCGCTCGCGGTCCGTTGGCTCATGCAGCGGCTGGTACCTTGCCACAGGCATCATCTCCTTGCGAATGCCGACCCCGACTATGGACAACTGTGATGCCTGCCACTAGTGTCAAAAATGTGGCTGATACTAAAAAATATCGGCGATCAGTTAACGAATATTAACCATACGCGCCTTGGGTGTGAGCGGCCAAGTAATGCTGGCCTCAGGGCGACACGACCCGTCATCCAGTGCCGGCACACCGCGCAGCTGGATGGGGAACCCCGATGGAGAGAGAGCCTCATGCTTGATCTGGAACTCGATGAGCAATACCAGGACCTGGTAAACCTCGTTCGCGACTTCGCCCAACAGGTCGTGGCCCCGCAGAGCGCGGCCAACGACGCCAACAAGACCTTCCCCTATGACATCGTGAAGCAGATGGGTGAACTGGGCTTGTTCGGGCTTCCGATTTCCGAGGAATACGGCGGCTCGGGCGGCGACTACTTCCACCTGGCCCTCGCGCTGGAGGAACTGGGCAAGGTGGACCAGTCGGTGGCCATCACCCTGGAAGCCGGGGTGTCGCTGGGCGCCATGCCGCTGTACCGCTTCGGCAGCCAGGAGCAGAAGCTGACCTGGCTTCCGGAACTGGCGGCCGGGGAAAAGCTGGCCGGCTTCGGGCTGACCGAGCCCGGGGCGGGATCCGATGCCTCGGCAGCGCTGACCCGCGCCCGGCTCGAGGGCGGCGAATGGGTGATCGACGGGGGCAAGGAATTCATCACGAACTCCGGTACGGATATCACCTCCCTGGTCACGGTCACCGCGGTGACCGGCATGGACGAATCCACCGGAGAGAAGCAGATCTCGGCTATTATCGTCCCCTCGGGCACCCAGGGGTTCACCGTCGCTCCCGCCTATGACAAGGTCGGCTGGAGGGCCAGCGACACCCATGCGCTGCACTTCGACGGCGCCCGGGTGCCGCAGGAGAACCTGCTCGGCGAGCAGGGGCGCGGCTATTCCTACTTCCTGGAGATCCTCGACGAGGGGCGCATCGCCATCGCCGCCCTGGCCACGGGCGCAGCCCAGGGATGCCTGGACGAGGCGGTGGCATATGCCAAGACCCGCACGACCTTCGGCACCCCGATCGGCAAGAACCAGGGAATCTCGTTCATGCTGGCCCGCATGGCCACCCGCGTGCATCTGGCGCGCCTGGCCTACTACGCGGCGGCGGCGAAGATGCTGGCGGGCAAGGACTTCAAGGTGGAGGCCGCGCACGCCAAGCTGGTGGGCAGCGAGGCGGCCATGGACAACGCCCGGGACGCCACTCAGATTTTCGGCGGCTACGGTTTCATGAACGAATCCCTGGTGGCCAGGCACTACCGGGACTCCAAGATCCTTGAAATCGGGGAGGGAACCACCCAGGTGCAGCAGCTGCTGATTGCCCGCAGCCTGGGGCTGTGAGCGCCGGCGCGGAGGCGGCGCTCTTTGGGACCTCACAGTTAGAAGAACCATAATGGATGGGTGAGCACCAAAGATTTTTCTCCCGAACCAGGGCGGCCGCGCCGCGTCACGTTGATCGGTTCCACCGGGTCCATCGGCACCCAGGGGCTGGATGTCATCGACAACGCGCCGGAGCAGTTCAGCGTCGCCGCGCTCAGCGGCGGCTACAACCTGGAGCTGCTGGCGCGCCAGGCGGTGAAGTTCCGCCCTGCCGTGGTGGGCAGCGCCGTGGATTCCACGCAGGAGCTCGCCGACGCGATCGCCGCGGCCGCGCAGGAGGCCTCGGTGCACGGCTACGCGCCCGAGCTGTTCGCCGGCCCGCGGGCCGCCACCGAGGTCGCCGGGTTCGCGGACGCCGACGTGGTGCTCAACGGCATCACCGGCGCTATCGGCCTGGAGCCGACCATCGCCGCGCTGAAGGCAGGGCACCTGCTGGCGCTGGCCAACAAGGAATCATTGATCATCGGAGGCCAGGTGGTCAAGCAGTTCGCCGCACCGGGGCAGATCGCCCCGGTCGACTCCGAGCACTCGGCCCTGGCCCAGGCGCTGCGCTCGGGCACCCCTGACGAGGTGGCCAAGCTCATCGTCACCGCTTCCGGCGGGCCGTTCTTCGGCTATAGCTACGACCAGCTTCGCGATGTCACCCCGCAGCAGGCCATGGCCCACCCGACCTGGGACATGGGCCGCGTGGTGACCACCAACTCAGCCACCATGGTCAACAAGGCACTGGAAGTCATCGAAGCGCACCTGCTCTTCGACGTGCCGCTGGACCGGATCGAGCCGGTGGTGCACCGCCAGTCGATCATCCACTCCATGGTCGAGTTCATCGACGGATCGGTCATCGCCCAGGCCTCGCCCCCGGATATGCGCCTTCCCATCGCGCTGGGCATCAACTGGCCGCACCGCGTGGCCGGCGCCGCCACGGCCTGCGACTTCTCCACCGCCTCCAGCTGGACCTTCGACCCGCTGGACGAGTCGGTGTTCACCGCGGTGAAGCTCGCCAAGCAGGCCGCCGCGGCCTCCGGAACCCACATGGCCGTGTACAACGCCGCGAACGAGGTCGCGGTGGATGCATTCCACGACGGGAAGATCCGCTTCACCGACATCGTGGAGACCATCGAGCGCGCGCTGGATGACTACACCCCGGTCAACGCGGAGCCCAGCGTGGAAGTGGTGCTCGAGACCGACAAGTGGGCTCGCGCCCGCGCATCGAAGATCCTGGGGGCCGGCGCATGAGCACCGTGCTGTTCATCCTCGGAGTGGTCTTCATGGTGCTGGCCATCGGGGTCTCCATTGCGTTGCACGAGGTCGGGCACCTGGTGCCGGCCAAGCTGTTCGGGCTGCGGGTGCCGCAGTACATGATCGGCTTCGGCAAGACCCTGTTCTCCTTCAAGCGCGGGGAAACCCAGTACGGCATCAAGATGCTGCCGCTGGGCGGCTACATCTCCATGGTCGGCATGTACCCGCCGCGCCCGGCCGCCGAAGGCGAGGCGGGGACGCCGCGGAAGAAACCGAACCTGTTCCAACGCGTGTTCGGCCAGATGGTCGATGACGCGCGCTCGCAGGCCAACGAGAACGTCAAGCCCGAAGACGAAGGCCGGATGTTCTACCAGCTGCCCACCTACAAGCGGATCATCATCATGCTCGGCGGACCGTTCATGAACCTGGTGATCGGCTTCGTGCTGATCGGCATCGTGCTCACCAGCTTCGGCATCGCCACCACCACGACCACGGTTTCCGAGGTCTACAAGTGCATCGCCACCGCGGAGAACGCCGACCAGACCGAATGCTCGGCCTCGGACCCGGCCGCTCCCGCCTACGAGGCGGGGCTGCTGCCCGGCGACACCATCACCTCGGTGAACGGCATCGCCGTGGCGCAGGGGGAGTGGAACAAGCTCACCGACGTCATCCGCGAGAACCCGGGCCAGCCGGTGTCCCTGGAGTACACCCGCGACGGCACCAGCCGCAGCACCACGATGACCCCCTACCTGACCGACCGCCCCGTCACCGACGCCAACGGCTACCCGGTGAAGGGCGCGGACGGCGAATACGAAATGGCCAAGGTCGGCTTCGTGGGCATGAGCTCCACCGTGGAGAACCTGCCCCAGCCGCTGCGCGAGGTGCCCGGCGTGGTGGGCACCCAGCTGGCCAACATCGGCAACGTGATCCTGCACCTGCCGCAGCGCATGGGCGATGTCGCTCGGGCGGCCTTCGGCAGCGAGGAGCGGGACCCGAACGGCCCGGTGTCCATCGTGGGGGTCGGGCGGATTGCCGGGGAAATCAGCGCGGAAGACTCGATCTCCGTGGGGGACAAGTTCGCCACGCTGCTCTCGCTGGCCGGCGGGCTGAACCTCGCGCTGTTCGCATTCAACCTGATCCCGCTGCTGCCGCTGGACGGCGGCCACGTGGTCGGCGCGCTCTACGACGGACTGAAGCGCACCGTCGCCCGAATCTTCAACATCAAGAACGTCAAGCCGGTGGACACCATCAAGATGCTGCCGCTGACCTATGTGGTGGTCGTGGCCATGCTGGCGATGGGCGGCCTCTTAATATACGCGGACATCTTCAAGCCGATTCAGTTGTTCTAGGCGCAAGGATTTAAGCTGAACCCATGACTGTTTTTGCTGTTGAATACGTATACGCCGAGAACTCCGCGCAGCTGCGCAACGAGCACCGCCCGGCCCACCGGGAGTTCCTCGGAGGTTTTGTGGGCGACGGACCGGTGCAGCTGCTGGCTTCAGGCCCGACGCCGGTCAACGACGGCGCCTTGCTGATCCTGGCCGCGCAGTCTGAGGCAGCGCTCGTCGAGGTGCTGGAGCAGGACCCGTTCAGCACCACCGGTGCCCTGGCGCAGCGCATCATCACCGAGTGGAACCCGGTGACCGGCCTGCTCAAGGACTTCGCTTCCTAGAAGCCGCCATTCCACGCCCGCCCGGCGCCTGCCCGGCGCCTGCACTGCGCAGCTTGCGCAGCGGGCGCCGGCCTGCGTTTGCCCGTGGGAGACTGGGGAGATGGACCTGCACATTTCCCGTTCGCTGGTGATCCCGGCCGCCGAGCTGTCCTGGCACTTCAGCCGCTCTTCCGGGCCCGGCGGCCAGCACGTGAATACCTCGGACAGCCGGGTGGAACTGTCGTGGTCCATCGCCGGGTCCAGGGCGCTCTCGCCCTGGCAGCGGCAGCGGCTGCTGGACAAGCTGTCCTCCCGGCTGACCGGCGGGATGCTCGTGGTCGCCTCGGCCCAGGAACGTTCGCAGTGGCGCAACCGGCAGAATGCCCAGCAGAAGCTGGCCGAGCTGGTGGCCGCCGCGTTGCGGCCCGACCCGCCGCAGCGCCGGGCCACCAAACCCACCAGGGGTTCCCAGCGCCGCCGGCTGGAGACCAAGTCGAATCGCTCAGCGACCAAGCAGCTGCGCCGCCGCCCGCCCATGGACTAGATGCGGCATCCTCCGCCAGTGAGCCAGATCACCGGAAATCGGGGAATGGATCCGGGTTGCCTGCGGGTTGAATGTAGATGAAGCGTCAGCTTTCTAACTTTCCCCTTCTTTAGGAGTATTGCCCATGGCAACCAAAGTCCTCACTCTCGTAGGTTCCCTGCGCAGCGGCTCGACCAATCAGCAGTTGGCCGAAGCCACTGTCGTCAACGCCCCGGAAGGCGTCGAGGTCGAACTGTTCGCAGGACTGGAGAACATCCCCTTCTACAACGAGGACAAGGACGTGGCAGGCAGCGTCCCCGCCGCGGCGCAGGCACTGCGCGATGCAGCCACCGCAGCCGACGCGCTGATGCTGGTCACCCCCGAGTACAACGGCACCATGCCGGCCGTCCTGAAGAACGCCATCGACTGGCTGTCCCGTCCGTTCGGCGCCGGCGCCGTCAAGGACATGCCATCAGTGGTCGTGGGCACCGCCTTTGGGCAGTACGGCGGCGTGTGGGCACAGGACGAAGCTCGCAAGGCCCTGGGCATCGCCGGAGCCAAGGTCTTGGAAGACGTCAAGATGGCCATCCCGAACTCGGTGGTCCGCTTCGCCGAGCTGAACCCGAAGGACGACGCCGAGGTCGTCGAGCAGGTCGCCGGCGTGCTGAACAGCGTCAAGGCCGTCGCCGAAGCCAACTAGGTTTCTGCCCCGCCGCAGCGGATTCCCGCGCGGCAAACAAGTAGAAAGGCCACGGTTCTTCCGTGGCCTTTCTCGCATAGACCACCGCTTTGAACGAGTCGGTGACATACTTGGGTAGAGAGTATTACCCACAATCCATTCGGAGGCATCCATTGACTTCGGTCAGCCTAGGCATGCCGGCAGCCCCACCGCCGGTTCTCGCTCCACGTCGTAAGACCCGCCAGATTCAAGTCGGGTCGGTTGGCGTGGGGTCTGACTCGCCGATTTCGGTTCAGTCGATGACCACCACCAAGACCCACGACATCAACGCCACCTTGCAGCAGATTGCAGAGCTGACCGCTTCGGGCTGCGATATCGTGCGTGTCGCCTGCCCGACGGACAAGGACGCCGAAGCGCTGAAGATCATTACGATGAAGTCGCAGATCCCGGTGATCGCCGACATCCACTTCCAGCCAAAGTACGTCTACGCGGCCATCGAGGCCGGGTGCGGCGCCGTGCGCGTGAACCCGGGCAACATCCGACAGTTCGACGACCAGGTCAAGGAGATCGCCCAGGCCGCCAAGGACCACGGCACCTCGATCCGCATCGGCGTCAACGCCGGCTCGCTGGATCGCCGCCTGCTGGCCAAGTACGGCAAGGCAACCCCGGAGGCACTGGTCGAATCCGCCATCTGGGAAGCCTCGCTGTTCGAGGAGCATGGATTCCACGACTTCAAGATCTCGGTCAAGCACAACGACCCGGTGGTCATGGTCCGCGCCTACGAACTGCTGGCAGAAAGCGGCGACTGGCCGCTGCACCTGGGCGTCACCGAGGCCGGACCAGCCTTCCAGGGCACCATCAAGTCCGCGACGGCTTTCGGTGCGCTGCTGTCCAAGGGCATCGGCGACACCATCCGCGTCTCGCTCTCGGCCCCGCCGGTCGAGGAAGTCAAGGTCGGCAACCAGATCCTCGAATCCCTGAACCTGCGCCCGCGCAAGCTGGAAATCGTTTCCTGCCCGTCGTGCGGCCGCGCCCAGGTCGACGTCTACACCCTGGCCGACGAAGTGACCGCCGGGCTTGAAGGCATGACTGTTCCGCTGCGCGTGGCCGTGATGGGCTGCGTCGTCAATGGTCCGGGCGAAGCCCGCGATGCAGACCTTGGCGTAGCCTCCGGCAACGGCAAGGGCCAGATCTTCGTCAAGGGCGAGGTCATCAAGACCGTGCCCGAGGACCAGATCGTGGAAACCCTGATTGCAGAAGCCAACCGCTTGGCCGAGGAAATGGACTTGGGCGATGACGAGAATCCTGCCGCGGGTTCTCCAGTGGTCTCCGTCAGCTAGATCTGGCCGACGAGTCGACGAGGGACAACCGCGCATCTTGGGCCGCAGGGACACTGCGGCCCTCATCGAGCTGCTCGACCGTGACCCCGTGGCCAACATCTTCACCAGGTCCCAAGTGGAATTGCACCGCTCGGCAGTGCCGGACGGGTTCGCCCACGTGCTGGGGGTCGACGGTGAAGAAGGCCTGCTGTCCGCATGCTGGGTGGGCGCCAACATGGCGCCCACCGCCATGCCGGACGATCACGCCCACGAATACGCGCTGATGGCGCTGGCCACGCGCCAGCGCTTCGCCTCCATCTTCGGTCCGGCATCCACCGTGCTTGCCATGCACGAGGTGCTTCAGGACGGGCCGCAGCCGATATTCGACGTGCGCCGCAACCAGCCGCTGATGGAGATCCGAACCAACCCCGAAGGCATCCAGCGCCGTCGTCTGCGCGTGGCCCAGCCCGCGGAGTTCGACAAGGTCCTGCCTGCCAGCGCAGCCATGTTCGAAGAGGAACTCGGGTATTCGCCGCTGGAAAACGGCGGCAGCTTCTACCGGGGCCGCGTTCGCCAACTCATCCGCCAGGGCCACACCCTGATTGACACGGACGAGATGGGGCACATCGTTTTCAAGGCCGACCTGGGAACCGTCACCGAACAGGTCGCGCAGATCCAAGGCGTCTGGATCAACCCGATGTACCGGGGCCACTCGCTGGCCGCTGGGTATATGGCATCGACTGTTGACTACGCCCTTCAGCAAGCGCCGATCGTCAGCCTGTACGTCAACGACTTCAACGAGGCGGCGGTACGCACCT
Organism: Glutamicibacter soli; assembly: GCF_003309065.1. Lineage (GTDB taxonomy): Bacteria > Actinomycetota > Actinomycetes > Actinomycetales > Micrococcaceae > Glutamicibacter > Glutamicibacter soli. Next base: position 187,705 of record NZ_POAF01000002.1, on the reverse strand, counting down.
ACCTGAAGGTCGGTTTCACCCAGGTTGGAACCTTCGCAACGGTCTTGTTCTAGGCCGAACCGGGAACGGGGCCGGCATCCGGCATCCCGCACTTGCCCCGGTCCATCCCATAGACTCGATTGCAGTCTCTGTAAACGACGGGAAGTGAAGTGCTGGCGCATCGACCACAAATTCTGCGGGCGGCATCCCTGGCCGTCGTCGCGCTCGTGATGGCCTCCTGCAGCGCCCCGGCGCCGTCGGACACCAATGATTCACTGGGCCCTGCCATTGAACGCAACGCCCAGCAGCTGGAAGAGGCGCTCAACCAGTTCGCCGGCGACCAGCCGGGGGCCACGGTGATCACCGACGCCCAGCTGCGCTCGATGATTCCCAAGGCGCAGCAATGGCTTGAAGACGTGGAGGTGAACCCCAGCAAATGCGGAATCACCTTCGCCGCCCCCATCGCCGAGCAGCTGCAGAATTCAGTGATGGGCGCCGTCGAAGCGGGGGACCGGCTGATCACCGTCGCCGTGTACCCTGATTCCGAAACCCTCAAATCCCAGTGGGACGCGCAGGCGGCCGCCAGCGCGGACTGCTCTCGTTACTCGGTCAAGGTCGATGGCGAATCCCGCGCCTTCCATCTGGCCAAGCAATCGGTCCAGAGCACAGCGAAACTCACCGAGGGGTACGTTGTCACCGGCAGCGACGGCAAGAAGACCTCCCAGCAGCTGGTAGTCCGCGCCGCCACCGCGAATATCCTGCTTGGCGTCCAGCAGGATACCAACGGGGCCACGATGCCGGAACATCTGGCAGCCGCTGCCGAAACCGTAGACAAGCTCATCGAGCAGCTGAACTGACGCAGAGCTGAAATCCGTCCCCGACACCAAAACATAAGGAAAATACTTCATGTCACATCGGTTCCTCTGGTTCCTTCCCCTGGCCGCAGCGCTTGCCTTGACCGGTTGTTCATCCGCAGGCCAGACGCAGCCGGAACCAGAGCAGGCCCAGACCCAGTCGCAGGACGGGAACCTGGATGCAGGGCAGGTTGAAACGGTGGTCAGGACCCTGTTGGGGGAGGATCCCTCGCTGACGGTCGTCGGAAACGAGACCATGCAACAGCAGCTTCAAATGGCCAAGGGCATGGGCTCGACCTCCGGAATCACCCCGGAAAAATGCGCCAAGCAGATGGAAAAATACACCGTCACCGACCTGACCGCGTCGGTTTCCGCCACCGGAAGCGTCACGGCTGAAAGCCTGGGCAAGGTGGTCCAGGTCTTCTCCATTACGGATGAAGCGACACGTAAGAAAATTTCCGATGCGCTTATGCTGGATGACATTTCCGGCTGCGAAAAAGTGACAGTGGAACAAAGCGGCGAAAAGCTGAGCGCCGATCGGCAGATCCTGCCCTTGAAGGTCGACGCCGACCAGTCGCTGACGATGTCCACCCAGATGGACGTCGGAGGTGGACAAAAAATGAGTTCAGTAGTTGTGCAGGCATTGAAGGGCAACAACTTCGTCATCGTCACTTTCCAGACCGGGCTCGCCGAGCCGGCAACGATGTCCGCAGAAGCTGTCGAATTGATTAACAAGGCCTTCGCTGAGATAGAAACGCTCAACTAAGCGGTAAAAATGTTTTATTTCTAGTTGGTTGTGAAATAGAGTTGTGTCCATCACCACCAACTGTGAGGACAAAACATCATGAAGAAGCGTTCATTCCTGCTGCTTCCGCTCGCTGGCGCACTGGCGCTTTCCGGCTGCGGCGGCTCGGGCAGCGACACCACTGAGGGATCCGCGGACGCCGGAGCCGCCCAGGAGCAGTCGGCCCCTGCGACCGCAGCGCTGAGCACCGAGCAAGCCACTGCCATCGTCACCAAACTCGCCGGAGATTCCAGCGGCGCCCAGATCATGGACGGCGACACTATCGCCGCTTCGCTGCCGCAGGCCAAGAAGCTGATCGAGCAGATGGAAATCAAGCCGGAGAAGTGCGCGGAGTTCGTCAGCCAGCAGGGTTCATGGGACATCGAAGGCATCAACATGGCTGTTGCCGTGCTGATGGATGAAGCCACTATGGCCTCGACCAGCTACAGCGTGGCAGGGTATGAGGACACCGCGAAGCTGGACAAGATCACTGAACAGGCCAAGAACAAGGACCTGCAGGGCTGCGATTCATTCAGCATGGCGGTATCCGGCCAGGAAGTCGAAGCCAGCGCGAAGATCCTGGACGCTTCCTCGGATGCCGACCTGACCTACGCCACCAGCAGCGCCATGAAGATGAACGGCACCGAGGTGCCCGGCGGCAGCTACCAGATGCAGGGACTGGTCGGAAACAACGCGGTCTCGGTGGCCATGACCGGAACCGGTTCAAAGTCCGAGGCCGACATGCTCAAGAAGCTCACCGACGAGCTGAACAAGGCCGTCGCTGAGGTCAAGGCAGTGGCCAAGTAGCCACGCGAAAGCACCCGGAAGCGGGGGCCGGAATTTCGGGGATAACCTGTTCCGGCCCCGTTTTTGTGGATTTCGAGGCCCGGGAAAATCCCCTGATTTCTTTTGTGAAAACCAGTGACGCGGGGACGATACAGGCGTACAGTTCTCATTCGTGAATACGAATATTGGGACGCTGAACGTCTCTCAGTCTTCGAATTCGGACTCGGCCCGCCGCCGCCTCTACCGGTGGTTGAATGACCAATCCGTGGGCCACGAAGACCCCGGCGATGACAAGAAGCACGCCGGAAAATGGTGGCAGGTCATGTGCCTCTCGGGCCTGGACTACTTCTCCACCCTGGGATACCAGCCCGCCATCGCCGCCTTGGCCGCCGGGGCTTTGGCCCCATTCGCCACACTGATCCTGATTGCCGTCACGCTGGGAGCGGCCTTGCCGGTATACCGCCGCGTCGCCGCGGAATCGCCGCACGGGCAAGGATCCATCGCCATGCTCGAACGCCTGCTGCCGCACTGGAAAGGCAAGCTATTGGTGTTGATCCTGCTGGGATTCGCGGCCACCGACTTCATGATCACCGCGACTCTTTCCGCGGCGGACGCGTCCGCCCACCTCATCGAGAACCCCTTCACCCCCGCATGGTTCACTGGCAAGCAGATCCCCTTGACGGTGATCCTGCTGCTCCTGCTCGGTGCCTTGTTCATGCGCGGATTCAACGAGGTCACCTGGATCGCGGTGACGCTTGTCGGCACCTTCTTAACCTTGAACTTGGTGGTCATCGCCGTCTCATTCACCAATATCGCCGCGCACCCGGTCGTCCTGGGCAATTGGATGGACTCCTTGCTGGCCGCGCACGGCAATCCAGTGATGATGCTGCTGGTTTGCCTCATCGTGTTCCCGAAACTTGCCCTGGGCCTGTCCGGATTCGAAACGGGTGTGGCCGTCATGCCACAGATCAACCTGAAACCTGGTGAATCGGCCGCAGATCCCTCCAGCCGCATCCGCGGCGCCCGCAAGCTGCTGACCACCGCCGCCTTGATCATGAGCAGCTTTCTGGTGCTGTCCTCGGTGGCCACCACGGTGCTGATCCCCGCCCCGGAATTCCAGGAAGGCGGAACCGCCAACGGCCGCGCCCTGTCCTGGCTGGCGCACCGGCTGATGGGGGACGGCTTCGGCACCGTCTACGACGTCTCCACCATCCTGATCCTCTGGTTTGCCGGCGCCTCGGCCATCGCCGGGCTGCTGAACCTGATCCCGCGCTATCTGCCGCGGTTCGGCATGGCGCCCGAATGGGCCCGTGCCGTGCGCCCGCTGGTGGTTGTGGTCATCCTAGTGGCGCTGGCCATCACCTGGCATTTCGAGGCAGACGTCAATGCCCAGGGCGCGGCCTACGCCACCGGCGTGCTGGTGCTGATGAGCTCGGCCGCCATCGCGGTGACGATCTCCGCCCGGCGGCGGCGCGAGCGCGGAAAAACAATCCTCTACGTATTCGTCTCGCTGGTCTTCCTCTACACCACGGTGGTCAACTGCTTTGAGAGGCCCGAGGGCCTGAAGATCGCGGCGTTCTTCATCGGCGCCGTGCTGCTGGTGTCGCTGTCCTCGCGCTTCCGCCGGTCGACCGAGCTGCGCGCCACCTCGGTGCGCTTCGACGCGGTCGCGGAACACCTGATTTCCGAATCAGCGCGGCGGGGGATCGTGCAGCTGATTGCCCACGAGCCGGCCAACACCACCAAGGCACGCTACCGCCGCAAACTGCACCATGCGGTGCTGGCAAGCCACATCTCGGACAAGGCCCCGGTGGTCTTCCTGGAGGTCAAGGTCTCGGACTACTCAGACTTCGCCGAGGATATCGAGGTCCGCGGCATCACGCGGCATGGCTTCTGGATCCTGGAGGCGACCGCGCCGTCGGTGCCCACCGCGATCGCCGCGATCTGCCTGGCGATCAGGGACAACTACGAGGTCATGCCGCACATCTACTTTCGCTGGACCGAGGGCAACCCGCTGAGCAACCTGGCCCGCTTCCTGCTCCTGGGGCAGGGCGAAATCGCGCCGCTGACCCGCGAGGTCCTGCGCGAAGCGGAACCGGACCTGCAGCGCCGGCCCTGGGTGCACGTGGGCTAGGAGCCTGTGCCCGGTGCATCGTGTGTCGGCGCCGGAACCGCAGTGCCCGGGCGAAGAGCCGAACCCGGTAGGATTGGAGGTGGTTGCCACGACGGCAGCTCACAACAGATTTTGCCTAGCACGGCGGCAGCTGCTCATCCATGGGTCTGCCGTCATACGGAAAAGGACACCACGCGTGGTTTTGAAGCTTTCCACAACGTTCCTGCGCACCCTGCGCGAAGATCCGGTTGACGCCGAGGTTGCCAGCCACAAACTCTTGGTTCGCGCCGGCTACATCCGCCGCGCCGCACCTGGCATCTACACCTGGCTCCCGCTGGGTCTGCGGGTCCTGGCACGTGTGGAAGCCATCGTCCGTGAAGAGATGAACGCCATCGGCGCCCAGGAAGTCCACTTCCCGGCGCTGCTGCCGCGCGAGCCGTACGAGCAGACCGGCCGCTGGACCGAATACGGCGAGGGCCTGTTCCGCCTCAAGGACCGCAAGGACGCCGATTACCTGCTGGCTCCGACCCACGAGGAAATGTTCACCCTGCTGGTCAAGGACCTGTACAACTCGTACAAGGACCTGCCGGTCTACCTGTACCAGATCCAGAACAAGTACCGCGACGAGGCGCGCCCCCGCGCAGGCCTGCTGCGCGGCCGCGAATTCATCATGAAGGACTCCTACTCCTTCAACATCGACGACGAAGGCCTGGACGAGGCCTACATGGCCCACCGCGGCGCCTACCTGAAGATCTTCGAGCGCCTGGGCCTGGAAGTTGTCCCGGTGTTTGCCCAGGCAGGCGCCATGGGCGGCTCGAAGTCCGAGGAATTCCTGCACCCGACCGCCATCGGCGAGGACACCTTCGTGCGCTCGCCGGGCGGCTACGCGGCCAACGTGGAGGCAGTGACCACAGTGGTCCCGGAGGCCATCGACTTCACCGATGCCCCGGCCTTCGAGGTGCTCGACACCCCGGATACCCCGACCATCGACACCCTGGTCGCCGCCGCCAACGAGCTGCGCCCGCGCACCGACCGCGCCTGGGAAGCCAAGGACACCCTGAAGAACGTCGTGCTGGCGATCATCGACCCCGAGGGCAACCGCCACCTGGTCGTGCTGGGTGTTCCCGGCGACCGCCAGGTCGACGAGAAGCGCTTGGAAGCAACCATCGGCGCGGCCCTGGGCATCAACGGCGAGGTCGAGGTCGAGCAGGCCACCGCCGAGGACCTGAAGAGCCACCCGGAGATTGTCACCGGCTACCTGGGCCCCGCCCTGGGACTGGACCAGCAGCTGCTGGGCAGCGAAACCGAGCACGGCGTCACCTACCTGGTCGACCCGCGCGTGGTCTCCGGAACCACCTGGATCACCGGCGCCAACGAGAAGGGCAAGCACGTCTTCGGCCTGGTGGCCGGCCGCGACTTCACCTTCGACGGCACCATCGAAGCTGTCAACGTGCTGGAAGGCGATCCGGCACCGGACGGCTCCGGTCCGTTGCGCACCGAGCGCGGCATCGAGATGGGCCACATCTTCCAGCTCGGCCGCAAGTACGCGCAGTCCCTGGACCTGAAGGTCCTGGACCAGAACGGCAAGCTGCAGGTTGTCACCATGGGCTCCTACGGCATCGGCGTCACCCGCGCGGTGGCGGCGCTGGCCGAGGCCTACCATGACGAGAACGGCCTGGCCTGGCCAAAGCAGATTGCCCCCGCCGACATCCACATCGTGGTCACCGGCAAGAGCGCCGAGCTGCTGGAAGCCGGCGACAAGCTGGCCAAGGAATTCGAAGCCGCCGGCAAGGAGGTCATCTTCGATGACCGTCCGAAGGTCTCGGCCGGCGTGAAGTTCTCCGACGCCGAGCTGATCGGTGTGCCGACCATCGTGGTCGTCGGCCGCGGCCTGGCCGACGGCCTGGTCGAGGTCAAGGACCGCGCCACCGGCGAACGCCGCGATGTGCAACTGAGCGACGTGGTGGTCGAGCTGTCCGCCTAGGACGCCAGCCGGCGAAGCCATGACAATTGAATAGGAGAGTAGCGCGGTGCAAGAGGTTCTCGATTTCCTGTCCGTCAACGGCGAACCAGTCTCCCTGTGGCCCCTGCTCCTGCTGCTGTTGGCAGGGTTCGGGGCCGGGTGGATTGATGCGGTGGTTGGCGGCGGGGGATTGATCCAATTGCCCGCGCTGCTGCTCTTTCCCGGCATCAGCCCGGTCCAGGCGCTGGCAACGAACAAGATGGCCTCCATCTTCGGAACCGCAACCAGCGCCGTGACCTATTACCGGCGGACCAGTCCAGACCTGAAAACCGCCATACCCATGGCGCTGACCGCGATGGTCGGCGCCTTCGGCGGCGCGGCGCTGGCCACGATGCTTCCGGCCGCCGCCATCAAGCCGATCATCATCGCCGCGCTGGTGGCGGTATTGCTGTTCACGATGCTCAAGCCCAGGGCCGGCGAACTTTCCCGCCTGCGCTACAGCGGCAAGCAGCACTACCTGCGCGCGGTGCTCATAGGCCTGGTGATCGGCGGCTACGACGGGATTATCGGCCCGGGCACCGGGTCCTTTTTGATCATCGCCATGGTGACGGTCCTCGGGTACAATTTCCTGCAGTCGTCGGCGAAGGCGAAGATCGTCAACCTGCTTACCAACTTCGGCGCCCTGGCCTTGTTCCTGCCCACCGGCCACGTGCTGCTGGGCGTGGGGCTGGCCATGGGCGTGATGAACATGCTCGGCGGCTATCTCGGCGCGCGCATGGCCATATCCAAGGGCAGCAAGTTCATCCGCATTGTTTTTGTGGTGGTAGTTGCCGCGCTGATCCTGAAGCTCGGTTCCGATCTGGTCTTGGGAAACTGACCCGGAGCGGCCGCGGCAGGGCCGTGGAAAAGGATAATGCCCATTGCGTGCCCGGCGAAGACCCGGGTACACAATGGGCTTGTGGTTATCCTCCCCCAAGGAACACCACAATCGATTCCGTTGAGTGACGCAAAGTTCGTCATGCCGAACAGATTGCGGTGAAGACCGCTCAACCGATTAGGAATCTTTATCTCTATTACGCGTGGTCGAGAACCTGCGCGTATTTCAAAATGCCTCTCCAAGGTGCCCGAAGAGATCCATTTCCCTTAAATCATCGCTTAGAATTCGAGGTAAAACGTCATACCAGGACGGTATGTTCAGGCCGGCAGCGGGTCGTCCGGGCGGACGAAACCCGAGCGATAGGCCAACGCGACCACCGCGGCGCGGTCCCGGGCACCGGTCTTGAACAGGATCCTGGCAACATGTGTTTTCACCGTCGCCTCGCTGAGCACCAGCGACTCGAGAATCTGCTGGTTTGACCGTCCGGCGGCAACATGGCGCAGGACTTCCTGCTCCCTGCGGGTGAGCACCTGGCGGATGTCAATCTGCTCATCGCTGCGCTCGCGCAATTTGGCCACCAGCCGCGTGGCCGCGGTGGCATCAAGCCAGGTATCCCCGCCGGCTACCCGGCGCAGCGCGTCGGCAATTTCGGTGGGGGACGCGTGCTTGAGCAGGTAGCCGCTGGCGCCGGCCTGGAGCGAGGAGACGACGATGTCCTCGTCATCGAACGTTGTCATGATCAGCACCCGGACCAGATGGTCCGGGTCACTGCCGTTCTGCCGGATGAGCTCGCTGGTTGCGGTGACCCCGTCCATGCCCGGCATGCGCACATCCATCAAAACCACATCGGGAGCGACCTCTTGGGCGAGCGCCAGGGCTTCGGCACCGGATCCAGCCTGTCCGACGATTTCAATGTCGTCCTCCGCGGAGAGAATCATGCTGATCCCGGCTCGAACCTGGGGCTGGTCGTCGACAATCACCACTCGAATCACGACGCCTCCTGGGTCTTTGCTGTATGCGTACTTCGCTGGTCGGAGGCGGAAGCATCTTCGGGCTTGTCGACCGGAAGCGAGGCCTTGAGCAGGTAACCGCCAGGGGTTGGGCCGTGGCTCAGCGAACCACCGGAGACTCCGACCCGCTCGCGTAGCCCGAGCAGCCCGAAACCGCCGGATACCGCAGGCCTTTTCGCGACCCCGGAAATGGACGTCACGGAGATCGTCAGTTCCGTCGGCATCCAGTGCGTCGCGATTTCCACCCGGCAGCCTTCGCCACCGTGCTTCATCGCATTGGACAGGCCTTCCTGCACAACGCGGTAGCCGGCATGGCTGATACTGGGGTCCAGCATTTGTGCTTCGCCGTTGCAGGTCACCACGACATCGAGGCCGGAATCCTGCGCTGACGAAACCAGCGAGGGGATGTCGTCAAAGGAATGCGACTGCCCGACCTGGGATTCTTCCTCGCTGCGCAGCATCCCCAGCAGTCGGTGCAGCTCGCGCATGCTCTGCTCGGCGGTCACCTGGATGTCGGCGAGCACCGGGTCGACCTTCTCGAACTCTGCGCCCTTCTTCAAGATTGCGCGCACACCGGCGACCTGTAGCACCACAGCGGTCATGGAGTGCGCTACCGAGTCATGCAGGTCGCGGCTGATGCGCAGGCGCTCTCCGGCGCGGGCTTCCTCCAGCGCAGCGTCAGCCCACCGCCGTTCGGTTTGCAACCGGTGCTCGGTTCTCCGCTGCGTCCGGGCGGCGAAGTAGCAGAGGAATGCAACTGCGGCATAGAAGCCGATATTCCACGCCATCAGACCCAGCAGATCCTCGGATCGGCCGTCGTAGCTCACGGAGCTGTAGGTCGCCACGAAAACAGGCAGGATCATTCCCGCCAGTGCCGTATTAGCCACTCGCGTGCTCGAATGCCGGACCATGAGGAAAAACGCCATGTAGGTTCCGACGATTCCAACGATGGAGGCCACCGCGAGACCCAGCAGCGAGATGAGGAGGAAAACGCTGAACCCTATCCAGATCCTGCGCTGGATCAGCAGGACCGCATACGCGCTAATCAGCGCTGCGGGGACCAGCCACACCGGCAGCACCGCACCGCCCGGCGTGGTGACGGCTCCTTGCCACAGGAACAGGTCAAATACGAAGGCGAACAGGCCGACAACTACACGCACAACGTGCCGGCGCTTTAGCATCCCGGAAGCCATGGAAACAGCCGGCACCAGGGGGATTCCCCGAGGTCGTCGTCGGGGTCCAGACCTTGGAAGCCTGGCGGGAAGGCGTCGTGCCCGACATGCAGGGTGCCCGTTTCCAGGAGCAGCAGGGTCCAAGGCTCCCAACCCTTGAGCTCGCGGCCGACGTAGCGGATCGTTGCGGGTTCGACATGCTTGCCGTGGATATCAACATGGACGGACTCGCCCAAGCCGCCAGCCTGGACCAGGATTGCGTCGGATCGGATAGCCCAGCCGACCAGCAACAAATCGTCGACATGGACCGGATATGAACGGGCAACAGGAAGCAAGGGGCGATTTTTCCCCGACGTTGCGCCCCCGGAAGTCTCTGACATGGTGTTCTCCTCAAGCGAGTGCCGTTAGAAGAATCGTGACACATTCGCTATCCGGGTGCATCATCCGTGCACTGTATGTCTGCCTCAGGCCCTTGACACCGTCGGCCAGCTGGCGCAGGGGAGGTCTGTGCCGTAGAGCGCTCCGGGCAAGGAAGCTGGTTTCAGGCTGCGTATTGGGGAAAGTATGTTGAGCCGATGCGGTAACCCTGTTTGAATGGCCGAAAGGGTACGTACAGAACACGCAGACTTCGGGGTGGGCAGATGTCCGATAACAACCAGACGAATCCACTGGGTACGGAAGCGCAACCGGGCACCAGCATGACCGGGCTTGCCGGCATTGACGGGGAATTTGAAACAGCGGTCAAGACGCAACTGGACAAGCCGCAAAGGCTGCGCGCGGATTCATGGAAATATGTCGTTAAACGCTCCCTGCATGAGTTCTCCAGGAACAAATGCACCGATCTGGCCGCGGCGCTGACCTACTACACCATGCTCTCGATTTTCCCGGCATTGCTGGCAGTTGTCTCCTTGCTGGGCGTCGTCGGGCAGGCGGAGACCACCACTAAATCGATGCTGTCGCTGCTGGAGGAATTCGCCAGCCCGCAGGTGGTAGAAATGCTGCGCCAACCCATCGAGCAGCTGACCTCGACACCCGCGGCGGGGCTGGCTTTGGCCGCTGGTCTCTTGGGCGCGATCTGGAGTGCCTCCGGGTACGTCGGTGCGTTCGGCCGGGCAATGAACCAGATCTATTCGGTGGATGAAGGCCGTCCGTTCTACAAGCTCAAGCCGATGATGCTTCTGGTGACGCTTTTCCTGCTGGTTGCCGCGGCGGTCATGGGCGCCTTGTTTGTGCTGTCCGGTCCCATCGCCCAGAAACTGGGCAACTTCATCGGGCTCGGGGAATCGGCGCTGCTGGTATGGAATATCGCCAAATGGCCGGTGATGGCCGTCTTCGCGGTCATGCTGGTCGCGGTGCTCTACTACGGGACTCCGAACGTCAAGCACGCAAAGTTCAGGGTGCTCAGTGTCGGGGCCTTTGTCGCACTCATCGTCCTGGCACTGGCCACGTCCGGCTTCTTCTTCTATGTCTCCAACTTCGGGAACTACAACAAGACCTACGGCGCGATCGGTGGCGTCATCGTGCTTCTGCTCTGGATCTGGATCGCCAACTTGTCGCTGCTCTTTGGCGCGGTGCTGGATGCGGAGCTCGAACGCGGTCGCGAACTGCAGGCAGGTCTCAGCGCCGAGCATTCCCTGCAGCTGCCGCCGCGCGATGTCGCCGGACTGCAAAAACAGACTCAACAGAAGGAGCAGGACATTCGCGACGGCGAACAGATCAGGATCGTGAGCGAAATCGCCGCGGTCGACAAGGTCGAGCAGGAATCCGGGCAGCGGGAACGCGATTAGAAAACGAAACGCCAGCCGCTTCGGGCCGCCCGCAAGGAGCTGGACCGGAAGTGCGGCTGGCGAAGATGGAGTCGAATTCAGGCGCGGCGGACGTCGACGGCGCTGGGCAGCCCCGGGTACTTCACTCCTGCAGACTTCTGCAGTGGAGGAATTGCGTGGGCGATTGCGCTGTGTGTCAGCGGTGCGACCCGGAAGGTCAGGCATGGGGTCGATTGCGCTTCGCGGTAAAGGTCCAAGATGGAGTCCTTCGCGTCGCGTGGGGCGACAACTTCAAGATCGGTGCATCCAATCACGACATAGGTGAAGCAGAGGTCGTTGGACTGCGGATCCAGCGTCGCGATCAACACCGGCGGTTGGTGCACTACTGTCAAGGCCATGACATCGGTGAGCTTCTCGTCATGCTGGGCGATGACGATGGGCATGCCCTCGCTCCAACCATGCTCCTTCAATACCTCTCGACCGTGGCGCGACCCGATGGTCTCCGCAGCGAGCTCTGCGATCTTCGAGCGGACAATGCGTCCTGTCATGGTTTTCTACCTCTATCTGATGGGAGCAAAACGAGTGGCTGCACTGGCTGAAGCCTGGCACTCGAAGCGGAATATTCCTCTCCGGAAAAATGACGGATTCGATGATTTAAAATCTCGAATTTAAAACTTCTAATAATTAGACCCTAACTCTCATAGGGCAAAATTGCGAGGTCGAATCATTCGGTTCGAACGGGGAGCGATCCGGTTCTCCGAGGATGCCGATCTTCGGAAAGTACGTAAAGGAACTGGTCGATGTAGGTTTTATCGAGAGCTGAGGACGGCAGGACGGTAGCTGTCGTGCCGATTTGAAGTTTTTATGAACCAGGGAATTCACTTGGCGGAAAGCGAAGATTTCACTTGGTGGGCACGAGGCCGCAAGAATAAACTTGCCGCCGGAATGCTGGATTTATTTTTACTGCTGTGGTGGTGTGGAATTCGGTAATGGTTCGAGAATTGGACGGTGCCGGTTCGGTTGCGCGGCGGAGACCTGGAAGCGAGCGCTCTACTCGGCGCGCGAGCGCAGGATGCGCTCCGCCTCGGACTGCGACTGCTGGGCGCCCAATGCGCTATTGACGACACCGGCAACGGTGGATCGCTGGTCCCCGGTGATATTCCCCGCCGCCGCGAGCAGCGCATTCGAGTAGTCGGATTGTGCCGCAGCGGCGACCTTTTCCAGCCGGTCCAGCCCGTTCTCCGGGAGTTCGTAGGCGGGCAGGCGGAGATCCGGGCAGTCCTCGGGCAAGGCTGAACGCAGGGTGCGCAGCTGTGAGTTCAGGGCGGTCCGCTGCTTTTCTGCTGCTTGCGCCGTCGCGTTGCTTCCCCTGGCCGCGTTGAGCTGCAAGGTGTTGTCCAAGGCGTATCCGCGATCCAGGGCGCGGGCCAGCACGACGGATTCAAGGAGTTCCTGGTCTGCTGGCGACGACGTGCCTTCGATCAAGCTGTGGTCAGCAAGGCATGCCACGGTTTGCGCGGCCTCCGGCGAGTCCGCCTTGCCTGCGCTGATTGCCGGGGGCAGCTGTGCCGCTTGTTTCTTGTCCACCAGCTTCAAGGCGTCCCGGGCATCGAAGTTGATCTGGAACGCTATTCGCGCCAAGGTCTCGCCACGCTGGAGATCGGGATCAGCGAACTCGGGAATGCTCGAACTCAAGGTCGCAACCGATGACGCCAAGGCGGCCAGTTTTTCGGGGGAGTAGCTCTCCGGCGCGTCGGCCGGAGGCTGATCGTCGAAATGCAGCTCGCCTAGCAGGGCCGCGCCCTGCGAGAGCGACGTGCCCAGATCGGCAAGCGCCGCGGCGATCTTCTCGTTCTCGGCCAGTGAAGCCATCGCGGCCGCCTGGCTTCCCAGGTCGGCCAGTTGGGCTCCGTACCCCCACTGCGCCTGTTGGTCGGCCGAAGCCTCGCTGACTGCATCCGGAAGGCCGCGGTCCACTAGCGCGCCGCGGAACACTGTGACGCCGATTCCCCAGGTGGCGGCCCCGGCAATGGAAGCGACCAGCACCGGGGCGATCCAGCCGGGGGCGCGTTTGGCCGGCGGCTGAACGGGCTTTGCGGGGCGGGGCGATGGATCAGTCATAGCGAAATGATCATCCCATGAAGTGGGCCGGCGACCCGGCCTTTGGCCATTCTTCCGTGGCGTGGTGCAAAAGACTGGCGTGAGTTCCTTCACCTGAGCCGGTCAACGAGTTCTCAAGCGGGGTTCGGGGAGATACGCTTAACGGACAACATCGAATAGCGTGGGAGGATATCCATGACCGGTATGCCGGCCGATACCGAACAGGAAGCGCAGCGTCTGAGTACTGCGTTGAAACCGGAAGTAGAATCCCACGGATTAATTCTGGAAGAAGTCTCTCTTCGCCCGTCGGGCAAACAGATGATCATCCAGGTCATCGTCGACAAGGCCGACGGCCGCGAGTCGGTGAATCTCGATGCGCTCGGTGAAGTCACCACCACCATTTCAAACGCCTTGGATAAGGACGTCGTCTACGCCTCGGCATCCCCCTATGAACTTGAAGTCAGCTCGCCAGGCCTGTCCCGTCCGCTGACCGCGCCACGCCACTGGGTGCGCGCACTGAACCGCATGGTCAAGCTCACGCTGACCGACGGCACCAAGCTTCGCGGACGCATTAACGAGGTTTCCGACGACGAGGTCGTTATTGCCGAACACCGGGAGCCTGCCAAAAAGGGCATGAAGACCAAGATCCTTGATCCAGTCAGCTACTCCTTTGAAAACATCCGCAAGGCCGTGGTCGATCCGGAGCTGAACTTCGACGACGAGCTGTTTGACACCATTGACACTGAAGATTTGGAGGGCTAGGCGTGGATATTGATCTCGACGCACTACGCATTCTGGAAAAAGACCGCGATATCCCGATGGATGTCCTGATCCCGACCATCGAGTCCGCGCTGCTGCTTGCCTACAACAAGACCGAAGGCGCCATGCCCGGCGCCCGTGCCCACATCGAGCGCAGCAACGGCCACGTCTCGATCCTCGTTGAGGACCGCGACGCAGCCGGCGTGCTGCTGGGCGAATTCGACGACACCCCGCACGGCTTCGGCCGCATCGCGGCGTCGACCGCGCGCCAGGTCATCATGCAGCGCTTGCGCGAAGCAGAGGATGCCCAGGTTGTCGGCGAATACGCCGCCCGCGTGGGCACCCTGATCTCCGGTGTCATCCAGCAGGGCTACTCCTCGCACATGGTGCAGGTCAACATCGGCGCCGTCGAAGCGCTGCTGCCTCCCGTGGAGCAGGTGCCGGGCGAGAAGTACCAGCACGGCAACCGCCTGCGCGCCTACGTGGTCTCCGCGGAACGCGGCAACAAGGGCCCTGCCGTGACCTTGTCGCGGTCGCACCCGAACCTGGTTCGCCTGCTGTTCGAAATGGAAGTTCCCGAGATCGCCGACGGCACCGTCGTGGTCGAGGCACTGGCCCGCGAAGCCGGGCACCGCACCAAGATCGCCGTCCGCGCCACCAAGCCGGGCGTCAACGCCAAGGGCGCCTGCATCGGCGAAATGGGCACCCGCGTGCGCGCCGTGATGAACGAGCTGAGCGACGAGAAGATCGATATCGTTGACTACAACGAGGATCCGGCCAAGTTCATCGCCGCCGCCCTGTCGCCGTCGAAGGTGGTCTCCGTGGAGATCCTGGATGAAGCCGAACGCCGCGCCCGCGTGGTGGTTCCGGATTCCCAGCTTTCGCTGGCCATCGGCAAGGAAGGGCAGAACGCCCGACTGGCCGCCAAGCTGACCGGCTGGCGCATCGACATCCTGGCCGCTTCGGGCGGCAAGGAGCCCCAGTACTAGAACTGGCTGGGATAAGTTTGCGGTCTGCCGCGGTGCGCCCTGAACGTGTGTGATACCAAACTCACGCGCACACCGGGGCGCAAACGCGCTAGACTGGTAGTTGGTTCATTTCAACGGGAAGGTGGCGACGGCGCTCGCATGAAGCTGCATCAGCAACGCACGTGCATTGGCTGTCGGACCTCTACCTCCAGAAATGATCTGATTCGTTGGGTTCTCACCGAGCAGGCACCGCTTCACGCGGTGCTTCTTGATGTCGGCGCTTCCGCCCCTGGGCGGGGCGCCTGGACCCACGGGATTGAAAAGTGTGTGCGGCAGGCAGTGCAGCGACGAGCGTTCTCCAGGGCTTTCAAGTCCGCGGTCAACGCCGATACGGTGCTCGCGCAATTCACCGCATACGAAGATCGACCGGCCGCAGGCCGGCCATCTGGCAAACATGATGAAAGCGGGTCAGAAATCTGATGGCAACCCGATGAGTCCGCAATGTTGAGCGCACACCGATGAACAATCAGTTCTGCGTGATCCACCGTGCGGCGGAAGAATTTCACGAATTACACAGCTGATCTGCCAGAACACCTAAGTCCCCAGGGACTCGGGGTTTATGCAGATCACATCAAAACAGGAGAGATGTGGCTAAACCCCGCGTTCACGAGCTCGCCAAAGAGCTCGGAATCACTTCGAAAGAAGCACTGACCAAACTGCAGGACATGGGCGAGTTCGTTCGCTCCGCGTCCTCAACCGTTGAGCCCCCGGTCGCCCGCAAGCTGCGCGACGCATTCCCGGGCGCCAATGGCGGCGCAGCCAAGCCCGCCGCCGCACGTCCGGCGGCAACCCCGGGCGCCGGCCGCCCGGCTGCTCCGAAGCCAGCTGGCGCCAAGACTGCTGCTACTCCGGGCCCGCGTCCGGCAGCCAAGCCTGCCGACGCCGCGCCGAAGACCGCACCGGCTGCCCCAGCGGCACCGGCAGCCCCGGCTGCACCGAAGGCCCAGGCCACCCCGGGCGCACCTGTCCCAGGTGCCCCGAAGCCAGGCGCCCGTCCGGCTCCGAAGCCGGGCACCCCGCGTCCGGGCAACAACCCGTTCAGCTCCCAGCAGGGCATGCGCACCGGCGAATCGACCGACCGCCGTGGCGGCGGCCGCGATGGTTCGCGCGCTCCTCGTCCGGGTGCTCCGCGTCCAGGCGGCCCACGCCCGGGCAACAACCCGTTCAGCTCCCAGCAGGGCATGCGCTCCGAGGGCGGCCAGGGCGGCCCGCGTCCATCACGCGACGGCCAGCGCGGCCCGCGTCCGGGCGGCGCAGGCCAGGGCGGTCCACGCCCATCACGCGACGGCCAGCGCGGCCCGCGTCCAGCTGGCCAGGGCGGTCCACGTCCAGCCGGTGCCGGTGGCCCGCGTCCAGCCGGTCAGGGCGGCCCACGTCCAGCCGGTGCCGGCGGACCACGCCCAGCAGGCGCACCGCGTCCGGGCGGCACCACTGCCACCCCGCGCATGATGCCTAACCGCACCGATCGTCCGGCTCCAGCCGGCGGCGGTCGCCCAGGCGCAGGCGCCGGCGGCCGTGGTCGTCCAGGCGGCGCAGGTGGCGGCGGCGGTACCGGTGGCGGCTTCCGCCCAGGTGCACCACGCGGCCGCGGCGGCGTGGGCGGTGCCTTCGGCAAGGGAGGCGCCGGTCGCGGCAAGCAGCGCAAGTCCAAGCGCGCGAAGCGCCAGGAATTGGAGCAGATGAGCGCTCCGTCGTTGGGCGGCGTGAATGTTCCACGCGGCACCGGCGACACCGAGATCCGTCTGCGCCGCGGCGCATCGATCACCGATTTCGCTGACAAGATCGGCGCAAACCCGGCCGCACTGGTGACCGTGCTGTTCCACCTCGGTGAAATGGCCACCGCCACCCAGTCGCTGGACGAGGCAACCTTCGAGGTCCTCGGCGAAGAGCTGGGCTACAAGGTTTCGGTCGTCTCCCCGGAGGACGAGGACAAGGAACTGCTCGAAGGCTTCGGCCTGGACCTGGATGCCGAGCTCGAGGCTGAGGGCGAGGACGTGCTCGAGGAGCGCGCCCCGGTCATCACCATCATGGGCCACGTCGACCACGGTAAGACCCGACTGCTGGATGCCATCCGCCAGTCCAACGTGATCGAGGGCGAGCACGGCGGCATCACACAGCACATCGGCGCCTACCAGATCACCCACGAGCACGAGGGCCGCGAACGCGCGATGACCTTCATCGATACCCCGGGCCACGAGGCGTTCACCGCCATGCGTGCCCGTGGTGCCGAGGTCACCGACGTGGCTGTGCTGGTGGTCGCAGCGGACGACGGCGTCATGCCGCAGACCGTTGAGGCGCTGAACCACGCGCAGGCCGCAGGCGTGCCGATCATCGTCGCAGTGAACAAGGTCGACAAGCCGGAAGCCAACCCGGACAAGGTCATGGGCCAGCTCACCGAGTACGGCCTGGTGCCCGAGGAATACGGTGGCGACACCATGTTCGTGAAGGTTTCCGCGCTGCAGAAGCTGGGCATCGAGGAACTGCTCGACGCCGTGCTGCTGACCAGCGACGTCATGGAGCTGCAGGCGAACCCCGACAAGTCCGCCCGCGGTGTGGCCATCGAAGCCAACCTGGACAAGGGCCGCGGTTCCGTGGTCACCGTCCTGGTGCAGTCAGGTACCCTCGCAGTCGGCGACACCATGGTGGTGGGCACCGCCCACGGCCGCGTGCGCGCAATGTTCAACGAGAACGGCGAGAACCTGGACATCGCCCTGCCGTCGCGTCCGGTGCAGGTTCTCGGCCTGTCCTCCGTGCCGCGTGCAGGCGACAGCTTCCTGGTCACCGAGGACGAGCGCACCGCCCGCCAGATCGCCGACAAGCGCGAGACCGCTGAGCGCAACGCCATGCTGGCCAAGCGTCGCAAGCGCATCACCCTGGAGGACTTCGACAAGGCAGTGGCCGAGGGCAAGATCGATACCCTCAACCTGATCCTGAAGGGCGACGCCTCCGGTGCCGTCGAGGCACTGGAAGACTCCCTGATGAAGATCGACGTGGGCGAGGACGTGCAGCTGCGCGTCATCCACCGCGGCGTCGGCGCGATCACCCAGAACGACGTCAACCTGGCGACCGTGGACAACGCGATCATCATTGGCTTCAACGTGCGTCCTGCTGAGCGCGTTGCCGAAATGGCCGACAAGGAAGGCGTTGACATGCGCTTCTACTCGGTCATCTACGCAGCCATCGACGACATCGAAGCGGCGCTCAAGGGCATGCTCAAGCCGGAGTACGAAGAAGTGGAGCTGGGCACCGCCGAGATCCGCATGGTCTTCCGCTCCTCGAAGTTCGGCAATATCGCCGGTTCGATCATCCGCTCGGGCACCATCAAGCGCAACACCAAGGCCCGCCTGGTGCGCGACGGCAACGTGGTCGCCGACAACCTGTCGATCGACTCGCTGCGCCGCGAGAAGGACGACGTCACCGAAGTCCGCGAGGGCTTCGAGTGCGGTATCGGCCTGGGGTCGTTCAACGACATCAAGGAAGGCGACATCATCGAGACCTTCGAGATGCGCGAGAAGCCACGCGCCTAGCAGCAACCCGCTGGTAGCTTCGTGACTTGCCGATTCGTGGGCGTTTGACCGCTTCCAAGCGGTCAGGCGCCCACGAATTTTGAACCATAAGGAGATAATCATGGCTGATTCAGCCCGTGCCGCACGCCTTGCCAAGCGCGTGCAGGTCCTCATGGCCCAGTCCCTGCGCACCGTCATCAAGGACGAGCGCATCGACAACGTGACGGTGACCGACGCCCGCGTCACCAACGACCTGCAGCACGCCACCGTGTACTACACGGTGTTCGGCGACGACACTGCCAAGGCAGAAATCGCCGAGCTGCTGTCCAAGCGCGGGGGAGCCCTGCGCAAGGAGCTGGGCCGCAACCTGACCATCCGGCTGACCCCGACGCTGACCTTCGTGGCCGACGAGATCCCCGAGGGCGCTTCGCACCTTGAGGAACTGCTGGCCAAGGCCCGCGAGAAGGACGCCGAGGTCGCGGCCCTGCGCGAAGGCAAGCACTTCGCCGGCGACGAGGACCCGTACAAGAAGGACGAGGACCAGGACGCCGAACAGGCCTAGGCGCACCTGCGCTGCCTGGCCCGGATCCGGGGCCCAAAGCCGGGAAATCCCCGGCGCCTGCACGATGCATATCGTGCAGGCGCCGGGGATTTCGTTTTTCCCGATACCTTGCGCCGCCCGCGGCGACGCGGCTCATTCCACCGTGAACTGCACCCGGTGCCAGC
This sequence comes from Glutamicibacter soli, assembly GCF_003309065.1. Classification (GTDB taxonomy): domain Bacteria; phylum Actinomycetota; class Actinomycetes; order Actinomycetales; family Micrococcaceae; genus Glutamicibacter; species Glutamicibacter soli. Next base: position 168,282 of record NZ_POAF01000002.1, on the reverse strand, counting down.
CTGACGCTCCGTCGGGCACCGGGTCGGCGCGCTCTTCGGTCTGCAGCTTGCCGCTGCGGTCGTAGGCCCGCACGGCGACCGCATGCGTGCCGGGCGCCGCGTCCTCCCAGCGGTAGCTCCATTGCCGCCAGGTATCGAGCGTCGCCTCCTCGGCCAGCGTTGCCTCGCGCCAGGAACCGCCGTCGATGCTGACCTGGACCCGGGAAATGCCGCGGGTCTGCGCCCAGGCGCTGCCGCCGAGATCCACCCGTCCGGCGGGCACCGTGGCGAAGGACTGCGGGGTGTCCACGCGGGATGACATCTTTATCGGGCCGCGTTCGGACCAGCCGCGGGTGGTCCAGTAGGCCGCCTTGTCCGCGAAGCGGGTCACCTCAAGGTCCACCACCCATTTGGTGGCCGAGACGTACCCGTAGAGCCCGGGAACCACCATGCGCACCGGGAAGCCGTGCTCCATGGGCAGCGCCTCGCCGTTCATGCCCACGGCCAGCAGCGCCATGCGTTCATCGGTCAGGGCTTCGAGCGGGGTGGACGCGCTGAATCCGTCGATCGAGGTGGACAGCACCATGTCCGCGCCCGCGGCCGGCTTGGCGCGGGCCAGCACCTCGCGCAGCGGATAGCCCAGCCACTTTGCGTTGCCCACCAGATCCCCGCCCACCGGGTTCGAAACGCAGGTCAGCGTCAGGTAGTGCTCCACCAGGTCCTGGCTGAGCAGCTCCTGGAAATTCATCGTGAACTCGTGCTCCACCAGGCCATGGACCCGCAGCGACCACTGCGCCGGGTCGATGCCGGGCACCCTCAACGCGGTGTCGATGCGGTAGAAATCCTGGTTCGGGGTGACGAACTCGGGCATCCCCGCCAGATTGATCTGGGCGCCCGGCGGCACCGCGGGAGCCGTGGTCTTGGCGGCCGGAAGCCGCAGGGCCTTGCGAGCCAGCTGCGCGGTGTTCCGGGCCGCGAACAGCGGCGTGGACAGGATGGCGGCGCCCGCCGCGAGCACCACGGCCCCGGCGGCCCCGAGCATGAAGTTGCGCCGGGCCACGCCATCGGGCGACTCCGAGTGCGCGGGATCCAGCCGGGAAGCCAACGAGCACAGCCACCGCAGGACAAGCAGCGCCGCCGCGGTGCCCAGGGCGGTCGGGACCAGATCCAGCGGACCGGTGGATGAACGCGAGATCACCGCGGCGCCCAGGATCCCCGCCAGCACCAGCACCGTTGCCGAGGCCGCGGCGGCGCTGCGCCGCGCCAGCAGGCCGATCAGCGCGGCGAGCACCACGGCCACCGCGCCCATCGAGACGAACAGGGCCAGCTTGTCGTTGGTGCCGAACAGCGAAATCGCCAGGTCCTTCAGCCCCGGCGGGGTGAAGTCGATGACAGCGGAGCCCAGCGCCACCAAAGGTGCTGACGACGAAGCGAAAAAGGCTGACACCAGCTGGGCGACGCCGAACAGCACCCCGGCCGAGCAGAGCCCCGTCAGCGCATACGCTCCGCGTGCTCCCAGGTTGCGCCTTGGTGTTTCCTTCACGGCATGTCACCTCCGGTGAGTAGCTGCCGCCCGGCGTTCCGGGTCGGCTGGTCCTTCAGCAACTGGTTCGGAGCCGGGCCGGGGGCGGATTGGCCCGGGCATGCTCAGAGTTCCTGGACCATCAGCGGTTCGGTGGTCGGCGCCGGAGAACCCGTGGCCGGTTCAACGGTGATGCCGAAATGCGAGACCCCGTCCATGGCACCGGTAAGCAATTTCAGGCCGTCGGCCCCGGTGCCCGGCAGCATGCCGGCCGGCTGGGCGCCGTCGGCGGAGATGAGCCACAGCTCGTAGCCCTTGTCCTTGGACAGCTCGGGCATTCCGGCGGTGGTGACTGCCATCAGGCCCCGCTCGACGGAATAGGACAGCGTCACCGTCGCCCCGTCGGCCATGGTCTGGGTTTTGGTTTCCACATCCGGCGCGCCCAGCAGCTCGGTGAGCTCGGCCTGGCGAGTGCTGAGATCGGTGAGCTGGGCCTGCAGCTGGCGCTGTTCGGCCTGCTGCAGGTAGACCACGGTTCCCAGCCCCGCCGAGCCCAGCAGCAGGATGGCCGCGGCCAGGGCGAAGAACTTCGCGGACTTGCGGCGGGCAGGCCATCCCTGCCGCGCGGGCACGGAATCCGGGGCTGGCGCGTGCTCGGGCTGCGGAATTGCCGCCGGCTCGTCCGCTCGTTCGTCCGTGGGATCCTCCGCCGGCAGCTGCGGGCGGCGGGCGATCTCCTCCATGAGCCGGGATTTCACCCTGGTCGGCGGGGGCACCGGTGCGCTGCCCAGCGCCAGCATGGCGGCGGTCTCGTCCATGGCATCCATGTCGGCTTGAAGCGCGGGGGAGTTCGCGGCCTGCGCCAGCAGCCTGGCGCGTTCCTCGTCGCTCAGCGCATTCAGGGCGTAGCTGCCGGTCAGCTCGTTCTCGTTCCGTTCCACTACGCCACCCCCATCAGGTCTCGAAGCTTAATCATGCCATCGCGGATGCGCGTCTTGGCGGTGCCCACCGGGATTTTCAGCAGGTCGGCCACCTCGTGGTGCGTGTAGCCCCCGAAGTAGGCCAGTTCGATGGCGGCGCGCTGGGCCTCGCTCAGGCGCTTGAGCGCCTGCACGATGCGCCGGCTCTCGTCATGCAGGATCGCGTTCTCTTCCACGTCGTTGTATTCCGTGCCGATCTCCTGTAGCCCCATGCGCAGGTCTCGTTCGCGGCTTGCCTGGCTGGAGCGGATGCGGTCCACCGTGCGGCGGTGCGCCAGGGTCAGCAACCAGCCCGCGGCGCTGCCGCGGGCAGGGTCGAAGCGGGCCGCATGCTGCCAGGCCTGAACGAAGACTTCCTGCAGGATCTCCTCGCTTTGCGCCTCGTCCCTCAGCAGGCGCCGCACCAGGCCGTACACGCGCGGCGCGAGGCAGTCGTAAAACTGCTCGAAGGCGCGCTCGTCGCCGCCGGCGATACGGCGCAGCAGTTCCTCGGGTGCTGCCGTCACCGGCTCTGGAACTGCGTCGCTCATCTCCGAACTCATGGACCCAAGAATCTCATGCACGAGGCGATCATTCCCATGGCTCTCATCCACCATTCAGTTTCAGGGGCGTTCCCCGCGGGTTCCGGGGCGCGCGGCGCACGGCGACGCCCGGCTCCTGTGCCGGAACCGGACGCCGCCATGGCTGGTTTACGTCGGACAGAATCCAGGCGCCGCGGCTACTTGTCGGCCGGCGGCATCAGGACGGTGTCGACCAGGTAGACCACCGCATTGGCGGTCTGGACTCCGCCGCAGACGACCTTGGCGTCATTGACCATCAGGTTGTCTGCGCTGCCTGTCACTTCCAGGTCCCGGCCCTCAACCGTGGTGTGCGTTCCCGCGATGTCGGCGGGCTGGATCTCCCCGGGAACCACATGGTAGGTGAGCACCTTGGTCAGCATGTCCGAATCCTTGACGACGGCGTTCAGGTCCTTCTCCGGGATGGCGGCGAAGGCTTCGTCTACCGGTGCGAAGACGGTGAATTCGGCCCCGTTCAAGGTGTCGACCAGATCGACGTCCGGGTTCAGCTTCCCGGAGACGGCCTTGGTCAAGGTCTTCAGCAGCGGGTTGTTGGACGCCGCGACGGCGACCGGGTCCTGGGCCATCCCGGCGACCGAGCCGTCGCCGCTCGGCACGGCTTCGGCGTAGGCCGAGCATCCCGAGCCGACAAGATTCGCGGTCGGGTCCATGCTGCTGTCCGCGGCCGGGCTGCTTTCGGTGGCCATCTCCGAGCTGGAGGCTTCGGGGGCGGGTGCGCTCGATGATTCCGGGGTGTCGCTGTCCATCGAACAGGCACTGAGTCCCAGCGCGGCGACCGCGATCAATCCCAGGGCTCCGGCGAACGTTCTCTGCGTGTGCTTCATGTCGTTCTCCTCCTGTGGCGACGGCAAGAACCGTCGTGGTGTCCCTCCCCGTCGGGGCGGGCTTTCACACGGTATTCGGGGCGCGGCACGGTGCGGATTGGACCGGATCGAAAAAATTTTGCAACCTCCGCACCAAGCACGCGCGCCGGCCCTCCCCCGATGCAGGGGAGAACCGGCACGCGCGCTGTACGGCTAGTGGGCGGGGCGCCTAGATCAGGTCCTCGCCACGGCGCTTCGCCTCGCGGGCTTCGGAAATGAAGGCCTTGGAGATGACGATGGCGACGACGGCCACGATGACCGGCCAGATGAGGACGTAGAGGCTGAGGGCTAGCATTTATTCACGCTCCTGGGCTGTTCTGGTTGAGTTGCGGCTGCCGGCAGGCACTGCAGCGACCGGCTGTTCCCCGGTATCGAAGTCTCCGGCCCGCTCGGCGATCACCGCGAAGTCGAAGTTCTGCGTGGACCTGAAGGACATGAGATAGCAGATGATGGTGCTGACCGAATAGGCGACCAGCGAGGCCGACAGGGTCGTGTAGTCGCGCAGGAAGCCGAAGCAGAACGGCGCGGCGACTACGCTGGCCCCGATGCCGATAACCATTGCCGGGCGCAGGCCGAAGAAGCCGAAGGCCATCAGGCCCAGGACGATGCCGATGCCCAGGATGGCCAGCAGCTCGATCAGCACGGCGGTGATGCCCGTCATCGGGATCAGGTCGAAACGCACCGGAATGAATACCGCCAGCGCGGCGATCACCGAAACGGTGAAGGCCTTGTTGGTGACCTTCTTCCAGTAGAAGCTCGCCAGCACCGGGAACACCAGCGCGCCCCACAAGGCGCCGACGAAGACCAGCAGGTCCAGGATGTTCATCTGCATGCTGGCCAAAGCGACGGCCAGGGCTGTTGCGGCGACCATCGTCAGCCGTCCGACCAGCAGCATGGTTTTCGGGTTCGCCTTCTTCTTGCCCGCGATGTTCTGTCCGTAGATGTCGGCCATCATGATGGAGGATAGCGCGGAGAGGTCCGAATCGGCGGTCGAGGACAGCGCGCCGATGATCATGATGAAGAACAGCGCCAACAGGATGCCCGGGAGGTAGCTTGCCGCCATTTCGGGGATGATGTTGTTCAAATCCCCGCCGGTCGGGGTGAAGCCCAGATACAGCGCCAGCACGCCGAGCATGCCCACGCCGATGACCATGGCGCCGTAGCCGATGGTCGCGGTGATGAAGGTCGGCTTGATCAGGTCCTCGCGCACCGCGAACAGCCGCTGGGCGATGGTCTGGTTGCCGATGGCGTAGGCCAGCACCGCGGCGATGTACGGGGCACCCTGGTTCAGGAAGGCCTCGGAGGAGAAGAAGTTCGACTGCTGCGCGGTGAGGTTCGCTGCCCCGGTCTCGAACGCGGCGGGGAATCCCGCGGCGAAGAAGATGAACGGCACGATGATGGCCACTGCGCCGAGCATGGCGATGACCTGCATGAAATCGGTGAGCACCGAAGCGCGGAACCCCGACCACAGGGTGTAGAGCAGCACGCCGCCGGCCACGGCGAATACGCCCTGGATGAAGTTGAAGGGGGAGAGCATCGAAATCAGCACGCCACCGGCGATGAAGTTGGACATCAGCGAGATGACCGAGCCGACGACGTTGGACCCTGCCAGCATGAGCTGGCTGGAGCGGCCGTGGCGTACGTACATGACCTCGGCCAGCGTGTGGGCCTTGGGCGCCACCTTGCGGATGCGCTTGCCGAAGGGGTAGATGAACAGGATCATCAACGCGCCCCACAGGCCGTAGTGGATGGGGCCGCTGATTCCGTAGGTGTAGCCGGACGACGCCGAGGCATACATGGAAGAGGCCCAGATCCAGGTAGCGGTCATGCTTGCCGCCGAAATGCCGAAGCCGATTTTATTGCCGGCGGTCATGTACCCGTCGGCATTTTCGTTTTTCTTACCAATGCGAGTGGAAACGAAAAACGTTCCACCGTAAAACAAGACCAATAAAAGTACAATGGTCAGAGCGCTGAAACCGACTGCTTCCGGGTTCACACTCCACCTCCTTAGGATCGACGAGTTCGAGAAACGACACCGGATCGGACAAGGATCCTCCGCGGTGCATGGTTCTGCACGTCTCATCCCGCACACTGCGATGGCGGGGTTCGATTAGCCGACGCACACAAGCCCTGGGGCCATCAATCACTCTCCGTCCGTTCTTCGGCTCATCTCTTTCCAGAACCAGCCTATTTTTACGCGCGCTGAGTCAGTTCGCTGTCGTCCTCATACATGCCTAGTTGAGGCCTAATACTTGGTGAATGGCTGGGAATTCGATCCTGATTGAATCGAACGCACCGAGTAAAGTGCTCGGTGACAAAATTGCCGTTCGTGCGCGGTTCTTTCCCAATTGACGGCGAAATTCAAGCCGGTCAGAGAACCCGTCGATGCTCCGCTCGGTCGAGACGGCAACTGTCCTGCGCCTGCAGTTCACCGGAAAACCGGTGTTGTGGAGCTCGTCACGTCCGACTAGCGCCGTAGATCCGGCGGGATCATCGACTGTTTGAGCGTAGCATGAATCACAGGATTCTGCTCAAATCGCTCCGGATTAGTATCTCAAGTCAGGACTTAGTTCGTGTCGCATCGCCTCCTATTTCGATAATTCAAAAATGGTGATAAATCGTTATCTGGGGTTGAAATTTGTCGAAAATGAATTATTATTTTGACGTCTATTTCCCGCTCGCAACACCTGGATTCTGAAGAGTGGATATTTCCCGCGGAGTCATGCCGGAACGGCGTCGTGCCCTGTTCTCCGACCGTGAGGACGAAAAGGTCGGGCTGTTTCGCGGCAGTCGTATGCCGGCAACAGGTTCTGATCGGCGGAATTCGGCGGGCCGCAGGTGAACCTGGCGCTGACATGACAAAGGGCCCGCGCTGCCCGAAAATTTTCGAGGAGCGCGGGCCCTGAGAATGACGTTATGCGGCTATGCCAACTTGTACCTGAGGCGAATGACCGCTAGTCCGATGAGCGAAAGGACTGCGATAGCCATGTAGTAGAAACTTGGGGCATCCAGGGAACCGGTTGCGCTAATCAGCCAGGTGAGCACGAGTGGCGCGATGCCGCCGAGTACGGTGACACCTACGTTGTACGTGACCGAGATTCCTGATCCGCGAATCGCTGCAGGGAACAACGACGAAATCAGCGCCGGAAGTGGACCGAAGTAGAACGCCATGATGACACCCAGCAGAGCGATCACGACGATCATGACTGGAACTGTGGGATTACCTGTCATCAACTTGAACAGCGGCCAGGCTCCCACGAGCGCGGCCACCGCTGCCCAAGTCATAACGCGCGCTGGCCCCACCCTGTCGGCAAGATGGCCGATGAACGGCACGCTGACCAGCGTTACGATGCCAGCAACCACGCCACCCAGGAATGCGGCATCGGCAGGGATGTGCAGATTCTGTACGGCAAATGTCGGCATGTAGAGAATCATGTAGACAGAGATCGTGGCGACGCCGATCGCCGCTGCTCCGGCCAAAAGCCGTCCGTAATTGTGGGCAAAAAGCTGCCCCAGCGGAGACTTCGACTTTTCAACCTTGATGAATTCTTCGGTCTCTTCGAGCCGTGCTCGGATGTACAGCCCGACCGGACCGATGAGCAAACCGACAAAGAACGGAACGCGCCATCCCCAGCTCTCCAGGGCCTCGGTGGACAACTGTGTAGTCAGGACGAACCCGAAAGCAGAAGCGAGCAGCATGGAGGCTCCCTGTGCCGCGACCTGCCAGGAGGCGTAGAAGGCCTTCTTGTGCGGGGCGGTTTCAATGAGAAATGCCGTGGCGGTGCCGAATTCGCCACCCGCCGAGAAACCCTGGAGCAGGCGTGAGAGCAGGATGATCAAGGCGCCCCAGACACCCACCATTTCGTAGGTCGGGGCAATGGCCATGATCAAGGTGCCGACCATCATGAGCATCAATGTGAGGGTCAGCGCAGCTTTGCGTCCCTTGCGATCAGCGTAGCTGCCCAGAACCATGCCGCCCAAGGGACGGATGACATAGGAAATAGCGAAGGTGGCGAATGTGAGGATTAGCGCGAAGGTTGCATCCGACTCGGGGTAGAACAATTTGGCGATTGTCGTGGCGAAGGTTGCATAGACAATGATGTCGAACCATTCCAGGGCTGCGCCGATGGAAGAAGAAATCACTGCCTTGCGTGCGTCGGCAAGCTGCTGCGTGGTCGGGGACTGCGGTGAAGCGGTCATGAGGAAAGTTCCTTGATCAGTTGATCCATGAATCCTTCGCAGGCAACGATTTGTTCGAGTTCAATGAATTCGTCCGGTGCATGGGCCTGGGCGATGTCGCCCGGACCGCAAACCACGGTCGGAATGCCTGCGGCGGCGAACAGTCCGGCCTCCGTGCCGTAGGTGACCTTGTCGTCGGCGGCGATGGCGCCGCATCGAGCGGCAAGATCGACGATCTCTTCCGACGGGGCGGTGTCCAGGCCCGGGGCACCTGCTACCTGCTCGAAGGTCATGGATGCCTGTGGGTTCCTGGCGCGCATTTCTTCGCCCAGTTGGCTCGCGAAATTCTTGATTCGGGCGGTCAGCGCCTCGCGGTCCACGACCGCCAGCGAACGGAACTCAAAATGCACTGTGCAGTCTGAAGGGATCGTATTGACAGCAATTCCACCGTTGATCAGATTCACGTTCATTGTCGTGGTGGGTTCGATGAAAGCCGGGTCGGAAGGGCCCTCCGTCCGCAGCTCATGGGCGATCTCTTCCACGAACCTGGCGAAACGAAGGCCGTAGGAGATGGCGTTGAGTCCTTCGCTGGGCAGCGATGAGTGCGCTGCGACCCCGTGGAAGGAAACCTTGAAAACATTCATGGACTTGTGCCCGCGGATTGCGCGCATACTGCTTGGCTCACCGACGAAGCAGCCGCGAGGGGCCAGTTCCTGGCTCACGATTTCATCAACGAGGCTCACCGCACCGACGCAACCGATTTCTTCGTCATAGGAGAATGCGAGGTGAATCGGCTGCGAAAGCTTGGCGGAGATGAACTCGGGCAGTTTGCCCAGGATGACCCCGATGTAGGACTTCATGTCGCAGGTGCCACGCCCGTACAGCTTCTCATCACGCTCATGGACAGTAAACGGATCGCTGGACCAGTTCTGTCCGTCGACCGGGACGACGTCGGTGTGGCCGGAGAGGACCACGCCCCCGCGGCGGCTTCCATCGTCCGCCGGAATGGTTGCCAGCAAATTGGCCTTGCTTCGATCTTCGTTGTAGATCCGTTTGGAATCGATTCCGACCGCTTGAAGTTTTGCTTCGAGCAGATCGATCAGCGGCAGGTTGGTGTCCCTGCTAGTGGTGTCGAGGGCAATGAGGTCGCTGATCTCGCGAAGGCTTGCCGATGATGGGCGCGTCATGAGGTTCCTTGATGTAGGTTTTATCTTTGGTTGAAGACATATTGTCATGGGTGAGTGGGCTCACAAAAATATGTTTCCCAAACGGACGAATCGTCAAAGGACGTTGAATGGGCTGCGAGGGAAACATCACCGGATTTTCGCTTTTGCGGCCAATTCAGAAGTACGCAAAGGGCTAGTCAACATGCGGTCGGAACCAGCGCAGCGTGGTGATATGGATCGAGGATTACGGCAATGTGATGTCCTTCTGGGATAACGGAGGCCCAGCTGGTGGGTGGAAAAATATTTCCCCGACTTCTCCACACCCCGCAACCACCTCCCGCCGCCACCCGTAGACCCGGCGCAGGCTGGGCTCATGAGTATCCACCAGCTAGCCGCAGCACTCCAGGTCCTGCACAACGCCATCACCACGAGCATCCCGCGCGGCGCGGCCGCCGCCCTGCTCGAAGTCATGGCCTCGTGCTGCGCCCTGCTGGTGAAACTCTCCGAAGCCCTGCACGGCATCGAGGACCCTCGGGTCGCCGCCGCCCACGCCCACCTGATCGAGCAGCTGTTCCACTACACCCAGCGCGAGCAGCTGCGCAGCCAGATCCATCTGGAATCCACCGGCGCGCACCTGCTCGAAGACGACGAGCTGGACGCCCTGCGCCAAGCCAGGGACCAGCACGCCTACCGGCAGCTGGACCTGGCAACGGCCCCGCGCCTGCACGCGGGCCGCGCCCACTACACCAGCACCGCGGACTTCTCCGCGGCCTGGCTGGGACTGAACTACTATGGCGCCGCGTCCCGGCTGCACGATGCGCACCTGCTGATCGCCCGCCGCGCCATGGACGGCGGCACGCTGACCCCGCGGCTGGCCGGGCTGGCCCGGCTGTACCAGGAGCCGGGAGCCGTGGACCCGCGCCGGATCGCGCAGGCGGCCCGGGCACTGGACAAGTTCGAACCAGCCGACACCTGCTTCGAAGGGCTCCCGTTGCCGCCAACCGCCCGGCACGCCGACGGGGCACTCATGGAAGAGCACGTACTGGCCGCCTTGGCCGAGCCGAACCGCACCACCAGCGAGAAACAGGTCTCCACCTTGATCTCCGACTACCGGCGCGAGCACGGCAAGCAACGGGCCCCGGAGACCGGGATCTTCTTCCGCGGCACCCGCGCCGGGGTGGACTGCTACGACCTGCGCGCGGCGGGGGAGCAGGCCGAGCAGTTGCGCTCGCTGATGGGGCAGGCGGACAACCCGCGGACCCAGGCCGGCAAGGCCGCCCGGGCCGCCCGGGCCGCCCGGCCTGGTTCCTCGAACCCCGACCGCTCGGCTGCGGACGCCGAGGCAATAGAACGCGGCGAGGTGCAGACCGACCCGTTGTTCAGTTCGGATGCCCCGGCTCCTGACTGGTCCGGCATCAATTCCGGCCCCGACAGCAGCCCCGATGCCGGTCCCGTCCCCGATGGCGGCACTGGTGGCGGCCCGGCCGAGGAAGGCCGGGAGAATCTCATTGACTTTGATACGTGGCATAGCGCGGGCAAAGGCTCGCAGGGTGCCTCGGAGGGCCAGTACGGCCAAGACATCTCGGAGAGCCAGCACGCTCAGGAGTCCTCCGAGGGCCAGGAAGGCCAGGATTCCGGGGGTGCGGAAACCGGCCACGAGGATGCAGGCCATGGCTTCGGGGATGCCGCCGGGCAGCCGCGGACCGAATACAGCGATCAGGACCCGGAGTTGGGCGGCGACGCGGACGTGCCGCCGGCCCAGCGCCGGTTGAACGCGTTCCTCGCAGCCCTCAGCTCCGGTCATCAGGGGCCGGGGGCGAAGACCATCGCGCCGCGGGTCGGGATCCACATCCAGCTCAAGGCCTTGGAGGATTTGCGGCACCCCGAGATGCTCACCTCGACCACGGATCACGGGGTGGGGCTCGACGCGGCGGAGACCGGGAGGTTGATGTGCGAGGGAGCGATTTACCGGGTGATCTTCGGGCCCGACGGGCAGCCCTTGGATGTGGGGCGGACCCAGCGGTTCTTCACCGAGGCGATCAAGCGGGCCGCGTTGGCCCGGGACCGAGGGTGTATTGTGCCCGGGTGCACCGCGCCGCCGGAGATGCTTGAGTGCCATCATGATGATTGGTGGGAGCATGGCGGGCAGACCAGTTGCCGTAATGCGTCGTGTTTGTGCCGTCGGCATCATTTGGCGATCCATGCCGGGTTGCTGACCTTGGTCAAGATCGGGGGATTGGCGTATATCTTGTTCCCGAAGCATGTGGATCCGTTGCAGATACCGCAGCGGAACCGGCTCTACACCGCTGCCTAATTCCTGTTGATGGGTAGACAGAGTATGCGCAGACTTCGGTCCGGGGGATCTTGAGATCGTTGACGGGTCGTCTGGCAGATCCAGAGCTTCGCAAGCAACCGCTACAACTTTCATACTCTTTGCGGATAGGTTAATCGACTTGGAATTGTCACGCTCTGACCACCATCGCTCCCACGCAGGATTATTCGCCGGACAGGAGAAATCCGTGCAGGTCTCTCCAGAGACCTGCACGGATTTCGGTTTCCTATTTCACTCAGCGATGGCCATGATGGCTGTGGCCCAACGTTGCAGTGACTATTGATCCGGACGGCGTCAGCGCGTTCGTGCTGACAGCCATCCTGTGCCCGCTGATGGCGACATCGGAGGCCATCGGCGCTGGGAGCACATTAACTGCCTTGCCCTTCACGATCTTGGATACGCCTCCGCCGAACAGCTCGGTCACGTAGATGCTTCCGCGATCATCCACTGCGATGCCGGTGGGCGCGCTCAGGCCGCTGGCCACGAGGTAGCTTTTCTTGCTGTGGAGATTCAACTTGTAGATCTTGCCCTTGGACATGGACTCGCCCGGAGCTCCCGGCAGTACGGTGTAGTACAGCCAATTGCCACGAAGTTCGATGTCGGTAGGAACGGCCTGGGCCCAGTAGGTGCGTCCCATCATGCAATCGGGAACCGTCAGTCCTGCTTCTGCGGCTGCAGCGACGGCTGCTTCATCGATCACAACAGGTTCGGCGGGGAGCACTTTGACTACGCTCGCCTTGCCGTGTGAATTCACCTTCCAGAGTGCGTTGCCGCCCGCGTCGCCCACATAGACATTGCCGCGCCACACGGAGGTGGAATACGGATGGGAATAGACCTCGCCGGTGGATTGCATCCACGGAGCTTGATCCAGACAGGTCTGAGGGGCATCGCGCACACCGTAGACGGTCTTACCGTCCGGGTTGAGCTTGACTTCCCACTTGGTCATGTCGGTGATGGTCCGGGTCTTGCCATGGTGGCTGATGGACTTGAGCAATGCCGGGCCGATGGCCTCTGGATTTTCATCGGTGCCCGCCACGTTTTCAAAGTAGTAGGTGGTGCCGCGAGAGTACGACACGGCTCCGATTTCCTTACCCGGCGCAGAAGCCAGAACCTTTTTGGTTCCGTCCGATGCCACCGACGACAACATGCCGGCGAAAGATTCTGCGACCAGGATGTTGCCGTGGGATCCATAGGCCACTTTCAACGGCCCGCCGAGCCCCTCGATGAGGGTTTCGACATGCTGCACCGTCGTCCGGGAGTTATGGTGGGAGTCACCGCCGGCTTGTGCCGGGGCGATGTTCAACGTTGTTGCCAGAAGCGCCCCCGCAGCAACAGCTGCGAATGCACGGAATTTCATGGGGTGTTCCTTGCCTTGCTGGTGACTCGCGATCCATCACAGGGATCGCGCGCTGTGGATCGTCACCCGCAAGATCCGTGGAAGTCATCATGCGCAAATACTCCCCTGATGGCGCGCGGCCACAGGGAACAGTTTTTGATAGCCCCAAGAATTTTGCGAGTGAGTGGAAGCCGTGCGAGGCGGCTCGCGGCGAAGTGCCCCAGCCACCTCGTCCCCAACGTCACAGGCGTGATAAAACCACGCAAGTGGTTAGAGTTTAGGAGTGTTGACGTCGCCGGTCAATCGTTTCCGAGCAGTAACCTTTGGTTCCGGCCCAGGATCCGGGACGTCGTTGAGGTCTGCAGAAATTCCGGCGTGAACATATTTTTTGTTCATTCTTCGCTGCGCGGACGGCGTGGGACCAGCGCTCGGCAGCGCAGGGGGGTGTGTTGCAGCCGGCATCGCGTTGGCGCGCTATCGCACAGCCGAACTCAACGCGGTGTTTTCCGGGCCTGATGGGCCGACAGCGCGCTGGTGATGGGATCGACCACATCTGCGTCCCAAACAGGCTAATGACCGGGGCAGCGCCTATACTGGAACGCGTGAGTAAAGCCGGGCAGAACACTGAAGAGCAGGCCTCTGGCCTCGTACTAGTCGATAAAGAACAGGGCATGACCTCCCACGATGTGGTTGGTCGCATCCGCCGGCTGGCGGGCACCCGCAAGGTCGGGCATGCCGGAACGCTGGATCCCATGGCCACTGGCGTGCTGGTCATCGGCGTCAACAAGGCTACCCGCCTGCTCACTTACATCGTCGGCCACGACAAGACCTACACCGCCACCATTCGCCTGGGCCAGAGCACCGTTACCGACGACGCCGAGGGCGATATCGTCTCCGAGCGCATCGCCGCTGCGGTGACCGACGAGGACATCGAGCGCGAGGTGGCCAAGCTGCGCGGGGACATCCAGCAGGTCCCGAGCCAGGTTTCTGCGATCAAGGTCGACGGCAAGCGCTCCTATGCGCGCGTTCGCGCCGGCGAGCAGGTGGAATTGAAGTCCCGCCCGGTGACGATCAAGCGCTTCGACATCCACGAGATCCGCCGCGAGAATGGCGGCAAGATCCTGGATGTGGACGTCACCGTCTCCTGCACTTCGGGTACCTACATCCGCGCCCTGGCCCGCGACCTGGGCGAAGCCTTGAACGTCGGCGGCCACCTGACCGCGCTGCGCCGCACCGAAGTCGGCCCGTACAAGATCGAGCTGGCCCGCACCCTAGAGCAACTGGCGCAGGAGTTCGAGATCCTGCCCCTGGAAAAGGCTGCCGCGGCGATCTTCCCGAACCGCACCGTGAGCGTCGACGAAGCAGTCGAGCTGTCCTTCGGCCGCCCCATCGCTGCGTCATCCAAGACCATGGACGTCGCGGCAGACCAGCCCGTGGCCGCTTTCGCGCCCAACGGCGTGCTGGTCGCGCTGCTGGAAGACAAGGGCGACAAGGCCCGCACCACGCTGGTTTTCACCGCCAAGTAAGCCGCGGACCCGGAACGTAATCCAGGGAGGATTGCCCTTTTGATTGTCATGAACGGCTTTTTCGTCGCCGGCGCGATTGTCTGCGCGGTAGCGCTGCTTGTCGCGGTGATCGCCACGCTCATCCGCAAGCACCCTGACGACTGGGCCCTGGTCGGCGCGATCGCCACCGAGGTGTTCCTGATCGTCTACGGCATTGCCGCGGCCATCCGCCAGGCCGGGGGAGATGCTGTGGCAGGAGACCCGATCGAGTTCTGGGGCTACTTCATCACCGCGCTGATCATGCCGCCGATCGCGTTCTTCTGGGCCGTCAGCGAGAAAAGCCGCTGGTCAAACGCCTTGCTCGCGGCTTCGGCACTGGTCACGTTCGTAATGTTGTTCCGCATGGAACAGATCTGGCAGTAGGAGCCTCCACATGAGTCAGAAGCCACGCAATTCGCGCATCCTGCAGGCGGCCGAAGCCAAGAAAAGCGCTGACGGACCCAAGCCCAGCCGCACCACCGGCCTGGGCCGGGTCATCATCGCGGTCTACGGCATCCTCGCCCTGGCTGCGACGGTGCGCGCCGTCTACCAAATTGTGAGCAAGTTCGACGAAGCCCCGGAAGCCTACGTGCTGTCGCTGATTTCCGGCCTGATCTACTTCGTCGCAACCTTCTCGCTGTCCTCGGCCAAGCCGCGCGCGTGGATGGTGTCGCTGTGGGCCGTGAGCATCGAGCTGGTCGGAGTGCTGGTGGTCGGCACGCTGTCGCTGACCCACCCTGAGATCTTCGCCCACCCGTCGGTGTGGAGCGGTTTCGGAGAAGGCTACGGATACATCCCGCTGGTGCTTCCGATCATCGGCCTGTGGTGGCTGTACCGTAATCGTAGTGAGCGTCACAGCTAAACCCGTGTAAGAATTGCTTCGGCGGGTTTTTTGATCTGCCGAGGAAAGTACCCATAAAGGAGCAAAGTGCACTATTGGAAGGGCCTGGACGCAGTCCCCACTGACGTGGCTCCCACCGTTGTGACCATTGGCAACTTCGACGGGGTCCATCTGGGACACTGCGAAGTCCTGGACGCCGTCGTCTCGCTGGCGAAGCAGCGGGCGGCCAAGTCGGTGGCCATCACCTTTGAACCCCACCCGGCATTGGTGCACCGCCCGGACAGCGCACCGGAATTGATCATGGGTCTCGCCGACCGCGTGGACACCCTGGCCAGCGTGGGCCTGGACGCCGTCCTGATGATCCACTACACCCTGGAATTCGCGGACCAGAGCGCCGAGGAATTCGTGAAGTCCATCATCGTGGACACGCTGCACGCCACCGCCGTCGTGGTGGGCCATGACGTGCGCTTCGGTCGCAACAACTCCGGCGACTTCGAGTTCATGCAGGAACTGGGCCGGAAGTACGGCTTCGACGTCATCGGCGTGGACGACGTGGGCGACAAGCGCCGCCTGTCCTCCACCTGGGTGCGCGAGGAACTGGCCGCCGGCAACGTCGAAGCCGCCGCCTCGATCCTCGGCCGCCCGCACCGCATGCGCGGTGAAGTGGTCCACGGGGCCGCCCGCGGCCGGGAACTTGGTTTCCCGACTGCGAACCTGTCCTCCGACGCCTCCGGCATCATCCCGGCCGACGGCGTGTACGCCGGCTGGCTGGTCGACGAGGCCGACGTGCGCTGGCCTGCCGCGATTTCTGTGGGCTCCAACCCGACCTTCGAAGGCATCTCCCGCGTCGTGGAAGCCCACGTCATGGACCGCCCGGACGAGGGCGTCGAGGACTTCGACCTCTACGGGCAGCAGGTCATCGTCGAATTCGTCTCGCACCTGCGCCCGATGGTCGCCTACCGTGGCATCGAGGCCCTGATCGACCAGATGGCCGAGGACGTCGAGCAGGCCCGCGCGGTCCTGGCGCTGGAGCAGCACTAGGCTCGATGGCTGAAATTCCCTCGTTGCCGCGGCGCGCCTTCACTGTCGACGCCGCGCGGCGCACCGACCTGGCCTCCGCCTTCCAGAGCGGGGCGGACAGCTACGACAAGATCCGCCCCTCCTATCCGGAGCAGGCGCTGGACTTCACGCTGCAGTCGCAGCCGAAAACCGTGGTGGACATCGGCTGCGGCTCGGGCATCTTCACCGAGCAGCTCGCGGCCCGCGGGCTGGAGGTCAGCGCGGTCGATCCGTCCGCCGACATGCTCCGGGTGCTGGCCGAACGCCTGCCCCAGGTAGTGCGCACCTGCGCCCCCGGGGAGGACACAGGGCTGCCCGAGAACGCTTTCGACCTGGTCACCTATGCGCAGGCCTGGCACTGGGTGGACCACCCCAAGGCCAGCGCCGAAGCCGCGCGACTGCTGCGCAATGACGGTTGGCTGACCCTGCTGTGGAACCAGCTGGATGTCACCATTCCGTGGGTGCACCGGTTGGCGCGGATCATGCATGCAGGCGACGTCCACCGGCCGGAGTTGGAGCCGCCACTGGGCGGGCAGTTCGGGAAGCCCGAGCACGGGATCTGGCATTGGTCCATGGAACTTGATTTCGCGCAGATCGTCGAACTGACCCAGTCCCGAAGCTACTACCGCCGGGCCAGCGAGAGAACGCGCGCCAAGGTGGAGGGGAACCTCGCTTGGTACTGGATGGAGCATCTGGGATACACCGCCGAAGCAAAGGTGCAGGTGCCCTATCTCACGCATGCCTGGAGGGCGCGTCGACGCACCCGTCGATGATATGATTATTGATGGCCTTCGCTGCAGTCCGCGGTTGCGAGATGCCACCGTGAGCGTCTGACGCTCGCATTTGAATGAAACGCGGTCCAACTCTAGGAGTTTGTTATGGCACTGGATGCCGCAATCAAGAACGAAATCATCAAGGCTTACGCCACCCACGAGGGTGACACCGGTTCGCCTGAGGTTCAGATCGCTGTCATGTCCCGTCGTATTTCGGACCTGACCGAGCACCTGAAGATGCACAAGCATGACCACCACACCCGCCGTGGCCTGATGGCTCTGGTTGGTCGTCGTCGTCGTATGCTCGGCTACCTCAAGAACACCGACATCGAGCGTTACCGTTCGCTGATCGAGCGTCTGGGCCTGCGCAAGTAGTCTCCGGCTGTTCAGCCGAAACCCCCGATTCCTGCCGGAATCGGGGGTTTCGCATCTGCCGGTGAGGAAGCGGCTACTCAGCTGGCTGGGTGGCGGCTTCAGCGGCTTCTTCCGCTTCGGCTGCTGCAGCCTTCTCGTGGTGAATCACCTCGGCCAGTAGCTTTTCCATTTCTTTGGCCACGCCTCCGGCGGAAGCAGGATTCTGTCCTGTCACCAGCCGGTCGGAGACCTGGACGTTCTCCTCGAAGTCGTCCGCTGCCACGTGGGTGGCTCCCTGCTCCTCCAAGCGGTCCGCCAGCAGGAACGGGACGATCTTCTCCTTGCCCACCGCGATCTCCTCCGAATTCGTGAAGGCGGCGACATGCTTGCCCGTCAGCAGCTTCATGCCGTGGTCGAGTTCCACATCAAGCAACCCAGCCGGGCCGTGGCAGACCGCACCGACGATGCCGCCCTTGAGATAGATGCTTGAAATCAGCTTCTGCAGGCCTTCGTTGTTCGGGAAGTCCCACATGGTGCCGTGGCCGCCGACAAGATAGACCGCGTCGTACTGCTGCGGGTCTATGACTTCAACCCTGGCGGTGTTGTACAAGCCGGCACGGGTTGTCTCGTCCTGTGTGAATGCCACCTGAATCGGGTCCGAGGTATCCACTGTGTCCCGCGGTGGCTGGCCTCCCTTGATGGAAGCGAAATCCACGAAGTGTCCGGAATCGCGGAAGACCTTCCACGGGTGGGCGGCTTCAGCGACGTTGTAGCCGGTCGGCTCCCCGGTATCGCCGAGTTCTGAAACGCTGGTAAGGACCATGAGGATTTTCTTCAAGGTGTGCTCCTTTCGCTTTCGTATCCCCAGCCTTGTTGATGGCTACCGGTGATTCAAGGAAATGGAGGGACTTGCCAGCTAGGTCTTGGGACGCTGATAGCCGGCGTTGGAGTCCAGGACGGATCTCTGGCGGCCTTCGGAAGCAGTCCTTTGCGAGTCGTGGCCGGGAATCTGATCAATTTTTTTGATCACGAAATCTGTTTGGCAACCGTGCTTGTCGTCCCCGCCCGAGAATCTGATCAAAAAATCTGATTAGAAAAACTGTTCACGAATCATCCGCGCTGGAAAGTTGTGTTCGGGAAATGTACCGGCCGTGAGATTGCACTGATCCGTCAAACGAACGATGCGAGTGTGGAACAATCCGAATTAATGGTGTTCGGGAGATGGCGTAGGTGGTGGGAGGACTTCGAAATGGCCGAAGAGCATCAGCGCCGTGCACGGGTTCTTGACTGGATCTTTCAGGTAGGGCTGCTGTTCAAAGGCCTCGACGGTGGCTTGGAAATCGTCGGCGGCGCGCTTTTTCTCCTGTTCAAGCCCGACCAGTTGAATTCCCTGTCCCAGGCACTTACGCAGCATGAGCTTTCGGAAGATCCGGGAGACGCGATCGCCAATTTCCTGCTCCATGCCAGCGGGTCGCTGACAATTTCGGGATCATGGTTCGTCGCCGCCTATCTCTTGCTGCACGGAATCGTCAAAGTGGTATTGGTCTGGGCGGTGTTGCTCGACAAACTCTGGGCCTATCCGTGGATGATCGCCTTCCTGCTGATGTTCATTGGCTACCAGAGCTATGAACTGCTTGCCGGATTCAGCCTGGGAATATTGGCCTTGACACTCTTCGACGTGTTTATTGTCTGGCTCACCGTGCGAGAGTACCGGATCCAGCGCCGACGCAGGCGGAAGAGCGGAAATGTCGACGTGTAGCTGACTTTCGAAATGGTGGAATTTTTGTCATACGGAAGTTAACTTTCGTTTTGATCGGTGACGGGCGATAGGCTTGGGGCACGTTAGAGCTTCACCGTGTCAAGAAAGCGAGCCGTCATGACCCAGCCAGTTCTTCAACGCCAACTTTTCGGACCTGGTCCCAGCAACCCCTACCCGGAGGCCACCGCAGCCCTGGGCTTGCCGTTGCTTGGGCATCTGGACCCGGCATTCATTGCCCGCATGGACCGGGTCTGCGATTCGCTGCGAACCCTGTGGGGAACGTCCAACGCTCGCACCCTGCCGCTGAGCGCCACCGGCTCCGCCGGCATGGAAGCCGCCTTCGTGAACACCATCAACCCGGGCGATGTGGCAGTAATCGCAGTCAACGGCCTGTTCGGCGAGCGCATGTGCGAGGTGGCTTCGCGTGTGGGCGCCGAGGTCGTCAGGGTAGACCACGAATACGGGACTCCGATCGATGCGCAGCGTGTTGCCGAGGCGCACCCGAACCCGACGGTGATTGCCGGTGTGCATGCCGAGACGAGCACCGGCGTGCTGTCTGACATCGCCGCATTGGGAGCCATCAAGGGCGATGCCTTGCTGATCACCGACGCGGTGACTTCCATCGGCGGCATGCCCGTGCTTGCCGACGAATGGGGCATCGACGTGGGTTATGCCGGCACCCAGAAGTGCATCGGCGTGGCCCCGGGCCTAGCGCCATTCACCATTTCGGACCGCGCCTTCGAGCGTCGGGTGCAGAAGCCCCAGTCCTGGTACCTGGACCTGGGCCTGCTGGGCGGATACACCACCGGTTCAACCGGCGGCGGCCGCACTTACCACCACACCGCTCCGGTGGCCATGGTCGCTTCGCTAGAGGCAGGCCTCGAGCGCATCCTCAGCGAAGGCCTCGACACGGTGACCACACGCCACCAGGCAGCCGGCACGGCGCTGCAGAACGGCCTTCAGGAGATGGGGCTGGAGCTGTTTGCCGCGGAGGGCCATCGACTGCCGCAGCTGACCACCGTCAAGGTTCCCCAGTCCGTGGATTCCGCCAAGGTCCGGGGCTACCTGCTGGAGCGGTTCAACATCGAGATCGGAGGCGGCGTGGGACAGTACGCCAATACCGTGTGGCGCATCGGGCTGATGGGCCCCAACGCAAACCCTTCGTCGGTGGCGCTGCTGCTGGCAGCACTGAAGGAAGCGATCGACAAGGCGTAGTTGCAACGCCGCCTTGCCGCGGCAATCACGCATAAAATGCTGACGGGCTGGTGCTCGCCGAAGGAATTCGGCGGGTGCCGGCCCGTTGCGTCTTTTCGGCTGGAATTTAGCCAGCAAGGCCCTCGGGCTCGTGGGCGAAGTCCAGCCGAACCCTGCCGCCGGTGGCATCCAGTGCCGCCCAGCCTCCGATGGGCAATGTGAACATCGGGCTGGTATGCCCGAAATCCAGATTGGCGACAACCGGCACGGTAGACAGCATCGGATGTTTCGCGATCACCTGTTCCAGCAACGAGCGGGTGATCTTGGATTCGAGCTGGAACCTGCCGAGGGCCAGGCCCCGGATCCTGGACGCCTCCGGCATTTGCAGCAGCGAGGCGAGGCTTCGCGCGAATTCATCGACGTCCGCGGCGCAGTCGTCTTCGAGGAACAAGAACGCGCCAGCCAACTGAGGCATCAGCTCGCCGCCCTGCAGCAGTCGCAGCGTTCCGAGGTTTCCGCCGATGACCCGGCCGGCCGCCTGCCCGGGATTCAGTACCCATGGGCCGTCGGTGCCATGCACGGTGCGGCGGTCCTGGTCCATGAACCACAGGTCGTCGGTGAACTGGCCGGCATGCTCAATGGACCACGAGAGTTCGTGGGTGGCCTGCCGAAACCACCATCCGGTGGGTTCGAAATGGTCCCGCATCCCGAAGGATGACCAATGGGCGCCGACATAGGTGATCAGCCCGGTCTTCGCATAAATGGCGTTGGCAAGGACGGTGAAGTCCGAGTATCCGCAGCAGACCTTGGGGTTGGCGGCGATCAGCTCCCAATCCAGGTAGGGCAGCAGCTCGTTGGCGTTGAATCCGCCGATGACGCTGATGATCCCGTCGACTCCCGGATCCGCGAACGCGGCGTGCAGGTCCGCCAGCCGGGAGGCAATGGGGGAGCTGTCGAAGTCGTCCAGCTCATCCACGTGCTCCCCGTACTGCAGCTGGAGTCCCGCGGCGTTGAAGCGCTCGTTGACCCATTGCGTATTGTCGTGTTCCATGACGTAGGCACGCGAGCAGGATGGGGCGATCACCCGCAGCGTGGCTCCGGGGACAAGCCTGCGGGCGATCTGCGGAGGCGGGGTCGAGGCTGTCATTTTCCCATCCTAGGCCTGCAGCCGGCCGGACGGGGTGCGGCGAAGACCGGGAAGGCAGTTTCCGGCGGGGCGTCATGGGACGGGGAAAGGACCTCGACCGGCTGCCAGCCTCAGGTCCGCCGGGGGAGCCCGGGACAACGCGCTGGAGCTGAACGAGCTCTGCCAGTTCCCGGGGCTTGGTGCAATTGATGGAAAATCCGATTGAACGCTCTTATCAAGCGACGATTTGTTGGGTAGTCTCGGCATCATCATCCGCAGTGGCATGGGAAAGCAGGCAAAACAGTGAAAGCCCTTTTCGATTTCGACTTCAGGAAATTCATTACCCCGTCGATCATCAAGATCGTCTACATCTTGATTATGGTGTTGCTCGTCATCGGCTACCTCGTGTTCGTGATCGCCAGTTTCAGGGCCAATGGCGCCCTTGGATTCACGGTGCTGATCTTGGTCGGTCCGCTGTTCGTGCTCATCTATCTGGTGCTGGCGCGTGCAGGGCTTGAATCCCTGATCGCACAGATCCGCACCGCGGAAAACACCGCCGAGCTGGTTCGCCTGGCAGGCGGCACTCCACCAAGCGAGCAGGGTTCGTTCCAGATTAATCCGGCCCCGCCATCGGGACCGGCCGCTCCGCGAATGCCGAATCCAGGGCCTTCCGCACCCCGGCCTCCGGCGGGGCAGACTACGGAGGGCGGTTCCTCGGCGCCACCGAACCCGTACAAGCAGTAGACGGCAGGGCTCAACAACCACCCTGGGCCAGCTGACGGCCCGGGGCGGTGGCGTACGCAAGTGCCTGCACCAGAGGTCATTGCACTCTCCCGCGGGTCCTGCTCGCCCGATGGAAGGCGGTGGCACGATGAGCGAGATCCTGTTTCCTGTCCTGTCCGAGAAGAACCTCGAAGCCGGAGGGACCGTGGCCACCTGGTTCGCCCCCGGGCGGCACCGCAGTGGCCAGGACGAACTGATTGCGGAGCTCGCCGTGGACAAGGTGGACATGGAGATCACCGCACCCGAAGCCAGGACCCTGACCCACCTGGTGGAGGAAGGAGCCATCGTCAAACAGCAAACGGTGATCGCGACCATCGGCTGACGCCCAGCGCCGATGCCCGATTCATCGGCGGCCTCCGGACCGGCCGCCAACGGTTCCGCGGCCGCCGGTGCGCGCCCGGCGCCGAATCGTCGGTGCCGCCTCCTAGGCTGGGGCCCATGATTGATACTTCACACGCTGTGGGCCGGCTGGTTCTGCACCACCGGCGCGAGTGGTATTCCGCGGAGGAACTGAACCTCCTGCCGGAGGATCCTGAACCGGATGAAGAGATGTTCTGGACAACCAGCGAAACGCCCGTGTGGGAAGAGCTCGAATCGATCCCGCAGATTGCCGAGGTGCTGCAGTCGCTGACGGAGCCGGGACAAACCTTCACTTTCCAGGGGGAGGAACCGATCAACAAATATGCGCAGGGCGCACGCCTGGACGACGGCAATTTCATGCTGGAGCTGGCAGTGGTCGACGACGGGGGCCTACAACATGCGCATCGCATATGGTCCGGATGCGGACCAGATGACCAGCCATCCGGATGACGACGTGGAGCGCTACGGGCCGCAGTCGCTGACACTGGCCCAGACCTACGAGGTCCTGGCCGGGTGAGTTTCCGGGCGCAGGCTTCCCACCGGGTACGGTGGAAGCATCCATATCTACGGGTAGCCAATTCCGGCGAAGGACCGGCAGCAGGGAAATGCGGAAGCGGCAGTCCTCGGATCGGCTAAGCCAGGCCCGATGCGGCCAGCGGTTCGAAGGCATGGTCGCTCATCATCGCCTGGAGCTGGCGGCGGCGTACGCCGACGTTGCCGCCTTCGATGATCGGGTAGGCCAGGACATCCATCAGGTGGCGGAGCATGGGGAAATCGTGGTCGTAGGCGGTGACGCCGACGGCCTTGATAAGCGCGTTGATCACCTCGACCCCGGTTTCGGAGCCGAAGATCTTCGCGTGCAGCGACAGTTCGGGGGCGCCGGGCCGCCCGGCGAACACCGCATCCAGCGCCGACCACGACAGCAGGCGCACCGCTTCGATTTTTCCCTTGGCGTCGGCGAGGATATCGGCGACCGCCTGGTGCTCGATGACGGGGACAAGGCCGCCGCGCTTCTCGCTTTGGGCGAAACGCAGGGCGATGTCGAAGGCCTGGCGCATGGCCGCCACCGAAAAGGTCCCGATGGAGGCTCCGCTGGCCTGGAACGCATTGCGCGTCAGCCGGACTCCGTCTCCTTCGTCCCCCAGCAGGTAGTCCTTGGGAACCCTCACATCCCGCAACGTGACCCGCGTGGTGAGGCAGCCACGCAGGCCGGGAAGATCGTAGTACTCGTCCACGTCGATATGCCCGCGAAGCTGTTCGCGTTCGGCAACGATGAGCGATACGCCCCTGTCCGTCCGGCAGACGATGGTCATCAGGTCAGGCCCCTCGCCATCCCAGCCGCCCAGATGCGAGGCCCAGGCCTTGGATCCGTTGATCACCCATTCATCGCCGTCCAGGACCGCTCGTGTCCGCACGCCCTCGGCCGGCGACTCGGCATCGAAGTTTGCGCTGCCGCCGGGTTCACTGTAGGCCATGGCCGCTACGGGTGCCCCGTGATCGGCTAGGAACGGCGTGACGAAGCGGGCAATCTGTTCGGCGGTTCCCACTTCGTAAACCGGCGCCAGCGCGATCAACGGTCCGGCCATCGAGATCACGAAGTCCGGGCTTTCGGAAGCCAGTTCCTCAATGAAGATCGCCGCGTCCACGCCGCTGTTGGCCAGGCCGCCGAAGGGGACCGGGATCAGCGACTTCAGGAAGCCGGCCTGCACTGCCTGTTCCATCACCGGGCGCAGCAGCAGCGCACGCTGCAGCGGGTCCGCACTTTGGCCGACGGCGGTCATGAGCGGCCGCAGCTGCTCGCGGGCGAAGCTGCGGGCCTGCCGCTTCAGCTGTTCCTGGTCTGCGGTGAGCGAAAATGAAACGGTCATGATGATCTCTCTCAAATTTCCTAGGCGCTGGTGGCCCGAGCGAACTGGTCTTGAGATCCATATCACTGCTTTTTCCGTGCAATAGCTATGCAGTCCGTGCGGCGGTCCTATGCAGTTTGCGCAGCGCGGGCGCGGCGCAGCTCGAGGGGGCTCACATCGAAGTGCCGACGAAACGCCCTGGAGAAGGAACTGGGGTCGTAGAATCCGCAGATCCGGGCAAGCTCGGTCACGGACAGCGAGCAGGAGGGATCCGAGAGCACGTCGAACGCGTGCTGGAGCCGAAGCTGCCTGACCATCTTCGCGAAGGAGATGCCGGTGCCCTCGAAAAGAGTGTGCAGGGTGCGCGGGGAAATCGAGAATGCGCGGCTGACGAGGTCAACACCCAAGCCAGGATCCCCGTAGTTCCGCCTCACGAATTCCATGACGGCGGCCCGCAGGGGTGTTGTGCCGATGGAGTCGCCGGCCGGGCCGGGAGCCGCCGCCAGGGTTCCGATGACCGCAGACTCGAACGCCTGGACCAAGGCTTCTGCCGAAGCGGGCGGGAGGTCGTCAGGCAGGGAGCTCAAGCTGGTCATCAGGCTGGTCACCGCCGCACCGGCGCCGGTTGAGCCGATCGAAGTGCCCAACCGGGTGCGGAAAGCCGCCAGCCGATGGGCGAGGCTGGCATGCTGCACGCGGAAGGAGAGCATCCTCCAATCGCCCTTGAACTCGAATTCATAGGGTTCGGTGGTGTCGACAACCATGAAATCCCCCGGAGCAACCACGGAGCAGGTTCCCCCGACACGGGCCAAGCATTGCCCGGCAAGCTGCAGGTTCACGAAGAAATACGCATGATCAGAAACCGCGATTTCCCGGGAACTGCGCCGGGTGATCTGCGCCTTGGACATGATGCTGGCGCGGTTGAGCGAACCGAGCGCGGAAGTTTCGACCTTCGAAGCGAAGCCCGTGATCTCGTCGGTCTTGACGGCCGACAAGGGCACGAACTCGCGGCAAATGACATCCTGCCAGTAGTCGAATTGTTCCCGCGTAGGGACGTCCGTCCCGTCCCACAGTCCCATCATGCCTCCCGACGTCCAGAAGCTCCGCTAACGGTTGTGCAAGCCAAGGAACTGCGGTAGGTGATCGCCGCCCTTGTTGAATACAGTGAACCACACTACGCCGCCCGATGGATGGCGGTCGTCGTCGTGGGCGCAATGCCGGCGTGCTGGACGGATTAACGCGCAAGCCGCGCCACCCCGAGGGGGCGACGCGGCGTGGAAAGCTCGGGGCCTAGTGTGCGGACGTGCGTCCTATTGCGAGGAACCAGGCGATGGCGCTGACGACGTGCATCAGGCCCAGCCAGGTGCCGGCGGCAAAGCTGTCGGTCGCGATGTAGGAGCTGGCGATGGAGCCTAATGCGACGATGACGCCGATCCAGCGGGCGGCCGGGAGAATGGACGGCTTGAGCCAGCCCAGGTACAGGGCGATGGTGCCCATCAGTAGGATCGGCACGAAGCTCGCCGCGCCCACCAAGGCGTAGCTGATTTCGTCGATCGGCGCCCCGGTGACATTGAAAGAGGCCCCGGCGGACATTCCGGTGAAGTACAGCGCGGAGTTCACGGTTGTCGCGCCCACAGCAAGAATCAGCAGCTCGACCATGCTGACTCTGTACTTAGGTCGTGCTTCGGCCCGGGTGATGACGGCACTCATGTTTTTCGCTTCTCCTGGTAGGTGGGATTCTCCACCCCACCATACGTGTCGCCCGGAGGGAAAACCCGGTAATCAGGGGAAGTGAGAGCGACACCACCTTCGGGGCAGCCGAAAAAGAAAAAGCCTAGTGAAAGCCCCTAAACGCAATACCCGTGGGCAATATTCCCTTTTTCGAAACTAAGTAGTTTCAAAAAAATTGGCCCTGCCCCGGGCAAGGGGAATCAGCGGGCCTGCAACGGGGCTTTTCCTCCGTAGTGCGCCGCAAGCTGTGCCAGCCCCTGGTCGATCGTGACCCCGGGCCGCCAATCCAGCACCCGGCGGGTTTCGCGCTGGTCGAACCAGTGCGCGGTGGACAGCTGCTCTGCCAGGAACCGGGTCATGGGCGGCTCGTCCTGGACCAGGTTGCGTGCACCGGCGGCCAGCCAGGCGCGTTCGATGACCGCCCCGGCGCCGCGCGCCAGCCAGCCCGGCACGCTGAGCTTCGGAGCCGGCGCCCCGCCGGCTCGGCAGATGCCGGCGATCAGCTCGCCGACGGGGCGCGGTTCGCCGTTGGTGACAACCAGCGCGAGCCCCTGCGCCTGCTGCATGCGCTCCAGCCCCCGGACGATGGCGTCGGCCGCGTTGTCGATGTAGGTGGTGTCGATCAGCGCCGCGCCGCCATCCAGCAGCGGCAGCCGGCCGCCGGCGGCGCGCTCGATGACGCGCTCCACCAGCTGGGTGTCGCCCGGGCCCCACACCACGTGCGGGCGGATCGCTGCGACTCGGAACCGGTCGTTGTTGCGGGACAGGGCTTCGAGCTCCGCCGCCGCCTTGGACCGGGCATAGTTGCCTCGGGCCTTGGCCGGGTCGGCTGTCCCTGCCGCGGCGCCGGCCAGCGGCTGGCCGAAGTGCGCGACGGAAGGGGAGGAGACGAACACGAAGTCCTCCACCCCGGCCGCCTGCGCAGCATCCAGCAGGCGCCTGGTCCCCTCGATGTTCGTGGCGACGAAGTCGTCCCAGTGCCCGGTGAACGACACCTTGGCGGCCAGGTGGATGACGGCGTCCATGCCCTCGACCGCCCGGGCGATCTGCTGCGGGTCGGTCAGCGATCCCAGCACCTCGTCGGTGGCGCCGTGCGAGGCGCGGCGCTGGAAGGTGCGCACGTGGTGGCCCTGTTTGCGCAGCAGCTGCGCGACGGCTGCGCCGAGCATGCCGCTGGCGCCGGTGACCAGCACCCGGCGTGCGGTCATCGGCTGGTTGCGTGGTGTCATGGCTTGCGGATCCTTCCTCCGGCCAGCGTGGCGGCGGCCCAGCCGGCCAGGTGAGCCCGGTCGATCTTCGAATTGTGGCGGATGTCCGTGGGCAGCTCGGGAACCACCAGCACGGCCGAGACCTCGACGCCGGCGGGTGCGACGGCCCGGCGGATTCGCCGAGCCAGCTCGGGGGATGCCGGGGCCGGCTTGCGGGCGGCAGGCACGGTTTCCATCACGATGACCGCGCTCTGCGTGCCGGCCGGCCCGACCGGAACCAGGGCGGCGCGCCCGGCGCCGGGCACGCCCTGCGCCAGGTTCTCGGCCGCCACCGGGGTGAGCGGTCCGCCGGCGGTGCGCAGCACATGGGCCAGGCGGCCCTCGACCCAGAGCCGTCCTTCGGTATCCAGATGCCCCACGTCGCCGGTGCGGTGCCACCCGGGGATGGACGTGCTGTGCTGCTCGGTGATCCACAACCGGTCGTAGCGGTCCTTCACATGCGGGGCGCGGACCAGGATCTCGCCGGTCAGCCCGGGCTCGGTGGACGGCTCGGCGGCGGGCTCGCCCGCGGAGTCCAGCACCGCGATGGCCACGCTGGCCCCGGCGACCGGGGTGCCCACGCAGACGCCATTGCCGGAACCTGCCGCGCGGATGCCGGCCAGGTCGATGTCGGTGACCGGCAGGGCCTCGGTCATGCCGTAGGGGGTGTGCACCGAGGCCTGCGGGGCCAGCTGCTGGACCTCGGCCAGCAGCGGCTCCGGGATCGGCGCCCCGGCCGACAGCAGCAGGGACACCTGCTCCAGGGCCCGGCGCTGCGCGGTGGTCAGCTCGTCCCGAGTAGCCAGCACGTTGGCCAGAGCCGCCGGGGAAGCGAAGACCACGGTGGCGCCCACCGCGGCGGCCGCGTCGGCCAGCGCCGCGGCGGTGAGCGTCTTCGGGGAGGTGACATCCATGTCCGGGGTCACCGAGGTGGCGCCCAGGGCGGGGCCCAGCAGCGCGAACGGGGCGAAGCCCGCCACCAGCGCGGAACCGGGCTTCAGCTGGTAGGTGGCGGACAGCGTATCGCGCATGGCGGCCAGCTGGCGGTGGGTGTACACCACGCCCTTGGCCGGGCCGGTGGAGCCGGAGGTGAACAGCACCGCTGCATCCGCGTCAGGGTCCGCCGGGGTGAAGTCCCCGGCCTGCGGGGCGCCCGCGGCACCGGCTTCCAGCAATTGCGGCACCGAGTGCCCGACGCCAAGGACCTTGGCCAGGGCCGGCGGCAGCTGCGTGGCGGAAATGCGCGTGCCCGGCCAGTTCAGCGTCTTGGCGCCGATGAGCGCGCGCTGGATGCCGATCAGGAACTGCGGCCCGGCGCCCTTGATGGCCCGGCCCAGTCCCTTGGTGCCCAGGCCCGCGTCGGCCACCACGATCACTGCGCCCAGGCGCAGGCAGGCGTAGATCAGCGTGGTCAGCTCGATGCCCGGCGGGACCAGCAGGTTGACCCGGGAGCCAGGGCGCACGCCGATCCGCTCCAGGCCCTTGGCCAGGGCGTTCACGCGCTGGCCGAGCTGCGCCCAGGACAGCGTGCGAGGCGGGCTGATGTCCACCACCGCGGGGCTGTGATCCGCGGTGCGCTCGTCGAGCTGCGCGAGCATCGGACGGTAGTCCTGCAGGCTGCCCGCGCGCACGGTCTCGCCGGCGCCGGCGGACTGGAGCCAGTCGAAGATCGGGGTGGCGATGTCGCGGTCCTCGGCCACCAGGTGCCCGGCGCCCTCGAAGCGGTGCACCTTGGCCTGCGGCAGGCGGTCCATCAAGTCGCGCAGGTAGCGGTCGGAGAAGACCGGGTCCTTCGGTCCCCACAGCATCAGGGCCGGCACGGTGAGTTCGCGGATGGCCTCGGAGATGGAATCCAGGGCCGGGCGGCTGGGATGGCCGGGTGCGAAGGGGATGTCTGCGACGAAGTTGCCCACCCCGGTGCGCTGCGCGGCGCTGGTGTAGGGGGACATGTAGGCCTTCCTGACCTCGGGGGCCAGCGCGGGGGTGGCCAGCGAGTGGGTGACCCGCAGGAACGCATCGGTGCTGGTGGTGCCCCAGCCGTGCACCGCCGGGTGGGAGGCCAGCTGCAGCGCGGCGGGCAGCTCGAAGCCGGCCGGGTGCACCGCGGTATTGGTCAGCACCACATTCGCCAGCTGCCCGCGGTGGGCCACGGCCCAGCCCAGGGAGATGATCCCGCCCCAGTCATGGCCCACGGTGGTGACCGGGCCGGACAGCTGCAGCGCAGCGGTCAGGTCGCCCAGGTCGTTGACCCGGTCGGCCAGGCGGCGGAAGACTCCGGTGCGCTCGGAGAAGCCCATGTCCAGCTGGTCCACCGCGACGATGCGCCAGGGCAGGGCGTGCCGTGAGACGTGGGCGAACAAGGAGCGCCACAGGTAGGACCAGGTGGGGTTGCCGTGCACGCACAGCAGGGTGCCGACCGGGGTGACGCCGCGGGATTCGAGTTCAGCCTGGTTGTCCAGCAGGTGCCAGCGGTGGCTGGTGCCCGGGACGTCGACCAGGGAGGTGGACGGAACTGTCAGGTGGCGGGAGTGCTGCTGGGCGACGCCGGGGAATGGGCCGGTCACCAGGCCAGCTCCATCATCGCGGTGTTCAGTCCCGAGCCCACCCCCATGCACAGCACCCGGTCCCCGGGCTTGAGCGACTTCGCCTCCTGCCACAGGGTCATCGGCAGCGAGGCAGGGCCCACGTTGCCCCACTTGGGGAAGGTCACCGGGACCTTGTCCTTGACCAGGCCCACGGCCTTGATGATGGCGTTGGTGTACGACTTGGAGACCTGGTGCGTGACGTAGCGGTCCATGGACTTCCAGTTCCAGCCGGCGGCGTGCGCCTCGTCCCAGGCGTCGACCACCAGTTCCAGGCCGTTGTCCAGCAGTCCCTTGCTGTCGGTGTACATGCCAGCCGGCCCGCCCACGCACAGCTCGTGGTGCGCGGTGCCGGCGCGGGAGACCCCGCCCAGGATCCGCGGCTTGCCCGGGTGCAGATCGGCCGGGCCGATGACCGCGGCTGCCGCGCCGGAGCCCAAGGTCAGGGTGGCGAACTGGCGCAGGTAGTCCTCGCGGGTGGAGTTCGGGTCGTTCAGCCGCTGGAAGGTGACTTCCTGGGTGGGCTGGGCGTCCTCGCCGGCGACGATCAGCGCGTAGCTGATCTGCCCGGAGTCGATCATGTTCGCGGCCAAGGTCATGCCGTTGACGAAGCCCAGGCAGGCGTTGGCGATGTCGAAGTTCATGGCGGAGGAGGGCAGGCCCAGGCCGTGGTGCACCTTGGAGGCCACCGATGGCTCAAGGTTGCGTCGGGTTACCGAGGTGTTGATCAGCAGGCCGATCTGCCCGGGTTCGATGCCTGCGGCGTCCAGCGCCTGCTTGCCGGCCGAGATCGCGGCGTCGTCGAAGGTGGTTCCCGCCGACCACCAGCGGCGTTCGGCGACCCCGGAGACGCGTTCGAGCAGCTTCTTGGACAGGCGCAGCCGTTTCAGACTCGGGGCCAGCCGCTCGTCGAACTCGGCGGAGCTGAGCACCTCGTCGGCGAGCACGCTGTTCACCGAGAGCAGCGCTACGTTGTTGTGTCTGAAGGTTGCATTGCCGTTCAAGATTAAAGCCTTTACAGGGGACAGGCGTGCCAAACGGGGCCACGGCGCCGGGTGCTCGGTGGGCCCGTCGGGAGCCAACGAGCGGGTTTCCTCCTCTAACGGTATTCCCTCAAGCGCGGTTCCCCCTATTTCCGCAGGCATTTCAGCCGATAGCTCGAAAAAACCCATGCATTGCTGTATGGACGCTGATAATCGGCCGTGAATATCGGCCATCAATGCGACCGCGCGCCCGACGGCGGCGGCCAGCCAGATCAGGCGTCGATGAGGTGGGACGCGGGAAGCGTCGGGCGCCCGGCATCGGTAGAGTCATAGCCATGCCACACGTGATACCACTGCGTCGGATGCTCACACTGCGAATCGTGCTGGAAGGCTCCGCGCCGCCCATCTGGCGCACCATGGAAATTGACGACGGCATCATGCTCGATGAAGCCGGGCTGGCCCTGCAATGCGTCATGGGCTGGGAACATGCGCACCTCCAAGCGTTTCACAGCGCCGTCCCCTATGCCCGCGAGGATGCCGGACAGGCCATCACCTGGTACGAAGAGCAGAGCCGGCCGGAGATCGGGGTCGGCGAGCCCCAGGAGACCACCACGCTGGGCCAGGCCCTGGCCGCAGCCGGCGGCGAACTCTACTTCGAATACGACTTCGGAGACTGCTGGATGCACAAGATCACCGTTGAAGCGCAGCGGGCCAAGGCACCGGGTGAGGCGCCCTACCGTGTGGTGGCCGGGCAGCTGCGCGCCCCGCTGGAGGACAGCGGCGGGATCCACGGCTGGCAGGAGAAACTCTCGATCCTCCAGGGCAACCCGGCGCCGGAGGACCTCGAAGCGCAGGACATCGTGGCCTGGATGCACTGGCGCGGCGGACGCTGGAATCCGTTGAAACCCGCGGAATTCCGCGCGGACGTGGCCGACGCTCGCCTGGCCATGCTTGCCGCGCAATTCACCGGCGACAACGGACTGGGCCGCTGGTTCGACACGATGGAACCGGAGCTGCGCCGGGCGATCTCCGTGCCTGCCGCCCAGATCGGCCTGGGCTTGCAACCGGGCGGCATCACGATCCCGCCGTGGTTTGTCGATCTGATGCGGTCCTTCGCGGTGCTCACCGCCCTGTGCGACGCCCCGGTCAAGCTCTCGGCCGCCGGGTGGCTGCCTCCGAAGATCGTGGGAGAGCTGGTGGAACGCTCCGGGCTGGATGGCATCGACTACGAAAGCGGGAGCACGAAGCGCGAGAACAACATGATCACGGTGATCCGGCTGCGCGAATCGGCCCAGCAGATGGGACTGCTGCGCAAGGCCAAGGGCGTGCTCACCGCGACCCGGCGCGGACGCCAACTCATGGAGGACCCGGTAGCCCTGGCCGAATACGTGGCCCGGAAGCTGGCCCAGCCCAAGGCGGAGGGTCCGAAGGACCGGGACATCGACAGCGACTCGACGTTCGCCGGGTGGTTTATCCGCGCCGGGGGATTCATTCCGGACCGGATGCAGCGCTACACGCCGCAGCCGGGGCTGTTCATGGACAAGTCTGAGCTGCTGGAGATTTTCGGCTACTGGGATCCGAACCAGCGCTGCCCGGTCAACGAGCAGTCCCGCCTGCCCTCCCTGCAGTCCTGGTATCTGCTCGAGCACTTGTTGGACTACCGGCTGCGCGCCGAGGACATGGCGGAGCGGATCCCGGAACGGCTGGCAGAACTCTCGCGCTACCTGTTGCAAGGGTAGCCTGCCCGCTGCACACCGGACATGGCGAAGGCCGTGGATCCCGCAAGGGGGAATCCGCGACCTTCGCCGAACTGCGTTTACAAATGGTCGGGTGCTTTGAGGGACAAGACCGGGCACGTGGCCTGCAGGATGATCCGCTGGGCGGTGCTGCCCATGAGGAACTTGCCCACTGCGCTGCGCTTGCGCAGCCCGATGACGATCAGCTCCGCGCGGCGGGCCTCGGCCACGCGCAGCACCTCGGCCGCCGCGTCGCCGCCCTGCGGGAAACGCTCGATCCAGAAGTCGATGTCCTCCCCAGCCAGCCTGGCTTCCAGCTCGTTGAACTGCCGGGCGTCGATCAGCCGGTCGTCGACCGGGGCGTCTCCCCTGGAGGAGTTCACCACAACCAGGGTGCAGCCGGCGCGCCGGGCTTCGAGGACCGCCCGGTCCAGCGCCGCCTCCCCGGCCGGGGAAGGGATGTATCCCACCACGATGCTCATGGCTGATCCTTCCGTCGATGCTCGTCCTGCGGGGCCGGCTGCGGCACGGTGTGCGCGGCGCGGTCGGGGTCCTGCTCCTGCGCGGTATCAGATTCCGCGGCGGCATCCAGCGTGCCGGGCCCGTCCAGCGGCCCGGTGGCGGGGGCCACCAGGGCCGGGGCTGAACCGCCACGCAGGCGGCGCACCAGCTTGAGGATCAGCGGGAAGAGCAGCACCAGCGCGATGATCACGTAGATCGCCACGGCCAGCGGTTCGCCGAACAGCCCGGAGACCTCGCCGCTGGACAGCTGCAGGGTCTGGCGCAGCTGCTTCTCGGCGCGCGGGCCGATGATCACACCGAGGATCAGCGGCAGCACCGGCAGCCCGAAGCGCCTCATCGCGAAGCCCAGCGCGCCGATGACCAGCAGCAGCACCAGGTCGGTGGCCTGCAAGTTGACGGCGAAGGCGCCGAGCGTGGCGAAGAACAGGATCCCGGAGTAGAGGTACGGGCGCGGGATCTTCAGCAGCTTGGCCCACATCGGCGCCAGCGGCAGGTTGATCAGCAGCAGCAGGGCGTTGCCGATGAACAGGCTGGCGATCATGGTCCATAGCAGGTCCGGCTCGTTGTCGAACAGGAACGGGCCGGGCTGGATGCCCTTCTGCACCAGGAATGCCAGCATGACCGCGGCGGTGGCGTTGGTCGGCAGGCCCAGGGTGAGCATCGGGGTCAGCGTGCCGGCGGCCGAGGCGTTGTTCGCCGCCTCCGGGCCGGCGACTCCCTCGATGGCGCCGTGCCCGAATTCCTCCGGGTGCTTGCTCAGCTTCTTCTCGGTGACATAGGACAGGAAGGTGGGTACCTCGGCGCCGCCGGCCGGCAGCGCGCCGAACGGGAAGCCGTACGCGGTGCCGCGCAGCCACGGCTTCCAGGAGCGTTTCCAGTCCTGCCTGCCCATCCACGGGGTGCCCACCGGGATGGTCTTCACCGGGGTGCGGCGCAGGTGAGCGGCGATCCACAGCGCTTCGCCGATGGCGAAGATCGCCACGGCCACCACCACGATGTCCAGCCCGTCGGCCAGCGGCGCGAAACCGAAGACCAGGCGGTTCTGGCCGGAGACCGGGTCCATGCCGACCAGGCCGATGGCCAGGCCCAGACCCAGCGAGGCGAACCCGCGGATCTTGGAGGAGCCGAGCACCGCGGTGACGGTGATCAGCGCCAGCAGCATGATGGCCATGTAGCTCGGGGCGCCCATGCTGACCGCGAAGTCAGCCACGATCGGGGCGAAGGCCACCAGCAGCGCGGTGCCGATGGTGCCGGCGATGAACGAGCCGATGGCGGCGGTGGCCAGCGCCTGCGCGGCGCGCCCGGCCTTGGCCATCTTGTGGCCTTCGATCGCGGTGATCACCGTGGCGGATTCGCCCGGGGTGTTCAGCAGGATCGAGGTGGTCGACCCGCCGTACATGCCGCCGTAATAGATGCCGGCGAACATGATCAGCGCCGCATCGGTCTGCATGCCGTAGGTGGCCGGCAGCAGCAGCGCGATGGCCATGGCCGGGCCGATGCCCGGCAGCACGCCCACGGCGGTGCCCAGCAGCACCCCAAGGAAGGCGAACAGCAGGTTGATCGGGGTCAGCGCGGAAGCGAAGCCCTCCATCAGCAGATTCAGGGTATCCATCTACAGCACCCCCTGAAGGATTCCGGCCGGCAGCTTGATGCCCAGGCCCAGATAGAAGCCGTAGAAGGAGCCCACGGCCAGCAGCAGCGAAATGAGGAAGGTCAGCACGTAGCGGCGGCCGCCCAGGGCGAGCACCGATCCGAAGAACAGCAGTGTGCCGGAGATGACCCAGCCGGCCCAGTTGATCAGCACGATGTTCAGCACGAACACGCCGACCAGCGG
This sequence comes from Glutamicibacter soli, assembly GCF_003309065.1. Taxonomy (GTDB): domain Bacteria; phylum Actinomycetota; class Actinomycetes; order Actinomycetales; family Micrococcaceae; genus Glutamicibacter; species Glutamicibacter soli. The sequence continues at coordinate 133,072 of NZ_POAF01000002.1, read as the reverse complement.
CAGCAGCGTCTTCCAGTCCGTCGGCTGGCCCAGATCGACGTCCTCGCCTTCGTCGCCTTCGGCCAGATTGCCGCGCAGCACCGTCACGCCCAGGGCGATGGCCGAGGCCATCAGCAGCCCGGCGACCAGGTAGGGGACCGTCTTGGGTCCCACCGGGTCGGCCTGGGAGTACGTCACATGGATCTGCGACGCGTCAACGAGCACCAGGACGCCGATCAGGAAAAGAAACGCGGCGAACAGCAGTTCGACGCGTTTCTTCGCCGGCGTGGCTACCTGGCTCACGCCAGCCCCAGGGCCTTCAGCACGTCGGCCACACGCTGGTCCTGCTCGGTGAGGAAGGAGGAGAACTCATCGCCGGTGATGAATGCGTCGGTCCAGCCGTTGGTTTCCAGCGCCTGCTTCCAGGCGTCGGACTCGTGCATGGTGGTCAGCACGTTGATCCACTTTTCCCTGTCAGCCTCGGAGATCTCCGGCGGGGCGACCACGCCGCGCCAGTTGGTGAAGTTCAGGTCGATGCCGGACTCGATGAAGGTCGGAGCGTCCACGTTCTCCAGGCGCTTATCGCCACTGGTGGCCAGCACGCGGATCTCGCCCTTCTCGATCTGCTGCATGTACTCGCCGGCTCCCGAGGCGGCCACATCGACCTTGTTGCCCAGGATGGCCGGCAGCAGGTCGCCGCCGCCGTCGTAGGACACGAAGTTCACCTTGGTCGGATCGATGCCCACGGTCTGGGCCAGCTGCATCGGCAGCAGGTGGTCCGGGCCGCCCGGTGAGGAGCCGCCGCCGACGCTGATGCTGCCCGGATCCTTCTTCCAGGCCTCGACCAGATCGTCGATGGTCTTGAACTCGGAGTCCTTGGAGACCATGATCGCGCCGGGCTCCTCGATGAGCTTGGCGATCGGGGTGGTGTCGGTCAGCTTGGCGTCGGTGTCGTTGGTGTAGCTGGCGCCGACCACGCCAAGTCCCATGAGCATGGCCAGGTCGCCGTTGCCGGACTCGTTGACGATGCGGGCCAGGCCCACGGTGCCGCCGGCCCCGGCGAGGTTGAAGACCTCGGGGTTGGCTGCGATGTCGGTTTCCTCCATGACCTTGGCGGCCACGCGGGCGGTGGTGTCATAGCCGCCGCCGGGGGTGTTCGGCACCAGGATCCGCAGGCCCTCGACCGGGCCGGACGCGGCCGGTGCTTCGCTGGAGTCGGTGCCGGAGCTGGTCACTCCGCAGCCGGTGGCGGCCAGGGCTAGGCCGGCGGCGACGGCGGCCAGGCGCAGGGTCTTGAATGTTCGCATGGTGATTCCTCATCGAATCGGTGGGTGAGTGGAATTCCTCCACGCTATGCGCGGCGGTGACACGGCTCACTCTTGCGTACACAAAGTAGATAATGTTCATTGTGTAACCGGACGGGAGCCTGTGATTCAGGTCTCGAACATGATGGGGTAGTGAAGTCGCAAAAATCTACCCCATCCCAATGTTGCCGCACCGTCGGTGCGGGGCGGGATGCGAAGGCCGAAGGAGTGCTGATGCCAGCAGCCGGTGCCCCTGCTTCCGCCGGGCCCAGATTCAAGTTCACCCTAGCCGGCCAGTACCTGATCCTGCAGCTGCTGCTGATTTGCGTGGTGCTGGTCGGGGTGATTGCCCTGACCGTCGGGCAGGCCATCGACAGCTTCGAGGAATCCGAAGGCCGGCGCAGCCTGTCCGCGGCCGAATCGCTGGCGGCCAACCCGTTGCTGCGCACGCTGCTCCCGGACGCCGAGCCGCGGCAGGGCGCCGCGCTGCCGGCCATGGCCGAAACCGTGCGCAGCGTCTCCGGGCTGCGTTTCGTCAGCATCTCCGGCAGCGACGGGGTCATCCTCACCTCCAGCCGGCCGGAGGACATCGGCACGAAAGCCATGCCGCCGGAGAGCACCGTGCTCGCCGGGAGGGCCTGGACCGGGGACGTGAAACGCGGCGGAAACCGAGTGCTTGTCGCCCAGGTCCCGGTCTACGACCTGGGCAGCGAAATGGTGGGATTCGTGAGCGTCGGGCAGAACTATCCGAGCACCGAGGAGATCTTCAGCGAGGTCGCCCCGACCACCGCCGTGGTGCTGCTGGTCTCGGTGCTGCTGGGCGGCGTCGGGTCGGTGCTGCTCTCGCGCCGGGTCAAGAAGCAGACCCTGGGCATGGAGCCGGCGGAGATCGCCGGGCTGGTGGAGTACCGCGAGGCGCTGCTGCACGGGGTGCGCGAGGGAGTGGTGTCCATCGGCTCTGACCGTCGGATCACCCTGGTCAACGACGAGGCACGCCACCTGCTCGAACTGCCCGCGCAGTGCGTGGGCCGTACGCTGGAGGAGCTGGACGTGCCCAAGGCCGTGAGCCAGGCGCTGATGATCGAGCAGCCGATCCCGGACCGGCAGATGCTGGTGGGGGAGAAGGTCATCGTCTTCAACCGCATGCTGGTCTCCTCTTCCGGACGGGACCTGGGATCGGTCACCACCCTGCGCGACCGGACGGACCTGACGCTGCTGGAGCAGGAGCTCGGCGACACCAAGGCCACCACCGACATGCTGCGCGCCCAGACCCACGAATTCGCCAACCAGCTGCACACGATTTCCGGACTGGTGCAGCTGCGGGAGTACGCGGAGGTGGTGAACTTCATCGACGGGGTCAGCTTCAGCCGCAGCCGCATCTTCGAGGACATCGCCGCCCGCATAGCCGACCCGACCATCGCCGCGTTGCTGATCGCCAAAACCAGCGTGGCCACCGAAAAGGGGATCAAGGTTCAGCTGGGCGAGGAATCGCGGCTTGAACGCTGCGACGACGAGCTGGCCCGCGACCTCACCACGGTCATCGGGAACCTGCTGGACAACGCTATGGATGCGGTCGGCGAAACCTCGGACCCGGCCATCCGGATTTCGGTGGCAGGGACCGGCGGGCAGGTCACCGTCGTCGTCAGGGACAATGGGGTGGGAATCAACGAGGCCGAACTCGCCGAGATCTTCACCCAGGGCTACTCCACCAAGGACAGTTCCAGCGCCGGCGGCCGGGGGTTCGGGCTGGCGCTGACCCGGCTGGTCTGCCGCAGGCGCTCCGGCGACGTGCAGGCAGTCAACGACGACGGCGCCCGTTTCACCGCTACACTCAGAAAGTAGGAAAACCGCGTGATCAAGGTACTGGTGATCGATGACGATTTCATGGTCGCCAAGGTCCATTCAGGATTCGTGAACAGCGAACCCGGCTATGAGGTGGTGGGTGTCGCCTACACCGCTGTCGAAGCGCTGCGCGCGGTGAATACGCTGCAGCCCGACCTCGTGCTGCTGGACATCCACCTGCCGGACATGAACGGCTTGGACCTGCTCCAGCACCTGCGCGATGCCAAACCGGAACTGGACGTGATCGTGATCAGCGCCGCCCGCGAAATGGAGACCGTGCGTCGGGCTCTGCGCGGTGGAATAGTCCACTACCTGATGAAGCCGTTCTCCCGCGAGGACCTGCACGACCGCCTGGAGCACTACCGGAAGACCTACCGTTCGCTGCGCGCGCCCGACCAGCCGCTGGACCAAGAGGACGTCAACCGGCTCTTCGGGCTGGGCGGGCAGAGCAGGAAGCCGCTGCCCAAGGGCTGCAGCGTTGAAACCATGGGACTTGTCGAGCGGATCCTGCGCGAATCCGCGGGCCCGATTTCAGCCAGCGAAACCGCGGAAAAGCTCGGCACCTCGCGGGTGAGCGCTCGCCGGTACCTCGAATATCTTGCCGAAGAGGGGATCGCCCAGGTCAGCCTGAAGTACGGCGGGGTCGGGCGGCCCGAGCGCCGGTATGCCGTGGGCTCCTGAGCAGCGGTCCCACTTGTTGCAGCGGTTGGATCTGAGTCGTTCGATAACTCGACAACAGCCTCGCTGGCGGACACCGAACGACAAGAAGAATGCACTCACCGCAAAACCGGCCGAGGTAACCGAGTATGCGCGGTCCCATAACGGTCATCAATGCTTGGGGCCGAACTGCGACACTCGGCTGTTCCCAGTGCTTTTCCTCGGGAATGGGCGCGGCTATGTGGTCGCGATGGCCACGGTGCTTGAACGGTGGGCCACCAGGCCGCCGTCCACGCGAATGTCCGAGCCATTGACCCATCCGGGCTGCTCGGAAAGCAGGTAGCCGATGACCTCGGCGATATCCTCCGGCACTGCGAACCGGCCCAGCAACTGCGCGGCGGAGTTCACCTTGTCCTGTCCATGGTCCTTCTTGAAGTCCTCCAGGATCGGGGTCTGGACCGGGCCGGGGCTCACGGAATTGACACGGATGCGCTGCGCCACGAACTCGGCCGCCAGCTGTTCGGTGAGCAGGCGGACGCACTGCTTGGAAAACAAGTAGCTGTTGTCCGCGATCTGCGGCGAATCGGCGGCCTGCTGAATTGCATCCTGCTGGTCCTGGGCCAGCGCGAAGCCGCGGCATTCCGCGGCCATGATGCGCCAGCCGGTGGCCACGGAGGAGGCAAGGTTGACCACGGAAGCACCCTCGACCAGCAGCGGGGCCAGCTGGCGTGCCAGCTCGCGCACCGCGAAGACGTTGACGTACAGCACGGTCGCCAGCGGGGCGGTGCCCGGGACGCCGGCGATGTTCGCCAGCCCGCGCAGCCCGGCTGGGGCCAGCTCCTGCACCCGGGACACAACGTCCGCAATGCCCTGCGGGGACGACAGGTCGGCGTGGATGAACGCGCCCGGGAAATCGGAAGGTTCGGTGCGGTCGACGCCGATCAGCTGGTATCCCTGGGAGATCAGCAGCGCCGCAGTGGCGGCGCCGATCCCGGAGGAGATTCCGGTGACGACGACGGGCAGGCCGGTCAGTGACATGTGTGCTCCTTAGGCTGGTGTCGGCGCCGGCCAAGCCGTGCCTTCGTAGTGCTTTCATCGTCGGGCATGCGGCCAGTGGTCGCCGACACGTTTTCCATCCAATGGAAGCTTGGGACGCTCGCCCGAACGTAAAGCGACAAGCTAACTACAAGCAAAGTTTTTCATCAGGGAGGATGCACATGCCTGTGCCAGTTTACGATGTGCTTGATCCGGCCACCTTGGAGGTGATCGGGCAGGCTCCCGAGCACACCGAGAACGATGTGCAAGCCGCCATCGCCACAGCCCGCGGCGCTGCACGGGCCTGGGCGGCGGACCGCGAGGTGCGCCGTGGCATGCTGCGCCTGGTCGCCGAGCGCATCCGCGCCAGGGCCCCGCAGCTTGGCCGCCTGCTTTCCCGCGAGCAGGGCAAGGTGCTTATGGAGGCCATTGGCGAGTTCCGCCTCGCCGCTGACCTCTTCGATTACTATGCGGACCTCGCCTGGAACGAGTCCGAGGACTTGCCGCAGCGCGATGGCCGCAGCCTCCAGGTGCAGTACCGCCCGGTGGGCCTGGTCGGAACCATCACCCCGTGGAATTTCCCGATCTCGCTGCTGTGCGTCAAGTTGGCCCCGGCGCTGGTCGCCGGCTGCACCGTCATCGCCAAGCCATCGGCCACCACCCCGCTGTCCACCATGGCCCTGGTGGACCTGGTCAACGAGGTCCTGCCCGCCGGTGTGCTGCAGGTGCGTACCAGCAGCCGCCGCACCGTCAACGTGGCTTTGGCCAGCCTGCCGCAGGTGCGCAAGATTTCCTTCACCGGTTCCACCGATGTCGGTACCGCGGTCGCCGCGAGCGCCACGGCATCGGTCAAGCGCGTCACCCTCGAACTGGGCGGCAACGACCCGGCCATTGTGCTGGAAGACGCCGACCTGGAAGCTACCGCGCGTGGCATCGTGGGCAGCGCCTTCCGCAACGCCGGCCAGGTGTGCATGGCGGTGAAGCGCGCCTATGTGCCGCGCCACCTGCAGGCCCGCTTCACCGAGGCGATCGTGGCCGAAAGCGCCAAGCTGTCGCTGGGCCACGGCATCGCGGAGGGAACCACCATGGGCCCGATGCACAACCAGAAGCAGCGCGAGACCGTGCGCGAACTGGTGTCCTCGGCGGTGTCCTCCGGTGCGCGGGTGGCCCACGGAGGCGGGGTCGGCTGCGACCTGCCCGGCTACTTCATGGAGCCGACGATCATCACCGACGCCGTCCCGGGCATGGGACTGGTCGACGAGGAACAATTCGGCAGCGCCCTGCCGATCATCGGCTACGACGACCTGGGCGAGGTCATCGACCATGTCAACGACGGCCCCTTCGGCCTGGGCGCCTCCATCTGGTCGCCGGATCTGGAGCGGGCACGACAGGCCGCCTTCGAGATCGAAGCCGGCACCGTGTGGATCAACCAGCACACCGTGGTCGAGTTGGACGCACCCTTTGGCGGTTGGAAGACCTCGGGCACCGGACGAGAGCGCGGGGCCTGGGGACTGCACGAGTACCTGGAACCACGCACCATCAACGCCCGGACCCACGGCTGACCGGCACCTCGCAGATTTTCAAGGAAAGCAATTGAGCATGACGTCAGTAACGGAACTCATCACCCTGGGCACGGCCGCCGGCCCCGCTATTCGCGGCAAGGAAAACGGCATGGCCAGCGCGCTGGTGGTCGACGGAAAATACTACATGGTGGACTTCGGCCTGGGCTGCGTTCGCGCTGCCCACCAGGCCGGGCTGCGCGGCCAGGACTTCGTCGCCGGGTTCATCACGCACCTGCATTCGGACCACGTGGGCGAGCTTCCCGCCTACCTGCTGTGGAACTGGGGCGAGCCCGTGGACGGGTTCACCTCGCCGGTGGGGGTCTACGGCCCCGGACGCGACCCGCAGCATGTGCGCGGGGACAAGCTCTCGGGAACCAAGGACCTGGTTTCCCATACCCTGCAGGCATTCTCCTACGACCTGGACATCCGCGTGACCGATGAGGCCCGCCCGGAAATGACCTCGCTGCTGGACGTGCACGAGATCGAGATCCCTTCGGTCGAGCAGGGTGCCGGGCACCGTCCGTTCGTCGTGTTCGAGGACGAACGGGTGAAGGTCACCGCCGTGCTGGTGCTGCACCCGCCGGTCTACCCGGCCTTTGCGTTCCGCTTCGACACCGCGCACGGTTCGGTGACGTTTTCCGGGGATACCGCCGAGTGCCCCGCGCTGGTCGAACTGGCCCGCGGGACCGACATCCTCGTGCATGAGGCCGTCAACCTGGACTTCTTCACCTCCATGGGATTCAGCCCGACATTCATCAACCACCAGCGCGAATCACACACGTCGCCGGAGGGTGCCGGCCGGATCGCCGAAGCCTGCGGGGCGGGCCAGCTGGTGCTATCGCATCTGGCCGGCGTGGCCAGCGTGGAGGAATGGCGCACCCGCGCAGCGAGCACCTTTAGCGGTCAGGTCAACGTGGCCACCAGCGGACAGCGCTTCAGCGTGACCGGCGCGCCAGCCGCCGCGCGCATCTAGCGGCAGCGTTTCCCACCGGGGCCCAAGGATACATCTGAGGGCCCCGGCTCTATTTAAGCGAACCGCAACCGGACTCGTCCGGGCCAATACGTCATCGAATCATCAAGCATGGTTCAGGGTTGGTTTCATCTGCCGATGGCGTCTTGAACTGTTGTAACGAAAAGAAAACAGGCTACCTGATCCTCAACGCCGCTGAATATGCGGCGCAGGAGTCACCAAGAACGCAATCATCAAAGGCGCTGCCGGTGACAAGCAGGGTGGCGTTTCCGGATGGGAAATCTTCCGGTATCAGGACAGCGCTGGAAAAGGAACCGTCCGAGTTGACGGGCGTTGATCCCAGGTCAACCGGGTCGTCACCGTGAGCTTCGGCGACCAGCGTGTACCCGTAGATTGTTCCATTGGCGATCTGAAGGTCACATGCCGTGGGCTCAGAGGAAATCGTCACCGCCGAACCGGGCACTGCACTGCCGGGTGAAATCTCTAGTGCACCGGGCAAACACCGACTGGTGGTGCTGGCGCATCCGGCCAAAAGGAACGCGGGCATAAGCAATACCGCGACACCGGCGAAGAGCATCGTCTTTTTCATCGGACCCTTTCGCCATGTTAATCGCACAGCCTAGCCCACCTTGGCCGGTGGAGCATGGCCCGGATCGACGGGTCGTGCCGTGGGTTGGGCATGGCGGGGTCTTCGTGGGTCCGTTTTCGCGGGCCCACGTCATAGGCCGCATCTTTACTGATGGCCGCGCTCCCGGGCTCTCGCCAGATGCCTGACCGGTGCGCCGAGCTCTTGCCCGGAATCCATGACGGCCTACGCGACGCCTGATGCCCCCGCCTTCCGCAGCACTGGACCTTGCCATGGCAAGTGGCCATGAGGACGTCTCATGGCACAACGATGAGGGTGTGCCCGCAACGCCGAACCCAGCTGCCGCCACCCACGTCCGGTCTCTCGGATCAAAACACTGAGCGGCCCGCCACCAATGGGGCGGGCCGCTCAGTGTGCGGTGGACCTCAAGGCCAAGAGAGGGGGGGATTAGACCTCCAGGCCCAGCTTCTTGCGGTCGCGCTGCTGGTTGATCCCCAGGCAGGCGACGACGCCGATGACCGCGATCATGACTCCGGTGAGCACGAACGCCTGCTCGTAGCCGATGGCCGGGGTGGCGGCGGCGCTGACCATGGCGCCGACCACGGCCGGGGCGAACAGGCCGCCCGCGGTCAGGAATGCGTTGGTGATCTGCAGGACCGCACCACGCTGGGCAATGCTGGTGGTTTCCGCCGCGACCAGGTAGGTGATGGCGAACAGTGCCGGAGCGGTGCCGAAGCCGAAGGTGAAGAAGGCCAGTGCCGCGCCTTGGGAGTCGGCCGCGGTGCCCAGCAGCACCATGACGCCGGAGAAGACGGCCGATCCGCCCAGAACCAGCCCGCGGGAGACGCGGGTGCTCAGGCCCCGGTTGCCCAGCACCTGGGTGAGCCAGGACAGCCCCACGGTGGAAATGGCGCCCCAGATGGCTGGCAGGGCGATCAGCGATCCGCCCTTCTGGGTGCTGGTGCCCATCACGGTTTCGAAGTAGGCCGGCAACCAGGTCATCGCCACGGTGAAGGTCCAGTAGCCCAGGAAGGAGCACAGCACGGCGATCAGCCAGCTGGGGGTCAGGAACGACTTCAGGTACGGGACCTTGGTGTCCGCGACCACGGACTTGGCACCTTCCAGCGGGCTGGTGCCTTCGATCTCCATCTCAGCCTGGACGGAGGTGTAGGGTCCTTCCTTGCCGATGAACAGCCACAGCACGCTCCATACGACACCCACCAGGGCCACGAAGATGAACGCGCTCTTCCAGCCGAATTCTGCGGTGACGTAGGCGATCACCGGGGCAAAGGCGACCACACCGAGGGTGACGCCGGCCGAGGCCAACGCGGCCGGGGTGGCCGAGCGGCGCATCGGGAACCACTTGTACACGGCGTGCATCGTGATCGGGGCCAGCGGCCCCTCGCCGGCGCCCAGCAACAGCCGGCTGAACCACAGTGCGGGCAGCGAGGCGAAGAGGAACACCGGGACCTGGGCAATCGACCAGACGATGCACAGGACCAGCAGGATCCACTTGGCCTGGATGCGGTTGGCAATGGGGGCGGCGACGAATTGGGCGACGCCGAAAAGCGCGAATACCGCGCTGCCAAGTAGGCCGAATTCGGCCGGGGTGATTCCCAGGTCCTTCATCAGCGGAACCGCAACAATGCCGAGGATGGCCTTGTCGGCCCAGCTGATCATCATCAGAATCAGCAGCATGACGGTTACGAGCCACCCGTAGGCGGTCCGCTTTCGACTGCTCCACGTCGCAGGATTGGAGTTCGAGGACTTGCGGGGCACGGAGGGTGCCGGAGTTGTCTGAGTCATGGTTTTCCCAAGTGAGTGAGGGCGGCTTCGTTGCCGTTGGAGGGATGTTGGGGGAGTACAGAAGCCCTAAGGAGCGTGGGCGGAGATGAAATTCTCCGCCGGACAACGGTGGTTGTGGGCGGAGAATCCCATCGGTTGCGGCGCTTAGCGCGCCGCGGTGATGGTCACTGGCAGCGATTCAAAGCCGCGCAGCACATTGTGGATGATCGGCACCGCAGGGGCGGCCGGGGTGATGGTTTCAACGCGCTCCAGGAGTTGCTGGAGCACGATTTCCATCTCCAGGCGTGCGATCGGTTGACCCACGCACTGGTGCAGGCCCATTCCGAAGGCCACGTGGCCGGAGGAAGAGCGGTCGAAGCTGAACTTGTCGGCGTCCGGACCCCATTTGTTCGGGTCGCGGTTCGCCGCGCCGAGGAATACCAGCACCTTGGTTCCGGCTGGCAGATGTACGCCGCCCAGCTCCGTGTCGACGGAGACGGTGCGGTGGAACTTCTGGAACGGCGACTCCAGGCGCAGCGCCTCGTCGATGGCGAACTTCGCCAGGTTGGGCTGGCGGCGCAGTTCGGCCCAGACCTCCGGCTCGCGGGCCAGCACCGAGAGGGTGTTGCCAATGCCGAAGATCGTGGTGTCCACACCGGCCGAGAGCAGCGCGCGCACCAGCAAGGTGGCCTGCTGCTCGGTGATCAGGCCGTCTTCGACGCGGGCCCAGATCTTGGCCCCGAAGCCGTTCTCGGACAGCGACTCGCGTTGGCAGGCGTGCATGACCGCGGCGGTGTGCACGTCGGCCTCGGCGAAGGCCTGCTGGAAGATGTAGTTTTCCGGACCGAAGGCGTTGAACACCATGTTTCCGTACGGCAGCAGGTGCTCGCGGCCTTCTTCCGGGGTGCCCACGGCATCCGGGAAGACGCGGATCGGGTACTTTTCGGCCAGGTCCTTGACGACGTCGAAGCCCTGAAGCGTGGCCAATTGCTCGGTGAGCTCAACGGCCGGCGGGGTGAAGGGACCGCGCAGCGCGCGCACGGTACCGGGGTTGATGACACCGGTCAGTGCGCGGCGCATCAGGGTGTGGATCGGCGGATCCGACTCCAGGATGCTCGGCGGGCGCCAAGCCTCGTCCTTGCGGATGTCCCGGGGGCCGAGGCCGCCGGCGGAGGAGTAGGTCTCGAAGTCGGTGAGGACCTCGTAGACCTCCTCGTAGCCACTGATGGCGTAGCTGCCGGTGGCTTCCAGGTAGCTGACCGGGCCGGCCGCGCGCAGCCGTTCCAAGAATGGGTAGGGATCGGCGATCGCCGCGACGTCGAACGGATCTTCGCGGAACACCGGTGCTTGTGTCGTGGTTGACATGGGAATCCTTTAGAGTTCGAGAACGAGCTTGCTGCAACCGGCGGCGGCGCGGGAAACGCAGACCATCATGACGTCTCCGGCGTCCTTGTCCGCCTGGGAGAGGGCGGCATCGCGGTGTTCCGCCTCGCCGCTGATGATGCGGGTTTCGCAGGTGCCGCACAGTCCGGCGCGGCAGCTGGAGAGCACCCGGACGCCGACCTCTTCGGCTGCTTCGAGAATGGTCTGGTTGGTCTCCACTCTCAGGGTGGTGCCGGTCAGCGCGAGCTGAACCTCGAACGGTTCGGTGTTGCCGCCCACGCCCAGGTTGTCTGCGGCGAAGCGCTCGGTGTGCAGTGCGCCGGGAGGCCAGCCCATGCAGAAGTCCTCCACCGCCCCGAGCATGCCGCCCGGGCCGCAGGCGTAGACCAGCATGTGGGCGCGGGGCATGCCCAGGATCTGCTGCAGGTCCAGGCGGCCGGACTCGTCCTCGGCGATGATGCGGACCTTCTGCGCGCCGAACTCGTCTTCCAGCTGCTGGGCGAAGGCCATGGTGTCGCGTGAGCGTCCGCCATAGTACAGGGTCCATTCCTTGCCCTGGGCTTCGGCGGCGCGCAGCATCGGGATGATCGGGGTGATGCCGATGCCGCCGGCGAGGAACAGGTACTTGCGCGAATCCACCAGCGGGAAGTTGTTGCGCGGTGCGGAGATGCGCAGTTCGCCGCCGGCACGCAGCTGGTCGTGGACCCAGGCCGAGCCGCCCCGCGAGTCCGGGGTGCGCAGCACGCCGACGCGCAGCGTGGACAGGTCGTCGGTGGGGGAGCACAGGGAGTACTGGCGGGTCAGCTCATCGGTCAGGTACAGGTCGATGTGGGAGCCCGGCGCCCACTGGGGGAAGTCCGAGCCGTCGGCGCGGCGCAGAATCAGCGACGCAACGCCGTCTGCGGGGTGCTCGACGGCATCGATAACGGTGTCGATGATGGCCGGGGCCTGGATGGGGGCAGTGATAGTCATGCTCTACCGCTCCTGGGTGCTATTGGTGCGAGTTTTCGGTCCGGAATCCGGAGGCGAGGTGTGACCCCAGCGTAGGTGTAGCGTGCAACACAATTGTCCAAGCTTTCCACCCAATGGAAGATCGCCGTTCGCGGCGGGTTCGGCGCCTGTCAGTTCGCCATCGACGTGCCGATTCGACGGGCAATGCTGCGGGCGGCAATGCGGAGCACCGGGACCACGGCACCCACGGAGGCGGGGCGTTCAAGGGTGACCACGCCCAGCGCTGCCACGCAGCGGCCGGTCAGCGACATCACCGGAACCGCGATGCCGTAGTTGTGGCTTCCGGCTTCCCCATGGGTGGTCGCGTAGCCGTTCTCGCGCGCCCGGGACACCTCGGTGCGCAGCTTGGAGGGCGAGGTGATGGTCCGGTCGGTCAGCCGGTTCAGATGTTCGAGCCCGACCTCCAGCAGTTCGGGCTCGCCGAAGGCCATCATGACCTTTCCTGCGGCCGAGGCATGCAGTGGCAGGTGGTCGCCCACGCGCCGGAAGGGGGCGCCCACGCGGGTGCCGGACATGCGTTCAAGCAGGAGCACCTGGTGGCCGTCCAGGATAAACAGGTTGACCACGTTCTGCGTGACAAACAAAACGTCCTGCATATACGGGGCGGCCAGCTCGGCAAAGTTCTGGTGGGTCGGGGCCAGCAGTCCCAACTGCCAGAGCCGGTGCCCGATGAAATATTCCTGGCCCGAGCGGTGCAGCGCGCCCCAATCCTGCAGTTCGGCGATGAGCCGGTGGGCGGTGGCCACCGGAAGTCCGGCGCGCCGCGACATCTCGCTGAGGGTCAGCCGCGGGTGTTCGGAGTCGAAGGCGCCCAGCAGGGCCAGCGCCCGCGAGGTCACCGACTGCCCGCGGGCGGAGGGCTGGGCTGACTGGGTGCGCGCTTGGCGCGGCGTGGCATTGGCCATCAAACAACTCCGGAAAACTTCGAATGCCGCGACACGTGGCACGTGGCGGACGCTGCATGAACGGCGCCGGACCGTCCATCCGGTCCTCGGTCTATCCATGGTACGGGCGCTGGCATGGCCGGGGTTAAAGATGACCTAGTGTTTCCATTGGGCGAAAAGCTATCGCACCGAGCGCGGCGGCCTCCGGCAGGCTGGCGAAGGATCGGCCGGGTGGCCGTCCTGCAGGTATACGGGAGTGATCGATGGCGACCAGCGACAGCACCACGACGCAAGTCGCGGCCGGACCCAACGCGGCCGCGTGGCTGAGCGTTGTCGGAGTGGGCGTCGTGGCCGCGACGCACATCTGGAAGCTGCCTTCGGCCCTGCAGCAACTGCAGGCCGAACTGCATTTCGACCTGCTCTTTTCCGGGGTGCTGCTCGGTGTCATCCAGGTGGCGAGCATGCTCGGAGGCCTGCTGGCCGCCTGGTGCGGCGAGCGCTACGGCCTGCGCAGGCTCTTGATGCTCGGCCTGCTGCTGCTCGGGGTCGGGTCGCTGCTCGGAGCTGCATCACCGGATGCGCTCGTGCTGCTGTGCTCCCGGCTGCTTGAAGGCATCGGCTTTGTGCTGTGTACCGTGCTGGCGCCGGCGCTGATCCGGCTGAACTGCGCGCCGACGGAACTGAACAGGGCCATGGGCGCCTGGGGTTCGTTCCAGGGTTTAGCCACCCTGGCTGGCCTGTCGCTATCGAGCCTCATGCTTGACTGGACCAGCTGGCGCTGGCTATGGGTGGCGATGGCGCTGCTGAGCCTGGCGATGCTGCTTCCGCTGGCCAGGCTGGTGCCCGATGACCGTCGCGCCCGTCATACGGAGTCCGGAGTGCGCGGCCAGATCGTGGCCACCGCGCGCCAGCCGGCGCCGTGGCTGACAGGGCTGGGCTTTGCCTGCTATACCGTCCAATGGATGGCGGTCATGGGATTCCTGCCCGCGATTTACGGGGCCTTCGGGATCTCTGCGCTGACCGCCGGGTTGTTCTCCGCCGGCGTGGGTGGGGTAAATATCATTGGCGCAGTGGTGGCCGGGCGGATGCTGCAATCCGGCCGCAGCCCGTCGGTGCTGCTGGTGTTTGCCTTCCTGTTGATGGCGGTGTCATCGATCGGGTTCTTTGCGCTGCCGTGGGTACAGATCGGCGGGGGCATGGTCGGGGCGCTGGCCTGCGCCGCGGTGTTCTCGCTGGTTGGCGGCATGGCCCCGGCGGTCTTCAGCCGGATCGGCGTGGACCTGGCGCCCTCGGGTGGTTCGGTCAGTGCCGTGATCGGGTTGATGCAACAGCTGTTCAACGTCGGTAACTTTATCGGTCCGTTCATCCTGGCCTGGGTTGCCGTGCTGGCCGGAGGCTGGCAGGCCTCCTGGGTCATGACCTGCGCCTTCAGCGCCGTGGGCATCTGGTTGGTGCTGCTGTTGCGCCGTCGCTTGACGTTCGGATCGCGTGTCGAATCACAGGGTCAAGCGTCCGGTGCCGGCGCGCGTTGAGCCTGCCCGTAGGCTACCGCACTGCCGCGGCATTCCGGCTGTCGGTGGGTATTGCCAGGCGCCACTGCGCGGCATCGCACAGTGCGCAGGGCTTGACCCTCAAACATCAGACGTCTAACGTTTAAGCAATGACCGAACAGGTAGATTCACTCCCCGCACCATCATCCGCAACGGCAAAGGCCTCCGCGCCGGCCAGCTCCGGCGGTTACCGCAAGGCCACCATGGCTTTGGCCCTGGTGGCCATCGTGCTGCTGGGCGTGAATCTCCGTGTCGCCGTGGCCAGTGCCGCCGCGCTCTTCCCGGCCCTGCAGGAACTGCTCGGTTACGGTCCGCTGGTCGCGGCGCTGCTGCCCACGATCCCGGTGCTGTGTTTTGCCTTCGCCGGGCTGGCGGCCACCCGCCTGATGCGGCTGATGGGACTGGAACGCTCCATGGTGTTGGCGTTGGTTCTGCTCACCGCCGGGCTATCAATCCGTTTGGCCCCCGCCACCTCCATGCTCCTGCTGGGCACCATCGTGGCGATGTCGGGCCTGGCTGTGTGCAACGTGGCCATGCCCTCCTTCGTGCGCAAGTACTTCCCGCAGCGCACCGCGGGCATCACCAGCCTCTACTCCATCACCATGTCCGCCGGCGCGGCGCTCGCCTCCGGCATCAGCGTTCCCATTGCCCTGCAACTGGATTCACCGCTGGCGGCCCTGGGCGTCTGGGCCATCCCGACGCTGGCAACCCTGGCCGTGGTGGCGCCGCTGGCCCTGGGCGCTCGCCGGAACCGGAACGAGTCGAACGCCGCGGTCCACGTCTCTCCCTGGCCGTTGCTGGCTACCCGGCGCGGCCTGCTGATCACCGGGCTGTTCACGCTGCAGGCTCTGCTGGTCTACAGCATCGTCGGCTGGCTGCCCTCGATCCTGGTCGACCGCGGCATGGACGCCACGGCCGCCGGTGGGCTGCTGGGCGGGCTTCAGCTGGTCACCATCCCCGCCACGATCCTGGTCATGGCGCTGGCATCCAAGGGGCTGCTGCGTGCGGCCTTCATGATTGCCAGCGGCGCTGCCCTGGTGGGTTTCCTGACCCTTGAGTTGCTGCCCATCCAGCTGGCCCTGCTGCCCACCCTATTCCTTGGCATCGGCTTCACCATGTTCCCGCTGGTGATGCTCGCCATCAGCCGCAGCGGCGACAGCGTCGAAGAATCCTCGGCCATGTCCAGCCTGGCGCAGTCGGTAGGCTATGTGTTCGCGGCCATTGGACCGTTCTCCCTGGGTTTGCTCTCCGCGCTGCTTGGCAGCTGGACCCTGCCGCTCTGGCTGCTGGTGGCAGCGGCCGCGCTGCAGGTGCTGCTGGCGCTGTGGCTCAGTGCCAGCATGCCCAAGCGCAAAACCGGCCGGCTTGAGCAAGTCGATGCCAACGCAGGAGAATAGCAGCCATGTCTTCCGTGCAGAATTTTTCGCACCGCGGTCCGCTGTCGCACGAGGTCACCGACTGGCTGCGCGAACGCATTGTTTCCGGCCAATGGCCCCGGGACGAACGCATCCCCTCGGAATTCGAGCTCATGGAGCAGCTGCACGTGTCCCGCGGCACACTGCGCGAAGCTATCAAAGCCTTGAGTCATGTAGGCATGTTGGAGGTCCTGCGCGGGGACGGCACCTATGTGCGGGCTACCAACGAATTCGACGGAGCCGCGCAACAGGTCTACCGGGAACACAAGGACACGGACGTGTTGCAGCTGCGTTTTGCCCTGGATACCCAGGCCGCGCGGCTGGCGGCGCTCAATGCGGACGCGCGGGCCAAGGCCATGCTGCGCGAACTGCTTGACGAGCGCCGGCGCGCCTGGCAATCCAAGGACACCCAGGGATGGATTGATGCGGACTGGCAGTTCCATCTCGTGGTCGCGGAAGCCTCCGGGAACCGGCTGCTGCATGAGGTCTACACGAGTTTCAACGACATCTTCCACGGCACCAAGATGCACCAGCGGCTGCTCGGCGGCTTCGACGGCTGCCTGGCTGCCGGGCATGAAGAACTGCTGGCCGCCATCGAGGGACGCGACGAGGAAAAGGCGGCCGCCACCGTCCAAGCGAATCTGGACTACTGCATGAGCTGGGCACAGCGAAGCTGACTTCGCGCGGCCATCCGGCTGCCGGAGCTTGGCGGTGCTTGATTGCGATGCGGGGTTCAGAACTCCTCAACGATTTGTTCCACCGAAGCCGGCCTTGGGACTCGTCGCCCCATCGGGGCGCGCCATGTGCTACCTGGTCCACTGCAGCTTTGACGGTTTCCCGGTAGGCTTATTACATGGGCCGGTGCAATGTGCGCTGCGCCCCGAAAGAAAACAACTCCCAGGACTGACCGACCGTTGGTCCCGACCGCCAGTTTCGCGGTCCTCGGTAGTGATCTTCGCGGAAACCCCCTGGGGTTCACGCGCGGGTCTCGATCGAAGACCAGATCTGGGTAGGGCCACACGGTTCGCTCACCGTCGCATGGGAGCGATCGAAAGGAGCACCCCCTTAATGGAGGGTCCAGAAATCCAGTTCGCCGAGGCCGTTATCGACAACGGCCGCTTCGGCTCCCGCACCATCCGCTTCGAGACCGGCCGCCTTGCCAAGCAGGCCGCCGGCTCCGCGATGGTCTACATCGACGAAGAGACCGCGCTGCTCTCGGCAACCACTGCCGGCAAGCACCCGCGCGAGGGCTTCGACTTCTTCCCGCTGACCGTGGACGTCGAGGAGCGCATGTACGCTGCCGGCCGCATCCCGGGCAGCTTCTTCCGCCGCGAAGGCCGTCCGTCGACCGAGGCCATCCTGGCTTGCCGCCTGATGGACCGCCCGCTGCGCCCTGCCTTCGTCAAGGGCCTGCGCAACGAGGTCCAGGTGGTTGTCACCGTTCTGGCCATCGATCCGGACGAGCTGTACGACGTGGTGGCCATCAACGCCTCCTCGATGTCCACCCAGCTCTCCGGCCTGCCATTCTCCGGCCCGATCGGCGGCGTGCGCGTGGCCCTGGTGGACGACGGCAACGGAGCCCAGTGGGTTGCCTTCCCGCGCCATTCCGAGCTGAAGAACTCGGTCTTCAACATGGTTGTCGCCGGCCGCATCGCCGGTGACGACGTCGCCATCATGATGGTGGAAGCCGAGGCTACCGACAACGCTTGGGAACTGATCAAGGAACGCGGCGCCGTGGCTCCGACCGAAGAGGTCGTCGCCGAGGGCCTTGAGGCTGCCAAGCCGTTCATCAAGGTATTGTGCGAGGCCCAGGCCGACCTGGCTTCCCGCGCCGCCAAGGAAACCGTCGAGTTCCCTGTCTTCCGCGACTACGAAGAAGATGCCTACGCAGCAGTCGAGGCCGCCGCTTCGACCCGCCTGGCGGAGATCTACACCATCGCCGACAAGCAGGACCGCGACAACACCGCCAGCGAGTACAAGGACGAGATCCTTGCCGAACTGGCAGGCGAAGGCAAGGCCTTCGAAGGCCGCGAGGGCGAAATCTCCAAGGCCTTCGGCGCTGTCACCAAGCACATCGTGCGCCAGCGAATCCTGACCGAGCAGGTCCGCATCGACGGCCGCGGCCTGGCTGACATCCGCCAGCTGTCCGCCGAGGTCGAGGTCCTGCCTCGCGTGCACGGTTCGGCCATCTTCGAGCGCGGCGAAACCCAGATCATGGGCGTCACCACCTTGAACATGCTGAAGATGGAGCAGCAGATCGACTCGCTGTCCCCAGTGAAGTCCAAGCGCTACATGCACAACTACAACTTCCCGCCATACTCGACCGGTGAGACCGGCCGCGTGGGTTCGCCTAAGCGCCGCGAAATCGGCCACGGCGCACTGGCAGAGCGCGCACTGGTTCCAGTGCTGCCAAGCCGCGAGGAATTCCCGTACGCCATCCGCCAGGTCTCCGAGGCGCTGGGCTCCAACGGCTCGACCTCCATGGGCTCTGTCTGCGCCTCGACCCTGTCGCTGTTGAACGCCGGCGTGCCGCTGAAGGCAGCCGTTGCAGGCATCGCCATGGGCCTGGTCTCGGACACCGTTGACGGCGAAACCCGCTACGCGGCCCTGACCGACATCCTGGGCGCCGAAGACGCCATGGGCGACATGGACTTCAAGGTCGCAGGTACCTCCGAGTTCGTGACCGCGATCCAGCTGGACACCAAGCTGGACGGCATCCCTGCCTCGGTGCTGGCCGCTGCGCTGACCCAGGCCCGCGAAGCACGCCTGCACATCCTGAACGTGCTGAACCAGGCCATCGACGCTCCGGACGAGCTGAACGTCAACGCTCCGCGCATCATCTCGGTGAAGATCCCGGTTGACAAGATCGGCGAGGTCATCGGCCCGAAGGGCAAGATGATCAACCAGATCCAGGAAGACACCGGCGCTGACATCTCGATCGAGGACGACGGCACCGTGCTGATCGGCGCAACCAACGGCGAATCCGCCGAGGCTGCCCGTTCGGCCATCAACGCCATCGCCAACCCCCAGGTTCCTGAGGTCGGCGAGCGTTACCTGGGCACCGTCGTGAAGCTGACCACCTTCGGTGCGTTCGTTTCGCTGACCCCGGGCAAGGACGGCCTGCTGCACATCTCCGAGCTGCGCAAGATCAACGACGGCAAGCGCGTGGAGGACGTCGAAGACGTCGTCGGCGTTGGCCAGAAGATCCAGGTCGAGATCACCAAGATCGACGACCGCGGAAAGCTGTCGCTGGCACCTGTTGTCGAAGGCGAAGACGAGGCCGCAGCCGTCGAGTAATCTCGCTGGCTAGTCTCCGAAAGGCCCCGTTCCACCCAAGGGTGGGACGGGGCCTTTCCCGTCCCCGGAGGGCAGCAAACGCGACGGTGCCCCGCCGGACAAAGCCGGCGGGGCACCGTTGCAGGGTAGCCGCACTGGAGCTAGTCTGCGACGAGCTCCTCGTCCGTACGGGCCACGCGAGGCTGGGCCTCGGTGATGCGCGGCGGGATCAGTGCGACGGCACCAGCCGCAATCACGCCGACGACGGCGAAGAAGATGAAGTTGAACTCGAAGCTGACCCCGGTGGCGGCGATCCAGCCGCCGATGATCGGCCCGGAGATCGCGCCGATGCGGGCGAAGGACAGCGCCCAACCGGTTGCGGTGCCGCGCTGCGCCGCAGGGTAGTAGTCGGCGATGTAGCCGGTCAGCACCAGCGACGTGGAGATCGACCCGATGCCGGCGAATGCCACGAGGCACAGGTTCACGAACATGGAATTCGGGAACATCAGCAGCAGGATGCCGCCGGCGCCGAGCAGGTAGAACACCACCAGGATGATCTTCTGGCCGTACTTGTCGGCGAGGTAGCCGAGGATCAGTCCGCCAACTGCGGAAGCCAGCGAGAAGACCAGCAGGAAGGTCAACGACGAGCCCAGGTCGTAGCCGGCCTTGCGCATGATCTGCGGGAGCCAGGTGTTCAGGCCGTAGACCAGTACCATGCCGCAGAACAGCGAGATCCAGAAGAACACGGTTGAACGCAGGTACTTGCCGGAGAACATCGCACCCATGACTTCGCGCCAAGGCACCTTCTTGCCCGGGGCCTTGGGAGCCTGCGGCTGGTAGTCGCGGACGTTGAGTTTTGCTGCCAAGGATTTCGCTTCGGCAATCCGCCCCTTGGACACCAGGTATTCGAGGGATTCGGGCAGCATCCAGGCGATGACCGGCAGGATAAGCACTGGTAGGGAACCGACGGCGATGACCCAGCGCCAGCCGAGCACCGGCAGCAGCGCCATGGCGACAAGGGCTGCGGCCACGATGCCCAGCGAATAGCCCGAGTACATGATGCCGTAGTTCAGCGAGCGCTTCTTCGGCGCCGAGTATTCAATGGTCAGGGCCGCGGCGACCGGGATGATGCCGCCCATGCCCAGGCCGCCCAGCAGGCGGAAGAGCCCGAAAAGCTCCGGGGTGGGGGCCAGTGCCGCGCCGGCTTGGGTGATGGTGAAGATGACCATCGAGGCGAGCAACATCTTCTTGCGTCCGATGATGTCGCTGAGCGTTCCGATGAACAGTGCGCCGATGAGCATGCCGACCAGCGCGTACGCGCCCAACCCGCCGAGCTCCAGGGGAGTCAGCGACCATTCCTTGTATTCCGCGAGCGCAGGAAGCACTGCTCCGAGCACACCCACGTCGTAGCCTTCGGCCAGGATGGCCAGCCAGCAGGCGAACAGCACCAGCCCCGTGGTGCGTTTGGGAATGTTCCATTCCTCGACATTGTTGACTGTCGCCATGTTGCTCCTCGTTGACATGCAGTGCGAAATTGTCTGATTCACATATTATGGCGTTAATGTGACGGGCGTTACAATAGTTCGAGAGATTAAGTTTTTCGGGACCAGGGAGTGCGAAATGGGCGATACGGGACAGGCACAGCGAATTGAAGATGTGGTCGCAGACTGCCTCGCGGGAGCGGTGGCCGGAACTGCGAGCGAGCGCATCATCGAGTGGGTGGACACCGATGCGGCCGGCCATCAGCACAACTCGGTCATCATGAGATTCGTCGAAGCCGCGGAATCGAAACTGTTCCGCGAACTTGAGCTTCCGGAATACTTTCCCATCGCGCCACGCGTGCGCCAGGAAGTCGACTACAAGGCCAAGCTCTTTTTCGGGCAGCATGTTACTACCGTGCTGCGCATCGATCGGCTGGGGGAGAAATCCCTGAGCTTTTCGTTCAAGGTTTTCGGCCATGAGCACGAAGGGCGGCCAATCGTTGAAGCCGCTTCGGGCAAGTTCGTCACCGCATGCGTCCCGCTGGGTGCGTTGTCTTCGGCTCCTTGGCCAGACAACGTCCGCCATGCAATTCTGGGCGGCTAGGGGACGCGCTAGCTTCCTTGTCCTCGCAGGGACGCAGAAGGGGAAACACCGAATTGGTGCTTGTAGCTCTGCGCGAAGCGCCCCAAGTGGGCGAACCCGCAGTCCTGGGCAATCTGCGAAACATTCGCCGACTGCGGGTCGGCCGCAATCAATAGATCACGCGCCCGTTCCAGCCGCGCCTTGCGCAGCTGGGCGGACGGCGTCGAATTCAGCTCCCGCGCCACGGCTACCTGCAAGGTCCTCGCCGCGACGCCCAGCGCCTCCGCCATATCCGAAACCGTGAGATCCTCCGCGGAATGGGCCCGGAGCAGGGTGAGGAATTCATTGACCAATCGCGAGGAATAACCATTGGCAGTCGGGGCATTCCATTGCTCCATGCTTTGCGCGAGATTCGAGCGATTGGCCATAAGCCAGCGAGCCAGGACCAGCTCGTGCTGCAGCCTTCGTGCGTAATCGCTGTGCCTGCCGTTTTTCTCATTGAGCATGTCATGCAGTTCAAAGATTGAACGCATGAATGCCTGTCCCTCGGCACTGGACAGATCCATGGACGGTGCCAGTCGCAGCGTGCCGTCGATCTGCGCCCCGTAGAGGCTCTGCGCCGCGGATTCGAGCGCCGCGCGCGGCGCGGTCAGAATCACCTGCGGGGTATTTTTCTCCCAATTCATGGAGAACTCGGCATCAATCGGCGGCACCGAGGCGATCTGCGGCGTGGAATCCACCTGCTGGCGACCGATTTGGAGGTCAGCGCGCCCCGAGAGCGGAATCTGCACCATGTAGAAAGTCTTCAGAGCCTCGGGGCTGATTTTCACGGACGCGCCGTAATCCAGCAGGTGCAGGCCGACGCCGGCGCCAGTTGAACGCAGATTCATCTTCAGTGTGCCCTGGGAAGCGCCCTTCTGCAGCTTGTGCGGGCAGAAGAGCGTGCCAATTTTCTCCCGCGCCTCGTGCAGGTCCGCGGTGGCAAGGGTCGGCAGCTGATCCAGAACGCGGGTTGAAGCTGGGCTCGCAAGAGGCTGGCTGAGCATGACGTGCGCTCCTTCGGGTGTCCATGCGTCCTTTGGATATCTGCTGCGTGCAGCGGATAGTACGCACCCCTGAAGCGGAGTAAGTTCTATCCAGAACACCAATTATGACATGCATCACAGCATGGGAAAGCCGAGGGGTGCAATGGAAGAACTGCAGGATCGCGTCGTTCTGGTGACCGGAGGGGCCACCAAGGTAGGCGTGGGAATCGTCCAGTGCTTGGCACGCTCCGGAGCGCACGTCATCGTCGTGGACATCGACGCCGAGGGCGGAGCGCAGCTGACCGAGCAGATTCCGCAGGTCGAATTCCACACCCTGGACATCACCGACGACGGCGCCATCGGCTCGCTGATTGACTCCGTGTCGCAGCGCTTCGGCAAGCTCGACGGACTAGTCAACCTGGCCTGCAGCTACCTGGACGAAGGCGCCGACTCGCCGCGCGCCGACTGGCTGACGGCATTGAACATCAACGTGGTCTCCGCCGTGGTGCTGGCCAACGCGGCACGGCCGCTGCTGGCGGCTTCCGGGCATGGAGCCATCGTCAACTTCACCTCGATCTCCAGCTCCGTGGCGCAGACCGGCCGCTGGCTGTACCCGGCCAGCAAGGCGGCGCTGGTGCAGATCACCCGCTCCATGGCGGCCGACCTCGCCGCCGACGGCATCCGGGTAAACTCGGTCAGCCCGGGCTGGACCTGGTCCAAGATCATGGACACGCTCAGCGGCGGCAACCTGGAAAAGACCGACTCCGTGGCCGCGCCGTTCCACATCCTGGGTCGGGTTGGACGCCCCGAGGAAGTCGGCGAGGTCGTCGCCTTCCTGCTCTCGGACAAGGCATCCTTCGTCACCGGCGCCGACTGGGCCGCCGACGGGGGCTACTCCGCGCTGGGTCCGGAACGCAACGAACCTGCCATCCCGCTGCTGGCCGCCGAGTAGCACCACACCACCACGACGCTTCATCCACCAAAAACCACGAAGGATCTCCTGATCATGGATTCACGACACATCACCATCGTCGGCGCCGGACAGTCCGGCCTGCAGCTGGGTATCGGCCTGCTGGATGCCGGCTACCAGGTCACCCTGATTTCCAACCGCACCCCGGAGCAGATCCGCGACGGTTCCATCGCCTCCAGCCAGTGCATGTTCGACCAGGCGCTGG
Organism: Glutamicibacter soli; assembly: GCF_003309065.1. GTDB lineage: Bacteria > Actinomycetota > Actinomycetes > Actinomycetales > Micrococcaceae > Glutamicibacter > Glutamicibacter soli. The sequence goes on along the minus strand of NZ_POAF01000002.1, from coordinate 109,569 downwards.
GACATGAACGCGCCCTGGGCCTGGACCTCTGGCCGGATGCACCGGTTGTGGAAGGCATTTCCTTCACCATTGCCCCCACCGAAGCACCGGGTGTGAAGGCCATCAGCTGGGACCACCGGCTTGACGCCACGGCGCAGTCCATCGACCAGCGAGTCAAGTTCCCTGCCTTCATGGCCGAATTCGAGAAGCGCGGCGGCACCTTGGTCTTCGAGGACGCCGGCATCGCCGAACTGGAACGCTACGCGGAAAACAGCGACATGGTCCTGGTTGCCGCCGGCAAGGGCGAAATCGCCCAGCTGTTCACCCGCGACGACCAGCGCAGCCACTACGCTGCCCCGCAGCGCGCGCTGGCCTTGACCTACGTGAACGGCATGACCCCGCGCGAGGAATTCTCCGCCGTGAACTTCAACGTCATCCCGGGCGTCGGCGAATACTTCGTCTTCCCGGCGCTGACCACCACCGGCCCCTGCGAGATCATGGTCTTCGAAGGCCTGCCCGGCTCGGACATGGACTCCTGGAAGGGGCTGACCCCGGCAGAGCACCTGGAGAACTCGCTGCGCATCCTGCGCACCTACCTGCCATGGGAATACGAGCGCAGCGCCAACGTCGAACTCACCGATCCCAACGGCGTGCTGCAGGGTCGCTTCCCGCCAACCGTCCGCCACCCGCTGGCCACCCTGCCCTCGGGCAAGACAGTGGTGGGCATGGCCGATGTGGTGGTGCTCAACGACCCGATCACCGGCCAGGGCTCGAACAACGCCTCCAAGTGCGCCGCCAGCTACCTGGCCTCGATCATCGGCCACGGGGACGCCGCATACGACGACTCGTTCAAGACCTCGATGTTCGAAGAGTACTGGAAGTACGCGCAGCACGTGGCCCGCTGGACCAACACCATGCTGGCCCCGCCGGCCGAGCACGCACTGGGCCTGTTCGCCGCCGCGCAGCAGAACCCCGCCATCGCCCAGCGCTTCGCCAACGGCTTCGACTACCCGCCGGACTTCGGCTCGTGGTTCCTGGACGCCCAGGGCGCCGCAGACTACCAGGCCTCGTTCAACACCGTGGCCTAGATCCGCCAAGGAGCAACATCATGCGAAAAATTGCAATCGTCGGCGCCGGCGAATCCGGCGCCCAGCTGGCCCTGGAACTGCAGCGGCTGGAACACGAAGTCACCTTGTTCTCCGACCGCTCCGCGGCCGAAATCCGCAGCGGAACGATCACCTCCAGCCAGTGCGTCTTCTCCTCCGCGCTGCGGGTCCAGCTGCCGCTGGAAATCCCCGGCGCGGACAGCGAGAGCATCGGCATCACCGGGATGACCTTCAACATCAAGCCCGATGACGGCGAAGCCATCTCTTGGCACGGATCGCTGGAAAACCCTGCAATGTCCGTGGACCAGCGCGTGAAGTGCGCGCACTGGATCGAGCAGTTCATCACCCGCGGAGGCGACTTCCGCATCGAGAAGCTCAATGTGAAGCGCCTGGAGGAATTGGCGGCGATCTACGACCTGGTGGTCGTCTGCACCGGCAAGGGCGAACTCGGGCAGATCTTCTCCACCGACAAGTCGCGCAGCCCCTACGACCGTCCGCAGCGCGCCGTCGCGGTGACCTACGTGAAGCCGGCCCAGAACAGCGGGCCGGAGAACACGAACGAAATCCGCATGAACATGCTCCCTGGCGTCGGCGAATTCTTCACCTTCCCGGGTTTGAGCACCGAAGGCGCCTGCCAGATGATGGTCTTCGAGGGCATCCCGGGCGGGCCGATGGATTGCTGGGACACCGTCTCGGATGCCGACGGGCACTGGGGGACCTCCATGTCCATCCTGCGCGAGCACTTCCCGGCTGAATACGAGCTGTTCAAGGACAGCAAGCTCAACGATCCCGGCGCCTGCCTGCGCGGGCGCATCACCCCGGTGGTGCGCCATGCGGTGGGCAGCCTGCCCGGCGGGCGCTCCGTGCTGGGCCTGGGCGACGCCATCCTGCTCAACGACCCGGTGACCGGCCAGGGATCCAACAACGCGACCCTCGCGGCCGACCACTACGCCCGGGCGATCCACATCCACGGCGACGCGCCCTTCGACGAGGCATGGATGACGCGGACCTTCGACGAATACTGGCGCGGCTGGGGCCAGTTCTCCACGGTGTGGACCAACTCGATGCTGCGCAGCAAGGACGGATGGCAGCTGGAGGTGCTGGCCAAGGCCAGCGAGCACCAGGCGCTCGCCGACTCCTTCGCCAACGGCTTCGACGACCCCCGGACGCTGTTCCCCTGGTGGTTCGACCGCCAGGAAGCCTCGGGCTTCGTCGAGCGGATCGTCGCCGAGGAAGGCGCGGCCTTCGACCTGCGCGATTTCCGCACCACCCTGGGCCAGTTCGCCACCGGAGTGACAGTGGTGACCACCCGCACCCCGCAGGGCGCGAAGGTCGGCATGACCGCCAACTCCTTCACCTCGGTGTCGATGGATCCGCCGCTGGTGCTGTGGTGCCCGAGCAAATTCGCCCCGTCGCTGCCGGACTTCGAGGCGGCAACGCACTTCGCCATCAATGTGCTTGAATCCTCGCAGCACGTGCTCTCGCGCCAGTTCGCCACCCCCGCCGATGACAAGTTCGCCGGAGTGAGCATTTCCGAGGGCGTCGCCGGGCTGCCGCTGCTCGACGGTTCGGTGGCCACGTTCGAATGCCGGACAGTGGCTCGCCACGAAGCAGGGGATCACGTAATTTACGTGGGTGAGGTGGAGAAGTACTCCCGGGCCGACGGGGACCCGCTGGTCTTCCACGCCGGGGCCTACCACAGCACTGAGCTTCATCCGGATTTCAAGTAGACCAAAGCGCCTGCGCCTTTTCGGCGCAGGCGCTTGGGCAACCAGAATTGCAACAGTAGGGGAGAAGATGCACAGCGACTACGTCATCATCGGTTCGGGAATCAATTCCCTGGTGGCCGCCGCGGAACTGGCAGGCGCTGGGGCCTCGGTCACGCTGCTGGAGCAGCACGAGAAGATCGGCGGGTTCATCGATTCCGGGGAATTGACGCTGCCCGGATTCATCCACGATACGTATTCCTCCTGGCATCCGCTGTTCGTCTCGGGACCGGGTTATGCGGCCCTGGGCGAAGACCTCCACCGCCATGGCCTGCGCTACCGCAACACCGAGGACGCCGGCACACAGTGGGTGACCGCCAGTATCGGAACCGACGCCGAAGGCAGGCGGCTCACGTCGATGGCCACCCGCGACCCGAAGGCTACCGCGGACCTGTTCGAAAATGACGGCGACCGGCTGGCCTACCTGCAGATGATGGAGGAGTTCGGCGCCCAAGCGCCTGTGGTTTTCGGAGCCTTGGGCAGCGAGATGACCTGGCCGGCCCTGGCCAAGCTCGGATTCAAGGCGCTGCGCATGGGGGTGGGCAACGCGCAGAACTTGGTGAGGCAGGCGCTGATGAGCGGGCGCAACTACACCCGGAGCCGTTTCGCGGGAACTGAAGCAGACCAGCTGTGGGCCCCGTGGCTGCTGCACGCCGGGTTGGGCCCGGAACAGGCCAGCGGCGGCATCATGCTCCCCGTGATGGCCGCCAGCATGCACCAGTTCGGGCTTCCGGTGGTTGAAGGCGGCGCCGGGAACTTCCTGAAGGCCTTCGAAGCGCTGCTGATCGAACGCGGGGTGAAGATCCATACCGGAACGAAGGCGGAGAAGATCGGATCCCTGAACGGCGGGGTTCGGACAGTGTCCACCGATCGCGGGGACTTCACCGCACAGCATGCGGTGCTGGCTTCCGCCTCGGTGCCCGGACTCTACGAGGATCTGCTGGGGGAGCAGGACAGTGCGAAGACCTTCCCCCTCGGCACGGGCAGCTACCTTCCCGGGCGGGCCGCGATGCAGATCCACCTCGCGCTAGATGCACCGGTGCCGTGGAGCGACGAGCGGCTGGCAACAACACCGCTGGTCCATTTGGGCACCGGCTCGAACTCCACGGCGATCGCCTGCGCCCAGGCCGAGGCGGGCCTGCTTCCGGCCGAGCCGACCATTGTGGTGGGCCAGCAGTGCGTGTTGGATTCGAGCCGTGCCCCGGAAGGCAAGGCAACGCTGTGGATCCAGTTGCAGGAAGTGCCCTTTGCCCCGAAGGGGGACGCCGCCGGGGAACTGGATACGTCCCAAGGCTGGAGCGATGAACTGGTGGACCGGTACGTCGACCGGGTGCTGGCGCGCATTGAGGCATACGCCCCGGGCTTCAAGGACCTGGTCCTGGCCCGCAAGGTCATCAGTCCCGCGGCGCTGGCACAGGCCAACCCGAATGCCGTGGCCGGCGACCCCTACGGCGGATCTGCGGAGCTGTTCCAGAATCTGCTGTGGCGCCCGATGCCCGCGGCGGGCCGCGGCCGGCAGCCGGTGAAGGGCGTCTGGCATATCGGCGCGGCAAGCCATCCCGGTCCGGGACTGGGCGGCGGCTCCGGCCACCTGGCGGCGCAGCAGTTGATACGCGCAGCCAAGCGCCGCAGGAAATAGTCGGTCATTGACTGCCGAACTCTTCCCAGCGCAAACTACGACTGATAGATTGTGCTCATGCAAACTTCGTGACGATCGTCACGAATATTCCATATATGATTCTTTCCCTTTTCATGGAGGCGTAATGACTCAACTAACCCACGTGCTGACGTCGCTGGCTGCCGGATCGGTGACGGTCCAGGACCTCACCGCTCCGCTGTCCAAGGACACCCCAACGCTGGTTCTGCCGGATCCCTTCTCGAACCTGATCGACTTCAGCCTCGAAGAGGTGTCGGCCTACAATGAGCCCGGCCCGTTCTGGAAGCACCACAACATCCACACCGGTGAGCACATCGGAACCCACATCGATGCCCCGGTGCACTGGATCTCGGGTCGGGAGGGCAAGGACGTATCCCAGATTGATCCGCAGCGTCTCGTTGGACCCGCGGTGGTGCTCGACTTCAGTGCGGAAGCAGCAGCCGACCCCGACTACCTGATTAGCGTCGAGGATCTGAAGTCTTGGCAGGAGGCGCACGGAGAATTTCCGGCCAATGCTTGGCTGCTCTTCCGCACCGGCTGGGACCAGTACGGCGAGGACCGTGCCGCCTTCCTGAACTTGGACGACAATGGATCGCATACACCGGGGTTCACCGCCGAATGCGCCCGGTACATCGCCGAGGAGCTCGACATCTCCGGGGTCGGCGTGGAAACCGTGGGTATCGATGCGGGCAACGCGGCCCTGCTCGACCCGCCGTTCCCAATGCACAATTTCTTGCTGGGCAATGACAAGTACGGCATCACGTCGCTGAAAAACCTGTCCAAGCTGCCCATGTTCGGCGCGATGATCGTTGTCGCGCCGCTGCCCATCGTGGGCGGCACCGGTGCGCCGACGCGAGTGCTGGCGCTGATGTAGCGGCCCAGCCCGCGCTCCAAGCAAGGATGAGCGCGGGCCGCCTCGACCATCCTGGACCAGCCCCGGCCGCTGCGGCCCGAACCCGGATCTGCCAGCTATCGGCACCCCGGCACGATAATAAGGAAACATCCATGAATGTTGCAGAACTAGTAGGAAAAACCCTCGCGGAGCTCGGCGTGGGTCATGCCTTCGGAGTTGTCGGCAGCGGAAACTTCACCATTACCAATGCCCTGATCGAACACGGCGTGCCCTACACAGCCGCCCGCCACGAGGGCGGAGCGGCGACGATGGCCGACGCCTACTCGCGCACCAGCGGCGAAGTCGGGGTGGTATCGGTGCACCAGGGCTGCGGGCTGACCAATGCCGCCACCGGCATCGGGGAAGCGGCCAAGTCTCGAACGCCGATGATCGTGCTGGCAGCCGAGGCCGCTCCCAGCGCAGTGTACTCCAACTTCGCCATGGACCAGGACTCGTTTGCGGCCTCCGTCTACGCGGTCTCCGAGCGGATCCACAGCGCGCAGAGCGCGGTGGCCGATACGGTGCGCGCCTACCGCACCGCAGTCAACGACCGCCGGACAGTGGTTCTGAATCTTCCGCTGAACGTCCAGGCCCTGCCGGCCCCGGAAACAACAGAGCAAATCGAGATCGTGCCGCGCGAACCGATCCGCCCTTCGCGCGATGCCGCGCGGGCCCTGGCGGTCCTGTTGGAAAATGCCCAGCGTCCGGTATTCGTTGCCGGCCGCGGAGGCCGCAACGCGAAGCAGGAGATCCTTGCACTGGCCAGCCATACCGGCGCACTGGTGGCTACCAGCGCCGTGGCCAAGGGACTGTTCAACGAGGATGAATTCAACCTGGGCATTTCCGGCGGCTTCTCCTCCCCGCTGGCCGCCGAGCTCATCTCCGGCGCGGACCTGATTGTCGGATTCGGTTGCGCACTGAACATGTGGACCATGCGCCACGGGCACCTGATCGGACGCGGTGCCAAGGTGGTCCAGGTGGATTTGGACGAACCGGCCTTGGGCGCGAACCGACCGGTCGACCTGGGCATCGTGGGGGACAGCGCCGAATGCGCCAAGGACGTGCTGGAGCTGCTGCTGGCCCAGAAGACCGCGCCGCACCGGGGCTACCGCACCGAGGACGTGAAGGAACGCATCGGTTCCCAGGCCCGGTGGCAGCAGGTCGGCTACGCGGACCTGTCCACCGGATCGTCCATCGACCCGCGGACGTTGACCAAGGCACTGGACGAGATCCTGCCGGCTGAACGCGTGGTGAGCGTGGATTCGGGCAACTTCATGGGATACCCGAGCCAGTTCCTGGATGTGCCGGACGAGCACGGCTTCTGCTTCACCCAGGCCTTCCAGTCCATCGGCCTTGGCCTGTACACGGCCATCGGCGCGGCGCTGGCGCAGCCAGAGCGGCTGCCGGTGCTGGGCACCGGAGACGGCGGCTTCCACATGGCCATCTCCGAACTTGATACCGCGGTGCGCCTAAAACTGCCGCTGGTATGCATTGTCTACAACGACGCGGCCTATGGTGCAGAGGTGCACCACTTCGGAGAGGCCGAAGAGGCTCCGGACATGGGCTCGGTGGTATTCCCAGAAACCGATTTCGCCGCTATCGGGCGCGGGTTCGGGGCCCAGGGGATTACGGTGCGTTCGGTGTCGGATTTGCAGGCGGTGCAGACATGGCTGGATTCAGACCCTCAGGGGCCGTTGGTCATCGACGCGAAGATCGCCTCGGACGGCGGCGCCTGGTGGCTGGCCGAAGCCTTCAAGGGGCACTAAGCCCATAGAAGTGAAACGAAGACCTGCGGAGGCACGCCTCCGCAGGTCTTCTGAGCTGGTCAAGTTTCTGAGACACGATCTTTAATCTCTTCTAAATATCCTCAAGCCGCAAGGGCCAGAGAATTCCTTTCCCAATACGAGTCCAGCGCCGCCTGAGGACTGAGCCCGGCATTAGTTGTATGCGGGCGCTTCCGGTTGTACCAGACCTCGATGTACTCCATCACCGCGGTACGCGCTGCCATCCTGCTGGTGAAGGCCTGGTGATGATACATTTCGTTCTTGATCGTCGAGAAGGTCGACTCAGCGACGGCGTTATCCCAACCCCCGGTGCGGCCCATCGACTGGTGCACGCCCTGCACGGCGCACCATGCCTGGAACGCGTACGAGGTGTACTGCGTTCCTCGATCCGAGTTAAGCCGATATCGGCTTAACTCAGATAACGGGGATGCCCTGATTCCAATCCGCCGGGGCATCACCAGCGAACTGGTCGCCTACGCCAACAGCCTGGGCGTCGCCACGATCACCGGCAAACCGTATAGGCCCACGACCCAGGGGAAGAATGAGAGGTTCCATTCGACTTTGTTCAAGTGGCTGAAGAAGCGGCCGTTCGCCAAGGACCTTGCCGAGCTGCAAGCTCAGGTCGATGTCTTTGACCAGGCCTACAATACCCAGCGTGGCCACCAGTCCCTGGAGGATCGCTGCACGCCACAGGAAGCATAGGATGCCACGCCGATTCCGCAGCCGCTGGCGCCAGGTGAATGGGTGAAGCTGAGCACCACGCCCAGCTCCACCATCGCCGAAGCAGCCCTTGCCACCCTTGCCGAGGCCCGGGCCAAGCCCCGGCTGCGGTTCCGGAGGTGGCGCCGGAACCGGTGAAGCTCAGCGCCACGCTGCGGGCTGATCAGATGGAACCTGCAGGCAGCCAGCTGATGAAAGTGAATAAGAACCGGTGCATGAAGGTGGCCGGGGTTCAGCTCTATCTGGGCAAGTTGCTGCGCTCCACCCACGTGAAGGTCATCTGGGATGCCGAGGAGCTGATGGTGGTTTCGATGGATGGCGAGCTGGTCACGAAATATGATTTCCCGTTTCCTGACGGGGTCACGTATTTGAGTTTGCGGCATGCGAAGGCGAAGTTCCAGAACATGCCTGAGGAGGGATAAGTCACCGATGTGATGAAACAGGATTGTTACCGCTGTGTCGAGACATCACACATTCTTTTAAAAAGTCGTTCTCCCGTTTCACCTCCAACAGTTCCTTGCGCAGCAACTTGTACTGGGCCCATTCCACCGGTCCGCGTTCCTCTGTTTCCGCTTCAGGATGCTCGGCGCGGTAGGCACGGACCCAATTGCCCAGGATTCCCTCGTAAATGCCCAGGGAAGCTGCGACCTCGACCAGGCTCTTCTGGGACGAGATCGCCAGTTCGACTGCTTCGGCACGGAAGCCCGGGGGTGAATTTCTGACGTTTGGACATGCGCTCATTCTCCTACGAACGCGTATCTCACAACATCATGACAGCTCATTCCTTTGCTGTTGGTAGTCGGTTCCGATAGCGTGATCCGCACCGAGGGCAGCAAACACATGTCGTAAGTCATTTGAAACTTTGCCACCTGCAGGGGCGCTTGCCGTGAATGAACACGATTCTCCGTAGCGAACTGGAGAACACTTCTCCAAGACTCAGCAGGCTCTGAGCCAACCGCAATGAGTACTGGAACAACCATTGCGGATGTTCTATTTGAACGCCCGAGTTCGTGGATGAAGTGGGCTGTGAACGAAACATCCCGACAGATTATCTCCATTGCCGTTGCCAGACCCGGGAAAGAAATAGGGCCATTCTCCCAGGGTGCTTGCATAGAAGACGAGTAGCAGTTGCGGGCTGACTTGCTCAACGGCCATCCCAGAGCACACATATATTGATCGATGCATGCACACGTGCCACCTAATGCCTGAGCGATCGTTGAAACGCAGCTCGTTGGCTTTCTGGCCAGGCTTTGGTGTCAATGGCTCGGTGGAGTCACTGCGACAATAAACCCGACACCTTCCTCCGTGTCGTTCACGAAGCGATGGGGAATTCGGGAATTGAAGTGGCAGCTGTCGCCCTCAGATAGCTCTAGGCGTTCGCGGTCAGTCTCAATCACGAGCCGGCCACGGGTCACCACGATGCATTCCTCCGCTTCGTGGCTCCATACAGTCTCGCGCGAGACGCCGCCCGGTAGCAGTTCCCCTGCAAGTACTTCGAGCTGCTTTCCGACCGTCGACTTACGACGGTACTTCAAATCCCCGGAGCTTGTTGTAAGCGTCATCTCGTCACCTGCGCGCAAGACGTGCATCTGCTCGCGGTCAACCTCTGGAACGAATAGTTCGAACAGCGGAACATCCAAGACCTGAGCAATCTGGCGCAAAGTCTCGAGGCTCGGGTCAACAAGACCCCGTTCAACCTGGCTGAGCATGGAAGCTGAGATTCCTGCCGACTCAGCGAGTTCATTTGCTTTTAGCCCTTTAGCCTGGCGGAGTCGTCGCACGCGCAACGGAAAGCTCATATTTCGTCCTCAACGATTGCAGGTTATGAAAAATGTAGTGCAATTTAAAAAAATTTACGTATACTAAAGTAACGGGCGTCACAGAAGCGAGATATTGACTCGATTGGACAAGGCCCTTTCAACCCTAGTTATCCAACAATCCTACTTCCTAGGAGTGTCTCTACGATGTTCGTGAAACCAACTGCCGAGCCACCCCACCGCGTCATGGTCCTAATGGCCTGCCGCGATTCATGGTACGAGGCGAGCGACGATGAACGTAACAACGTCGCACTACCAACCTTGCAGCATCTCCTCGAAGACTGGGAGGCGCTTGGGTTCGAATTATTGCATTCATTTGACGACGATTTCTTCCTTGTCGGTCAGCCGGGGTCTTTGCAGTTTCCAATCACGATTCTTGGCATGGTGCCGTCGCTGGACACTGTCGTTCAGATGATGAACCGTGCACGCACCACCGTAAATGGTGAGCGTGCAGATCGTTATTACCGGTTCGAAAGTCGTCTAGGACGCAAGCTATTCCTACTTCCTAGATGAGCCAGGATCCTCGCTAGGCATTCATATTCCGCTTCATCCGATCAAGAAAGGCGCCATCAACTTGAATACCAACAAACCACTTCAATTCCGAGTTGGCACTTTCGGTGCGTTTATCGCTCCAATCATCTTTATCGCAGGCGCAGTCGTATACTTCGTTGTATTCAAAGCGTTTGACACGACGGCACTTACAACCGCTGGCATCGTCGGCATTATAGTTGCCGGAGTTTTCGCCAAGGAGTACACCCGATTCTGGGACAGCGTGATCGCGGGCCTAGCGAACACTATTGCGATGACTGTAGTGATGATCTTGTTTGTCGTCGGTCCTTTGTCGTCTTTGCTTGAATCCACAGGAGTTTCAGAAGGCTTTGTCTGGCTTGCTGCCGAATTGAACGTGACAGGCGGCCTATTCATCGCCATCGTCTTTCTTGCGTGCTGCGCCATGTCGATGGCGACTGGAACCTCCCTGGGAACCTTGTTCACTGCGTTCCCGATTTTCTATCCTGCTGGTGCTAGCGTCGGTGCGGATGCACTGTTGCTCGCGGGTGCGATCTTTTCCGGTGCTATGTTCGGCGACAGCCTTGCTCCGATATCTGATACCACAATTGTTTCGGCATCCACGCAACGCTATCGTCGACGTAAAGGTAGTGCTGAAGTAGCCGGGGTGGTTGGCACGCGTGCTAAATACGCGCTGACTGCCGCTGGGATCAGCGCGATCTTGTTCCTGGTACTGGGTAATATTGCCGCACCACCAGCCGCGGGTGGCTCGGTCGACGCCAGCGGATACTCACCGCTCGGACTTGTCATGTTGCTTCCGGTCGTCGCACTCATCGTGGTCGCGTTTTGGAAGCGAAATCTTTACCTTGCCATCACAGTCGGCGTCGTCAGCGGTACCGTCGTCGCTCTCATCGCAGGACTGATCACGCCGAAGGACATCATGTTCGTTGCGGACGGCGCTCCGACAGGCTTCCTTTTTGACGGTGTCAATGGAATGCTGCCTCTGATCGGCCTGTCGATAGCGGTCTTCGGGATGATCGGGATCGTACGTGAAGCGGGCATATTCGAAATTATCATCAATGCGCTATCGCGCCGACCTTGGACGCAGAGTCCTCGTGGTGCGGAAACCGCCATTGCAGTCGGCCAAACGATCACAACCACCATGTTTGCCGGGGTTGTGGGCCCTTCGATCGTTCCGTTCTCCGCTATCGCCGATGAAATCGGCGCTCGTGCGAAGCTTCATCCGTATCGGCGGGCGAATGTAATGGAGGCGTTTGCCGCGGGTATTGCCTGCATCGTCCCCTCTTTCAGCGCGTTCCTTTTCATCATCAACCAGCTGACAACGGGTGTCGAGGGTATGCCAGTGATATCTCCCATCACCGTGGCGTTTGTATCCTTCTATCCCATCTTGTTTAGTGCAGTAATGATCTTCTCGATTATTACCGGTTGGGGCCGACGTTTCGAATCGGCCGACGGGGCCCCGGTAAAGCGATTCGAAGACATAGTTCCTGAGGCCCCGAACGAACTTGCAGATTCCACCGAAACAGAGCTAGCTCCCGCACCGCGCGGTTAGAAGACCCACCATCGACCACAGAATTGAGGAAATCATGACACTAAACGTCACTTCACGAGTTTCACTTACGCCCGAGCAGTTCCGTCGGAATTTTGCGCAGCTCGATAAAGCCCCGCATTTCGCGAGTTGTAGCCAAGGAGCACTTTCCGACCACTTGACGCAAACGATGCAGCGCATGACTGGATCACTCGTCGATTCCCAGGCACCTTGGGACGTGTGGGTAGGCGTTGTGGAGCAATACAGGGCTAAGAGCGCAGCGTTCCTCGGTTGTTCGAGCGATCAGATTGCAGTGATTTCATGTGCGAGCGAAGGTGCTTTCCAGACAGTCTCCTCGTTTGACTGGTCCGGTGAAAGGAATCGCCTTGTCACCTCCGATCTTGAGTTTCCATCGGTCGGCAACGTCTGGCGTGCTCAGCGTGAAGGCATTGAAGTTGTCAATGTGCCGGGTATCGAGGGAGCACTCCTAGCTGAAAACTGGATCCCGCACATCGATGAGCGCACAAAGCTGGTCTCGGTTCCGCTCGTGAGCTACATAAATGGCACGAGGCCGGAGATTGACCGCATCATCGAACATGCTCACTCGGTCGGTGCATTGGTTTTCGTCGATGCATACCAAGGTGCGGGCGTAGTTCCGTTCTCGGTTGACGAGCTCGAATGCGACTTCCTGGTCACGGGCAATCTGAAGTACTTGTTGGGATTGCCGGGTATCGCATCGCTGTATGTACGCGAACCCGAGAAGGCCGAACAAGACGCGATTCTGACCGGTTGGTTCGGGCGTGTTAATCCGTTTGCGTTCGATCCGGAGCTCGTTGACTACCCGAACAATGCGCGTCGTTACGAGACCGGTACCTACGCAATCCCCTCAGCGTATGCCGGAGTGGCAGGCTACGAAGTTCTCGAACAAATTGATATTGCCAGCTGCTGGCCGCATGTCGAAGCACTGCGGGAATCGCTAGCGGGGGAACTGCTTGCGCTCGGCTACGAGCTCGATTATCCCGAGAACCCAGCCCACCGCGGACCAGAAGTAGCAATCGTATGCGAGGACCCAGACGCACTTGCAGCTAAGCTCGCCGAGTTCCGTATCGGAACCTCACCCCGTGGTTCACGCTTGAGATTGTCTCTGCATGCGTATTCAGCTCAGAGCGACGTTGATGCACTTGTCAGGGCCCTGAAAACACTTTAGGTCCAACGCCATATACACAACGCGTCTCAGATACTCTTGCTTATTCATGACACATCGTGGAAAAGCACGGCCTGAAGCAGCGACAACAACCAGTCAAGGCAACTTGCCTCGGTGATGTAGCCGCGGAAATTGCAAAAATTGCCAAGGGGAGCGCAGTGTTGGGAACACACACGCTTGTAGCTCCTGCTAGTCTCGGCTTCCCAGTGCATGCACGGCCGTGACCTGTGGTTGTATTGCTTTAGATGCCAGGAACCCCGATTCACCGGGGTTCCTGGCAACTTTCGTTATTCGGGTGCGGGGTGCTTCTCGCTTTTAGACTTCCAGCGTCAAGCGGTACCCGTATGAAGGCGTCTTTGCTGTCCCCGCCTCCGGCGGGGTAGTTCATTGCAGTCTGGATTTCCAAGGACTGGGGGACCCGACAACATGGCCAAAATGGCCTTAGGATCAAGGTGGGCCGGCGGTGGGTAGTTGTATCGGCGGGGAGGCCACCGTATTCGGCCGCCGGAGGGGTGGATCTTTCAATTCCCGGTGTTCAGCCGGCGGTAGACAGCGCCGAGAACGGCGCCAGCGGCAGGATGTCCGTGGCCTGGGTGGCAAGCTGCTGGTCCAGGGCTACCAGCGCGTCTGCCTGCAGCACACCGATGGCCAGGTATTCGGCCCTGCCCAGTGATGCCCATCCGTGCTTGCGGGCGAGCTTCCAGGCGGTGCCCCGCGAACCCCTGTCGCCCAGGGTGCGGATCTTCACCGCCGTCATTGCATCGTGCAGCTCCAGGGCGGCGGCTTCTGGCATTGTTCCTGCCGCAACCTCGGTTAGCAGCAGTTCCATGGCCTCGACGCGGACGGCGTGCGGGGCTACGAGTTGGTGGTCGGAGTGGATCGAAACGCCTTCCTGCGCAATCGCCAGGAGCACAGGCGGGTCAATAAGGAAACGGGTCATGCGCCCCATGCTACGCCCGCACGAATCGTCTGTCAGCGGACTTCGGGTTGAGCGCCACCCGGAATTGCAACGAAGCGATCGGGCAACCTGGCCCGGAGTGCTCCGCTTCTCCCGCCCCGGCGGAGGTGCTGCGGGCATGCCCCAGGCACGACGAAGACAGGGAGCGCTGCGGGCGGTTTCCCGCTGATCGCAACACTCCCTGTCGAGCCTGGCCGTGCCAGGCGAGTCTAGGCGTTCGAGGCGATGGCCTCTGGCTCCTGGTCCCTGGCCGGGGTCCAGCGCAGGTGGACCTGCTCGTCGACCTCGGCCTCCTGCAGCAGCGACAGGCGCGGGCGGACCGCGTCGGTGCGTGCGCTTGGCGGCTTGCGGCGTCCGGCCTTGAACGGCAGCGGCCAGGTGGCCCCGGCGCCCACGTACTCCTGTTCGGCGGCGGCCTGCAGGGTCCACTGCGGGTTGTACAGGTGGGTACGGCCCAGCGCTACCAGGTCGGCACGTCCCGCCAGCAGGATCGAGTTCACATCGTCGTAGGAGCTGATGGCGCCCACGGCAATGACCGTCACCCCGGCGGCCGCGGCGACCTGGTTGCGGATCTTGTCCGCAAACGGGGTCTGGTAGCTGCGGCCGAAGGCAGGGCGCTCATTGCGCACGATCTGGCCCGAGGACACGTCGATCGAGTCGATGCCGTGGGCGATGAACGCCTTGGCGATCTCCAGCGCGTCGTCCTCGGTGTTGCCGCCCTCCGCCCAGTCGGTGGCGGAGATGCGGGCGCCCAGCGGCTTGTGCGCCGGCCAGGCGGCACGCACCGCGTCTAGGACCTCCAGCGGGTAGCGCAGGCGGTTCTCCAGCGAGCCGCCGTATTCGTCGGTGCGCTGGTTGGACAGCGGGGAGAGGAACGACGAGAGCAGGTAGCCGTGCGCGGCGTGCACCTCAAGCAGGTCGAAACCGGCCTCGTCGGCGCGCTTGGCGGCGGCCACGAACTGCTCGCGGACCTCATCCATCTGGGCACGGGTGATTTCCACCGGAACGTGGCAGCCTTCGCCGTACGGCAGCGCCGAAGGGGCCAGGACTTCCCAGTTGCCCTCTTCCAGCGGCTCGTCGAGGCCTTCCCACATGAGCTTGGTGGAACCCTTGCGGCCGGAGTGGCCGATCTGGGCGCCGATCTTCGCCTGCGAGTTGCCGTGCACGTACTGCGTGATGCGCTTCCACGCGGCGCCCTGCTCATCGGTGTACAAGCCGGTGCAGCCCGGGGTGATGCGGCCGATGTCGGAGACGCAGACCATTTCGGTCATGACCAGTCCGGCGCCGCCCATGGCCTTGGAGCCCAGATGGACCAGGTGGAAGTCGCCGGGCACGCCGTCGACCGCCGAGTACATGTCCATGGGGGAGACCACCACGCGGTTGACGAGCTCCAGCTCGCCGATCTTGTGCGGCTGGAACATCGCCGGGGCCACCACATCGGATCCGTTCAGGCGTGCGAAGTCCTCATCCACCTTGGTGGCGAACTCGGTGTCGCGCAGCTTGAGGTTGTCGTAGGTGATGCGGCGCGAACGGGTGAGCAGGTTGAAGCAGAACTGGACCGGATCCTGGTCCTTGTACTGGCCGATGTTCTCGAACCATTCCAGCGATGCCTGGGCGGCACGCTGGGTGGATTCGACCACCGGGCGGCGCTCGGTCTCGTAGGCTTCAAGCGCCGCCTCAACCGAGTTGTGCTCGTGCAGGCAGGCGGCCAGGGCCAGGGAGTCTTCCATGGCCAGTTTGGTGCCGGAGCCGATGGAGAAGTGCGCAGTGTGCGCGGCATCGCCCAGCAACACGATGTTCTCGTGGCGCCAGTGCTGGTTGCGCACCGTGGTGAAGTTGATCCACTTGGAGTTGTTGGTCAGCACGTCGAAGCCGGCCAGTTCGTCCGCGAAGATCTCCTTGACCTTGGCCACGGATTTCATGTCGCTCACGCCTGGAGGGAAGACCTCGTTTTCGCTCTCGTCGAAGCCGGCGGCCCGCCACACGTCCTCGTGCATTTCGACGATGAAGGTGGAGCCCTCGTCGGAGTACGGGTAGCCGTGGATCTGCATGGTGCCCGCGTCGGTTTCCTTGACGAAGAACTTGAAGGCCTCGAACACCTGGTCGGTGCCCAGCCACATGTACTTGGAAGCGCGCGGATCCAGCGAGGGCTTGAAGGACTCGGGGAACTTGGCGCGGACGGAGGAGTTCAAGCCGTCGGCCGCCAGCACCAGGTCGTACTGCGCCATCAGCTCTTCCACCGGCGGGGCGACGGTGGAGAAGCGCACGTCAACGCCCAGCTCGATGCTGCGGCGCTGCAGCAGCTCCAGCAGCTCCTTGCGGCTCATGGCCGCGAAACCCTGGCCGCCGACAGTGTGCATGGCGCCGCGGAAGTGGATGTCGATGTCGCTCCAGCGGGCGAAACGGCGGGACATGTACTCGGCGATCACCGGGTCGGCGTTGCCGATGCCGCCCAGGGTCTCGTCGGAGAACACCACGCCGAAGCCGAAGGTGTCGCTGGCGGCGTTGCGCTCCCAGACCGTCACCTCGTGCGCCGCGTCCAGCTGCTTCATCAGGGCGCCGAAGTACAGTCCGCCCGGGCCTCCGCCAATCACTGCGATTTTCATGGTCTTAGTCCTTTCACCAGTCCCCGTGGGCACTGCGGTCAAAAATTTGCTGGGGTGGGCTGCCGGTTAGGACAGCGAATCGGCGTTCAGCGCCTCGCGCAGCTTGAAGTGCTGCAGCTTGCCGCTGGGATTGTGCGGCAGCTCGTCCACGAAGTGGATTTCACGCGGGTACTTGTAGGGGGCGATGGTTGCCTTCACGAAGTCCTGCAGTTCCTTAGCCTTGGCCTCGGACTGCTCGGCCCCGTCGACCAGCACCACGAACGCGCACACGATGGATCCGCGGTTCGGGTCCGGGCGGGCGATGACCGCGGTCTCCAGCACCTCGTCGTGCTGGTTCAACGCGTTCTCCACTTCCGGAGCCCCGATGTTGTAGCCGGAGGAGACGATCATGTTGTCGCTGCGGGCCTGGTAGATGAAGTAGCCCTCCTCATCCTTCATGAACACGTCCCCGGTGACGTTCCAGCCGCCGCTGATGTAGTTCAGCTGGCGTTCGTCGTCCAGATAGCGGCACCCGGTCGGGCCGATGACCGCGAGTCGGCCGATCTCGTTCGGGCCCAGCTCCTTGCCATGCTCATCCAGGATGGTGGCGCGGAAACCGGGGATCGCGGTGCCGGTGCGGCCGGGACGGATGTCCTTGCCGGCGGCCGAGATGAACACGTGCAGCATCTCGGTGGAGCCGATGCCGTTGACCAGTTCCAGTCCGGTGGCCTCGTTCACCTGGTGCCAGGTTTCAGCCGGCAGGTGCTCGCCGGCCGAGACGCCGACGCGCAGCGAGCGCAGCAGGTCGGCCTTGCCGTTCTTGAGGATCGCCCGGTAGGCGGTGGGCGCGGTGAACAGCACCGTCGCCCCGGCCTGGTGCGAGAGCTCTGCCAGTTCCACCGGGGTGGCCCGCTCGGTCAGCAGCGAGCTGGCCCCGAAACGCAGCGGGAAGACAACCAGGCCGCCGAGCCCGAAGGTGAAGGCCAGCGGGGGAGACCCGGCGAACACGTCGTCCTTGGTGGGCTTGAGGATATGGCGCGCGAAGGTGTCCGCGTTGGCCAGGATGTCGCGGTGGAAGTGCATGGTGATCTTCGGCGTTCCGGTGGTGCCGGAAGTCGGGCCCAGCAGCGCCACGTCGTCGGCGGCGGTGTCCACGTTGGTGAACTGCCCCGACTTCGCCGCGGCCAGCTGCACCAGGTCGGATTCCCCGTCGCCGCCGAACGCCACCACCGGGTAGGCGTCGTCGGCGGCGAGCACCATGTCCTCGACGAAGCGGTGGTCGCACAGGGCCACGGAAGGCTTGGTCAGCTCCGCGATGGTTGTGATCTCCTGGGCGCGCAGCGCCGCCATGGTGGTCACCGCGACGGCGCCGGCCTTGAGCACACCCAGCCAGCAGGCGACCAGCCAAGCGTTGTTCGGTCCGCGCAGCATGACCCGGTTGCCCGGGACGATGCCGAAGTCCTCCACCAGCACCTGCGCCACCTGGTTGGAGCGGGCCAGCAGCTGGCCGTAGCTGAGGGTGGTTCCGTCGGGCGCCAGCAGGGCCGGACGGTCCGCGCCGAAGGCGGCGACGGCGTCGTCGATCAGCACGGTGGCCGCGTTCATCCGGTCCGGGTACTGCAGTTCCGGCAGGGTGAATTCCATCGTCGGCCACTGTTCCAGCGGCGGCAGATGGTCGCGGGTGAACGTGTCAACGTGGGACGAGGGTGATAGAGGCATGTCGTATCTCCAGTGGTCGTTTCGCCGTATACGGTGTGGTGAAGGATTTCGGGCGGTGCACTAGCCGCGTGGGCCGCGGATCATGCCCTCTTGGGCAACGGTGGCCAGCAGCTTGCCGTCCCGGGTGTAGAACCGGCCCAGGGCCAGTCCGCGGTTGTTCTGGCTGGAGACTGCCTCCTGGACGTAGAGTACCCAGTCGTCCACCCGGCCCTCGCGGTGGAACCACATGGAGTGGTCCAGGCTGGCAGTGGTCAGGCCCTCGGTGCGCCATGGCAGGTTCAGGCTGCGCAGGATCGGTTCCAGGATGGTGTAGTCGCAGACGTAGGTCAGCGCCGCCCGCTGGATCACCTTGTCGTCCGGCAGCGGGGAGAAGGCCTTAACCCAGACCGCCTGGTGCGGCTCGGTAGACCCTTCCACGCTCAGGTACACCGGCGATGGCACATGGCGCATTTCGAAGCTGCGCCCGGTGGACCAGTACTCGGCATCCGCGCCTTCGGCGCCTTCCAGCGCCTGGGCGGCGCTGTCCAGCGACTCCGGATCCAGGTCGAAGGAGCCTTCCGGAGCATCCTTGGACAGGTCCGGGCCCTGCTCGGGCACGTGGAAGGAACCCAGGGCGGAGAAGACCGGCTTGCCGTTCTGGAATCCACGCACCTGGCGGGTGGAGTATCCGCGGCCGTCGCGCAGGTGCTCCACCTCGTAGCGCACCGGCTCGTGCATGTCGACGGGGCGCAGGAAGTAGGAGTGCATTGAATGCAGCTCGCGGTCATCGCCCACCGAACGCATCATGGCCATGGCCCCCTGGGCCACCATGTCGCCGCCGTAGGCCTTGGGCCACGGAGCGTACTGCGGGGTGGCGTTGAACGCCTGGTCGAAAACCTCCGGCGCGGTCTCCGTCAGATCGATGGCCTTCAGGAAGATCTGGGAGTCGAGGGTCTGGGCGCTCATGCTCGGCGGTATCCTTCCAGCGATGCGTCGTCGACGTCTTCGAGGTTCACCACGATGTTTTCCGGGGTGCGGGCGGTGAGCCAGACGAGCTCCTCGGTGACCGACATGTTGGCTTCGACGTGAGGCATGAACGGCGGAACGAAGACCCAGTCGCCTGCGGTCATGTCCAGGTACTGCTCGTAGTTCTCGCCGAAGTAGATGCGGCCGTGGCCGCGCAGCACGTAGCCGCCGGTTTCGGCTTCGCCGTGGTGGTGCGGCAGCGAGCGGTAGCCCGGGGTATTGGAGACCTGGCCGAACCAGATCTTGGTGGCTGGGGTGTGCTGGATGCTGACGCCCGAGACGCGTACGCAGTCGCCGGACTGCGCGGTGTTGGTGTCTTCCTGACCGGCACGGGTGACTACGGGGACCACAAAACCGTCGGCGCCGGCGTACATCGAGTTGTCGCCTTCGGTGCGGTAGACCATTGGTGTTTCAGTCATGGTTTTTCTCCTTTGGAAGTGTGAACTGGAGTTCTGGTTGAGGTGAAGTTTGCTTGCGGATCAAGCGTCGGCCGGGATCCGCAGGGTGAACTTGTTGGACAGTTCGCCGATGCCGGGAACCTCCGTGGACAGCACGTCGCCCGATTGCAGGAAGCGCGGAGGGGTCATGCCCATGCCCACGCCTCCCGGGGTTCCGGTGAGCACCACGTCGCCGGCCCGGAGCGTGGTGAAGCTGGAAATGTAGGACAGCAGGGCGGCCGCCGAGAAGACCAGGGTCCGGGTATTTCCGCGCTGGACCTCTTCGCCGTTGACCTTGCAGATGACCTCGACGCCGGCGACCGGGTCGATCTCGTCAGGGGTCACCAGGTACGGGCCCAGCGGGGTGGTGCCGTCGAAGGCCTTGCCTTGGAACCACTGGAGGGTGCGGCGCTGCCAGTCGCGCATCGAGACGTCGTTGGCCACCGTGTATCCGGCGATCGCCGCGAGCGCTTCGTCTTCGCTGGCATGGCGCAGGGTGGAGCCGACAACCACTGCCAGTTCGGCTTCCCAGTCGACGGACTCGGAATTTTCGCTGGTGATCTCGGCATTCGGATCGGTCAGGGTATCGGCGAACTTGGCGAAAAGCGTCGGGTATTCGGGCAGTTCGCGGCCCATTTCCAGGATGTGCTCGGAGTAGTTCAGCCCGCAGCAGATGACCTTGTTCGGGGCGGGGACGGGGTTCAGGATGGTTGCATCGGCGGTGGCGATGAATTCGGCGGATCCGGAGGCAAGAGCTTTCCGGGCCAAGTCCTGCCACTGCTCGTTGTCGAGGAGCTCACTGAGATTCTGGGCATTCAGCGGAGCAAAGCCGCCGTCTACCGCCACGGCTGCCATGCGCTGTGTTTTGTACTGAATCGAAGCGAGTTTCATGGTGTGCTTTCTCCCGGAGAACTATGTGTCGACTTTTTTACCGCCGTCACGTATGCTCAATGTAGCACGCATCACAATTTGTGCGCTAGACCTAATTTTTGGATATCGCATCGAATCTCTGAAAGGGATCACCATGGCCGAAACCGCAGTCTTCGAAAACCTCACTGTCAACCCGGAATCCCTGCCCAAGCCATCCGGCTATGCGCATGGAATGCGTGCTGGAGACACCGTTTACCTCGGCGGCCAGACCGCCCTGGACAAAAACATGCAGATCGTTCCCGGCGGCATCGTGGAACAGTTCAAGCAGGCTTTCGGCAACGTCTTGACCACCCTTGAGGAAGCCGGCGGCAAGCCGGAGGACCTGGTGACCGTGACCATCTACCTCACCGACGTCGACGACTACATGGCCAACGGCCGTGAGATCGGCAAGCTGTGGCGCGAGATGGCGGGCAGCAAGTACCCGGCCATGGCCGGCATCGGCGTCACCCGCCTGTGGCAGAAGGAAGCGCTTATCGAGATCCAGGGCGTCGCCGTGATCCAGAGCCGCTAGGGATTTACCGGGCAGCAAAACGACAATAAGCCGCAGGCCAGTTCGCATGAACTGGCCTGCGGCTTATTGTTGGCCGGGCAGGCAGGCAGAAGCCTCGGAGCTAGATGCGGGCGTCGCTTTCCTGGGCGCTGATGGCGCGTTCCGCGTGCCGGGACGCCCTGAACCCGATGATTTCGTGGAGTTGCTGGAACAGGTCGGAGGCCGCGATGGCGTTCCACCCTTCTGGCAGGAGCTCGGCAGGGAGGCCCGGGTCGGAATACGGCAGCCGCCGCCACTGGGTAATCAACACGAGGTAGTCGGCAAACGCCTCGGCGTCGAGGTCCTCCGACTCTTGCGCGGTTGGAATTCCCGTCCATTTCTCCAGCAGCGGCCGATTGGTTTCCAGGAACTCGGAATAGAGGGAATCCAGCGATTCGAGGTCCCACCAAATGCCCATGTTCTTGGCCAGGTCATGGCTGCCCACATGCTCCGCCAGGAAGAACTCGAAGTAATCCGCCATCCCGTGTCGGTCGAAGTAGGACAGGGCCTCGTCCTTGAGGTGCTCCGGGGCAATCCACAGCCCGGGTGCGACGGCGCCGAATCCCATGCGGACCAGGGTCGAGCGGATCTTGTGCCGGATGCTGCGCTGCGATTCGGGCACCGTGAACGTGGCCAGCAGCCAGCGGCTGTCGGCGGTCGCCCGGCGGGGAGTGAAGATGCGTTCATCGCCTTCCGCGAACGCGGACAAGGCCGAGGGCGACAGCGCGTAACCTTTCCGGTTGTTGACCTTGACGCTGTCGATGACGCCGCGCTTCTTGAGCCGCGAGATCGAAGAACGCACGCCGGCCGACTCGACGCCGAGGTCGTTCATCAGCGAAATGATCGTGGACACCTGCAGCTCGCCCCCGTGCGCCCTGGCGTAGAGGCCGAAGAGGGAAATGATCAGCTGATGGTGGCGCGGCGTCGAATTTTCGCTGCCACCTGATGGTTGCTCGGTCCGTGGCGTCATGCGCTCACTGTATCGAATCCCAGGTCGATTAGACCAAGCGGCAGTTTGGACGCCGACCGTGTCGATCCCGTCCGGCCCGATCCCGGCGGGTTGGCAATGGCCAAGAACAAAGGGCAAGGGCAGCGTCCGGGTATCGCCCCGCGGCGCTGCCCCTGCCCTCGGTGCGGTTGCCGCTAGGCCAGGTTCTTTTCGAAGAACTCGCGCAGCTGCACGCTCTTGGCCTTGGCGATGTCGTCCCATTCATCGATCGACGCCGAGTCGTCCGCGTAGTCCGACGGGATCTTGAAGATCTGCAGCGGCACGTTGAAGCGCTGGCAGATGCTGGCGTACGCGTAGCCTTCCATGTCTACCAAGGAGGCGCCCAAGCCGGAGATGTGCACGCGCTGCTGGTCGTCGGAGACGAAGACGTCGCCGGTGGCCATGGTGGCCTGGAAGCCGGGGAGCAGGATTTCGCCGGTTGGCTCGACGTCTGCCGAAGGCAGCGGGAAGTCGTGCTGGATCAGCTTGGTCACCTGGTAGATGGTGTCGAGGCTCGGGCGGTCCTCGCCTGCATGGCCGACCACGCCGGCGGTGCCCAGCACGACGACGCGTTCGATATTGCCTCCGGCCAGTTCGCCGGCCAGTGCCACGGCCGCATTGACCTTGCCCACACCGGAAATCAGGTGCTCGACATCGGCGAATGCCACGGCCTCGTCGCTATGCGCGAATACGAGCAAGGTCTTCTTGTCCGACATGAAGTTCCCTTCTAGGAAGTAAGTTCACGGTCCGCTGCTGCGCCCCGAAGTCTCACAAAATTCTATCGGTTACGCCTCATTAACCATCATCGCGTCGAGGCCAAGTGAGCGGATAGACTTTTGGCATGAGTGATATTGAACTTGCAGAAGTTGAGAGCTTCGCGCTGGACCACACCAAGGTCAAGGCGCCCTACGTGCGCAAGATCGGCGTCGAGCGCGGCCCCAAGGGCGACGCCATTTCCAACTACGATATCCGCTTCGTCCAGCCGAACCACGGCGAGATCCCGACCGCCGGGCTGCACACCATCGAGCACACCCTGGCCGGGCTGATCCGCACCCGCTTCGAGGGCCTGATCGACTTTTCGCCGTTCGGCTGCCGCACCGGATTCCACCTGATCGCCTGGGGCGAGCCGACCCCCGAGCAGGTGGCCGCGGCCATCAAGACCTCGCTGGAGGACCTGGTCCAGAAGGTGACCTGGGATGACGTGCCGGGCACCGAGGCGGTCAGCTGCGGCAATTACCGCGACCACAGCCTGCACTCGGCCAAGGAATGGGCCAAGGTGATCCTGGAGCAGGGCATCAGCCTGGACGCCTTCGACCGTTCCCGCATCGCCTAGCCGCAGCACCCTGCGGCAGAGGATCCCGGCCCCGCCCGTGTGCGTGGCCGGGATTTTTCGCGCTCCGGGCACGGCCGGCGCGTGCTTGAAGCAACCCAGCCAATACCTATGTTGCATGGGTAGCATGGCAGGTATGCGAAAAGTTCTGTCCTCGGCCGCTGTACTGTCGATCATCACGCTGGCGGCGGCCGGCTGTACGAACTTCGACGCCGCGGCGACCTCCCCGGTCAGCGACACCTGCAGCGCGGCCATCCAAACGCAGAACGAGGCATGGTCCAATCCCGAGTCCTCGAACGAGCAGCTGCAGGAAGCCGAGCTGCGCGGACTGCAGGAGTGCAAGAACATCGACGAGTGGAGCACCGCGGTGTCCTACAACCCCGGGTCCATGGGCTACGACGTGCTGAGCACCGAAGAAGCCGCCAACCTGGTCTACATGGCCTGTGAAAGCGGGGACGCGGAGAACCTGACCCCGGTCTGCGCGGACGCCGCAGGCCGCGGCTACCTGAACTAAGCCCCCGGGCGGAGCGGAATTCCGCACCCCAGGCGGCACGCGGGACTGGCATGCTTCGCCACGCGGCGCCCCGAGACCCAGTTTTTCGGTAGTCTTGCATGAAACGCCAAGCCACCGAGCAAAAACTCCTGGGAAGTCCGCCCCGTGCTACTGACAATCACCCTAGAATCCGCCCCCGGGTCGGGGATCGACGCCACCGCCCTGTCGCATCTGCTGCGCAAGCATCCAGGCAAGGTACAGTCCTTCGACCTGGCGGTGGGCCAAGCCCACGTGTTCTATCCCGAATATTCCAAGCAACGCGCCACCGCGGCCCTGCTCTTGGAAGTCGACCCCGTGGGGCTGGTGCGCAGCAAGCGCTTCCGCGGCGACGCCGGGGCCCTGGACTACTACGTCAACGACCGCCCGTACGCCGCGTCGAGCCTGATGTCAGTGGCCCTGGGCAAGGTGCTGCGCAGCGCCATGACCGGGACCAGCGAAAGCTACCCGGAGCTGGCCGCCGCGCCGCTGCCGCTGCGCTTCGAGCTGCCCGTGCTCTCCACCCGCGGGCACGCGGGCCGGGACCTGGCCAAGCGGCTGTTCGCGCCGCTGGGCTGGAACGTCGAGCAGACGCCCATCGCCCTGGACGAGCAGCATCCGCACTGGGGCGATTCGCAGTACAGCGCGCTGGCGCTCAGCGGAGAGGTCCGCTTGGACCTTGCGCTGCGCCAGCTCTACGTCCTGCTGCCGGTGCTGGATGACTCGAAGCACTACTGGGTCAACGACGACGAAGCGGAAAAGCTTGCCCGGCAGGGCGAAGGCTGGCTGGAGGACCACCCCGACCGGGAGCTGATCGCCCGCCGCTATCTGGCCCACCAGAAGGACCTGGTGGCGCTGGCCGAGGCGCGGATGGATCCGCCAGCCGTCCCGGAAGCCACGGCAGACCCGGGCATTTCGGAGCAGGCGGGCGGCGAAGCAGCCGTCCCGCTGCGGGTGCAGCGTGCCATGGATGTCATCGCCGCGCTCAAGGAACACGGAGCCCACCGGGTGGTGGACCTGGGCTGCGGGCCCGGTGCGCTGCTGCGCCGGCTGCAGGCGGACCCGTTTTTCACCCGCATCGTCGGCGCCGATGTCTCCGCGCGATCCCTCGAACAGGCTGCCGCCGCGCTGCGCCTGGAGGAGCGCACGGACGAGCAGCAAGAACGCATCAGCCTGCTGCACAGCTCCGCGGTCTACCGCGACGACCGGCTGGCCGGCTACGACGCGCTGGTGCTCATGGAGGTCATCGAGCATGTGGACGCCTCGCGGCTGCCGGCACTGCAGGACGCGGTGTTCGCCGGCGCCGCCCCTCGCATGGTCGTGATGACCACTCCGAACGTCGAATACAACAGCAAGTACCCGGACCTGGAACATGGCTCCCTGCGCCACGACGACCACCGTTTCGAATGGACGCGCGCGGAATTCCAGACCTGGGCCGGGGCCGCCGCCACGGACTACGGCTACGCCGTGGAGTTCCGCGGCATCGGGCCGGTGGACGGCTCCGCGGGCACGCCCACCCAGATGGCGATCTTCCGAAAGGACGCGGCATGAACGAATTCTCCATTCCCGAGTCAGGGCTGGTGGTGCTCATCGGCGTCTCCGGATCCGGCAAGTCGACTTTCGCCGCCAAGCACTTCGGCCGCTTCGAGACGCTGTCCAGCGACTACTTCCGCGGCCTGGTCGGCAATGACGAGACCGACCAGTCCGTCACCGCCGCGGCTTTCGACGCGCTGCACTACGTGGCAGGCAAGCGGCTGGAAGCCGGCCTGCTGACCGTGGTGGATGCCACCAGCGTCCAGCCCGCCGCCCGGCAGAGCTTGATCGAGCTGGCGCGCAGCCACGACGTGCTGGCCACGGCCATCGTGCTGGACGTCCCAGTCGAGGTGTGCCTTGAACGCAACGAGACCCGCGGCGAGCACCGGGTGCCCAAGTCGGCGATCGACCGCCAGCACCAGCAGCTGCGCCGGTCGCTCAAGATGCTGCGCCGCGAGGGCTTCGCCCGGGTCCACGTGCTCTCGTCCTTGGCGGAGATCGAGGACGCGGTCATCACCCGGCACAAGCTGCTCAACGACTTCAGGGACCAGCACGGCCCGTTCGACGTCATCGGGGACGTGCACGGCTGCCTGGACGAGCTGGTGCTGCTGCTGGAGAAGCTGGGCTACGAACTGGTCCGCGACCGGCAGGGGCGCGCCGTCGACGCCGTCCACCCGCAGCGGCGGGCAGTCTTCGTGGGCGACCTGGTGGACCGCGGCCCTGATTCGCCCGGCGTGCTGCGCCTGGTGATGGGCATGGCCGCCGCCGGGCACGCGCTGGCGGTGCCAGGCAACCACGAGGACAAGCTGGTGCGCGCCCTGCGCGGGGCCAAGGTCACTCTGGGCCACGGCCTGGACAAGACCCTGGAACAGCTGGAGGCCGAAGGCCCGGAATTCACGCGCGAGGTGCAGGACTTCGCCCGTTCCCTGGTCTCCCACCTGGTGTTGGATGAGGGCAAGCTGGTGGTGGCGCACGCGGGGCTGATCGAGAAGTACCATGGGCGGGCCTCCAAGCGGGTGCGGGCCTTCGCCCTCTACGGACAGGTCAGCGGCGAGAAGGACGAGTACGGCCTGCCGGTGCGCTATCCCTGGGCCCGGGACTACCGCGGTGCGGCCGCCGTCCTCTACGGGCATACCCCGGTCACCGAGGTCGCCTGGATCAACAACACCGCCTGCTTGGACACCGGATGCGCCTTCGGCGGGCAGCTCAGCGCGCTGCGCTACCCGGAACGGGACGTCGTGGCCGTGGACGCGCTGGCGCAGTACGCCGAACCGCTGCGGCCGCTGGAATCCCCGCACGGGCCGCAGCGCGAACCGGGCGTGCTGTCCATGGCGGACGTCACCGGCCCGCTGCACCTAAAGGCCGGCGAGCGCGGCACCGTGAAGCTCAGCGCCGCGCAGGCCGCCGGCGCCCTGGAAACCATGAGCCGCTTCGCTACCGACCCGCGCTGGCTGCGCTATCTGCCGCCGACCATGTCCCCGGCGGAGTCCTCGGCGCGTCCGGGGTATCTGGAGCACCCGGACGAGGCCTTCGCCTACTTCCGCAAGCACGGGATCACCGAGGTCGTCTGCGAAGAGAAGCACATGGGCTCGCGCGCGGTGCTGCTGCTGGCCCGCAATCCCGGGCGCTTCGACGCGCCCGAGGGCTGGCTCGGCGCCCTGCATACGCGCACCGGGCGCGATTTCCTGGCTCCGGAGGTGGAACGCGCCCTGCTGCAACGGGCGCATGAGGCCGTGGAAGCGGCGGGCTTGTGGGAGGAGCTGGGCTCGGACTGGGTCATCCTGGACGGCGAGCTGCTGCCCTGGTCGCTGAAGGCGGAATCACTGATCAAGGACAACTACGCTTCGGTCGGCGCCGCCGCGGTGGCAGCCACCTCGGCAGCCGTCGACCTGCTGGAGAAGGCTGCTGGGACCGGGCTGGAATTGACCGCGCTGCTTGAACGCACCCGTGAACGCAGCGGGAATGCGCTGGCGTTCCGCGAGTCCTACCGGCGGTACGTGGGAAACAAGGACGAGATCCGCTTCGCCGCATTCCAGGTGCTGGCCTCCGAGGGCAAGACCCATGAAAGCCGCGACCATGGATGGCACCTGGGAATTGCGCAGAAGCTGGCGGTGCAGGCGCCGGACCTGTTCAAGGACACCGCCTGGATGCGGGTGTCACTGGACTCCGGGGAATCGACGGACCAAGCGGTGCGCTGGTGGGAGGAGCTGACCATGACGGGCGGCGAAGGCATGGTGGTCAAGCCGTGGCAGAACCTCACCCGCGGTCCCAAGGGCTGGGTGCAGCCGGGCATCAAGGTGCGCGGGCGGGAATACCTGCGCATTATCTACGGCGCCGACTACCTTCAGGAAGAAAACCTGCGGCGCTTGAAGCAGCGGGCCACCGACCGGAAGCGTTCGCGGGCCATGCAGGAGTACCTGCTGGGACTGGAAGCGCTGCGGCTGACCGCGGTGGGGGAGCCGCTGTGGAAGGTTCACCAGATGGTGTTCGGTGTGCTCGCGCTGGAATCCGAGCCGCTGGACCCGAGGCTTTAGGCCGCCGGCCGCGGGTCCCTAACCCGCGGCCACGAACCCGCCACGCCAAATTGAGTAGTTTTGATACATAATAAATGATCAAAAACATCGTGGACAGTACATTGTTCTGCGTCACATAATGAACACCAGACCAACTGATGTCATGCGACGAGTACTGAGGAGCAAGCGATGGCGCGCCAGAAAAGTGAATGGGACCTCGAATACGATGTGGTGGTTCTGGGGACTGGGGCCGGCGGCCTTGCCGCCACGCTGACCGCCGCGGCGCATGGCGCCAAGGTGCTGACGCTGGAAAAGACCGAGTACCTCGGCGGCACGACCGCCTACTCCGCCGGCACCTGCTGGGTGCCGGACAACAAGTTCCAGCGCGAGCAGGGAATCCTGGACGACTACGAGAAAGCCGTGCGCTACCTGGACCTGGTGGTGGGGGACAAGGCGCCGCGCGAGGCCCGGCTAGGATACCTCGACGCCGCGCCCAAGATGCTTGATGAACTCGAAGAACTGGGTGTGCGCTTCCTGCATTCGCCGGCCGTTGTTGACTACCACTCCGAGCTTCCCGAAACAGGGAAGACCGGCCGCGCTCTGGAACCCGAGCCCTTCGATGGACGCAAGCTCTCGGCCACCGAATTCCGCCGCATCCGCCGCCCTGTCCCCGAATTCGCGCTGATGGGCGGCACCCTGATGCTGCGCCGCCCGGACGTTGCCGCGCTGCTGAAGCTGTTCACCGGCAGCGCCGCCGAGCGCGCGAAGGCCGTGGGCCTGGCCGGCAAGCTGGGGCTGCAGTGGGCGCGCGACCGGGTCACCCGCCCGCGCGGTACCCGGCTGGTGATGGGCAATGGCTTGGTTGCCTCCATCTACCACCAGTCGCTCCAGCGCGGAGTGGACTTCCGCTTCAGCGCCCACACCACGGAGCTGATCCGCGGCAGCGAACGCATCGAGGGGCTCGTGGTGGTCCACGAGGGCAAAACCCTGAAGATCCGCGCCCGCCGGGGCGTGGTGCTGGCCGGCGGCGGCTTCTCGCAGAGCCCGGCGCTGCGCGAGCAGTACATGCCCAAGCCCACCCCGCAGTTCTCCCGCGCCGGCGAAGGAGCCACCGGCGACACCTTGGCGCTGGCCGCCGGGGTCGGTGCGGCGCTGGGGCAGGACAACGGCGAAAACGCGCTGTGGTTCCCCAGCTCCATCGGGCGCCGCGCCGACGGTTCCCAGGTCGTGTTCCCGCATATCTGGGACCGCGCCAAGCCCGGTGTGATCGCGGTGGGCAGTGACGGCAAGCGTTTCGTCGACGAGTCCTGCTCCTACCACCGCTTCGTGCGCGCGATGTACGCCACCGACGGCCGTGCCATCCCGGCTTGGCTGATCGTCGACTCGCGCACGCTGGCCAAGTACGGGCTGGGCATGATCACCATGCCGCACCTGCCGCGGGCCGCGCTGCAACGCTACGTGAAGGATGGCTACCTCTACGAATCCGAGACGCTGGCCGGCCTGGCCGCGCAGATCGGGGTGGACCCCGCGGGCCTCGAAGCCACCGTGCGGCGCTACAACGGCTTCGCCGAAACCGGCAAGGACGAGGACTTCGGGAAGGGCGACCTGCTCTTCGGCCAAGTGGCCGGAGACCCCGAGCATGGGCCCAACCCGAACGTCGGGCCGGTGGCCCGTGCGCCGTTCTACGCCATGGCTTTGGTGCCTACCCCGTTGGCCACCGCCTTCGGGGTGCTCACCAACCCGCAGGCCCAGGCGCTGGACGAGCGTGGCGAGGCCATCGCTGGCCTGTACGCGGTGGGAAACGACGCCGCCTCCGTGATGGGCTCGGAATACCCGGGAGCCGGCGTGCAGGTCGGCTCCGGCCTGGCCTTCGGTTGGGCCGCAGCCCGTCACGCCACCGGGAGCCTGCCGCGCCCCGGTACGCTGGAGGAGTTGACGACCGACTAGGGAAAAGCGGGTAGGCATGGAAATCAGGTGGCTTGAGGCATTCATCGCGGTGGCGGAGGAGCTGCACTTCGGCAATGCGGCCTTGCGGTTGCGCATGGCGCAGTCGCCGCTGAGCCAGACCATCCGCAAGCTGGAGCGCTCGCTGGGCACCGAGCTGTTCGTGCGCAGCACCCGCTCGGTGGAGCTGACCGCCGCCGGCCATGCGCTGCTGCCGCACGCGCGGCAGGTTATGGAGGAGCTGACCATCGCCGCCCAGGCCGTGAAGGTGCCGCAGGGGAAGGTCTACGGAAAACTCTCGCTGGGCTTCACCGGCGTGCTCAACCAGCTGGCCCTGCCGCCCATGACCCGCGCGCTGCGCAGCACCCACCCCGACATCGAGCTGACGCTGGTGGGCCGCGTGATGACCCATGACGCGGTGCACCAGCTGGAGGCGGGCTCCCTGGACCTGGCGTTCGTCGGCCTGCCGGTGGATTCCGCACGCATCAACTCGCGCCTGCTGGCCCAGGAAGCCTTCGGCATGGTGCTGCCGCAGGAGCACCCGCTGGCCGACCGGGAGGGTGTCGAGCTCGCCGCCTTCGCCGACGACTCATTCATCACCCCGCCGATCTCCGCGGGGTCCGCGCTCTACCAGTCGACCATTTACGCCTGCACCGACGCTGGGTTCTATCCGACGGTGTCGCAGGAAATCACCGACCCCTACATGACCATGATGCTCGTGGCGGCAGGGGTCGGTGTCGCGTTCATGCCCGAGGGCATCGCCCATGTGGTGCCTCCGGGCGCCGTCTTCGTCCCGCTGCACGGCAAGCAGTACTACATGAACCACGGCCTGGCCTGGTCGGTGCGCCCCGGCTCGCTGGCCCGCGACGCATTCCTCGAATTGAGCGAAGAAGTGCTTCCGTCGCCCACGAGAATTATGTAGTTAATACACATAGCTAATGTGCAATTAGGTCGTGGACATAATAAGTTAGGCGGGTCACACTAGATGATGTTCCTCTCGAAGAGGAGAAAGGACTCATCATGCGATCTGCAACTTCTTCCCCGGATGCCCTCCAGGCTCCCGCCCGTCCACAGGCCCGCCGCGCGGCCGTGTCCGGCTTCCTCGGCAGCGCCCTGGAATACTACGACTTCTTCATCTACGGCTCCGCCGCCGCCCTGGTTTTCTCCCACGTCTTCTTCCCTGAAGGCGGTGCCAACTCGGTGCTCCTGTCGATCTCCACCCTGGGCGTGGCCTACGTGGCCCGCCCGCTGGGCGCGGTGCTCTGGGGGCACCTGGGAGACCGTTTCGGACGCCGCAACACCCTCATGGCCTGCCTGCTGCTGATGGGCATTTCGACCTTGGCGATCGGCCTGCTGCCGACCTATGAGCAGATCGGCATCTTCGCACCGATCCTGCTGGTGGTCTTGCGCCTGTTCCAGGGTCTGTCCGCCGGCGGCGAATCGCCGGGCGCCGCTTCGCTGTCCATGGAACACGCCCCGGAACGCCGCCGCTCCTTCTTCGCCTCCTTCACCATGAGCGGCGTGATGTTCGGCATCGTGCTGGCCACCGTGGTCTTCATCCCGATCGCCAGCATGCCCGACGAGCAGATGCTCAGCTGGGGCTGGCGCATCCCGTTCCTGGCCAGCGTGGTGCTGACCGTCCTGGCCTTCTTCATCCGCCGCCATCTGGACGAGCCTGAGGCCTTCACCGAAGCCAAGGAAAACAACGAGGTCGTCAAGGTCCCGATCCTGGAGCTCTTCGCCCGCCACTGGACCTCGGTGGTGCGCGTGATGCTCTCCTCCACCTTTGCCATGATCAACACCATCGTGAACGTCTTCGCCCTGGCCTATGCGGTGGAGCACAACGGCATCGAACGCACCACCATGCTCGCGGCCATCGCCGCGGCAAACCTGGCCGCGGTCTTCACCCAGCCGATCTATGGGATGCTGGCCGACAAGATCGGCCGCAAGCCGGTATTCATCGGCGGCGCCCTGGGCGCCGGAGCCATGGTCTTCATGTTCTTCAATGCCATCAGCACCGGCAATGTCGCGGTCATCTTCGTCTCAGCAATCATCCTGATCGGTGTCTTCTATGCGGCCCCGAACTCGACCTACATGGCAGGCTTCCCGGAGCAGTTCCCGGCCAGCGTGCGCTACTCGGGCATGGCCATCGGCCTGATGCTGGGCCTGCTTGTCTCCGGCTTCACCCCGGCCATCGGCACCCTGATGACCTCCGGCGACACCGCCAACTGGATGCCGGTCGCCTGGATGTGCATGGGCTTCGCCACCCTGTCCGCCATCGCCTTCGCCACCGGCCCGGAGACCTACCGCACCCCGACCGCCGAACTGGGGCTGACCAAGCTGCAGGTCCAGGCGCTGCGCGAGATGCAGGAGAAGAAGTAGCATGCGCCGCACCGCACACCGCATCGGCCTGATCGGCAACGACCTGGGCGGCTCGCTCTCCCCGGCCCTGCACCAGGCCGAGGCCCACGCGCTGGGCCTGCCCGACTACAGCTACGAGCGCATCGACCTGGAGGGGCGGACGGACGTCGACCTGGGACAGGTGCTGCGCGAGTCGCTGGCGCAGGGCTTCACCGGGTTCAACGTCACCCACCCGCACAAGCAGGCCATCATGCCGCATTTGGACGAGATCGCCCCGGACGCCGCCGCCATCGGCGCGGTGAACACCGTGGTGCTCCAGGACGGACGGCTGATCGGGCACAACACCGACCGCACCGGCTTCCTGGCCGGGCTGCGCCGGGGCTTGGCCCGCGACGCGAAGCGCGCCACCGTCACCCTCTTCGGGGCAGGCGGCGCCGGCTCCGCGGTGGGCGCGGCGCTGCTGGACTTCGGCGTGGCGGACCTGCGGATCATCGACACCGACGCCGGGCGCCTGGCCCAGCTCAAGGACCTGCTCACCGCCTCCCTGGGCGCTGGGCAGCAGGTATCCACCGGCACCCCGGAACAGGCCCGCGGCTGGATCGCCGCCTCGCAGGGCGTGGTCAACGCGACCCCGCTGGGCATGGAAGGCATCGGCGGCACGCCCTTCGACACCTCCTGGCTGGCAGCAGACCAGTGGGTGGCTGACGTGGTCTACCGCCCGGTGGACACCGAGCTGCTGCGTGACGCCGCGGCGCACGGCTGCACCACCGTGAAAGGCACCGAGATGCTCGTCGAGCAGGCGGCGGACACCTTCGCCCTGCTGGTCTGCACCGCCCCGGACCGCCGGCGCATGCGCAGCTCGCTGGAGCACCTGCTCGCCGCCGTTTAACCGCCACGGCCCGGCCTGGCCCGGGCGCACAGCTATCGAAGCACATCGAATCCAAGGACCCACAACATGCCAACACCGCCACGCACCGCCACCACCGACGCACCCCGCGCCCTGCGGGTGGGCATCGTGGGCTGCGGCAACATCAGCGCCAACCACCTCGAAGCGTTCCAAGCCCTGGACTCGGTCACCGTGGCCGCGCTCTGCGACGTGGACGGGGCCCGGGCCGCAGCGATGGCCGCCGAATACTCGGTGGAGCACGCCGTCGATTCGGTAGAGCGATTGCTGGAACTGGGTCTGGACATCGTCTCGGTGTGCACCCCGCACCCCACCCACCAGCAGGTGGTGCTGGCCGCCGCGGCGGCCGGGGTGCATGTGTTGTGCGAGAAACCCATCGCGGTGGACGTGCCGGCGGCCGAGCAAATGGTGCAGGCCTGCGCCGAGGCCGGAGTGAAGCTCGGGGTGCTGTTCCAGCGCCGCTTCTGGCCGGCGGCCGCCGAACTGCGGGCGCAGATCGATTCGGGCGCACTGGGCACCCCGGTGCTCGGCCAGGTCTCGGTGCTGCTGCACCGCGAGCACGAATACTATTCGGCCGCCGGCTGGCGCGGCACCTGGGCTGCGGACGGCGGCGGGGTGCTGATGACGCAGGCGATCCACTACCTGGACCTGCTGCAGTGGTACCTCGGCGATGTGGCCCGCGTTCAGGGCGAAGTTAACACCTACAAGCACGGCGAGCACATCGAGGTGGAGGACTCGGCCACCGCGCTGATCACCTTCACCAGCGGAGCCATGGCCACGGTGCTCGCCAGCACCAGCGCCGACCCCGCGCTGGGCGTGCAGATCCGCATCACCGGCTCCAACGGGGCCAGCGCTGAACTGAGCGAATTCCCCGAAGGCAGCGACGGCCGGCTGACCCTGCAGGCATCCGAGCACAAGATCGCCGCGCGGCCGGTGCACCCGGCTGGCGTTGACGCGAACGTCGAGCTGTCCCGGATCAACGGGGCGCTGAAGGACCACCACCGGGCGCAGATCACCCAGTTCGTGGCCGCGGTCCGCGAGGACCTGGAACCTGCGGTCACCGGCCGCGAAGCGCTGAAGTCCCTGCGCATCTTGCTTGCAGTCTACGAATCCGCCCGGACCGGACGCCCGGTCGACTTCGCTCCGGCTTCCAACCAGCGCACCATCGTCCCGCCGTCCGTCGCCGACCGGCTCTACACCACCGCCCGCGCCTAGAATCTTTCGACCACCAAGGAGCCAACATGAACACCACCACCCAGGAACTCGGACTGGCCCAGCTTTCGCTGCTGGGCAGCTCCCCGGCAGCACTTGTCTACCTGGCCGCCGACACCGGCTTCGACTTCGTCGGGGCCCGCGTACGCCAGGTGACCGAGGAGGAAAAACCCTACAACTTGCAGCCCGGCTCGCCGCTGCTGGCCAAAACCCTCAAAGCGGTCAAGGACACCGGCGTACGGGTGCACGACATCGAATTCATCCTGCTGGACGGCGCCAACCAGCGCGAGGCATGGCTGCAGATGCTCGACGCCGGGCAGGCGCTGGAGGCTAGGACGCTGACCGTCGCCGCCTCGGACGGCAACCTGCAGCGGCTCACCGAGAACCTGGGACTGATGACCGAGGACGCCCAGGGCTTCGGCATCGTGCCGACCTTGGAAGTCATCTCCTACCAGAGCGTGAACACCCTTGAACTGGCCGGCGAGCTGGCTCAGGCCAGCGGATGCCGGATCGTCGCCGACACCCTGCACCTGAGCCGCATCCAGGCCAGCCCCGCCCAGCTCGCGGCCCAGGCCCGGCACGTGGCCATGCTGCAGCTGTGCGACGCGCCGGCCCAGCGCCCGGACACCCGCGAAGGGCTGGTGCTCGAATCGCGCAGCGAACGCATGGTTCCCGGACAGGGGGCCGTGCAGCTGGCAGAGTTCGTGGCCGCCCTGCCGGCCGGAACGCCGCTGAGTGTTGAAACCCCCTCCGACTCGACCGTCGCCCGGATCGGCGCCCGCCGCTGGGCCGAAGAACTCAAGGCCGGGGCGGAACAGGTCCTGGCGCGGGCCCGCACCCTGCGCACCGCCGCGGTCTAAGCCGCGGCACCCACCGAACCGCCAAACACGAACCGCCAAGCACGAACACCCAAGAAACGGATGATTTCCATGAGCACCGCAACCCTACGAAGCGCAACCGCCGACACCGCCGCCGATGTCGTGGTCGTCGGCTCCGGCGCCGGCGGGCTATCGGCGGCAGTGGCCGCCGCCTACCACGGACTGAAGGTCATCGTGGTGGAAAAGGCCAAGGTCTGCGGAGGGGCGACCTCCTACTCCGGCGGCTGGGCCTGGGCCCCGGGCAACCCGCTGGCCAAAGCCGATGGCGTGGACGAGGACCGGGAGGAATTCCGCACCTACCTGCAGCACCGGCTGGGGGAGTACTACAACGCCGACCGCGTGGACGCCTTCCTCGAAGGAGCCCCGCAGATGGTGGACTTCTTCCACAACCACACCAGCTTGCAGTTCACCCCCGGCGCGCAGATCAAGGACATCTACGGCAACACCCCGGGCGCCGGCACCGGCCACCGCTCGGTAGGCCCGGCGCCCTACGACGCCCGCAAGATCCCGCGCGAACTGCGCGCCAAGATGCGCCACCAGCTCTACGCCACCAGCTTCCTGGGTATGGGCATCATGGCAGGCCCGGACCTTTCCAAGTTCCTCTCAGCCTCAACCGGCAGCATCCCGGGTCTCATCCACGCCGCCAAGCGCGTGAGCACCCATATGCTGTCCATGGCCGTCTACCGCCGCAATATGCAGCTGGTCAACGGCACCGCGCTGACCGGGCGCCTGATGAAGTCCGCCGACGACCTGGGAGTCGACATCCGCGTGTCAACGTCCGCGGACGAACTGCTCACCGATTCCACCGGTCGCATCACCGGGGTCAGGGTCAGCAGCGGCGCCACGGGCTACACCATCACCGCAGCGCGCGGCGTGGTGCTGGCCACCGGAGGCTTTCCGCAGAACGCCCAGCTGCGCCGGGAACTGTTCCCCAAGACCCCGACGGGCAAGGAACACTGGACGCTGACCCCGCCGGAAGCCGACGGTGCCGGCCTGCGCCTGGCCCAGGCGGTGGGCGCCCGCTTCAACACCGACGTCGCCTCCCCGGCGGCCTGGTGCCCGGTCTCGCTGATCCGCTACCCCAACGGAAGCACCGGGACCTTCCCGCACATCATGGACCGCGCCAAGCCCGGCAGCATCGGCGTGCTGCCCAACGGCAAGCGCTTCGTCAACGAGGCCAACGGCTACTACGACTACGTCACCGGCATGCTGGAAGCCACCCCGGAGGGCCAGCCGGTGGTCTCCTGGCAGATCGCCGATTCGCGCTACGTGCGCCGCTTCCCGCTGGGCATGGCCAAGCCGCTGCCGGTGCCGCTGACCCCGTACCTGCGCAGCGGCTACCTGGTCAAGGGCGACACCCTGGCGGAGCTCGCCGCCAAATGCGGCATCGACCCGGCGCAGCTTGAAAAGACCGTCGAGGACTTCAACGCCAACGCCGCCAAGGGCATCGACCCTCAGTTCGGCCGCGGCGAAACCCCGTTCAATCGCTACGGCGGCGATGCCAAGAACACCCCCAACCCGACCCTCGGCCCGATCCAGAAGGGCCCGTTCTACGCGGTCAAGGTGGTTCCGGGCAGCTTCGCCACTTTCGCCGGGCTGGATGTGGACGCCAAGGCCCGGGTGCTTGACGAGCAGGGCGAGGCCCTGCCGGGGCTGTTCGCCGTCGGCAACGACCAGGCCAGCGTCATGGGCGGCCACTACCCGGCCGGCGGCATCAACCTCGGCCCGGCACTGACCTTCGGCTACCTGGTGGGCCGCGACCTGGCCACGGACCCCTCTGCCGAAAACCCTTCCAACGAGCCGACTTCGCGTTCCGCCGCCCGCAGCTAACCCGACCATCGAACAAGGAGCATCGAGCATGAACTTCTACGCCATCACCTACACCTACTCGCCGGCCACCAGCGACGCACGGGACCGTGTCCGCCCGACCCACGTCGAATTCCTGCAGCAGCGCTTCGAGAACGGCGAGCTGCGCGTGAGCGGACCGGTGGACTCCGGCGCCGGCGCGCTGCTGGTCATCGGCGCCGAATCCGAGCAGGCGGCGCTGGCGCTGATGGACCAGGACCCGTTCGCCCGCGAAGGCCTGATCGAGCAGCGCGAGATCCACCGCTGGGACGTCTTCTTCGGCAAGGACAAACTCTAGGAACCCCGGCGGCGGCCCCGAGCCGCCGCCACGGAAGGACAGCACCATGCTCACCGCCACCACGACGGCCAAGCGATGCATTGAATACCGCGAAGTCCCCGCTCCGGCCCCGGCGCCCGGCCGCGCTCTGGTCCGGGTCCGGCACGTGGCCCTGTGCGGCACCGACGCGCACATCTGGGACGACGACTACCCGGCCGAGCTGCCGGTCATCCAGGGCCACGAATTCACCGGAATCATCGAGCAGATCGATTCCAGCGCCGTTGACCCGCGCAGCGGGCTGCCGCTGGTCCCCGGGCTGGAAGTGGCGGTGAGCCCCATGGTCTACTGCTCCCACTGCCCGCCGTGCCTGGACGGGCGGTACAACGTCTGCGAATCGATCTCCTGCCTGGGCTGCTACGAGGACGGGGCGCTGGCAGAAGTCGTCAGCGTCCCGGTGGACAAGCTGCATCCGCTGCCCCAGGGGCTGCCGCTGCATCTGGGCGCGCTGGGGGAGCCCGGATCCATCGCCATGCAGGCGGTCAACCGGGGCACCCCGGTACCCGGAGAAACCGCGCTGGTGCTCGGTTGCGGCCCCATCGGCCTGCTGGCCACGCTGTTCCTGGCCGAACGCGGGGTCCGGGTCATCGCCTCGGACCTGTCCCGGGCACGCATGGATTTGGCCCGCGACTTCGGCGCTGTGGCAGCCTTCGCACCCGGTGGCGGGATCCCGCGGGAAGCCTGGGGAGCCGCCGCGGGACCGACCCTGGTCATCGAGGCCACCGGCGTCCCCGCGTCCTTCGAAACCGCTGTCCGCCTGGCCGCGCCGACCGCACGCCTGGTGCAGGTGGGCATCTCCACCCGCCACGCCTCGCTGTCCCTGCGCGATATTCCCTTCAAGGAGCTGGACATCCGCGGCAGCCGCAACAGCCTGAACCTGATCCCCGACGCGCTCGACGTGCTCGCCCGCCATCAGCAGCAGGCAACGCGGCTGGTTACCCACCGCTTCGCCTTCGACTCGCTGGGCCAGGCCTTTGAAACCATGCTCGACTCCAGCCAAGCCGTCGGCAAGATCGTCATCGACCTGCCCGTCACTGGAGCAGGCACCCCACCGCAGGCCGGCACTGCCCGCCTGGAAAGGAGTACCGCCAGATGAGTATGACCCCCGAATCGACTCGCAACCCGCTGACCGCCATTCAGGAGCTGGATTCAGGCTACGACCTGGTGGTTCTCGGTTCCGGAGCCGCAGGACTGACCGCGGCGGTCCGGGCCGCCGCGTCAGGAGCCAGCGTGCTGGTGCTGGAGAAGGCCGGCAAGCTCGGCGGCACCAGCTCGGCCGGTGGCGGCGTCATCTGGGCGCCGAACAACCACCTGGCCAAGCAGGCCGGCTACCGGGACAGCGCCGCGGCCGGCGCCGCCTACCTGAAGGCCGCGGCCGGCGAGGTGATGAGCCGGGAGGAGATCGACTGGTTCGTGGACACCAGCGCGCAGGCGGTGGAATTCCTGGACACTCATACCCGGGTGCGGCTGGTGCCGCTGGGGCGCCCGGACTACCACATGGAATGGCAGGGCGCGGCGTCCGGCGGGCGCAGCCTGGACAACCTGCCGTTCACCACCGAGGACTATCCGGGTCTGGCCGACGCGCTGCGCCAACCCACCTATTTCCCGCTGCTGAGCATGATCGAACGCGACGAGCTCAACGGCCGCGCCCCGGATCCGGAACTGCTGGCCCGGCGCAAGGCGTCGGGGGTGCGCACCATGGGCGGCGCGCTGGTCGGCTCGCTCGCGGCGAGCGCGCTGGACCGCGGCGTGCAGCTGGCGCTGGATGCAGAAGTCACCGGCCTGCGGCGGGAACAGGACGGCTGGATCCTCGAAGTAGCCGGCAAGCGGCAGGTCAGCGCCGTCAGCGTGGTCATCGCCTCGGGCGGATTCGAATGGAACCCGAGGCTGCGCGAGACCTACCTGTCATTCGATGTGACCCCGATCAGCGCGCCGTCCAACGAGGGCAGCGGCCTGGAGCTGGCGTTGGCCGCCGGCGCCGCGGTCAAGGACATGACCGCGATCTGGGGTGTGCCGGTGATCGCCGCTCCGGACGCCGAGTACGACGGCAAACCCTCCGGACGCATGGCGAATGTCGAGATGACCCTTCCGGGATCCATCACCGTCAACGCCTCCGGCCGGCGGTTCGTGAACGAGGCACTGAACTACCACGATCTGTGCCGGGTCTTCGGCAACATCGACCCGGTCAGCTCGGCCCTGCAGAACAGCCCAGCCTGGCTTGTCTTCGACGCTGACTATTTCGCAAAGTACCCGGTGGCCGGTTCCACGCCCGGGGTACGGCCCGACTGGATGCACAGCGCGCCGACGCTGCGGGAGCTGGCCGGGGAAGTGGGCATCGACGCGGCGGCACTGCAGGAGAGCGTCGAACGCTTCAACATCGGCGCCCGGGCGGGTGCGGACCCCGAGTTCGGCCGTGGCGCCACCGAGCAGGACCGGCATCTGGGGGATGCCGCGAATGCGCCCAACCCGTGCCTCGCCCCGTTGCAGCGGGGGCCGTTCTACGCGGTGCCGATCCATCCCGGCGTGCTGGGAACCTCGGGCGGGCTGTCTACCAACGAGCATTCCCAGGTGCTGGATCGCCACGGCGAACCGATCACCGGGCTGTATGCGGCGGGCAATGCCTCGGCAGGGGTGTTCCGCAACAACTACCCGGGCGGGGGCGCGACCCTGGGCTCGGCCGTCACCCGCGGCTACGCGGCCGGCGCCCACATTGCCGGCGCCCATGCGGCCCGGGAGCAGGCCGCAGCGGCATTGGTGGAGGCTGGCAAATGACGGATCAGGCATCCGCTGGCGTCCCCGGGCAGTTCGTTCCCTGGGAGGGGCGCTTTTCCGGGCGGGTGGTGCTGGTCACCGGGGCGGCCGGAGGACTGGGCGCCGACGCGGTGCGACGGCTGGCAAAGGAGGGAGCCACCGTGGTGGCCACCGACCTCGTCAAGCCACGGACCCCGCAGGCGGCGCTGTCCCTGGATTTGGACGTCGCGGATCCGCAGGCTTGGCAAGCCGCCGCACACAGCATTCGCGAGGCCTACGGCCGGCTGGACGGGGCACTGTTCTGCCACGGCATCCAGGGCCCGGAATATGCGGTGCAGGATGTGCCGGCGGCCGGGTGGAAGAAGACCCTTGAAATCAACCTGGACGGCTGCTTCTACGGTTTGCAGGTGGTTCTCCCGCTGATGAAGCAGGCGAACTACGGGCGCATCGTGATGCTCTCCTCCATTGCCGGGCGCGAAGGCAACGAGAACATGAGCGCCTACGCGGTGTCCAAGGCAGGGATGATCACCCTGGCCAAGGCAGTGGCCAAGGAAACCGCTCGCTTCGGGATCACCATCAACTGCATCGCTCCTTCGATGTTCAATACCCGGCTGCTCGAAGACCTCAGCCCCGAACGCAATGCGGCGCTGCTCGCGCGGGTTCCGATGAAACGCGTGGGGGAGCCGCAGGAATTCTCGGCGCTGGCCCTGTGGCTGCTCTCGCCCGAAGCCAGCTACATGACCGGGCAGGTGCTGGACCTCAGCGGGGGCCGCAACACCGCGTAAACACCAGGAGACAGGGACGCAAAGTTGATGCCCGGAGCCGCAGCCAGCTTCGTGGCCGCGGCTCCGGGCATCCGCGTGTTTTCCGGACCGGCTAGAAGTCCACGGCCTCGCGCGAGAGCGGATTGGTCATGCAGTGCCCGCCGCCGCGGCCGCGTCCAAGTTCTGCTCCGACAATCGTGATGACTTCCACGCCTTCCTTGCGCAGCAGCGAATTCACATGCGTGTTGCGGTCGTAGGCGAACACCACGCCGGGCTCCACCGCTACCAGGTTGTTGCCCGAGTCCCACTGCTGGCGCTCGCCGGCATACCATCCGCCGCCCGGCTTGATGGCGCGCTGCTTCTTCAGGCCCAGCGAATCGGCCACCACGTCCACAAACGGATCCTTCTCCTCGAAGACCTCCACCGATCCGTTGTCGGCAGGGCGCAGCGAGAAGGGGTGGATGCCGTCAACGATGTCCGGGAAGTAGGTCACCACATCGCGGTCGGCGAAGGTGAACACGGTATCCAGATGCATGGCGGCGCGCAGCTTCGGCATCCCGGCAACTACCACGCGTTGCGCGGCGCCGGCGGCGAAGAGGTTCTGTGCCACCTGGGTGATGGCCTGCCGGCTGGTGCGCTCACCTATGCCACCATCCGCCAGCGGGGACAAGCCAAAGGACGAAGATCTGGCTCAGACCGGTATCGCTGCAGCGGCACTGATGGGACTTGCAGGCGTGCTGATCCTGCTGGGAACCATTGCGGTCCTGGCGAGAAAGCGCCGGGCTCACTAATCAAGTTGAATTGATGCACCGATGGTGCCAGTCGGAACCGACTGGCACCATCGGTGTTTTTGACCGAACACACTTTCCTGCCGCCGGTCGGCCGGTGACAGTTGCCAACACTTTTCGCTCGCTGTGCGAGAATTAATGAACGATTGCCAGCATGGTGCTGGCTGACTTCGAGCGATCTAAGGACGTACCCAGTGGTCATGATTCCGTTGCCGTTGCATTCGGTGGAGGATCAGCAGTTTTCGCCTCTCGACCCCGCGGACCTCACGCTGGTTCACCGCGGCGAGGGCGGTTCGGAAGTTCGCCGCAGCATCCTGCCCGGCGGCGTCCGCGTCTTGACCGAAGCCATGCCGGGGCAGCGCTCGACCACCGTGGGGTTCTGGGTTCCGGTTGGTTCGCGTGACGAGGAAGCCGGGCACTACGGCTCGACCCACTTCCTGGAACACCTGCTGTTCAAGGGCACCACCAAACGCAGCGCGCTGGAAATCGCCCAGTCCTTCGACGCCGTCGGCGGCGAATCCAATGCGGCCACCGCCAAGGAATCGACCTGCTACTACGCGCGGGTCCTGGACACCGACCTGCCGATGGCCATGGAAGTCATTGCGGACATGGTCACCTCGGCCGTCATCGACCCGCATGAGCTGGAGCAGGAACGCGGTGTCATTATCGAGGAACTGGCCATGGACGCCGATGACGCCACGGATGTCGCGCACGAGCACTTTGTCGCCCGCGTCATGGGCAACCACCCGCTGGGCCGCCCCATCGGCGGCAGCCCTGAAGAGATCATG
Organism: Glutamicibacter soli; assembly: GCF_003309065.1. GTDB lineage: Bacteria > Actinomycetota > Actinomycetes > Actinomycetales > Micrococcaceae > Glutamicibacter > Glutamicibacter soli. Next base: position 66,963 of record NZ_POAF01000002.1, on the reverse strand, counting down.
GCGATTTCCCGCGAGGCGGTGATGGAGCACTACCGCGCCCACTACCGTCCGAGCGAACTGATCGTCACTGCGGCAGGCTCGCTGGACCACGAGGAACTGTGCTCCATGCTGATGACCGCGCTGAGCGACGCCGGATGGGAACTGGACCCGCTGGCCGTGCCCGAGCCGCGCCGCAACCCGGAGCCGGCAAAAATCACCAGCATCTCCGGACTCGAAGTCATCAACCGCCCGGTGGAACAGGCAAACATCATCATCGGGTGCACCAGCATCACCGGGCACGACGACCGCCGCCAGGTGCTGGCGGTGCTCAACGCCGTGCTCGGAGGCGGCATGAGTTCGCGGCTGTTCCAAGAGATCCGCGAAAAGCGCGGCCTGGCCTACTCCACCTATTCCTTCTCCGCGGCGTACACTGACGCCGGCTACTTCGGCATGTACGCCGGCTGCGCTCCCGGCAAGGCCGCCGAGGTCATCGGGCTGCTCGGCGCTGAACTTGACCGGCTGGCCCAGCAGGGCATCTCTGCCGAGGAACTGTCCCAGGCCAAGGGCCAGCTGGCCGGCGGCACCGTGCTGGCGCTGGAAGATCCGGGAAGCCGCATGTCCCGACTGGGGCGCGCGGAAATGATCACCGGAGAATTCCAGGACATTGATGAAGCCCTGTCCCGCGTGCATGCCGTGACTGCCGAGCAGGTCCAGGCGCTGGCACAGGAACTGGCCGCCCGGGAACGGGTCATCACCGTTGTGGGGCCGTTCGAAAACGAGGCGGCGCTGGGCCTGTAGGAGGATGTGGCCCTGCGGTCAGGCAGCTTCGGCCGGAACCGCGGGGACCCCAGCTGCATGGCCGGCTGCTCCGGCCCGCCGGATGATTCCTGCCAGCTCCGGCGCATGGGAGAAATTGAACCCATGCGCGGCCTGGCGCAGGATCGTCAGCTGGGACCCCGGGGCCTTGGCGGTGAGCCGCAGCCCGAATTCCGGCGGGGAGAGCGGGTCTCTGGTGCCGCACACGACATCCACCGGGCAGCGGACCGTGCCCAGCAGGTCGATGGTCGGATAATCCAGCATCTCCCGGCAGCTCTTGGCCCACCACGGGATGCCGCAGCGCAGGTAGTCCACCGCAAGGATTGCCTTGACCGAATTCAACTCGTTCGGGAAGTCCTCCAGCAGGCGCCGGGTCTGCCGGAACAGGGTGTCCTCCCGGTCGTTAACTGCCGGTGCGGCGACAACCAGGTGCTTGACCAGACCGGGCCAGGAGCGCGCGATTTCGATGGCCACCTGGGCTCCCATTGAATGCCCTACCAGCACCACGTTCTCGGCCTTGAGCTGTCGCAGCGCCAGGGCTACCTCGTGGGCAAACCTGGCCACCGTGACCGGTCTGCCGTCGTCCATGTTCTTTCCATGCCCCGGCAGTTCAGGAACGATCACGCGGTGGTCGGCGGCGAGCAGGTTGGCCAGCGGGGTGAAATACCGGCTGGACGCGCCGAGCCCGTGGATCAGTACCACATCGGGTCCCTGTCCCGCCATGCGCACCGACAGCCGGGTTTTCAGGGACTCGGGCAGTACTCCGAAGTATTCGTGCCTCACGGTGGCCTTTCGTGGTGTCAGAAATGACGGGGCTGGGTTGTGCGGCACTCAGGCTCCGCGGTGGCGCTGTTCGAGCGCGGACCACAGGTCCTCGGGAAACATCTCGTGCACGTCTTTGAGGTACCGATCGCCGTCTTCGGGTTTCTGAACCGTGTCCCCGGTGATCTTGAACGGGAAAGAGGCGGCTTGGGTGGCGGGCGCGGGGCCCGGGCCCTGCGTCTCTGTGCAGGTTGCCCAGCCGAAGGTGGCGGGATCCCCGATGCGGAAGACCTCGACCTGGCACGACGGCGCGGTGAAGTCAGTGCCGTGATCCTGGACCAGGTCGACGATGGCCTGCTGCTGGTCATCGGCCAGGGCGTCAGGTTCGCTGGCAGCCCCGCAGGCGGTAGTTCCACATGCCAATACCAGCACCGAAAGCGCGCTGAATCCGATTCGCTTGATTGTTTGCCCCACTGAGTCCATGCCTGTCGATCGTGATGTGCCTGCACTCATCTTGGCCTAGCCTGCGCGGGAAAACCAAGCAACCCCACCGCACGGGCCCGCAGTGTCCGCAGAAACACAGCGGCAGCGCCCTGCGGTGCATCCAGTTGAGCTGCGCGTCACGCAAATCCATCGCACACCTTTGTTGGCGATAGGGTTAAAGGCATGAGTGCACAGATCAAGGTGGCCGTGCTCGGCGCGGCCGGACGTATGGGCTCGGAAGCGGTCAAGGCCGTCACCGACGCAGCAGATATGGAACTGGTAGCGAGCCTGGGGCGAGGGGACGACCTCCAGCAGATCATCGATGCCGGAGCCACCCACATCGTTGATCTGTCTGTCCCCGCCTCCACCGAGCAGAACGTGCGTTTCGCCATCGAACACGGGCTGCATGCGGTGGTCGGCACCACCGGGTGGAGCGACGAGCGCCGCGCTGCGCTCGAAGCGCTCCTGGCCGAGCACCCCGAGAACGGCGTGCTGATCGCCCCGAACTTCGCCTTGGGATCCGTGCTGGCCAGCGCGTTCGCGGCCACCGCCGCCAAGTACTTCGAATCGGTGGAAATCATTGAATTGCACCACCCGAACAAGGTCGACGCACCCAGCGGCACCGCCGTGCGCACCGCCGAGCTGATTGCCAAGTCCCGCGAGGCCGCAGGCGTCGCTCCGAGCCCGGATGCCACCGAAACCCAGCTGGACGGCGCTCGCGGAGCCGAGGTGGATGGCATCCACGTGCATTCGGTGCGCCTGCGCGGCCTGGTCGCCCACCAGGAAGTCCTGCTCGGCGGTCCGGGTGAGCAGCTCACCTTGCGCCATGATTCCTACGACCGCGCCTCTTTCATGCCAGGCGTGCTGCTGGGCTTGCGCACCGTGGCCTCGCGCCCGGGACTGACCTACGGGCTGGACGGTTACCTGGAGCTGGGCCAGTGAAAACAAAACTTTGGGTCGGCGGAATCCTCATTCTCTTCGCCCTGTATATCGGCATGGCATTCACCCAGGCGTTCCGCTTCATGGGTACCGATTCGCTGACGGCAAAGATCATGGGTGTCGCCATTCTGGTGGTTCCCGCGTTCGGCGTCTGGATCCTGATCCGCGAAGTCCTGTTCGGACTGCGCACCGAAGCCATGGGCAAGACCCTGGCCACGCTGGGCGAACTGCCCGAGGACCTGCCGCGCATGCCGTCGGGACGGTTCGTGCGTGAAGCCGCGGATGCCGACTTCCCCAACCACCAACGCGATGTGGAGGAAAACCCGGAGTCCTGGAAGTCCTGGTACCGTCTGGCCCTGGCCTACGAGGCCTGCGGCGACAAGCGCCGGGCGCGCAACTCGATGCGCACGTCCATCGGCTTCTGGCGCCAGGAGCAGAAGACCGGAGCGGTCTAATCCTGCGGCGCATTGCCTACGACAGCACAGGTCCCCGTCTTCCTCGACCAAGGAAGGCGGGGATCTTTTGGGTGTTCGTCGGGAGCCGGCGCCACCGGCTCAGCGGGACGGCGGGGCCGAAGCGCCCCTGCCGGGTGGCTCGGAGTCGGCGCCGCTCAGGACCCGCACCACGTATTCCAGAGGGCCGGTGGACTTGGTGAATCCGAGCCAGAGCCCCAGCGCCGCGGTAGCCGCGCACAGGATCCACCAGATCGCCATCGGCGGCAGGTAGTCCTGCATCAGGGGCAGGACCAGAATATGCCCCGCGTACAGCGTCAACGGGGCCCGTCCCGCCCCGGCAAGGAACCAGCCCACCAGGCCCAGCAACGGAACGACCAGCTGCATCAGGCCGATCGCCGTGACGGCGCAGGCGGCCGCATGGAGGGTGAAGACCAGTGAGGTGCTGTGCGCGGTGGGCAGCCAGATGTAGGAGGGGTCCGCCAACAACGGATCCAGGCTGACTCGCGGCAGACGGCCGGCGGCCACCAGTGCGCCCACGTCGTCCAGGGGGATCCGTACGGCGGCTGCGATCTGCTCGGTAAACCGGCTCGTAGCCGCCCAGCCGAGCGCGAGCGTCGTAAGGGCCGCCGCCGCCCCGCCTGCGGCGAGCTTTGCGGCGGTCGCCGGCGAAGCCAGGGACGTGCGCCCCAGCGCGATGCCCAGCAGCCCGAATCCGACCCAGACCATCAGCGGGTAGTAGCCGGTGACCAAGATGTCCTTGAGCAGCAGCTCTGGGGTGAGCAGGTCGAGAAAGGTCGGGTTGTGCCCGAGCGTCTGGCCCTCCCAGGCGTGCGCCAAGGGCCGCCACAGTATAGGCATGATCAGCAGCCATAGGGCTGAGACTACCCAAATTGTTGTTCTTGAGAGCCTCAGGGCCAGAGGAAGCAACAGGAAAAGTAGGCCATAGTGAACCAAAATGACCGCAATGCCTTCATTTGACGGTCCAATCAGCATTCCGAGCACGGCAATAATTGATGCTCTCAGGGCAAGGACTGAGTAAACCTTGGGGTTGGAAAAGCCCCTGCGCGCTAGCGAACGCGTCAGCAGCGTCAGCGAAACTCCGGCCAAAACCATGAACAAAACCGAAGCCCGCCCCGCGGCTACAGCCCCGGTAAACGTAGGGGAGTAGGCTCCTTCGGGCCCCCTTTCGTACAGGCTGAAAATGTGGGCCGCGAACATGCCTAGGATGGCGGCAAGACGTGCCGCATCCACCCCCAGCAGCCGTGACGGTTTGCTCGATTGGTCCATGGAGTTATCGCATCACGGAATTGTCGGAAGATGCCATCGCGACAGGCGCGAGTGTAGATTTAATCCCATGGCTACAAGTGCAATTGATAATCAGGCGTTCCCCTTTGGCACGGTGCTGACCGCGATGGTCACGCCCTTCACCGACGCTGGTGAGGTCGATTATGAAATGGCCGCCAAGCTGGCCGCCAAGCTCGTGGACGATGGCTGCGACGGCCTGGTCGTCACCGGCACCACCGGCGAGACCTCGACCCTGACCGACGAGGAAAACGTGGGCCTGTTCCGCGCAGTAGTCGCGGCCGTCGGAGACCGCGCCGCGGTGCTCGCCGGATCCACCACGAACGACACCCGCCACTCCATCGCACTGTCGCTGGCCGCCAAGGAAACCGGCGTTGACGGCATCCTGGTCACCACCCCGTACTACAACAAGCCGAGCCAGGCAGGTGTCATCGCCCACGTGAAGGCGATCGCCGAAGCCGTGGAACTGCCCATCATGCTCTACGACATCCCCGGCCGGGCCGGCATCTCGCTGGCCCCGCAGACGATCATCGAACTGGCGAAGATCCCGCAGGTGATCGCGTTGAAGGACGCCAAGGCCGATTACCAGTCCACCACCACCGTGCTGGCCAAGACCAACCTGCATGTGTACTCGGGCGACGACGGGCTGACCCTGCCGCTCATGGCCGCGGGCGCCGTCGGCGTGGTTTCGGTCTCCGCTCACGTCGCGGCCGCCAAATACCGTACGCTGGTTAATGCAATGCATGCCGGGGATCTGGCCACTGCACGCGCTACACACTTCGAGCTGGACCCGATCCAGCGCGGCATCATGAGCCACATCCAGGGCGCGGTCGCCGCAAAATATGGACTTCACTGGCAGGGTGTCCTGCCGAACACCGTCGTCCGACTGCCGCTGCTGGCACCGTCGGACGCAGAACTCGATGCCATCCGCGCGGACCTACGTGAAGGCGGATGGGATCTGTAACGAAAGGGTATAACCGCATATGACTGAGAGTTCAGTAGGAAAGGCCGATTCTGCACGCATGCAGACCCCGGCCAAGGTGAAGAAGGGGACCATGCGCATCGTCCCCCTCGGAGGCTTGGGCGAAGTCGGCCGAAACATGACAGTGTTCGAGCTCGACGGCAAGCTGTTGATCGTGGACTGCGGCGTGCTCTTCCCCGAGGAGCACCAGCCTGGCGTGGATCTGATCCTGCCGGACTTCTCATACATCAAGGACCGCCTGGACGACGTGGTGGGCCTCGTGCTCACCCACGGCCATGAGGACCACATCGGTGCGGTGCCGTACCTGCTGCGCCTTCGCGAAGACATCCCGCTGTACGGGTCCAAGCTGACCCTGGCCTTCGTCGAAGCCAAGCTGGCCGAGCACCGCATCAAGGCCAACAGCAACATCGTGGTGGAGGGCGAGATCGCCCAGGTCGGCAACTTCGAATGCGAATTCGTCGCGGTCAACCACTCCATCCCGGACGCCCTGGCGGTCTTCCTGCGCACCGAGGCCGGCACCGTGCTGCACACCGGCGACTTCAAGATGGATCAGCTGCCGCTGGACGGCCGCATCACCGATCTGCGCCACTTCGCCCGCCTCGGGGAGGAAGGCGTGGACCTGTTCCTGCCGGACTCCACCAACGCGGAGGTGCCGGGCTTCACCGTCGCCGAACGCGAAATCGGCCCGGTGCTCGAAGCCAAGTTCGCCCGCGCCCGCCGCCGCATCATTGTCGCTTCCTTCTCCTCGCACGTGCACCGCGTGCAGCAGGTGCTGGACGCCGCGGCCATGCACGGACGCAAGGTGGCCTTCATCGGCCGCTCGATGGTGCGCAACATGGGCATCGCCGAACGCCTGGGCTACCTGGACATCCCGCCGGGCGTACTGGTCGACCTGAAGCAGATCGACCAGCTGCCGGACCACAAGGTCGTGCTGATGTCCACCGGCTCGCAGGGTGAGCCGATGGCCGCGCTCTCGCGCATGGCCAACGGCGAGCACAAGGTGCAGATCAACCCGGGCGACACCGTGATCCTGGCTTCCAGCCTGATCCCGGGCAACGAGAACTCGGTCTTCCGCGTGATCAACGGCCTGATGCGCTTGGGCGCCGAGGTCATCCACAAGGGCATGGCCAAGGTCCACGTCTCCGGGCACGCCTCGGCCGGCGAGCTGCTGTACTGCTACAACATCCTGCGCCCGAAGAACGTGCTGCCGGTGCACGGCGAAACCCGCCACCTGATCGCCAACGGCCGCCTGGCCGCGCAGTCGGGTGTGCCGGAGGAGAACGTGCTGCTGGCCGAGGACGGCTCGGTCATCGACCTCAAGGACGGCGTGGCCAAGCTCGTCGGCCAGGTCGAATGCGGATACGTCTACGTTGACGGCTCCAAGGTCGGCACCATCACCGACGACGACCTGAAGGACCGCGTCACCCTGGGCGAGGAGGGCTTCATCTCGGTCATCACCGTGATCAACCGCCAGAACGGCACCATCATCTCCGGCCCGGACATCCACGCCCGCGGCGTGGCCGAAGAGGACTCGGTCTTCAACGAGATCAAGCCGAAGATCGCCGCCGCGATCGTGGAGGCGGTTGCGAACAACCCGAACCACACCACGCACCAGCTGCAGCAGATCACGCGCCGCGTGATCGGCTCGTGGGTTTCGCGCAAGCTGCGCCGCCGCCCGATGATCGTACCTGTGGTGCTCGAAGCCTAGGCTTCTGGAACACCGAACCGCGGAACCCTGCCCCCGGGCGGGGTTCCGCTGTTTAACCCGGCGTTGTGCGATCCGCGGGTCTCCCAGTCCGTCGCGCGGCAAGGGCCGCACCCCAACGATTTATTCGTGATGTCGAGCCAGGGCGAAATATTCCGGGGAAAACCAGTAAAAATTTCCGATGCCTCCCAGATGCTTTGTTGAGCTCGATGTCGCAACGGCATCGCACTCACACGCATTCTGGGGGACCTCATGAGGAAAACTGCACTATCACGCGCCATGGGCGCGCTGGCAACGATGGGCTTGGTCGGGGCCCTCGCCGTGGCCGCGGCTCCGGCGCAGGCCAGCGAACGCCCGATCGACATCACCGGCTATTCGGTGTCGTCGATCACCGTCGGGGACTCGAGCTGCCGCAATATTCCGGTGTCTGCCAGCACCAAGATCAAAGGCGACTACGTCGATTCCTATGGGATTATCGACGTCACGCGAAACGGCGGTGTGGTTGATGCCTTGTGGATGGAGGGACGTCGCGTATCGGACAGGGCCTCTGTCTGCCCGAGCCTTTACGGCTTGGGTGCCTACAAGGTTGGACCGGCTGACATCTTCGCCGAGTACGACTACTGGGATTCGTACTTCGGCGAATACTTCTCCGACTACAGCGATTACACCGACTACAGCAGCAAGACGTTCTATGTGCGGGGCAAGACCAAGAGCACGCTGAAAGCGACCCGCTCGGGTAGCAAGGTCACCTTGACGGCCACGGCACAGGTTTATTCGCCGGAGAAGTACCGCTACGCCCAGTACAACGGCAAGAAGGCCAAGTTCCAGGTGAAGTCGGGCAACACCTGGAAGACCTTGAAGACCGTTGACCTCAAGAAGGGCACGGCGAAGATTACCGTGAAGCAGCCGAAGAAGAAGAGCTACAGGCTGACGATCCCGACAGCAACATGGGCCGCGCCCACCACAACCAAGACCGTGACCAAGTAGTCTTATCCGCGATGCCGTAGCGGACCGGTTGCTCAGAAGCCTGCATCGTCCCGCCAGCCAGGGGAAGATGCAGGCTTTGCGCCGTCCGCAGGCCTCGTCGAGTCGAATCTGAGCAGGTTTGCGGAACAAGGCGTCATCTCCGGATTCCTCGGCGTCGCCCGCGAAGCCCCCGGGCTAGGATTGGCCTATGATCCGTCAACGAGCACGCGACCTCGGCACCATGGGCAAACGGCTGTTCTGGACAGCCGCGGGCCTCGGGGTACTGTCCGGAACGATTTCCGTCGCCGCTTGGTGGGGACCCCAATTCATCGGGACAGCACCGGAGGAGATGCTTGATGGCGGCTACCTCCTGGATCTGGCATTGGTGGTGCTTCCGGCCGCGATGCTCTGCGGCTTGGCGCTGGGAATACTCTCGTGGTCTGCGACCTATGCGGCCTTGGGAATCCTCGAAGCCCGACGCCCGGAAGCGACGGTACTTCAGCAAGCAGCCGCCGGTGGCATGGGCTCAATGGCCGGCGGGCTGATTCCCGCATTGCTGATCTTCTCAACCGTTCTCAGCGAGGAACCAAATCTAGGATTCGTCTACGCCATCACCTTCGGCCTGCTGGCGTGGTGCTTCATCTTGGCCTTCGGAACCCTGCTGGTGTTGAACCGCACGGATGCCAGCCAAGGGCCCGCGACATGACAGCCCGTACCAGCATATTATTTGCCCAAGGAAAGATTCTGCCCACGTGTCACACGCTCCCGCACCGGAAGTTCAACGGATTTCGCTTCGCTTGCTGGCCGGAACGGTGCTTGTCGGCGCAGCGCTCGGCGCTTTGCTGGTAATACTGAACCACCGGGGTCTACTGGTCGAAACGTCGACAACCGCAGGACGGCCGACGGATTCGTTCGCCATAGCTTTCGGCGCACTGGCCAACGGAGCCATGCTCGGTGCCGGCGCCGAGCTGATTCCCGGGTTGGGCGCCCTCGCTGGAATGGTGCTCCAGGCTCGTCGCCGGAATCCGGGCAGTGCGGCAACCCCGCGGGGTGCGGCGGCCACCGGGGCCGTGGCGACCATGCTTGTTTCCGACGCCGGATTGCTGCTTCTCTTGCCGGGCGCACCTGCAGGGTTCTGGATCTGGAGTGCGGCAGGGTACCTCGCACTGTCCGTGTCAAGCGTTTGGATGATCACTCCAAGGTTGTCCGGACGCAATGCCGAATCAGCGGCCTGAGAGGCCAACCCGTTGTGAATCCATGTGTAGTTGGTAGGAGATGCCGCTATTCACTAGTGTGGATCCCGAGGAATCTCTAGATCAGTTGTGCTTAAACATTGGTCTCCCATCCTCATCGAGGCCAGCGCCTCACCACCATCAACCGCATCGCGAGGATTCCTCATGTCAGTTCCGCCAAACCCGCCGAATTACTACGCCAACTCCACCAGCTCGTATCCGTCCAACCCTTACGAGCAGCACAACAACGGTGAAGGCCACAAGAGCTTCATTGCAACGTGGCTGCTCTCGTGGTTCCTCGGAGGTCTGGGCATCGACCGCTTCTACCTCGGGAAGATCGGCACCGGAATCCTCAAGCTGATCACCCTCGGCGGTTTCGGCATCTGGCTCATCGTGGACATCATCTTGATCCTTGCCGGCGGCATGCGCGACAAGTACGGCTACCGTCTGGCCGGGTACGAAGAGCACAAGAAGACCGCATGGATCATTTCGATCATTCTGCTGGTCCTCGGAATTGGTTTCGGCAGCGTGAACGCCCCGGACTACCTCGATCAGTGGCAGTCCTTCTAAAGAGCTGTCGATGACCCCGTGAAATCTCGCAGAGAATTTCGCGGGGTCATTCTTTTGCGATCACTTATACGTTCCTGATCTGGGATGACAAACTGAACTAATGCTGAAGATTTGCGAGCGGGACTGTGCAGGAAGCCTCGGATTAGGCAGAATGGGGCAAATGAACGCCCTGACGAATCCCCTGAGGCCAGCGTCGCACCGTGCGCTGCAGATCCAGGATGCGGACGGTGTCCGCCCATGATCGAATTCGACGCAGTCAGCAAGAGCTACCCGGGCGGCACCACGGCGGTCAGCGATTTCTCCCTCGAAGTGCCAGCGCACCGCACCACGGTGTTCGTCGGATCCTCCGGGTGCGGCAAGACGACGCTGCTGCGCATGGTCAACCGAATGGTCGAGCCCTCCGCCGGGAGCATCAGGATCGACGGGCAGGACATCGGCTCCGGGTCCCCGGTCCAGCTGCGCCGCAGCATCGGCTATGTCATGCAGAACGCCGGGCTGCTCCCGCACTTCACCGTCGCGGAGAACATCGCCACGGTACCCAGGCTCAAGGGAACTTCCCGCGGCAAGGCCCGCCACCGGGCACTTGAACTGATGGCGACGGTGGGACTGGATTCCGGCCTGGCCGACAGGTATCCGCACCAGCTCTCCGGCGGCCAGCAGCAGCGCGTCGGCGTCGCACGGGCGCTGGCCCCGGAACCGAACATCCTGCTCATGGACGAGCCCTTCGGCGCGGTGGACCCGATCGTGCGCACCGAACTGCAGCAGGAGCTGCTGCGGCTGCAGCGGGAGCTGGGCAAAACGATCATCTTCGTCACCCACGACATCGACGAGGCGTTCCTGCTGGGGGACCAGGTGGTCATCCTCTCCGAGCAGGCCCGGAAGCTGCAGGTGGGAACCCCCAGCCAGATCATCGAATCGCCGGCCAACGATTTTGTCGCCTCGTTCATCGGGGCCGAACGCGGGCAGCGCGCCCTGCGCCTGAAGCAGACGCCTACCGGCACGGTGCTGGTGGACCCCCAGGGCAGGACCCAGGGACGCCTGATCGACGAGAACGACCTGGACCGGGCATGAACTGGATCCTGGAGAACCTCGACCTGATCGGGACGCTGGCCCTGGAGCACCTGCGCCAAAGCCTGTGGGCGATCGCCGCCGGCTTCCTGGTCTCGCTGCCCCTGGGCTGGGCCGCCTGGCGCTACAAGGCGCTACGCGGACTGGTGGTGACCGGCACCGGCCTGCTCTACACCATCCCCTCGCTGGCGCTGCTCATGATCCTGCCGGTCGTCACCGGAATGAGCGCCATCAGCGAAGCGAACCTCATCGTGGCGCTGACCATCTACGCGCTGGCCATCATGGTCCGCTGCGTGGTGGACGGCCTGGACTCGGTTGATCCGCAGACCCGCTCGGCCGCCACGGCCATGGGCTACGGCCCCGGCCGGCGCTTCGCCGCGGTGGAGCTTCCGCTGGCCGGCCCGGTGATCCTCGCCGGGCTGCGCGTCACCTCGGTCAGCACCATCTCGCTGGCCACCGTGGGCATCCTGGTCGGCGTGACCAACCTGGGTTACTTGTTCACCAACGGCCTGCAGCGGCGCATCATCCCCGAGGTGCTCGCCGGCGTCCTCGCGGTGGCGCTGATCGCGCTGATCATCGACTTGCTGCTGGTGCTGGCCGGGCGCTGGCTTATGCCATGGACCGCCGCGCAGCCGCGGCGCGCACGGCGCGCACGCCGCGCACGGAACCGCGCCCCGCAGGCAGTGGGCACCCGATGAACCTGCTGCGCGAAGCCTTCACCTGGCTCACCGACCCCGCCCAGTGGGGCGGGCCGAACTCGCTGCTGCTCCTGCTCGGACAGCACCTGATGTACACGGCGCTCGCCGTCGCGATCGCCGCGGTCATCGCCATCCCCGCCGGCTGGGCCATCGGCCATACCGGACGCGGCCGCGAAATCGCGGTGGCGGTCTCCGGGCTGGCCCGGGCCGTTCCCTCCTTCGGACTGCTGATCCTGCTGGTGCTGCTGGCCGGCGTGCTGCACAAGCCGGAAGCCGCGGTCATCACCTTCGTGCTGCTCGCCATCCCGTCCATTCTGGCCGGCGCCTATACCGGGCTTGAATCCATCGACCGCAAAACCATCGACGCCGCCCGCGCCATGGGCATGACCGAACGCGAGATCCTGGCCAAGGTCGAGATTCCCTTGGGCCTGCCGCTGCTGGTGGGCGGCCTGCGTTCGGCCATCTTGCAGGTGGCAGCCACCGTCACCATCGCCGCCTACGTCAACCTCGGGGGACTGGGCCTGCCGATCATTACCGGCCTGAACCTCAGGCGCTACGACATGGTGCTCGGCGGCGCGCTCTTGGTCGCGGCGCTCGCGCTCATCCTGGAGCTGCTGATGGCCCTGGCCCAGAAGATGTCGGTTCCCCGCGGGCTGCGCAGCACCCGTGCCGGGGACCGCGACGCACCCGGCGGGCACGGCGCGGGTAACGGAAACACCCTTGAGTTACAGATAGATCGCCCCGTTGAAAGGACGCGAACATGAAGTTCCCAATGCACAAGGCCCGGGCGGCCTCGGTCCTGGCGCTGGCCGGAATGCTGGCGCTGGCCGGATGCGGTTCCAGCGATCCGCTGGCCAACGAGCCAAGCGCCGGAGCCTCCGGGGAATCGGACAAGAGCGTGGTCGTGGGCTCGCAGGCGTACTACTCGAATGAGATCATCGCGGAGATCTACGCCCAGGCGCTGGAGAAGGCAGGTTTCACCGTGGAACGGAAGTTCAACATCGGGCAGCGCGATGCGTACATGCCGCAGCTGGAGAACGGCAGCATCGACATCATGCCCGAATACACCGGCAACCTGTTGCAGTATTTCGAGCCGAAAACCTCAGCCCGCGCGTCGGAAGACGTGTATGACGAGCTCGGCAAGGCGCTGCCCGACTCCCTGGCGGTGCTGGACCAGGCCCAGGCCTCGGACCAGGATTCGTACACGGTCACCGAGAAGTTCGCCAAGGACAACAGCGTCTCGTCGATCGAGGATCTGGCCAAGGTGTCGCAGAAGCTCACTCTCGGAGGTCCGCCGGAGCTGGCCGAGCGGCCTTACGGCCCGAAGGGCCTGAGCAAGACGTACGGAGTCGACGTGGCATTCTCGGCCACGGGAGACACCACCGTGGAAGACCTGAACGCCGGAACGGTGAACGTGGCCAACGTGTTCACCGCCGACCCGCGGATCAAGACGGACAAGCTGGTGGTCCTGGACGACCCGAAGGCGCTGTTCCTCGCCTCCAACGTGGTCCCGGTGGTCGAAGCCGACAAGTCCGAAGAGCTCGCGGCAGTGATCAACCCGATCAGCGCCAAGCTCTCCGCCGAGGAACTGGTCAACCTGAATGTCCAGAGCACCGTGGACCAGAAGTCCGCGCAGGACATTGCCAGCGCGTGGTTGGGTAGCAACGGCTGAGCCTGCCTGACGGGGCGTGATTATTCTCTAGCGCCGGGGGAGCACCGAGTTCACGTGTAAATTCGGTGCGTTCCCAGCGGAGGGCGATACCCTAGAATCATGGCCCCACGTACCCAGTCTCAGGGGGCGAAGAAGCCAACGACGCGTAAACCCAAGGCGTCCGGCACCTCGTCCTCCAAGAAACCCACCGAAAATCCGGAACAGGAACTGCCCCTGCCGCTGCGCATGATCCGCAGCGTGTGGATGGGCATCGCCCGGATCTTCGGTGGCGCCTTCCGACGCATCGGCGGCACCGTCAAGCCCGAGTACGAGCTGCGGCGCGACGGCACGGGACTCTTCCTCGCCCTGATCGCCATCGTCGTGGCGATCATCGAATGGTGGGGGCTGCGCGACGCGGGCTGGTTCGGAACCGGAGTGCACGCGGTGGTCGGCGGCACGCTCGGCTTCATGGCCGTGCTGCTGCCGATCATCCTCTTCGTGGGCGCCTTCCGCCTGTTCCGCTACCCGGAGGCGGTGACCGAGAACAACCGCATCGGCATCGGCCTGCTGATCATGACGCTGTCCGGGTCCTCCATCGCTTCGCTGGCCAATGGCTCGCCGGCGGTGTCCGAGGACTTCGACGTGCTCTGGAATGCCGGCGGCATGGCCGGTTCCATCCTGGGCACCCCGCTGGGTCTGCTGATTTCGGTCCCCGGAGCCATGGCCGTCTTCATCTTCCTGGTGTTCATGTCGCTGCTGATCGTCACGGCCACCCCGATCACCCAGATCCCGACGCGCATCCGCGCCGGCTACAACCGGCTGCTGGGCCAGGACCCCGATGCCGAACGCCCGGCCCGCGCTTCATCGCACGCTGGCGCCCGCGGCGGCGAGCTGAACGCCGAGACCGAGGACCACGACCAGTCCTACCTCTACCCGCAGGAAGAGGAAACTCAGGCGCCGAAGAAAAAGAAGCCCGGCTTCTTCGAGCGCCGCGCCGCGGCCCGCAAGGTCACCGAGGTCTACGACGTGGACGGCCACGAGGACTCCGAGCGCAGCGGCGACGTCGCCTACGACAAGGCGGTCATCGACGAGGACTCGGCCGAGCCGGCCGAAGCCGCCACCACCTCGCTGCCAGCGGTCCACCGCAACCGCTCCTCGGAGGTCTTCGACGCCGACGAGGCGGCCACCCAGGCCTTCTCGCGGGAGCAGCTGGCCTCTGAGCACCCGACCGTCGCGCACCGCGCGGTGGACATCGAACCGGACCAGGACGCCCAGCCGGATCCGCAGACCCCGCCTCCGGGCGTGAAGCGCCCGACAAAGGCCGAGGCCGAGATGGCCCAGATCATGGAGAGCATCGGGCTGAAGGCCGAGCCTGAAGCCGCCACCAGCGCCATGGACCAGGTCTCCTCGCGCGCTGCCGGGCTCTCCGGCGCCCCGCAGCCGCCCATCCCTGCGCGCACCGAGCAGCTGCAGCTTTCCGGGGACATCACCTACACCCTGCCCTCGGCAGACTTCCTGCCGCCGGGCCCTCCGGCCAAGGAAGCCTCCGAAGCCAACCAGGTCGTGGTCGACGCGCTGACCAACACCCTGCAGCAGTTCAAGGTCGACGCCCAGGTCACCGGGTTCTCCCGCGGGCCGACGGTGACCCGCTACGAGATCGAGCTGTCCCCGGGCACCAAGGTGGAGAAGGTCACCGCGCTGTCCAAGAACATCTCCTACGCGGTGGCCTCCTCCGACGTGCGCATCCTGTCCCCGATCCCGGGCAAGTCCGCCATCGGCATCGAGATCCCGAATACCGACAAGGAAGTTGTGGCTCTGGGCGACGTGCTGCGCAGCCAGAATGCGCGCAAGACCGAGCACCCGATGGTCATGGGCGTGGGCAAGGACGTCGAAGGCGGGTTCGTCGTGGCGAACCTGGCCAAGATGCCGCACCTTCTGGTGGCAGGCGCCACAGGTGCGGGCAAGTCCTCGTTCGTGAACTCCATGATCACCTCGATCCTGATGCGCTCCACCCCTGACCAGGTCCGCATGGTCATGGTGGACCCCAAGCGAGTGGAGCTGACCGCCTACGAGGGCGTGCCGCACCTGATCACCCCGATCATCACCAACCCGAAGAAGGCTGCCGAGGCGCTGGGCTGGGTCGTGCGCGAGATGGACACCCGCTACGACGACCTGGCCAACTTCGGCTTCAAGCACATCGACGACTTCAACAAGGCGGTCAAGGCCGGCAAGGTGCACCCGCCCGAGGGTTCCAAGCGCGTGCTCAAGCCCTACCCGTACCTGCTGGTGATTGTCGACGAGCTCGCCGACTTGATGATGGTCGCCCCGCGCGACGTCGAGGACTCGATCGTCCGCATCACCCAGCTGGCCCGCGCCGCCGGCATCCACCTGGTGCTGGCCACCCAGCGCCCGTCCGTGGACGTGGTCACCGGCCTGATCAAGGCCAACGTGCCATCGCGCATGGCGTTCGCGACCTCCTCGGTCACCGACTCCCGCGTGGTGCTCGACCAGCCGGGCGCGGAGAAGCTGCTGGGCCAGGGCGACGCCCTGTTCCTGCCCATGGGCACCTCCAAGCCGATGCGCGTGCAGGGCGCCTGGGTCACCGAGTCGGAGATCCACCGCGTGGTGGAGCACGTCAAGGCCCAGCTGCAGCCCGAATACCGCGACGACGTCATGCCGGTCGCGGAAAAGAAGAAGATCGACGAGGACATCGGAGACGATCTGGAGCTGCTGCTGCAGGCCACCGAATTGGTGGTCACCAGCCAGTTCGGTTCCACCTCGATGCTGCAGCGCAAGCTGCGTGTGGGCTTCGCCAAGGCCGGCCGCCTGATGGACCTGATGGAGTCGCGCGGCGTAGTGGGCCCGTCGGAGGGCTCCAAGGCCCGCGACGTGCTCATCAAGCCGGACGACCTGCCGATGGTGCTGGCCGCCATGCGTGGCGACGATCCGTCCAGCACGCAGGCCACCGCCGCCGAGCAGGCGCTGGTGGACGAGGCGAATGTGAACCACGCGGATCCGGTGGCAGAATTTGCCGAGGACCTGGTTGCCAAGGACCTGGATGACCGGCCGCAGGCCGTCGACTACTTCGACGGCTCCGACGACGAGGGCTCCGGCGAGGACGCCTGGGACCTGACAGGGAGAAACTGACCCGAATGAGTGAGCAAGCTTCGCACGAGCCGCCGAATCCGGTGCCGACGTTGAACATCGCCAACGTGCTGACCACGATCCGCATCATCATGGTTCCGTTCTTCATCTGGGCGCTGTTTGCGGACGACAGCACCCAGGGCACCTGGCGCTGGGTGGCGCTGGCCATCTTCGTGGTGGCCATGTACACCGACAAGCTGGATGGCGACCTGGCCCGCAGCCGCGGGCTGATCACCAATTTCGGCAAGATCGCCGACCCGATTGCGGACAAGCTGCTCACCGGCTCGGCGCTGGTCTGCCTGTCCATCCTGGCCGAGCTCCCATGGTGGGTCACCGTGACCATCCTGGTGCGCGAATGGGGCATCACCCTGCTGCGCGTGGTGGTCATCCGCTACGGCGTGATCGCCGCGAACATGGGTGGGAAGATCAAGACCGTGCTGCAGGCTGTGGTCATCGGGCTGTACCTGCTGCCACTGACCCATACCGTCGGCTGGCTGCACGCGGTGGCCTGGGCCCTGATGCTGCTGACCGTGGCGGTAACCGTGGTGACTGGTGTCGAGTACATCTTCAAGGCCATCGCCCTGCGCAGCGCGTACAAGAAGAACGCACAGAACTAGCGCATTCCGGCAACCGACGAGCATCGGTGCGCATCGGAGACATTCCCGTGCGCACCATCCATATCCAGGGGAGTGACACATGAGGCACCAGGCACCAGCGGTGATTTCCATGGCCAGCGAGCACAAGCTCCAGCTTGCCACCGCCGAATCACTGACCGCCGGGCTGATCGCTGCCACCTTGGCCGAGGTGCCGGGCGCCTCTGCGGTGCTGCGCGGCGGGGTGGTCAGCTACTCCAGCGACGTCAAGGCCTCGGTGCTGGGCGTGGACCAGAAGCTGCTGGCGGAAAAGGGATCCGTTGATCCCGAGGTAGCACGCCAGATGGCAGTGGGAGCCCAGCGAGCATGCGGGGCGGATCTTGCCGTTTCGGCCACTGGTGTCGCCGGCCCCGAACCGCATGACGGCAAATCCGTGGGCACCGTGTACATCGGCTGGGCGTCCGGAAGCGAGTCCGGAGCCAGGGAGCACCATTTTGTGGGGGACCGCGCGCAGATCCGCGAGCAGAGCACCAACGCAGCCATCAACCAGCTGGCTGCCATATTGGGTAAAGCTTCTTCACAGTAAAGAGCGGAATACTACTTTTCCCGGGAATTTCCGCAATGAATCATCGATTTGTGGCGTACGTCGCAAATTTATGATTAGGGTGATAGCACGGGAACAAATTCGAATGACATGCCGTTGTACGAATTGTAGGGCTGCAAGGACGGCCCCCGTTATGAACAGATCTTCGAGATGGACCTAGGAGCAAAGGCTAAATTTATGGTCAAGCAACCCGTCACAGTCAATGGTGTTGTCCGTTGGCGCGATATGGGAGAAGCCCATATGGTCCAGCCCGTGAAGGAGGAGCACAAAATGGTAGTACTCCGTCATGAAATCGGTGACGTCCTGCGAGACGTCCGCCAGCGCCAGGGCCGAACCCTCCGCGAGGTTTCCCATAGCGCCCGTGTCTCATTGGGCTACCTGTCGGAAGTCGAGCGTGGACAGAAGGAAGCTTCCTCCGAGCTGCTCTCCTCCATCTGCTCCGCACTGGAGATTCCGCTCTCGCTCATGCTGCGCGAAGTATCCGAGCGCGTCGCACTGGCCGAAGGCATCGCGATCCCGGACACCGTTCCAACCGATATGGCCAACGAGTTCGCTGCAACCCGCAACGACAAGCCGCTGGCCTCGGTCTAAGCTTCACCACTACTTACCAGGCCTCGGTAGGTGGGTGGTCCGACGGGCGAGGGCCCACGCAAATGCGTGGGCCCTCGCCTCATTCGTGGGAGGATATTCCAGTGAGACTTAGCGACTTCTGGCGGAACATGGAGAATGAATTCGGCCAGCGATATTCCCATGTTCTGGCCGATACCATGGCCCTGTCCGAATTGGACAGCCTGACAGCGAGCGATGCCCTGAAGAAAGGCATCAAGCCGAAGCAGGTGTGGGAAGCGTTGTGCCGTGCGCAGGATGTGCCGGTGGACCGCTGGCTTGGTGTAGATATCGAGCCCAAGCAGTCCTAGACAACGGCGGGCAGTTTCGAGTATTCGAAACATCCACATTGATTTTCGAACATCTATTCGGATAGAATCGTTTGTGAACGAGGCGGAACACCGCCCGCGAAAACTTAAACTCTGAGTTTGTCCACACTTACCGGATCCACGGGTCCAAAGTGTCGGTAGGCGCTCATACTGTCTAATGCAGGACAAGAAATCGTGAGCAGGTCGATTAATGGCTTGCATGAGCAAAGGTGAACCATGGCAGCAAATAATGATCGGGAAAAGGCACTTGAGTCTGTCCTGGGCCAGATCGACAAGGCCTTCGGCAAGGGCTCGGTCATGCGCCTGGGTGATGAAACCCGCGCTCCCATTGAAGTAATTCCTACCGGTTCGGTTGCGCTGGACGTGGCTCTGGGCATTGGCGGACTTCCGCGCGGTCGTGTCGTGGAGATCTACGGTCCTGAATCCTCCGGTAAGACCACCGTTGCACTGCACGCCGTGGCAAGCGCCCAGCGCAACGGCGGCATTGCAGCATTCATCGATGCTGAACACGCTTTGGATCCCGAATACGCCAAGAAGCTTGGCGTGGACACCGACGCCCTGCTGGTTTCCCAGCCGGACACCGGTGAGCAGGCTCTGGAAATCATGGATATGCTTGTCGGCTCCGGCGCGCTGGACATCATCGTCATCGACTCCGTGGCCGCTCTGGTGCCGCGTGCGGAAATTGAAGGCGAAATGGGTGACAGCCACGTGGGTCTGCAGGCCCGACTGATGTCCCAGGCGCTGCGCAAGATCACCGGCCGCCTCTCGGCTTCGAAGACCACCGCGATCTTCATCAACCAGCTTCGCGAGAAGATCGGTGTCTTCTTCGGCAGCCCGGAAACCACCACCGGTGGCAAAGCCCTGAAATTCTACGCTTCGGTTCGCATCGATATCCGCCGTATTGAAACCCTCAAGGAGGGAACCAACCCGGTCGGCAACCGCACCCGTGCCAAGATCGTGAAGAACAAGATGGCGCCTCCATTCAAGCAGGCAGAATTCGACATCCTGTACGGTCACGGCATTTCCCGCGAGGGCTCGCTCATCGACATGGGTGTTGAGCACAACCTGGTCAAGAAGTCCGGCGCTTGGTTCACCTACGACGGCGACCAGCTGGGCCAGGGCAAGGAAAACGCCCGCCGCTTCCTGCGCGACAACCCGGATCTGGCTACCGAACTGGAGCGCCAGATCCTGCAGAAGCTCGGCGTCTTGCCAGCAGAAGAAGTGGAAGAAGACGAGACAGAACTGCGAGTCGTCGAGGGCGATCAGTAGTGAGCTCAGGCTTCAAACGACGTAGCGTTCGATCCGGATTCAATTCCGGGTCGGACGCTATGTCCGTTTCCAATGAATTTCAGGGAGACCTGGAAGACATGCCCGAGTGGGCCCGGCCAGACCCGGCCGAGCCAGAAGCGTCCCAACCGGCGAAGCCGGGCACCGGCGAAGCCGGCGCAAGGAAGGCTTCCTCCGACACGTTGGCACCAACCAACCGCCGGATCATCGCCAGCCTCCCGGCACAGGAAAAGAAGAAGCCGGAAAGCGTCGATGAACTGCGTGCGGCGATGTACGAAATCCTTTCGTCTCCGGCTCCGGCGGCGCCCACCAAGAAAGAGCGCAAGGATGCCCGCGAGGCCAGGCGCGCGGCGCGTGAGTCAGGGGAAACCGGCGAACTCAGCGACGACCAATGGCGTGAAAAAGCCCGCGGGATCCTGCTGCGGCAACTGACGGCCAGCGACAAAACCGCGAAACAGCTCAAGGACAAGCTCCTTGACAAGGACTGTCCCGAAGAGATCGCCGATGAGGTGATCGAGCGCTACGCAGAAATCAACCTCGTTGACGACGAACGTTTTGCCAAGACGTGGGTCGCCGCAAGGGCTCGTTCCCGCGGACTGGCGCGCGGCGCGATCAAACGTGAGCTGCGCACCAAGGGCGTCGACGACGAAACCGCAGCCGAAGCGCTGGAACAGATCGACGACGAAACCGAAGAGCAGCGCGCACGGGAACTGGTCCGCGCCAAACTGCGGCCAGAATCAATGGGAGCGGACCGGGACAGGGCGCTGCGGCGCCTGGTCGGCATGCTGGGGCGCAAGGGCTATAACGGCGGCATGGCTTTCAAGGTGGCCCGCGAAGAATGGGATGAACGCTTCGGACGGCACGAGGGGCAATACTGAGGATCGTCGCGCGCCGAGGATTGCCTTCGTTTCAGGGTCCCGGCGGATTCGGTAACCTTATAAGGTGAGCGAGCAACAACCGATTTCCAGCCCCCAGTCCGAAGGCCTTCCGCGCACCTACGAAGTGCGCACCTTCGGCTGCCAGATGAACGTCCACGACTCCGAGCGGCTCTCCGGCCTGCTTGAAGATGCCGGGCTTGCGCGGAAGCCGGAAGATTTGACTGAAGAGGTCGCAGACGTCGTGGTGTTCAACACCTGCGCCGTGCGTGAAAACGCTGACAACAAGCTGTATGGCAACCTCGGCATCCTGAAGGGGGTCAAGGAATCCCGGCCAGGAATGCAGATCGCTGTCGGCGGCTGCCTGGCGCAGAAAGACCGCGACACCATTCTCAAGAAGGCTCCTTGGGTTGATGTGGTTTTCGGAACCCATAACATCGGCTCGCTGCCGGCACTCCTGAACCGGTCCCAGCACAACAAGAAGGCCGAACTGGAGATCCTCGAATCCCTCGAAGTCTTTCCATCGACGCTGCCCACCCGCCGGGAGTCCGTCTACGCAGGCTGGGTGTCGATCTCGGTTGGCTGCAACAACACCTGTACGTTCTGCATTGTTCCTTCCCTGCGCGGCAAGGAACGCGACCGTCGGCCGGGGGAGATCCTTGCCGAAATCCAGGCACTTGTCGACGACGGCGCCATCGAAGTGACGCTGCTGGGCCAGAACGTGAACTCCTACGGCGTCGAATTCGGCGACCGTCTGGCCTTTGGCAAGCTGCTGCGCGCCTGCGGTGAAATCGAAGGCCTTGAACGCGTGCGTTTCACCAGCCCGCACCCGGCGGCATTCACCGACGACGTCATCGAAGCCATGGCCGAAACTTCGAATGTCATGCCGCAGCTGCACATGCCGCTGCAGTCCGGATCGGACCGCGTGCTCAAGCAGATGCGCCGTTCCTACCGTTCAAAGAAATTCCTCGGAATCCTGGACAAGGTGCGCGAGCGCATCCCGCATGCGGCGATCACCACCGACATCATCGTCGGGTTCCCCGGAGAGACCGAAGAAGACTTCCAAGCCACCTTGGACGTCGTGGAAGCTTCACGTTTTGCCTCGGCATTCACCTTCCAGTACTCCCAGCGCCCGGGCACGCCGGCGGCGACCATGGACGAGCAACTGCCCAAGGCCGTTGTCCAGGAACGCTACGAGCGACTGACTGCACTGCAGGACCGGATTGCCAAGGAGGAAAACGCCAAGCAGTTGGGACGCACCGTCGAGGTCATGGTCACCGAGCATGCCGGTCGCAAGGCTGAAACGACCCATCGGCTCTCCGGCCGTTCGCAGGATCAGCGCCTCGTGCACTTCTCGGTTCCCGAGGGCGCCCAGACGCCGCGCCCCGGCGACCTGGTCACCTTGCCGATCACCGAAGTAGCCGCCTTCCACCTGGTTTCTGACCCGACCGCGGAGCAATACCAGTTGCGCCGTTCACGGGCAGGGGATGCCTGGGACCGCTCGCAGGCCGACAGCTGCGGCGTGCCGGCTCCCGGCGCCAGCAGCGAGCCGGGACGCACCAACTTGGGGATGCCGACCCTGAAGGTGCGCAGCTAGCTTGATGGAAGCCACGCACCTTCCGGTCATTGCCGTGGTCGGTCCGACCGGAACCGGCAAATCGGATCTGGCCATCGCCCTGGCCCAGAACTTGAATGGCGAGATCGTCAATTCCGACGCGCTGCAGTTCTACCGGGGCATGGACATCGGTACCGCCAAACTCGCCGTCGACGAGCGAGGCGGAATCGAACACCACCTCATGGACATCATGTCCGTACGGGAAGAGGCATCCGTCGCAACCTTCCAGGCTCAGGCCCGCGAACGCTTCGAGGCGATCCGGGCCAAGGGCAAGGTGCCCGTCATGGTCGGCGGATCCGGACTGTACGTTCGTGCCGCGCTGGACGTCATCGACTTCCCGCCAACCGATCCACAGGTGCGGGCACGGCTCGAAGCCGAGGTCAAAGCCCATGGAGACGGAGAGGTGCGGCGCCGTCTGGCGGAGGTGGATCCGGTCTCCGCGGCGAGGAACCTCGACCAGCGGCGCGCCATCCGCGCCCTGGAGGTCTACGAAATCTCCGGCCGGGCGTTCAGCTCCTATATGCCCCAGCGCCAGTACTTCCAGCCTGCAGTCCAGATCGGACTAAATTACGAGCGCTCCGCGTTGCATGAAGCATTGGAAGCCCGGGTCCATAAAATGGATTCCAAGGGGCTGGCCCAGGAAGTCGCAGGACTGCTGGATTCGGGACTGCGCGAAGGCAAGACCGCTTCGCGGGCCATCGGCTATCAGCAGTACATCGATTTCCTGGACGGGAAGATCGAACGTGCCGAGGCCATAGAGCAGACCGTGGTCGCCACCCGGAAGTTCGCCCGCCGCCAGATCACCTGGTTCAATGCGGACGAACGCGTCTCCTGGCTCGACCCGACCAAGCCCGGTCTGCTCGACCAGGCGCTGGAGCTGGTGGCCCGGACCCAGCGGAACTGACGCAACTAGCG
Source organism: Glutamicibacter soli (assembly GCF_003309065.1). GTDB lineage: Bacteria > Actinomycetota > Actinomycetes > Actinomycetales > Micrococcaceae > Glutamicibacter > Glutamicibacter soli. The sequence continues at coordinate 43,387 of NZ_POAF01000002.1, read as the reverse complement.
AACGAAGCACGAAACACGAGGAGCACGGATGTACCGCAGCGAACTTCAGCAGCTTGCAGGCCAGGCATTTGCCAAGGGCCATGCAACCGGAAACGACTTCGTCTTGCTCGCGGATCCCACGGGAGCACTTCAAATCACCGCTGAACAGGTGGCGGCCCTGTGCCACCGGCATTTCGGCATCGGTGGCGACGGGCTGATCCGTGCGGTGCCGACCTCCCAGGTGTCCGGTTATGAGCAGCAGTTCATCGAGCATCCCAAGGCCTACTGGTTCATGGACTACCGCAACAACGACGGCTCCATCGCCGAGATGTGCGGCAATGGAGTGCGCGCGTTCGTGCATTTCCTCATCGCCGAAGGCCTGGTCAATCTAGCGGTCGGCCAGAGCCTGCAGATCGGCAGCCGTGCCGGCGTCAAGGAAGTCACCCGGCTGGCGGACGGGTACGCAGCCAATCTGGGGCCATGGGGCCTGATCCATGAGGACCAGGCCGCCGCCGACTCGGTGGATTCGATGGTCCGCCCCAGCGGCTGGGAACAGGCGTTGCCGGCGCTGAGCATCACGATGGGCAATCCGCACACCGTGGTAGCGCTTCCGGACCAAGGCATGCTGGAAGATCTGGAGCTCTTTGTCGCCCCGGAAGTCTCGCCGGCCCCGCCCCACGGAACCAACGTGGAATTCGTGGTTCCCGCCGAGCCGCTGATCGAAGACGGCCGGGCCAGAGTGAAGATGCGCGTCCACGAACGCGGGGTAGGGGAGACGCTGTCCTGCGGCACCGGAGCTTGCGCGGCCGCCGCTGCGATGCGCTACTGGGCGCGCGGCACCGCCTTGATCAATGATTGGTCGGTTGAAGTTCCCGGAGGCACGGTCGGGGTTGCATTCCTTGCCAACGGCGATCGGGAAGATACCATCCTGAGCGGGCCGGCGGAACTGGTCGCGCGCGGGATCATCAGCCGGGACTAGCAGGCGGGCCACACAGCCAACTGGCACGGCGAACCTACTGGGCCGGGCGTGAAACCTTCAAAACGCGGAAGGCCTTTGCCGTGGCTTCACGGGTGACGCGCCAGTCGTTTGGCAACTGCTCGACCAACCATTTCTGGAGGGAATCGCTGCCCAAGTTCTTCTGCACTACCATCCAGGCCTCGCCACCCGGCGCCAGCCGCGGCAGCCAAAGCAGCAGAAGTTCATGCAGGGCTTCCTTGCCGATGCGGATCGGCGGATTCGACCAGATCGTGTCGAATTCAAGCTCCGGGTCCACAGTTTCCGGCCGGCCGACCACCACGTTGTCCAGGCCCAAGCTCTGCGCATTCAGGCGGGCCAGCTCGATGGAACGCTCGTTGACGTCGACGCCGTAGACTTCCGAACCGGGGCTTTGCTCGGCCGCGGTAATTGTGATGGGTCCCCAGCCGCAGCCGATGTCCAAGATGCGGCCACGCGGCGCCGGAACGTTCTTCAACAGCACCTCGGTGCCCTTGTCCAAACCGGAAGGCGAGAAGATGCCGGCTGCGGTCTGGATCTTGCGAACGGTGCCGTTCAACTCGACTGAAATCGTGCGGCGTTCATCGGCCGAGGCGGGGCTGGCGCTGAAGTAGTGATCCGAGCTCATACTGCAAAGTTTATCGTTGCGTGCGCACGGGCCAAATATGGGCGGAGGCAACGTGACAAAGCCAATATGTACCAGGCCGCACAAGACTGATAGAGTTTTGTCTATGACTTTGTTCTTCGTCTAATACGTAGCCCACACGGTTACCCGTGATTCCCGAATCCCCGGCGCTGGTCTTGCGCGCCCGGACGGCGGAATCCGCAGGCGGCAAAGTCTTTTCTACTTTCCAGACTCCCAGGTGTGTTGGGGTCTTCACCTTGCCTTTGCGTTTGCGTAACCGCATCACCATCAGCACCGAATGCTGCTACCGATTTCTGCAAAGGATACTCAATGACCAACGAACACCTTGAAACCGACCGCGCCACGTCGCGAAGTGGGGGTGCCCCGCACTATTCTGGAAAGCGAAGTACTTCAAAGGAGACCATGACTAACTCCGAGTCACACGAACACGATTCATCGTCGATGGACGACGCCCAGATTCAGGCCGCCATCGACCGCATCCTTGCGGCAGACGAGGCCCAGGGGCCTCAGGTGCAGCATTTCGCATCCGATGATGAATCCATTTTCTCTGGTCAGGCGACCGCCCTGAACCGTTTTTCCTCCGGCTATTCCACCTATGACGGTGAGCAGGACGACCTGGCCGAGCGTCGCGCCCTGCGACGCGTTGCAGGCCTCTCTACGGAGCTCGAAGACGTCACCGAGGTGGAATACCGCCAGCTGCGCCTTGAGCGTGTGGTGCTGGCCGGAGTCTGGACCGATGGAAGCGTCACCGAAGCGGAGAATTCGCTGCGCGAATTGGCAGCGCTAGCGGAAACCGCAGGCTCGGAAGTACTCGACGGTGTTGTGCAGCGCCGCAGCAAGCCAGACCCGTCGACGTATCTGGGCTCGGGCAAGGCCATGGAGTTGCGCGAGATCGTAGCCTCCACTGGCGCCGATACCGTGATTGTCGATGCCGAACTGGCCCCGTCGCAGCGCCGTGCGCTGGAAGACGTTGTCAAGGTCAAGGTCATCGACCGCACCAGTTTGATCCTGGACATCTTCGCGCAGCATGCGAAGTCCCGTGAAGGCAAGGCCCAGGTCGAACTGGCCCAGCTGGAATACCTGCTTCCGCGTCTGCGTGGCTGGGGCGAATCCATGTCCCGCCAGGCCGGCGGCCGGGTGGGCGCCGCGGGCGGCGGCATTGGTTCGCGTGGCCCGGGTGAAACCAAGATTGAAATGGATCGCCGCCGCATTCGCGACCGCATGGCAAAATTGCGCCGTGAGATCAAGGCGATGAAGCCGGCCCGAGAAGCCAAGCGCGCAAACCGCCGCCGCAACGAAGTTCCCGCGGTCGCCATTGCCGGCTATACCAATGCCGGGAAGTCCTCCCTGCTGAACCGACTGACCAATGCCGGGGTCTTGGTGGAGAACGCGCTGTTCGCCACCCTGGATCCCACGGTGCGGCAGGCGGCCACCGAGGACGGGCTGACCTACACGCTGGCGGATACGGTGGGTTTCGTGTCCAACCTGCCAACGCAGCTGGTGGAGGCTTTCCGCTCGACGCTGGAGGAAATTGCGGATTCCGACCTGATTCTTCACGTTGTTGATGCCTCGCATCCGGATCCGGAAGGCCAGATCCAGGCAGTGCGTACGGTGCTGGGCGAAGTCGATGCGCTGAACATTCCCGAGATCATCGTGCTGAACAAGGCTGATGTGGCTGACCCATTTGTTATTGAAAGGGTCCGAAACCGCGAATCCAACACCGTGGTTGTCTCGGCACACACCGGTGAGGGAATCAAGGAGCTTCTGGCGAAGGTCAGCTCTTCAATTCCGCGCCCGGGAGTGCAGATGGAAGTGCTGATCCCATATAACCGCGGGGATCTGATCGCGAAACTTCATCAGAGTGAGTCTGAAATCCTTGAAAGCGAGCATCTGGAGAACGGAACCAGATTAATCGTCAAGGTACGAGAATCGTTGGCAGCAGAGTTGGAGACTTTCAACCTTCATGGATAAGCAAGAGCAGGCCCTTGACCTGCTGGAAGCCGCAGTAACTTCCATGGGCGGCGCCATGCGCGCCGGCCAGCAGGAAATGGTCAAGCACGTTGTATCGGCGCTGGAAGACGAAGAGCATCTGCTGGTGCAAGCAGGAACCGGTACGGGCAAGTCCATGGGCTACCTGATCCCGGCACTGGCACACGCCCAGACCAGCGCCAAACCGGTAATCGTATCGACTGCAACCTTGGCGTTGCAGTCGCAGATCGTCGGACGTGACGTACCTCGGCTCCTGGAGTCTCTCAAAGGCAAGCTTTCGCGACCCATGGACGTGGCCCTGCTCAAGGGCCGCTCCAACTACCTCTGCCAGTACAAGCTCGGCGGCGGATACCCGGAAGACGACGAAGGCACGTTGTTCTCCATGGATGAGCCCGCCGCGCCCAGGGGACAGACATTTTCCCCACTGGCCAGCGAAGTCATGAAGCTTCGCGAATGGGCCGAGCGCACCGACACAGGGGACCGGGACGAACTGGTCCCCGGAGTCAGCGACAAGGCATGGAAACAGGTTTCGGTGTCCGCCATGGAGTGCCTTGGCTCCCAGAAATGCCCTATGGCCGATGAATGCTTCTCGGAGATGGCCCGCGCCCGGGCCGCCGAATCCGACGTGGTGATTACCAACCACGCCCTGCTGGCGGTCTCCGCCTTCGAAGGGCTGTCGGTGCTCCCGGACTTCGACGTCGCCATCATCGATGAGGCCCACGAGCTCCAGGACCGCGTCACCAGCTCGGTCTCAGGGGCGCTGTCGGCTCGTATGGTGCTCACCGCAGCGGGCGGGGCCAAGCGCCATTGCGCCGTCAACGTTGACGAATTGGTCAAAGCCACCAACAGACTTGAAAAGGCCTTGACCGGCGTACCGACCGGGTTGTTGCAGACCGGCCTGCGCGAGGACATGGGAATCGCCCTGAACGACATCGTGGAACAGGCCCGGCTCATTCTCGCATTGACGAAGCCTGAAGCCAACGCGCCGGCCGATGGTGGTCGCCAGACCGCCAGGTCGCAAATGCAGGCCGTCATGGATGACGCCATCCGCATGCTCGAAGCCGAAGACCGCCGGGAGGTGCTCTACACGACCCGTCCGCGAGAATTTGTCGAAGGCCGCGGCTATGTCGAGGCGGATGACAACCAGCCGGCGACACTTAACGTGGCACCGCTGTCCGTGGCCGGAAAACTGCGCGAAGGACTCTTTGACGGTCGTACCGTCATCTTGACCAGCGCCACCTTGGCCATCGGCGCGCAATTCGACTCGGTGGCCGGTTCACTGGGGCTCATGGGTGCCGGTGCACCGTCATGGACAGGCATCGACGTCGGCAGCCCATTTGATTATCCGAAGCAGGGCATCTTGTATGTCGCCAAGCACCTGCCCAAACCCGGCAGGCAGCTTGCCGCCGAGACCCTGGACGAAATCGAGGATCTGATCAAGGCTTCGGGCGGCGGCGCGTTGGCGCTGTTCACCTCGAAGCGTTCTGCCGAAGAAGCGGCGGCGATCTTGCGCGAGCGCCTCGACGTCGAGATCCTCTGCCAGGGTGATGCGAGCATGAAGTCTCTGGTAGCGCAGTTTGCCGAGGAACGGGACACTTGTCTCTTCGGCACCATGACTCTCTGGCAGGGCGTAGACGTGCCGGGCGACTCCTGCCGTTTGGTTATTATCGACAAGATCCCGTTCCCGCGTCCGGACGATCCGATCTCCAAGGCCCGCACCGAAGACGTGCAGAAGCACGGCGGCAACGGTTTCATGCAGGTTTCGGCCACCCACGCCGCGATCCGTCTGGCCCAGGGCGCTGGCCGGTTGATTCGTTCCGTGTCGGACAAGGGCGTCGTGGCAATCCTCGACTCACGCATGGCTACCGCACGCTACGGCAGTTTCCTCAAGGCCTCGTTGCCGCCGATGTGGCCCACCGTGGACAAGAAGACCATCACCGGTGTCCTCAAGCGGATGGACCCGAACCGCTAGATCGGTATTGGTTCATTCCGCGGAAGCCGGCACGGCTGAGCCCGTATCGAAGCAAAGAGCGCTGGGACGCAGTCATATTGAACTGCACCCCAGCGCTCTTCGATTTGTCGGATTAGAGCGAACGCATGACCGATACAACGCGTCCCATGACGGTCGCTGCATCACCGAGGATCGGCTCGTACCGAGAATTCTGCGGCAACAACCAGGTATGACCGTCGCGCTGCCGGAACGTCTTCACGGTAGCTTCTTCATCGAGCAATGCAGCCACGATGTCGCCGTTGTTCGCAGTTTGCTGGCGACGCACAACAACCCAGTCACCGTCGCAGATCGCAGCATCAACCATCGAGTCTCCTGAGACTCGAAGCATGAACAGCTCTCCGTGGCCCACCAGCTGGCGCGGAAGCGCGAACACGTCCTCTACCGTCTGATCTGCAAGGATCGGTCCACCAGCGGCGATACGGCCAACCAGCGGCACCATAGTGGTGTCCGCGGAGGTGCTCAGCTCAATGATCTTCGCATCTTCCTTGCCGGCCTCTTCCGCTGGCTTGGGCGCCTCGGCCGCTGCGGCATCCTCGCTGAGCTGCAGCGGCAGCAGGATCTCCATGGCACGAGGTCGGCGTGGATCACGACGAAGGTAGCCGAGCTTTTCAAGCTGGCTCAACTGGTGCGTGACACTCGACAGGCTCTTGAGCCCCACGGTGTCGCCGATCTCGCGCATCGACGGCGGATAGCCGTTCTTTCCGATCGAGCGCTGGATGGTCTCGAGAATTTTCTTCTGGCGGATCGTCAGCGAACGTGCATTCGATCGGGGAGTGCGCTCTGAAGCTGACATGACCTTTAGCCTTCCCTAATCACCGGTCGTGAGCTGGGCGGATGCCTAACTGTCGGAAGCCAGTGATGTTATGTATTCGTTCCTCTTCTACTTCGAAATCTTAGTCGATGTGAGGGAGTCTTTCAAAGATTTGTTCGAAAGTGTCTGGACAATTTCCGCGAAGTTCTGTTAGAAAAGATATACGAGAATCGAACACATCTTCGAAAACAGTATTCGAAGACAGGTTCGCATCATGCCACTGTTGAGGAGAATAGTCATGGCAACCGCCGCACTTGACTCGAAACGCACCAAAGAACACATGAAGATCCGCATCAATCGTCGCGGCTGGGCCGTGCTGGTTGGGGTCCCGGTGTTCATTCTGACCATCGCCGCCGCATTCCTGATCACCATGTTCACTTCAAGTGCCCAGGCGGCGTCCAACTCGCCGCAAGGTGTTGAAACCGTGGCCGTGACCGTCATCCCGGGCGACTCGTTGTGGGATCTCGCCCGTGAATACGCCGTAGGCTACGACGTGAATGCGGCCATGGAGCATATCGCGGAGATCAACGCACTGGACTCCAGCGAGATCCGCGTTGGCGACACCTTGGAGATCCCGGTGTTGGCCAACTAGCCGGTCAAACCCTCAAAATGGCGACAGGTATTGTTACCAAGGTTTGTCGCCAATTCTTGAACCGACGACTGCGCCATTAGACTTAATGACGTGAATGTCCGCAGTGAACTATTGAGTCAGCTGCCCTTGCGTGAGAATCTCCGCGGGCTGTCCCCTTACGGTGCGCCACAAATTGACGTACCAATTCAGCTGAATGTCAATGAGAACACCCATCCGCTTCCGCAGACCGTGATTGATGCAATCGCTCAAGAAGTCTCCAAGGCAGCGGCCACGCTGAATCGCTACCCGGATCGTGAATTCGTGGAATTGCGTGAACTCCTAGCCAAGTACCTGGGCCACGATCTGGATCGCGAGAACATTTGGGCCGCGAACGGTTCCAATGAGATCCTGCAGCAGATCCTGCAAGCCTTCGGCGGCCCCGGTCGAAGCGTCATGAGTTTCGGCCCCACTTATTCCATGTACCCGCTGCTGGCCAGCGGAACCGATACCGAATACATCGCCGGCCAACGCGCCGATGATTTCACTCTCTCGGCCGACTCTGCTGCCGCGCAGGTACGCGAGCACACACCGAATATCGTTTTCCTCTGCTCTCCGAACAACCCAACCGGCACGGCATTGGGATTGGACGTCATCGAGGCTGTCTACGAGGCAGCCTCCGAGACCAACGCCATGGTCATCGTCGACGAGGCCTACGCTGAATTTTCACTGGCCAATACCAAGTCGGCACTGAGCCTCCTCGGAGGTCGCCAGCGCTTGATTGTCAGCCGCACGATGTCCAAGGCCTTCGGCCTGGCTGGCGCCCGAGTGGGCTACTTGGCTGCGGCACCGGAAGTCACCGATGCGATTCGGCTTGTCCGCCTGCCCTACCACCTCTCTGCAGTGACCCAGGCGACCGCCATTGCCGCGCTGAAGAACGTTGACCTTCTGCTGGCACAGGTCGAAGAAATCAAGACCCAACGCGACCGCATCGTGAGCACCTTGACCGAGCTGGGTTTGAAGCCTTCGGTTTCAGACTCGAACTTCGTCTTTTTCGGCGGCCTGGACGACCCCCACGCCATTTGGCAGGGGCTTCTGGACGCTGGAATCATCATCCGTGACAACGGAATCGCCGGCACCCTGCGAGTCACCGCGGGAACTGAGGCCGAAACCACCGCCTTCTTGGAGCGGCTGACCGAACTGCTCAGCGCACAGAAGTAGAAAAGACAAGCGAAGGAAGACATGTCTGCCGAATTGATTGGCGCACGTCGCGCCCGTATGGAACGAGTCACCAGCGAATCCTCGGTATTCGTTGAATTGGATCTCGATGGCTCAGGCGTCTCGGAGATCAGCACCACCGTGCCGTTCTTCGACCATATGCTCACTGCCCTGTCCAAGCACTCGCTGATCGACCTCACCGTGCGTGCAACCGGCGACACCCATATCGACGTACACCACACAGTGGAAGACACCGCGATCACCATCGGCGAGGTGCTGCGTGTTGCCCTGGGCAACAAGGCGGGTATCCGCCGCTTCGGCACTTCCTACGCACCGCTGGACGAAGCACTAGCCCGCTCCGTTGTAGATGTCTCCGGGCGCCCCTACCTCGTGCACGGCGGCGAGCCGGCCGGCCAGGAATACCATCTGATCGGTGGACACTTCACCGGTTCGATGACCCGTCACGTTTTCGAGGCGATCACGTTCCACGCGCAGATTTGTGCCCACATCGAGGTGCTCTCGGGCCGCGACCCGCACCACATCGTCGAAGCGCAGTTCAAGTCCTTCGCCCGTGCCTTGCGCGAAGCCGTCGAGCACGACGAACGCATGGGCGACAAGATTCCATCCACGAAGGGTGCCCTTTAAGTGGCAAAAAAGAAAGTTGTTGTCCTGGACTACGGTTCGGGCAACGTTCGCTCGGCAGTGCGTGCGCTTGAAGCAGCCGGAGCCGAGGTAGAGCTGACCGCAGACGCGGACAAGGTCCAAGCGGCTGACGGTCTGGTCGTTCCCGGCGTCGGCGCCTACGCATCGGTCATGGACCAGCTGACCAAGCTCGGTGCACTGCGCTGGATCGGTCGCCGTATCGCCGGCGGCAAGCCCGTGCTCGGAATCTGCGTTGGACATCAGGTCTTCTTCGACGAAGGCGTGGAACACGGCGTCAAGACGGCGGGTATTGGCGAGTGGCCAGGCACCGTAGAGCGGCTGCAGGCTGATGTCATCCCGCATATGGGCTGGAACACCGTTCGTCCGCCGGAAAACACCAAGCTCTTTGCAGGTATTGAAAACGAGCGCTTCTACTTCGTGCATTCATATGGAGTGCAGAAGTGGGAATTCGACGTCACCCAGCCGGCAATGACTCCGCCGCAGGTTACCTGGTCCACCCACGGAACCCCATTCATCGCAGCCGTTGAAAACGGTGCCTTGTCGGCAGTGCAATTCCACCCGGAGAAGTCTGGCGAAGCTGGCAAGAAGCTGCTGAGCAACTGGCTGGAGACTCTCTAGAATGTGGTCGATCGCACTCCTCGGGGTCGGCGCATTTCTTGCCGGCGGAGCAATCTCCTTGAAGAACCAGAAAGCGCACCTGTCGTGGATCATTGCCGCGTGGGGCCTGGCAGCTGGTTGTGTCATCGCAGCATGGGTCTTGACCCTCTAGTTTCAAACTTTCGAAGAAGGACAACATGAGTGAGCAACCAATTCTCGAACTGCTTCCCGCAGTAGATATCGCCGGCGGACAGGCGGTTCGCCTGGTTCAGGGTGAAGCCGGATCCGAAACTGGATACGGCGACCCTCTGGAAGCGGCGCTGGCCTGGCAGAACGACGGTGCAGAATGGCTGCACCTGGTCGACCTCGACGCCGCCTTCGGTCGCGGCAGCAACATCGAGATCGTCCAGCGAATCGCCCAGGAGCTGTCCATCAAGGTTGAGCTCTCCGGCGGAATCCGTGATGACGCGTCACTAGATCGCGCACTGGAATTCGGCGCCACCCGCGTGAACCTCGGGACGGCCGCACTGGAGAACCCGGAGTGGACCCGCAAGGCCATTGCCCGCCACGGCGACAAGATCGCCGTGGGCATGGATGTGCGTGGCACTACGCTCTCCGGCCATGGCTGGACCAAGGACGGGGGAGACCTCTGGGAGGTGCTTGCCCGCTTGGAGGATGCCGGCTGTGCGCGCTACGTCGTCACTGACGTCACGAAGGACGGAACCCTGCGTGGACCCAACGTTGAATTGCTGCGCGAGATCGCCTCGAAAACCAACAAGCCGGTTGTCGCATCGGGCGGTATCTCTTCCCTCGAAGACCTGCGTGTTCTGCGTGCGTTGGTGCCGGAAGGCATCGAAGGCGCCATCATGGGCAAGGCCCTGTACTCGGGGCAGTTCACGCTGCCCGAGGCGCTTGATGTGGCAGGCCGTCGCTAAATAGGTCTGAGCCAGACCTTTGAAGTCGTGGATCGGTTGGAAAAATCCAGCCGGTCCACGATTTTTTATGAAGCCGAATATGAACCTCCTGCGGCGTCTGTGGCCAACGGCGGGGGACGGATGAGCCCCCGCCCAGGCCGCGAACTGCGCCCTGCGGGACATAGCCCGGCATTGCCGTGGCAAACAGGCTCTCGGATTCCGTGTCCTTGCGCATTATCATTTCAAGATGCCACATCCGCCGCGTTGTGGCCAGGCCCGAATATCTGAAGTGTGCCCAAGGTCTCGTGGGCAAGCTCATGCCCGAGTCCCTGAAACTTGTTCTTCCACCGGGGTTCTCACAGATAGCATGGATCTATGAGCACCGCGCAACCTGAATCCGCACCCAAGCGCCACCTGCCCGGACATATCGCCGCGGCACTGGCGCAGGCAGGTTCCCCGACTGATTCCGCAGGTCAAAGCTGGGAAGGACGGGACCTGGCCGGTGATGAAAACCCGCTGCACAAGTTCGACAAGGACGACGGACTGGCAGATGAGGCGGTGATGCAGGCGCTGGCTGATCTGCGAGCCGGCAACGGCAGCGAGTCCGGCGTCCACCAGTCGCTGGCCAACGCCCGGGTTTTCGTTGCAGTAGTAGCCCAGCTTGGCGAAGAAGCGATGACCGAGCACGGCTTCGCCTCCGACAAGGAAGCCGACATGGCCCTGGTCAAGATCAAGGGGCCGGACGGACGCATGGCCTTGCCGGTGTTCACCACCGTGGAGCGGCTCCAGGCCTGGCACAACGAAGCGAGACCAGTCGCGGTCTACGCCCCGCGCGCCGCGTTGTCTGCGGTCAGCGAAGAATGCCAATTACTGGTGCTGGATCCGGGCGGCGACTACACGTTCGTCCTTCGACGACCGGGCATGTGGAACCTTGCCAAGCAGATCGAATGGACACCGAGCTATCTGAACCAGGGCATTGCTGAAATCGTCCAGGACGCGACGAGTGGCTACGCCCAGCTTCGCAAAGTGCAGCTAGCACCAGGCCGAGGAGTTGGTTCACGAGATGCGCAGGGCAACGCAGTGCCCGGAGGCGGCTCCGGACCGGAATTGAACCTGCAGTTCGTTTTCGCGGCAGGAACCAGCGAAAACGATGCGCGAGAGATCGCGACAAATATTCACGGGCTATTGGCTCGAAAACCCGAGTTCGCCGAGGCGGTGGACTCGATAGAAATCAGCTTGCTCAGCTCATCCAGCTAGGGAGGGGCCTACACGAAGAGGAATACTCCGCGTCATGAAGAACTACTGGCAGATCCTGCGTCAGCCTCAGATCGCTTCGCTGATGGTTATCGGCATGGTCGCTCGGCTTCCTCATTCGGCGTTGGGCATGCTGCTTTTGCTCCATCTGGTCACGAACCTGGACCAGAGCTGGGTTTCCGCCGGCTTGGTGACAGCCCTGATGACCATTGGCATCGCGATCGGCGCACCTTGGCGCGGTGCCCGCGTAGACATGTGGGGTCTGCGCAGGGCGCTGATTCCCTCGGTCATCGTCGAAACAGCGGTCTGGTGCACAGTCCCGCACGTCCCGCTGGTATGGATCTATCCGCTGGCTTTCATCGGCGGGCTCTTCGCCCTGCCGGTCTTCTCCGTGGTCCGAACCGCCTTGGGCGTGATGACCACCGGCGAGCAACGGCGCACCGCGTTCGCCCTGGATGCCACCGCCACCGAACTGGTGTTCATCGTCGGCCCGGCAGCCGCAGGTATCGTGGCAACGCAGATTTCAAGCACCATCGGGCTGAGCGTCATCGGCGTGACGGCCTCGGCGGCCGGATTGGCCATGATGCTCTTGAACCCTCCGACCAGCAGCGCCGACCCCAAGGCGTCGGCAAACAAGTCCAACGCCCACGAAGAACGGCTCGGCGCCGAGGCGAGCTTCATCGCCGCGGCTCCGGTAGGCGTGCCGGAAGTTGAAGGCGAATTGATTCTGGCCGGTATGAAATCTGCGCGTGCCAGGATCAAGAAGCGCGGCAAGAACTTCAAAAACCGCTTCAGCTGGGTCAGCGCCTCGGTGCTCGCGGTCTTCATCGCGGCCTCCGGAGCAGGAATGCTGCTGACCGGCACCGAGGTATCCATCGTGGCTGAACTTGAAGCTGGCGGGAACAGCGAACAGCTTGGTCTCGTGTTCCTGTTTTGGTGCGGCGCATCCTTGATTGGCGGCCTGCTGTACGGTGCCATGCGCCGCAATATTTCGCCCCTTGTCCTGCTGCTGCTCATGGCGATCTTGACGATCCCGATGTTCTTCGCCTGGGATCCGCTGTCTCTGGCGATCTTCTCCGCGCTGCCTGGCTTCATGTGCGCACCGACCTTGTCCGCCGCCTCGGAGTGGCTGACCGACCTGGTGGCTGAAAAGCGCCGTGGCGAGGCCATGGGCTGGTACGGGTCGGCCATGACCGGCGGCACGGCGTTGGGGTCCCCGATGACCGGCGTGATGGTCGACAATTTCGGCCCCCCGCTGGCATTCGTCGGCATCGGTTCGCTGGCCATCATCGTTGTTGTCCTGGCATTGCTTGCCCAGCAGATTCGCCGCCGGGTCCGCCGGCAGCGCACCCGTACCCGCATCGCGGCGTAGATGGCGTAGATACCGTTTACGCGGATCTTCGGTTACAAGAACAAAAAAATCATCCTCGGTTCGGCACAATGTGCCGGACCGAGGATGATCTTAATCTCTAATATTTTTTCGGATCGAAGCCTAGTTGACCGGTCCGGTGAACTTTTCGCCCGGGCCGTTGCCTGGTGCGTCGGGGATCAGCGAGGCTTCGCGGAAGGCCAGCTGCAGGCTACGCAGGCCGTCGCGCAGCGGCGCTGCATGCTGCGAACCAATCTCAGGTGCACCCGCGGTGACTAGGCCGGCGAGGGCGGTGATCAGCTTGCGGGCTTCGTCCAAATCCTTCAGTTCATTTGCGTCATCGCCTTCGGCCAGGCCGCATTTGACGGCGGCGGCGCTCATCAGGTGAACGGCAGCGGTCGTGATGATCTCTACTGCAGCGACCTCAGCGATGTCACGCACCTGCTGGTCGACGGAGTGCTGATGCGAGTTGGTGTCTTCGGTACTCATACTGCTAAGCTTGTCACAGACCGACTCGATACATGCAGTCAGGGTCCACCGGTTCGCGCCGGGCGGACGGATCGTATTAGTATTGAGCCAAGCAAGTGGAGGCCAACTCCCACCCGCTGTCGCCGTTTTGAGGCTTCCGGGTAATTCGGCAGGATATGCCTGAGCATATCCAAGATGGAACTCGGAAATTTCCGCAGATCCATTGTGTCGTCACTGTGGCCTTCGCCTGCAATCGCAGCCGGAGGCCTTCTTCGTTTGCGGGTATGGAACTTAGGATTTCAGGAGTGACACATCAGCGATCCACGCATTAATGAGCGCATTCGCGTGCCAGAGGTACGTCTCGTCGGCCCCAATGGTGAGCAGGTAGGCATCGTCCGCATCGAGGACGCGCTTCGACTGGCTCACGAGTCCGATCTGGACTTGGTCGAGGTGGCACCCAACGCCAAGCCTCCAGTGTGCAAACTGATGGACTTCGGCAAGTACAAGTACGAAGCCGCTGTCAAGGCTCGCGAAGCTCGCAAGAACCAGACCAATACGGTCCTGAAGGAAGTTCGCTTCCGCCTGAAGATTGACACCCACGACTACCAGACCAAGGTCGGCCACGCACTGCGCTTCCTGGGCGCCGGTGACAAGGTCAAGGCCATGATCCAGTTCCGTGGTCGTGAACAGCAGCGTCCCGAGATGGGTATCCGCCTGCTGGAGAAGTTTGCAGCGGATGTCGCCGAGGTTGGCGTCATTGAATCCAGCCCGCGCATCGATGGCCGAAACATGGTCATGGTTGTAGGTCCGCTGAAGAACAAGGCCGAGGCTCGCCGCGAACAGCAGCAGAAGTCGGGTGGCCGTGATTCGGCCAAGCGCAAGATCCGCACCGACGCTCCAGCCGAGACCGAAGGCCAGAATGTCGCAGCAGCGATGGACGAGGAATCTCGCGCCAAGCTGGAGCAGGCACGCCAAGCAGCTGAAGGCGACGCCTAGCCAAGCCTGTTGGGCTTTCGAGCCCGTCACCGCTAGACGGTGAAGGAACTTCCTTGGAAGATCCAACTACAAGAGAACAGCAGCGGTCACCTTTCGCAAGGGGCCCGCTTCGGATGATCCCTACACGTCATTCAATTGCCGTGTGGAGCACGTAAGGAGAACGGCAGCTATGCCGAAGTTCAAGACTCACAGTGGCGCCAAGAAGCGCTTCAAGGTTACCGGCAGCGGTAAGCTCGTCCGCCAGCAGGCTAACCGCCGTCACTACCTGGAGCACAAGTCCTCGCGACTGACCCGTCGCCTGGCTTCTGACCAGCTGGTCGCAAAGGCTGATGTGAAGACCATCAAGCGGATGCTGGGCCTCTGAGCCTCCCTTTCGCAATTCGGGGAAGCATCACCCCACCACCCATAGACTTCTCCCATTCCGCCACCGCGGCCTGGGGAACCAACTTGAAGGAGAACACACGTGGCACGTGTGAAGCGGGCAGTAAACGCCCACAAGAAGCGTCGCGTCGTAATGGAACGCGCCAAGGGCTACCGCGGTCAGCGTTCGCGCCTGTACCGCAAGGCCAAGGAGCAGCTGCTCCACTCGTTCGTTTACAGCTTCAACGACCGTCGCAAGCGCAAGGGTGACTTCCGCCGCCTGTGGATCCAGCGCATCAACGCTGCATCCCGCGCCAACGGTCTGACCTACAACCGTCTGATCCAGGGCCTGAAGGCCGCTGAGATCGAGGTTGACCGCCGCATGCTTGCCGAGCTGGCTGTCTCGGACTCCAACGCATTCGCCACTCTGGTTCAGGTAGCAAAGGGTGCCCTGCCGGCTGACGTCAACGCCCCAAAAGCGCCTAAGGTAGTAGCCGCTGCAGCCCCAAAGGCTGCTGCTAAGGCTGCTGCCGCTGCTCCAGAGGCCGCAAAGGCCCCAGCCGCAGAGGCTACGCAAGCAAACGGCGTCTTCAAGGTAGTTGAAGGTGCTGAGGTCCCAGAGGGCTTCATCATCAAGGGCAATGCAGGCTCCAACAAGTACCACGTACCGGGCTCGACTTGGTACGAGCAGACTGACGCTGAAGTTTGGTTCAACTCCATCGAGGCTGCCAAGGCCGCAGGCTTCGAGCCTGCCGGCGGCGAAGCCCGCCAGAAGATGAAGTAAATCTACTTCCTCTTTATTGGAGAGATCACACCAAAGGGTGGGATCCGCACTAGGTGCGGATCCTGCCCTTTGGCGTTTCTACCGGTATTCTCGAATCATGACCTATTCGCCCGAGCTCATGTCCAATCCACGCGCCGACAGGGTCAAGGCCGTCGCGCGGCTTGCCAGCCGCAAGGGACGTGAAGCCACCGGTCAGTTCCTCGCCGAAGGCCCGCAGGCCGTGCGGGAAGCGCTGCTGGCGCACCGGCACAACGACAACCTCATCCAGGACATCTATGCGGTTCCCGGATTCCTTGAAAGCCACCCCGAGTTCAACGCGCTGCTGGCCGACAGCAAGCTGACACCTCGCCTCGTCACCGGGGAAGTGCTGCTCGCCATGGCGGATACGCAGAGCCCGCAGGGGATCCTGGGGGTGGTGGCCATGAGCCAGCCGCAACTCAGCGAGGTGCTGGAAGCCAAGCCGAAACTGATTGCTGTGCTCTGCCGCGTCCAGGACCCGGGCAACGCCGGAACCATCCTGCGCGCAGCCGACGCCGCCGGCGCGGACGCGGTGGTGCTGACCAAGGGCAGCGTGGATATCTACAATCCGAAAGCCGTGCGCTCCACGGTGGGCTCGCTGTTCCACCTCCCGGTGCTCAGCAACATCGAATTCGACCACCTCGCGGCGGCTGCCAAGGCTACCGGCGTCCAGGTGCTGGCAGCCGACGGCTATGCAGCCCACAACCTCGACACCCTGCAGGACCAGGCGGTGCTGCGCGCCCACGCTGGAAGCGCCACCCCTTCCGAGGGAACCGAACCCGTGCTTGAATCTGCCACCATGTGGCTGTTCGGCAACGAAGGCCAAGGACTGGACGACCACGAAAAAGCCTCGGCCGACTTCCGCGTCGCAGTTCCGCTGTACGGTGTCGCCGAGTCTCTCAATGTCGGAACCGCGGCCACGGTCTGCCTCTACGGCTCGGCCCGCGCGCAGCGCTGACCGACCGCAATCGACCCCGAGGGAAGCAAACCTGAATGAATACCCCACTGAAGCAGATCGTCGCGGTGGCGATCGTCGACGACCTCACCTCGCCGACCCGGATGCTCGCCGCGCGCCGCAACCGTCCCGAAGCCTTGGCCGGCCTGTGGGAATTCCCCGGCGGCAAGGTCGAACCGGGGGAGTCCGACACCTCAGCGGTGCACCGCGAACTGCGCGAGGAACTGGGTGTCGAGCTGAGCCTCGGGGCCGAAATTACCGGTCCGCTGGCGCAGGGCTGGCAACTGAACGACAAGGCAGCGATGCGCGTCTGGTTCGCCGTCATCACGCAAGGGGAACCACAGCCTTTGGACGGCCACGACCAACTGGCGTGGCTCGACCTGGACGATTCGCTGGGCGAAGCGGTTGAGTGGATTCCCGCCGATGCGCCGATCGTCCGGGCCTGTCTAAATCTGAGCCGAATCGGCCATCTGGCCGGACACCCGTAGACTGGTATATAGCGTCAACAGTGGCTAGCTAGCCACGTCCCCAAGAATTCAAGGAGCGTCTCCGTGAAGAGACTCATTAGCGTCATTGCGCTGGCATTCGCTGCCGTGCTGGCCCTGTCCGGCTGCGTCAGCATGAACGCCGGCGTCAGCATCCAGGGCGACGACAAGGCCACCGGTACCGTCGAGGTCACCATGAAAAAGGACGCGCTCCAGGGCCTGGACTTCCAGGATCTGCTGGCCACCCAGGTCAACATGGACCAGCTGAACTCCCAGCTGGCCGGCGTCTGGACCACCACCGACATCGATGACGGCACAAACGTCGGACTGGCCTTCACCACCGCCAAGACCATGACCTTCACGGAGCTTGCCGACGCCTTCACCGTCTTCGGTTTCCCGGTCGCCATCTCCGGCAACGGCCAGGAGTTCAGCTTCTCGATGCCGGGCACCGGCCAGACCGCCGTGGACTCCAGCTTCACCGAGGCGAACTTCGCGGTGACCTTCCCGGGCGCGATCGTTTCCACCACCGCCGGCGAGGTCGACCACCACACCGTGACCTTCGACTTGATCCAGGGCGCCGAGACCTACCAGGCGACCGGCAAGGCAGATTTCTCGCTGTTCTACTCGACGATCTTCGGCGGCGCGCTGCTCGTGCTGACCCTGGTCTTCGTGCTCGCCTTCAGCCCCAAGGCCGCCAAGGAATCCCACTAACGCGGATTTCACCGCAGCTGCGTAAGCAGTGCCACGCTCAGGGCCCGTCATCGTTGAAACGAAGACGGGCCCTTGGCAATAGAATAGAAGCAAAGTGCTTGAACGAGTAATTACAAGATAAGAGTAAGGATCGATCGATCCCATGTCTGATCAGACACCATCAACGGCTCCGGACGCGGAGCCGAACATTCCGCACCCCACCGATGAAGCCGCGATTTCCCAGGCAGTAGAAGCCGCCCTGGCGGCCATCGAAGCCGCCGGGGACTTGACCGAGCTGAAGGAAGCGCGTCTGGCGCACACCGGCGAGAAGTCGCCGCTGTCGCTGGCCAACCGCCAGATCGGCAAGCTGGACAAGTCGGAAAAGGCCGTCGCCGGCAAGCTCGTGGGCGGCGCCCGCGGACGGGTCAACAAGGCCTTGGCCGCCCGCACCGTGGTGCTGGAAGAAGCCGAAGCCGCACGCATCCTCGTCGAGGAAACCGTCGACGTCACCGCCGCCCCGCGCCGCCGCCGCGCCGGAGCCCGCCACCCGCTGTCGGTCTTGCAGGACCGCGTCTCGGACATCTTCGTGGGCATGGGCTGGGAGATCGCCGAAGGCCCCGAGGTGGAATCCGAGTGGTTCAACTTCGACGCGCTGAACTTCAAGCCGGACCACCCGGCCCGCGAAATGCAGGACACCTTCTTCATCGAGCCTGCAGACGCCCATCTGGTGCTGCGCACCCACACCTCCCCGGTGCAGGTCCGCTCCATGCTTGAACGCGAAGTCCCGGTCTACGTGCTATGCCCGGGCCGCACCTTCCGCACCGACGAGCTGGACGCAACCCACACCCCGGTCTTCCACCAGTTCGAAGGCCTGGCCGTGGACAAGGGCCTGACCATGGCCGACCTGCGCGGAACCCTGGAGCACTTCGCACGGCAGATGTTCGGCGCCGAAGCGCAGATCCGACTGCGCCCTGCCTACTTCCCGTTCACCGAACCGAGCGCCGAACTCGACATCTGGCACCCGGGCGCCAAAGGCGGCCCGCGCTGGATTGAGTGGGGCGGCTGCGGAATGATCAACCCGAACGTGCTGCGCGCCGCAGGCATCGATCCGGAGGAATACTCCGGCTTCGCCTTCGGCATGGGCATCGAGCGCACGCTCATGTTCCGCAACGACGTCCCGGACATGCACGACATGATCGAGGGCGACGTACGTTTCAGCCAGCACTTCGGGATGGAGATCTAAGTTATGCGTATTCCACTGTCATGGCTGCGCGAGTACACGCAGCTTCCTGCCGATGCCTCGGCCGAAGACCTCATGGCGGACCTGGTCAAGGTCGGCTTGGAGGAAGAAGACGTCCACCGCCCCTCCGACGAGCTTTCAGGGCCGATCGTGGTCGGCCAGGTGCTCTCGCTGGTCAAGGAGGAAGCCTCCAACGGCAAGACCATCAACTGGTGCCAGGTCCGCGTGGTGCCTGAGGGCGCCGAGCAGACCCTGACCGGCAAGGGCATCGACCCCTCCGGCGTGCAGGGCATCGTGTGCGGCGCGCACAACTTCGTGGAGGGCGACAAGGTGGTCGTCACCCTTCCGGGCGCCGTGCTGCCCGGCGACTTCAAGATCTCCCCGCGCAAGACCTACGGCCACACCTCGGCCGGCATGATCGCCTCCAGCCGCGAGCTGGGCATCGGCGACGACCACGACGGCATCATCGTGCTCTCCCGCCTGGGCCTGGACCCGGAGCTGGGCACCGACGTGCTCGAGCTCTTCGGCCTGGACGACCAGGCCGCGGAGATCAACGTGACCCCTGACCGCGGCTACTGCTTCTCGATCCGCGGCGTGGCCCGCGAATACGGGCTGGCCACCGGCACCGCGTTCACCGATCCGGCCTCCAAGGTCCAGGTCACGGACGCCGCCGAAGCCGGGCACCCGGTGGTGCTCGCCGATGACGCGCCGATCTACGGCGTGGCGGGCTGCACCCGCTTCGTGACCCGCGAGGTGACCGGCATCGACCCGACCCGTCCGACCCCGCGCTGGATGGCTTCGCGCCTGCAGCTGGCCGGGATGCGCTCGATCTCCCTGCCAGTGGACATCTCCAACTACGTGATGCTGGAGCTGGGTTCCCCGCTGCACTTCTACGACGCGGACAAGCTCTCCGGCGCCATCACCGTGCGCCGCGCGGCAGCCGGCGAGAAGCTCACCACCCTGGATGAGAAGGAACGCGAGCTGTCGGTCGAGGACCTGCTGATCACCGACGAGTCCGGCGCCATCGGCATCGCCGGCGTCATGGGCGGGGCCAGCACCGAGGTGTCGGATGCGACTTCCCGCGTGCTGATCGAGGCCGCGCACTTCGACGCGGTGTCCATCGCCCGCTCGCGGCGCCGCCACAAGCTGCCCTCCGAAGCCTCCAAGCGCTTCGAACGCGGCGTGGACCCGCGCATCATGCAGATCGCCGCGCAGCGCGCCGTGGACCTGCTGGTCGAGCTGGCCGGCGGCACCGAGACCGCCAAGATCACCGACGCCGGAGCCGTGCCGCAGGCCGCGCAGATCGTGCTGCCCGCAGGCTTCGCCTCGGCGCTGATCGGCGTGGACTACACCGATGCGCAGATCATCTCCGCGCTGGAGGGCATCGGCGCCGAGGTGTCGCAGGACGCCGCCGGCTTCACCGTGACCGCCCCGAGCTGGCGCCCGGACCTGGCCATCAAGGAAGACCTGGTCGAAGAGGTCGCCCGCGTGATCGGCTACGACCAGATCCCTGCCACCCTGCCGGTAGCCCCTCCAGGCCGCGGCCTGAGCCGTTCCCAGTCCCAGCGCCGCCGCGTGCTGCAGGGCCTGGCCGACTTCGGCATGACCGAGGTGCTCTGCTACCCGTTCGTCTCCGAGGCGCAGAACAACACCTTCGGCGCGGCGCAGGCCGGGGACCAGGTCAAGGCCATCACCCTGGCCAACCCGATCTCCAAGGAATTCCGCTTCCTGCGCACCTCGCTGCTGCCGGGCCTGCTGGACACCGCCCGCCGCAACAACGGCCGCGGCTTCCGCGACCTGGCCCTGTACGAGGGCGGCTTGGTCTTCTTTCCGGGCGTGCAGCTGGGTTCCAGTGTGCTTCCCCCGCTGGGCGCCAAGCCGAGCGACGAGGTGCTGGCCGAGCTCTTCGCCGGCGTGCCGAACCAGCCATGGCAGATCGCCGGCGTGTTCACCGGCCATGAGGCTCCGGCCGCCGCCGGGTTCGCCCCGCGCGTTTGGGACTGGGCCGACGCACTGGATGCCGCGCGCACCGTCGCCGACATCCTGGGCACCGAGCTGGAGATCGTCCAGGGCAGCCACCAGGCGTTCCACCCGGGCCGTGCCGCGGCGCTGAAGCTGAACGGCGAGATCGTCGGCTACGCCGGCGAGCTGCACCCGGCCCTGCTGAAGGATGCCGATCTTCCGGCGCGCACCGTAGCCTTCGAGCTGAACGCCACCGCCGTGATGGACGCCGCCCCCGCAGTAGTGGTCGCCGAGCACCTGTCCACCCAGCCGCTGGCCACCCAGGACGTGGCCTTGGTGGTCGACCGCGAGGTCGTGGCCGGCGACGTGCTGGCTGCCCTGCGCGAAGGCGCCGGCGAGCTGCTGGAAGACGTCGCGCTGTTCGACGTCTACGAGGGCAAGGGCATCGAGGACGGCAAGAAGTCGCTGGCCTTCGGCCTGCGTTTCCGCGCCACCGACCGCACCCTGACCGCTGACGAGGCTTCCGAGGCGCGTGCCGCCGCGGTGGCCGTGGCCGCCGAGAAGTTCGGCGCCGTCCAGCGCTAGGACGCAACAGCGCAGCACGCCCCGACTCCCCGGACCCCCGGAGAGTCGGGGCGTTTCCCTTGCCCGCTAGCGGTACAGGAATCGGTACCAGTGCGGCCGGGATTGCTTCTGGAACCAGCCCAGCTCGCGGGTTTCGGCTGGGTAGTCGTCGATCAGCGCCCACTGGGGAAGGACGTCCTGCAGCTCTTCGCGGGAGATCCCTCCGATGAACGAGTTGAATCGGGAGTTGCCGAATTGCAAGGCCAGGAACGTCGCGCCTGGCGCGGCCAGCCGGCCGACCGCATGCCCGTAGCGGCTGCGGGCTTCGCCTACCAGACCTTGCAGGCACCCGGAATCCAGGAAGAAATTGAACCCAGGCGTCAGCTCGGACAGGTCTGTCACGTCGGCCTGTACGTAGGTCTCGTGCGGCCCGGCCTGGTCACGGGCACGGACCAGGGCCCGCTGCTGCGCATCCACGCCGACTACCTCGAAACCTGCCGCGGCCATGCGGCGGCAGTGGATCCCGCTGCCGTAGCCGAGATCAATGGCCCGGGGGAGAACACCAGGGGATGCACCTGCATGCTGCTCGATTTCGACCTGCAGCTGATGCTCGAAGTTGGCGAGGTGGAGCTTGGCGTAGTGTTCCCAGGGGTGCAAGCCCAAGCGGTAATACAAGCCGTAGTTGATTTCCATGGTGATCCCCTCCGCCGTAATTGAGGTATGCAGAGCATTATCATCCCAGGAAGCCCGTCCTAGCTAGGATGCGAACGCGTGAACGGCCGGCCTTGTCCACGGGCTAGACTTGTGGCTTGGGTTGATTCGGTGCGAAAGGGGAACCCATGTCTGCTGCGCGGAAAACGGGGGCTTGCCTGCTCGTTGTGGTTTTGGGAGCGATGGCTGTCGTGGCGGCTATCGCCATTGCGTGGGGCGCGGTGCTGCTGATCCAGCGCGGTGCGGGAACGCATCTGGACGAACCAGCGCAGGACCAGCAGCGCGAACAAGAATTCAGGGACGGCTACAAGCCGTCTTCCGAAACTTCGGAGTCTGCCGAGCGGTAGGTATTCGGGGCGATCCGCAGGGCCAGGGTGACCAGGTCCTCGGCATCGGTGCCCTGCGTGGTGAATCCGTAGCGCTCCAGCAACTTGAGCGAACCGGTATTGTTCCTTAATGCCCTGGCGATAAACGCCGTGGCGCCCTGGTCGGCCAGCAATGACACGCCTTGGGGGATCATGTGGCCGGCGATGCTCCGTCCCCAGAACTGCGGGTCAACCCAATAGCCGATTTCACTTGCTTCAGGCTTGCGCGTTGCGGTGAAGAATCCCACCGGAGTCCTTTCCCTGCCAAGCGATAAACCATTGGACGCCCGGATCCTGCAGCGCCTGCTCCATTCGTCGCGAAAGATAGGGGCCCGTCCACGGCCTGCCGTCGCCGGTAAAGGCCGTGACACGCGGATCACTGGCGAGCTTGGCCAGGAAATCATGATCCGCTGTGGAAAAGGGCATCAAACGCACGGGTTCTGTCATGGGACAAGTTTAAAAGTGAATGCCGAGGAATGGAACGAAGGGTTCGCATTCCTCGGCATGTCAGCAGAGTGCTTTGCCGGTTCTAGCTGCCGGATACGGTCTTCTCGACAGGTGGCAAATCCGACCATGGGAAGGTGATCCACTTGTCGGTGCGGCGCCATTCGTAGTCGGGAACCATGATGGTGCGCGGCTTGGTGTAGAGGCAAACGGTCTTGACGTTTGCGCCCCATTCGGAGATGAGGTCGACGACCTTGGCAAGGGTGCGGCCGGAATCCGAGACGTCGTCAACGAGCAGCACGTTCTTGCCGTGCAGCGCGCCCTCGTCCAGCATCGGAGGAAGCACCACTGGCTCCTCAAGAACCGTGCCAATGCCGGTGTAGAACTCCACGTTCAGGGCACCGCAGGCCTTGGCGCCCAAGGCGTAGGCGATGGAACCGGCCAACAGCAGTCCGCCGCGGGCGATGGCCACGACTACGTCGGTCTCGAAACCGCTGTCGACAACGGTCTGTGCCAGTTCGCGGGATGCCACACCGAAGGTGTCCCAGGTGAGAACTTCGCGTTCGGCTTCAGGAAGTACGGCTGCGCCGGAATCGTCAATGCTAGTCATCCTCCGATTTTACAACCACTTGTAACACGCATTGACATGAAAGGGTTTCATCCTTTCGGATTTCTTGGTTCTTCTCCCATCATTATTGCTGGTCTGATATGCGACGAAGCGTTGAATTCGAAAGTCTGCAAGGCCATCGGTTCCGGACGAAGTGTTACCCGCATCTCTGATATACCGTCGATCTGCGCTCCCGCGTGCGAGTCCGAGCTGCCGGCGGGGCACGGGGAGTCTTGCGCCGAGTGGCGCAGGGCAGTGGGGAGCTGATCATCCCTGAGAGCTATATTCAGCGAATTGGGTTGTAAGGCTACCTGGCTAGTGAGGATATCTAAGGATGGAAGATTTTGAAGACTATCCGGAACTGACGCGGGCCGCGCTGCCGCAGGCGGTGCTTGCGGTGCTGAGCCATGGGGAGAACCACGGGTACGCCATTGCCGAGAAGCTTCGCCAGCACGGTTTTGCGCGGATCAAGGGTGGGACGCTGTACCCGCTGCTGAAGCGGTTGGACGAACAGAAGCTTACGCAGCACCTGTGGACGCACGAGCACGCGGGACCTCCGCGCAAGCTCTTCAAGCTCACGCCGCAGGGCGAGGCGGAACTTCTGCGTGCTGAAGCCGCGTGGACCGGCATGACCCGGGCCTTGACCAGCATCCGAACGACCAGCCAGGAGAAATCATGAACTACGAACGGAAGCTGGCCTTCAACCTGCGGATGCAGGGCATGACTGAAGCGGAGATCGCTGAGACGCTCAAAGAGGTTCGGTCCTATGAGAACACAGCGGGAACCTCCGTCGAGACGGAATTCGGCCCTGCCGAGGAGTACGCCAAGCAGTTCCCGAAACGAAAGCGGCGCACGCAGGGCCGGGCCATTGCCAGCGTCGGCATGGTGCTGGCGATCGTGTACCTGCTTTTCGCCTTCTTCGGCAAACCGCTCGCGGGGATCGATATCCGGGATTATGTCGGCCCTCTGGTGATCCTGCCAGCGCTCGCCGTCATCGCCGCGGGTTTGCTCCTTGGATTCCTGGTGGACTACTTCCGGCCTGCCCGAGTCTCGTAGTGCGATTGCCGTTCGCGAGACGAGCGATCCGGGACAATGGCTTCGCGCCGCTTGGGTCCGGCCGCTTCATCCTCAGCGTGGCCCGCGGCGGCCATCCGAACTGCGTGGTCAGTTGGGAATGCAATTGAGGTTCAAGACTTCGTTTGAAATAGCCGATACGATGGCTTAAAGCCATTGTTGCGATGATCGACCTGCTATTGGACCGGAGTTCTGCACATGCAATTTCGCCACTCTTTGACTCGATGCTCTGCCGCGGCGGCCGTGGTCCTGTTGGGGCTAGCCCCGGGACTGCCGGCAGCTGCTGCCAGCAGTTCAACGATCGGCGTCGCCGCCGGAGCGAATCTGGAGGGCATCAGCGTCTACGACACGGCCGATGTCCTCAATGATGAGAAGATCAAGGACGCCCTCTCAAGCATCGATTTCAACGAGCCTACAAAGGTTGCGGTCTTCTCCCGCCAAGGCGAATACTCCGACGACATCAACAGCGAAACACTCGCGTTCGCCCGGGAGGAGCATCCTGAATGGATCTCGCAAGATGCCGAGGACTACGGCGACTATTGGGCCGACGGATACTTCATCATCACACTCTCGGTTGAGGGACACGGCGACGGCCAGATCGGAACCTACTTCGGCGAAGACCGCAAGGTTTCAACGAGCCAGATGGAATCCATCCACGAGGCAGGATATGAGGACTTCAACCTCTCGCGCTGGACCGACGGCGTGATCGCCGTTGGCGCCAAGGGCGCGAAGATCATGAACCGACCATGGTACAAGAACCCCGCCCTGTGGATCACCACCGGTGTCGCCGGCGGCGCCGCGGGAGCGACGGGTTTGGTGGTTCTCGGTGTCAGGGCTTCACGGCGCAAGGAGTTCGAAGCGAACCTCAGCACCGGACGGGAGCATCTAAGCAATGTGACCATGGATTTAGATACCACCGAGCTGTCCGCCCGTACCTTGCCGACCGGCTCGCGCCATGCGGCGGATCTGGAACGTCGTTTCGCCGATTTCATGGCCAAGTACCGCACGTTGTTCGCCCGGCAACAGGAGCTTGAAGCCGCGACGAAGAAAACCCGCTCCTCCGGCTCCGGTGTCGCCCTGTCCAAGGACTTCATCGATACCGCCCAGCAGCTGGACGCGACCGATGACGCGATCATCGCCGCCGCAGCGCTCTACACCAGGTCTGCCACGTGGCAAGAGGCCTGGCGGGCGCAGACGGCTCCGATCCTTGAAGACCTGGCGGAACTCCCCGAGTTGCTCGGCGGCCCGGACAAGAAGCTGGGCCCGGCCGGGAGCGCGCTGCGCTCATTCGCCGACACGGCGCAGCAGGAAGTGCAGGCCGTCGGCACGGACTTGGCCGCGCAGGTGATCGATGTCGATACCGCCCTGGACCGGCTCAGCGAACTGCGCAAGCAATTAACCAAACGCCTCGACGCCTACGCGGCCGCGCGGATCGGCGCCTACGCCAAGTCCGAGGCCGAAGAAAAGCAAATGCGCGCGAAGCTGCGCAAGCAACGCTACGCCTCCACCGGAACCCGCAGCGGCGGGTCGATCCTGGACGTCACCAGCCCGGCAGAATTCTTCTGGCGGGTCAGTGCTTTCAACATCGGCTATCAATCCGCGGTCAAGGCAGTGGACAGTTCCCGCCAGGCGGCCAGCTCGTCCTCCGGAGTCTCCACCGGTTACTCCGGAGGCGGCAGTTTCTCCGGCGCCGGCGGTTCCTCCCGTTTCTAGGGCGCTGCACCCGAAGTTGTCGAGCAGGTGGCCGCACCGGCTCGATCTGCGCCGGTCGCCCGAGCTGGCTAGACCGCCGCGCGCACCTGGGCCAGCAGGCGCTGCGGCGTTTCCCAGAGGACCTCGCGCATCCACTGCTCGCCCAGGCCCAGGGCGTCGAGGGCCTGGAGCTGGTGGCTGTAGGGGTAGGGGATATTGGGGAAGTCGGTGCCGAGCACGACCTTGCCTGCCAGCTGCGCCAGCAGTGCGCGGTAGCCTTCGGGCATCGGCGCGAACTGCTCCGTGAAATCGGTGGCCAGCATGGTGGTGTCGAGATAGACGTTCGGGTGCTCCAGCGCCAGCTCGGCGAACTCGCTGTAGTCAGGCAACCCCGCATGGGCGATCACCAGCACCAAGTCCTCATGGCGCGCCAGCAGCCGGCGGATGGGCTCGATGCCGGTGTGCTGCCCCTTGTGCGGGCCGTTGCCGCAGTGGATGATGACCGGGGTGCGGGCTTCGGCCACCAGCTGCCAGGCCCGATCCAGCTGCGGATCGTTGGGATCGAAGTTTCCGACCTGGACGTGGATCTTGAAGACCTCGACGCCCGATTCGAGGCAGTCCCTGACCTGCTGTTCGGTGCCCTCCTCGGGATAGAAGGTCCCGGAGGCGATGGCCTGCGGATGGAGCGCCGCGAAGTTCTTCGAGTACTCGTTCAGCCAGTCGGCCATGCCCGGGCGGTGCGCATAGTTCAGGGTGCTGAACCGGGCGACGCCCAGCTGCTCCAGGGTCGCGACGCGTTGCGCCTCGTCGGTGCGGTAGCTGATCGGCCACGGCAGGTCGCCATCCGCTTCGCGGCCATCGAAGAATGCCCAGACCTTGTCCAGCACGTTTTGCGGCATGAAATGCACATGCAGGTCGATCAGCCCCGGAAGGCCCAGTCGGTGCAGGTAGTCCTTGATCTCGGCATCATTGGCGGGGCTTCGTTGCTCCCGGGGAAGATGTTCCACTGGTGAACTCCGTGGGTTGTCGGTACGGGGAAATGAGGGCCGGCCGCGGGCCGGAGGCCGGATCAGTCCAGCAGCGCCGCGGTCCGGGCGACGGCGAAAGCCAGGAAGCACAGCGCTCCGGCAAAAAGTGCCCAGTCGACGACGCCGAAGGAGGAAAAGTCATTGGCGAAGCGCTGGCGCATGCTGGTGCGCTGGATGGCCTTGGCCCGCGCCGAGTTTTGCCGGTTCCGATGCACGTGGCGGCCGTGGCCGCCATCCGAATTCTCGGACTTGGCACTGAACACTGCGTAGAACAACAGCAGGAACAGGCCCGCACCCAGGAGCCAGGACATCGCCAGTGAAGCCAACAGCTCATTCAAGGTAGTCGATTATGGCGGGAGGCCGCCTGCCGGGGGGGCACAGGCCCCGCAGCCGCGGCGCCGAGGCTAGGGAACGAGCAGCACCTTGCCCGTGGTGCTGCGGGACTCCAATGCGGTGTGGGCCGCCGCGGCCTCGGACAGCGGGAAGCTCGCGCCGATGCGCACATCCAGCTTGCCTTCGGAGGCCCAGCGGAAGATGTCGCCGAAACGCCAGTGCATTTCGTATTCGGTGGCAATGAAGTCGTCGAGCTTCGGTCGGGTGACGGTCAGCGAGCCGCCGGCGTTCAACCGCTGGAGGTTGAAGTCCGGCACCTGGCCGCTGGCTCCGCCGAACAGCACCAGGGTGCCGCGGCGGCGCAGCGCGGTCAGCGAGGTCTCGAAGGTGTCCTTGCCGATGCCGTCGTAGACCGCATGCACCCCCTGGCCGTCGGTGACCTTTTCGACGGTCTGAGCCACCTGGCCGTAGTCCACCACGTAGTCCGCACCGGCCGCCTTGGCCAAGTCCTTCTTCTCCTGGGTGCTGGCGGTGGTGATCACCGTAGCGCCTTTGAGCTTGAGCAGCTGGGTCAACAGCAGTCCCACGCCGCCGGCGCCGGCGTAGGTCAGGATGACATCTCCCTCGCGCACGATGTAGCTCGAATTCACCAGGTAGTGGGCGGTCATGCCCTGCAGCGGCAGCGCGGCGGCCACCTGCAGGTCTACGCCGGCGGGAACGTGGCCCGCCCGTGCGGCATCGACTACCGCGTACTGGGCGTAGCCGGCGGTGCCGGAGGCGGTCGCGACCCGGTCGCCGACGGCGAAGTTCTGCACTCCCTGCCCGACTTCGGTGACGACTCCTGAGAACTCCGAGCCCGGGGTGAACGGGTAGTCGACCTTGTAGACGCCGCTGCGCTGGTAGGTTTCGATGAAGTTGACTCCGGCGGCGGCGACCTTCACCTGCACTTGCCCCGGCCCCGCGGACGGAATGGGCGCCTGTCCCAGAACCAGCCCCTTGGCATCCGAGGGTTCGGCAACGAGTATGGCTTGCTGCTGCATGGGGGAGCGCTCCTGTGGAAGATTGACGTCGGCCCGCATCGCCCGGGCCACTGCTAGGCCCAGTCTATGACTCGAGCCTGCATGGTGGTTGGTCGAAAGCGCCCATGTCGGACTTCATGACAAACTAAGTTATGAATATTTATTAGCCTGTATGCATATTTTGCGGTAAGCTCTGGTCATGACGATTTCAGTTGCTGTCTCCGGTGCCAGCGGGTACGCCGGTGGCGAGGTTCTGCGCATCCTGGCCGCCCACCCCGACGTAGAAATTGGCGCCATCACTGCGCATTCCCAGGCCGGGCAGCGCCTGGGCGGCATCGCCCCGCACCTGCACGCGCTCGCCGACCGCGTCCTGGTGGACACCACCGTGGAAAACCTCGCCGGGCACGACGTCGTCTTCCTGGCCCTGCCGCACGGCGCCAGCGCCGCCGTGGCCGAGCAGCTGCCCGAATCCGCCCTGGTCATCGACGCCGGAGCCGACTTCCGCCTGGAATCCGCCGAGGCCTGGGAGAAGTTCTACGGCACCAAGCACGCCGGTTCCTGGCCCTACGGCCTGCCCGAGCTGCCCGGACAGCGCGAAAAGCTGGTCGGCGCCAAGCGCATCGCGGTGCCCGGCTGCTACCCGACCGGTGGCCAGCTCTCGCTGGCTCCCGGCTTCGCGGCCAATCTGCTGGAACCGGACGACGTGGTGATCGTGTCCGCCTCGGGTACCTCCGGTGCCGGCAAGAGCGCCAAGACCCACCTGCTGGGCGCCGAGGTCATGGGCTCCATGAGCACCTACGGCGTGGGCGGCGTGCACCGCCACATCCCGGAGATGGAACAGGGCTTCTCCAAGCTGGCCGGCGAACCGGTGACCGTCTCCTTCACCCCGACGCTCGCCCCGATGCCGCGCGGCATCCTGACCACCGCCACCGCCAAGGTGAAGCCCGGGGTCACCGAAGCGCAGCTGCGCGAGGCCTGGGCCGCGGCCTACGACAACGAGCTGTTCGTCCACCTGCTGCCCGAGGGCCAGTGGCCGACCACCGGCGCGGTGCAGGCAAGCAACCACGTCCAGCTGCAGCTGGCCTTCGACACCCACGCCAACCGCGTGATCGTCTCGGTGGCGCTGGACAACCTGACCAAGGGCACCGCAGGTGCCGCAGTCCAGTCGATGAACATCGCGCTGGGACTGGAAGAAAACACCGGATTGCTCATGCAAGGAGTCGCCCCGTGAGCCTCGCCCACACCAATACCCACCCATCCGCCAACGCCCTGGGCGTCACCGCCCCGGCGGGCTTCACCGCCGCCGGCGTGCCGGCGGGCCTGAAGTCCACCGGCAAGAACGACGTGGTCCTGGTGCGCAACCTCGGACCCGACTTCGCCGCAGCCGGCGTCTTCACCTCCAACCGCGTGGCAGCCGCCCCGGTCAAGTGGTCCCGCCAGGTGCTGGCCGACGGCCGCATCGACGCGGTGCTGCTGAACTCCGGCGGCGCCAACGCCTGCACCGGCGCCGAGGGCTTCGGCAACACCCACCGCAGCGCCGAATACGTGGCGGACCTGCTGAAGGTTTCCGCCGGCGACGTCGCAGTGGCCTCCACCGGCCTGATCGGACAGCAGCTGCCGATGGACAAGCTGCTGCCGGGCATCGCCGCGGCCGCCGCCGCGCTGGCCGGTACCCAGGACGCCTCCGACCAGGCCGCCGCCGGCATCATGACCACGGACTCGGTCTCCAAGCAGGTCAGCCGCGTGGTGGGGGATTCCACCACCGGCCAGGTCATCATCGGTGGCATGGCCAAGGGCGCGGGCATGCTCGCCCCGGCGCTGGCCACCATGCTGGTCGTGCTGACCACCGACGCGGCGCTCACCAGCGAGCAGCTGGACGCCGCGCTGCGCAGCGCCACCGCGATGAGCTTCGACCGCGCCGACTCCGACGGCTGCATGTCCACCAACGACACCGTGCTGCTGCTGGCTTCCGGCGCCTCGGGCATCACCCCGGACGCCGCCGAATTCACCGCCGCGCTGACCGACGCCTGCCAGGAGCTGGCAGCCCGCCTGATCGACGACGCCGAGGGCGCGGAGCACACCATCGCGATCCGCACCTTCAACGCCGCCACCGAGGCCGACGCCCTGGAGGTCTCCAAGGCCGTCTCGCGCTCGAACCTGGTCAAGACCGCGGTCTTCGGCAAGGACCCGAACTGGGGACGCGTGCTCTCCGAGGTCGGCACCACCCAGGCCGCCTTCGAACCGGACGAGCTGAATGTCGCCATCAACGGCGTCTGGGTCTGCAAGAACGGCGGCGTGGGCGAGGACCGCTCGCTGGTTTCGCTGGAAGATCGCAACGTCACCATCGACATCGACCTGAACGCGGGCACCGCGCAGGCCACGGTGCTGACCAACGACCTGACCCACGACTACGTCCACGAGAACTCCGCCTACTCCAGCTAGGCCCGTCCCTCGACGAGGACAAAGGAAGAGCACATGCCTGAGAACACCCGCACCGACGTCGGATTGGCCCAGCGCAAGGCCGAGGCGCTGATCGAGGCCCTGCCCTGGATCCAGCGCTTCGCCGGCACCACCATGGTCATCAAGTACGGCGGCAACGCCATGGTCAACGAGCAGCTGCGCCGCGCCTTCGCGGAGGACATCGTGTTCCTGCGCCACGCCGGGATCAACCCGGTGGTGGTGCACGGCGGCGGCCCGCAGATCAACAAGATGCTCGACACCCTGGGCATCGAGTCGGAATTCCGCGGCGGGCTGCGGGTGACCACCCCCGAAGCCATGGACGTGGTGCGCATGGTGCTCACCGGCCAGGTCCAGCGCGACCTGGTCGGCCTGATCAACTCGCACGGCCCCTACTCGGTGGGCATGTCAGGGGAGGACGGCGCCACCTTGCAGGCCATCCGCACCGGCACCATCATCGACGGTCTGCCCGTGGACCTGGGCCTGGTCGGCGAGGTGACCCGCGTGCGCACCGACCAGGTGGACTCGCTCATCGACGCAGGGATGATCCCGGTGATCTCCACCGTGGCTCCGGAATTCGACGCCGAGGGCGAACCGACCGGAGCGGTGCTCAACGTCAACGCCGACACCGCCGCCGGCGCCCTGGCCACCGCGCTGGGCGCCTCCAAGCTGGTGATCCTCACCGACGTGGAGGGCCTGTACAGCGCCTGGCCCGACAAGTCCTCGCTGATCACCTCGCTGAGCACCGACGAGCTGCGCGAGATGCTGCCGTCCCTGGAATCGGGCATGATCCCCAAGATGGGCGCCTGCCTGGACGCCGTGGACTCCGGCGTGGGCCAGGCCCACATCGTGGATGGCCGCGAACCGCATTCAATGCTGCTAGAAATCTTCACCACCGCCGGCGTGGGTACCCAGGTGGTCCCCGCCGCACCAACAAACCAGAAGGACCAGAAGTGAGCGAGAGCGCCGCCGCAACCGAAGCAACACCGAGCGGGAACTCCCAGGCCGCCGACCTGGCCGGATTGGGCAACCAGTCATCGGCCGCGCTGGCCGAGCGCTACTCCAACAGCCTGCTAGGCGTGTTCGGCGCGCCGCAGCGCGTGCTGGTGCGCGGGGCCGGCTGCCACGTGTGGGACGCCGACGGCAACCAGTACCTGGATTTGCTCGGCGGCATCGCGGTGAACACCTTGGGCCACAGCAACCCGCTGCTGACTTCCGTGATCACCTCGCAGCTTGCCACGTTGGGGCATGTCTCCAATTTCTTCACCTCGCCCACGCAGATCGCGCTGGCCGAGAAGCTGCTGCAGATCTCCGCCGCCCCGGCCGGCTCCAAGGTGTTCTTCGCGAACTCCGGCACTGAGGCCAACGAGGCGGCGCTGAAGCTCACCCGCCGCAACGCGGGCACCGAGCAGGCGCCGCGCACCAAGGTGATCGCACTGGAGCATGCCTTTCACGGCCGTACCCTGGGTGCGCTGTCGCTGACCTACAAGGAGAAGTACCGCGCCCCGTTCGCGCCGCTGCCCGAGAACGTCACCTGGATCCCCGCCGGGGACATCCAGGCATTGCGCGAGGCGGTGGACCACACCGTTTCGGCAGTGTTCATCGAGCCGATCCAGGGCGAGGCGGGTGTACTGGAGCTGTCCGCCGAGTACCTGCAGGCGGCCCGCGAGATCACCACCGAGGCCGGCGCGCTGCTGGTCTTCGACGAGGTGCAGACCGGCATGGGCCGCACCGGCGAGTTCTTCGCTTCCGCGCCGGTGATTCCGGACGTGATGACTCTGGCCAAGGGCCTGGGCGGCGGCTTCCCGATCGGCGCGATGATCGTCTTTGGCGAGGCCAACACCTCCTGGCTGACCCCGGGCGACCACGGCACCACCTTCGGCGGCAACCCGGTGGCCTGCGCCGCCGGCCTGGCGGTCATCCACACCATCGAAAAGGACAACCTGCTGGCCCACGTGCGCGAGACCGGCGCCTGGCTGCGCGAGCAGCTGGCAGGCGTTCACGGCGTGGGCGCGGTGCGCGGCGCCGGCCTGCTCAACGCCTTCGAGCTGCTGAACGGCTCGGCGCCGAAGATGGTCGCCGCCGCGCTGGACGCCGGCTTCATCATCAACGCCACCGACGAGCGCACCATCCGCCTGGCCCCGCCGCTGGTCATCACCCGCGAGCAGCTGGCCACCTTCATCGCGGCGCTGCCCGGCCTGCTGGCCGCTGCCGCAGCCTAAGAACCACCTCAGACTTTAAGGAACACACCATGAGCGCAACCCGCCACTTCCTGACCGACCTGGACTTCACCCAGGCCGAGCAGACCAAGGTGCTGGACCTGGCACTGGCCATGAAGGCCGACAAGTACGGCTTCACCCCGTACGCCGGCCCGCAGACCGTCGCGGTCTTCTTCGACAAGACCTCCACCCGCACCCGGGTCTCCTTCCACGCCGGCATCGCCGAATTGGGCGGCTCCCCGCTGATCATCAACTCCGCCGAGTCCCAGCTGGGCCACAAGGAGTCCATCTCCGACTCGGCCAAGGTGCTCGAGCGTATGGTCTCCACCATCGTGTGGCGCACCTACGCCCAGTCGGGCCTGGAGGAAATGGCGGCGAACTCCTCGGTGCCGGTGATCAACGCGCTCTCCGACGACTACCACCCCTGCCAGCTGATCGCCGACCTGCTCACCGTGCGCGAGCACAAGGGCGCGCTGGCAAGCCTGAAGATGGCCTACCTGGGCGACGCTGCCAACAACATGGCCAACTCCTACCTGCTGGCCGGGGTCACCGCGGGCATGCACGTGGCCATCGCCGGACCGGAAGGCTACTTGCCGGCGGCCTCCATCGTCGCCGCGGCGCAGGAGCGCGCCGCGCTGACCGGCGGCTCGGTCACCATCACCACCGACGCCGCCGCCGCGCTGGCGGACGCCGACGTGGTCGCCACCGACACCTGGGTCTCCATGGGCCAGGAAGAGGAGAAGGAAGCGCGCCTGAAGCTGTTCACCGACTACTCGGTCACCTCCGCGGCGATGAAGCACGCCAAGGACGACGCCATTGTGCTGCACTGCCTGCCGGCCTACCGCGGCTACGAGATCGAGGCAGAGGTCATCGACGGCCCGCAGTCGGTCGTCTTCGACGAGGCCGAGAACCGCGTGCACGCGCAGAAGGCGGTCATGACCTGGCTCATGGTCGCCTCCGGCCTGGCCGAAGACCCCAGGGTGGAGCTGTAAACATGGCTTCGCAGCCCAGTACTAAAACCGCCCGCCAGGCGCGCATCCGCGCATTCCTGGGCAACAACTCGGTCAAGTCCCAGGCCGAGCTGCTTGGCTTGCTCAAGGACGACGGGCTGGAAGTCACCCAGGCCACGCTCTCGCGCGACCTGGTGGAAATCGGCGCGGTGCGCATCCGCGACAACCTGGGCCAGCTGATCTACGCGGTGCGGCAGGAAGGCGGGGACCGCTCTCCGCAGACCGCCATCACCCAGGAGGTGCTGGACGCCCGGCTGGCCAAGATCTGCGCCGAGCAGCTGGTCACCGCCGAGGCCTCCGGGAACATCGTGGTGCTGCGCACCCCTCCGGGCGCCGCGAACCTTTTGGCCCTGGCCATCGACCACTCGCAGATGCCTTCCATCCTCGGCTGCATCGCCGGGGACGACACCATCATGGTCACCACCCGCCAGGTGGACGGCGGCGCCGAGGTGGCCGCCCGCTTCCTGCAGCTGGCCGAGCCGAGCTAGAACACGGCGGATCCTCCGCAGCCCAATGACGATGCCGGGCGCGGAATGTTATCCACATTCTGCGCCCGGCATCGTTGCGCCCGCGCTCGGTGCGCCATCATCGGTGCATGGGCGGCCGCGGCCCTGCCCGCGGTACCGCGGGCGCCTTGCCCGGCGCGGCCGTCCTAGCCGTCCGGGCCCGCGCCGCAGCATCCCCCAAGCGCGGCCGGTGCGCCCGGGCGGTGCCCGGCAATCGCGCTGCCAAGACAGCGAAGCCGCCGCGCACCTTGCGGTCCGCGGCGGCTATTGTGCATCATGAGCGGCTTTGGGAGCCGCGCGCTGCTAGGCTGCCAGCTCCTCGACGGCGTTCAGCGTGAAGGCTTCCTCGAAGGCCGCCTGCACTTCGTCGTTGTAGGCGACCAGGACGATCCGGTGGATCGGGGAGATGTGCTTGTTGGTCTGGACCCACTCGTTGATGGCCGTGAAGGCGATCTGCGCAACCTGCTTGGGATCCCAGCGGAATGCCCCGGCGCCCAGCGCGGGGAAGGCGATCGAATGCGCCTCGTGGCGGGCTGCCACATACAAGGAGTTCTTGAAGCAATCGGCCAGGATCTTGGGGTTCGGCTTGATCAGGGCCAGGTTCGGGGCTGCCGTGTGGATGACCCACTTGGCCTTGAGGTTTCCCGCCTTGGTTGCCACGGCGACACCCGAGGGAATGCCGTCAGGATAGCGATTGGCGCGGACTTCGCGGCATGCGGCCAGCAAGGCCGGACCCGCGGCTGCATGGATGGCACCGTCCACGCCTCCGCCGCCGAGCAGGGACGGGTTGGCTGCGTTGACGATGGCGTCCACGCTCAGGGTGGTGATGTCACCGCGGAACAACTGGATATCCATTTGATTTCCTCCAACGACGTATCCGTATACGACTATGGCTTCACCTTACGCCGGGGTCATGCTTCGTGGAAGAGGGAAGCCGCCAACTGTTGGCGAGCGCGACGGGACTTCTTCCACTTTCCACAGGAGTGGTTTCGCAAGGCCTGGGGGAACTCACCTGCGGTTGATGCATATTTATGAGCAACATTGCATAAACCTTTGCTAGAGTAGGATTCAGCGAAATAAACTCCACCGCGCCCGCCGGCGAAACCGGTTGGGCGCGCGGCGGAATCCGGGCAGCAGAAAGGAACGAGCCATGGCCTCGTCAACAAATGAAGGATCGCTCTGGGGCGGCCGTTTCTCCGACGGTCCCGCGGACGCAATGGCCGCGCTGAGTAAATCCACCCACTTCGACTGGCGCCTGGCCAGCTACGACATCGCCGGCTCCCGCGCCCACGCCAAGGTGCTGCAGCGTGCCGGCCTGCTCACCGAGCAGGAACTGGCCGACATGATTTCCGCGCTGGACAAGCTCGAGGCCGACGTGCTGGACGGCACCTACACCGCCGCGCACTCCGACGAGGACGTGCACGGTTCGCTGGAACGCGGGCTGCTTGAGCGCGCCGGCACCCAGCTGGGCGGCAAGCTGCGCGCCGGACGCTCGCGCAACGACCAGATCGCCACCCTGGGCCGCATGTTCCTGCGCGACCACGCCCGTATCATCGCCGGCGGCGTCATTGACACCCTCGACGCGCTGCTGGGCCAGGCCAAGGCCCACCCGTACGCGCCGATGCCGGGCCGCACCCACCTGCAGCACGCCCAGCCGATCCTGCTCTCGCACCTGCTGCTGGCCTACGCCTGGCCGCTGCTGCGGGATGTGCAGCGCTTCGTGGACTGGGACAAGCGCGCTGCAGTCTCCCCGTACGGCTCCGGCGCGCTGGCCGGCCAGACCCTGGGCCTGGACCCAAACTTCGTGGCCGACGAGCTGGGCTTCGACTCAGCCGTGTTCAACTCGATCGACGGCACCGCCGCCCGCGACGTGTTCGCCGAGTTCTCCTGGATCGCCGCGATGATCGGCGTGGACCTGTCCCGCGTGAGCGAAGAGGTCATCCTCTGGGCCACCAAGGAATTCAGCTTCGTGAAGCTGCACGACGCCTTCTCCACCGGCTCCTCGATCATGCCGCAGAAGAAGAACCCGGACATCGCGGAGCTCGCCCGCGGCAAGGCAGGACGCCTGATCGGCGACCTGACCGGCCTGCTGGCCACCCTGAAGGCGCTGCCGCTGGCCTACAACCGCGACCTGCAGGAAGACAAGGAGCCGGTGTTCGACGCAGCGGACACCCTTGAAATCCTGCTGCCCGCCGTGGCCGGCATGATCGAAACCCTGACCTTCAACACCGAGCGCATGGCCGGCCTGGCCCCGCAGGGCTTCGCGCTGGCCACCGACATCGCCGAGTGGCTGGTACGCCAGGGCGTGCCGTTCCGCGACGCCCACGAGCTCTCCGGCGCCGCCGTGCAGCTGGCCGAATCGCGCGGCGTGGAGCTGTGGGACCTGAGCGACGAGGACTATGCAGGCATCTCCGAGCACCTGACCCCGGCGGTGCGCGAAGTGCTCTCCACCGAGGGCTCGCTCAACGCCCGCAACGGCCAGGGCGGCACCGCCCCGAGCGCTGTCGCGCAGCAGATCACCGAGTTCGAGCGCCAGCTTGACGAGGTCCGCGGCTGGATCGCCAAGTAGCCTGGACCGGCCGGTGGCCGGAGCCGCACCGCAGGAATCATGCGGCGCGGATCCGGCCGCCTACGCATTTAAGCCCTACTCGCGATACAGTGTGGGTCATGACACAGATACTGGCGCCGGACGCACTCATTTCTCAGGTCACCACCGCATTGGATGAGCTGCGCGAACAGGTGCGCGGCGTCGACTTCCAGAACTACCCCAAGGCCAGTTCGCTGCCGGGCTGGAGCACCGCCCAGCTCATTGCGCACCTGGCCTCCTTCGCGAAGGCAGCCCGCCGCCAGTTCGAGCGCGCCGGGCAGGAACCGCCGCTGGAAATGTACGACGGGGGAGCGGCCGGCCGCATCGAGTCCATCAACATGACAGCGCTGATGCGCCCCGAGGCGCTGCTGGAGCTGACCAACACCGCGCTGGCCGAGCTGCGCGAGGTGCTGCCTTCCGCCGCCGGCAAGTGGGAGGAATCGGTGGGCTACCGCCCCGGCGCGAAGGTTGCGGACATGATGTACGCCACCTGGCGAGAGATGCTGATCCACGCCACCGACCTTGACGAGTTCGTGCGCCCTGCTTCCAGCTGGCCGGCCGAATTCTCTGAGCATCTCTTCCGCGCGCTGGCCGCCCGGGTGCCTTCCGAGGACCGCCTGGTGCTGCAGCCCCACGGCAAGTCCCCGGTGGTGCTGGGCGCCGGGGAGAACTCCTGGGTGCTCTCCGGAACCGAGTTTGATCTGGCAGCATGGCTTGCCGGCCGTCCGGCCGCCGGTCCGGTGCAGGCCACCGCGGCCGCGGACGCCGCCGACTACCCCGAGCTGCTGCCCTGGCCGAGCGACCGGCTGATGAACCGCTAGCGCCGGGCCGCCGAAACCGAGGCCGCAGTTCCCTTCCGGGAACTGCGGCCGAGGCAGTTAAGCCGCGTGGTTCGAAGAGCCCCGAGTACGGCTAAAATTGTGAGGCGTGAATACTACTGAGAGCATTACCGACCTGCTGGACCGTTTGTGCGCGATTGTCCCCGACTACCCGCAGCCCGGAATTTCATTCAAGGACCTGACTCCGGTCTTCGCGGACCCAACGGGCCTGCGCCGCATGGTCGACGAACTGATCGCCCCGTTCGAGGGCCAGTTCGACATCGTGGCAGGGCTGGAGGCCCGCGGTTTCGTGCTCGCCGCGGCGGCCGCCTACGCCTCCGGCAAGGGAATGCTGACCATCCGCAAGGCAGGCAAGCTGCCGCGCGAGGTCTACCGCGACGAATACACCCTGGAATACGGCTCCGGCTGCCTGGAAATGCACCGCGACGAGATCGCCCCGGGCACCCGGGTGCTGATTCTGGACGATGTGCTGGCCACCGGCGGCACCGTGGGCTCGGCGGTGCGCCTGGTCGAGCTGACCGGCGCCGTGGTCGCGGGCATCGGCGTGGTGCTGGAACTCGACGGCTTAGACGGCCGCGCCAAGCTGGACGGGCACGAGGTCGTCTCGCTGCAGCTGGTGCACTCCTGAAGTAACACGTCGGCTGGTTACGCCGCCCGCGAAGCGGATTACCGGCCGCCGCCGCGGCACGCGTAGAATTGTCTGTCCTGTGAATTTAGCGCAAGGGGAAACTGGGTTGTCCGAAACGATCGAACAGGATCTGTCCGTCGAGACCGAGTACGTGGGGAAACTGTACGCAAGGCTTGATGAATTGCGCGCCGAAAAGGTGGAGCAGCTCGGACGCACCCGGGCGCAGGGCGCCGTGGGCAGCTTCCAGAACATGTCCGAGCGCGACTCCTTCGCGACCCTGTACGAGGACCGCATCGCGCAGCTGGATGCAGTGCAGGACCGGCTGGTCTTCGGCCGCCTGGACATGGCCGCGGCCAACGGCTCCAACGGGGATCCCCAGGCGGAGGAGAACCGCATCCGCTACATCGGGCGTATCGGCCTGAGCGACGAGGACCTCAACCGGCTGATGATCGACTGGCGCGCCGCCGAGGCCGCGCCGTTCTACCAGGCGACCGCGCTGAACCCGCGCGGCGTGCGCCGCCGCCGCCACCTGATGCTCTCCGGGCGCACCGTGGCAGGCATCGAGGACGACGTGCTGGACGAGACCTGGCTTGACGAGGGCCACACCCACCACGGGGAAGGCGCGCTCATGGCGGCGCTGCGCGAAAAGCGCACCGGCCGCATGGGCGACATCGTGGGCACCATCCAGGCCGAGCAGGACGCCATTATCCGCGCGCCGCTGCCCGGGGCAGTGGTGGTCCAGGGCGGGCCGGGCACCGGCAAGACCGCCGTGGCGCTGCACCGCGCCGCCTTCCTGCTCTACGAATACCGCGAACGGCTGAAGAACACCGGCGTGCTGATCGTCGGGCCCTCGAATTCCTTCATGCGCTACATCGAGCGCGTGCTGCCCTCGCTGGGCGAGACCGGCGTGGTCATGTCCTCCGTGGGCGAGCTGTACCACGGGGTGCAGGCAGTGCCGGAAACCAACCGCACCGTGGCCCGGCTCAAGGGCCGGCCCTCCATGGCCCGGGTCATCTCCGCCGCCGTGCGCAACCGCCAGCGCGTGCTTCCCGAGGACCGCACCGTGGTGGTCGAAGGCACGCGGCTGACGTTGACCCGCAAGATGGTGCTCAACGCGCGCGAACGCGCCCGCCACACCCACAAGCCGTACAACCAGGCCCGCGAAACCTTCGTGAAGGTGCTCGTGGGGGACCTGGCCGAGCAGCTGCGCCGCAAGCTGGAGGAATCGGCCGGGCAGTCCTCGACCACCGACCGCTCCTACCTGCCGCAGGAAGTGCGCGAGTCCTGGGACGTGCGCGTGGCGCTGAACCTGTGCTGGATGCCGATGACCCCGCAGAAGCTGGTGCGCGAGCTGTTCGCCAACCCGCACCTGCTGGCCGCCGCCGCGCCGAAGCTTTCCGAAGCCGACCGCGACGCGCTCTACCGCCGCGTCGATGCGCCGTTCACCGAGGCCGACGTGCCGCTTCTTGACGAGGCCGCCGAGCTGCTGGGCGAGTTCGAGGACCCGCACGCCGCCAGCAACCAGGCCCAGTACGACCGCGACGTGGAAAACGCGCAGGCCGCGCTGGTGAACATGCATACCATGCTGGAAAACGCAGGCATCGACGGGGTGGTCACCGCGGAGCAGGTCGCCGGCGTCAACCAGGAGACCGCCGCCCGCCAGACCGCAGCCGAGCGTGCGGTCGCCGACCGCACCTGGGCCTACGGGCACATCGTGGTGGACGAGGCGCAGGAGCTCTCGCCCATGCAGTGGCGCCTGCTGCTGCGCCGCTGCCCGATCAAGTCCTTCACCATCGTGGGGGACATCGCCCAGACCTCCGCGGCCTCGGGCGCGACCAGCTGGGCGCAGGCGCTGTCGCCGTTCTTCGGCGAACGCTTCACCTTGGAGGAGCTGACGGTCAACTATCGCACGCCGGCGCAGATCGCCGACGCCGCGGTGCGCGTGGCCCAGGCCGCCGGGCTGAACATCACCACCCCGCGCGCCGTGCGCGAGGGCGACTGGCCTCCGCTGCTGACCAAGACCACGGGCGCGCAGCTGGATGACACGTTGCGCGCGGCCTTGGCCGAGGAATTGGAGTATTCCGCCGGAGGCCTGCAGGCGGTCATCGTCCCGCAGGACCAGCTGGCCCATACGCGCGACGTGATTTCCGCAGCCTACGGGGACCGTGTCGGGGAAGGCTCCGGCGGGTTGAGCCAGGACATCGTGGTGATTTCCGCCCGCGAATCCAAGGGCCTTGAATTCGACAGCGTGATCATCTTGGAACCCGAGCAGCTGGTGGCCGAGGTCGACGGGGGAGTGGGGGACCTGTACGTGGCGATGACCCGCACCACCCAGCGCTTGCGCGTGGTTTACACCGGCGAGCTGCCCGAGGGGATGGAAGCCTAGGAGCGTCGGCCGCGCGAACTGGCATACAGCCGCCGCGAACCGATAATCTAGGAAGTGCGCACGCCAGGAAACCCCAACTGGCTGCGCCGTAGTGAACTTCCGCTGGAAGCAGCG
Organism: Glutamicibacter soli; assembly: GCF_003309065.1. Classification (GTDB taxonomy): domain Bacteria; phylum Actinomycetota; class Actinomycetes; order Actinomycetales; family Micrococcaceae; genus Glutamicibacter; species Glutamicibacter soli. The sequence goes on along the minus strand of NZ_POAF01000002.1, from coordinate 1,833 downwards.
GGAGCAAAGGGGCAGAACATAGACAGAAAAATGGTCAAAGTTAGCATGTCTGAAACCAATCAGAATCCCGTTATTGCGGGACAGAGTAATGATTCCTCCTTCGCGAATGTCTGGCAGGAGCTGAAGTGGCGCGGCCTGGTGCACGTGTCCACCGACGAGGCCGAGCTGGAGCGGGCGCTGTCCGAGGAGACCATTACCTACTATTGCGGCTTTGACCCCACCGCGCCGTCGCTGCACCTAGGCAACCTGGTGCAGCTGCTGAACATGCGCCGCCTGCAGCTGGCAGGCCACAAGCCGCTGGCACTGGTGGGCGGTTCCACCGGTCTGATCGGTGATCCGCGCCAGACAGCCGAGCGCACCTTGAACACCAAGGAGACCGTCACCGAGTGGGTTGCCAAGCTGCAGGCTCAGGTCTCGCGCTTCCTGTCCAATGAGGGCGAGAACGCGGTGCGCCTGGTCAACAACCTGGACTGGACCGCGCCGCTGTCCGCCCTGGACTTCCTGCGCGACGTGGGCAAGTACTTCCGCGTGGGCACGATGATCAAGAAGGAGATCGTGGCCGCGCGCCTGAACTCCGACGAGGGCATCAGCTACACCGAGTTCTCCTACCAGGTGCTGCAGGGCTACGACTACCTGGAGCTGTACCGCCAGTACGGCTGCACCCTGCAGACTGGTGGCTCGGACCAGTGGGGCAACCTGACCAGCGGCACCGACCTGATCCGCAAGGTGGAGGGCAAGTCCGCCTACGCCTACGGTACCCCGCTGATCACCAACTCGGACGGCACCAAATTCGGCAAGTCCGAGGGCAACGCGATTTGGCTGGATGCGGAGATGTGCTCCCCGTACACCTTCTACCAGTTCTGGCTGAACACCGCCGATGCAGATGTGATCGACCGTCTGAAGGTCTTTACCTTCATGTCGCGCGAACAGATCGAGGCCTTGGCTGTGGAAGTTGCCGAGCGTCCGTTCAAGCGCCAGGCCCAGCGCGAGCTTGCCTGGCAGGTAACCAGCCTGGTGCACGGCGAAGACGCCACCACCAAGGTGATCGCTGCTTCCGCCGCGGTCTTCGGCAATGGTGAACTGGGCGAGATCGACTTGTCGACCCTGCAGGCAGTGATTGCCGAACTGCCAATCGTCCAGGTGGCGGCCGACGACCTCGGCATCCTGAACGTGCTGCACGCTTCGGGCCTCAGCGAGAGCTTGTCTGCTGCGCGACGCACCGTCGGCGAGGGCGGCGCCTACGTGAACAACGAAAAGGTCGAGGGCATCGACAGCGAACTGTCTGAAGCCGACTTCCTCCATGGCCGCTACGCCATCGTTCGCCGCGGCAAGAAGAACATGGCTGTCGTCGAACTGACTAAGTAAAAACCAAGCAAAACCGCCAAAGAATCTGTGAACCACCACACTTTTTTGGCGGTTTTGTTGTACCCGAAACATGAAATACCTAGTCAGACTGGTAAATGGGTTAGTTTCCGGGAGTACTAGGCGGATTTTGCGTGGGGGTACAGGGCGTGTAAAGTTTTATCTCGTGCCGCTGACACGGACCGAACGGAAACGGACGGGAAGTCAACGCGAAGCGAACAGGCTTGGAACGCCGAGTTGACACTGGTCAACGAGGTGGTAAGCTTGAAAAGTTGCTCCGGAGCGAAGCAGCTCGAACCCTTCGGGTTCGGAATGCGGTGTCGAGAGTGTTTGTTGTTTGAGAACTCAATAGTGTGCCAAGTTTGTTGATACCAAATTATTTTTTGTTTGGTGAATACGAAACATTTTGCTTGGGATGATGCACCCCCGTGTGTTGTTCCGAGTGTTTTTATTCGCCAGGATTTCATCACC
>NZ_POAF01000025.1 GCF_003309065.1 Glutamicibacter soli | reverse complement strand
CGCGTTATCCGCAGTGTTCACATCCGTGTTCGCATCGGTGTTCGCAGCCGCGTTATCCGCAGTGTTCACATCCGTGTTCGCATCGGTGTTCGCAGCCGCGTTATCCGCAGTGTTCACATCCGTGTTCGCAGCCGCGTTATCCGCAGTGTTCACATCCGTGTTCGCAGCCGCGTTATCCGCAGTGTTCACATCCGTGTTCGCAGCCGCGTTATCCGCAGTGTTCACATCCGTGTTCGCATCGGTGTTCGCAGCCGCGTTATCCGCAGTGTTCACATCCGTGTTCGCATCGGT
>NZ_POAF01000024.1 GCF_003309065.1 Glutamicibacter soli | reverse complement strand
GTTCGCAGCCGCGTTATCCGCAGTGTTCACATCCGTGTTCGCATCGGTGTTCGCAGCCGCGTTATCCGCAGTGTTCACATCCGTGTTCGCAGCCGCGTTATCCGCAGTGTTCACATCTGTGTTCGCATCGGTGTTCGCATCGGTGTTCGCAGCCGCGTTATCCGCAGTGTTCGCATCCGTGTTCGCATCGGTGTTCGCATCGGTGTTCGCAGCCGCGTTATCCGCAGTGTTCACGTCCGTGTTCGCATCGGTGTTCGCATCGGTGTTCGCAGCCGCGTTATCCGCAGTGTTCACATCCGTGTTCGCATCGGTGTTCTCAGCCGCGTTATCCGCAGTGTTCA
>NZ_POAF01000023.1 GCF_003309065.1 Glutamicibacter soli | reverse complement strand
GATCAAGTACCTGTTCGTCGGCCGGCGGGTGAAGCACCGCCGCCGCGAACTGATCTCGATCGGCCTGCGCATTGCCCTGTACCTGGGCGCCATCTTCTTCCTCTTGCCGATAGGCATGGCCTTCGCCTTCCTCGGCGTGCAGCTGGCGATCTTCGGCATCTACATGGGCGCCTCGTTCGCGCCCAACCACAAGGGCATGCCCCTGGTGCCCACGGACGCCCGCATCGACTTCTTCTCGCGCCAGGTGCTCACGGGACGCAACGTGTTGGCTCGCTCCAGCTTCGGCAACAGCGTGCTCTCGCACGTCTACGGCGGGTTGAACTACCAGGTGGAGCACCACTTGTTCCCCTCGATGC
>NZ_POAF01000022.1 GCF_003309065.1 Glutamicibacter soli | reverse complement strand
GATTCCGACCCCGCGAACGCCGACGACGGCAGCGCCGGCAAGGCCGGCTGGGCCGAGGACGGGGACGAGTGCTCCGCCGGGGACCCCGACAGATCCCCGCCACAGCGCAAGCGCAAGCGGTTGCGGCCGGTGGTCATCGCCCACCTGCAGCTGAACGACCTGAAGGATCTGGCGTCCTCGACGGCGCAGACCGGGCACGGGGTGGATCTGCCGCCGGCGGCGTTGCGGCAGCTGCTGTGCCAGGCGGATCTGATCCCGGCGGTGTTCAACACGGACGGGGTGCTGCTGGACTTCGGGCGGACCAAACGCTTCGTGCCCGAGGTGCTGCAGCGTGCGGTGCTGGCCAGGGACCGGTACTGCCTGGTGCCCGGGTGCACCGCGACGGTGGAGCAGCTGGAATTCCACCACACCGACCCGTACGCCTTGGGCGGGGAAACGAACTTGGACAAGATCGCTCCGGGGTGCAAGAACCACCACATCGAGTTCGACCATGAGGTGATCAAGATCGTGTGGGTGAAGGGC
>NZ_POAF01000021.1 GCF_003309065.1 Glutamicibacter soli | reverse complement strand
GGCGCCCAGGTACAGGGCAATGCGCAGGCCGATCGAGATCAGTTCGCGGCGGCGGTGCTTCACCCGCCGGCCGACGAACAGGTACTTGATCGACTGCAGATGCAGGTTCAGCCCTTCCAAGGTCAGCAGCGGGAAGAACAGGTAGCCTTGGCGCTGGGTGATCCACTTGAGCAGGCCGCGCTGGCGCTTCGCGTCGGCCGGCTGGAACGAGATGGTGTCCCATTCGATGTCCGGGTCCTTGCCGATGGTGTTCGGAGTTGCATGGTGTTTGCTGTGCTTGTTGATCCACCACTGGTAGCTGATGCCGACCACGAAGTTGGCCAGGAAGCGGCCGAGCTTGTCGTTGGTTTTGCCGGAAGCCAGGATCTGGCGGTGCGCCGCTTCGTGGGCTAGGAAGGCGAACTGGGTGAGCAAGAGGCCAAGCGCGGCGGCCATGAGCAGCTGGAACCAGCTCTCGCCCAGCAGCAGCATGCCTGCCACGGTGCCCGCCAGCAACGCGGCAAGCACGATGCCGATGCCCAGGTAATGCCCGGGCCGGCGCCGGATCAGCCCGGC
>NZ_POAF01000020.1 GCF_003309065.1 Glutamicibacter soli | reverse complement strand
TCGGCCCCGGCAATCAGGGTCTGCGCGATGATCTCCGCAACCTCGGCAAACGCCTCCTCGGAGAACCCGCGGGTCGCCAACGCCGGGGTGCCGATCCGCAACCCGCTGGTAGTCATCGGCGGACGCGGATCAAACGGCACCGAATTGCGGTTCACCGTGATCTCCACCTGCGCCAGCAGATCCTCGGCCTGCTGCCCATCCAGCTCGCTGTGGCGCAGGTCCACCAGCACCAGGTGCACATCCGTGCCGCCGGTCAACACGCTGATGCCCTTGGCGGCCACATCGGCCTGGGTCAACCGCTGCGCCAAAATCCGCGAACCGGCCAAGGTGCGCTGCTGGCGCTCCTTGAACTCCGGCGACGCGGCGATCTTGAACGCCACCGCCTTGCCCGCGATCACATGCTCCAGCGGGCCGCCCTGCTGGCCAGGGAACACCGCCGAGTTCAGCTTCTTGGCGATCTCCGCATCATTCGACAGGATGATACCGCCGCGAGGGCCTGCCAGGGTCTTGTGCGTGGTCGAGGTGACCACATGCGCATGCGGCACCGGCGACGGGTGCAGCCCGGTCGCGACCAGGCCGGCGAAGTGCGCCATGTCCACGAACAGGTACGCACCGACCTTGTCCGCGATTTCGCGGAAGCGGACGAAGTCCAACTGGCGAGGGTAGGCCGACCAGCCGGCCACGATCATCTTCGGCTGGTGCTCGATGGCCAGGCGCTCGACCTCGTCCATGTCCACCAGGTTCGTCTCCTCGTCCACGCCGTACGGGACGATGTTGAACAGGCGGCCGGAGAAGTTGATCTTCATGCCGTGGGTCAAATGCCCGCCGTGGGCCAGGTTCAAGCCCAGCACGGTATCGCCCGGACGCACCAGCGCGTGGTAGACCGAGGCGTTGGCCTGGGCCCCGGAGTGCGGCTGGACGTTGGCGAACTTCGCGCCGAACAGTTCCTTGACGCGCTCGATGGCCAGGGTCTCGATGACGTCGACCTCTTCGCAGCCGCCGTAGTAGCGGCGGCCCGGGTAGCCCTCGGCGTACTTGTTGGTCAGCACCGAACCCTG
>NZ_POAF01000001.1 GCF_003309065.1 Glutamicibacter soli | reverse complement strand
GGAAACGAACTTGGACAAGATCGCTCCGGGGTGCAAGAACCACCACATCGAGTTCGACCATGAGGTGATCAAGATCGTGTGGGTGAAGGGCTTGCCGTGGGTGCTGCTGCCCAGGGATCGGGATCCGGCGCAGCGGTTGCGCAGGAATTACAGTCCTCCGGGCGTCCCGACCAGCATCCCGCTACCGGATTGACGAGCATTCGGTTTTCTTTCCGCGCGCAGTTGCCAATCCCACGTGCCCCGACCGGTCGCCAAACCCGATCTGACACGTAGAATTATTCGATGGCGGCGCGAGGTGCGCGTGCGGGGTCCCTCCCGCCACGGCGCCGCAGGACGGAAGGAAACCGATTCACGTGGCTCAGCCAGCGAACCTGAAGAAACTTGCCCGCGAGCGCATGGAGCGCACCGGCGAGAGCTATACGACCGCCCGCAAGAACATCCTCACCAACAAGCCCGAAAGCCCCCGGGCCGCCCGCGCCGCCGAAGCGCGCAACTACGCCTCACAGGGCAAATCCGGAAAGCAGGGCTCCGGCAAGGCCAAGTCCGCCAAACCAAAGCGCCCGGAACAGCCAGCCAAGGCACCGGCCAACTTGGACGAACTGCCCGAATACCCGGCCCCGGAGAACGTGGTGCAGTACGACGCGGCGCTCTGGCATCGCGTGCTCACCCAGGCCGGCGTGACCAACCCCGTCACCGGGCAGCCGTACTCCGAGGCCATGCTCGCGGGCCTGGCCGGCGGCGTCGGCTTCATGCAGCACAGCTTCCAGGACGAGGACGCCGTCAGCGTCACCCTGGTGACCCGCGCCCATCCTGAGCCATATACCCAGAACCTGTTGACCCGCTGCGGCGCCAAGATCAACGAGCGCACCACCGGTTCGGCCGTGCGCGCCGCCGAATACCTCGACACCGGGCTGGACGCCGGACGCGCCGTCGTGGTCCGCGTCGCGGTCAACGCCCTGCCGTGGATCGAGGAGGGCGAAGTCGACGAGTCGGACACCATCGATCTGGCAGTGGTTGGAGAACTCGACGACGACCTGCTGGTGGACGACGGTTCCGGCTCGCTGAACCCCATCAGCCCCGAGGACCTGACCGCTGCCCGCGCCCGCCGGAAGCGCGAGAAGTTCTGGCAGGCCTGGGTCACCTCGCGCCGCTCGCCCAAGCCCGAGGCCCTGGCCTCCAATGTGCTGGACGCGGTCCAGGAGACCACGGCCCGGCTGCTGGGCACCAGCGAGCTGCGCGGCATCCCGGTGCACTTCGCCAAGAACTTCGGCATCGCAGGCATGCGCAACTTCGCGGCCCGCCTGCGCGACACCGAAGGCAAAACCGGCTGGAACCAGATGTTTGCCGACGCCGAACAGCTGGAAATTGGGCTCTCGCAGCTGGCAGGCTTCCTGTCCGACACCCGTTTCGGCGGAATCGGCGGCCTGCGCGGGCTGTATGCGGACTTCCTTGACGAAGCCGCGGACCTTCCGGGCCTGTCCGAACTGGGGGAGCACTCCGCTGCCTACGCCCAGCTGGCGGCCTTCTGGATCGACTTCGCCCAGCTGCTCGAAGAGCCGGCGGACATCGACCAGCGCCAGCCGCTGTTCGACAAGATGGCACAGGTCATGGACCAGATTGCCGATGCCGAGCAGGAGGCCGCGCAGGCCCTGGCCGACACCGCGGCCACGCTGCGCACGGTGGCGGGTGTGGCGCACTAGACGCGCAGTCCGGCGCAATCTGGCGGTGGTCAAAGGCGGGAATCGGCCGCACTCTTGATAACCTAGGGTCGTGAGTAATGAGATTGAGATCGGCCGCGGCAAGCGGGCCACTAAGGCATATTCCCTGGACGACGTAGCGATCGTACCGAATCGCCGCACCCGTGACCCGAAGGACGTGTCGGTCTCCTGGCAGATCGATGCCTTCCAGTTCGAGACCCCGTTCATCGGCGCACCCATGGACTCGGTGACCTCCCCGGCCACCGCCATCGCGCTGGGCAAGCTGGGCGGCCTGGGCGTACTGAACCTCGAGGGCCTATGGACCCGCTACGAGGATCCGGCCAAGGTGCTTGAGGACATCGCCGGCCTGAACCACGAAGCGGCCACCCGCAACGACCCGAAGATCACCGCCAAGCTGCAGGAACTGTACTCGGCCCCGATCCAGGCCGAACTGATCACCTCCCGCCTGGCTGAAATCCGCGAATCCGGTGTGGTCGTCGCCGGCTCGCTGACCCCGCAGCGCACCCAGGAGTTCTACCGCACCGTGGTGGCTGCCGGCGTGGACATCTTCGTCATCCGCGGCACCACCGTGTCCGCGGAGCATGTCTCCAAGACCACCGAACCGCTGAACCTGAAGCAGTTCATCTACGAGCTCGACGTGCCGGTCATCGTGGGCGGCGCCGCGGGCTACACCCCGGCCATGCACCTGATGCGCACCGGCGCGGCCGGCGTGCTCGTCGGCTTCGGCGGAGGCGCGTCCTCGACTACCCGCCGCACTCTGGGCATCCACGCCCCGATGGCCACCGCCATCGCCGATGTCGCCGCGGCCCGCCGCGACTACATCGAGGAATCCGGCGGACGCTACGTGCACGTGATCGCCGACGGCGGCCTGGGCAACTCCGGCGACATCGTCAAGGCCATCGCCATGGGCGCCGACGCTGTCATGCTCGGCACCGCACTGGCCCGCGCCGATGAGGCGCCGGGCGCCGGCTACCACTGGGGCATGGAAGCAGTCCACGAGGTCAGCCCCCGTGGCGACCGCGCCCGCGTGGGCACCGTCGGCTCGCTGGAGAACGTGCTCTACGGCCCATCCCGCGAAACCAACGGCACCTCCAACCTGGTGGGCGCGCTGCGCCGCTCGATGGCCACCACCGGATACTCCACGCTCAAGGAATTCCAGCGCGTGGACGTCGTGCTCTCCCCGTACGAGTCCGACCGCTTTTAGGCACTCCGGGCGCCTCGCGCCCGCAGGCTTCCGCGGCCCGCCACCTGCGCCTTCACCGGGCAGGCGGCGGGCCGCCGCCGTTTGGCCGCACGCCGGCACCCCAACGAACTAGCGGCGCGGAAGGTTCCCGCGCGGGCTGCGGAGGTGTCCAAGGCCAATCTCACGCCCCGCGCATTTCTACTTCTACAGCCAATCGAAGTACGGTGGTAGGGTGCTGAAAACCGCCCTCAAACCCCAATGGCTCCTCGCGCTGCTGGCCGCCCTGGCGCTGGCCACCGGCTTCGTCGCCCTGTCCGGCTGGCAGTTCGGATCCTCCGAAACCGAGCCGCTGGTCAAGGCCGACAAGACCGAGGTCGCCGTCCCGCTGACCGAGCACCACCAGGTCGGCACTGAACTGCTGGGCACCGTGGCGGACCAGATCGTCACCTTCAGCGGCGAATTCGTCGAGGGCAGCGACGAGCTGGTCGCCCCGCGCCTGCACGACGGAGTCAAGGGCGCCTGGGTCGTCACCGAGTTCAAGGTCGACGGCGCGCCGAAGGATGCGGCCATCGCGGTGGTCCGCGGCTGGCAGCCCGATTCCTCGGCGCCCAGCCCCGCTCCCGAGGGCGAGCTGGAAATCACCGGACGCCTGCTGCCTTCCGAGGGCCCGGAGCTGGCCCACGACGTGCGCAGCCCCGCGCTGGAGACCCTGGCCTCCTCGCAGCTGTCCAACCTCTGGGACACCACCTTGTACGAAGGCTTCGTGACCGCCCACGAGATCAAGACCGCCGAAGGCGCCGCGGCCGAGCAGCCTGGCCTGTCCCGCGTCTACGTCGGTCCGCAGCCGCAGGAAGCCCAGGTCAACTGGCTCAACGTCTTCTACGGCATCGAATGGGTGGTGTTCGCCGGCTTCGCGCTGTTCCTCTGGTACCGCATGGTGCGCGACGACTACCAGCGCGGCATGGAAGAGATCGCCGAGCGCGCCGCCGAAGCCCACCAGAACGACCCCCGCGACGACGACGGCCCAGCGAGCAGCTGACGCGCCTTCGCATACCTGAATGACTGACCTCCCACGGAAGGACCGCCCGACCATGTCCAGCACCACCCCCGCACCCCGCCCCCGCAAGTTCGGCGGCACCCCGGCGCAGATCCGCTCCGCGGCTGCCTTCTTCCGGGTGTTCGCCTACGTCACCGGCGTGATGCTGCTGCTGCTCGTGCTGGAAATGGTTTTCAAGTACTTCTGGCAGCTGGAGCTGTTCATCGGCGGCCAGCTGCTTGACGGCACCGCCAACACCATCGGCATGCACAACCGAGCGGAAGTCGCCGGCGGCTTCAACGCCTCGCTGGGCATCCTGATCGCCCACGGCTGGCTCTACGTGGTGTACCTGTTCGCGGACTTCCGCCTCTGGTCCCTGATGCGCTGGCCGTTCTCCCGCTTCATCACCATCGCCCTAGGCGGCGTCGTGCCGTTCCTGTCGTTCATCACCGAGCGCAAGGTACACAAGGAAGTCATGGCGGAGATGGAAAACCACCCGAAGGCAGCCAAGCGCTACTAGCGGCACACGCTGTCGCAAACGTCCGGCGGGCCGCTTCCCCTTGCAGGGAGGCGGCCCGCCGACGTCGTTTCCACCCCGGGCCGGCGGGCGGCGGCGCCGTATTCCGCGCCCGGAACCGGCCAGGGGGCAGCGAGCGCGCCCGGAAACCGGCCCGAATGTGACCCGGTGGTGACGTTGATGACAGTGCCCGCGCTGTTTCGCGACCGGCGAACCCAGTAGACTGGGGGAGTGACTACTGCTCCCCTCAATCCAGAACATAAGCCGGTTCTGGTCGTCGACTACGGGGCCCAATACGCGCAGCTGATTGCTCGCCGCGTACGTGAGGCTCGTGTGTACTCGGAGATCGTTCCGCACACCCTGTCCACCGAAGCCATCTTGGCCAAGAACCCTGCAGCGATCATCCTCTCCGGTGGTCCCTCCAGCGTCTACGCCGATGGCGCCCCCTCCGTCGGGGCCGACCTGTTCGACGCCGGCGTGCCGGTGCTCGGCATCTGCTACGGATTCCAGGCCATGGCCAGCGCCCTGGGCGGCACCGTTGCCGAAACCGGCCTGCGCGAATACGGCCGCACCGCGACCGAATTCGCCGGCGAGGCACGCTCCATCCTGGCCGGCGCGGAAAACGCCCCGACCGTATGGATGAGCCACGGCGACGCCGTGTCGGAAGCCCCCGAGGGCTTCGAGGTCCTGGCCACCACCGCAGGCGCCCCCGTGGCAGCCTTCGCCAACGAGGCCAAGCGCCTCTACGGCGTGCAGTGGCACCCGGAGGTCAAGCACTGCGAGTTCGGCCAGGACGTTCTGGAGAACTTCCTGTACAACGGCGCCGGCCTGAAGGGCGACTGGACCGCTGACAACATCGCCGACGAGCAGATCGAGCGCATCCGCGCCCAGGTCGGCTCCGGCAAGGCCATCTGCGGCCTGTCCGGCGGCGTCGACTCCGCCGTGGCCGCCGCTCTGGTGCAGCGCGCCATCGGCGACCAGCTGACCTGCGTGTTCGTCAACCACGGCCTGCTGCGCGAAGGCGAAGCCGAGCAGGTGGAGAAGGATTTCGTCGCTTCCACCGGCGCCAAGCTGTACATCGCCGACGAGCGCGAGCGCTTCCTGACCGCGCTGGACGGCGTCACCGACCCGGAGACCAAGCGCAAGATCATCGGCCGCGAGTTCATCCGCGCGTTCGAGGCCGCCGAGGCGGCGATCATCGCCAAGGAAGCCTCCGAGGGCGAGCCGGTGAAGTTCCTGGTCCAGGGCACCCTGTACCCCGACATCGTCGAGTCCGGCGGCGGCGAAGGCACCTCCAACATCAAGAGCCACCACAACGTGGGCGGCCTGCCGGAGGACCTGCAGTTCGAACTCGTCGAGCCGCTGCGCACCCTGTTCAAGGACGAAGTTCGCGCCGTGGGCCGCGAGCTCGGCCTGCCCGAGGAAATCGTGGGACGCCAGCCGTTCCCCGGTCCGGGCCTGGGCATCCGCATCATCGGCGCCGTGAACGAGGAACGCCTCTCGATCCTGCGCAAGGCCGACGCCATCGCCCGTGCCGAGCTGACCGCAGCCGGCCTGGACGACGAAGTCTGGCAGATGCCGGTGGTGCTGCTCGCCGACGTGCGCTCCGTGGGAGTCCAGGGCGACCACCGCACCTACGGCCACCCGATCGTGCTGCGCCCGGTGTCCTCCGAGGACGCCATGACCGCAGACTGGTCGCACCTGCCGTACACCCTGCTCTCCAAGATCTCGAACCGCATCACCAACGAGGTGGACGGGGTCAACCGCGTGGTGCTGGACGTCACCAGCAAGCCACCGGGAACCATCGAATGGGAGTAACCGGCAGCTAGCTGTGCCGGTCCCGGGCCCGCCGCCAGGCGCGGCCCGGACACCCGAAGCGGAATCCATGCGGTGGGCCGCGGCGCGTTATGCGCCCCGGCCCACCGCCCGGGTTCCGCTTCACACGCTTAAAACGTGTTTCGCGCCGGTGTTCTGCCGCGCGCGTGCACTACGTTAGATAGAGGTGTCGCGCGCGGGCGCGCGCCGCCGCTAGGCCGGTTCAGTGAAGGGAATGACTGTCGTGACCAGTGCTCAGAATGCTGCTGCGGATCGAGTAGCCGCCTGGGTGAAATCCTTGGGGCAAAGCGCCGGGGCCGACACCACCTTGAGGTTCGCTCCGTCGACGTCCAACAGCATCGACATCACGCACGCCAACCCTTCGGGGCTGGCTCAATTCCTGGCCGGCCGACGCACCCGTCTATCCACCCTGCTGCACGACGCCGAGCAGTACGCCGCAGCCAAGCGCACCGCCCGCGCCTTGGCCTCCAAGATCAGCGAGCTATGGGACGAACGCGGCATCGACGTGGGCTACCTGGCCGCCGGCGTGGCCAACTGGCGCGCCGTGCACGAGGGCAAGAGCGAACCGGTCTCCGCACCGATCATGCTCGGGCGCATCACCCTGTCCAAGCACGTGGACACCGACGACTACGACGTCCAGCTGGTCGGCCGCGCCACCATCTCCCCGGCGTTCGTGCGCCAGTTCGAGGCCGACCACCACGCGACGATCGACGTCTCCGCGGTGGACGCCGCCGCCTACTCGATCGCCCGCTTCGACCCGGTGCGCGGCATGGACGCCCTGCGCCATCTGGTCTCCGAGGTGCCGGGTGTGGTCGTGGGCCACCGCCTGCTGCTGTCCACCTTCTCCGACCTCATCGACCCGGCCGACCCGGCCAAGCTCAACGGCCCGCACCCGGTCATCGAGGCGCTGATCCAGCACTCCGAGAACGAGAAGCTGGCCGAACGCGCCGCCAAGGTCGCCGAAGCCACCAAGGGCTCGACCGCGCTGGCCAACATGGTCGCCGCGAAGAACGCCACCCCCGACGCCGCCGGGAGCGAAACCGACGATGCCACATCCGGCGCAAAGCAGGATGCCAAGGCCAAGGCCAAGGACGACGCGAAGGCCGAGGAGCCGGAGGACACCGGTTCGCGGCTGCGCCGGGTCAAGAACCTGATCAAGGATTCGGCCCGCCCGCGCCGTCCGCACGAACCGGTCATCCGCCCCGCCGGCAAGCCGGTCCCGGGCGCGAACCGCAAGGTCCACACCGGGGACACCACCTTGGCCAAGTCCTCCGACGAGCGCGACCCCGAGGACGAGCTCTACCTGCTGGACGCCGACGAGTCGCAGTCGCGCATGCTCGAATACATCGCCGCCGGGGAATCCGTGGCGATCAACGCCGCCGCCGGCACCGGCGCCACGCAGACTGCGCTGAATGCCGCCGCGGTGCTGGCAGCCCAGGGCAAGCGCGTGCTGGTCATCGCCGAGCAGCGCACCGCCGCGGAGGAATTCGTCGAGCGCTTCAACGCGAAGCTGGACGCCGCCAGCCTGCTGCTGGAGCCGAACGAGGACCCGGACGCGGTCCGCAAGCAGCTGACCCGCGCCATCCTGCGCAACGAGCGCGCCACCGAGCCGCAGCTGGGCAACCTGTTCAAGCGCTTGCGCGACTCGCGCCACGCGCTGCACGAGCACGTGAAGTCGCTGCATTCGGTGCGCAGCCGCTGGGGCTGCTCGCCGTACCAGTCGATGCAGGAGCTCGCCCGGCTCTCCGCGCTGAACCCAGCCCCGTCCACCACGGTGCGGCTGAAGCGCTCGGTGCTGGACTCCATGGGCCAGCGCGGCCACGTCGCGGCGCAGCTCAAGCGCGCCGCCCAGCTCGGCGCGTTCTCCCGCGAGCACACCACCAGCCCCTGGCACGGCGCCCCGCTGCGCAACCAGGAAGCCACCGCGCAGGCGCTGAGCCTGGCCAGCGGCCTGGGCCGCGACCTGCCGATCCTGCACGAGCACATGCTCAAGATCGCCGAACGCAGCCAGATCCGGCTGGATGACAGCTACGACAAGTGGGGCGACCAGCTGGCCCTGCTGGTCGCCGTGCGCGGCTCGCTGGACAAGTTCGAGTCCGACATCTTCGAGGGCGACATCGACGATCTGATCGCCGCCACCGCCACCAGCGCGTGGCGCCGCGAGCACGGCGTGGAGATGGGCTCGCTGGTGCGCTCCCGCCTGCGCAAGATCGCCAAGGAATACGTCCGCCCGGGCATGCACGTGCCTGACCTGCAGGCTGCCTTGCAGGCGGTGGCCGTGCAGCGCGAGGCCTGGCGCGCCTACGCCACATCCCAGCGCAACCCGCAGGTTCCCGGCGGGCTGCTGGACGTGGAGGCCGGCTACCACGACGCCGGGGCGCGCATCGACAAGCTCTCCGCGATGCTGCCGGCCCGCACCGGCGGGAACCTGCGTGAAATGCCGATCACCCAGCTGCTGGATTTGATCGCCGCGCTGGTGGACCACAAGGAGGACCTCGCCGAGCTGCCCGAGCGCACGCTGATCGCCGAGCAGCTCTCCGAAGCCGGCCTGGGCGACCTGCTCGACGACTTCGCCGAGCGCCAGATCGACGCCGACGCGGTGGACGCGGAGCTGGAGCTGTCCTGGTGGCAGTCCGTGCTGGATGCGATGATCTCCGGCGACGACTTCCTGGCCATGAACGACGGCGCGAAGCTGGAGCGGCTGGAGGCCGAGTACCGGCTGGCCGACGGCGCGCACATCGCCGCCGGGCCCGAGCGCATCCGCTGGCAGCTGGCCCGCAATTGGAAGGCCGCCCTGGCCGACCACCGCGCCGCCTCCCGCGCCCTGCGCGAGATGCTCAAGGATAATACCGTCTCCATCGCCAAGGTGCTCTCGCTGGGCGAATCGCTGGTCAATTCGCTGACCCCGGTCTTCGTTTCCGCCCCGCTGCTGCTGGGCACCGCGCTGCCCGACGACGCCGAGTTCGACGCCGTCATCCTGCTGGAGGCCAACTACCTGACCCTGCGCGAGGTGCTTGACGCGGTGCGCCGCTCCCGGCAGGTCATCGCCATCGGCGACGAGATGCTCGGCGGCCCCAAGCCCTTCGAGGTCTCCGTGGACCCCACCGCCCGTATCGGCTCGCGCGACGCCGGGGTCTCCGCGCTGTCGGCGCTGAACAAGGTGCTGGTCACCGGCACCCTGTCCACCGTGTACCGCGGCATCGACGAGGGCCTGGTGCAGCAGCTGTCCGCCACCTACTACGATTCGGCGATCTCGCGGCTGCCGCAGGCCATGGCCACCGCGGAGCACTCGGGCAAGCTCAGCGCGCTGTACGTGCCCGACGCCACCGGCACCCTGGCCAGCAGCGACGACGGCGTGCAGACCACCGTGGCGGAGGTCGCGCGCATCGTGGACCTGGTCTTCGAGCACTTCTCCACCCGCCCCGGCGAGTCGCTGGCGGTCATCGCGACCAACCGCACCCACGCGTCGGCCATCGCGGAGGCCATTCGCGTGCAGCTGCCGAACCACAAGTACGCGATGGAGCACCTGCGCGCCAAGCACGAGCCGTTTGTGGTCACCACCGTCAACCGGCTGATCGGGCTGCGCCGCGACGCGGTGATCTTCGCCTGGGGCTACGGCCGCACCCCGCACGGCAAGACCCTGCACGAATTCGGCGAGCTCTCCCGCCCAGGCGGCGAGCAGCTGTTCGTCGCGGCGGTCACCCGCTCGCGCACCCGGCTGACCCTGGTCTCCAGCCTGCAGCCCGAGGAGCTGGAAGCCTCCCGTTTGCACCACGGCGCCGGCGCGTTCTTCGACCTGTTCACCCGCGTGCAGGCCGGCGACTCGGCGATCGCCAGCTGGGCGCACCCGCGTTTCGACGCGTTGGTCTCCGACTTGGCCCGCCGCCTGCGCGAACGCGGCGCGATCGTCTCGGAGGACTACCGCGGTGTGCTGGACCTGGCCGCGCATGCCTTCGACGTCGACGGGCAGGACATCCGCCCACTGGCAGTGGTGTACGACGGCACCGAGCACTACGCCGGGCTGACCGTGCGCGAGCGCAGCCGCCTGCGTCCGGACTTCTTCGAGAACCACGGCTGGCGCTACGTGCCGCTGTGGACCATCGACGTGTTCACCGATCCCGGGGCGGTCACCGACCGCCTGGCCCGCTACCTGCAGCTGAAGCTTGCCTCCGCGCCGGCGCCCTCCGAGCAGTCGCGCGCCTCGCTGGCCGCGGCCCCGCCGGTGCGCGCCAGCCAGGTCACCTCCGGGCCTGCCGCGGAAGCCACGCCGGACGCCAAGGCGGATGCGAAGACCGGTGCAAAGACCGAGGCCGCAGCGCAGCCGAAGTCCGACCAGGACGCCTCAGAAAGCGCACCGAAGGACCAGGCGCCAGCGGCCACGGACGCCGGGGCCAAGGAGACAGGCTCCCAGGAATCGGGTTCCAAGGACGCCGAGTCCAAGACCGCTCAGGCCAAGGACGAATCTCCAGCCACCAAGGCCGACGCAGACGGCGCCACCCCGAAGCCGGTGCCTGCCAGCACCCAGCCGACGGATACGGAGCGCTCGAAATAGATGGACGAATCCGTACCCGGTGCTGAGCCCCTGCCCGCGGCGGGGGAGCAGCGCCGGGATCCGCAGCCGGCGCCCCGCAAGAAGCGCGCGCGGGTCATCGCCCCGCCGCAGCACCTGCAGGCCCGCGTGCAGCTGACCGGTTCCTACACCCCGGTTCCGCACACCTCCTCGGTGGACGAGTCCTCCGCGAACTCGCGTCCGGCCAACTCCATCGCGCAGGCCGCCAGCCCCGCGAAAACCACCCGGGATCCGCTGGCCGGACTGCGCGCCAAGGACGACGACCCCCGCCTGTGGGGAGACGCGCCCGAGGACCTGGCCGAGGCCATGAAACGCGAAAAACCCCCGCACTGGGGGTAGCCCGGGCCAAGTGCTAAACAGCCCGCCGACCGCCTGCAGCACGCAGGGGAGCGGCGGGCTTTGCGCTGCCCGGGGCACGGGGCTAATTCACCAGCACCGCGGAGACCTTTCCGCGGGACACCGCCCCGGCCAGGTCGTCGGAGAGGCTGGCCGCGGCGGCCACCACGATGATGCCCTCGCCTTCGGCCGGGCTCCCGGAGAGCATGCCGAACTCGCCGCGGTCGGCCGCCGGCACCCAGAGCACCGCCACACCTTGTGCGATGGTCTCCGAGCGGATCTGCCGCTCGAACCCGTCGCCGGTGGTGAGCACGATGTCCACCAGCTGCCCGGGATTCAGCAGGCCCACGGCGGCCGGATCGCTCAGCCGGATGGGGACTGCGACGGTGCCAGGGGCGCTGCCTGCCAGCAGCTGCGGGCCCACCAGCAGGTAGCTGCGCAGGGCCGTGCCCGCCGGCACCGCGATGGCCAGCCGCTGGCCCACCAGCTCCTGCGGGTCGGTCAGCAGCCGGTGGTCGTTGGGGTCCGCCGGGATGCGCTGCAGCTGCACGTCGGCGGGGGAGATCACGGCCCCGGCGGCCAGATCGGAGACCGCCACCACGACCTCGCGCTGGGCCAGCTGGCCGGAGGAGAGCTCGTTCAGGGCCGCGGCGGCGGCCAGCAGCAGGCAGGCGATGGCCAGCGGGCGGCGGTAGCGGCGCAGCGCCTCGTGGCGGGTGCGCACCGGGCGCACCTTGGGCCGGGGGATCACCGGGGCGCGGCGTGTGGCGGGACTCTTCATGCACCCAGTGCACACCCGGCCAGCCGACGGGCGCCGGGAACGAGGACGGAGTGGGGAAAACGCCGGGGCGGAACCCTAGCCCAGGAAGTGGCGGGCGCCGCCGGGGGTGATGACCAGGTCCACGGGCATGTCGTGCGGCGCGACGGAGAAGGTCCCGGAGGCCACGACCTCCTCGTCGTACACCATTGCGGCCACCTGCACCGGGAACTGCTCGATCTGCGGCAGGAAGCGGTCGTAGTAGCCGCCGCCCTGGCCCAGGCGCAGCCCGTCGGTGTCGATCGCCAGCGCCGGGATGAACACCGTGGCGACCTCGTCGAACAATTCAAGTCCTAGACGCGGGCCCACCGGTTCCATGACCGGCGCGCGCGGGCTGCGGACCACTTCGACACCCGGGAACCACTGCACCCAGGACAGCTGGTACTGCGGTTCGCACACCGGGACGTAGACCTGGATGCCGTCGGCGACCAGCGCCGCCAGCAGAGGTTCGGTGTCCGGCTCGTCCGGGGCGGAGCAGTAGGCGGCGACCGTGCGCACCACCGGGGCCAGGTCCTCCAGATAGCGGCGCACCGTATCGGCCATGGCCGCGGAGCGCTGCGCCCGGACCTCGGCAGGCAGCGCGCGCCGCGCCGCGCGGATCTGCGCGCGCAGGGCCTTTTTCGACTCGGCGAAGGCGCCTGCGGGCGCGGCGGCGGAATCGGCCGGAACGGCGGAGGGTGAGCTCTGTGCATCCATGGCACCAACTGTACTCACTGCGCGGCCCGCGCCGGACTCCGTGTGACACACGGCGGCCGCCGCCGGGGCCGCGCGGCGGATACCATAAAGGCATGAAAGGCTTTTGGCGCGGCAAGGCCGCGGTCCCGGATCTGGTGTCGCAGCGTTTGGCGCTGCGCCAGCTGAAGCTGTCCGACGCCGCCGAGTGGTCCGCGCTGCGCCATGCGAACGCGAAATGGCTCAAGCCGTGGGACCCGACCAACCCCTCCGGCCCGCCCGAGGCGATGACCTACCGCGAGATGATCGGGCTGAAGCACAACGCCGCCCGGGAGGGCACCGGCTACGCCTGGGTGCTCACGCTGCCGCAGCTGCACAGCGCGAACCCGCCGATCATCGGCCAGGTATCGGTCAGCGGGGTGCAGTGGGGCGCCGCGCGCACCGCGTCCATCGGCTACTGGATCGACCAGTCCCATGCGGGGTTCGGACTGATGCCGGAGGCCTGCGCGCTGGTCATCGACCACTGCTTCGGCGCGCTGGGCCTGCACCGGCTGGAAATCAACATCCGCCCGGAAAACGCCGCGAGCCTGCGGGTGGTGGACAAGCTGAAGTTCCGCGACGAGGGCCTGCGCCGCGGCTACCTGCACATCGACGGGCAGTGGCGCGACCACCGCACCTTCGCCCTGAACCGCGAGGAGCTGGCAACACCCATGATCGAACGCATCTACGAATAAATCCGCCAATTCCAGGCGGAATCCGCAAATGTGCTTCTGAGGTGGCACATCGTGCACGAAAACTTTGCAACACGCCTACGCAAGTGCGGGTGACCGGTTCATCGGTTGCATAGTGTTGAGTCGAGAAGCCGTATCCGGTTTCCCGCAGGATTTGACCGAACCTATCGGTGATGGAGGAACCACATGGCCGGCACGTCACAGAGCGCTTCGCAGGCGAAGGCTGTCTCTGAATTTAGGATTCGCGTGCGCTACGGCCGGTTGTCTCTTGCCTTGCTGGGTTTGCTGGCCGTCGTGGCCACCCTGGTCGGACTGGTGCTCGCACCGTTCACCGCGCTGACCTTCGGCTGGGTCGGCATCTTCTTCCTGGTCGGACTGGGCTCCTTCGCCTCGCTGCGCATGCTCGCCGTGCGCGACCGCAACCGCAAGCTGCTGGCCACCTTAGAAGCCACCCGCCAGCGCGCGATGCAGACGCCCGCCATGGAGGACGGCGCCAACCAGGTGCTGGTCCGCAAGCAGGACACCGACGACGAGGTCTTCGACGCCCGCCCCGGTTCCTCCCGCCGCGCCCCGGCCATCACCGCCGACGAGTTGCGCGCCGAGGCGCTGCGTGTCGCCCACGGTTTCGGCGGCGTGAAGCAGCCGGATACCTGGGAGCCGACCAACGTGCCGCGCCCGACCTATGTCCAGGTGCGCGAAGCCACCCAGCGCGAGATCGCCGCGCGTGTGCGCCCGGAACCGTTGCCGGTCTCCGAGCCGCTGCGCCCGAGCAAGCAGATCAGCCTCAAGGCCTCCGAGGACGCCAAGCGGATCGCCTCGGAAGTCTCCGCCGAGGACCAGGCCGCCGTGGCCAGCGTTCCGGCCAAGCTGGCTCCTGCCGCGAAGGACGCCGCAACCCAGGCCCCTGCCGCTGCAGTGAAGCCAGCGGTCGAGGCCACCGGCACCGAAACCGCCGCCCCGCGCACCGAGGCGCCGGCCCAGGACAAGTCGGCAGCCTCCAAGGCCCGACTGAACCTGGACGCCGTCATGCAGCGCCGCCGCGCCTAGCGCACCAGAGACCAGCAAAAAACCTGCGATCCGTGTGGATCGCAGGTTTTTTGCCGTTTCGGGGTCTTCGCGCCGCAAGCCCCGGGGCCGCCGGTCCTAGAGGTTCGCGTCCTCGGAGGGCAGCGGGCCGCGGTGGCCCATGTGGTGTGCGAAGACCAGCGTGGTCTCGGTGTGCCCCACGGACTCGTCGGTGGCCAGGTTGTCCAGCACCCAGTCGCGCAGCGCCTCGGTGGAGCTGACGGCAATATGCAGCAGGTAGTCGGTGCCGCCGGAAACATGGAACATGGACAGCACCTCTGGCAGCTGCGGGATGCGGTCGACGAAGGTGTCGATCTTCTCGCGATCGTGCACCCGCAGCTTCACGGAGATCAGCGCCTGCACGGTGCGGCCCACGCTGCGCAGCGAGACCTCGGCGTGGTAGCCGGTCAGGATGCCGCGCTCCACCAGCGAGCGGGTGCGCAGCAGCGCCGTTGACGGGGCGATGCCCGCGCGCTGGGCCAGCGTCGCATTGGAGATGCGCGCATTGGCGACCAGCTCGTCGATGATGATTCGATCAATCTCGTCGAGATCGGTACCGTGGGTCTGCTCTGATTGCGATGACATAAGAATATTTCACCATACTTGGGCTCAATCGAGCACTGCTTCGATGAGCCAGGTGCGTGCCGTGCCTCCGCCGGGCCGCGGCTCAGCTGTCCGGAACGTCCGGCACCGGCGGATATATTAGTGTCATGACACGAGCATCCGAGCAGACCGGAGAACTGTACGACACCCGATTGGCCGCCTACGCGCTGGTGGAGAACGACGGAAAGGTGCTGCTGACCTTGTGGGACATGCGCCACCGCGATCCGCGCTTCATCCCGCGCTGGACGCTGCCCGGCGGCGGCATCGACCTGGGCGAGCAGACGTCGGACGGCGTGATCCGCGAGGTCTTCGAGGAAACCGGCTACCACGTCGACACCCTGGCGCTGCTGGACGTCACCACCGGCATCATCCCCGGTGCCAAGCGCTACTCGGGGGAGGGCCACCCCATGCAGACCGTCGCGGTCACCTACACCGCGCAGCTGGCCGGCGGGGAGCTGCGCGCCGAGCAGAACGGCTCCACCAGCCAGGCCGGCTGGTTCACCCGCGAGGAAATTCGCCAGCTGAACAGGATCGAAAGGGTGGATGTGATGCTGCGGATGACCGATCCCGGCGCGCGCAACCGCTGATCCGGGCCGTGCTGGCCTAAAATCGGTAGGGACATGAAGTTCCCACACGCCACCCCCGCCCGCACGCTGGCCCTGGCCGCCTGCGCCCTGGCCCTGCCGCTGGCCGGCTGCACCACCCCTCCGCAGGATGCTGGAACCGAGCCCAGCCGCGATGTCACGCTGCGCATCGCGCCGACCGAGGATCCCACCGGGCAGGCGCTGGCCCACGTCTACGGCGACGCGCTGGAGCAGCTGGGCTACACCATCAGTTTCACCAAGCCCTCGCAAGATCCCTACCGCCAACTGGCCGAGGGTGCAGCGGACATCGCGATCGACACCGCCCCTGAGGCTATCGGGCTGCTCCCGGCGGAGCAGGACCCGCGCGGCGAGGACCAGCTGCTGGCCGGCGACGAGGCCAAGAAGCTCGTGGGGCTGCTCAACGACGCCGAGCTGGGATTCACCGCGTTGCCGCTGACACAGGGCGATGCAGGAGCGGTGATGGTGCTTTCCGGCGCGGAGGCGACCGAATACTCCGTCACCTCGGTGGCTTCGCTGGCCGCCGCCTGCAGCGAGCTGACCTTCATCTCCGCCGCGGCGCCCACCGCCGGGCTGGAGAACGCGCTGGAAGATGCAGGTTGCGCCAAGCCGGTGTTCCGCACCGTCGACGCCGCCACCTTGCACGACGAGCTGCGCGCCGCGGTGTCCCGCGTGGTGGTGCTGCAGCAGCACGACGCGGTGATCGGGGACGAGGCGTTCACCATGGTCGACGGCAGCGCCAAGCTCTTCGACGCCGCACCCTACCTGGCGCTGGCCGGCGAGGCGGTGGACCAGGACGCGGTCGACGGTCTGAACCAGGTCACCCGCCAAGTGAACCAGCAGGCCCTGGTCGGCCTGAACCGGATGGTCTCCGGCCCCGATGCGATAGCGCCCGACGACGCCGCGCAGCGCTGGCGCTGGATCATCGACAACTAGCAGCCCGTCACCCGGCCGATGATCCCGGCCGGGTGCAACGGTTGAGTAACAAGGCGCGCCGCGCGCGCCTGACGTGAGAAAGTGTACCCATGGCCGAATTCAAACAATCGACGAAACTGCACAACGTCCTCTACGACATCCGCGGGCCGCTGCTGGAGCACGCCACCCGCATGGAGGCCGAGGGCCACCGCATCCTGAAGCTGAACATCGGCAATCCCGCGCCGTTCGGCTTCGAGGCGCCCGACGCGGTGCTCGTCGACATGATTCGCAACCTGCCCAACGCCCAGGGCTACTCCGACTCGCGCGGCATCCTCTCCGCCCGGACCGCGGTCTCGCAGTACTACCAGACCCGCGGCATCCAGACCATCGGCGTGGACGACATCTACCTGGGCAACGGCGTCTCCGAGCTGATCACCCTGAGCCTGAACGCGCTGCTTAACAACGGCGACGAGGTGCTGATCCCGGCTCCCGACTACCCGTTGTGGACCGCCTCGGTCTCGCTGGCCGGCGGCACCCCGGTGCACTACCTCAACGTGGAGGAGGAGGGCTGGCTTCCGGACCTGGAGGACATGGAAGCGAAGATCACCGACCGCACCAAGGGCATCGTGATCATCAACCCGAACAACCCCACCGGCGCCGTCTACCCGAAGGAGACCCTGGAGGGGATCCTGGAACTGGCCCGCAAGCACGATCTGATCGTCTTCTCCGACGAGATCTACGAGAAGATCCTCTACGACGACGCCGAGCACATCAACACCGCCGGCCTGGCCGACGACGTGCTGGTCATCACCTTCTCCGGGCTGTCCAAGGCCTACCGGGTCTGCGGCTTCCGCGCCGGCTGGATGGCCATTTCCGGTCCGCGCCACCTGGCAGCGGACTACATCGAGGGCATCAACCTGCTGACCAACATGCGCCTGTGCGCCAATGTGCCGGCGCAGCATGCAATCCAGACCGCGCTGGGCGGCTACCAGTCGATCAACGACCTGATCCTGCCCGGCGGCCGCCTGCTGGAGCAGCGCGACGCGGCCTACAACCTGCTCACCGCCATCCCCGGCGTGAGCGTGCAGAAGGCCAAGGGCGCGCTGTACATGTTCCCAAAGCTGGATCCCGAGGTCTACCCGATCCACGACGACGAGAAGTTCGCCCTGGAGCTGCTCAAGGCGCAGAAGATCCTGATCTCCCAGGGCACCGCGTTCAACTGGGTGCGCCCTGACCACTTCCGCCTGGTCACGCTTCCGAACGTGCGCGACCTGACTGATGCGGTCGGCCGCATCGGTACTTTCCTTGAGGACTGGCGCGCCCGCGCATAACTATCTCTCGACAACACGTCGGTGCAAGCCAAAAATCATTGGCCTGCACCGGCGTTTTGCTTATGCTGGCACTCAAATGGTTTTCAGATGGTGTTTGAACAGGTGGTATGGCATGGGGACCGGAAGCGAAGCACAGAATCGCAAAGTTCAAGACTGGTTGGCCCGCGTCGATTCCGGTCAACTGCGATTGCCGAGCTTTCAGCGGGGAGTCGCTTGGGATTCAAATCGAGTTGTATCCTTGCTCGACACCATCATTGATGACTTGCCGCTCGGAATTGCGCTGGTCCTCAATGTGGGAGACAAGGAACAGTTCATCTCCCGGTCCCTGGAATCTGCTCCAGAAACAAGCGAACAAGTCACCGAGCACCTGTTGGATGGACAGCAGCGGCTGACAGCTCTATATCGCGCGCTTCGTGACAACGATCCACAAATTACATACTTCGTTCATTTCCCAGTTCTCGACCAAAACCCTGGCAACGACGACCATGATGTTGCCGTTCGCAAGGTAGCCCGATGGACCAATGCCTCTGGCACGAAATTCCCGATGTGGGTTGATTCGCCGTCGGAATGCCTGAGCCGGGGAATGGTCCCAGTTCGACTTCTCGATCCTACTTTCGACAGATTAGACGATTGGCTGAGCGAAGCCACCAAAGTACTCGAACCTGGTGCCGACATAGTGGAGCTGGCTGAATTCAAAGCTGCATTCATGAGGGCGAGCGAATACCGAAGCCGGGCCAAATCCCTAATTTCAGAGAAACGCGAAACTCTCAAGCACTTCAATCTCCCTTACCTGTCACTTCCTGCACAAACCAGCAAATCGACTGCACTTGATGTATTCGTCAAGATGAACACCAACGCCAAACCGCTTAAGGCTCATGACATATTCGTAGCAGAGCTAGAAAGCATAACGGGCAGGCGTCTGAAAGAGATGGAAGACGAGCTTGAGCGCCGGCATCCATACTTGAAGAAATACTTCAACATGGAAAGTGCAGTCCTTCAAACGTCGGCGCTTCTCCAGAACAAGATTCCAGGCCAGCGAGGCTTCTTCGAGATGAATCACGAAGTGTTCGTTGAGAACTGGGATGTCATGTCCCGCGGACTTGTCCGGTCGATCCAACTCGTTAAGTCGCTTCGCATTCTTGACGGCGAGAGGCTTCCTACCGCTATCCCAATTCCTGTTGTTGCAGCATTGATAGCGAATGAACCCGAAAACGGCGACGAGCGAGCTGCAGTCGACAAGTTGATGCGCCAATATCTCTGGCGTTCATTCTTCACCAGCCGATACGATTCGGCAGCTGCGACCCGTGCATTCGTTGACTACAGGGCACTCAAGGATGTTATGGATGAGGTAAGCTCATCGTCGGCCGTGCCAATTCTTGATGATGAATGGTACTCCTTGCCGAGCCGCAAAGATCTCAAGAGTGCTGGATGGCCAAAGGCGAAACGTTCTCTCTCTAGGGCGATTCTTGCGGCGTCTACATATTTTGGCGCTAGAGATTTCGCCGATGATACCAAGCTGAACGATGAGAACATCTCGTC
Organism: Glutamicibacter soli; assembly: GCF_003309065.1. Lineage (GTDB taxonomy): Bacteria > Actinomycetota > Actinomycetes > Actinomycetales > Micrococcaceae > Glutamicibacter > Glutamicibacter soli. Next base: position 739,124 of record NZ_POAF01000001.1, on the reverse strand, counting down.
CCGCGAGTACCACCATATTTTTCCGGACAAGCTCCTGAAGGATGCCCGCATCGAATCGATGCTGGCGCTCAATTGCGCGTTGATTACCTGGAAAACTAATCGCACCATAGGCCGTAGCGCCCCCATCAAGTACCTGGAAGAGCGAGCACAACGTGCACCCAACGAGCAGGACATCGAACGGCGCTTGCGAACACACCTTGTCCCGTATCAGGCTTTAAAAGACGCTGGACCGTATGAATTCGGGTCGAGCGAAGAACTTTTCGCGGCAGTTAGGCACGACTTCGACCGTTTCTTGGAGTGCCGGGCCGTGGCCATCGAAAATTTCATGCGGGCGGTTTGCAGCGGTGACGAACCGAGTCTAAGCGACATCATTTAGCTCTGGACGAGGTGGTATGAGCTCGGAATGCCGCGGAGACACACCGTATTGCAATTAGGTGAATCGCCTCCTGCCCGAAGAGGATTGCAAGTAATGTTGGCTCAAATTTAGAAATTCGTGAATGACATGAAATCTAGGAGGTGCTCAATGATGGCCTACCCGGAGAACTTGATCAGCGCGCTGCGCGTCGAACCCGGCCTGGATTTGTCCCAACGAGCGACCGGAGACCCGGACTGGTGGCCGGCGGATGCCCCGCAGGACAAGAAGGAAGCCGCGCAGCGGATGAAGGAGCTGGGCGAGGAGCTGTCTTCGCTGCAGGAACGGCTGTTCGCCTCCGCGCTGCAGCAGGAGTCCGAGGACTCGGTGCTGCTGATCCTGCAGGGAATGGACACTTCCGGCAAGGGCGGGATCGTGCGCCATGTGGTGGGCCTGCTGGACCCGCAGGGCGTCGACCATTTCGCGTTCAAGACCCCGACCCCGGAGGAATTGGCGCACGACTTCTTGTGGCGCGTGGAGAAGCGGTTGCCGCGCCGGGGCATCATCGGCGTTTTCGACCGCTCGCACTACGAGGACGTGCTGATCCACCGGGTGCAGCAGCTGAGCACGGCCGAGCAGGTGGAGAAGCGCTATGCGAAGATCACCGCGTTCGAGAAGCGGCTGGGGGAGCTGAGCATCCACCCGATCAAGGTGATGCTGCACATCAGCCGCGACGAGCAGTACCAGCGGCTCTCGGAGCGGCTTGAACGCCCGGACAAGTTCTGGAAATATGCGGTCGGCGACGTGGAGGACCGGCTGCGCTGGGACGACTACCAGCAGGCCTACCAGGTGGCGATCAACCGCACCGACAGCACCGCCGCCCCGTGGTTCGTCATCCCTGCCGACCAGAAGTGGCGCGCGCGACTGTGCGTGGCCGAGCTGCTGCTGCAGGTGCTGCGGCGCATCGACCCGCAGTGGCCGCCGGCGAAGTTCGACGTCGCCGCGGAAAAGGCCCGGCTGGACGCGACACGCTGATCCGGCTTTCCCATGGCGCTCCCCAGAGCTCGGCCTGCACAGCTTGCGGTGCCCGGGCTCAGAATTCGTGGAACGCGCAGGCCTGGGCCCGCTGCGCGGCTGTCGCCTGGCCGTTCAAGTTCTTGCACCAGCTTGGATAGACCCGGAACCCGCGTTTGCCTGGCCATCTGCCCGAGGTGATTTTCAGTTCGGACAGATGCGCACCGGTGAACCGGAATACGCCGCGTCGCCCCTGCTGCTCCACGAAGACGAGCAGGCCTGCGGCCGTGTCGTCGTCGCGGAATGGTTCGGTCGTCCCGTCAACGGCCCGCCGCCAGAATGCGACGAAAGCGCCAGCCTTTGTCGGAGTGTTGCGCGCCGTACGAATATGCCATGCTTCGCCGTCGATCTGGGCGAGGCCGGACTCGTAGTCGCTGTTCTGCGCTTCGGGAATTACCGCGATGGGCGCCGACACGGAAGCCGCGTAGGCCTCAAGCATTGTGAATTGCACCCACCCAAGATATCCCACCGCCAACGTGGAACAGCTGGACGGCGTCGCATGGTGCGCAGGCCGTGTGCTTTCGCTGATGACTTGCCCGGTTCGAAGCGTCCGAGCCCGGCGTGCGCCGAACTAGTCCTCGGTGTTCTCCAGATGGCGGGCGCGGGCTGCCTCCAGGCGCTGCGAGACGCCGTTGAGCCAGTTCTCGCAGTGGGCCGCCAGCGCTTCGCCGCGCTCCCACAGGGCCAGCGAGGCCTCCAGCGGCGCGCCACCGGTCTCCAGCTGGTTGACCACGGCGATCAGCTCGTCGCGGGCCTTCTCGTAGGATAGCGCGGCGATGTCGGTCGGGATCTGCTCGTTCATGTGATGGTGCTCCAAACTAGTGGGCCGCCTCGGCGGCGGGGAAGATATCCTGGACGGTGGCGGTGAGCTGGCCTGCGGCGACCCTGATGCGCAGCAGGTCCTGCGGGTTGGCGGTCGAGGCATCGCGCAGCACGCTGCCGTCGGCCGTCTGGGTGACCGAATAGCCCCGGTCAAGGGTCTGCTGCGGGGACAGGGCCCGGACCTGGGCGCGCAGGTGGGCGACCTCGTCCTGGGCGCGCTGCACGCGGTGGCCGATCAGCGCGGTGGAGCGCTGCACCCAGCGCTGCAGGTCCTCGGCGCGCGATTCGACCATGACCTGCGGGCTGGCCAGCACCGGGCGGGCGCGCAGCGAGGAGACCAGCTGGGCCTCGCGCTGCAGCATTGAATCGATGGACCGCTCAAGGCGCTGGCGGGCGGCGTCGAGCCCGGCGAATTCCTCGTTCAGATCCGGCACGATGCGCTTGGCTGCATCCGTGGGAGTGGAGGCGCGCAGGTCGGCGACGTCGTCCAGGATCGGGCGGTCGGCCTCGTGGCCGATCGCGGAGACCACCGGGGTGGAGGCGGCTGCCACCGCGCGGACCAGGTCCTCGTTGGAGAACGGCAGCAGGTCCTCCAGCGCGCCGCCGCCTCGGGCGATCACGATGACGTCGATCTGCGGGTCCGTATCCAGCTTCTGCAGCGCGGCGATGACCTGCGGGACCGCGTCCACGCCCTGCACCGCGGTGTTGATAACGGAGAACTGCACGGCAGGCCAGCGCAGCGTCGCGTTGCGCACCACGTCCTTTTCAGCGTCCGAGTCGCGCCCGGTGATCAGCCCGATGCGTCCGGGCAGCACCGGCAGTCGGCGCTTGCGGGACGGGTCGAACAGTCCTTCGGCGCCCAGCGCCTGGCGCAGCCGTTCAAGGCGCACCAGCAGCTCGCCCAGGCCCACGGGGCGCAGGTCGGTGGCGTTCAGCGACAACCGGCCGGTCTTGGTGTACAGGCTGGGCTTGACCCGGGCGACCACGCGCGAGCCCACGGTCGGCGTGGTTTCCAGCTTGCGCATCACCGAGGACCAGACGGTCACGGAGAACGAATTGTCCACGTCGACGTCGCGCAGCGTCAGGTAGGCGTGGCCGTTGCGCACGTTCGCCTCCAGCAGCTGCCCCTCCACCCAGGTGTAGGGGGAATTCTCGATGTGGATCTTCAGCTTTTCCGACAGCACCCGCAGCGGCCACGGGTTTTCCGGGCTCGTCTGCGCAGCGGTGGCGGGCACGCCGGTCGGCGCGCCGGCTGGCGGCGATGACTGCATCTGCTCACGGCTCCTTTTGCGGTGTGGCGCACCTGTGGCGCGCATTCGACGCTACACCACCGGCCCGACATCTGCGCGGATTTGCCCCGGCCGGCGGCCGCGCAGACACCGCAGTATCGCAGGCAGAGGCGGAACTCACAGCCCCGGCAGGGTGGTTCGGCTCATATGAGCATGCGCTAACTTGCGCCGACTTCGTAGACTAGAGGCATGGCTACTTCCACTTCTGTCCCGGTATCCCTGCCGGTTCCCCGTATTCCGCGCACCCGCCGTTCTCCCCAGGAGATCCTGGCGGCGTCCCCGCTGGTGACCGAGCGCAAGGTGCTGCTGGCCGCTCCGCGCGGATACTGCGCCGGCGTGGACCGCGCGGTGGTGGCGGTGGAGAAGGCGCTGGAGCACTACGGCCCGCCGGTATACGTGCGCAAGCAGATCGTGCACAACGTCCACGTGGTCTCCGAGCTGGAATCCCGCGGGGCGATCTTCGTGGAGGAGAACGACGAGGTGCCTGAGGGCGCGCTGGTGGTGTTCTCCGCCCACGGCGTCTCCCCGGCAGTGGTGCAGTCGGCCGCGGAGCGCGGCCTGCAGACCATCGACGCCACCTGCCCGCTGGTGACCAAGGTGCACCGCGAGGCAGTGCGCTTCGCCAAGAACGACTACGAGATCCTGCTCATCGGCCACGAAGGCCATGAGGAGGTCGAAGGCACCTACGGCGAGGCCCCCGAGGTCACGACCATCGTGAACAACCCGGAGGAAGCCGACACCGTCCAGGTCAAGGACCCTGACAAGCTGATCTGGCTCTCGCAGACCACCCTGAGCGTGGACGAGACCATGGAGATCGTGCGCCGTCTGCGCAAGCGCTTCCCGAACCTGCAGGATCCGCCCAGCGACGACATCTGCTACGCGACCACCAACCGCCAGGCGGCCATCAAGAACATCGCCCCGCAGGCGGACCTGGTGATCGTCGTGGGTTCGGCGAACTCCTCCAACTCGGTGCGCCTGGTCGAGGTCGCACTGGATCACGGCGCCAAGGCCGCCTACCGCGTGGACTTCGCCAACGAGGTCGACGAGACCTGGTTCGAAGGCGTCTCCACCGTGGGCGTCACCTCCGGCGCCTCGGTGCCCGAGGTGCTGGTGCGTGAGGTCGTCTCGCTGCTGGCCGAGTACGGCTTCAACGACGTCGCCGAGGTCACCACGGCTGAAGAGGACATCATCTTCTCGCTGCCCAAGGAGATCCGCAGCAAGCTGAAGGAATCCGGCGACGAGGAGCGCGCCCTGGGCGGGCGCGGCCACCGTCCCGAGTCCCGCTAGCCCCCGCAAATTTCACGCGCCCGCACAGAACTGGGCGCACAATACTAGTAAAAGGTAGAATTTCCTCCCGTGGCTCTTACTATCGGAATCGTCGGACTGCCCAACGTCGGCAAGTCCACCATGTTCAACGCGCTGACCCGTGCCCAGGTGCTGGCAGCCAACTACCCGTTCGCGACCATCGAACCCAACGTGGGTGTCGTGCCGCTGCCTGACTCGCGCCTGAAGGTCCTCTCCGGGATCTTCAACTCGGAGCGCATCCTGCCGGCCACCGTGTCCTTCGTGGACATCGCCGGCATCGTGAAAGGCGCCTCGGAAGGCGAAGGCCTGGGCAACAAGTTCCTCGCCACCATCCGCGAGGCCGACGCGATCTGCCAGGTCACCCGCGCGTTCGTGAACGACGACGTGATCCACGTGAACGGCAAGGTGGACCCGGCTTCGGACATCGAGACCATCGCCACCGAGCTGATCCTGGCCGACCTGCAGACCATCGAGAACCAGCTGCCGCGCCTTGAGAAGGAGCTGCGCAGCAAGAAGATCGAGAAGTCCTTCCTGGACGCAGTGCTGGCAGCGCAGAAGATCCTGGAAGAGGGCCGCACCCTCTACTCGGCCAGCAAGACCGACGGCGTGGACCTCGTCGAGCTCGCGCCGATGCAGCTGATGACCACCAAGCCGTTCATCTACGTGTTCAACACCGATGAGGCAGGTCTGGCCGACACCGAGATGCAGGAAAAGCTCTCCGCGCTCGTGGCTCCGGCCGAGGCGATCTTCCTGGACGCCCAGTTCGAGGCCGAGTTGGCCGAACTGGAAGAAGACGAAGCTGAAGAAATGATGGAAGACGCCGGCATCGTCGAGTCCGGTCTGGGCAAGCTGGCCCGCGTCGGCTTCGACACCCTGGGCCTGCAGACCTACCTGACCGCCGGTCCGAAGGAAACCCGCGCGTGGACCGTCCGCAAGGGCGCCACCGCGCCTGAGGCGGCCGGCGTGATCCACACCGACTTCCAGCGCGGCTTCATCAAGGCCGAGGTCATCGGCTTCGACGACCTGGTCGCCGCCGGGTCGGTAGCCAATGCGAAGGCCGCCGGCAAGGCGCGCATCGAAGGCAAGGATTACATCATGCAGGACGGCGACGTCGTGGAGTTCCGCTTCAACGTCTAATCGCGTTTCGACAATCAAAGGGGCACAGTGGAAGAGGGTGCATCACTCGCCAGCGCATCTGCTCGGGTCCTGCTCGGGAATTGTGGCCGTGCCCTTGCATTTGGCGCGTCGTGTGTGTGCTTTGTCGGTACTGTCGTGTCTCTCGTTCTGCAGGATTGGTTCTATGCCGGGGTGAACCCCCTGGCGTGCTTCGCACTTGCGATTACTTTCCTCGCGCTGTACGTGTCTCTACGCATCTTTGCGCTTCAGGAAGAGCAAGGAACTCTGCAAGAGAGCCGATATCTCAAGTTGTGGGGGCGCATAGAGAGCACGAGCGAGGATGCGGCGGCAAGCGCGGCTGGCGCGAATCAAGGGGTTGCTCGCTTGATCGAGGTACTCGGGGAAGCATACAAGTCACGCGCACAAGAGTACCCATCCAACCTGCCAACGAAGATACCCCGGCTCTACAGTGAACTACGTGAAGCTGGTTCTGGACTGGTGTTGTGGGTGGATGATGAACCCGAGTCGGTCGTGTGGGAGCGTGCAGCCTTGTCAGAGGTCGGAATTCGATCAGTGTGTGTAACGACGACCGACGACGCATATCGACTCATAGCCGATAACGACTTCGATGTCATCGTGACTGATATGGGGCGACCTGATAGCAGACGCGCGGGGTATGAACTCCTCGATGGGTTGCGTTCATGGGGCGACAAGACTCGGGTACTCGTGTATTCGAGTTCTAAGAAACCGGAACACGTCGCCGAGGTTCTCGAGCACCACGGTCAGGGTGCAACAAACAACCCCTTGGAAATCATCGAACTCGTGGCCCTGCAACTGCGATTGGCTAATGAAGAGCGCGTGAATCGTCAGCCTTTAGCGCATTAGCCTGAAAGGTTGTTATCTGGAGTAACGTGGTGGAAATTTCGATTCACCGCATTAGGGGCACCCGATCGGCCTCCGATTCGATTGTATGGTCTATCGGCCGATCGGTGTGTGTTTATTGTCGAGCATTAAATCAATCGTGTTGACCGGATCGTGTGGCGGGGAACCCGCTGGTGGGTTTTGGACGGTAATCGTCGCAGGAAGTACTGCGTTCGCGTGATCACGCGGTGGTGGCTATGCCTGGTCTGAAGAAATGGAGGAATGGAAGATGTCGAACTCACCGACTACCACCGAGGTCGAGCTGATCGCCCAATCCACCCGGGTGAGGATCTCATGGCGGACTTCATCGAAGAACTCGGGATCACTCAGAACAAGCTCGCCGTGTTCATCGGCGTCCCCTTGGCGGATCAACTAGATCGTGCACGGCAAGCGGGGCATGACCGCGAATACCGAACTGCGGCTGGAGTAGTACTTCGGCACATCGGCGGAGTTTTGAATCTATTTGCAGAGCCACTATGAACTTGATTGTGCCGAGGGTTTCGTGGGGGAACAGATCGCTTCAATCACTCCGTTGAAGGGCGCGTGAGCGGCTTTGCCGTATATGTGTCTGACGGGCATCTAGTTCACCGGTGGTGAGAGTGTAGTGCTCCGGACCTGCAGATTTCTGAAGGTTCCAACTAGGGCGACGTCGTTGTTGGTTCTAAGTACCGGTACTCGGTGGGGTTCCGGTTTAGCGTGTGAAACTGCTCGATCGTTGAACGAGCACAGCGAGACGAAACGCTCGTGCTTCTGAGCCAGCACCTAGTCTTTGCTGGTGCGGTGCATCCCGCGCCTGGTACGCATGTATGCCACCAATCGGAGACGAGGTCTCCTACAAAGTCGATGGTCACGCACGAGCCATGTGCCGAGATCGTTCCAGGAAGATGCCGGCCATGAAGACGATGCCGATGTAGGCCTCGGTCGCAGCATGAATCGGGCCATCGGGGCTGACATCGCTGAGTTTTTGGCATAGCCTGACGGCATGCACGAATGGAAGCCTGTTGCGTACCCGTCGGTTAGCCCCTATTTGATCTGCTGCAATGCGGAAGAAGTAATCGCGTTCCTTGAGGCTGCCTTTGACGGGATCCTGCTGCGCCGTTTTGACCGCCCTGACGGGTCGTTGATGCATGCCGAGGTCAGGATTGATGACAGCGTTGTGATGATTGGTGGCGGTGCGACCGAGACAGACTCGGCTCCTGCACATGTGCATTTGTATGTGAGGGACGCCGAATCCGCCTTTGCGCGGGCAATCGATGCGGGAGCGACCGTCGTCCAAGCGCCTGCCCGCAAGAACCAGGACGACGACCTGCGCGGCGGGGTGATGGACCCTTCGGGCGCCATTTGGTGGATCGCGACCCAGTAAAACCTCGACCCCATTGCTGGCGAAGCGGCCGAGTTAAATCTGAGGCCAAGTTCGGCGCAAACGAAACGGCGTGGCAACTCCGGCTTCGGACGGAAGTCTAGAGATGCGTAGGGGGCAGCTCAAGCGGGCCGTATCTGCTGTTGCGTGTATCGGGTAGCCCGTGGCAACCTCTCCTGGACTCGGGACAGCCGTTGTATTCGGGTTGTTCCTTTCCCCTCAGAACGATCGCCGCGCAGGTAGCAGTAGTATCGGTACATGGAAGCCGAGCAAGTAGTTGAAGAGATTTATTTGGCAGGCGGCTGCCTCTGGGGCGTGCAAGCCTTCATCGCGACACTGCCCGGGGTGACGTTCACCGAGACCGGAAGGGCCAACGGAACCAGCGAGTGTATCGACAGCGACTACGACGGGTACGCAGAATGCGTGCGCACATGATTTGATCCGTCGGTTATGGGTGTCGGGCAGCTGATGGCCTACCTCTTCGAGATCATCGATCCCTACAGTGTCAACCAGCAGGGGTCGGACCTCGGTCCGAAGTGTCGCACTGGTGTTTACTCCAACAAGCAGGCCCATCTCGATCAAGCCCGAGTTTTCATTGCTGCGAGAGACGACGCTCGCCGAATCGCCGTTGAGGTGCTGCCGCTGGCCAACTATGTGCGAAGCGCCGAGGAACACCAGGACCGGCTCGCACGTTGTCCCGAGGATTCCTGTCACCTTCCGGCGGAACTGCTGGATAAATACCGGAAGAAGGATGATTCAGCCGGCCGCTCGTGGTGATCGGTGAGACGTTGCTACGTGCCGGAATGTGGTGGAGTTCCGCTTCAACGTCTGATTCCTGAACACTGTGAATGCCCCGGTTTCCTTTTTGGAATCCGGGGTATTCGCAGATCTGGGGCTGTTTCTTAACATCTGGCCGATTATCGATCGCAACCTCGGTTTTGTTCCACAAGTACGATGCTTATTCCGGCTGTACGCATGCTTCCGTGAGTTCGTTGTCAAGACGGGTCGGCGTTGATCGAAGGCCCCAGTAGCGGCTAATTCGCGGAACACGTCGTCGGAGAGCCGATAGATGATGGAAGTTGGCCTGCGTCAGCTGCGACATTCTGGGCCTGCAGGTTTTCACGAATGCAGGCCCGAAAGAATCGCGTGGCTGCCCGTCCACAAGGAGACTACCGTCCTCGTGGCGGTCGGCGTGACCGGGTGATGCCTTACTGGCCACGCTAGCCTTTTGCCCGGGTGGTGGGCAAGGGCGCTGCACCGATGGCGCCCAGTGATTGGCGGGTGCTTGTGCTCGACGCAGGGGCAGGCCACTGTTGAGCCATGATGAATAGGCGCGGGAGCTGGGCTTCTTGGCGCTGCACGAAGAAGCGGGAGGCGGATAAATGGCACAGTGGGAACCGGGCCGGGGAATCGTCGAATTCCCCGATGGACGGCAGATCAGGGGGCGCGGGCTGCGCTCGTTGCGGCGACCGGCGCCTGCCGCGGACTTCGGCGTATACCTCACCGGTCGTCGACCCCCGGCGGGAGCAATCGAGCACCGCTGGGTGCGCTGGCGGGATTTCCGGCTGCCCGATTCCACCGATGAGGTGGTGGCGGCCCTGCACGAGGCCCGCGAACGCTCTGCAACACAGCGGGTGGAGATTGCCTGCGGCGCAGGCTTCGGCCGTACCGGGGCGGCCCTGTCGGTATTGGCAGTGATGAGCGGGATCCCGGCGGAGGATGCCGTGGCTTGGGTACGGGAGCAATACCACCGCCGGGCTGTTGAAACATCTGCACAAGAGCGCTGGGTTTTGGAAGTGGCTGCGTCACTGCGAGGGTGACCGGCAATCCACCGCGGCGATCGCCGGAGAACTTTCGGGCTTGGTAAGTTGGGACCCAGACCATGTCACCTGTGCAGGGGAGGAACTTGATGAGCCGGTCGCCGGAGAACATCTTGTTGCGCCTTCCCGAGGCACAAGAGCAGTCGATCCGGGAAATCTTTGCGCAGCTGGAACAGCGGGGTTTTCCCCGGCAGCAGCAGACACCCCACATCACCATCACCTTCGCCCCCGCCATGGCGCCGGAGGTGGTCGCCAGCGCAGCGGAGCTCCTGCCAGCGGTCATTCCATCCACGCTCACCAGGGTGGGCGCCGTGGTGTTCGGGACGAAACGCAAGCAGACCGTGGCGTGGCTGCTGGAGGCCAGCGACGAGTTGGAGATCGCAGCACGCAGCATCAGCGCACTGAATCCTGCGAGCAGGGGGGCGCGCTGGACACCGCACCTGACGATGGGCTTGCGGCTGCCACGGGACATCGTGCCGGACTACCTGCATGCCATGGATGAGCTGGTTTCCCCGCACCTGAAAGAGTTCACGGCATTCCGTGCAGAGTACTACCGGCCGCAGAGCCAGGAAAGCTTGCTGCTCGCCGAATCAGGCATGGACGTACGACGCAGCCAGGCCTGATGACGCGCCGCAGAGCGTCGAACGCACGGACAGCCTCGTCTCGACCCTCGCGGACAGAGCCACCGATGCCGCGGATCGACGTGGCCGATGACCGGTAGATTCCACTCGCCGACTGCTAGTCTGTGAAAAAGTCCGCTGAGGTGAAGTTATTTGCCTCATCAGGAGCTGGAACCGGGGGCTGTGCTTGCCGGTCCGGTGAGGCAGTGGGGACGGCGACTCGTCCGCACCAGCTGTTGATGGGGATGGCCTTGCCGCGAACCGCAGGGAGCCAAAGTGCACGATACCCGAACAATCGCAGACTATTTCTCGCGAGTGCTCAGGCGCGGCCAGCTGGAATCGGTGGTCTTCGAGAAATCCTCCACCTTCATCGCCGTGCCTCGCGCCGAGCTGCTCACCGGCGTCATCGCACCTGAGGAAGCGCTCAGGCTCTTCGAAGCCCACGACAGGAATTCGGGACGGCACGGGTCAGACGACCAGGACAAGCCTCTGCCAGTGGCCATCTCCCTGCTCTCCACCGAGTACAAGGAATCCGGGCACAGTGGACTGCTGCTGCTTGCAGCCCAGCTGTATCGGGATGGCCGCTTGCTGCCGCAATTCGACCAAGGCACCTCGCCGTGGATCCCTGCGGATCGGCTGGCATCGGATACCAGCGACGGGCTGGAAGTCATGGCGGGCCCGCAAGAGAAGGTCTGGCACTACCTGCGCACCGAGGCCAACGCCGCCATTTCCCAGGCCGAGTCGTTCGCCGATGCGGTGGGCATGGCCGACACGCTGTTCACCAAGGTTTCGGGCTCCACTCCGGAAGATTTCGCCCTCAAAGGGCAAGCCGATGGACTCGACGTCGCCACCGAGTACTGCTATATCCAGGAACACGAACGCTTCACCGCCGTGAAGCCGCTGCTGGACCTCTACGATTTCCTGTCAGCACAGGAGTCCCTTCCGCCGCTCCTGGACAGCACGGCCACCGGGTGGGTGGGCGAACGCCGTTCAGAACTCTCGATCCATGATGCCGGTGGGCTCTACCGCAGCGCCAAGGAATCCTGCGGATCGATGGACAACGGCAATCCGCTGACCGATTCGCAGCGCCGCGCCGTCCACGCGTTCCTCGCCTCGGGCCGCGGCGACGTCACCGCCGTCAGCGGCCCGCCCGGGACCGGCAAGACCACGATGCTGCAGGCCATCGTCGCCAACATGATCACCCGCCGCGCGCTGGAGAAGGCCGCGCCACCGGTGATCGTGGGGGCTTCGACGAACAACCAGGCAGTCACCAACATCATCAATTCCTTTGCCTCGGTGGCCAAAGACAAACCGGGAATCCTGGACTACCGCTGGCTGCCGCAGGAACAGGACGGATTGGCGCTCGCCGGGAGCACGCTGGGTTCGCTGGCCGTGTACTGCCCGGCCGCGGGAAAACTCAAGGAAGCAAAAGGGCAATACCTGGTCGAGCAGCTCAACAAGGGCGAGACCTATGCCGCCTACAGCGGCGAGGTCTACCGGGCCGGCGCGCGGGACCACTTCGTCTTCAGCGCGCAAAAGTACTTCGGCGCACCGAACGACATCGCAGGGCTGTGCGACTGGATCCACGACGCGCTGTCGGAATTGGACTACGAACGGATCCGCTTGCTGCAGGTCATGGCGTCCCAAGGCCCTTCGGAAGAATTCCAGCGGGTGTGCGCGGGTGTGGAATCCTCCCGTTTCGGCCGCCTCATCGAGGGCATCGACGAGGTGAAGGGATCGCAGAACCTGAAGGAACTGGACGAGAAGCTTGACCTCACCCTGCGCTACGCCCAGTTCTGGTTGGCGGTCCACTACTACGAAGCGCAGTGGCTGCTGGCCGAGGACCTGCTGGATGCCGAGGACCGCAAGAAGAACACGCGGCGCGTCATGGACCGCTACTGGCGCCAGGCCGCGGCCTTGACCCCGTGCTTCGTGATGACGCTCTACCAGATGCCGAAGTACTTCAAGCTCTACATCAAGCCCGGTGAACCGTATCAATTCGACCTGGAACGCGCCGATCTGTTGATCATCGACGAGGCGGGGCAGGTCGACACACCGCTGGGACTGCCGGCCCTGGCCTTGGCCCAGCGCGCGGTCATTGTGGGGGATACCAAGCAGATCTCTCCGGTGTGGAACATCGATGAGCTCAGCGACGAGGAGGTCGCCGCATCGGCGGGCATCGATACCGCCGGCTGGTGGGGCGGCCTGCGGGAGCGCGGGCTGACCTGCTCCGCCCCGTCCAGCCTGATGAAGGCCGCCAGCTACGCCTCCAAGTGGCAGTACGGGGACGGGCATCCGGGACTGTTCCTCAGCGAGCACTTCCGCTGCCACCCGCAGATCATCGGGTTCTGCAACGAGCTGCTCTACGAGGGCCTGCTGGTACCCCGCCGGCCAGCGGATAATTCCCCGCTCAACGGTGCGGAGGAGGCGTTCGCCTGGCACGACGTGCCTGGCTCCTTCGACTCTCCGGCCGGTTCCAGCCGCCGGAACGAGGCCGAGGCGAAGGCCATTGCCCGGTGGATCGTGGAGAACTATGCCCGCTATTTCGAGATCTACAACCCGCGGCATTCCTCACTGAACAAGAAAGCAGCCGGCGGCGAGCTCATCGGCGTTGTAACCCCCTTCAGCGCCCAAGCGCGGCTCATCGAACGGGAGATCGCGAAAGCAGTCCGCCAAGCCGATGTTTCCTTGGGCCTTCCGGCGGATCTTGCCTCGAAAGTTGCCGTGGGCACCGCGCATCGGCTGCAGGGCGCGGAGCGGCCCATCGTCTTGTTCTCCGCAACCTATGGGCAGAACAGCGGCCAAGCCGGGTTCATCGAGGCCAACCACGAGCTGCTCAACGTGGCGGTCTCCCGGGCCAAGGACCTGTTTGTGGTGTTCGCGGCGGCCAACCGCTGGAACAACGGGCAGGCCTTCGAAACCATGGGCCGCCACGCGACTAGGATCCCGCTGGATCCTCCCGAGGCTGCGGCCGGCCCGGCGGCCGAAGGAGCGGAACCGGTGCTTGTGCAGCCCGCCCCGGCGCCGCGAATGCCGGTGGCCGACGCGGAACCGGCGCCCGTCCGGACGCTGACTGCCAGCGCATTGCTGAACCGCTGGCGCAGTGCCGGGCAGCTGAGGGACGAAGACGCGCAGCTCAAGGCCCAGCGGATGAACGAGCGTCTGCGTGATGCCGGGGTGCTGGCCGGCAGGCCCGGTGAGTGGCAACCGACGGCGCTGGCTCAGCTGCTGGGAGCAGAAATCGTCCAGCGGCAGGACACCCGCACCGGCAGCACCTTCGAGTCCCTGGAGTACGCGCCGCGAATGCAGGAAGTGCTTCTGGAGCTCTACCTCGACGGGAAGCTCTGAGCCGGCGCAGGCATTCGGAGAGGCGGACGGACACGCTGCGCGCTGATCCGCGCCGGCGCCGGGAGAGCAAGCCACCGAGATTGCCGGCTTTACCCCACGGAAGCGGGAAACCACGCGGGGCCGGAGTCCCTAGAACAGCGGCCAGGGGACGGCCGGCATCTGGCCGCTGGGTCCGGGGAATGTCCCGGTGGCCTGCAACCGCTGGCAGCGTGCGGCCAAGGCGTCGACTTCTTCGCCGGTCAGCAGCTGCGCCAGGCTGCGCCCCAGTTCGCCGGACAGCCCCGCGGCGACCTTGCCTAGGCCTTCGAGCTCGTCGTCGTTCAGCGCTTGGCCCAGCCATCCCCACAGCACCGTGCGCAGCTTGTGCTCGCGGTGGAAGGTCAGTCCGTGGTCCACGCCGTAGCGGTGGCCATCGGGCATGGCGAGGATGTGGTTGCCCTTGCGGTCGGCATTGTTGACGATCACGTCGAACACGGCCATGCGCCGCAGCGCCTGCGTGTCCTCGTGGATGAGCTCGACGACGCGTCCGTTCTCATCCTGGCCCTTGAGGACGTGTTTCCAGCCGGTGTATGGCGCCTGGTCCGCTGGGACCAGGTCCACGGGACTCTGCCCGGCATCCGGTTCCGTCCACAGCTGCACCATGCCCTCGCCGAGCGGTCCCTCGCGCAGCCAGGTCTGCGGCACGATATCCCAGCCGAAAGCCCGGGAGACCAGGTATGCGGCGACCTCCCGGTGGGCCAGAAGCCCGTCGGGAAAATCCCAGAGCGGGCTTTCGCCGGCGATCGGCTTGTAGACGACCTCCGTGGCTCCGATGCTGCCCAGAAAGGTGGCATTGGACGCCGTGGTGATGCGGCCGGTGAGGGTCAGCTCGGCGGCCATCAGGTCCGGCGCCGGCATCAGTCCTCCGGAGGGGTGCAGACATGCCCCTCGGGATCCATCGGGTACCCGCACATCGGGCACATGGGCCGCCCGGCCGCCACGATCTCGCGGGTGCGCTTGGCGAAGGCCCGCGCGGTGCCCACCGGCACCCGCACGAGCAGCATCTCGTCGGCATCGGCCGGGACATCTTCGTCGTCGTCTTCGCCCAGCGGATAGAGCTCGATGACGATCTGCGAAGTGGTGGCATCCCAGCCCAGGCTGATCGCGCCGATGCGGAACTGCACCTCGACCGGTTCGAGCGGGTCGTTGTCGACCAGTTCAAGGGGCGTGCCGGCAGGGACGCTGAAGGGGTTGCCCTCGACCGCGCCGAGCTGGTCGAGCACCTCGTCGATTTTCTCGGCGAGCGCCGCCGATTGCTGTTTCTCCAGGGCGAGCGTCACCAGCTGCTTGGCGGCGCGCACCTGCAGGTAGAACGCCCGCGATCCCGGATCGCCGATGACGCCGACCACGACACGATCTGGCCAGGAAAACTCGTGAACACGTGTAGACATGTCAATATTCTAGGCCGAAGACGTTCACGGCGCCTGGTGTCCAGGGCCGCCGCCGACCGGGGCGTCGCCCGCAGGGGCGGCCTTGGCCAGCCAGGACAAATCGCCGGCCTCGGTGTTGATCGCATAAACGCTGGGACGGTGCGGCCCGTAATGCACGATCGACACCGACGCGGGGCCGACGTTCAGGCGCTGGAACATGTCCAGGTGGGTGCCCAGCGCGTCGGCGAGAATCGATTTGATGATATCGCCGTGGCTGACGGCCGCCCATACTGCGCCGGGGCCGTGCTCGGATTCGAAGGCCGCATCGCGGCGGCGGATGGCGGCCACCGCGCGCGCCTGCATGGCCGCCAGGGATTCGCCGCCCGGGAACGCGGCCGCGGAGGGCTGGGACTGGACCACCTTCCACAGCTCTTCGGTGGCTAGCTCCTTGAGCGTCTTGCCCTGCCACTGGCCGTAGTCGCATTCGACCAGGCCGGAGTCCATGGGCGCGAAGGGCGCTTGGGGCTGGCGGTCGATGATGAATTGGGCGGTCTGCAGGCAGCGCTCCAGCGGGCTGGAGACCACCCCGACCAGGGGGACGGCGGCCAGCCGTTCTCCGGCCAGCGACGCCTGCTCTCGGCCCACCTCGTCCAGGCTGACGCCGTCGGCGCGGCCCGCCAGCACGCCGGCGGTATTTGCGGTGGAGCGGCCGTGCCGCACGAGAATAACGGTTGCCATGCTTTCAGCCTAGTATCCCGGCGTCGCTACGCCTGGTTTCGACGGAATTTCCGTGCAGCGCGTCGGCGCGAGGCTTCCGGCCGGATTGCCGCAGTCTGCCTTTTCTGCTGGCATCCAGTTTGGGCGGCGCCGGATCGCGGAGACGATAGCCTAGGCTCCATGAACACGGTGCCACAGGATATGGACTATGAGATCACGGGTCGTCAGGCCGGACCGGCGGGGCGGTCCACGGTCTCGATAGTCATTCCCGTGAAAAACGACGGCCCCCTGCTGGCCCGGTGCCTTGCTGCACTCAAGGCCCAGACCCGCGCCGCCGACGAGATCGTCGTCGTGGACAACGCGTCGACCGATGATTCCGCGCAGGTGGCGCGCGACGCCGGTGCAGCAGTGGTGGCGTGTCCAGAGCCCGGTATCCCCGCGGCCAGCGCAGCGGGGTATGACCATGCCCGCTGCGAGATTATCCTGCGCCTGGATGCCGACTGCGTGCCTCCGGCGACCTGGGTGGAGGACATGGTGGACGCATTTGCCCGGAACCCGGGCACCGCGGCCTTGACCGGACCCGCGCGTTTCACCGACGGCCCCCGGGCGCTTCGCGCTCCCTTGGCCGCGGTCTACCTGGGGGTGTACGTGCTGGCCACGGCACCTGCCTTGGGCCATCGTCCGCTGTTCGGATCCAATATGGGGCTGCGTCGGGAAGCCTGGGCGCAGATTCGCACTGCGGCCCATCGCCGGGATCCCGAGCTTCATGACGATCTGGATCTTGCCTTCCATCTTGGAGCGAACCACAAAGTCGGCTATGTGAAGTCGTCGATGATGGGGGTGTCGATGCGCCCATTCTTCGACGCCCGCGCCTTCGCAAAACGCCTGCGCCGCGGCTTCCGAACCGTTCTAGTGCATTGGCCCGATGAATTCCCGCCCCGACGCTGGAAAAGGCTGCTCGGCGTCGACCGTGGAAATCACCCTCGGGACACGAGGAACGCCAGTGGTTCCCGCGTCGCCTGAGCGCGGACGCGGCTCCGGGCCCCGCCCTGCCAGCAGGCCATTCGCCGGGGAGATCGGTGTGGCGGATATCCATGTCATGAGTTGGAACATCAGGCGCCGTACCCGTTATGCACTGGGCCGGACAGCGGATCGATGGGATGTGAGGGCTCCTAGGATCAAGTCCCTGCTGCAGTCCGAGCGCCCGAGCCTGCTCGGCCTGCAGGAAGCCCTTCCTTCCCAGGTGGACTTCGTCCTGTCGGCGCTCGGCTCCGCCTACCGGTCGGTGGGCTACGGACGGAGCCGCCGGGGGCGCGGAGAACGCTGCCCGATCATCTTCGATGCGCAGCGCCTTGAACTGCTGTGCTGGGAACAACGTGCCCTGTCGGCGCGCCCCGACCGTCCCGGCTCGATCTCCTGGGGAAACCTCCTGCCGCGGATACTCGTTCGGGCGAGCTTCCGGGATCGGCGCACTGGACATTGCGTCCAGATGGTCAACACCCACCTGGACCACTTGTCGCCGGGCTCGCGACGGCGCTCCGTGCACTGCATCGGCCAGCTGGTCGCGCAGAGCCCGGTTCCGGTCCTGGTGACCGGTGATTTCAATGCGGGGCTGGATGCCGCGGAAATGCAGGAGCTGACGCGCACCTACGGTCTGCTCGAGGCATCAGGCAGGGCACGGCGCTCCCTGGGCATGGCGTGGGGGACGCTGGGGTCTTATCGTGTTCCGCGGACCGAGGGCCGCAAGCTGGATTGGATTCTCGTCTCGCCCGGGATCCTGGTCACCGCGGCAGGCGCCAACGGCCTGCGCTACCACGGGGGATGGGGGTCGGACCACCTGCCCGTGCAGGCGGTGCTCCGGCTGCCGGAACAGGAGCGGTGGAATGATTGAGAACTTCCTGCGCCGGCTCCACGGCCCGGCGGCCGTTGGCGCGGATGTCCTCAGGTGCCTTGCTGCACTGGGCGTCGTGGTGGCGGCGGTGGTGTACGGACCCACCGACGCGGCAATCCTGGCCTTCGCGCTGCCCGGATGCGTGGCACCGAGGTTCCTTGGAATGCGGCCGATCGCCGACGCCGCGATCGTGGTGATCCTGCAGGCCGCCGCGTGGAGCAACGTGCTCGACCTGTATGTGCGGATAGCGTGGTGGGATCTGGCCGTGCACTTTCTGGGCAACGGATCAATTGCCGTCATGCTCTATCTGGCGTTAACCCATGCCAAGGTGTTGCCCGATCCTCGTTCGCCGGCATTTTCCCCGCGCATGGGTGTCACGCTGGTGACCGCTCTGGGGCTTTCAGCCGGCGCCCTCTGGGAAATGATCGAATGGATAGGCCGCGAACTCGCCAGCAACGAGATCTATATCGCGTATGAAGACACTCTCTCGGACATGGCCGTAGGCGGCTTGGGCTCCGTGGTCGGGGGAGCACTGCTGGCTTGCTGCCCGCTGCTGCATCCCGAGGCCACCAGAGCATGAATCCCGTGGCCGTTATCCCTCCGAGCGCGATGGCCACGGCAGGCGGCGCGGTACGGCGGAAGCGGTGAACTTCACCGCAACGGCGAGCCCCAATGGTGCGTCATGGGCGGGACGCAGTGGTCCTGCGGTCATCGGTGTGGATGGGCCTGGCCGCACACGGGGAACTGTCGCCGGGGCCTCGGGGTGGCGCACCAGCTTCAGCGGACCCAGCACGGCCTTCGAGAACCAGAGGATTCTGATGTCCGTAGTTGAACGCGGTACCATGAAAGTTGGCCTTTTCGAGCCTTGCTGCATGGCCGCAACCGCTCGGATGCCGCCAGCGAATGACCCGCCGATAACGGCACCGCCGAGCCCCGAGAACCAACGGGACCAGCATATGGAGTGATTGATTGCCTGGGACAGCTTTGCAGCCCCAACTCATGACACCGCGCGGATCAGGGAACCAGAGGATCGTCGTGGACAGCGAGCACGCTGGCCGACGATTGGACAAGTACCTCCGCTCCCAGTTCAAGCACGTGCCCGCGGGCCAGCTGTTCAAGCTGCTGCGTACCGGCAAGTTGCGTATCAACGGACGCAAGATCGACCAGACGTACCGCTTGGCCCAAGGAGACACCATCCAGATGCCGGTCCTGGACGCGGCGCCGGCAGAAGCCCGGGCGCCGCAGGTTCCTACCGCATTGCTCAAGAGCCTGGGCAATGCGGTGCTGTTCGAGGACAGGGACCTGTTGGTTGTCGACAAGCCAGCCGGCGTAGCGGTGCACAAGGGCACCGACGTCGCGGCCGGAGTGATCGAGGCCTTCCGCCAGCTGCGCCCCGAGCTGCCGCAGCTTGAACTGAGCCACCGGCTGGATCGGGATACCTCGGGGGTGCTGGTCCTGGCCAAGACCCCGAGCATGCTGCGTTACCTGCATGATTTGTTGCGCGACAGGGAAGCGGAGATTGAGCGGCACTACCTGGCCGTCGTCGCCGGCAGCTGGGACAGCAAGGCCACCGTGATACATGCGCCGCTGCAACGCCGGGAGGACAAGGTGGTTGTGGCGCCGTCCGGCCAGCGGGCCGAGACCCGGGTGAAGGTGCAGCGCCGTATCGGCAGGAACGCCAGCTTGCTCCAGGTCCAGTTGCTGACGGGTCGGAAGCACCAGATCAGGGTGCACCTGCAGTATTCGGGACACCCGATCGCGGGGGATGACCGTTACGGGAGCAAGGCCTTCAACCGCAAGGTCGCAGCAGCGGGCGGCAACGGGCTCTACCTGCATGCGGCCACAATGACCATTCCCAAGCCCGACGGGTCCACGCTGTCCATCGACGCGCCCATGCCGCAGCGATGGCGGCAGTTGCTGGCCTCGGGACTGTAGCCGGCGCACGGCCGAGGCAGCCGCCGCCCGGGCCGCTGAGATTGTTAAGGAGCGCTGTGGCCCCGAAGCGGAAATAGCGAATGCGGCCCATAGGATGAGGGATTCGAGGACCAACCGGGTCCGTCTGTCCCAGCGAAGGAGCCGTCGGCCATGAGTTTCACTGTTTATCTGTCGGGAGAGATCCACACCGATTGGCGTGATGAGATCCAGCGCGGCGCCGAGGCCGCAGGCCTGGACATCGTTTTCACCGCTCCGGTCACGGACCACCCGGCCAGCGACGCCGCCGGCGACCACCTGGGGGGAGACCTCCAGCTAGTTCTGGCGTGACCATCAGTCATCCAAGATCAACGCCATCCGTACCCGCACCCTGATCGAGAAGAGCGACTTCGTGGTGGTGCGCTTCGGAGACAAGTACAAGCAGTGGAACGCGGCCTTCGACGCCGGGTATTGCGCCGCGCTGGGCAAGCCCTATGTGGCCTTGCACGATGAAGACATCGTGCACCCGCTCAAGGAGGTCGACGCCGGCGCCCAGGGATGGTGCAAGACCACCGGCCAGGTCGTGGAGACCCTGCGCTACGTGCTGCAGGCTTAGGCCTTCACGAAGGCCCGAAGCAGCGGTTTCCACGGCAGCTTCCACGCGATGACGCCGATGCAGCGGCATCCCGCCATCACTGGGGCACCGCAAACCAAGTGCCCGCCCTCCCCGCGGAATTCCCCGGGGACAGCGGACACCTGGCCACGCAAGCATGAGCCGGCAACAGCTCCTGAAGTCGGGCGGACCCTGTCAGACCCGGTGCATCACGGATTTCAAGTGGTGCGTCATGGGCACGCCAACCGCCGCCATCGCGAAATGGGTGGTCAGGACGTCGCCGGCGAGTTCGATCCGCCGTTCGGTGCCATCTACCTGCTTGGCGCTCGCCGAGTTGGAGACTCGTGATGCCAGCTCACAGGTGAATCCGTCGGCCGTCGCCGCGAGGGGGCCTTCGGCCAGCTCTGCCTGCCCGGTGGGCTGTGCCAGCACGAACTCCACGGAGGATCCGTCGACAAGGCGCAGGTACCCGGTTTCGGTGTGCATGGGCGCACCGGCGGGGGACCAGGTGCGTTGCATGTAGTGGAGGAACGGCTTTCCCACGTCCGAGAACGTCACTTCTTCGGTGTACGCAAAGGGGTCGATGGTCGGGTATTCGCCAGCCCCTTCGCCTCGCCACGTGCCGATGAGACCGGCGACTGCCGACAGACCAGGGTGCAGTGTCATTGCTGGTTCCTCTCCAGATGATTAGTACTTTGCACATTACCGTCTCAGGATCTTTTGCGTGTTGCCGCAGAACAGATCGAGGATTTGCCGGTCCGATAGGTTTTCAGCATCGAGATTGGAAGGCAGGACATGATGCAGACCGGCCAGGAACCGCGGCCAGCGCGCGCTATCTTGGATACCTTTGGCCGGGTTCCTCTCCACAGGAGTGCTTCTCGCCGTCGTTTTCGATCTGCTTCCACTTCTCATTCTGGGGGTTTCAGCCTTGACGATCGGCATTGTCACCGGTGAATACCCCGCCGGAGGCGGGATGGCCGACGACGGAACCTTCCCGAGCATCGATCCGCACTGTGGATGGCCTGGATTCCGGTGGGGCTGTATGCGCTGTGGTCTCTCGTCTCGTTTCCACGGCCGCTGACCCGCCATCGCTTCAAGCGGGGCAGCATGCTCAGCAGCGGGTTTCTTGTCTTTGCCGCAACAGCCGCACGCGTGGCCGGATTCGTCGGCAGCGATCGTTTTCCCGACGGAGGCACACATTGGATCTTTGTCGCGATCCTGTGCGCTGCAGGCGTTGTTCAGCTCAGGATGATTCTGGGTTGGCTGCGGGCGCTGCCGAAGAGTTGGCGCGTCGGCGCCGATCAGCGTTGCCAGATCCGCCACCGGCCGGCTGCTGCCGGCCGTCCGCCGCCGGCTCTCCAACGACGGCACCTGGTGCCCGGTCGCACTATCCCCGGCTGGGGTTCCGTGCACCGTCACGAGCACAGGCGCCTCGGCCCGCGGGGAGTCACCGCTCGCGCTGCACAGGCGGAGCTGAGGGGAGCGTATCGTCCAGCCCGCGCCGGCGAAGTTCCTGCCGGGCCCGTGCCAGCCCGCCATGTTCCAGCGCGGCCAGCGCGGTGCTGCCTTCCCAGACCAGCAGCCCATGGCGGCGCACGGTCACTTTCAGCTCACCGGCCAGATGCTCCAGGTCTCCGGGGACATTGCGGTGCTCGCTGGGCAGCGGCACGGGCAGCACGAACGCCGCATCGAGCGGGGCGGAGGCTTCGATATCGATGCGCCAACCGTAGCCGCGGCCGGACAACCGCCACTGCTCGTCGCCGGTGCGCGTGGCCACCGGGCTGATCAGCGGGTCGCCCAGACGGATGACCCGGGCATCGGGCAAGCGGACAACCAGTCCGGTGACCTCGGTGCGCAGCGGCCCGGCGGTGACCAGGCCTCCGGCGAACGCGACGCAGGCCAGCGGATCCGCGAAGCCCTGGGCCTGGCCCCACCACCAGGAGTCCGGGAAGCCTTCGCGCCCCCAGTTCTTCTCCGCGTACACCTGCGCATTCTCGAACTCCCACACGGAATCGCCCAGAGCCGCGGTGCCGCAGGCCCTGCCGCCCAGCAGCCACGGGTGCCAGTACTGGTTCAGGCCCGGCACCATCTGGAATACGCTGGAACCGCCCAGCGCACGGTGCGGCCAGGGCAGCGGATCGCGGATCTCCATGTCGAGTCCGGCGCCGGGGCCCAGATCGAGGTGCAGGCGCTGACAGGTGGCATCGAAGGCCCGCAGGCCAGCGCCGGCCCGGACGCCCAGCCGGTCCGGATCGGTCCAGGCCCCGTCGACGGCGGCGGTCCGCAGGAATCCGGTGGGCCAGGCCGCCAGGCCCAGGGTGGCCCACGGCCCGTCGGGCCCCTGGTTGGCTCCGCACAGCGCGATGACCACGCGCCCGGTGTCCGGGTCGGTGATGCGCCAGAAATAGCCCTCCATCGCGACACCGTGGTGCGCACGGAGGGGATGTCCGAACAGCGGATCGGCTCCCGTGGAGCGGTACCGGCGAAGCAGGCCCATGGCCCAGTACAGCACAGCCGCATCGCAGCTGTCGACGCAATGCTGTCGACGCAATGCTGTCGACGCAATGCTGTCGCGGCCATGCCGCCGGCGGTCAGCCGAACCTGGCGAACGCCCTGGTGGGATGTTCCAGGTCGCGGATTTCGCTGAAGCCCATGGACCGGTAGAAGGCCAGCTGGCGCGGTTCGTCGTCGGTGATCAGGACCTTCTGCCGGACCTCGTCGTAGGGAAGGAACGCCAGGCGGAACAGCTCGCTGCCAACCCCGGCGCGCTGGTGCTCCGGAGCCACCAGCAGGTCCTGCAGGTAGGCGATGGTCAGTCCGTCGCCGACGATGCGCGCCAGGCCGACCAGGCGGCCCGCCGCGCGCGCGGCGACCACCGACAGCGATGCGGCGATCGCCGCTTCGAGCCGTTGCGGGTCCTGCGTGTAGCAGGTCCATCCGACCGCGTCGTACAGGGCCAGCAGTTCATCGCGCGCCGGCAGCCGGCCGGATTCGTAGGTGATCGTCATGGTCCCATCCTCGCCGGCCGACTCCCGTGGCGCCACCGAAGGGCACGCCGGGCGGCGGCAGACAAGGGCCGGGGGCATCGGTAGGCTGGGGCCATGAGCATGCACTCGTGGAGATACGCGGCGTCGCGGAATGCCGACGGCGAGGGGAACATCAGCTGGAACGTCCGCGAGCTGTACGAGTCCGACCCCGGCAAGCCTCCGGCGTACACCGCCAACGCCATGGGACCGTTCGGGGAAACCTTGCAGGAACTGCGCCACGACCTGCGGCTGATGTACGCCGACGTGCTGCGGGAGGACCTGCCGATCCTGGACCTGACCGGCGGGGAGCCGGTGCTGGTGGCCGCGGCGCCGCAGGCAGAAGCGCCCGGCGGCGGACGCGGCGGGGCCGGGCAGGATCCCGCGGGGGAGGCGCAGGCGAGCCTGCGGAGGCTGCGGGCCTCCGACGCGGGGGACGTGCTGCGTGCCTTCGCACCGGGCACGGGCATGGAACGGCAGGGGTCCGTGGGCTCGCCCCGGGAAGCTGAGCGCTATGTGGCGGCGTTGCTGGAACCGGACTCGAACCGGCATCCGTGGGCCGTCGTTCTCCAGGACCGGCTGGTGGGCCTGGTGTGCGTGAACGCCGATGCGGCCAATCGCAGCGGCTGGTTCTGGTACTGGATGGCTTCCGAAACACGCGGCCGCGGGTGGACCAGCCGGGCCGCGGCGGCCGTCGCGAACTGGGCGTTGACCGCCCTGGAGCTTGAACGGCTGGAGCTGGGCCATAGGGTGGACAACCCGGCTTCCGGCGGCGTGGCCCGGGCCGCCGGATTCATCCGCGAGGGAACCGAACGGGCCAAGTTCCCCATCGACGGGCGGCGCATCGACGTGGCCACCTACGGCCGATTGGCCACCGACCCCTGGCCGGGCCTTGCCGGACTGGCCTTCAGCGAGGAAGCATGAGCGGCGGTGGCTGGAGGGAGGTCGGCCCCGGGGTCTTCCAGCGGCGCTACGACCCGCTGGATGTCTCGGTGGGAGCGGTCCTCGGGCCGCACGGGGCGACGATCATCGATACCCGCAACGATCCCGCCGAGGCGCGGGAAATCATGCACGACGTCGCGCGGCGCTTCGGGCAGCCGGTCGTGGCGGTGGTGAACACCCATGCGCACTACGACCACACCTTCGGCAACCAGGTCTTCGCCCGGGCCGGCATCCCGATCTACGGCCACTACCTGATCCCGCGGCACTTCGAGCAGTTTGAAGGGCCCCGGCTGGACCTCGTGCGCGAGCGGCCCGACCTCGAGCCGGAGATGTCCTGGAGCCAGGTGGAACTGACCCCGCCCACCGCGCTGGTGGACTCCGCGCAGGTCGTGCGTCCCGGGGGACGCGAACTGGAGCTGCTGCCGCTGGGCCCGGGGCATACCGATACCGACCTTGCCATCCGCATTCCGGATGCCGGGGTGTGGTTCCTGGGGGACGTCATCGAGGAATCCGGGCCGCCCATGTTCGGCTCGGGATCCTATCCCTTGGGCTGGCCGCTGGTGCTGGAATCTCTGGCCGAACGCATCCAGGACACCGAGGTGCTGGTGCCCGGGCACGGGGCTCCCGTGGACCGCGCATTCCTGGTCGACCAGGCCGGCAGATTCAGCGCATTGGCGGCGGTGTTGTCGCAGGCGCACGCCGCGGGTGCGACGCTGCAGGAGATCGAGTTCGGCCAGGCCCTGCGCGGCTACTGGCCGGAGGAATTCCTGAAGGAAGCCGCCGCCGACGCGTATCGGCAGCTGTCGGGTTCCTAGCCGGGGCCGGCGGCGGCGCGGCCGTCAGCCTTCCGGTTTGGTGGCGATGCCGTCCAGCCAGAGCGTCTCGGAGTCGTCGCGGTGCACCGAATCCGAGCCGACGTGTTTGGAGCTGATCGTCGGGCCGTTCTGGATGACGTAGACCAGCGCCATCCCGTGGCCCCGTCCCAGCTGGTACTCGTCCTTGAGCCACGCCAGGATCTCGCAGGCCTTCACCCCCGGCTGGTCCAGGCCCTTGGCCGCGGCGAGCTCGACGAGCTGCCGGGGAGTGAGCCCGGTCTTTTTCTCGATGGTGTCCAAATAGGCCTGGAACGACATGCGCTGATCCTTTGAACGAAGTGGCTGATGGTCACATTTTGCACGCGGGTCGGGCCCTTCGGCAAGCGGCCGCGGCAGCTCCCTTCGGGCAGCTCCCTCCGGCTGGCCCAAGGCCGGAGGCTGGACGGCGGCCGAAGAACGGCGGACGGCCGTTGTCCACGGCGCCCGGCGGGCGCACCATGGGCCAATGGACATTCCCACGCGAACCACCGTGGTGCACTACGCCGAACACGGATCCGGGGTGCCGGTGCTCGTTCTCCACGGCGGCGGCGTCGACCACCGCGAACCGCAGGCCTGCTTCGAGCCGGCCTTCGACGGCGTGCCGGGGTATCGGCGCATCTATCCTGACCTGCCCGGGATGGGGCGAACCGCAGCCGGGCCGGAAATCGGGGGCGCCGAGGATGTGCTGGAGGTCCTGCTCGACTTCGCGGACCGGGCCAGCGGCGGGGCCCCCTACCTGCTGGCCGGCCATTCCGCCGGGGCCTACTACGCGCGGGCGATGGCGTTGGCCGCGCCGCAGCGGGTCGCTGGATTGGCTCTGGTCTGCCCGTTGCTGCCGGGCGATGCCGAGGTTCCCGAGCACCGGGTCCTGGTGCCCGGGGTCCAGAGCGAAGACCGGGGTTTCACGCAGTATTTCGTCCTCCACACCCGCGGCATGCTGGAACGCTATGAGCGTTTCGTGGCGCCCGGAGCGCAACTGGCCGATGCGCAGGCCATGGAACGGATCGGCCGGCATTGGGAGCTGGTCGCTGCGGCGCCTTCCACCTACGAGCCGCCGACGTTGCTGGTGGCCGGGCGGCAGGATTCGACCGTCGGGTTCGCCGGCACGATGCGCGCCGCCGCGGATTTTCCGAACTCCACGCTGGCGGTTCTCGATGGGGCCGGGCACGCCCTGCCCCATGAACAGCCGCTGCTGCTGCGGGCGCTGCTGGTTGACTGGCTTGCCCGGACACGGCGCGGCGCAGGCTGGTCCGGGACCCGTGCGACGCGGCATGGACCGCCGGCGTTCAGCCGGCCCGCCGGGCGACGTCCCGCGCCAGCAGCTGGGGCCAGTCCGCCACCTGTTGCGGTGTCGCGGCCACCTGCAGCTCGGCATGGGGCAGGATGCCCGCCAGCGCCTGCGCGGTGGACAGCGGATGTCCCGGGTCGCCGGTCCAGGCCAGGATCGTGGTCGGGACCGCGACCCGCGCCAGCTGCGCGGCCGACGGCAGGTCGCTCAGGGCGGCGCCGCGGTAGATCGAGGGCAGCAGCTCCTCGGCCACGTGGGGGAGCACCTGCGGGTTGTCCGCCGCGGCCGGCGGCCGCGGGGATTCCGGGCCGCGCGCAAAATACTCCTGCAGCCCCAGCGCCTCGATGCCCTCGGCCGTGCGCCGGTAGGATTCGGCCTGCGCGGGACGGGTCTGCCAGGCCGTGGGCGGGAGCATCAGCGTGAATCCGCTGAAGCGCTCCGGTTGGCGCACCGCCGCATGCAGCAGGGTGCCGGTGCCCATGGAGGGGCCGACCCCGTGGACCTGTTCGCCGGGAAACCAATAGTCCAGCAGGCGCAGCAGGTCATCGGCCAGCGCCGGCCACAGGTAGTCCTCCGGCACCGGGCGCCCGGTGGAATGGCCGTGGCCGCGGGCGTCGTAGCGCAGCAGCCGCGTGCCGGACAGGGCCCGGCCCAAATCCAGGTTCAGCAGCCGGTCATGGGAGCGGCTGGAGGTCAGGCCGTGCAGCTGCACCACAGGGTGGCCGGCCTCGTCGCTGAACGCCCAGGCGATCCGCGCATTCGGCACGTGGAATTCATGCATCCGCGGCTCCGCTCTGTTCCGGTGGCTTTGCGAATATGATACGTGGTATGCGACTGACCCACATCCAGTATCTGCGCCTGCCGTTCGGCCCGCTGCTCAGCTACGACCTGGACGTGGGCGCGGTGGGGGACCGGCTGCCGGTGTCTTTCGACCAGGCCCGGCACGTGGGGGAAGGCGACCGGCCCGGCTCGTGGATGGCGCTGTCCTTCCGGCTGCCCGGACCCGTGCCGCGCGGCGAGCTCTCGGCCGCCTGGGAGCATGTCGTGGCCCGGCACGGGACGCTGCGCACGGTCTTCACCGC
This sequence comes from Glutamicibacter soli, assembly GCF_003309065.1. Lineage (GTDB taxonomy): Bacteria > Actinomycetota > Actinomycetes > Actinomycetales > Micrococcaceae > Glutamicibacter > Glutamicibacter soli. The sequence continues at coordinate 711,367 of NZ_POAF01000001.1, read as the reverse complement.
CGGGCCCGGCGGAGACGCCGATCCCGCCGGCGCGCAGCTGCACCAGGTGCGGTTCGGGCCCGGCGCGTGGATCGAGCACCGGGTGGAGCCCGGCGAAACCATGCATGCAGCGGTGCAGCGGGTGCTGGATGCCAGCTGCGCGCCCTTCGAGCGGCCCGCGCACCGGTTGTGCCTGATCGAGACCGCGGACGGCCCGGCGCTGGTAATCGGATCGGACCACTCCCACGTGGACATGTGGTCCATGCTCGTGCTCGCACGGGACCTGGTCGCCGCGCTGGAAGCCATCGGCGCGGGGGCGGATCCCGGGGTGGAACCGGCGCCGGATTTCACCGACCACACCCGTTCCCTGGCGCGGCAGGCCCCCGCCCCGGACGGGGTGCGCCGGCGCTGGGCGCAGCTGATCGAGGCCGGCGGCGGGGCCATGCCGCGCTTCGGGCTGCCGCTGGGGGATCCGAGTCCGCAGCCCGAACGCGTGGAGGTGCGCGACGTGCTCGGCACCGCGGCCCTGGCCGACTTCTCCGCGCAGGCCAAGGCGGCCGGGGTGTCAACGCTGGCGCTCAGCGTGGCGATGATGACCGAGACCACCGCCGCGCTGGCCGGGGAACCGCTGCGCGCGGTGTTCCCGGTGCACAGCCGCACCGAGCCGCGCTGGTTCGATGCGGTGGGCTGGTTCATCACCAACTCGGTGCTTGAATCCGCGGACCCGGACCCGCGCGCCTGCGCCGCCGCGGTGAAGGAGGCCATCGCGCTGGGCTCCTGGCCGCTGGCGCCGCTGATGGAACCCTTCGGCGGGATGCCGCAGGCGCCGGGCATGTTCGCGGTGTCCTGGCTGGACCTGCGCAGGCTGCCGGTGCAGCTGCCGGCCACCGTGCTGGAGCCGCAGTATGTCAGCGCCGCGATCCGCACCGACTCGGTGATGCTCTGGTTCATCCTGGACGAGGCCGGGGTGCACCTGCGCTGCCGCTACCCGGATACCGGCCAGGCCCGGAGGAACGTGGGCGCCTGGCTGGACTACCTGGTCGCGCGCATGCGCCGCCGGGCCGCAATGCCGGGCGCAGCACCGCCAATCATCAACGATTGAGGATGCGCCCGGGTGCCCGGCGGGGCAGACTGGGGGGCAATGATGCCGGACCGCGGGTCCGGCGCGCCGCCTGAAAGGACCGCTCCCATGAGCCCACGCCGTGAGGAACTGCTCGCTTCCTACCTTTACGCCTTCCCGCTGGTCTTCAACCTGGAGCAGGTGGCCCGCTATGTGGCCACCGGCGTCGGCAAGAATCCCGCCGCGCCGTGGAACACCTTCAGCCACGCCCGGTCGCTGGCCGGTCCCGAGGACACCTTCGTGACCATCAACAACGACACGATCTACTCCATGGCGCAGCTGGACCTGGGCGTCGGACCGATCCTGCTTCAGGTGCCGGAGGCCGCCGGCCGCTACTACGTGCTGCAGTTCGTCAGCGCCTGGACTGACAACTTCGCGTATGTCGGGCACCGCGCCACCGGAACCGGCGCCGGGCGCTACCTGCTGGTGCCCCCGGGCTGGGAGGGCCAGGCCCCGGACGACGCGGTGGTGGTGCGGGTGCCCACGCGCGTCGCCAGCATCGTCGGACGCTGGGCGGTGGACAACGAGGCGGATCTTCCCGCAGCGCATGCGCTGCAGAATGCCACGACGCTTACGCCGCTGGATGCCGCCGCGGGGCCGGCCGGGCTGCCCCCGGTCCCCGAGACCGGTGCGCCGGCGCTGGACTTCTGGGCGAAGTTCCGCGCCTGGAGTCGGGAGTTCGCCCCGGCGCCGCGCGATGGGCAGCTGCAGCGCGGCGCCCTGCAGCTGGCCGAGGCCGGGGAGGAGCAGCTGGAGCAGGCCTTCGCCGCCGGCCGTGCCGCGCTGGATGAGCTGCTGGCCTCCGGGGGCGGAAACGCAGTGGTCAACGGCTGGAACCTGGCCTACCATTCCTTCGACTACAACCTTGACTACTTCGAAGTCGGTTCGCTGGACGAGGACCGCTACAAGATCGCCGATCCGCAGCGCCGCATCGCCCAGCGCGCGGGAGCCGCGTTGGGCGGGCTGTGGGGCAACCAGGCCTTCGAGGCCGCCTACACGGCCACCTACGTGGACCAGGACGACCAGCCGCTCACCGGTGCGCACAGCTACCGGCTGCACCTGGACCCGACCCCGCCGGTGGGCGCCTTCTGGTCGCTGACCATGTACGACGTGCCCAACTACTTCCTGGTGGAAAACCCCATCGACCGCTACTCGCTGGGCGACCGCACCGAAGGGCTGCAATTCGAGCCGGACGGGTCGCTGGTCATCCACCTCTCCCACCGGGAGCCGGCCGATGCGAGGGATCGCGCCAACTGGCTGCCGACGCCGGCCGGCGCCTTCCGACCGGTGTTGCGCATGTACGAGCCGGATCCGCGGATCCTGGACCAGGACTACGTGTTCCCGGCGATCACCCGGATCGGCTAGGAGCGCATCCCGGATGCCCGCCGGGGGCTCGCCTCGTTGGCGCCCCCGGCTTAAACTGGCACCCATGAGCGAGAATGCACACCCTGCAGGGGACGCGCAGCCCGGCAACGGCGACCGGTGCCGGGTCGCGGCCGGAACCCACAAGGGAAAAAGCGGAACCGTGGAGGACCTGAACACCAGCAAGACCGGTGCGCTCACCCTCACGGTGCGCCAGGAGGACGGCACGCGCTTCAAGACGCTGGCCCGGAATGTCGTAGTCGAAAGGCGGCACCCTGCCGACGGCTGAGGAACGCGCCGCCCACCTCGCCCGGCAGCACGCATCCGGGCGGCTGGAGGAGCTCTCCGCCGCGCCGCTGCGGCACCGGCGCTAGCGGGCGCGAAAAGGCTCTATTGCGCGGGGCGTGTGCGTCGTAGGCTGGGCTCATGAGCCCCGACGCAGCGGCAGAATCGACCAGACACCCGCCCCGGACCCCGGGTGCGGGCGGCGCACTGGAGCATCTCGCCCCGGGATACTTCGCGCTGGTCATGGGCACCGGCATCGTCTCGATCGGCCTGCACGAGGTCGGGGCCCGGGTGCCGTCGCTGGTGCTGCTGGTGATCGCGGCGGCGTCCTACGCGGTGCTCTGGGTGCTGTACATCTGGCGGGCGGCGGCCTGCCGCACGGCCATGCTGCACGATCTGCGCAGCCCCGAAGCGGCCTTCGCCTACTTCACCGTGGTGGCGGGCACCGATGTGCTGGCGGTGCGGCTGGCCGCCGAGGGGCTGCTGCGGGTCGCCGCTCCGCTGGTGCTCTTCGCCGCGGCGCTGTGGTTCGTGTTCGGCTACGTGCTGCCCTGGCAGGTGCTGATGACCCGCGACGGCGAGCCGATCCTGGCGCGCACCAACGGCACCTGGTTCATCTGGGCAGTGGCCAGCCAGTCGCTGGCGATCGGCCTGAGCGTGGTCGAACCGGCCGCCGGGGTGCCCGGGGACGTCGTCGGGCTGCTGGCGGTGCTGTCCTGGTCGGTGGGCGTGGCGCTGTACGCGGGGATCGCGGTGCTGGTGCTGCTGCGCATCGTGCACTTCGGCATCACCCCGCAGCAGTTCGAGCCGCCCTACTGGGTGGCCATGGGCGCGATGGCGATCGCGGTGGTGGCCGGCACCAAGATCGTGCAGATGGACTCCACCCCGATGATCGACGCGACCCGGGTGCTGATCGCCTCCACCGTGGCGGTGTTCTGGAGCTTCTGCCTGTGGCTGATCCCGATGCTGATCGGCGCCGGGGTCTGGCGCCACCTGGTGCACCGGGTGCCGCTGGGCTACACCCCGGCGCTGTGGTCCATCGTGTTCCCGGTGGGCATGTTCGCGGTGGCCTCGCTGAACCTTGGGCGCGTGGACAGCTTGCCGATGGTGGAGGCGATCGGGCACGGCGCGCTGGCGGTCGCGGTGATCGTCTGGGCGCTGGTGTTCATCGCGATGCTCCGCCACCTGCTGCTGGTCTGGATCCGCGGGCGCCGGCGCCGCTAGGACTCGTCCGCGCTGAGCGCCCCGGCCGCATAGGCCGCCTGCCCGACGTGGACGATGGCGTCGTCCACGATGGACACCAGCCGCACCCCGCGGGTGACCTCCGGGGTCCAGCGGCGGTCCACGATCTCGTCGAATTCCTCCGCGCCCAGGTGCGCCGCGTAGTCGCCCAGCGCGCTCAGCGACGCGTCCACGTATTCCAGCAGCAGTTCCTGGTCGTCCACGCGGATGGCGTGCGCCTGGGCGGGGGTGTGGCCGTAGCCCATGCCGTCGCCGGCGTCGCCGAGGTTGAAGCGGTCGCGGTAGCGGTGCCACAGCTGCTCCTTGCCGGACAGCGCCGCCAGCTGGATGTCCACCTCGCGCCCGGTGTGCCACAGCAGCCAGGCCACCGAGTTCGGGTGTCCGCCGGGATGCGCGTTCAGCTGCTCGACGCTCAGCGCCGGCAGATTGCGGGCGGCGTCAATGGGGCGGTGGACCATGCCGGTGAGGATCTCGTTGATGTTCATGATCGCCATTCTGCTTGATGGGCCCGTTGCGTGCCAGTCCCCACAGGTGCTAGCGGGAAGGGCTGAAGGTTCGCGGCTGCGGCGGAAACCCACGGTGTTTTTCGTCCCGAGTGCTGCGACGAGCGGTTAGCGGTGAACGAAGTCGACAAGCACGAGCATGCGCTGCGGTCGATCTTCCCGGTAGGCGAACGCGGCAGATAGCAGGTTGCCTATGAATCGTGGAAAACGGAAAGCCGAATCTGCGCTACGGATTCTTGCCGCATCACGCAGTCGTCCACACGTTCGGACGGGACGCGTAGAGGAAATGCACAGCAAGCCGGCACTCATCGAGTGGTAGCAGATTCAAAGAATCCGCGGCGGAATTCAAGCCGAAAGGATAATCGTCATATCGGATACTGGCTAACGGTCAGCAGTTAGCTATCGTGGTAAAGAAAGCGTATTGTCCTTCGCCGAGCTGGATTACGGCGAGGATGGTCAATCGGGAGCAATCCAAAGGCAGTCACCCCATGGTTACCAACAGCCAACCGCAACTTGGAACGCTGGAGCCTGCGATCGATTCCTTGTCGACGATCAGCGCGCCATCCACTATAGGCACGGATGAAGCCGATTCAATGGCCTTCTCAGGACAGGGCTCGGCCGCCAGGACTGAGGCGGCCCCGTCGCCGGCTAAACGTCCCCGCTCGCCATTAACTGGGATGCAGCGCGGAGCTCTGCTCTCGCGCGGTACGGCTCCTGTAGCTCGGACACCGTGGGTGATTTCACTGCCAGCGTCTAATCCATCCGTTGTTTCTTGCCGCTATGAACCTGGAATTCATTGGATCGATGCCGCGGCCTTACGACGTGATCGGCTTGTTCGGGGCCCAAGTCGCCGTTTCGTCGGGCGGTCCCTCAGCGATCTTGGTCCCTATGGCGGCGCTCCCGGAGTGGCAACGAAGGGGACGTCGTGATTCCCGGCACCCTCATGGCCAATGTCGTGATGCCCGACCCGGAACTTGGATCAAGCGTTGAGCCTGTTTCTTGCTGTGGTCAGGCATACGATTCTGGACCAGCAAATTTCAGCATGGATACTGCGTCCCGGCTCGAGGTTCGTAAACGGCCTCTTTCGGACAAGTGCCGATGCGCACCTCTGTGCTTCGGCTCTCATCGGACTTTCCTTGAAACCCTGAGCACCACGTAAGCCACCTACCGCTAGATCCACTCGGCCTCGGGACAGGAACACTCCAGCATTGGTGGCATGGCGGTCGCAGATGCGCACGCTACGAGACCACGTCCTTGGAACTGCCGAGTCGACGGTTCGTTCCATTAACAGTATTTTCCCCGGTAAACACTCACGAAGGGTAAAAATGATATTCACGAATAAGGTTGCACTCGTTACAGCAGCGGGCGCGGGGATCGGCCGCGCAATTTCCTTGCGACTGGCCGCTGAAGGAGCTGCAGTCATCGTCTCAGATGTGAACGACGAAGCTGGTAGGGAAACCGTCGCGCTCATTGAGGTTGCAGGAGGACGCGCCGCATACAAGCACGCGAATGTCGCTGATGTCGACGAGGTCGGGCAGCTGGTGCCGTTCGCCCTGGACGCCTACGGACGTCTGGACATGGCTGTGAACAACGCTGGACTAGGGGTGAGTCCGAAACCAGTTCAGGAAATCTCCATCCCGGAATGGGACCGCGCGGTGAATGTGACCCTGCGTGGTACTTTCCTGTCCATGCAGTCGCAGATTGCCCACTTCACCCAGCAAGGACATGGAGGAATTGTAAACATCGCCTCCCTTGCCGGAATTAGTGCGACCCCCGACATGACACCTTACGGAGCCGCGAAACACGGCGTGGTTTCGTTGACACGCAGTGTCGCCAAAGAGACTGCCAGTCTTGGTATCAGGGTCAACGCGGTAGCACCGGGCGCAATTGAAACTGCGGCGCTGGCATCCCTGCCGTCTGAGGTCAAGGCAGCACAAATTGCCCGGATCCCCATGAAGCAGATGGGAAAACCCGATGATATCGCAAATGCCGTTGCATTCCTTCTGTCCGACCAAGCATCCTTCATCACGGGAGTGGTACTGCGGGTTGACGGCGGAACCGAGGCATAGAGGATCGGGTCCCAAACTCCATGCCAATGCGTGAGGATTCCTAGACAAGATCGGAATCCACAGGTCCAACGGCTGTTGCAAAACCTGATTAAACAGGAACTGTAACGGCCGTGGCCTATTTAAGCAGGGGAATCAGAAACTTCACGTTTTGTTGGGTTGCACCGTCGCATCTCTACAACCGAGCACCGGTACTTAACAGGAGTCCTAGACCGGCCCACCTTGGTCCAGCTTGGCATGGCGCATGGGAATGTTGGTTAGTCGCGGAAGTCGTCTTCGGAAGGGCGGACCCGGTCATCGGCACGAGGGTAAGACTGAAGCAGGGTGGCAATGCGAGCAACCGCAGGAGGGCGTGAGTACCACCTTGAGAGAGGAGAAACTTTTGGAAATCAACGAGAACCTGGCTTCCGGCGTGCCGTATACCAAGGGCCAAGGGATTCCACTAGTCCTGATTCACGGGCACGGGGTCGACCACCGGATTCTCCTGGCCCTGGACGAGGTGCTGGCGGCGACCGGTGTTTTCCAACGGATCTACGTCGACCTTCCCGGCATGGGAGGCACCGCTGCACTGGACGGCGCCGGCGGCCTGCCGGAAATCGCCGACTGGCTTGAGCAGCTGATCCGGCGGCAGTGCGGGGAACGGCCGTTCGCGATGATCGGCAACTCGCTCGGGTCGCTGCTGGCCCAGGAGATGGCGGACCGCTTCGGCCCCCAGGTAGTCGGCATGGCGATGCTGGCGCCCTTGGTGTATCCCGCGCATTCGCAGCGGACCGTGCCGCCGCGGGAAATCCTGCTGCAGGATCCCGAGCTGCTGGCCGGGCTGCCGACGCAGGACGCGGATCATTATCAACAGATGTCGGTGCTCCAAACGGTGGAGAACTTCCAACGCTTCCGCACCCACGCGCTGCCCGGGATCCGCGCGGTGAACCTGCGTTCGCTGGCCAAGCTGTCCAAACGCTACTTCCTGGACGAGCTGCCGGTCGAGCGGACCTCCCAGCTGGCCTGCCCGGTGCTGATGCTGTGCGGGATGCAGGACCACGTCACCGGTTTCGCCGATCCGGGCAGGCTCGCTGCGAGGTATCCATCGGCCGAAATCGTTGTCGTTCCCGCGGCGGGGCACAACGTGCACCTTGACCAACCCGATATTGCGGCAGAAGAAATTACCGCCTGGAGCCGGGCCGTGCGTGCCTTTGCCGGGTCGTGAGTTGTAACAGTCGGAGATCCCGTGCCCGCTTTCACGGCACAGATGAGTCGGTACTTGTTACCAATCCGTGCTTCTCTGTGGCATCCCACTAGGAGAAAATCATGAGACAACACGCGGAGTATTCCACGGCTGGAAGGAGTTCAGATGTCTGAGAGGCTCGTTCTTCGCAACTGGACCAGCGTGGAGGAAGTACCCGAACTCCTGGATGTCTGGCGCAACTCGGTGGAGGGAGGACGCGACTTCCTCTCGGCCGCCGACGTGGACGCCGTTGCCAACGCTCTCGAAGCGGTCTACTCCCAGCGCGTCTCGGTGCGGATCGCCCAGCTGGGCAAGGAGATCATCGGCTTCGCCGCCTGGAGCGAAACACAGATCGAGCTCTTGTGGGTACGCCACCACGACCGCCACCACGGCGTGGGCAGCGCGCTGCTGAATGACATCCTCGCGCTGTGCCCGGCGGCCTGCATCCAGATCAATGGGCAGAACGCGAGCACCCTCTCGTTTTTTCTCGACCACGGGTTCCAGATCGAAAAGGAAGCCGAGCACACCGACCAGCTGGCCCGGATCCAGCTGCGCCATGTCCGGCTTTCGGCCCCGGACGTGTCACGATAGATCCATGAGCGAAAACACCCGTGAACTGCGTGAAGTCAAAGTCGAACGAGTAGAGTCCAAAAGGTACCGGGCGACCAGCGGCGAAACCGGTGCCAGCCTGGAATTCGGCCAGGGCGAAGGGCTGCTGACCCCGGTGGAGCTGCTGCTGGCGGCCATCGCCGGGTGCTCGGCCATCGACGTCGACGTGGCCACCACGCGCCGCAGCGAGCCGGAGAAGTTCGAGGTGGCCGCCAGCGGCTACAAGCTGAGCGAGGAGGGCGCCGGACGCATGGAGGACATCAAGATGTCCTTCGACCTGAAGTTCCCGGACACCGACGAGGGCCGCAAGGCCGCCGGCATGGTCGAGCGCATCGTGAAGCTCTCCCACGACAAGTACTGCACGGTCTCGCGCACCGTCGAGCTGGGGGCCAAGGTCACCAGCGAGATCGCCGACTAGCGAACCTCCGGCCGCGGCGGGAAGCCGGCAGGGAGCCGGCGCATCACAACGCCGCATCACAACATAGTCAACATGCAACTGCCCGGTGCAGCGGCTCGTGGGGCGGATTCGGGAAGACCGAATCCGCACGAGCGCTGCCCGGGCAGTTGCGCGTGCGCCGCCGCGCAGGGGAGCGTGCCCCGAGCGCGGACGGCGGAAGCCTAACGCTGGGCCAGGACCTGGAAGGTGATGGTTCCCTCGGCATCCACGTTCGCGTCGAGCACCTTGTCATCCAGGGCGTCGGTGACCAGCTCGTCGAGGAAGACGGGGCTGCCCTCGCCCTGGATCACCTGGTCCGCCGGCTGCGGGCCGTCGACGACCCGCACGGCGAAACGCTCGGTCTGCTGGCTTTCGGTCTCGTCGGCGGGCTGGATGCGGAGCCCCGCCTCGTTGTCCTCCGTCTGGTTGGTGACCAGCGAGGTCACGATCGCATCGGCCTGATCGGTCAGTGTCAGCACTGTATTCTCCTTCCGGTTGCGGTGCCGCCCGGTTCCGGGCGCCTTCACGCAACGCTTCCGTACGAGCCGGGGCGCGGGCAAACGAACTCATGGATCTTTGAGGATTTACCCATCCGGCACCTTGGAACGAGGCGCGCCCGGGACTCCCGGACCGGCTGCGCCGCGCGCGAAGATGACGCGCCCGCGGCGCAGAGTTGGCATTTGTGGTGCAGCTCATGCCTATAATCGCTTCAACTCCGCGGGAGCCTGAACCGACCAGGCTGAGAGGGCACCGAGCCGACCGCTACACCTGATGCGGGTCATGCCGCCGTAGGAAGGAAGTGCCGTCGTTGCACGTTGCCATCATCGGGGCCGGGATCATCGGCCTGTCCACCGCCTTCGAACTGCGTTCGCGCGGCTGCGAGGTCACCGTCATCGACCCGGATCCCGGGCAGGGGGCCAGCCGCGCCGCGGCCGGCATGCTCGCCCCAGCCGCCGAAACCACCTGGGGCCACGGAATCCTGCACGAGCTGCTCGGCGCCTCCAACCAGGCCTACCCGGACTTCGTGCAGCGCATCGAGCAGGCCACCGGCCGGCGCCCGGACTACCTGCAGAACGCAACCCTGGTGGTCGCCGCCGAACCGGCCGACCGCGACGCCCTGCACGAGCTGGTGCAGCTGCAGACGTCCCTGGGCTTCAGCGCGCAGACCCTGCTGCCCAGCGCCGCCCGCCGGCTGGAACCGGCGCTGGCCAGCAACATCGCCGGCGCGGTGCGCTGCGCCGGGGACCACCAGATCGACCCGCGCTCCGTGGTGGCGATCCTGGCCGGGCACCTGGACGCCCAGCTGGTCCGCGAACCGGCCGTCGAGCTGCTGCAGCGTGCCGGGACCACCCACGCGGTGCGTACCGGCAGCGGCCGGATCATCGAGGCGGACCAGGTGGTGCTCGCCGCGGGCCTGGGCACCGTGGCCGGGACACCGGAACTTCCGCTGCGCCCGGTCTACGGGGACATCTTCCGGCTGCAGGGCCCTGCGGGCCCGCGGCTGCTCACGCACACGGTGCGCGGGATCGTGCGCCGCGACCCGGTCTACCTGGTGCCGCGCGCGGACGGCTCGCTGGTGCTGGGCGCCAGCAGCCGCGAGGACGGCAACGAGGCGGTCAACATCGGGCAGATGCACAAGCTGCTGGACAACGCCCGCCGCCTGGTGCCCGGGATCGTCGACTGCTCGCTGAACGAGGTCATCGCCCGCGCCAGGCCCGGCACCCCCGACGACCGGCCGCTGATAGGGCGGCTGGATGACGGAATGGTGCTCTCCACCGGCTATTCCCGCCACGGGGTGCTGCTCACCCCCTTCGGCTCCTCGCTGACCGCGGACCTGGTCCTGAGCCAGCCGCCGCACGCAGAGCACGCCCGGGCCGTGGACCCCGCGCGCTTCAGCGGCGGGAGTGCGCCGGACCCGGCAGGACTTTCCCGAGCTGAACCGTCCCGAACCGATCCTTCACGACTTGCACCGACCCGAATGGAGCTGCACCCATGACCATCGACATCACGCTGAACTCAACCCCCACCACGATCCAGCAGGGTTCCACCCTGCGCGATCTGGTCTCTTCGCACTTGGGCCGCGAACTTGACGAACAGGGCCAGGCCGCCGACGGCACCAAGCTGGGCCTGGCCGTCGCCGTGAACGGCGCGGTGGTCCCGCGCAGCGCTTGGGCGCAGCGGGAATTGGCCGCCGGCCACACCGTCGAACTCGTCACCGCCGCCCAGGGAGGCTGAACCAATGCAGCGCAGCACGCAGAACACCACTGAAACCACCGCCGCCGCGGACCTCACCGAGCTGGATGCCGTCAACGACGCCTTCGAGGTGGCAGGGCGCAGCTTCGGCTCCCGGCTGATCCTGGGCACCGGCGGGGCCACCTCGCTGAGCACCCTGGAGCAGGCGCTCGCGCTCTCCGGCACCGAATTGACCACGGTGTCCATCCGGCACTACTCGGCCGGCGGCTCGGCCAGCGTGTACGAGCTGCTGCAGCGCCACGGCATCGCCGCGCTGCCGAATACCGCTGGCTGCTTCACCGCCCGCGACGCGATCCTCACCGCCCACCTGGCGCGCGAGGCGCTGGAAACGAACTGGGTGAAGCTGGAGGTGATCGCCGACGAGCACACCCTGCTGCCCGACCCGCTGGAGCTGTTCGCCGCCGCCGAGCAGCTGGTCGCCGACGGCTTCGAGGTCTTCGCCTACACCAACGACGACCCTGCGCTGGCCGCCCGGCTGCAGGACGCCGGGGTCGCGGCGGTCATGCCGGCCGGGGCGCCCATCGGCTCCGGGCTGGGCATCCTGAACCCGCACAACATCGCCACCATCGTCTCCCGCGCCACCGTCCCGGTGATCCTGGATGCCGGGGTGGGTACCGCTTCCGACGCCGCGAAGGCGATGGAGCTGGGCTGCGACGCGGTGCTGCTGGCCAGCGCCGTGACCCGCGCCCACAACGCCCCGCTGATGGCCGCCGCGATGCGCGACGCCGTGCGCGCCGGACGCGCCGCCCGGCTGGCGGGGCGCATCCCGGTGCGCGACACCGCGCTGGCCTCCTCTCCGGGCGAGGGAATGATGCAGGCGCTGATCGGGGACTTCTCGTGAGCGGCCGCGCACCGCTGGTCGCACCGCGCACCGCGCTGGACCCTGCCCAGCTGGCCCGCTATTCCCGGCACCTGACCCTGCCCGGGGTCGGGGAGGAAGGCCAGCGCCGCATCGCCGCCGCGCGCGTGCTGGTCATCGGCGCCGGGGGACTGGGCAGCCCGATCTCCAGCTACCTGATCGCCGCCGGCGTGGGCACGCTGGCGGTCATGGACGACGACACCGTGGAGCTGTCCAACCTGCAGCGCCAGATCATGCACCGCCAGTCGGACGTCGGGGCGCGCAAGGTCGACTCGGTGCCCCGGCTGGCGGCGCAGCTGAACGACCAGGTCCAGGTGGTTCCCCTGGGGCAGCGGCTGACCCCGGACAACGCGCTGGAGCTGTTCGCCGGCTACGACCTGGTGATCGACGGCAGCGACAACTTCGCCACCCGCTACCTGTCAAACGACGCCGCCGAGCTGACCGGAACCCCGCTGGTGTGGGGCACGCTGTTCCAGTTCTCCGGCCAGGTCTCGGTGTTCGACCCGCGCACCGGGCCGATGCTGCGCGACCTGTTCCCGGAGATCCCGGACGCGGACTCGGTACCCAGCTGCGCCGAGGGCGGCGTGTTCGGCGCGCTGTGCGGGGTGGTCGGCTCGATCATGGCCGTCGAGGCGCTGAAGCTGATCACCGGAACCGGTGAAACCCTCTCCGGCAAGCTCTGGCTCTACGACGCGCTGAGCGCCGGGGTGCGCACCCTGTCCTTCGAACGCGACCCGCAGCGTGCCCGGGTGCGCAAGCTGGGGAACTACGCGCAGGAATCCTGCGCCCTAGCCCCGGCCGTTGGCCAGTTGGGCGCGGCGGAGCTGGAAACCCTGCGAGGCAGCCAAGCGGCGCCGGGCCGGGTGCTGGTCATCGACGTGCGCGAGGACTGGGAACGGCAGATCGCCGCCATCACCGGCAGCGTGCACGTGCCGCTGGATCAGGTGCTCTCCCGCGGCTGGGACGCGATCCCCGCCCAGGGCGCCACCCACGTGGTGCTCGCCTGCAAGAGCGGGGCCCGTTCGCTGCGCGCCGCCCAGGCGCTGGGCCCGCAGCCGGCCGGGGCGCAGGTGCTGAACCTGTCCGGCGGCACCCTGGAGTGGTACCAGCAGGTGCGCGGCGAGGCGCTGGCCTATTGACGACGCGGGCCAGCGGCCGGCTGGGATACTGGATCCATGGACGTATTGGGCGAACTGGCGTTTCGCGAACTCACCGACGCCGACGAGCAGCAGGCCATCGACGCGCACCACGCGCTGCTGGCCGACGACTTTGAATTCCTGCCCTCCTGGACGGAGAAGGGAAACTGGGCGGACTACGTGTACCGGATGAATGCCGGGCGGCGCGGGGAGCACGTTCCCGAGGGCTGGGTCCGCTCGGCCCTGTTCGTCGCGGTGGACCAGGACGGCTGGCTCCTGGGACGGGTGTCGGTGCGCTACGCATTGAACTCCTCCCTGCAGCATCTGGGCGGGCACCTCGGCTACGGGGTGCTGCCCGAGGCGCGCCGGCAGGGAGTCGCCGGGGCGCTGTGCCGTTTCGGGCTGGACGAGCTGCGCGCGGCCGGGGTCCAGAGGGCGCTGATCACCTGCGCCGCCGGCAACGCTGGATCGCGCGCCACCATCCTGCGCTGCGGGGGAGTTCCCGACGCGCAACGCCCTCAAGTCGTTGACGGGGACGGAACCGCCCACCTGCGATTCTGGGTGCCGATCGCCTGAACCCGCGGGTTCACCCGGATGTTGCGTGCTTTTTTCTGTATGTTTTGACACACCTCCCCGGTTGGCTTGCCATGAGAGCGTAGAATAAATAGCTGGGTCGACTTTGGCCCCGACTCCATTGACCCATAACTCGAGCAGAAGTGAGCCTTCACGCATGTCAGATAACATCACGAGCCGCGAAGAACTGCGCAACGTAGCAATCGTTGCGCACGTCGACCACGGCAAGACCACCATGGTCAACGCAATGCTTCAGCAGACCGGCGCTTTCGACAGCCACGGTGAAACCGAAGACCGCGTGATGGACTCGGGCGAGCTGGAGCGCGAAAAGGGCATCACCATCCTTGCCAAGAACACCACCGTGTTCTACAGCGGCCCGGCCGCCAACGGCAAGCAGATGACCATGAACATCATCGACACCCCGGGCCACGCCGACTTCGGCGGCGAGGTCGAGCGCGGCCTGTCCATGGTTGACGGCGTGGTGCTGCTGGTTGACGCTTCCGAGGGCCCGCTGCCGCAGACCCGCTTCGTGCTGCGCAAGGCCCTGGCCGCGAACCTTCCGGTGATCATCGTGGTCAACAAGACCGACCGCCCGGATGCCCGCATCGACGGCGTCATCTCCGACTCCATGGACCTGCTGCTGGGCCTGGCCTCCGATCTGGCCGACGAAGCACCTGACCTGGACCTGGACGCCATCTTGAACGTCCCAGTCGTCTTCGCCTCGGGCAAGGCCGGCTACGCCTCGATGAACCAGCCAGCCGACGGCTCGCTGCCGGACAACGAGGACCTCGAGCCATTGTTCGAGACCATCATCAAGCACGTTCCTGCCCCGACCTACACCGAGGGCGAAGTGCTGCAGGCCCACGTGACCAACCTGGACGCCTCGCCGTTCCTCGGCCGCCTGGCACTGCTGCGCATCTTCAACGGCACCCTGCGCAAGGGCCAGCAGGTTGCCTGGGCCCGCCAGGACGGCACCCAGAAGCAGGTCAAGATCACCGAGCTGCTGGCCACCAAGGGCCTGACCCGCGTTCCAGCCGAATCGGCCGGCCCGGGCGAGATCGTCGCAGTCGCCGGCATCGAGGACATCATGATCGGCGAGACCCTCACCGATCTGGAGAACCCGAAGCCGCTGCCGCTGATCACCGTCGACCCGCCGGCAATCTCCATGACCATCGGTATCAACACCTCGCCGCTGGCCGGCAAGGTCAAGGGCGCCAAGGTCACAGCTCGCCAGGTCAAGGACCGCCTCGACAAGGAACTGATCGGCAACGTATCGCTGAACATCCTGCCGACCGAGCGTCCGGATGCCTGGGAAGTCCAGGGCCGTGGCGAACTGGCCCTGGCCATCCTCGTGGAGCAGATGCGCCGCGAAGGCTTCGAGCTGACCGTGGGCAAGCCGCAGGTTGTCACCAAGATGATCGACGGCAAGGTCCACGAGCCGATGGAGCACATGACCATCGACGTGCCGGAAGAGTACCTGGGCGCCATCACCCAGCTGATGGCTTCGCGCAAGGGCCGCATGACCAACATGGCCAACCACGGCACCGGCTGGGTCCGCATGGAATTCATGGTTCCAGCCCGCGGCCTGATCGGCTTCCGCACCCGCTTCATGACCGAAACCCGCGGCGCAGGCATCGCCTCCTCCCTGGCCGAAGGCTATGAGCCATGGGCAGGCCCGATCGAGTACCGCATCAACGGCTCGATCGTCGCCGACCGCGCCGGCGTGGTGACTCCGTTCGCCATGATCAACCTGCAGGAGCGCATGAGCTTCTTCGTGAAGCCGACCGAAGAGGTCTACGAGGGCATGATCGTGGGCGAGAACTCGCGCGCCGATGACATGGACGTGAACATCACCAAGGAAAAGAAGCTCACCAACATGCGTGCGGCTTCCTCGGACTCGTTCGAGAACCTGACCCCGCCGCAGACCCTGACCCTTGAAGAGTCGCTCGAATTCGCCCGCGAAGACGAGTGCGTCGAGGTCACCCCGGAGGCCATCCGCATCCGCAAGGTGCTGCTGAACGCGAACGATCGCGCCAAGGCATCCCGTGCCCGCGCTCGCGCCTAGCAAGCGACCTGCCACTGGCGGCAGCCTCGGCGCGCTGTGGCGCGCGGTGGTTGCCGCCCTCGCGGCCGGCTTGTTCGGCACCGGCATCCACGCCTCGCTGTTCTACGCGGGCGACACCCCGATCATCTGGGGTGTCGGCCTGGCCTGGCTGCTGCTGGGGCTGCTGGTCTACTGGGCCGTCGTGGCCTCGGGCAAGATGTGGGCCGGAGCGGTGGCATTCATCGGCTGCTATGTCACGGTGGGAGTGATCTCCTACGTCGGCAACGACCAGATGCTGCTCAGCGCGGGATACTTCAAGTTCCTGCCGGGCCCGACGCTCGCGTCGCTGCTGTGGATGTACGGCATGGTCATCCCTGCGGTCATCGCCCTGATGAGCGCGCTGCGGGTGCTGCGCAAAGCCAACCGCAAGGCATAGAAAAATGGTGTTCCTTCCCTCGGGAGGAACACCATTTTTCTTTTTGGCGGCTAATCCGCGTCTAATTCTCGGTGCGGCTGTTGCCCGTCAGATCCAGGTGATGGGCCAGGAAGAGCGAGGTGGGCACACCGTCTTCTTCTGGCTCGCGCATCGCGTAGTCCTCGATGACCGCGCGCAGCCGGGCCATCATTTCCTTCTGGGACTTCTCGCCGAGCTTCAGCCCCACGCGGACCACCTGCATCTCCTGCGGGGTCAGGCCGTTGATTTCCTGCAGGAACGTATCCACCAGCAGCGGGGCCGCGTCCGGGATGCGGGTGCCCCAGGAAAGCTTGGTGCTGCGGTAGGGGACTTCCTTGGCGCCGCGGTTGCCCTTGCGCGGCTCCTCGGCTTCCAGGAAGCCGTTGCTCACCAGCGTGCGCACATGGTGCAGCGAGGTCGCCGGATTCAGTTCGAGGAGGTCCGCGATTTCCTTGTTGGTACGCGACTCGTGCAGGCACAGGCGCAGGATCCGCAGTCTCAGTGGTGAACTGAGCGCGCGTGCACGGGCCTGGACAAGCTCATCGGTTGGCATGATGCCAGCATACGCGAAAACCGCTCAGTGATTGGCAGTTTCAAATCACATGTCGCGCAGCGGGCCAAGCCTGCGGCCTACGGTACCCGCGGGGATGCGCCCGGGGCGAGCGACTCGATCAGCTCTGCGGCCTTCGGCGCCCCGCCCAGCCGGTGCAGCTGGTCGCCCACGGCGGCGGTCCTGGTCCGGAAGCCCGGTTCGGCGAGAATCGAGCGCACCGCCCTAAGGATCTTCCGCGGCGTGGGAGTTCCGGTGCGCAAGTCGAGACCCAGGCCAGCACAGGCGACGCGGGCTGCGACCTCGGGCTTGTCCAGGGTGCCGCCGGCCACCACCATTGGTACGCCCGCGGCGGCCATCTGCAGCACCCCGCCCCACCCGCCGTTGGTGACGGCGCAGGATGCCAGCGGCAGCAGGTCACCGAACGGCAGGAACTCGTGGACCCGGGCGTTCGGCGGGATCCGCTGCACGCTCCGGCCCGCCGAACTGGCCACCACCAGCAGGTCCTCGTCCCGCAGCGCGTCCAGGGCCGGTTGCAGCAGCTCTTGCGGGTCGGTGTTCAGCGTCCCCTGGGTCACCAGCACCACGGGCCCCTTGAAGGACCGGACTTCCCGCAGCCAGTCCGGCTCGGGGCCGGCGTGAACTATCGGCCGGGCCAGCAGCCCCGCGTAGTGCACGTACCCGGGAAGATCCGGGCGGGGGAACTCGATGCCGGGCGCTCCATGGGCGATCGTCAGCTGCGTGGAGAATCCTGCCTGTCCGAACAGCTGGTGCTCCGGCGGCCCGGCTTGCTTGCGCACTTCGGCCAAGGCGGCGTCCAACGGGCGCATCACCCGGCGGGTGACCCGGCGCAGGAGCGCATCCCTGGCATGGCCAAGGGCTCCGGGCAACGGCTGCAAGCCCAACCCCGACGGCGGCAGGTTCCGGCTGGGCAGCGACAGGGGAAGTACCGAGAGGCTGGCCCACGGCAGGGACTGGAGTTCCGCCAGCATTCCGGCGCCCAGCATCATCTGCTCGCCGACCAGGATGTCGAAGGGGCGCGCGGCGTGGGCCCGTCGCAGATCGTCGAGCTGGCCAGGGGCATTGCCGATGAACACGTGCTCCAGATTGGCGAACACCGCTCTGCGGCCGGTGGATTGCAGCTGGGGAAAGGACGCGGCGAGGTTGCGTTCGTCGTAGTCGGTGGCCGCCTGCCAGGGCAGGATGCGGCAGCCCAGCGCTTCGAAGTCCCGGGCGTAGCGCCGTCCGGTATAGGCGGTGACCCGGTGCCCGCGCAGGAGCAGCGCCTCGGCTACTGCGAGGGTGGGGCGGACATGTCCGGCGAACGGCGAGGACGCCACGAGGATATGCGCCATGCTCTGCTTTCGGCCTCCGGATCCTGGATGGCGGCAAGGAGCTGGAGGCGCTGCGCCGGGCTCCCGCTGGAATCACAGGGTACCGCGGAGCTCGGAGGGTTGCTAGGCTCCGGGAGTCCTGGGCGAGCGGCTGCGCCGCACGGGAGCCGGCGGGATGCGCTTGGCGTGCGTGATGGCTGAACGCCGCACCGCGACCGGGCCGCTGCGGGTCTGCAGGACGATCTGGGTGTCGGAGACCTGCAGGACCGTTCCCAAGGCGTCGGTCAGCGACTCTCCCGCATCGGTCTGCGTTGCGAGCCGGTAGCGCAGCACAATGCGATCGTCGGTGGTCAACTCGTTGAAATTCAGCATTTTGAAGTCACGATCCGTAAAAAGAATTCATCTACCGCGATGCTAGCCGAAATGTGAATCGTCGGTTACGTCACAGGTGAACGAGGGGGTCTTGGTTGTCTTGGCAACAGGACTAGACTGTAGTTTGAGCTTGTCCCGGATTCAATGAGCATCTTGTGATCCAACAGGCTTTTGTTGAAACCACTTTGTGCAAGGAAAGGTCGCAGCTCCCGTGACTTACATCATCGCTCAGCCGTGCGTCGACGTTAAAGACAAGGCGTGCGTCGAAGAATGCCCGGTTGATTGCATTTACGAAGGCGACCGTTCGCTTTACATCCACCCGGACGAATGCGTGGACTGCGGCGCCTGCGAGCCGGTGTGCCCGGTGGAGGCCATCTACTACGAAGACGACGTGCCGGACGAGTGGGCCGACTATTACAAGGCAAACGTCGAATTTTTCGACGAGCTTGGCTCGCCGGGCGGCGCCGCTAAGATTGGAAACACCGGCACCGATCACCCGCTGATCGGCGCCTTGCCACCACAGAACCAAGGCTAGGTTTCGCTTCATGCTTCAGCTCCCCGATTACCCCTGGAACCAGCTCGCGCCATACCGCGAGCTGGCGGCGCAACACCCAGGCGGGGTCGTGGATCTGTCCATCGGCACGCCGATCGACGACACGCCGCAGATCATCCAGGACGCGCTGGCCTCGGCCGCGAATTCCCACGGCTACCCGACGACCCACGGAACCACCGAAGTCCGCCAGGCGATTGTCGACTGGTTCGCCCGCCGCCGCAACGTGACCGGGCTGGGACTGGACGACGTGATGCCCACCGTGGGCTCCAAGGAAATGGTGGCCTGGCTGCCGTTGTTCCTTGGCCTCGGGGCCGGCGACATCGTGGTGCGTCCGAAGATCGCGTACCCGACCTACGACATCGGCGCGCAGCTGGTGGGCGCCACCCCCGTCGCGACCGACGACCTGTCTGAACTGACCGACGAGCAGCTGGCCAAGGTCAAGCTCATCTGGGTGAACTCCCCGGGCAACCCGACCGGCAAGGTCCGCGATGTGCAGGACCTGGCCGACATCGTCCGGCAGGCCCGCGAGCTGGGCGCCGTGGTGGCCTCGGACGAATGCTACGCCGAACTGGGCTGGGACGACGTCCGCGGCCAGGTGCCGAGCATCCTTGACCCTCGCGTCAATGGGGGAAACCTCGATAACCTGTTCGCCCTGTACTCGCTGTCCAAGCAGTCGAATCTTGCCGGCTACCGCGCGGCCTTCATCGCCGGTGCGCCGAATCTCATGCCTGAGCTGGTCAACAGCCGCAAGCATACCGGGATGATCGTTCCGGGCCCGATCCAGCACGCAATGGTCGTCGCCCTGGGCGATGAAGAGCACGTCAGGGTGCAATACGATATCTATCGGGCGCGCCGCGAAGCGCTGGCGCCGGCGCTGCGGAACTTCGGACTGCAGATTGATGATTCGGTCGCCGGCCTGTACCTCTGGTGCACCGAGCAACGGCCAAGCTTCGAAACCATCCAGCGCCTGGCTGAGTTGGGAATTGTCGCAGGTCCCGGTGTTTTCTACGGTACCGCCGGCGAGCAGCACGTACGCATCGCACTGACGGCCAGCGATGAGAGGATCGCCGCTGCCGTTGAGCGCTTGAATTCTTCCGTCAACCGCTGAACATGACACCCTGATTAGCGCCATGGGGACATATCACGGTATGTTCTAGGGTGACGACTGACCTTTCGGAACTACACGCTTTCCGGTTAGGAGATGCAATGACAGACACGACGTCTGCACAGCTACAATTCAACGGGTCCAATCTCGAACTGCCGGTTATCCCGGCTACCGAGGGCAACAATGGATTCAACGTAGCACCACTTTTGAAGACCACCGGTAACGTTACTTACGACCCTGGCTTCATGAACACCGCGGCTACCAAGTCCGCAATTACTTACATCGATGGCGATGCCGGCATCCTGCGTTACCGCGGATACCCGATCGAGCAGCTGGCAGAGCACTCCAGCTTCACCGAGGTCTCCTACCTGCTGATCAACGGTGAACTGCCGACCCCTGAGCAGCTGGCAAACTTCGATGGCAGCCTGCGCCGCCACACCCTGCTGCATGAAGAGCTCAAGGGCTTCTTCGGCGGCTTCCCGCGCGATGCACACCCGATGCCGGTGCTGTCCTCGGCCGTTTCGGCCCTGTCGACCTGGTACCAGGATTCGCTGGACCCATCGGACAACGAACAGGTTGAGCGTTCGACCCTGCGCCTGCTGGCCAAGCTGCCGGTACTGGCGGCCTACGCCCACAAGAAGTCCATCGGTCAGGCTCTGCTGTACCCGGACAACTCGATGAACATGGTCGAGAACTTCCTGCGCCTGTGCTTCGGCACCGCCGCCGAGCCATACGAGCTGGATCCGGAAATGGTCAAGGCACTTGACCTGCTGCTGATCCTGCACGCAGACCACGAGCAGAACTGCTCGACCTCCACCGTTCGCCTGGTCGGCTCCTCGGACGCCAACCTGTTCGCTTCGGTGTCCGCAGGCATCCACGCCCTGTCCGGCCCCGCCCACGGCGGCGCCAACGAGGCAGTGCTGCGCATGCTGCGCGACATCAAGGCCCAGGGCATCGCTCCTGAGACCTTCATGGAGAAGGTCAAGAACAAGGAAGACGGCGTCCGCCTGATGGGCTTCGGCCACCGCGTGTACAAGAACTACGATCCGCGCGCGAAGATCATCAAGCAGACCGCCCACGACCTGCTGGCCAAGCAGGGCAACAACGAGCTGCTCGATATCGCGATGAGCCTTGAGGAGAAGGCACTGAACGACGATTACTTCATCTCGCGCAAGCTCTACCCGAACGTGGACTTCTACACCGGGTTGATCTACACCGCGATGGGCTTCCCGGAGAAGATGTTCACCGTGCTGTTCGCCATCGGCCGCCTGCCGGGCTGGATTGCCCAGTGGCGCGAAATGATCAGCGATCCGGAAACCAAGATCGGCCGTCCGCGCCAGCTGTACATGGGCGAAACCGCCCGCAACTACCCGGGTGTCTAAGACCGCCAGGTAGCCTGTACCCAGCCGTTGGGCCGGGACTCCATCCGCAATGGAGTCCCGGCCCAACGCTGTTTTAACCCCGTAATCAGGCGTATTGTGTCGTTATGGGGATGCTTTCGACACGTCGGCATGTCAGGTGGTTTGGATGTATTTTCGTCGTGGTAATAACTGGTCGCTGAGCATATATACAGATCCTCATCTGCTGATGGCCCTGTATCTGCGGGAGCTGGCAGGCGTGAATCCCGCCGAGGTAGGTCCGAACTGCAGACTCGAACCGGACGTCAAGGAACGCACCGGTTCGCATTCAGAGCATGGGCAGATCAAGCAGGAATGGAGCTCATGGTGGGATTCGCTGACAACTCGCGATACTTCCCCGCAAACTCCGGTCCAGGTTCCTGACAATCTCTTGGAGTGGCTTGAGGTCAACGGGTATCCCGAGCTAGCCCGGCTGGCCCGGCCGCACTACGGCCAGGCAACGTTGTTCGCCCACCAGCATGCCGAAGACTTCGAACGGCGTAGCCAGGACTACATTCCGGACCGCATGGACGAAATTGAACAGCTGCTGATCGAACGGGGCATCGAGCATGCGCCGGTTGCGGAGGAAAAGCAGATCAACGTGATCGAGGTGCCCCTGAAGGAGCCGAGGGCCTGGCTGACCGGAGGATCCACGATCCTGGCCAGTTCGGCGCTCCTGCGCGACTCAACGGCATTCCAGGGTTTTCTCCAGCCCATGGTCACCATCATCTTTCCGATTTAGCCGAATGCGCTGCAGGAGAAAAGAGGCCGGAGAACCCGCATGGTGGGGTTCTCCGGCCTCGATATTCGGTGCAGCGCCAGCCTAGTTGGCGTGCAGCGCGTCGTTCAGCTCCACAGTCTGGCCCGCGCGCGGCAGGGCCTCGACAGCTCCGGAAATCGAGTTGCGGCGGAAGAGCAGATTCGGCACGCCGGAAAGCTCCAGGGCCTTGACGGTTTTCCCGCCGAGGGCGATACGGGTGCCGGCCGTGACATACAAGCCGGCCTCCACCACCGAGTCGTCGCCGATGGAAATACCCACACCTGCATTGGCTCCGAGCAGCACACGTTCGCCGATGACGATGCGCTCCTTGCCGCCGCCGGAGAGTGTGCCCATGATGGACGCGCCGCCGCCCACGTCCGAGCCATCGCCCACGACGACCGAGGCGGAAATGCGGCCCTCGACCATGGAAGCGCCCAGGGTTCCGGCATTGAAGTTCACGAAGCCCTCGTGCATCACGGTGGTGCCCGCGGCCAGATGCGCGCCGAGGCGGACGCGGTCAGCGTCGGCGATGCGCACACCCGATGGCATGACGTAGTCGACCATGCGTGGGAACTTGTCCACGCCGTACACGTCGACGTTGCCGCGGCTGCGCAGCTTCAGCCGGGTCATTTCGAAGTTCTCGACCTGGCACGGGCCGAAGTTGGTCCACGCCACGTTGGCCAGGTGGCCGAAGATGCCGTCCAGGTTGATGGTGTTCGGCTGCACCAAACGGTGCGAAAGCAGGTGCAGGCGCAGCCACACATCGGCGGTATCCGCCGGGGCGACGTCCAGGTTGATGGTCAGGGACACGACCTTCTGCGTGGTGCCGCGGGCGGCATCGTCGGCCGCGGCGGCGGCCAGTTCGCCGGCGAGCTGTTCTGCTGCTGCGAGTTCACCGAGCGTAGGTGCCGGGTACCACACGTCCAGGACGGTGCCGTCGGCGGCGATGGTGGCAAGGCCGTGGCCTGATGCCAATCGTACGGAGGATTCGCTGGATGAGGTCACAGGTTCTGAAGTCATACACTGATCGTATCGCTGATGGGAAAGGTAACGTTGTTAGATGACAAGCTAGTGAAGCGATGATTGTAGGACCATGAATACCGTGAACGACCTAGACCTGCGGCAGGACGTTGCAGTGCTGACTGAGCAGCTCATGAACATCAATTCGGTCTCCGGCAACGAGCAGGAACTGGCCGACAAGGTGCACGCCGCGCTGCTGGAATTCGACCACC
Source organism: Glutamicibacter soli (assembly GCF_003309065.1). GTDB lineage: Bacteria > Actinomycetota > Actinomycetes > Actinomycetales > Micrococcaceae > Glutamicibacter > Glutamicibacter soli. Next base: position 687,921 of record NZ_POAF01000001.1, on the reverse strand, counting down.
TCCAGGTGCATCGCGACGGGGACTCGATCGTCGCCCGCACCACTTTGGGCCGCGACCGCCGCGTCGTGTTGGCCGGCCACCTGGACACCGTGCCCTTGCCACGCACCGACGGAGCCAGGGGCACCGTCCCGGCGCAGGTGATCGACGGGGTGCTCTACGGGCGGGGCGCCACCGACATGAAGGGCGGGGTCGCAGTGCAGCTGGCGCTGGCCGCCGAGCTCACCGAGCCGAAGCACGACATCACCTACATCTTCTACGACCACGAGGAAGTCGCCGCATCCAAGTCCGGCCTGGGACGCCTGGCCCGCAACAGCCCCCAGCTGCTGGCCGCCGACTTTGCGATACTGCTCGAGCCCACCAACGGCACGGTGGAAGGCGGCTGCAACGGCACCAGCCGCTTCGTGATCCGCACCCACGGCACCGCCGCGCATTCGGCCCGCGCCTGGATGGGGCACAACGCGATCCACGATGCCTCTCAGGTGCTGCGCCGGCTGGCCGAGTATCAGCCGCAGACCATCAACGTCGAAGGCCTGGAATTCCGCGAGGGCATGAACGCGGTGCGCATCACCGGGGGAGTGGCCGGCAATGTGATCCCGGACCACTGCGAGGTGGAGGTGAACTACCGCTTCGCCCCGGACAAGACCCTGGAGCAGGCCGAAGCCGTGGTGCTGGAGCTGTTCGACGGCTTCGACATCGAACGCACCGACGGCTCCAACGGCGCCCGCCCGGGCCTGGACCAACAGATCGCCGCCGAGCTGATCTCCATCCTGGGCCAGGAGCCCAAGCCGAAGTACGGCTGGACCGATGTCGCCCGCTTCTCCGCCCTCGGCGTTCCCGCGGTGAACTTCGGCCCCGGGGATGCGCTGCTGGCGCACTCGGACGATGAACACGTGCCGCAGCAGGCGATCCGGGACTGCCTGTCCTCGCTGCGCTCTTGGCTCGGCTAGGCGCGAAGATTAAAGACCTCGGGTCACGTTCCGCAAGGGAACGCGACCCGAGGTCTTTGTGCTGTCGGCGAGGAATCAGAGCTGGCCGCGCGAGCTGAGCCGCGAGGACACCACGGAAGCCAGCTTGGACAGGGCGAAGTTCAGGATGATGAAGATCGCCGCAACGATGACCAGCGACTGGAACATGTTCGAGTTGCCGGTACCCACCAGCTTGCCGTTGAACAGCAGCTCGTTGAAATTGATGATGTAGCCCAGCGCGGAGTCCTTCAGGATCACGATGAACTGGCTGATCAAGGCCGGCAGCATGGCGGTCAACGCCTGCGGGATCTCGATCAGGCGCAAGCTCTGGCTGCGGGTCAGGCCGATGGCGATGCCCGCCTCGCGCTGCCCCCGCGGCAGCCCATGCACGCCCGAGCGGATCAGCTCGGCAATGACGGAACCGTTGTACAGTGTCAGGCCGATGACCACCGCGTAGAACGGCGAATCCTGCGGTTCCACCCAGCCGGAGCGGGCGAGCATGATCCACAGGAACAGCATCATCAGCAGGACCGGGACCGCACGGAAGAACTCGACGACGATCGTGCTGATCCAGTCGATCACCTTGTTGTGGGACAGGCGCCCCATGCCGAAGATGAAGCCGAAGATCAACGAGGTCACGATGGAGATCGCGGCCGCCTGCAGGGTCTTGAGCAGACCCGGCAGGATGAAGTTGCTCCAGACCCCGCCCTTGAGGAAGACATTCCATTTCTCCGGTGCCAGTTGTCCTGCGGAGTTCAGGCCGAGGACCAGATAGACGAGCAAACCCAGCAGGGCGAGCACACCGAGGATGTTGATCAGCAGGATGCGCCGCTTGGCCTTGGGCCCCGGGGCGTCGAAGAGGACCGACTGCTTTGCCGCGCTCATCGTGCCACCGCCAGCTTCTTGGACAGCCAGGTCACCAGTATGCCGATCGGCACCACGATGACCACGAACATGAGGGCGATGGTCAGGAAGATCAGGATGCCCTGATCGGCCCGGTACTCGATCATGGTCTTCATGAGGCCCGAGATCTCGGCCACGGAGCCTGCCAGGGCGACCGTGGTGTTCTTGATCAATGCGATGAGCACGTTGCCCATGGGAACGATGGCCCCGCGGAATGCCTGCGGGAGAATGACCAGCCGCGCGGCCGGCAGGAAGCCCAAGCCGATGGCGCGGGCGGCTTCGGCCTGGCCCAGCGGAACGGTGTTCACGCCCGAGCGGATGGCTTCGCAGAAGAACGCCGCATGGTAGATGGTCAGGCCGATGATGGCGATCTGGAAGAAGTTGAAATTGAAATCATCGGACAGCTGGAGCTGGAAGACGCCGAACAAGACCAGGACGCCGAAGGTCATGATGATGGTCAGCGGGGTGTTTCGGAAGATGTTTACATAGGCGGTGCCGAATGCTCGCAGGCTGGGGATTGGCGAAATTCGCATGATTGCGAGAATCGTGCCCAGGATTGCGCAGGCAATAAACGCCCAGAAGGTGAGCTGCAGGTTGGCCCAGAAGGACTCCATGATGCGCGCACCGTATTCATCCCAAAGACTCAAATAGCCTTGCACGGCTTGTTCTCCTTGGTAGATGGATGAGCTGGTTGCCTGCGGTGCTGCACCCGGGCTTCGCAGTCCGGTGCAGCACCGCAGGTCGGGGGTCTAGCTAAGAAGTTAGCTGCAGGCTTCGAACTTGGTTGGCGGGTTCAGATCCGAGGCCTTGTAGCCGGTGCCCTCGGTGTTCTTGTCCAAGGCCTTCTGCCACTCGCCGGAATCGATCATCTTCTTGATCGCCGTGTTGATGGACTCGCACTTGTCGTTGGTCTTGTTCAGACCCACGCCGTACGGCTCCTCGGAGAATGGGTTGCCGACAACCTTGAACTTGCCCTTGTTGGCGGAGGTCGCTGCCAGGCCGGCGAGAATGATGTCATCGGTGGTGATGGCGTCGATGCTGCCGGTCTCCAGCAGTCCCAAGCAGTCTGCGTAACCCTGCTGCTCAACCAAGCTCACACCGGGTACGTCCTTCTTGACGTTCTCGGCCGAGGTCGAGCCGGTGACCGAGCACAGCTTCTTGCCGTTCAGCGAGTCCTTGCCGGTGATCGAGCTGTCATCGGCGCGGACCAGCAGGTCCTGGCCGGCGATGAAGTACGGGCCGGCGAACGCGACGCGTTCCTTGCGCTTGTCGTTGATGGTGTAGGTCGCGAAGATCATGTCGACCTGGTTGGTCTCCAGCAGGGTTTCGCGGTTGGCCGACGGGGCCGAGACGAATTCGATCTTGTCTTCCGAGTAGCCCAGCTCGTTGGCCACGTACTTGGCGACATCGACGTCGAAGCCGGTGTAGGAGCTGCCGTCTTGGAAGCCGAGGCCCGGCTGGTCGAACTTGATGCCGATGCGAACCTTGTCGCCGCCTTCGTCGCCGGCGTTGTCAGAGCCGCCGCAGGCGGTCAGGGTCAGAGCCGCGACGGCCGCCATTGCAGCAATTGCGCCAAAACGATTTTTCCGCATTGTTCCTCCTGGTGAGTGGGTGATGAGAGCTAGTGGTTGGTGATGAGCTTGCCGAGGAAGTCCTTGGCTCGCGCACTCTGGGGATTGGTGAAGAATTCTTCCGGGGTGGCCTGTTCGACGATCTGCCCGTCTGCCATGAAAATCACGCGGTCCGCGGCCTTGCGGGCGAAACCCATCTCGTGGGTCACCACCAGCATGGTCATGCCTTCACGGGCGAGCGAGACCATGGTGTCCAGGACCTCGTTGATCATTTCCGGGTCCAGCGCACTGGTCGGTTCGTCGAACAGCATCACCTTCGGCCGCATGGCCAAGGCGCGCGCGATGGCTACACGCTGTTGCTGGCCGCCGGAGAGCTGAGCTGGCAGCTTGGCCGCCTGGTTGGCGACGCCGACGCGTTCGAGCAGCTGCATGGCCAGCTTGTCCGCCGCGGATTTCTTCATGCCCTTGACCTTGATCGGCCCGAGGGTCACGTTCTCAAGGATGGTCTTGTGCGCGAAGAGGTTGAAGGACTGGAACACCATGCCGACATCGGCCCGCAGCCGGGCCAGCGCCTTGCCTTCTTCGGGAAGCTTTTTCCCGTCGATGGTGATGGTGCCGTCGTCGATCGTCTCCAAACGATTGATGGCGCGGCACAGGGTTGACTTGCCGGAGCCCGAAGGGCCGAGGATCACGACAACCTCGCCCTTCACGACATCCAGGTTGATGTCATTCAAGACGTGCAGCGCACCGAAGTGCTTATTGACCCCAGCCAGACGGACAATGGGGCCATCAGAAGAAGCTTGAGCCTGATGATCGCTTTTCATGTTCTCGACATTACTCGATGTGACGCACCCTACGCGACTATTCGTTCAGGTCACACCAAGTTGTTATCAAACTGTTCTTAAATACCGTCCCCAAGGTTGACGTGGAACGCGACACGCAGCAGATAGAGTGAAGCTATGGTTCATAAGCGTAAGAGTGAAGAGAGTGCTCGTGCTGGCGGACGGAGGCACGTCGAGGCGAGCTGGCCTGGCAAGAAGTCCGAAGAGCAGCTTGACCGCTACCTGCTTGAGAGCCCGCAACCGGATGTAACGCATACCGATGTGTGGCGCGTGTTGCGCATCCAGTCCGAGTTCGTCAGCGGTTTCGGCACCCTGTCCAGCACCGGCCCTGCCGTTGCCGTGTTCGGTTCGGCGCGCACGGATCCCGACAGTCCTTACTACAAACAGGCCTACCGCGTGGGGGAGCTGCTGGCGAAGGCCGGCGTCACCACGATTACCGGCGGCGGTCCGGGAACCATGGAAGCCGCGAATATGGGCTCGGCTGACGCCGAAGGCATTTCCATCGGTCTGGGAATCGAACTGCCCTTTGAAACCGGGCTGAACGCTTGGGTGAACAAGGGCATCAACTTCCGCTACTTCTTCGTGCGCAAGACCATGTTCGTCAAGTACTCGCAGGGCTTCATCGTCCTGCCCGGCGGTTTCGGCACCTTGGATGAACTATTCGAGGCGCTCACGCTGGTCCAGACGCAGAAGATCACGAGTTTCCCGATCGTCCTGCTGGGCACCGAGTACTGGGGCGGCCTGGTGCAGTGGCTCAAGGACACGGTGGCCAGGGAGCGCTGCATTTCGGAAACCGACCTCGACCTGTTCACGGTGACCGATGATCCGGACGAGGCGGTGCAGATCGTGCTGAACGCAGGGCGTGCGGCATCCAGGCGCCCGTCAATGGACAGGAGCTAGCTGGATGCCGTTTGTACTGGTTTTCCTTGCGCTGCTAGTCGTCGGCGGGACCGCCCTGTTGCTTTCCGGGCGTCGTCGGGCCGCCGATGCGGGGCGTCATTTCGAAGCGGTTCCCGAACCCATCGTGGGTTTGGCGGAGCCGGAAGCCTCGCTGCCGCCGGTGCTGCTGCCCGAGCATCCGCGGGCCAACGATGTCGACAAGGTGCGCTTCTCGCTGGGTCTTCGCGGCTATCGCTGCGACCAGGTGGACGACACCCTGGATGTCCTCGCGGCGGAAATCACCCGGCTGGAAAATGTGATTCGTGATATCGAGTCACGGCGTGTGATTAGCGACACGGCGGGAAATTCGCAATAATAGGAGACAAGTGGCCCCTAATCAGAGATGAATTACACCTGAAGATGGGCCAGGCATGCGGTTGTGCGGACGGCGAATGAACTTGCCGCCCCGTACCAGCCACGGACGAAGGGAATTGCTTACATGGCTGCGATGAAGCCACGCACCGGTGACGGTCCGATGGAAGTCACCAAGGAGGGGCGAAGCCTGATCCTGCGGCTGCCTATTGACGGCGGTGGACGCCTCGTTGTCGAGCTGAACAACGATGAAGCAACTGAGCTGCGCAACTGCCTGGTTGATGTCACCGAATAGCTAGAGCCGCCGGTTCGCAAGCCGGCCGAAACAAGTAAGGACCGACAACCTGTCGGTCCTTTTTGTGGTTGCGGAAGATTCCTAGCGCACCCGGGCCGCCGGGAGCACCGAAGCGACGAACAGCCCCTGCTCGCTGGGCAGCAAATGGGTCTGGATCTTCGGGTCCTCACGCAGCAAACGCAGCGCGTCGCGGGTGGCTACGGTGGACGGGCGGCGCACGGCCGGCTTGGACAGCCGGTGCTCGTCGAACGCGTTGTTGATGATGATGACCCCGCGCGGGCCGACCAGCCGCTTGGCATCGGCCACGTATTCCAGCAGCAGCTCGGCACCTGCGTCGATCAGCACCAGGTCGTAGGCGTGGTCCGCCAGGCGTGAGAGCACGTTCTCGGCCCGCTCGTTGATGATGCGCGCGTGGGCCGATGGAACTCCGGCCTCGCGCAGCGACTGGCGCATCGCATTGGCGTGCTCAAGATTGGATTCGATGGCTGTCAGCGTGCTCTCCGGGCCTAGGACTTCGAGCATCGCCAGCGACGCCACGCCGACGCCGGGGCCGATCTCCACGAGGTTGCGCGGCTGGCGCAGCGAGCAGATCACCTGGAGCATCGAGCGGCCGGCCGGATCGATGCAACGCACGCCCAGATCGGCAGAGCGCTCGCGAACCAGCGCCACGTGCTCCTTCTCGTGGACCTGGGTCTGGGCATAGCTCCAGCTCGCAAGAAGTTCTGGATTCATGGAAGGCATCGGGGACAAGTCCTAGGGATCGTGCGTATCGGGACAACACCAATGTTACCCACACGACCGGCATTGCCCCGCAGAACTTGATATCCTCCGCGCAGGCGATTCTTAGCTGTAGCTCAGCTTCGGTGCACATACTTTAAGTGTGAATGATGCACAAAATGACTCAGCAGCCACCGTGGCAGTCCTCGAGACTGAGGTTCCGTCCTGGGACCAGATGGTTCACAAGCATGGAGAGCGCGTCTTCCGGCTGGCCTACAGGCTCACCGGAAACCGCCAGGATGCCGAGGACCTGTCGCAGGAGGCATTCGTCCGTGCGTTCAAGGCTCTGGACAAGTACACCCCGGGCACCATGGGCGGCTGGCTGCACCGCATTACCACCAACCTGTTCCTCGATCAGGCACGTCGGAAGAGCAAGATTCGCTTTGACCGGTTTGCCGAAGGATCCGAGGACCGACTTCCAGGAGAGGTGCTCTCCCCGGAGCGCTACTTTGAATTCCACAATCTCGACGTGGATGTTCAGGCGGCGCTGAAGGCGCTGAGCCCGGAATTCAGGGCAGCAATCGTCCTATGTGACATGGAAGGGTTTTCGTACGAAGAAGTTTCCCGCATCCTGGACGTGAAGCTTGGCACCGTGCGTTCACGCATCCACCGCGGACGGGCGATGCTGCGCGATGCCCTGGCGCACCGCAACCCGTCCAACAAGCCGGCCAAGACCATGTCGCTGCCGCGCATTCCGTTGGGCCGCCGCACTGCGGCGCAGGGCTAGGACACCTTTCGGCCGCAACGCCGGTGGCTTAGTGAGTTGGTCTCGGACAAGGTAATCTTGGTGTTGTGGATTTTCTAGGTATCAATGGCGGCGAGTTCGTTATTCTCGCCATTATCGCGGTCGTCGTGCTCGGCCCCGAGAAGCTTCCTGAATACGCCAAAAAGCTGGCGAACCTCGTCAAGGAAATTCGCCGCATGGCCAACGGAGCCAAGGAGCAGTTGCGCGAGGAAGTCGGCGACGAAGTTGCCGACATGGACTGGCGAAAGCTGGATCCGCGCCAATACGACCCTCGGCGCATCATCAAGGAAGCGCTCATCGACGAATTCGACGACGCGGTCAACGTGGCCAAGGGCAAGCCTTCCTCGGTCGAGGCAGCTCCGGTGCGCACCCCCGTGGCCACCCACACCGCCACCCAAGCTCCGCTGGGCGTGAACGAGAGCGCCCCATTCGACGACGAAGCCACCTAGACCAGCAAGCCACCATAGACGGCAGAAGATCTCCGGTCCTGCAGTTCTCGAACTGCAGGACCGGGGATTTTTTTGCCCTATTCGCCAGGCCCCGGCGCGTTTCGCGCGGACCGCCCGGGAATGTTGCCCGGCCGCTACTGGATTGACATCGGCAGGCTGCGCCCGGCCAAGCCGCGGGGACGCTGGCCCAATGATTCGGCCAGCGCGGACAGCACCATGGCGCTGGGGGACTGCGGGGCGGAGAGCACCACCGGGGTGCCCTGGTCCGAGCCTTCGCGCAGGGCTTCCTCCAGGGGCAGCTGCGCCAGCAGCGGCACCGGGTAGCCCAGCTGGTCGCTCAGCGATTCGCTGAGCTTGGCGCCGCCGCCGGAGCCGAAGATTTCCATCCTGCTGCCGTCGGGCATTTGCAGGTGGCTCATGTTCTCCACCACGCCGATGACCTTCTGCTTGGTCTGCAAGGCAATGGTGCCGGCGCGCTCGGCCACCTCGGTGGCGGTTGACTGCGGGGTGGTGACGACCAGCAGTTCGCTGTTGGGCAGCAGCTGGGACACGGAGATCGCGATATCCCCGGTGCCCGGCGGCAGGTCCAGGAACAGGAAGTCCAGATCCCCGAAGTAGACGTCGGACAGGAACTGCTCCAGCGCGCGGTGCAGCATGGGCCCGCGCCAGATCACCGGCTGGTTCGAATCCAGGAACATGCCGATGGAAATGACCTTCACCCCGTGCGCCACCGGCGGCAGGATCATGTCATCCACCCGCGTGGGGTTCTGGTTGATGCCCATCAGCGACGGGATGGAGAAGCCGTGCACGTCGGCGTCGATCAGCCCGACCTTGAAGCCTCGGGCGGCCAGCGCGGTGGACAGGTTGGCGGTGATGGAGGACTTGCCCACCCCGCCCTTGCCGCTGGCCACCGCGATGACGCGGGTCAGCGAGGCGGGATCGGAGAACGGGGTGCGGCGGCTGGCCAGCTGCTCGCGCAGGGCCGCACGCTGCTGCGGATCCATCACGTCCAGGGCCACCGCGACCTGGTCCACGCCCGGCAGCGTCAGCAGGGCCGCGCGCACGTCCGCTTCGATGGTGGAGCGCAGCGGGCACCCGGCGATGGTCAGCAGGATGGTGACCTCGGCACGGGTGCCGTCGAGCCTGGCGTCGCCGACCATGCCCAGCTCGGTGATGGGCCGGCGCAGTTCCGGGTCGATGACCGAGTCCAGCGCCCTGAACAGTGCTTCGTTCGAACTCACGACTAGTTGTTCTTTCGGTTGGAATTCTGGCCCGGCTGCACCGTGTCGATGAGGCCGGTCTGCGGGTTGCCGCCCTTGGACTTGCGCTTGGCGCGCAGGTTCAGCTCTTCGCCGTCGGCGGTCTCCAGCAGCTCCTCCAGCACGTTGCGCAGCTCCGAGCGCACGTAGTCGCGCGTGGCGACATCGCGCAGCGCCAGGCGCAGGCTGGCCAGCTCGCGGGTGAGGTACTCGGTGTCGTAGAGGTTGCGTTCGGCCCGCGCCCGGTCTTCGGACAGCGACACGCGGTCGCGGTCGTCCTGGCGGTTCTGCGCCAGCAGCAGCAGCGGCGCGGCATAGGAGGCCTGCAGCGAGAGCATCAGGGTCAGCGCGGTGAAGCCGATGGAGGCGTCGTCGAAGCGCCAGGCCGCCGGGGCCACGGAGTTCCAGATCAGCCAGAAGGCGCAGAAGATCGTCATGTAGAGCAGGAACTGCGGGGTGCCCATGAAGCGCGCGAACTTCTCCGTCGTGGAGCCGAACGCGTCGGGGTCCGGGGAGAACTTCGGCCAGAAGCGTTTGCGGGCTGCAAGGGGAGTGTCCAGGCCACTGGTCTTGCGCTGTTCAGCCATGGTGGTGAACTCCTTTGCTACTGATCTGTGTCGTTCGGCTCCGGGCTGCGCCGGGGCCGGGTGAACCGGCGAGCCGGTTCCAAAGTTCTTAGTCCTGCGAACGCCAGTCGTCGGGCAGGATGTGGTCGAGCACGTCGTCCACGGTGATCGCCCCGACCAGGCGGCCCTCCTTGTTGGTCACCCCGACGCTGGTCAGGTTGTAGGTGGCCAGGTGGCGCACGACCTCTGAGATGTTCGCCAGGTCGGACATCGGCTCCAGCTCGGTGTCCAGGATGTCGCCCAGCGGTTCGGGCGGGGCGGCGCGAAGCAGCGCCTGAATGTGCACCTGGCCCAGGTAGCGGCCGGTGGGGGTCTCCAGCGGCGGGCGCACCACGTACACGGTGGAGGCCAGGGCGGGGGAGAGCTCCTCCATGCGCACCGAGGCCAGCGCCTCGGCGACGGTGGATTCGGGGGTGAGGATCACCGGAACCGGGGTCATCACCGAGCCGGCGGTGCCTTCCGGGTAGGCCAGCAGGCGGCGCACGTCCTTGGCCTCCTCCTCGTTCATGAGTTCCAGCAGCTGGTGCTTGGTTTCCTCGGAGACCTCGGAGAGCAGGTCGGCGGCGTCGTCCGGGTCCATTTCCTCCAGCACGTCGGCTGCGCGCTCCAGGCCCAGCGCGGAGAGGATCTCCACCTGCTCGCGGTCAGGCAGCTCCTGCAGCACGTCGGCCAGGCGCTCGTCCTGCAGGTGCGCGGCGATTTCCAGGCGGCGCTTCTCGTTCATCTCATGCAGCGCGTCGGCGAAGTCGGCGGCCTTCATGTCGTCGTGCGTGGCCACGAAGGTGTCGGCTGACTGCGGCTCGCTCTGGTTGCCGTGGCTGATGTCCTCCCAGGAGACCAGCACCTTGTCGCGCTTGCGGCTGCGCAGCCCCAGCAGTCCCGGCGCTGCCACGCCGCGCTGCACGTAGTACTGGTTGATTTCCCAGTCGCCGCGGCGGGTCTGGGCCAGGCCGATGTCCTCGATGACGCCGCGGCCTGAGCCGTCGGTGAAGGTGATGGTGCGGTCGAACAGCTCGGCCACGACCAGCAGCTCCTGGCCGCGCTGCTGAAAGCGGCGCATGTTGACCAGGCCCGAGCAGATGATCTGCGTGGATTCCATGGACTGGATGCGGGTCATGGGCACGAAGACGCGGCGCTTGCCGGGGACCTCGACCACGACGCCGACGCAGGCCGGCGGCTTCTTGGGTCCGCGGGAGACCACGACGACGTCTCGCAAGCGTCCCAGGCGGTCGCCCAGGGGGTCGAAGACGTCCAGCCCGAGCAGCCGGGCGACGAAGATTTTAGACACTTGTGAGCTCACCCTTCTAGGTTATCGTGCCCGGTGCCTTCGCGCGGTGCGCGGTGACACACCCGCGGCGCGGATTCTTTCGCCCTGAGTGATCCCCGCTTCACTACTGGGTGCAAACACAGCATCACCGTGCACAATATAGATATGACCTCGCCACAAGGAGTAAATTCGATCAGCACCAACGGCTTGCCGCGCGGCGAGCTGCTGGGGCGCTACACCAGCTACCTCGACGCCCAGAAGCTCGTGGACTACCTGGCCGACAACGACTTCCCGGTGGCCTCCGTGACCATCGTGGGCAACGACGTGCGCACCGTCGAGCGCGTGACCGCCAAGCTGTCCTACCCGAAGGTCGCGTTGGCCGGCGCCGCGCAGGGTGCCATGATGGGTCTGTTCGTGGGCCTGCTGCTCTCGCTGTTCGGCGGCGGCAACGGCATCTACCAGATCCTGTCCGCCATCGGCCTGGGCATGGCCATCTGGATGATCGCCGGGGTGATCAGCTACTCGACCCGCCGCGGCAAGCGCGACTTCGCCTCCTCCAGCCAGTTCGTGGCCACCAGCTTCGACGTGGTCGTCGACTTCGAGAACGCGCAGGCCGCCCGCCAGCTCGCCTCCAAGCTGCCGATGCGTCCGCACGCCCCGGCCCCGAACATCCCGGGCTCGAATCTTCCAGGGCAGCAAGCGCAGCCGACCGCCCCTGTCCAGCCGGCGGCTCCGGCGACCGTGCAGGCTCCGGGCGCAGCCCAGCAGCCGGCCCCGGCTTCCGCCGACGCCCCGAGCGGCCAGTTCCCGGACCTTCCGGATGGACGCCCGCGCTACGGCGTACGCGTGCAGCCGACCCCGCCGGCAACCGGGCAGCCGGCAGCAACCCAGCAGGCCCAGCCTGCCTCCCCGGCCCAGAACCTGTCCGAGGTCGAGCCGACAGTTGAGATCGGCCGCCGCAAGGACCAGGACCAGGCCTCCGATCAGGACGGCACGGATGAGCCAGCGCAGCAGCACTCTGCTGCGGACGCGCCGGAGGAAACCCGCCAGGACAAGAACTCCTAGCCGCAAACGGCAACACGAAAGACCGCTGGCCTTCAGCCAGCCCCTCGGGGCGGATGAAGGCCAGCGGTCTTTAAGCCGGGGTGCTTAGCCGCGCAGCTTGGCCATCCAGGCCTCGACGTCGTCGGCGGTGCGCGGCAGCGCGGCGCTCAGCGACTCGCCGCCGGTGGCGGTGACCAGGATGTCGTCCTCGATGCGCACGCCGATGCCGCGGTACTCCTGCGGGATCGCCAGGTCCTCGTTCTTGAAGTACAGGCCAGGCTCGATGGTGAAGACCATGCCCTCTTCCAGCTCGGCATCCAGGTACAGTTCCGCGCGGGCTTGGGCGCAGTCGTGTACGTCCAGTCCCAGGTGGTGGCTGGTGCCGTGCGGCATCCAACGGCGGTGCTGCTGCCCCTCGGGGCTCATGGCCTCGTCCACGGAGACCGGCAGGATGCCCCAGTCGGCCAGGCGCTCGGCCAGCACGCGGGTGGCGATCTGGTGCAGGTCGCGGAACTTCAGGCCCGGCTTGACCGCGGCGAAGGCGGCGTCGGCGGCGTCAAGCACCGCCTCGTAGACGCGGCGCTGGACGTCCGTGTACTTGCCGGAGACCGGCAGGGAGCGGGTGATGTCCGCGGTGTACAGCGAGTCGGCTTCGACGCCGGCGTCCAGCAGCAGCACCTCGCCCTCGTTCACGGCGCCGTTGTTGCGGATCCAGTGCAGGATGGTGGCGTTGTTGCCACAGGCGGCGATGGTGTCGTAGCCCAGGTCGTTGCCTTCCAGGCGGGCGCGGGCGAAGAACGAGCCTTCGACGATGCGTTCGCCGCGTTCGTGGGCGATGGCCGAATCCAGGTTGCGCACCACGTCCTCGAAGCCGTTGATGGTCGCCGCCACCGACTTGCGCAGTTCGGCGATCTCGTAGTCGTCCTTGACCAGGCGCAGCTCGGAGAGGAACTCGGCCAGCTCGTTGTCCAGCGCGTCGGAGGCTTCCAGATCCTGCGAGGTGTTGATGCGGCTGGTGTCCACCAGCGCCTCGACGTTCAGGTCCACCTGGCGCACCAGGCGGATGCGGATGCCGCCCATGGCCTGCGGGCCGGAGTTCTTGGTGATCGCCAGTTCCAGCTGCTCCAGGGAATCGGTGGGCATGCCGGTGCGGGCGGACATGGTGCTCAGGGTCGGGCGCGGGCCCACCCAGAACTCGCCGGAACGCGAATCCAGGTAGAAGTCCGAGGAATCGCGGCCCGCCATCGGGGCGAAGTACAAGGTGGCTGAGTGGTTGCTGCCGTTGTCGCCGGCGCCGTCGTCGGTCGGCTCCAGGATCAGCACTGCATCCGGCTCGTGGTCGACGCCCAGACCGGTGAGGTGGGCGAAGGCCGAGTGCGGGCGGAAGCGGTAGTCGGTGTCATTCGAGCGGACCTTCAGCGGGCCGGCGGGGATGACCAGGCGCTCGCCCGGGAAGGCGGCGGAGAGCTTGGCGCGGCGGGCGGCCGCGTAGTCTGCGGACGGATCGGCGTCCGGCAGAGCCGAGGTGTCGGCGGCCCAGTTCGAGGCCATGAACTGCTTGAAGGATTCGGAGGTCGGACGCTGCGAACGGTTGTTCACGCGGTCTTCCAATGGCTGGTCGCTGCCCGAAGGCGATGAAACTTGATTGGTCATAACTTCAAGTGTGTCACCATCAGCTATGCGCCACCAAAGAACGTGTGCACTTCGATATTCTAGGGAGTATGCGAATCGACCTGCACACCCATTCCAACGTTTCCGACGGCACGGAAACCCCGGCCGAGCTGATCACCGCGGCGGCCGCGGCGGGGCTGGACGTGGTGGCGCTGACCGACCACGACCAGACCAGCGGGTGGGACCAGGCACGTGTTACCGCGCAGGACCTGGGGATCGGGTTCATTCCCGGCATGGAGATCACCTGCCAGGATTCGCACGGGATCAGCGTGCACCTGCTGTCCTACCTGCACGACCCGTCCTACCAGCCGCTGCTCGACGAGCTGGCCGTGTCGCTGAATTCGCGGATCGTGCGCGCCCAGCGCATCGTGGAACGGTTGGCCGAGGACTACCCGATCAGCTGGGAGCTGGTCACCGAGCATTGCCAGCCCGGGGCCACGGTGGGCCGACCGCATATCGCCGACGCGCTGGTGACCGCAGGGGTGGTGGCCCATCGGAACGAGGCGTTCGCCAACATCCTTTCCTCGCGCTCGCGCTACTACGTGTCGCATCCTGCCATTAACCCCGCTGCGGCGGTGCGCCTGGTGCGCGAGGCCGGCGGCGTGCCGGTGTTCGCCCACCCGAAGGCAGCGCTGCGCGGACGGGTGGTGCCAGAATCGACGGTCCACGAAATGATCGAGGCCGGGCTGGGCGGGGTGGAGGTCTACCACCGGGACAACAGCGCCGAGGGCAAGGAGCAGCTGCTGGCGCTGGCGTCGGAGCACGACTTGATTGTCACCGGATCCTCGGACTACCACGGCACCGGAAAACTGAACCGGCTCGGCGAGAATCTCACCGAGCCGGCCATGCTGGAGCGCATCCTGGCGCAGGGCACCGGAACCAGCGCGCAGCTGCAGTCCTAGTCGACGGGGCTCGGCACCGGGGCCGGGGAACCGTCTAGGGTGGCGAACACCGTGTTTTCGGGCAGCCGGGCATGCATGACCTCGATCGCCTGGGTGTTCTGGTCGATCAGCACGAAGCGGCGTTCCATCTTCGCGGCCACCGCACCGGTGGTGCCGGAGCCTGCGAAGAAGTCAAGCACCCAGTCGCCGGGCCGCGAAGAGGCCGCGACGATGCGCCGCAGGATGCCCTCGGGCTTCTGGGTGGGGTAGCCGGTCTTCTCCTTGCCGGTGGGGGAGACGATGGTATGCCACCACACGTCGGTGGGCAGCTTGCCCTTCTCCCGCTTTTCCGGCGTCACCAGGCCGGGCGCCATATAGGGCTCGCGGTCGACTTCCGCCGAATCGAAGTGGTACTTCTTCGGGTTCTTCACGTACACCAGGATGGTGTCGTGCTTGGCAGGCCAGCGGCTCTTGGCCCGGGCCCCGTAGTCGTAGGCCCAGATCAGTTCGTTCAGGAAGCACTCGCGGCCGAAGATCGTATCCAGCAGCACCTTGACGTAGTGCACCTCCCGGTAGTCCAGGTGGACGTAGAGGGTGCCGTCCTCGGCCAGCAGCCGGTAGGCCTCCAGCAGGCGCGGCTCGATGAAGCTGAGGTAGTCCTCGAAGCTGTCGTGGTAGGAGCGCGACTGGCCGATTTCCGCCGTGTAGCTGCGGCCCTTGAACCCCACGTGGGTGCCTTCGCCTTCGTCGGCGCGGACCATGGTGCGTTCGGCGCGGGTCTGCTTGCGCCCGGTGTTGAAGGGCGGATCCACGTAGATCAGCGTGAAGCTTTCATCGGGCAGGTTTGCCAGCACCGACATGTTGTCGCCGTGGAACACGGTGTTGCCCGCGGCCGGGGCGCTCACCGGGGAACCGGAGTGCGCCGCGGCCGCGGACAGGGTTGAATCTTCAGGTTGTGCGAGCACCTGGGTACTGAATCCTTTCGGAGTGCTGCGGGCGGGGGCTGGCAGGACTAGTCCTGCAAGCCTGCCTCGCTGCTTCCGCCGGTGCGGCGGCGCGGACGGCGGCGGCGGGGCTTCGAGGTGCCCTGCGCTGCGCCTTCCTCGCCGGAGACGCGGGATTCGCGATGGCGCTCGGCTTCGCGGCCCGGACGGTCCTGGCGGCCCTTGGAGTGGCCGTGGCGTGCACCGGCCTGGTCCTCGGCGCCGGAATCCTGCCGCGCGCCGCGCTCCTGGGTCTGCCCGTTCACGGTGCGGGTGCGGGTGCGCGAACCGCTGCGGCGGCGCGGGGTGCGTTCGCGGTTCTCTCGGGGCTCGCGGGAGGACTCGCGCGGAGAGCCGTCGCCTTCGGCGGCGGCCGACTTCTTGGCGCGCGGCAACCGGCCCTTGGTGCCCTTGGGGATGTTCAGGTCGGTGAAGAAATGCGGCGAGGAGGAGTAGGTTTCCACCGGCTCGGGCACGCTCAGGCCCAGGGCCTTGTTGATCAGCGACCAGCGCGGCACCGAATCCCAATCCACGAAGGTCACCGCGGTGCCGGTGTTGCCGGCGCGGCCGGTGCGGCCCACGCGGTGCAGGTAGGTGTTCTCGTCATCGGGGCACTGCAGGTTGACGACGTGGGTGACGTCGTCCACGTCGATGCCGCGGGCGGCGACGTCGGTGGCGACCAGGATCTCCACCTTGCCGGAGCGGAAGGCCTTCAGCGCCTGCTCGCGGGCGCCCTGGCCCAGGTCGCCGTGCAGCGAACCGGCGTTGAAGCCGCGGTCGATCAGCTCGTCGGCCAGCTTGGCAGCCGAGCGCTTGGTCTGGGTGAAGATGATGGTTTTGCCGCGGCCCTCGGCCTGCAGCAGGCGCGCGACCATCTCGTCCTTGTCCAGGTTGTGCGCGCGGTAGACCAGCTGGCGGATGTTGCGCTTGGTCAGCGAGCCGTCGTCGTCCGGGTCCTGGGCGCGGATGTGCGTCGGGCGGGACATGTAGCGGCGGGCCATGGTGATCACGGCGCCCGGCATGGTGGCGGAGAAGAGCATTGCCTGGCGTACCGGCGGCAGGGCGGCGAGGATGCGCTCCACGTCGGGCAGGAATCCGAGGTCGAGCATCTCGTCGGCCTCGTCCAGCACCACGGTCTTGATCTGCTTCAGGTTCAGCACGCGCTGGCGGTTCAGGTCGATCAGGCGTCCGGGGGTGCCCACGACGACGTCGGTGCCGGCCTTCAGGGCTGCGATCTGCTCCTCGTAGGGGCGGCCGCCGTAGATGGTGGTGATGGAGATGTTCGAGTGCTTGGAGGCCTGGGCCAAATCGGCGCCGACCTGGATGGCCAGTTCGCGGGTCGGGGCCACGATCAGGGCCTGCGGGGCGCCGGGGAACTGCAGGTCCTCGTAGCCGGCGTCGCCCTCGCGGATGACACGCTGCAGGGCGGGGATGCCGAAGCCCAAGGTCTTGCCGGTGCCGGTCTTGGCCTGGCCGATGATGTCATTGCCGCCCAGGGCCACCGGAAGGGTCAGCGCCTGGATGGGGAAGGGGTATTCGATGCCCGCTTCGAGCAGCGAGGCGACGATGTCCTCGCGCACGTCCAGCTCGGCAAAGCTCTGCTTCGCCGCTTCGGGGGTGCTGTCCTCTTGGGGGGTGTCGGCAGCTGGTGCCGTTAGCGTCGTGTTGCTCACGATGTCTTCAGTCTCATTTCATGTTGGCCTCCCGGCGGGGTCGACCTGCCCTGCAAATCCAGGGGGTGCGCCCGAAGGGAGGCGGGTCCAGCGGAGCCGATCGCTCGATGCACGCGGGAGCCCCGCGTGGGGGTCCTGCGGAATGATGACCGCTGGGAAGTCATCAGGTAACTGGTCGTACTTTCAGCGCTGTGCGATCGGGCATCCTCAGTAGTAATACTGACCAGCATAACTTGTTTGGCCGGATTTCAGCGGTTCGTCAGCCGCGGGGCACCGTTTCGAAGTGGATCCGGCGGGTGCGCGGGTCGGCTTCCACCAGCTTCACGCTCACCAGCGTGCCGGCTTCCGCGCTGCCGCTGAAGCTGCCGGTGACCGGTTCGGTGACCAGCTGCAGCTGCCCGGGCCGCGGCTTGCCGTTGCCGTTCTCCCCGTTGGCCGCGCCCTGCGCGGCGGTGAGCACAATGGCCTGGAATTGCTCGCCGATGCGGTGCTGCAGGGTGTAGGCCTCCAGCAGGTCCACCGCGGCCCGGGCCACCTTGTTGGCGGCCGCGGAGCTGGTCCGCATCAGCTCCGGCAGCAAGGGCAGCGCCTGGTCGAGTTCATCGGGCAGCGGCTGCCCGGTGCTGAGCAGATGGCAGGTCAGCAGCACGAAGCGATCCACCAGGCGGCGCAGCGGGGCGGTGGTGTGCGCGTAGGGCGCGGCTAGGGCGGCCTGGACCAGGTCGGATTCCGGCTGGCCGGCGATGACCTGGTAGTCGGCGCCGCGGAAGAGCGAGGCGGCGCGGTGCATGATGACCAGCTGGCGCGGGTCGCTGACATCAAGGGTGTGCAGGTACTCGCCGTAGCTGATGTCCTCGGGCCAGGGGCTGCCCAGCAGCCGGGTCTGCTGCCTGAAGGCCTTCAGGTCCCGCGGGTCAGGCGGCGGCATGGTGCGCAGGATCCCGGTGCCGGCCTTGAGCATCAGACGGGCCGCGGCGATGCCGGTGAGCAGCGAGATCTGCGCGTTGAATTCCTCCAGCGGCAACGGGGTGCGGCTGACCAGCTTGTACCCGCCGCCCTCCGGAACGATTTCCTGGTCGGGCAGGTTCAGGGAGGCGCCTCCGCGCAGCCGTTCCTGCACCAGCCGGGCCTGGCCGATCTCCGCGAGCAGCTGCAGCTGTCCGTTGTCCTCGCCCGAGTCGAGGCGCCGCTGGGCGGTTTCGTAGTCCAGCTGCGCGCGGGAGCGGATCTGCGAGCGGGTCAGCTGCACCTCGCCCAGGGCCCCGTCGGCGTCCAGGGCGATGCGCCAGTGGAAGGCGGGCCGGGGCACGTCGGGCAGCAGCGAGCCGCGGTCCTCGGAAATCAGCGGCGGGTACAGCGTGATCTTGCGCTGCGGCAGGTAGAAGGTCTGCCCGCGCTCGCGGGAGACCATGTCGAGCAGGCCGCCGAGCCGGACGAACGCCGGCACGTCGGCGATGGCATAGTGCACCAGGTAGCCGGTGCCCTTGCGTTCCAGGTACATGGCCTGGTCCAGGTCGGTGGCGCCCGGGGGATCGATGGTGAAGAACGGCAGGTCGGTATCGTCCGCGTCGGGCTCCGGCAGATCGGCGACTGCCTGCTGGGCGGCCTGCAGCGTTTGCTCGTCGAATTCGCCGGGGACCTCGAACTCGCTTTCCAGTGCGAGCAGCAGGTCGCTCAGGTCGCTGGCGGCCACCTGCCGCGGTGCGTGGATTCGTTGATCGGTCACGGTACGCCGCCTGCCTGTTCCAAGTTGAACGCTTTGCCGGGATGGTACTACCTCAACCTACACGCCGGAGCCGGGGTGAACCTAGGACCGGGGGTTTAAACGCAAAGGCCGGCCCCGCGGGATGCGGGGGCCGGCCGAGGCGCTGGCGGCGTGGTGCGCCGCCGAAAGCCAATTACTGGGCGAAGCCGACGCGGCGGACTTCCTCCGGGCCTACCTCGACGTAGGCGATGCCTGCGGCCGGCACGAGAACCTCGCGGCCCTTGGGGTCGGTCAGGGACAGCACCGAACCGCCGGCAATGGCCGCAGCAACCTTCTCGTTGACTTCTGCATTGCTCAGTTCCGACTCGAGTACGACTTCGCGGGCTACGTTCTGAATGCCAATCCGGATTTCCATGATTGTCGTTGATCCTCTCGAAAAATGTGTGCCCCTACAAGAAGGGTCCCTCAGCCACTAATCTAGCTACTTTTCCTTGGGGAACTGGGAAATTCCGCGCCAAGCTAAACGCGAGATCAGGTCGACGGCGGTCTGCTGATCCACCGAGTCGTCGCTGGTGGCCCAGTAGCGCGCCGAAACCTGGGACAGGCCGGCCAGCGCGCGCCCGGCGAGCAGCCCTTCGGCCTCGTTCAGGTCGGTGTCCTTGACCACGACCTTGGAGATGGAGGTGGACAGGTTGTTGTTGAATTCCTCGATGCGCGCGGCGATCAGCGGGTCGGAGAGCACGTCGGATTCGAAGATCAGGCGGTAGGCCTGGGACTCGCTCTTGATGTACTGGTAGTAGGTGTTGATGGTGGCGAACACGCGCTGCCGGTTGTCGTCCGTGGACTGGATGGCCTCGTCCAGCCGGCGGCTGAAGTCCTCCAGATGCGAGTCAAGCAGCGCCAGGTAGAGTTCGCGCTTGCCGGGGAAGTGCTGGTACAACACGGGTTTGGAAACCTTGGCCACATCGGCGATGTCGTCCATGGAGGCGCCGTGGTACCCGTTGCCGACGAAGACCTCGTGGGCCGCCTGCAGGAGCTGGCGTCGCCGTGCTTCCCTTGGCATTCGCTGCGTGCGATGTCCCTTGAGCGATTCCACTTCAGCCATGTCGACCTCGACCTTTCCAGCTACTGCAAGGCTCCGCCCACGTCATCGTGGATTTTGCAGATGACCCTGGAGCCTACTTGCAAGTAGTATTCCACGCATCGCGGTGGAAAGGTAACTTCGCGAGAAAATTAAGGGTGCGGCTACGCGGTGCGCGCGGAGGTCTCCACGGGGCAGACGGCAGGCGCCGGGGCGCTGGCCTGCGCCTGGGGTTCGCCCAGTTCAAGGCCGTAAAGCGTCTGAAGCGCGGTGACGTAGTCCGCGGTGCGTCCCTCGGAGGCGAGCTCCCGGGCGCGGACGGTGGGAATGTGCAGCAGCTGGCGCATCATGCGGCGCATGGCCAGTTCGACCTCATCCGCGGCGGCGGTGCAGCCGTGCTGGGCGCGGACCCGGGCCACCTCGGCGTCGAGCACCGCCTTGGTGTGCTGGCGCAGGGCCACGATAGCGAAGTCAGCTTCGCGCTCGCGCTGGGCGGCGGCGAATTCCCTGGCGGCGGTCTTCACGATGCGGCTGGCGGCGTGCACCGCCAAGGCCTGGTCGGTCGGGGCAGCCATGCGCACCGACTCCAGGGTGATCAGCTCGACGTCGGCCATCTCGACCAGCGCCGGATCGAAGTCGTGGGTGAGCGCCATGTCGATGGCGATCAGCGGATGGTTCTTCACGCGCACTTCCTCCAGGGCCGCGCGGTCCAGGCGCTGTCCGCCGCCGGAGCAGCCGACGATGATGTCGGCTTCGCGCAGGGCCTGGGGGAGCAGCTCGTCGGTCAGCGGGAAGCCGCCGCGCTTGCCGGTGAATTCGGCGGCGCGTCCGGAGCTGGAGTACACCGAGATGCGTTCCACGCCGCGTTCCTTCAGCAGCGCCATGGTGGCGCCGGCGTAGGAGCCGGTGCCGAAGAGCACGACGTTCTGGTCGGCCCAGGCGGTTGCCTCGTCGGTGAGTTCCTCGGCCAGGTCCAGGGCGACCGCGACCACTGACTTGCCCTGGGTGCCCAGGTTGGTGTTGCTGCCGACGTCCTTGGCGGCGCGGGTGGCGTTCTGGAACAGCCGGGTGAGGTTGCTGGTAGTGGTTTTCTCCTGCTGCGCCTGCGCCAGCGCGCGGCGGACCTGTCCGGCGATTTCGCGTTCGCCCACGACGGCGGAGTCCAGGCCTGCGCCCACGGAGAAGAGGTGCTCAATGACCGGGTCGCCTTCCAGCGCGGTCAGCTGGCGGGCCAGGAAGTCGGCGCTGAGCTCGGTGGTGGCTGCGAGATGGGCAACGAGGTGCTCGGTGGCATCCTCGACGTGCTCCACGTCCGCGTAGACCTCGAAGCGGTTGCAGGTGGCCAGCACGACGGCGCCGTTGATAGCTGCCGAACCGTTGACGGAGGCAGCAGCGAGCCCGCTGGCCGAGGCGCTGATTTGTGCCACGGTCTCAAGGTCGAGCTGCGAATGCGATGCGACAAGAGATAAGAAAACCACAATGTCCCTAGGTTAAGCTCAACGGGCCGGTTAAACAACGCAGGTCTACCTAAGGCCATCCCCCGTTAGGCGCTTAATTTCAGCGCAGAGTGAGCAAGTGTCCGGCCAAATGGGATTTCAAGGCAAGAGTTGGCAGAATTGAAGCATGACTCTGTCGCAGAACCATCCGATGATCGATGGACGTACCCAAGATTCCGCATTGATTCAGGCCTTGACCGGCCGCGAGCCCTCGCACCACCCGGTGTGGTTCATGCGCCAGGCAGGGCGTTCGCTGCCCGAGTATCTGAAGCTGCGCGAAGGCGTGAGCATGCTGGACTCGTGCCTCGACCCGGCGATGGCAAGTGAGATTACTCTCCAGCCGGTGCGTCGCCACAAGGTCGACGCGGGAATCTTCTTCTCCGACATCGTCATCCCGCTGCGTCTGGCAGGCATCGGCGTGGACATCGTCCCGGGTGTCGGCCCGGTGCTCGACACCCCGATCCGCACCGCCGAGCAGGTCGCGGCCCTGCCTGAGCTGACCGACGAAGCCCTGGAGCCCATCCGCCAGGCCGTGGCCCTGACCGTCGCCGAGCTGGGCAGCACCCCGCTGATCGGCTTCGCCGGCGCCCCGTTCACCGTGGCAGCCTACATGGTCGAGGGCAAGCCGAGCCGCGACCATCTGGGCCCGCGCACCATGATGCACTCCGAGCCGGAGGTCTGGGACGCGCTGATGAAGTGGGCCGCCGACGCATCGGGCAAATTCCTGCGCGCGCAGGTCGAGGCCGGAGCCTCCGCCGCCCAACTGTTCGACTCCTGGGCCGGTTCGCTGTCGCTGCCGGACTACCAGAAGTTCGCCGCCCCGTACTCCGCCCGGTCGCTGGACTTCGTGCGCGATCTGGGTGTGCCGCTGATCCACTTCGGCACCGGCACGGGCGAGCTGCTGACCGCCATGCGCGACGCCGGCGTGGACGCCGTGGGTGTCGACTACCGCATCCCGCTGCCCACCGCCATCGAGCGCCTGGGCCAGGATGTCTCGGTACAGGGCAACATCGACCCGGCGTTGCTCTCCGCCCCGTGGGAAGTCCTCGAAGCGCATGTGCGCGAGGTCGTCGCCAGCGGCAAGGCGGCGCGCGGACACGTGGTGAACCTGGGGCACGGCGTCCCGCCGACCACGGATCCGAGTGTGCTCACCCGTGTGGTGGAGCTCATCCACTCCCTGTAGTCCGGCAGGACTAAGCTGGGAATGACAGGCGTCATCGCGGTGGCGGGCGCCTCGGGGGACGACCCCGGGCGCGCGCACCGCAGCAAACGATTCAAAGGCAGAAGGTGCATCGGTACGTGAGCAAGGATCAGCGCAGCGAGAACGTGGCAGAAGCTTCAACCCGGGCTGAGACGCCCAAGGCACGCCGCGTCATCGCCTCCGACGCCGCCGCCCATGCGCTGCGGCTGCTGGAGAAGGTGCGCAGCGCCACCGAAGCGCAGGCCCACAAGCGCGCCGCCAAGGACGCGGCCGACCCGGCCCCGCATGCGGTGGTCATCGGCGGCGGCGTCGCCGGCCTGGTGGCCGCGCGCGACCTGCGCCAGACCGGGCACCGTGTCACCGTGCTGGAAGCCGCGGACGGCTTCGGCGGGTGCGTGCGCCGCGCCGAGGTCGCCGGGCTGCAGCTGGATGCCGGAGCCGAGTCCTTCGCCGTGCGCGGCGGGACTGTCGGCTCCTACCTGGACGAGCTGGACCTGTCCGGCTCCATCGCCGCCACCTCCGGGGCCAGCGCCTGGCTGATCCAGGGCGAGGGGGAGAAGATCCTGGCCAACCCGCTGCCTGCCACCTCGCTGATGGGCATCCCCGGCCACGTGCGCACCGACGAGGTGCGCCACCTCATCGGCCGCGCCGCCACCGTGCGCGCCGCAGCGGACCTGATCACCCCGATGAGCAAGAAGTGGGCCACCGAGCCGCTGTCGCTGGCCGAGGTGGTGCGCTCGCGCATGGGCCAAGCTGTGCTCGACGAGCTGGTGGCTCCCGTGGTCAACGGCGTCTACTCCACCGACCCGGCGCAGATCGACATCGATGCGGCCGCACCGGGCCTGCGCGCGGCCATGCAGTCCACCGGTTCGCTGGCCCGCGCCGTGGCCCAGCTGCAGTCCTCGGCTCCGGCCGGATCCCGCGTGGCAGGGCTGGACGGCGGCATGTACACCATGATCGAGGCGCTGGCCGGCCAGCTGCAGGCCGCCGGGGTGTCGCTGGTGCGCAACTCGCCGGTCACCGCGATCAGCCGCCAGCCGCAGGCCGAGCAGCCGTACACCGTGCACACCCTGGGCCAGGAGCTGAAGGCCGACCGCGTGGTCATCGCGACCCCTGCCGAACCAGCCCTGGGCCTGCTGAACCCGCTGCTTCCGGCCGACCAGCAGATCGAGGGCCGGTCCGAAGCCAACGCCATCGCGCTGGCCACCCTGGTGGTGGACAAGCCGGAGCTGGACGAGGCCCCGCGCGGATCCGGCGTGCTGGTCTCGCGCGGCGCCCCGCTGGTGGCCAAGGCCCTGACCCACGCGACCGCCAAATGGCCGTGGCTGGCCGAGCAGGCAGGGCCGGGCACGCATGTGGTGCGCCTGTCCTTCGGCCGCATCGGCGAGCATGAGCCGATCGTCGAATCCGGCGATGACGCGCAGCTCATCGCGCAGGCGGTCAAAGACGCCTCAAAGATTCTCGGTGTTCAATTGCAGCAGGAAGACGTGCTCGGCAGCGCGGTGTCCCGCTTCAACGACATGGTGCCGCTGCAGGGCGGCGCCGCGGCGCAGCGCCGCGCCCAGGTCCAGCAGGCTCTTGACGACCTGGACGGCGTGGACGTGGTGGGCGCCTGGCTGGCCGGCACCGGCCTGGCCCGCGTCATCGCCCAGGCCCGCCGCGCGGTGGCCATCAGCGCCCGCTGAGCCCCGGAGCCGACGACCAGCGCCGAAGACCCGCGCCGCCCGGCGGCGCGCCGACAACCTTGCAGACCCAACCCAGATCAGCAGATCCAAGGAGAAACACCAGTGAGCAACGCACCGGAGCATAATTCGCCCGTTATCCGCGAACGCGAAAACGCCGGGGAGAACCCGACCTTCTTCTACACCCTGTGGACCATCTTCAAGCGCTCGGACGCAGTCCAGCGCACCGACGCCGCGGCCGCCGAATTCGATGCGCTGACCGAGCAGCTGGCCGCCGAGGGAGCCGTCGTGCGCGGCATCTACGACGTCTCGGCCATGCGCGAAGACGCGGACATCATGATCTGGGTCCACGGCCCGTCCGCGGCGCTGCTGCAGGCCTCGATGCGCAAGATCCGCCGCTCGGCGCTGCTGGCCGGCACCGAGATCGTCTACTCCACCATGGCGGTGCACCGCGAGGCGGAGTTCGCCAAGGACCACTCGCCGGCCTTCGCCCGCGGCGTGGCGGCCAAGGAATGGATGACGGTCTACCCGTTTGTCCGCTCCACCGACTGGTACACCATGGACCCGGCGGTCCGCGGCAAGATGCTGCGCGACCACGGCATCCTGGGCCGCGAATTCCCTGACGTGCTGGCCAACACCGTGGCGGCCTTCGCATTCAGCGACTACGAGTGGCAGATCTGCCTGGAAGCCGACGACATGATCGACCTGGTCGACATGATGCGCCACCTGCGCTACACCGAGGCCCGCCACCACGTGCGCGAGGAAACCCCGTTCTACACCGGCCGCCGCATCTCGGCCGCCGAAGCCCTCGAGGTGCTCCAGTGAGCCAGTCTTTCGACCCGCGCACCGGCTACGACCGGAACGGGCGCATGATCCCGAAGGCCTATGACGCGGTGCTGCTCGCCTCCTTTGGCGGGCCAGAGGGACAGGACGACGTCATCCCGTTCCTGCGCAACGTCACCGGCGGGCGCGGCATCCCGGACGAGCGCCTGGAAGAGGTCGCGGTGCACTACCGCACCAACGGCGGCGTCTCGCCGATCAACGCGCAGAACCGCGCGCTGAAGGCCGCGCTGGAAGCCGAGTTCGCCGCCCGCGGCATCACCGTGCCGATCTACTGGGGCAACCGCAACTGGCACCCGTTCGTGAACGACACGTTGGAGCAGATCGCCGCCGACGGGCACCGCACCGTGCTGCTCATGGGCACCGGCGCCTACTCGGGCTACTCGGCCTGCCGCCAGTACCGCGAGGATTTGGGCATGGGCCTGCG
Organism: Glutamicibacter soli; assembly: GCF_003309065.1. Taxonomy (GTDB): domain Bacteria; phylum Actinomycetota; class Actinomycetes; order Actinomycetales; family Micrococcaceae; genus Glutamicibacter; species Glutamicibacter soli. The sequence goes on along the minus strand of NZ_POAF01000001.1, from coordinate 662,287 downwards.
CGCCACCGGGCTTGAAGGGGTGGTGGAAGTCGACAAGCTGCGCCAGTTCTTCGACACCCCGGCCTTTGTGCAGCCATTCATCCAGGAGCTTCCCGGCTCTCTGGCCTCGGTGCGCGAGCAGCTGGCCGCCGCCGGGAAACCGGAGGGGAAGATCAAGATCGTGTTCGTCACGCACTCGATCCCACTGAGCGATGCGAACGCCGCAGGTCCCGAAGCCATCCGGAGCACGCTGGACGAGAACCTGTACACCGCCCAGCACCGCGCAGTGGCCGAGCACATCCTGGCCAACGTGCCCGAGGCCGCCGGCCTGGAGCATTCCCTGGTCTACCAGTCCCGCTCCGGATCCCCGCACACCCCGTGGCTTGAACCGGATATCAACGACGCGCTGGAAGAGGACGCCGCAGCCGGCGTGGCGGGCGTGGTGGTGGTGCCGATCGGCTTCATCTCCGACCACATGGAGGTGCTCTGGGACCTGGACACCGAGGCCAAGGACACCTGCGCCGAACTGGGGCTGGCTTTCGCCCGCGTGCCCACCCCGGGCACGCACCGCGCCTTCGTCTCGGGCCTGGTAGACCTGGTCGAGGAGCGGCTGGCCGGCCCCGACGGCAAGCCGCTGCGCGAAGGGCGCCTGTCCGAAACCGCGCTGGGCCCCTGGTTCGACGTCTGCCGCCCTGGCTGCTGCGAAAAGCTTGCCATGGACGGCACCCTGCGCCCGACCATCGGCGCGGTGGATTCAGAGGTAGGAGTGCCGCAGCCATGACCCAGTCCTTCCGCGTAGGAACCCGGGGCAGCGCGCTGGCCACCACACAGACCGGATGGGCTGCCGACCAGCTGGCGCAGCTGTCCGGCCTTGAAGTCGACACCGTGCTGGTGAAGACCGAGGGCGATGTGGTGACCGGTTCGCTGGCCAACCTGGGCGGCACCGGGGTGTTCGCCGCCGCGCTGCGCCAGCACCTGCTGGACGGCGGCTGCGACCTGGCGGTGCACTCGCTCAAGGACCTGCCCACCGTGCAGCCCGAGGGCCTGGTGCTCGCCGCCATCCCGCCGCGCGAGGACGTGCGCGACGCGCTGTGCGGCCGCGACGGAATGACCCTCGACCAGCTGCCCGAAGGCGCGAAGATCGGCACCGGATCCCCGCGACGCGCCGCGCAGCTGCGCGCCTACCGCCAGGATCTGGTGATCGTGGACATCCGCGGCAACGTGCCCACCCGGCTCGGCCGGGTCAAGGGCGTGGGGGACACCCACGACGACGGCAGCGTGGGCCGGGCCACCCAGGGCGACCTGGATGCGGTGATCCTTGCCGCTGCCGGCATGCGCCGCCTGGGCCTGGAGCAGCACATCACCGAGTACCTGGATCCGTCCATCATGCTCCCGGCCCCCGGCCAGGGCGCGCTGGCGCTGGAGACCCGCACCGCGGGCACCGGCCATGCGGAACTGGACCAGGCGCTGGCCCGCTTCGATGACCTGCACACCCGTTTGCAGGTGGAAGCCGAACGCGCACTGCTCAACCAGCTGGAGGCCGGCTGCGCGGCGCCGATCGGCGCGCTGGCCAGCGTGCAGGACGGCGAGCTGGTGCTGGACGCCGTGGCCTGCAACCCCGACGGCTCCGAGGTCATGCGCCGCAGCGCCAAGGCCCCGCTGGCCGACGTCGCCGCCGCCCAGGCGCTGGGCCGCGGGCTGGCCAACGGCATGCTGGCCGACGGCGCGGCGGTCGTCGCAGGGCTGGCCTGACCGGCCCATGGTCTACCAGGCACTGATCCTGCGCGATGCGGCCCGCGCCGCGGCCACCGTGCGGGAATTCGAGAAGCTGGGCATCACCTCCTGGTGCTCCCGGCTGATCGACGCCATCTGGCCGCAGGACACCGCGTCGCTGACGTCCATGGCGGCGGCGCTGCGGGACGGATCCTACGACTGGCTGGTGCTCACCAGCGCCACCACCGTGGCGGTGCTGCGCGAGCTGCTGGACGGGCGGCCGTTGCCGCGATCCCTGAAGCTCGCGGTCGTCGGAGCGAAAACGGCCCAATCGGCCAGCGAACTGCTGGGCCTGGAGACCGATTTCCAGCCCGAGGTGCAGTCCGCCGCGGGCATGGCCGCGCAGTGGGCCCCGCCGGCCGGGGCGCGCATCTGCTACCCGCACGGGGATCTGGCCAGCAGCACGCTGGGCGATTTCCTGGCCGGACTGCCGGTGCAGGTGGACGAGGTCATCGCCTACCGCACCGTGGATGCCGGCACCCAGGGCCGCCCGGTGCCCGGCCCGCCCGCGCCGGAACACGTCACATGCCTTGATCCAGCGCTTATCGGTGCGAAACTGGAAGAACTGGATTTAGTGGTGTTCAGCGCCCCGAGCATCGTGCGGCGCTTCGCGGAGCTGGCCGGAGGCCGGTTGCCTGCGCGCGTCCACACGCTGGCCATCGGCCAGCCCACCGCCCGCGCGCTGGAAGCCGCAGGGCTGCCGGTGCACGGCACCGCGCAGGACCCCGGACCGGCCGGACTGGCCAGGGCAGCGCGCAGCGTGCTGGGAATCGGCTAGGCCGCGCCGGCGCACGACCGCGCAAGACTTTTCAAGAAGCAAGAGTAGAACTGGAGATACGAAGCCATGGGTTTCCCTCAGCATCGACCACGCCGCCTGCGGCAGAACCCGGCCATCCGCGCGCTGGTTGCCGAAAACGAGCTGTCCGCACGCCAGCTGATCCTGCCGGCGTTCGTGCGCGAGGGACTGAGCGAGCCCAACGAGATCACCTCGATGCCCGGCGTCTACCAGCACACCATGGACAGCCTCAAGGCCGCCGCGGCGGATGCGGTCAAGCTGGGCCTGGGCGGCATCATGCTCTTCGGCATTCCGGCCGAACGCGATGAGAACGGCTCGGCGGGCATCGACCCGCAGGGCATCCTGAACCGCGGCATCGCCGCGGTGCGCGCCGAGGTCGGCGACGACCTGGTGGTCATGTCCGACGTGTGCCTGGACGAGTTCACCTCGCACGGCCACTGCGGCGTGCTGGATGCCGACGGCGCCGTGGACAACGACGCCACCTTGGAGATCTACGGCCAGATGGCTGTCGCGCAGGCCCAGGCCGGCGCCCACATGCTCGGCCCGTCGGGCATGATGGACGGCCAGATCGGCGCGATCCGCGAGGCCCTGGACGCCGAAGGCCACCTGGACACCGCAATCCTCGCCTACAGCGCCAAGTACGCCAGCGCCTTCTACGGACCCTTCCGCGAAGCCGTGGACTCCCAGCTGAAGGGCGACCGCCGCACCTACCAGATGGACGCCGCCAACCGCCGCGAAGCCATCCTGGAAGCCGAGCTGGACATCGCCGAGGGCGCCGACATGATCATGGTCAAGCCGGCCATGAGCTACCTGGACATCGTGCGCGACGTGGCGGAGATTTCCCCGGTGCCGGTTTCCGCCTACCAGATTTCCGGCGAGTACTCGATGATCGAGGCCGCCAGCGCCAACGGCTGGATCGACCGCAGGGCCTCGGTGCTCGAATCCCTGCTGTCCATCAAGCGGGCAGGCGCCGAACAGATCCTCACATACTACGCAGCCGAAGTTGCCGGCTGGCTCAAGGAAGGTAAGTAAGACGCATGTCGAACTCTGAAAAGCTTTTTGCCGAGGCCCGCGAGGTCATGCCCGGCGGCGTGAACTCCCCGGTGCGCGCCTTCGGCTCGGTCGGCGGCATCCCGCCGTTCATGGTCGGCGCCAAGGGCGCCTACTTGACCGACGCGGACGGCAAGGAATACGTGGACCTGGTCTGCTCGTGGGGTCCGGCGCTGCTGGGCCACGCCCACCCGCAGATCCAGGCGGCAGTACACGCAGCGGTGGACCGCGGCCTGTCCTTCGGCGCCTCCACCCCGGACGAGGCGAAGCTCGGCCAGCTGATCAAGAACCGCATGGGCGGCGTGGAGCGCCTGCGCATGGTGTCCACCGGCACCGAGGCCACCATGACCGCCGTGCGCCTGGCCCGCGGCTTCACCGGCCGCGAACTGATCATCAAGTTCTCCGGCTGCTACCACGGCCACCTGGACGGCCTGCTGGCCGATGCCGGTTCGGGCGTCGCCACCCTGGCCCTGCCGGGATCCGCCGGCGTCACCGCCGCCACCGCCGCCGAAACCCTGGTGCTGCCGTACAACGACCGCGCCGCCGTTCAAGCCGCCTTCGCCGAGCACGGAAGCAACATCGCCGCGGTGATCACCGAATCCGCACCGTGCAACATGGGTGTGGTGACCCCGGAGGAGGGCTTCAACAAGTTCCTCAAGGACACCACCGCCCAGCACGGCGCCCTGCTGATCCTGGATGAGGTGCTCACCGGCTTCCGCGCCTCGGATGCCGGCTACTGGGGCCTGACCGGACGCGTGGAAGGCTGGAACGCCGACCTGTACACCTTCGGCAAGGTCATCGGCGGCGGCCTGCCGACCGCCGCCCTGGGCGGCCGCGCCGAGGTCATGGACTACCTGGCCCCGCTGGGCCCGGTCTACCAGGCCGGAACCCTGTCAGGCAACCCGGTGGCCATGGCCGCCGGCATCGCCCAGCTGGAGAACGCCACCGACGAGGTCTACGCGTTCCTGGCCAAGCAGTCCGCCGCCCTGCAGGACGCCATCACCTCGGCCTTCAACGCCGAGGGCCTGGACCACTCGATCCAGCGCGCCGGCACCCTGTTCTCGGTCGCCTTCGGCACCTCCGCCACCGGCGTGCACAACTACGCCGACGCCCAGAAGCAGGAAGCGTTCCGCTACGCGCCGTTCTTCCACTCCATGCTGGACTCGGGCGTCTACCTGCCGCCAAGCGTGTTCGAAGCCTGGTTCGTCTCCGCCGCGCACGACGACGCGGCGCTGGACAAGATCGTCTCGGCCTTGCCGGCAGCTGCCAAGGCCGCGGCGGCCGCCACGGCCTAGGTTATTCGTCCCGGCAACGGGCATCGCAGGCTCCCCGGACATCTGCCCGACACCATGTGTCGTGCCAATGGGCGGGGAGCCTGCTGCGTTAAATGTGGGTTTCGTCTTCCCAATCCGCGAGTCCTGAGTCACAGGGCTTTGCTCCAAGGCGCCGGGGCTTGACGCAGACCTGCCCGCCGGCGTTGAGTGCTCCGAGCGGCGTGGACCGCGAAATCGACCCACGTCAGCCCGGTTATTGTTGAACAATGTTCGGCGGCCTCACAACTCCCGGGCTGCTGAAGATGATGCCTTGTTGCGTTCTGATCTGGGAAAATGCGAAAAATGGCTCCCATGTTGCACAGCTAAGCTTGGGCGGTAAGTTTTTCGCATTTCATCTCACAAGGGATCAAAGTGAGCCTATTTCGTACCAAGCCAGTTGAGAGTTTCCTGGCGGACGCCGCAGGGCCCGGGCGTCAGCTGAAAAGGACCCTGAACACCTGGGATCTGATGATCATGGGTGTCGCAGTATCGGTAGGTGCGGGAATCTTTTCCGTGGGCGCGCGGGCGGCAGCCAACTTTGCCGGCCCCGCCGTCACGGTATCTTTTGTCATCGCCGCACTAACCTGTGCCATGGCGATCATGTGTTACGCGGAATTCGCGACGGCGATTCCCGTCGCAGGTTCCGCGTATGTCTTTTCCTACGCCACCATGGGCGAGTTCATTGCCTGGATCATCGGATGGAACCTGATCCTCGAACTGTTCACCGCGGCAGCGGTCATCGCCAAATATTGGGGTATCTACCTCACTGAAGTGTTCCAGTTCGCCGGGATCCATCTCTCTGCGACCATCGACCTGGGTCCCGTGACCATGAGCTGGGGGCCGTTGCTGATTGTTGCGCTGTTCACGGTGCTGCTCGTTTTGGGGACCAAGTTGTCGGCGACCGTGGGGAACGTGTTCACCGTCATCAAGATCGCCGTGGTGCTCTTCGTGATCGCCGCCGGGCTGTTCTACTTCAACGCGGACAACATCACCCCGTTTGTCCCCGAAGCAGTTCCGTCCGCCGGGAACGGCACCGCCGACGTGCTCCAGCAGTCGCTCTTCTCCTTTGCCACGGGAGCCGCACCGGCCCAGTATGGCGTGGCGGGAGTGCTGGCAGGCGCCGCCTTGGTCTTCTTCGCCTTCGTCGGCTTCGATGTCGTCGCCACCAGCGCCGAAGAGGTCAAGAACCCGAACAAGACGCTGCCGCGCGGCATCTTCGCGGGCCTTGCGCTCACCACCCTGCTCTACATCGGCGTGTCCTTCGCGCTGACCGGAATGGTCTCCTACAAGGATCTTGCAGCCGTCGAGAATCCGACCTTGGCCACGGCCTTCGCAGCGGTAGGCAACGACGGCGCGGCCTCCATCATCGCCGTCGGCTCGCTCATCGGGTTGACCACCGTGGTGATGGTGCTGCTGATGGGCCTGACGCGTGTGGTGCTCGCCATCAGCCGCGACGGGCTGCTGCCGCATTCGCTGTCCAAGGTCAGCGCCAAGCGCGGCACCCCGGTGCGCATCACGGTCGTCTGCGGCATCCTGGTGGCCCTGGCCGCTGGCTTCACGCGCGTGGATGTGCTTGAAGAGATGATCAACATCGGTACGCTGTCCGCCTTCGTGATGGTCAGCCTGGGTATCCTGGTGCTGCGCCGCAAGCGCCCGGACCTGAAGCCCGCGTTCCGTGTTCCCTTTGGCCCGGTGATCCCGATCGTTTCGGCTTTGCTGTGCACCTACCTGATGCTCAACTTGGCCATTGAAACCTGGATGTATTTTGTCGTGTGGCTGGTCATTGGCGTGGTCATCTACTTCGCCTACGGCCGAGGCCATTCGAGGCTGAACGATGAGGACGTCGCCGAGAACACTGCCTCCGCCGAGGGTGGGCCAGAACTCGAAGACAGTTCGGCGGCATCAGCCCGGTAGCCGTGTAACCCGCTGGCCGTGCCGCTGGTATTGCCCGACCCCTCGCAGTTGTGAAAGCACCGATGCATTCCGCCGTCCCTGTGATCCAGGCGAGGAGGAATGCATCGGTGTTTTGTGTTGGTGCGCTGGCATCCGTGAGGAGCCTCTGGGCGCCTGTGCCTTTTGGTGTTCGCTTCGTGGCCCAGTCACGGAGGTGCCCGGGGGAGCGCGGCCGCGGTGCCGTCACCGACTGCGAGGGGGCTGGTCTGGCGGGCTGGGAATCAGCGGATGCAAAATAAGAACGGCCGCCCATCCGGTTCAATGACGTGAGTCGCTGAGGATGGGCGGCCGTGCAATTCATACGGTGCCGTGGAGACTAGAAGGCCGGGATGACGCTTCCGTCGGTCCAGGTGTCCTTGATGTAGGTGCGGACCTCGTCCGAGTGCAGCAGCTCTTCGAGCTTTGCGATGGCCGGGGTCTCTTCGCCTTCACGCCAGGTCAGGAAGTTGGCGTTCGGGTTGTTCTCGCCGGATTCCTGGGCCAGAATTTCGTCCTTGTTCAGCTTGGCCTGGACGATGAAGTTGCCGTTGATCACGGCGATGTCGACCGAGTTGTCCTTGGTGTAGTACTGCGGAACCTGCTCGGCGCTTACCTCGTCGAGCTTCAGGCCCTTGGGATTCTTGGCCTTGTCGTCCTGCACGGTCAGCACCGAGTCGGTGTCTTCCAGACCGGCCAGCAGGCCTGCGGACTCCAGCACGCGCATGCCGCGCAGCTGGTTGACCGGGTCGTTGTTCAGCACCACGCTGGCGCCCTCGGTAACGTCTTCCGGCTTGTCGAACTTCTTCGAGAAGACGGTCATCGGCTCCACGTGGATGCCGGCGCCGTGGGCGAACTTATAGCCCTTCTCGGCAACCTCGGTGGCCAGGTACTTCTCGGTCTGGAAGTAGTTGGCGTCCAGCGACTTATCGTCCAGGGAAGTGTTCGGGGTGACGTAGTCGTCGATTTCCACGACATCTAGGTCGATGCCTGCGTCCTTGGCCAGGTTCTCGTCGATGTAGGTCAGGATCTGGGCCTGCGGAACCGGGCTGGCACCGACCTTGAGGACTACCGGGTTCGCCGGATCCAGCGGCTGTGCCGAGGCGTCGGCGGCGGGTGCATCGCTGCCGCCGCAGGCGGAGAGGGCGAAGATTGCTGCGACACCGGTCAGTGCAAGAGCGAGCTTTTTGCGCATTGCGTGTTTCCTTAGTTTGACGTGCCGGGAACGGCGTGTGCGAGTGATTTTTGCCCGGAGAAGCCGCTGGCTTCCGGGCGTCCGTCGGATGGACCGATGGACGTTTCTAGCGGTGGTCGACCTTGCGGGCGATCACATCGCCGATGATCTGGACAACCTGCACCATGACCACGATGATGATGATCGTCATGAGCATGATCTCAGGGTTGTAGCGGGTATAGCCGTAGGTGTAGGCCATGCGGCCCAAGCCACCGCCGCCGACCAGACCGGCCATGGCCGAGTAGCCGATCAGCGTGACCACTGTCGTGGTGACGGCCGCGACGATGCCGGGCATCGCTTCGGGCACCATGACCTTGCGGATGACCTGCATCTTGGTGGAGCCCATGACCAGGGCGGCGTCGACCTTGCCGGAGGAGACGTCGCGCAGGGCGGTCTCGACCAGGCGGGCGAAGAACGGGATGGTGCCGATGGTCAACGAGACCGAGGCCGCGATGGGGCCCAGCGAGGTTCCCACGACAATGACCGCGAACGGAATCAGCGCCACCATCAGGATGGCGAACGGGATCGAGCGGGTGATATTCACGATGATCCCGGAGAGCACGACGTTCAGCCAGCGCACGGGCATCAGCCCGCCCTTGCCGGTGACGTGCAGCAGGATGCCGAGCAGCAGGCCGATGACCACGGTGACGACGCCGGAAATGAGCACCATCTCGATGGTTTCCCAGGTCGCGGTCAGCATGGCCTTCTGGACGGTAGGGGTGAGGAAATCCATGGGCTTACTTGGTTCCCTTCACGGTGACGGCAATGCCGTTCGACTTCAGATAATTGGTGATCGCCTCGACGTCCGCATCGACCGGCAGCTGGATGCGCAGGTGCGCGTACTGCTGGTCGCTGAGCTGTTCAACCGAACCGGCCAGGACGTTGACGTCGATGTTGAAGGTGCGGGAAACCGCTGAAATGACCGGCTCGGTGGCCTGGTCTCCGGTGTACAGGAGGTCGAGGATCGTGCCGGCGCCGGCCGAACGCGGCGCGTCCCCTGGCAGCGGCAGCAGCGTGTGGGCCAGGCGGCCCTCGGCGTTGGTGATCACCGAGGCGATATCGCCGTGCTCGACAATGAAGCCGCCCTCAAGCAGCGACACCGAATCGCAGGCCTGCTTCACGACGTGCATCTCATGGGTGATGATCAGCACCGTGATGTTCAGGCGGTCGCGCAGCTTCTTGACCAGTTCCAGGATCTCGTCGGTGGTCTTCGGATCCAGGGCGCTGGTGGGCTCGTCGCACAGCAGGACATCCGGATCGGTGGCCAGGGCGCGGGCGATGCCCACACGCTGGCGCTGGCCGCCGGAGAGCTGCGACGGATAAGCCTTGGCGAACTTGGCCAGGCCCACAAGTTCCAGCAGCTCGGCGACCTTGGCGGCGATCTCCTTCTTGGGAGTGCCGGTCAGCTCCAGCGGGTAGCCGACGTTCTGCTCGGTGGTGCGGGAATCGAAGAGGTTAGCGTGCTGGAAAACCATGCCGATCCGGCGGCGCGCATCGCGCAGCTCGTCCGCGCTGACGTTGGTCAGCTCCTTGCCGTTTACCGACACGGTTCCGGAAGTAGGCTGGTCGAGCAAGGTCAGGCAGCGGACGAGGGTGGATTTACCAGCTCCGGAATGTCCGACGATGCCATGAATTTTCCCGGTAGGGACTTCAAGGCTGACCCCGCCCAGGGCGACAACGTCGTTGCTTCCCTGGCGGTAGACCTTGCGCAGGTCACGAACTGTGATCACTAGGCGTGTTCCTTCAGATTCTCAAAGGGTGTAGAGAGTACCCTCCATTCAACCACTATCGAACAAAATCGCCCGAATAACCCCCTGCATTGGGTCATCGTACTTAATATCCGGCATTCAGCGACCCAGCGTCGAATATACTTCGCGCGATGGCCGTGATAAATGAACGAATGCCCTGTTTCGCAGCGTGCCCAGCGAGCCCGAGCTCACTGTGAAGTGCATTACCTTGCCGTCGCAACTCGGCCGCGGCAGGGCGTATTAATCGTCCTTGATGGGCCATGCGCCGTCGACAAGCGCCTCGGGCTTGGTCTTGCGCAGGTAGGTTTGGAAGCTTTCGGCCTGTTCGCGCGCCCAGCCGATCTGCCAGCCGTGGAGCACCTGCGGGTCGACCTGGAGCTGCGGGTATTTCTCCGCGATCGCCCTGGCCACCGCCACGCAGGCGACGGCGTCGGCGAATGAGGTGTGCGCGTTTTCCAGCACCACGCCGTAATGCTCGCAGGCGGCGCCCAGAGTCCGCTTGCCTTTGCGCCATTTGTCGACCTGCTTGTCGATGATGAACGGATCGATCACGTTGCCGGGAATGAACGGCGGCATGTTGTAGCGCAGCGCCTCGGCATGCAGGACGGAGAAATCGTAGGCGGCATTGAAGGCGATCAGCGGAGCCTGCTCGGAGGCGAAGGCGAGCAGGCCCAGGATCTCGCGTACCGCCTGCGCCGCCGGAATGCCTTCGGCACGGGCCTTCTCGGTAGAGATTCCGTGCACGGCGGTGGCCGCCTCGGGGATCTCGATCCCCGGATCAACCAGCCACTCGCGTTGGTTGACGATATTCTCCTGCGCATCGAGCAGCACCACCGAGGCGGTGACGATGCGCGCGGTGGCGGTGTCAACGCCGGTAGTTTCCAAGTCAAAGCCTACGGCGAGGCCGTTCTGCCATTCAGTCATGGTTCAACGCTACAGCCCGGCGCGGACATGTCGGGTCTTGGACGCACCGGATGTGGAGCACGCCGGACGGCTTGGCACAATGGAGTCATGACCCCAGCCGAGCGCGAAGAATCACTGGCCTACCCCGATGCCGTCCACGAACTGGCCCAGCTGGTCCCGCGCGGTGCGGTCCTGAGCTACGGGGACGTGGCCGAGCTGCTGGGCAGCGGCTCCGCCCGGCAGGCGGGCAAGGCCATGGGGGCCGCCCCGGAGGGCACGCCGTGGTGGCGGATCCTGCGCTCCGACGGAACGATCACCGGGGCGCTGATGGCCGAAGCCTCCGGGCACTGGGCCGCAGAGGAGCTCGCGTCTCCCGGCCGGCGGATCGACATGAACCGCAAACGGTGGAAACCCGACCCCGCCCAGTGGGAGCGCATCGACGCGCTGCGCGCGGCGCTGGGCAACCCGAAAATGTCCGAGGCGGATGATCAACTATGAGTATGCACGACGTACCCGCCGAGGAATCGGCCCCGCTGCTGGAAACCCTGGCCGGCGCACGAACCCCCATGCTGGTCGCCGGTGCCCCCGGCACCGGCAAGACCACCGCGCTCATCGACACCGCGGTGGCCCGCCTGGACGACGGTCTGGACCCGCTCTCGCTGCTGGTCATCGCGCCCACCCGGCTGAGCGCCGCGGCTATCCGCGACGAGCTCAGCCGCCGCGCCCAGCGCACCTTCACCGAACCGGTGGTCCGCACCTGGTCCGCCTACGCGTTCGACCTGATCCGCCGTGCCCGGGTCGAGGGGCTGCTGCCCTTCGTCGAGCGCGCCCCGCGGCTGCTCTCGGGCCCCGAGCAGGACACCCTCATCGGCAACCTGCTCGAAGGCCACGCCCAGGGCCTGACCCCGGGCCCAGGCTGGCCTGCCGACCTGAAGCTGGCGGTGGAAACCCGGGGCTTCCGCAAGGAGCTGCGCGAATTCTTCGACCGCGTCTCGGAACTGGGCCTGGACCCGGCGGACATCGCCGACTACGGGCAGGCCGCCGCCCGCCCGGAATGGCTTGCCGCCGCCCGGTTCTACCAGGAGTACCGCGACCTGCTGGATTTGGGCAATGCCGAAGCCTTCGACCCGGCGGGGCTGATCACCCGCGCCGCGCAGCTGCTGGAGGAGAACCCCGACTTCCTGCACGCCGAGCAGGACCGGCTGGCGCTGATCCTGGTTGACGACCTGCAGGAAGCCACCCTGTCCCAGCACCGGCTGCTGGCGCTGCTGGGCCGCGACCGCCCGCTGCTGGCCTTCGCTGCGCCGGACAGCGTGGTCCAGGGATTCCGCGGCGCCCGCGCAGACCAGCTGCACCGCTTCTCCGCCCGCTACACCAGCGCCGACGACGCGCAGATCCTCGAACTGGGCACCGGCTACCGGATGGGCCCTGAAATCACCGAGGCCTGGCGCCGCATCGTGCGCCGCATCCCGGTGGCCACCGGAACCCGTGGCCGCGCCGTGGAGCCGGTGGCGGCCGCCGGCGCCGGGGCCGCGCAGGCGCTCACCTTCGAGAACTCCACCCTGGAAGAGCGCTTCATCGCCCAGCGCATCGTGCAGCTGAACCTCTTCGAAGGCAAGGACCTCTCGGACATCGCCATCGTGGTGCGCAACGGTTCCCAAGTGCGTTCGCTCAGCCGCTTCCTGGAAGGCCAGGGGATCGCCGTGCAGGTGCCCCCGGCCGAAATCCCGCTCAAGGACGAATCCGCGGTCCGCCCGCTGCTGGACCTGCTGGACCTGGCGTTCGCCGACGGGGCGGGCGAGGATCCGCTGCTGATGCAGAACCTGCTGCTCTCGCGCTACGGCATGAGCACCGCGCTGGAAATCCGCCGGCTGCGCCAGCTGCTGCGCCAGCAGGAGTCGTCCCGCGGCGGTCGGCGCTCCAGCCAGGAGCTGCTCGAAGCCTGCCTCGCGGAGCCGGAGCTCGCCGCGGACCTGGGTAAGCCGGCCTTCGGGCTGCAGCGTCTGCTGAAGATGTACACCGCGCTGCGCGAGGAGCTTGCCTCCGGCACCGCCACCCCGGAAACCGCCCTGTGGGTCATGTGGGAAGCCTCCGGGCGCGCCAAGGCCTGGCGGGAGGAAGCCCTAGGGGCCGGAACCACCGCACGCCGGGCCGACCATGACCTGGATGCGGTGCTGTCCCTGTTCCAAGCCGCCGAGCGATTCGTCGACCAGCTGCCCGGAGCAAGCGTGGAGCAGTTCATCGAGCACATCCTGCACCAGGAGCTGCCCATGGACTCGCTGGCCAGCCGCGGCTCCGGAGGCCAGCACGTCACGGTGCTGACCACCGCGGCAGCCGCCGGCAAGCAGTGGCCCATCGTCTTCATCCCGGGGCTGCAGGAAGGATCCTGGCCCAACCTGCGGCTGCGCGGCGAACTGCTGGGCTCGAACGCGCTGGCCGACGTGGTGGAGCACGGCATCGGGTTCCTGGCCACCCGGACCCCCACACACCTGGTCCGCCAGATCCGCAGCGACGAGCTGCGCAGCTTCAGCAACGCGGTCTCCCGCGCCAGCTCCCAGCTGATCTGCACCGCCGTGGACAACGAGGACTCCCAGCCTTCCTCCTTCATGGACCTGGTGGATCCGCCGGGGGATGAGGGCCGCGCCCCGACCCCGGTGCCGCGCATCCGCGCGCTACCCGCCCTGGTGGCGGAGCTGCGCAATACCGCAGAACGCGCCAAGGCCGCGCAGCTCGGGGCGATCGCCCCACCGCCGCAGGTCAGCGCCGACGACCTGTACCGGGATGCAGCCCAGGTGCTCTCCGGGCTGGCGGCGCAGCCGCGCATCGTCCGCGGGGCGCACCCCTCCTCCTGGTGGGGCATGCTGCCGTTGAGCAGCCATGGGCCGGTCATCCCGGAAGGCCAGCCGCGCAGGATCTCGCCCTCCAAGGTCGAGACCCTGGTCAAGTCGCCGCTGAACTGGTTTGTGCAAAGCGCCGGAGGCACCGCGGCCCACGACTTCGCAGCCTCCCTGGGAACCCTGATCCACTCCATCGCGGAGGAACACCCCGAGGCCAGCAGCTCGGAATACGAGCGCATCCTAGAGGAGCGCTGGCCGGAGCTGGAGAAGCCGGAGAACTGGGAAGGCCAGCGGGACTTCGACCGGGCCAACTCGATGCTCAAGAAGTTCGCCCAGTATTGCGTGGCCTCCCGCCAGGAAGGCCGCCGGCTCGTGGCCCGCGAGCTGCCCTTCAACGTGGAGGTCCCCACCGGCGGGGATCCGGTGCAGATCCGCGGCATCATCGACCGCGTCGAGGCCGATGCCAACGGCAGGGTCACCGTGGTGGACCTGAAGACCGGTGCCTCGGCGCCGAGCAAGAACGACGTGCTGGAGCACGCCCAGCTGGGCGTCTACCAGACCGCCATCCAGCTCGGTGCCCTGCAGGAGCACGAGCAGACTGCCGGGCTCTCGGACGACCCCGCCGGGGCGACCCTGGTCTACGTGGGCACCTCCGCCAAAAGCCCCGCATTGCGCGACCAGCCGGCGCTGGGCCAGGAAGACTGGGCCCGCAAACTCATCCTGGAAGCCGCCGAGCTGATGGGCCACACCGAATTCACCACCCGGCATGTGGCTGGATCCGCAGGCCTGCTGGGCAGCTGCACCCTTCCCGAAATCTGTCCGCTGTGCAACGAAGGACGACAGGTCACCGAACCATGAGCATGATCAAGTACACCCCGCAGGAGCTCTCCGAGGCGCTGGGGGAGAAGTTCCCGCCCACCAAGCAGCAGGCGCAGATCATCAGCGCCCCGCTGGAGCCCATGCTGGTTATCGCCGGCGCCGGATCCGGCAAGACCAAGACCATGGCTGACAAGGTGGTCTGGCTGGTCGCCAACCAGCTGGTGCGCCCGGAGGAAATCCTCGGAGTGACCTTCACCCGCAAGGCCGCCGGCGAGCTGTCGGTGCGCATCCGCGCAAAGATCGCCCAGCTGGTGGCCACCGGACTGCTCAGCGAGGAAACCACCCGGGACTTCCTGGACCCCGCGGTATCCACCTACCACTCCTACGCCAACACCCTGGTCCAGGACCACGGGCTGCGCCTCGGACTGGAGGAGGACACCGTGCTGCTGGGCGCCGCGCAGTCCTGGCAGCTGGCCCACACGGTGCTTGAAAGCTATACGGGGGACTACCGCCACCTGAACAGCGCCACCAGCACGCTGATCGACGCCATCGTGTCCTTCAGCTCCGAAGCGGCCGAGCACCTGCTCACCGCGCCCGAGGCGCACGGCTGGATCGACGACCTGGTGGCCCGGCTGCGCACCTTGCCGATGGACCCGGAGAAGAACAAGGCGCCCACGCAGGCCGCCCTCAAGCTCATCGACAAGCTGGCCTCCCGCGCCACCATCGCGCAGCTGGCCGAGGACTACGCGGCGCAGAAGAAGAAGCTCGGCGTCATGGACTACGGCGACCTGGTCGCCCACGCAGCGACCATCGCCCAGCAGGTTCCCGCCGCGGCGCTCGCCGAACGCACGACGCACAAGGTGGTGCTGCTGGACGAGTTCCAGGACACCTCGCACGCCCAAATGGTGCTGTTCTCCGAACTCTACGGCCAGGGCCACCCGGTGACCGCGGTGGGCGACCCCAACCAGTCGATCTACGGCTTCCGCGGAGCCAGCGCCGGGCAGCTGTTCCGCTTCCCGGAGAAGTTCCCGATCCACCGTCCCAACGGCCGCGAACTGGCCCACGTCAACCACCTGACCATCGCCTGGCGCAACACCGTCAACGTGCTGGAGGCCGCCAACGCCATCACCGGCGGCGGGGCGCAGCAGTCCACCGGGCCGGTGGCAGTGAAGCCGCTGGAGCCCTCGGCCTTCGCGCTGCCCGGGCGGGTGGTGCTCAACCGCTGCGCCACCGTGCGCCAGGAAGCCGAAGCCATTGCCGACCTGATCCAGGGCGAAGGCTTCGTCGCCGCCGATGGCACCGTGCTCACCAGCGCCGTGCTTTCGCGCAACCGCGGGCAGCTCGCCTCCATGGCCGAGGTGCTCGACGAGCGCGGCATCGCCTACCAGTTCGTGGGCCTTTCCGGGCTGCTCAGCACCCCGGAACTGACCGATTTGGTCGCTTGCCTGCACGTGCTGGTGGATCCGCTGCGCTCGGACAAGCTCATGCGGCTGCTGGCCGGCGCGCGCTGGCGGCTGGGCCCCGCGGACCTGACTGCCTTCGCGGACTGGTCCCGGCAGCTTGAACGCCGCCGGGCACGCGGACTGAACCCGCAGGAGATCCAGAACGAGACGGGGACGGAATCCGAGCCTGCGCTGGAAGCCGTCCGCGCGGAGCTGAACGACGGCGCCAGCCTGGTGGAAGCCCTGGACTACCTGCCGCCGGAGCACTGGACCAGCGGCGACGGACGCCAGCTCAGCGCCGAGGGCCGGGCCCGGCTGGTCCGGCTGCGCGAGGAGCTGGCCGGGCTGCGGCTGCTGGCCAACGACGACCTGGACACGCTGATCCGCGAGGTCGAACGATCCATGAACCTGGACATCGAGGTCGCCGCCCGTCCGTGGGTCGACCGCGACAAGTCCCGGGCGAACCTCGATGCCTTCGCTGACGTGGTCCGCGAATACTGCCGCAACGCCCCGCGAGTGGAACTGGCCGGATTCCTGATGTGGCTGGAACAGGCAGCCGAAAAGGAAAAGGGCCTGCCGCTGCCGGGCGAGGACGCAGACCCGAAGGCGGTGCAGCTGCTCACAGTGCATGCCTCCAAGGGCCTTGAATGGGACACCGTGGCGGTCATGTCGATGAACGACGGGGTGTTCCCGGGATCGAAGTCAGACCGCTGGACCAGCGGCGACAAGGCGGTCCCGTGGCCGCTGCGCGGCGATGCCAGGGATCTGCCGCAATGGGACACCGACCAGTCCTCGCTCAAGGAGCTGCTCGAAGCCGAATCCATGTTCACCTCCGATGTGGAAGACCACCACATCGCCGAGGAACGGCGCTTGGCCTACGTGGCGGTGACCCGCGCCAAGACCCTGCTGATCTGCAGCAGCAGCATCTGGACCAACAGCCGGACCAAGCCGACCGACCCATCGTTGTTCTTCAGCGCGCTGATGCCGCTGGCCGAGGGGGAGCACCCGCGGGCTGAGATCGGCGTGTGGGTGAAGGACGAGGATGCGCCGGAGCAAAACCCCAGCCGCATGACGCCGCTGGAGGCCGATTGGCCCTATGACCCGCTGGCCGGGCCCGAGATCCGCGGCGGCGTGGCCAAGAGCCCGCACCCGTATTCGCGGCGTGAGGTGCTCCAGGAACTTGCAGATGACGTCCTGTCGCCGGGCACCGGCCGCGAGATCAGCACCGACGTGGGTCGAGCCTGGGCCGAGGAAGCGCGGCGCCTTCTCGCCCAGCGTGAATTCCTGGCCAACCGGGAACGCGGCATCGAAGCGCCGGAACACGTGCGCGCCTCGCTCTTCGTCGAACTGGCCGAAGACCCCGTCGAGGTGCTGGAGAACCTGCGCCGGCCGGTGCCTCGCCGCCCGGGCCTGGCGGCCCGCCGCGGCACCGCGTTCCATGCCTGGATCGAGGAGTACTACGAGAAGACCTCGATGCTGGACTTGGGCGACATCATGGAGCCGGCCGACAGCTATCTGGACGACGCGCTGGACTTGGCAACCATGAAGGAGGCGTTCCTCGCCAGCGAATGGGCGCAGCTTCAGCCTGCCTATGTTGAAGTGCCGCTGGAAACGCGCGTGGGCCCGGTGGCAGTGCGCGGCCGAATCGACGCGGTGTTCCGCCTGGAGGACGGAACCTGGCTGATGCTCGACTGGAAGACCGGACGGGTGCCCTCGGGCAAGGACTTGAAGAGCAAGCTGGTCCAGCTGGCCGTTTACCGGCTGGGCTGGTCCAGGCTCCACGGCATTCCGCTGGACCAGATCAAGGCCGCGTTCTACTATGTTGCCGCGGGCGTGACGATCCATGCGGAGCACCTGTCCGGCGAACAGGAGCTCGAGGAAATGATCACCACTGCGTTCGAGCAGCTGGAAGAAGGGGAGCCGGCCGGCACCCCGTAAGCGTCACTTGGCGGAGTCGTTTCCATCCGTGTCGGAGGGGGACGATTCCTTCGCCGGAGCTGCGCCGTCGGGTGCCGCGGAACCAGCCTGGTTCCCGGTTTCCTGCGCGGCGGTGCCGGTCTTGGAATCATCGGCGGGCTTCTGTCCCTCGTCCTTCAGGCCAGGCGCTGCGGTGGACTGCTCCTTGGAATTGTCCAGGGTGCTCGACTCCGGGCCGTTCGAGTCGGAGCTGTCCTGCCCTGCGGCAGGAGCGGCTGCAGGAGAATTGCCACCCAATGCGGTGACCTTCAACGAATTGATGGTCGGCGCCGAAGACTTCGGCACCATGACCGGACGTTCGGTTGCAGGGGTCGGCTGCGCCGGGCTTGCGGCCGGGGTTGGTGCCGGGGTGCTGAGCGGACGCGGGGCCTCGACGACGGACAGCGGCTGCCCGCCGTATTCGGCGATATTCCGGTCCAGCTCCTGGAGCATCTCCTCGGCTTCGGCGATGCGCTCGGCATCCTTGCTGTCCAGCGACTTGACCAGCCACTGGGCCAAGGCGAACTCGGCGGCCAGCGCGGCGCGGCGCATGATGTGCGGGTCGGCGGACTTGCCACGGGCCTCCACATAGGCGGCGAATACGCGCTCGCTGAAGTTCTGGTCCTCGATGGCTGACAGCCACGCGAAGTCATCGGCGGGATCCCCCACATGCAGGTCGGTCCAACCCTTGACCGCAGAAATGCGCGACTGGGAAATCTGGATCTGCTCTTCATCGAAATCGCCGTGCACTACCGCCGCGTTGAAGCGCCACAGTGCAACGTCTTCCATGGCGTGTTCCCAGCGGCGCAGCAGCCGGCTGGGGACCTTGCCGGTAGCGGCGGCTGTATCCAGCTCGTTGAGCTTGCGCTGGCGCACCTCGTCGGCGGTGTAGGTCGGAAGCCCCGCGATCTCTACAGACTCGTCCGGGATCTGGTGGATCGCCGCCATGCACTGGCCCAGGGCCGTCGCCAAGCGGCTTCCCTCGTCAACCAGTTCGTCCAGGCTCGGGACACGGCCCGGGAGATCCTTGTAGACGAAGGTGCGCAGCGAACCCTGGCGCACCGTGCCGGCAACGCTGGGCAGCGCGAACGGCAGGGAAGCGCGGACCTTCGCGGAGAAGGCGCGCAATGCCGACAGTTCGGCTTCAAGCCTCATGCTCGCTTCGTCATGGCGCGGCGAACGCACGCGCCAACGGTGCTTCTGTGCGTCGATGAGCAGAGCTGAATCGAAATCTTCTGCATCATCGGATAGCGCGGCAAAGCCCACCGGGGACAACCCGGGTACAGCAGCGGTGGCAATAGCGGCGAGTTCCATGGCAGAGCGTTTCACAATGTCCACCGTATGCGAGATTCCTTTCTGCATCGTTGAATGACGCACGGAAGATAGGCCGTTTCCCAGCGAAATTCGGGTGTTGCGATGAAGATCATTGTCAATTATTTCCACAGCGTATTGCTGCCGCGGTCCCCGCTGCTCGAAGTGCACTAGGTTAGAAGTATGGCGCTGGCAGACATTTACCGTTCACCGATTAGTGGTTTGAGCTTTTCCCGGTCACAGATTCAACGACCTTTGACCGAACAGGACGATCCGGAGAAGCTGCCCCGCGCGCTTGCCGAAGCATCAACCCGGGTCATGCTGCTTTCCGAAACCGGTGCCGCCGTCACCGGCGACGGGCTGCTGTTCCTCGACGGCCCCGACTATACCCCGCAGGCCCAGGACCGCCAGGTGTACCTCGGAACCCACGGAACGAGCACCTACGTGCTGGCCATCGTCCAGGCGGAGCACTACCCGCAGATTGAACGCGCGCAGTGGATTAGCCTGCGCGAGGCATTCACTGTCCTTGACGACATCGAGGCCGAGCTTTTCGTCGAATCCCAGGCCATCGCGAACTGGATCCGTACCGAGAAGTTCTGCCCCCGCTGCGGGTCGGAAACCCGGTCGGCCACCTTCGGCTGGGGGCAGCGCTGCATGGCGAACGACCATGAGCTGTTCCCGCGCACCGATCCGGCGGTCATCGCCGCAATCATCGACGCCGAGGACCGCATCCTGCTCGGGGCCAACGCGGCGTTTCGAACGCACATGTACTCGGTGCTGGCAGGTTTCGTGGAAGCCGGAGAGTCGCTGGAATCCGCGGTACGGCGTGAAATCTTCGAGGAATCCGGCGTCCAGGTGGGGGACGTGGCCTACCGCGGCTCCCAGCCCTGGCCGCTGCCGCGTTCGCTCATGCTCGGCTTCACCGGTGAAGCGCTGAGCACCGAACTGGTCCCGGACGGCGCTGAAATCCAGGACCTGCGCTGGTTCACCCGTGAACAGCTTGCCGCCGAGCTACGTGCCGGCAGCTTGCAGATTCCCCGCGGTGCGTCCATCGCCCATGCACTGATCAAGTCCTGGTACGGCGAGGACCTTCCGGAGGCATCCAAGTAGTGAGCTCGTACGACAACCCTCCACTGCACGACCTGCTGGCAGGCCTCGACGCCGAACAGCGGCAAGCCGCCGAAACCCTGCGCGGGCCGCTGTGCATCCTGGCTGGTGCCGGCACCGGAAAAACCCGGGCCATCACGCACCGCATCGCCCACGGCGTCCATTCGGGCATCTACAACCCGACTAGCGTGCTGGCCCTGACCTTCACCACGCGCGCCGCCTCGGAGATGCGCACCCGGCTGCGCCAGCTCGGGGCCGCCGGGGTCCAGGCACGCACTTTCCACGCCGCCGCGCTGCGCCAGCTGCAGTACTTCTGGCCCCAGTCCATCGGCGGAACGCTGCCGAACCTGGTGGAGCACAAGGCTCCGCTGATCGCCGAGGCCGCGCGCAGGTTGCGCATCTCCAGCGACCGGGCCATGGTGCGCGACCTGGCCGCCGAGGTTGAATGGGCCAAGGTTTCCATGCATTCCCCGGAAAGCTACGCCAAAATCGTTGAAAGCCGCGAAATGCCCAACGGCCTGGCCCCGGTAAGCATGGCCAGGATCTTCCAGACCTACGAGGAACTCAAGGACGACCGCAGCGTCATCGACTTCGAAGACGTGCTGCTGCTGACCAGCGCCATCCTTGAAGAAGACGAAAAAGTCGCGGCGAGCGTGCGCCTGCAATACCGCCACTTTGTGGTCGACGAGTACCAGGACGTCTCGCCGCTGCAGCAACGGCTGCTTGACCTGTGGCTCGGCGCGCGCGACGAGCTGTGCGTGGTCGGCGATGCCTCGCAGACCATCTACTCCTTCACCGGAGCGCGCCCGGACTACCTGCTGAACTTCGGCACCCGCTTCCCGGAAGCCAAGGTCGTCAAGCTCGTGCGCGACTACCGTTCCACCCCTGAAATCGTGTCCCTGGCCAACAAGGTGCTTGCCACCCGCCGCATCGAGACCGCGGTGCCCGACCGCACCGTCACCTGGCCGGAGCCGCTGGAACTCATTGCCCAGCGCGACCACGGGCCAGAACCCGAGTTCTTCGAGGCCACCGACGACGAGAACGAAGCCGACGAGGTCGCCCAGCGGATCAAGATGCTGGTCAAGCAGGGCCAGGACATCTCAGAGATCGCGGTGCTCTACCGCACCAACGGGCAGTCGCAGGCCTTCGAGCAGGCGCTGACCGCCCACTCGATTCCGTACGTCATGCGCGGAGCCGAACGCTTCTTCTCACGCCGCGAGGTCAAGGAGGGAATGCTCGCCCTGCGCGCCGCGCTGAACGTCTCGCAGGGTGACGACGTGGCACAGCTGGTCCGCGACGTGCTTTCCTCCCACGGTTATTCAGCCAACGCGCCCAGCGGCGGCACCGGCGCCGTGCGGCAGCGCTGGGAATCCCTGTCGGCCCTGGTGCGCCTGGCCGATGAACTCGTCGAGGGCCGCAAGGCGCAGGGGGAGAAGGCGACCTTGCACGATGTGGTCCGCGAGCTCGAAGAACGGGCGGCGATCCAGCACGCACCGACCCTTGACGGCGTGACGCTTGCGTCCTTCCATGCCGCCAAGGGCCTGGAATGGGACGTGGTGTTCCTGGCCGGTCTGAGCGACGGACTGGTCCCGATCACCTATGCCAAGGACCAGGCCGGATACGACGAAGAGCGCCGGTTGCTGTATGTCGGCATCACCCGTGCACGGATCCGCTTGTACCTGTCCTGGTCGCTGGCCCGGACCCCCGGCGGCCGGGCCCACCGCTACCCGTCGAGGTTCCTGGACGGCATCAAGTCGGTCCGCCAGGCCAGTAGCCGGCAGCAGGCCCCGGTCAAGCGCCGCGAGCAGAAAGTGACCCCGGCGGTGTGCAGCACCTGCGGTTCATTCCTCACCAGCGCCAAGGAGCGCAAGCTCAAGCGCTGCTCCTCGTGCCCGGCCACCTACGACGAAGCCCTCTTCGAAGCGCTTCGGGCGTGGCGCTCGCAGGTCGCCAGCACGAACTCGGTTCCCGCCTTCGTGATCTTCACCGATGCGACGCTGATGGCGATCTCCGAGCACCGGCCGACCTCCGAGCAGGCGCTGGGCAAGATCTCCGGCGTGGGCCGCACCAAGCTGGAGCGCTACGGCCAGGCAGTGCTGGAAGTGCTCTCCGACCACCTCGGCTAGGCTCTGCACAGCCCGCGCCGGCGACGGCGCAGCCGTGATACCCGCAGCCTGTCCTGAACCGCAGTCCGGGGCCCGATTCCGGGCCCCGGTTTCCTGCCCCAGCTCTGAAGGGAACGCACCCATGCCAGCCTTGCCAAAAACCGTGGACTTCCTCGCCCCGGACGAGATTCCGGTGCGCATCGTGCGTTCGGCCAAACGACGGAAGACGATCTCGTCCCAGTGGAGGGAGGACCGTCTTGTCGTCCAGGTGCCTGCGGCGCTGGATGAACGCTCCGAACAGATGCTGGTCGATGAGATGGTCAAGAAATATCGCCGGAATCGTGTGCAGCGGGCCGAAGCCACCAGCGATGCGAGTCTCGAAGCCCGGGCTGAGCAGCTGGATCGGCGCTATTTCGGCGGCTTGGCCCAGCCCGTCTCGGTGCGCTGGGTAAACAACCAGAACAAGCGCTGGGGTTCGGCTAGCGTGTATCAAAAGACAATTCGGCTGTCCTCGAAGCTGCTGCACACCCCGCAGTGGGTGCAGGACTACGTGCTGGTGCACGAACTCGCGCACCTGATGGCGCCCAAGGACGGGCACGGGGCCAAGTTCCAGGCGCTGCTGGACAGGTTCGAGCGCCGCGCCGAGGCGGACCAGTTCCTGGCAGGATTCAGCGCAGGGTTCCGGGCACACGCAGCAGAAAACGGGCAGGGCGCAGCCGAGGCCGGGGGATTCGACGGCGACGAGGACGAATAGTCGTTCCCGCACGATCGCTCGTCGAATCCGGGGCTCACTAAAAAGAGTGCGGGCACCGAACCGGGAAGTTCGGTGCCCGCACCTGTCAGCTGGTCTCCGCCAGGCGGTTATGCCTTGGGATCCTGCGGATCTTCGTCGTTCTTGTCCTTCTCGTCCTTCGGCGCCTCGGCGAGCGGGTCGATGCCGTCGAATTCGCCGTCGAGCAGCTTGCCCAAGGCCACGTCGAACTCGTCGAATTCATCAGCTGCCTCTTCGCGGCGCTTGGTGAATCCGGCGGGATCGCTCAGGTCCGTCTGGGTAGGCATCAGGTCAGGATGGTCCCAGATCGCGTCGCGTCCTTCGATGCCGCGTTCCTCGAACAGGTGCTCCCACAAGGCGGCTGCCTCGCGCAGCTTGCGCGGGCGCAGCTCCAAGCCGACCAGTGCGGCGAACGTGGACTCTGCCGGGCCGCCCGAAGCGCGGCGGCGGCGCATGGTCTCGCGCAGGTGGCCTGCGAACGGCAGGTTCTGAGCCGCTTCGGAGACTACATGGTCGACCCAGCCTTCGATCAGGGCCAAGGTGAGCTCCAGGTTTTCCAGGGCCTTGTCCTGGGCCTGGGTGCGCTGCGGGGTGAACAGACCCTCGCCGAGCATGGACTGCAGGGCCTCGGGGTTCGACGGGTCGATGCCGCGAACGGCTTCTTCGATACGCGACATGTCGATGTGGATGCCGCGGGCGTAGGACTCCACTGCGCCGATGAGCTTGGAGCTCAGCCAGGGCACGCGGTTGAACAACCGGGCGTGGGCGCTTTCGCGCAGCACTGCGTAGAGCAGCACTTCCTGCTCTGGAATTTCCAAGCCGTCGCCGAACGCGGCGACATTGGTTGCCACGATGCCCGGGGTGGTGCCGGCCAGCGGCAAGCCGATATCGGTGCCGCCGAGCACGTCCTTGGCCAGCTCGCCCAGAGCGGAGCCGAGCTGCATGCCGAACATGCTGGCGCCGAGGTTGCGGAACATGCCGTCGGCGTTGCCGAGCATGCCCTTCATCTCCTCGGGGATCTGGTCCTTCATGGCGCTGGTGATCGCCTGCGCCACGGATTCCGCCACCGGCTCCGTGATCTTTTTCCAGGTGCCCAGCGTCTTGTCGTACCAGCGCTTGCGGGTCCAGGACTCGATCGGGGCGGAACCCGTCTCGAAGGCGGTGGCGTTGTTCAGCCAGAGGTCTGCCAAGTAGGAGGCATCGGTGATCGCGCTCTGGCGTGCGACCGACACCTCGGGGTCGTCGCTGGCATAGGCCTGCAGGGCAGTGTCCGAGGCGAGTTTCCAGTTCACCGGACCGGATGAGGCATTGCTGCTCATCATGGCCGACATCATGGCTTGCGCCTGCTGCATCATTTTCTGCATTGCCGCAGGGTCGCCCTGGGCTCCCAGCGCATCCCTCAACTGAGGTGGAAGATTGTTTGGGTCGAATCCGCTGCCGAAGAGCTGACCAAACATCGCAGAGAACGGATCCTGCGGGTTGTTTTCGTCGTCGTTACCGTCGGGGCGGTTATTCGGGGGGTTCTGTGCCATGTACTTAAAGCTACCGCCTGCGGCTGGGAGTTCGCAGTCGGAACGGCCCCAGTTCGCTTTCGGCACATAGATTATGCACGCTTCCTCATGAATTTCACAGCATCGCTTCAGTAGGGTTAACAGTAGCCTTGCCATTCTTGGCATTGCTGCATCAAACTTCGGTCAGGAGCAGGGTACGTGTACGAACAGGAACCAGTCATTTCAGCCAGCGACTCGGCTCCCACCGGCGCGCCTGGCAAGGGTTCCCCGGGAGTGCGACGCACCAGCGCCGGAATGGTAGCCCTGCTGCTCATCGGCGTGATGATGTTCCTGCCCACGAACTTCGTGATCCGCTCGCCGGGGCCGGTGCTCAACACCCTTGGCGAAGTCGACGGCACCGAACTGATCACCATCGAGGGCGCCAAGTCCTATGAGTCCGAAAGCACACTGGACATGCTCACGGTGTTCGTCCAGGGCGGCGGCACCAACCGGGTGACCATCCCGGTGGTGCTTGAGGCGCTGTTCAACCCGACGAAAGACATCGCCCCCGAGGAAACCGTCATCCCGCGCGGCGTGACTACCGATGAGCAGTCTGAGCAGAACGACATGCAGATGGTTTCCTCGCAGGACCAGTCGGTGGCCGCTGCGCTGACCGAGCTGGGCTACGACTTCAAGACGTGGCTGGATGTTGCAGGCTTCGCCACCGAGACGAACCAGTCGGTCCTCAAGGAAGGGGACCGGCTGCTGAAGTTCGAGGGCAAGGACATCACGTCGCTTGAGCAGCTGAAGGCTGACCTGGACAAGCACGGCGAGGCGCCGGCGACGATGACCATCCAGCGCCCCGGCGGCAAGGACAATGCCAGGCAGATGGACGTTGAAGTTTCCACGACGCTGGGGGACACGGGCAACCGGCAGCTGGGCGTGCTGCTGAACACCACCCATGATTTCCCGATCGACGTGAAGTTCGGAGTCGAGAACATCGGCGGCCCCAGTGCCGGCATGATGTTCGCCTTGGCGATCATCGACCGGCTCACCGAGGGATCCCTGGCCGGGGACCACCATATTTCCGGAACGGGAAGCATCGACCAGGCCGGCAACGTCGGTCCCATCGGCGGCATCGCCCAGAAAATGGTCTCCGCCAAGAAAGAAGGGGCGACGGTGTTCCTGGCCCCGGCGGAGAACTGCTCGGAAGTCGTCGGGCGAGTTCCCGACGGCTTAGATGTTGTCAAGGTATCGACGTTGCACGAAGCTCGCGAAGTCCTTGAAAAGGTCGCCGGCGGCGCAGATCCGGCCAGCATGGCGACCTGCGAATAGATTTAGCTGCGCATCACGGGAAGAATGTGGTGCAGGCAGCAAGACTGGTGCGTATCGCTCGCACGTGGATTAGGTACATGAGTTCTGACGTGAAAGCAGCGTCTGGGACACAAGGTAAGGAATAAATAGTGTCATACGGATCGGATACACCGTCCGGGGGCCCACCGCGGCCCCGCCAACCGCAGCAACCGTCCAGGCCCTCGGGCAAGAAGGTGTCGCCGCTGACTCTGACCATCTTCGCGGTGGTCATCCTGGTCGCGGTGTTCGTTTTCCTGTCCAATTTCTACGCAGATATCCTGTGGTTCAATCAGCTGGGCTACTCCGAGGTCTATTGGACCGAACGCATCGCCAAGGTGGTGATCTTCCTGATCGCCCTGCTCCTCATGGCCGTCCCGATGTGGTTCTCCATGCGCAGCGCCTACAAGCACCGTCCGGTGTACGCGCCGGACGGCGGGCGCGCAGACTCGATGTCGCGCTACCAGAGCCAGCTGGAGCCGGTGCGCCGTTTCCTGATGATCGGCATCCCGCTGGTGGTCGGCATCTTCGCCGCCGTGGCTGTCGCCGGCCAGTGGAAGACCATCCTGCTGTTCCTCAACCGCACCCCGTGGGGCAGCACCGATCCACAGTTCAACATGGATCTGTCCTTCTTCATGTTCTCGCTGCCGTTCATCGCGCTGCTCAACGGATTCCTGATTTCGGTAGTCCTGCTCAGCGGTGTGGCCGGTCTGCTGACCCACTACCTGTACGGCGGCATCCGCGTTGAGGAACGCGGCGGCATCACCATCGGCAAGGCCGCGCGTGTGCACACCGCGATCGTGGTGGCGGTCTTCCTGCTGCTGCAAGCCGTGAACTTCTGGATCGGGCAGTACGAAACCCTGACCGACCAGTCCGGCCGCGTGGCCGGTGCACTGTACCGCGACGTGCATGCGGTGATCCCGGCCCAGATGATCCTGGCGATCGTCGCCGTGCTGATTGCCATTACCTTCGTGATCGCCGCCATCACCGGCCGCTGGCGCCTGCCGCTGATCGGCACCGCCATGCTGGTGATCACCATGATCGTCGCCAGCGGCGTCTACCCGTACATGGTGCAGCAGTTCCAGGTCGTGCCTTCCCAGCGTGCGCTGGAAAGCCCGTACATCGAGCGCAACATCGAGATGACCCGACAGGCCTACGGCCTGGACGACATCGAGGTCACCCAGTACGACGCGACCGTGACCACCGAGAAGAACGCGCTGGCCGAGGAAACCGCGACCACCGCGAATATCCGCCTGCTGGATCCGAACCTGGTGTCCGCCGCCTTCGCGCAGCTGCAGCAGTTCCGCGGCTACTACACCTTCGCCGACACCCTGAACGTGGACCGCTACAAGGTCGACGGCAAAGTGGAGGACACCGTGATTGCGGCCCGCGAAGTGAACGTTTCGCCGACCGACACCTGGGTCAACCAGCACATCTCCTACACCCACGGCTACGGCCTGGTGGCCGCCTACGGCAACCGCGTCGCGGCCGGCGGCCGCCCGGACTTCATGCTCGGCGGCATCCCGACCAGCGGCACCCTGGCCAGCGACAAGGACTACGAGCCCCGCATCTACTTCGGCGAGAACTCGCCGCAGTACTCGATCGTCGGCGGCCCGGACGAGGGCTGGGACGACCGCGAGCTGGACCGCCCGAGCACCAGCGGCGACTCCCAAGACACCCGCTACACCTTCACCGGCGACGGCGGACCGAACGTGGGCAACATGTTCAATCGCATCGTCTACTCGCTGAAGTTCGCCTCTACCGACCTGTTGCTTTCGCAGGACGTTAACGCCGATTCGCAGATCCTCTACGACCGCGATCCGCGTGAGCGCGTCAGCAAGGTCGCACCGTACCTGACCTTGGATTCGAACGCCTACCCGGCGATCGTCGACGGTCGCGTGCAGTGGATCATCGACGGCTACACCACGTCGAACAACTTCCCGTACTCCCAGCAGCAGCAGCTGTCCTCCGCGGTCACGGATTCCCTGACCAACGCCCAGGACATCGATGCGCTCAACGGACGCGTGAACTACCTGCGCAACTCGGTCAAGGCCACGGTTGACGCCTACGACGGCTCGGTGAAGCTGTACGCCTGGGATGACGAGGATCCGCTGTTGAAGTCCTGGCAGAGCGTCTTCCCGAACACCATCAGCCCGATGTCGGACATGTCTGCGGAACTGATGGAGCACGTTCGCTATCCGGAGGACATGTTCAAGGTGCAGCGCGAGGTCCTTTCGACCTACCACGTTGACGATCCCGGAACCTTCTACGAGGCCAACGATGCCTGGGCCGTCCCGGACGACCCGACGACCGCGAACACAAAGGTCAAGCAGCCTCCGTTCTACATGTCGCTGAAGATGCCAACGCAGGACGAGGCATCGTTCTCGCTGACTTCGACGTTCATCCCGGCCAGCTCGGCCAGCGGCCAGCAGCGCAACGTGATGTTCGGCTTCCTCGCAGCCAATGCGGATGCTGGAACCAAGGCGGGCGTCAAGGCCGAGGACTACGGCAAGCTCAGGCTGCTGGAACTTCCGACGGACACGGCAGTGCCGGGTCCGGGCCAGGCCCAGCAGAACTTCGACACGAACACCAAGGTGACCCAGGAGCTCAACCTGCTTCGCCAGGGTGCCTCGGAAGTCAAGAACGGCAACCTGCTGTCGCTGCCTGTTGGCGGCGGTATCCTCTACGTGCAGCCGGTCTACGTCCAGTCCTCGGGTGCCACGAGTTACCCGACGCTGCGCAAGGTGCTGGTGGCCTTCGGTGACCAGGTCGGCTTCGCCGATACGCTTGCCGAAGCACTTGACCAGGTGTTCGGTGGCGACTCGGGCGCTGTGACCGGTGAAACCGGCGCCAAGCCTGGTGAGAAGCCGAGTGACGGCGACAATGGATCGAAGCCGACGCAGACCGACGCCCAGAAGCTCTCTGATGCTCTGAACGCCGCGAACGCTGCGATCAAGGCCGGACAAGAAGCCTTGGCCAAGAACGACTTCGCCGCCTACGGCAAGTCGCAGAAGGATCTGGAAGCCGCACTGCAGAAGGCCATCGAGGCCGATGCAGCTATCAACGGAACCCCGGAGAAATCCGAGACCCCGGCCCCGGAACAGGGCAGCGAACAGGGAACTGAATCGCCTGCCCCTACCGACGGGAACAACGGTTAATCCAGTTGGCACGAATGCCCGATTTGCGTTTCACTCCGCGATGATGCAATAATTGACTAGTCATCGCGGGGTGGAGCAGTTCGGTAGCTCGCCGGGCTCATAACCCGGAGGTCAGAGGTTCAAATCCTCTCCCCGCCACGAAAGCCAAAAAGACGGAAGCGTAAGCTTCCGTCTTTTTGCATTTCCGAGCGGTGGGTTCGCGCGATGCCCACGTCAAGGAGGCGGATTTTTCCGAGGTGCCGGTGGCCGTGCTCGGGGCGCTTCGCGCAGCTCAATACCAATGGAGCGCAGTCTTCCGGCCCGGTGCATCTCCAGGGCGGGCGGGTTAGGATCGGGTTCAATGCGGCTTCGGCTTTCAGTAGTCTGCGCAAGGTTCAGCAAATCAATCCATACCGCGAATCGCGCCCTGCTCATTTCCCACGTAAGACGCTGTTATCCGCCGAGCCATTGAGCGGCCGGGGCTAGCTGGAAGAACTCCGCAATGAATTCCATCCGGAATGCAGGGGAGTAGCGGTATCACTTACTGGCAGCGCACAAGCGCAGCCTTTGGCCGACTGCGCGCTACGGGGTGCGGAGGCGGCCGTGAGGCTCCCCGGCGCCGTTCTGCAGGGCGAAGGAGCAGCGTCAGGGGGTCGGAGGCGTAGGGGTGATCAGGCCCACCAGAGGAATGCGCCCCGACGTCCTGCTCACAGTTGCCCTGAGGCCTTTTCGAGGACTTCTGTCAACAGCGGCCCTTGCCATACGGTTTCGGTTGACTCGACTCATGGCCTCGCTCCGGCTGTTTTCCATGATGGACGGGAGGGACAGTGGCCGCCGGCGGCCGGGTCACTGGTTGTATCGCCGCACACTTTTCCGCCAGAATCTGCGACATCATATTGCCGGCGTGAGCCCGATGGACACCTGAAGGCTGTCGGGTGACGAAAGCCACCGTCGCTCGATTCGCGATTCGGTTTCCCTGTTGGTAATGTTGTATTTACCGACGCGGGGTGGAGCAGTTCGGTAGCTCGCCGGGCTCATAACCCGGAGGTCAGAGGTTCAAATCCTCTCCCCGCCACCAAGGCAAAAGACGGAAGCGAAAGCTTCCGTCTTTTTTCATTTCTGGGCTGGCGGTATCGAACCCGGCCGAAGTCGATGTCCTGGAATATTCCACAGGGGAGTGTCCTCCGAGTTGCATGGTGATGGACGACACGGGTCCCGGATTCGCGTAAATGGTTACGCATTGGTAATGTTGTATTTACCGACGCGGGGTGGAGCAGTTCGGTAGCTCGCCGGGCTCATAACCCGGAGGTCAGAGGTTCAAATCCTCTCCCCGCCACCAAGGCGAATGGAGATCCGAAAGGGTCTCCATTTTGTTTTCCCGGCAAAGTTCACCGGACACGTGCCGGCAGGGTCGCACTGCGCCGGTTGGCTAAAACGGGAAAGGGGCTCGAGCCTGGCAAGACAATGACAATGTCTTGCCAGGGCTCGAGCCCCTTTCCGGCGATCACGCCGGCAGGCGTCTAGCCTTCCAGCTGGCCGGTCTGCTTGGCCTTCAACGCTGCCAAGCGGGCCTCGACCTCGGTCTGCTCACCGAGATCCTCCAAGGACTCAAACTGTGCATCCAGGCTGGAGGACGCTAGCTCTGCCGCACCGCGGACCCGAGCCTCTTCGCGACGGACCTTTTCTTCGAAGCGACCGATCTCGCTGGACGGATCCATGATGTTGACGGCCTTGACCGCCTCATTGACCTGGTTCTGGGCGTGAGCGGCCTTGGAACGGGCGACCAGCTCATCGCGCTTGCTGGAGAGCTCGGTACGCTTTTCCTTCATCTGGTTCAGGCCGGTCTTCAGCTTCTCGACGATTTCACGCTGGGAAGAGATCGTCGGCTCAGCAGTCTTCATCTCCGATTCAGACTGCATCTGGCGCTGGATGGCCACCTTGGCCAAGTTGTCGAACTTGGCCGCATCGGCGGCGTTTCCTGCGCTGCGGAACTCATCAGCCTTGTTGGAAGCAGCTAAGGCCTTGTTGCCCCAGTCTGCTGCGGCTTGCTGGTCTTCCTTGTAATCGTCTTCGATCATCCGCAGGTTGCCGATGGTCTGGGCAATCGCCTGTTCGGCTTCGGCGATGTTGTCGTTATAGTCCCGAACCATCTGATCCATCATCTTCTGGGGATCTTCTGCGGAATCAAGCAGTGCATTGATGTTGGCCTTCGCCAGCTGGGAGATACGTCCGAAGATTGACTGTTTGGTCATGGTTGCCTCGTCCTGTCTGATTGATGATTATGAAATCGGGTCGTGCACACTTTGAAAAACACTTGGCCGACGGGCTAGAAGCTGCCGCCGCTTCCGCCGAAGCCGCCGCCGTCCCCTCCGCCGAAGCCTCCGCCGCCTCCACCGAAGCCGCCGAAACCACCGCCACCGAACATGCCGCCGTCGCCGTTGTTGCCGCCGCCGTGGAGGATCGAATCAATGAGGATTCCACCGAGCACGGCACCGCCGATGCCGTCGAACATTCCGCCGCGTCCGCGGCCACGGCCTCCGTAGCCGCCGCCGAAGACGTCCCCGCCGCCGAAACCGTTGACGTCCTGTTCAGCCATGCTTGCGGCCTGGTCGGCCAGCTGGATCGCGCGCTGTGCTGACGCAACTGCCGCGGACGGATTACGGTTGGCCTGCGAACGAGCGTCGTCGTAGGCGCGCTGCGCTTCGGAAAGCCGGGTGCGCGCCGAGGAGCGGACGCCGCCGCGGCGGGCACGAATGTAGTCCTCGGTGCCGTTGATCCGCGATTCGGCCGTATGCAGCAGGCTCTGCAGCTGCTCGCGTGCGGCTTGCTCCTGCTCTGCCTGGTTGCGCAGATTGGCCAGCGACGTCGCCAGCGGCTTGCTTGCCTGATCAAGCTGGGCAATGAGGGCCAGTGGGTTGTGCTTGCTACCTATCGACTGCTTGATGTTGTTCAAGGCGCTGAGCACGCCGGCAACGGGACCGGCCAAAGCAGGCTGGGAACCGTTGTTCACCAACGCCTGCGCCTGGGCTACATCCCGCGAGGCGAGCGCTACCGCGGATTCCAAATCCGATTCTGCCTGGCTTAGAGCCGTCGCCGACTTGTTGATGGCTTCAAGCAGGACTTCTGCCTGGTCCTGAGCTTCCTCGGCGTTCTGGATCAGCAGCGCGGCGTTCGCGCGGTCGCTGCCCAGCTGCTCGGAAGCCTGTTTCAGCGCCGAGGCGGCGAAGCTCAAACGGTCAGAGGCCTGCTTGGCATTGTCCAGGATTTGCGAAACCGCGGACTGGTCGTACTTGTCGGTGAGCTGTTCGAGGATCGCAACCCGGGCAGAGAGCTGCTGATTCAGCGGTTCCTGCTCGGCGGCAACTTCGGTGATCCGGGTTTCTGCGTTCTGCTCCAACTGGCGCAGTTTCTTGAAATCCTCGGCATGCTTCTGCAGCGTCTCATTGACCTGCCCGCAGCGATTGATAATTTCGCCGAGCCATGAACGCTGGTCTTGTTCGGTGTCCGGGATGTCGTCATCCAGCTGCTGCTGAAGACGGAACGATTCGGACAGGTGCTGCTTGGCTTGGGCCAGGTCCTGGGTGAACACCTCGATGGACTCTTTGCCGTATTGGGCTTCGGCGAATCCCAGCTCCTGTTCGGAGGAGCGGATTGAGTCATCTGCAGCGACGAGCAGCTGGTCAGCTTGCCGGCGCAGCTGATCCAGTGGAACCAGCTGCTGTTGCGGTACGCCGGAGGATCCGGGGCGCTGTCCTGTTGGTAGCTGCGCTGACTTCGACTTTCCGCGGCGGCTCAACACCATGAAGGCGACGACAGCGCCACCGGCGATGACGATCATGACCCAGAAGAAGCTGAAGCCGGAGGAAGAATTGGAAGAACCGCTTCCGGCGATGGCTCCGCTGTCGACATTCTCAATACCCGCAATGGCGCCCTCTGCAGCACCCAGCCAATCGTCGTCGCTCAAGGCAGGCAGAACGTCATTCGAGAAGATCTCTTGACGGTACTCGTTCACCGGGCTGTTGTTGGAACTACCCAGGAATGCTTGGCGTGACTCGGTGCCGACCACCAAGATGACATCGTTCGTGCCCATGTTCTTCTTGTTGAAGACTTCCTTAGCCCAGTCTTGGGGATTCTCTGGATTAGTGAACTCATCGACATAGATAGCGAATAGGCTGTAACCAGTGTCCTTGCGCAGCTGCGAAATCTGGTCTTCCAGCTGCGACACATCTGAACCAAGTACGTTTGAATTGTCAACAACGAAGTCGCCGGGAGGTATCGTGACCGGAGATTCCGCCATGGCCGGCGATGTCAAACCCACCGCGGCCACTGAGGCCAATAGTGCTCCGGCCACTATGCGCCGAGCTTTGCTACTCATGCTTTCCCCACCTGAACTGCTATGTCGAACTAAAACCAAGGGTGAAACCCCGATTTGGTAAATACAGGAAGCCGTATTCACACTTCGATTTGATTCTATTTGCCCCAGTGAAGCACGTCTACGACATTCCGCTTCCAGAATAGTTACTCACAGGGCGTGCTAAGTTTGCGCAGTTTCATGCCACAGAACGCAACGGAATAATCGAATTCAAGAGATCCTAGAGTCGAAAGAGACGGAACAATGAGCCAGAACCCGAACGAGCCACGCGACAACACTGCTGGTGGCTCTGCACACTCGGGAAGCAATCCCGATGTCAATGTGCCGGCATCGTCTGAGCCGACAGTCAACCTTCCCCGGGTCGGCCAGAACCCCCAGGGCACCGATCAGCCGACCGCCGCCTACCCGCGCTCCAACCACAGCGAGGACGCAACTTCGGAGTACCAGCACGCCGGGGCAGGAAGCTCATACAACTACTCGAATGCCTCGGAGAACACGTCGAGCGCCGCCTATGGTTCGGGGTACTCCGCCTCGGACTCGCAGCACGTGAACTACCCGGTGCCGCCTGAACGCAAGCCATCGGGCAAGAAGACCTTCGCCGGCACCACCCTGGTTTCCGGCATGGTCGCCGCGGCCCTGGTCGGCGGCCTGGCCGCTGCGGGAACGACCTACTTCCTCTCGGACACGGGAAGCGGCAACGGCACCACCACCCCAGCCCCGCAGGCGGGGGTCGTGATCAACAATCCCAACTCCGTCACCGAAGTCACTGCGGCAGCCGCCAAGGCCAGCCCCAGCGTGGTGACCATCGAAGTTTCCGGTGGCGGTTCCAGCGGATCGGGTTCGGGCATCATCCTGGACAATGAAGGCCACATCCTCACGAACACCCACGTGGTGACGCTGGGCGGCAAGGTGGCTGACCCCGACATTTCGGTGCAGACCAATGACGGACAGGTCTACAGCGCGAAGGTCGTCGGCACCGACCCGATGTCGGATCTGGCCGTGATCAAGATCGATGCCAGCAACCTGGTACCGGCAACCCTCGGTAGTTCCG
Source organism: Glutamicibacter soli (assembly GCF_003309065.1). GTDB lineage: Bacteria > Actinomycetota > Actinomycetes > Actinomycetales > Micrococcaceae > Glutamicibacter > Glutamicibacter soli. The sequence continues at coordinate 627,813 of NZ_POAF01000001.1, read as the reverse complement.
CGGACCTGAACGTCGGCGACACCTCGGTGGCCATCGGCGCACCTCTGGGATTGAGCGGCACGGTGACCGACGGCATCATCTCGACACTGAACCGCACGATTTCCATCGCATCCTCGGCAGTGCCTGAAAACACCGCGCCTGAAAGCAACGGCGACAACGGAAGCCAATTCAACTTCCAGTTCCCCGGCGAAGAACAGCAGCAGCGCTCGGCCGGCACCATCTACGTCAACGTCATCCAGACCGACGCGGCCATCAACCACGGCAACTCGGGTGGTGCGCTGGTCAACTCCAAGGGCGAAATCATCGGCGTCAATGTCGCCATCGCCTCGGCCGGCGGCACCGAGGACTCCGGTTCCATCGGCGTGGGCTTCGCCATCCCGATCGATTACGCCAAGCGCATCGCGAACGACCTGATCGCCAACGGCACCGCCACCCACGGTTTGCTGGGGGCCACCGTCCAGGCTACGGCAGGAGCCAAGGATTCATCCGGCGCCGCGACCACCTCCTTTTCGGTAGGCGCGACCATCGTCGATGTCACCAAGGGTTCGGCTGCGGACAAGGCCGGGCTGAAGTCCGGGGACGTGATCACCTCGGTCAACGGCCGAGCGGTCCGCGACTCGCAGACCGTCACGGCAGCGGTCCGCGAGGTGCCGGCCGGTGGCGAAGCGAAGATCACGTACCTGCGCAACGGGCAGGAGAATACCGCAACGGCCACTGTGGGTTCGTTGAGCAGCAACTAAATATGACTCCAAAAGTCGTCATATTGTCATTGTGAGACACGTGACGCGGTCTGGTGATTAACCAACCGCGTCACGTGTTGATCTCTGAGCGATAAACGGCAACGGGGTGGCCGTTGGTGGATACGATAGAGGCAGATGAAAACTTCCGGCGCCAGATGCCCTGCGCGGCCGGATTCCTTATACTTCGAGGAAGGCGCGAATGAGCGACGCGAGCACTACGCCACTGACCATCGTGGTCTTGGTCAAACATGTCCCAGATGTCCAGTTTGACCGGCATATCGACCAGGAATCCCTGCGGCTGGACCGGTCCGAGTCGGTTCTTTCGGAACTGGACGAGTACGCCGTCGAGGCGGCGCTGGCCCTCGTAGAGGACAACGGAGGGTTCGCGGCGGGTCACCAGGTCATCGCGGCGACCATGGGAGCAGGCAGCTCGGTGAATTCGGTCAAGAAGGCGCTGCAGATGGGCGCCTCCTCGGGGCTCCACCTGAATGACGCAGCGCTCGCCGGTTCGGACGCCGTGGCTACCTCCAAAGCCCTGGCGGCATTGGTGCGCCACGTGCCCAATGTGGATCTCGTGGTCACCGGCATGGCATCCACCGACGCCGAAACCTCGGTGGTTCCGGCGCAGCTCGCCGAACTGCTCGGCTTCGCCCAGCTGACCCATGCCGCCTCGGTGGCCTTCGATGCCTCGGCCCGCGAGCTGACCGTCGACCGCGAGCACCTGAATCAGCGTGTGACCCTCAAGGCAGGCCTTCCTGCCGTACTGTCGGTTACCGATCAGGCCAACGACCCGCGCTACCCGAACTTCAAGGGCATCATGGCCGCGAAGAAGAAAAGCATCGAGGAAGTCGATTTGGCCGGTATCGGCCTGGCTGCGCAGGAAGTCGGGGCTGAGGGCTCCACCACCTCGGTGCTGGCCGCCGAGCAGCGCCCTGCCCGGCCAGCCGGCACCATCATCCATGACAGCGGCGACGCAGGCATTGCCCTGGTCGACTTCCTGGCCGCACAGAAGCTGATCTAAGGACCTATTGAACATGTCTTCTGCACTTGTATTTTTCACCGACCTCAGCGCCGCACCCGGCAAGGCGCAGCGCGAGCTGCTGACCTTGGCCTCGCGCTTCGGGACCGCTGTGGTGGCCGCCGCCACCGAGATTTCCGCCGAGGCCCGCGAGGCCATCGCGGGCTACGGCATCGGCACCGCCTTGCAGGCGGCCAATCCGGGGCGGGGATTCGGCGAGCATGAGCTGGCAGTGCTGGATGCCGCACTGCAGCACACCGATGCGGACCTGGTGCTGCTGGGCAACGACAGCTTCAGCCGCGAACTCGGCGCACGCATCGCGGTACGCCGCAATGCCGCCATCGTCACCGACGTGATCGACGTATCCGCCGAACTGATCGCCACCAAGGATGAGCTCGCCGGAAGCTACACCGCCAGCGCGAAGTCCACCACCGGCGTGCTGATCGCCGCCGTCAAGCCCAACAGCATTGAGGACGCACCGGCAGGCTCCGCAGGCACCGTGCAGGTCACGGATCTGGTCCTCGGCGACGCGGCAGCGCCGAAGGTGAGCATCGTGGCCGTGGAGGAGAAGGTCGCCTCGGAACGTCCGTCGCTGAGCGAAGCCCGCGTGGTGGTTGCCGGCGGGCGCGGCGTCGACGGCGACTTCGGTCCCCTGGAAGACCTTGCCGACGCGCTGGGCGCCGCCATCGGCGCTTCGCGCGCCGCGACCGACGCCGGGTGGATTTCCCATGACGCGCAGGTGGGCCAGACGGGCGTCACCGTGTCGCCGCAGCTGTATATCTCTGCCGGAATCTCCGGGGCGATCCAGCAGAAGGCCGGAATGCAGACTAGCAAGTACATCATCGCAGTGAACAAGGACGTCGACGCGCCGGTCTTCGACATCGCGGATCTGGGGATCGTCGGGGATCTGGCCAAGGTGCTGCCGCAGGCCGCCGCGGAGATCAGGCGCCGCCGAGCATGATCGATACAACCCAATTCATCACTGCCCAAACCGAACGGGTTCTGGCCTTCGCCGCCCACCCGGACGACCTGGACTTCGGTGCGGCCGGAACCATCGCCGCGCTCACTGCGGCCGGTGTCGAGGTGCAGTACTGCATCATGACCGACGGGGACGCTGGCGGATTCGACGAACGCGACCCGCAGGAGACCGCGCGCCTGCGCCACCTGGAGCAGACCGTGGCAGCCTCGAAGGTCGGCGTGAGCACCGTGCACTTCCTCGGTGAGCGCGACGGCTTTCTGGAGCCCACCCATGAGGTCATCCGCAAGGTGGTGCGCCTGATCCGCCAGGTGCGCCCCACCATCGTGATGGCCATGCACCCCGAACGCAACTGGGACCGCATCCAGCGCTCGCATCCGGATCACCTGGCCTGCGGCGAAGCGGTCACCCAGGCGATCTACCCGGCTGTGGAGAACCCCTTCGCCTACCCGGAACTGGTGAGCGACGAGGGCCTGAACGCGTACAAGGTGCCTTGGCTGTGGCTCTACGGGGCTCCGCGCGAGAGGGAAAACGGTTTCGTGGACATCACGAAGTTCTTCGAGCAGAAGATGGATGCGCTGCGGGCTCATTTCACCCAGCACCCCGACGTCGCCTCCATGGAACGCTTCGTGGAGCACCAGTGCCGGACGAATGCCGAACGCGGGGGGCTGCCAGCCGAAGCGCTGGCCGAATCCTTCCACCTGGTCGCCGTGAACGCGGACGACACGATTTCGGGCTTCTAGCGCCGGAGATCATCAAAGCACAAAACGCGAGGCGCGTTCCCGAAAGGGAACGCGCCTCGCGTTTTGCGGTCTTGGACGGCGTCTAGTCGTCCGCGCCCGGGGCGTTGGCGCCGCCGGCGCCGTTGTCCTGGGCGTCCGGAACCTCGGAGGCGGCCGGATCCAGCGGCAGGTCCACCGAAGCCTCGGTGTCCTCCGACGGAGCCGAAGGAATCGAGGATCCTTCGACGGTGATGTGGATGGCCAGGACATCGCTGGCCGGGGTCAATCCCGCATCGACGTCGTCTCCGGTGGACGAGGCGACAACGGAAACACCGGTTTCCTCATGGACGGCCCACACGACATACTGCTGGCCGTCGGCAAGACCCGGCAGGCTGGTCAGTTCCACGCCGATGGCGTCTTCCGATTCGGAGGAGCTGAGGACGGCCTGGCCGCCGTTCTTGAGCTGGATGGTCTGCGTCACCGCGTCATCGGCCTTCGCAGCCTTGGACGCCTTGGGGCCGCCGTTGAGCAGCGAGAAGACCACGAGAGCGAGAACCGCAACGATCACGACGCCGACAACACCGAGGATCCAGCGCTTCGGCTTGGAGCTCCTCTCGGCGCGTGAACTGCTGGCCACTTGGTCAACCAGGTCTAGACCCAGGTCGTCGTCCTGGGGCTCGTCGCGGTGCTGGGAATGGCTACCGTTCATTGTCTTGGTTTCTCCCGGGGTTGTGGTCAAAGTTCAATACCTGCTGATCCGCAGGCACATATCGAGCCTACTTTATAAAGATTGGGTAAACCTGTATACGTGGCCGTACTTCGCTGGTACTTTATGCTCCGGCAAAGCCGTGCTGGCGCCACGCCTCGAAGGCCACGATGGACGCAGCATTAGCCAGATTCAGCGAGCGGCGGCCCGGGAGCATGGGAAGCTTGACCAGGTCGGTGACGCGGGGATGCTTCTTGTCCTCGGCGCTCAGGCCCACCGATTCCTTGCCGAAGAGCAGGATGTCGCTCGGCTCATAGCTGATATCGCTGTAGATGGTCTGGCCTTCGGAGGTGTAGGCGAAGACCCTGCCTTCCCCGAGAGCTTCGAAGGCGGCCTCGAGATTTTCGTGCACGGTCACGAACGCCAGATCGTGGTAGTCCAGGCCGGCGCGACGCAGGTTCGCGTCCTCGAAGTTGAATCCTAGGGGTTTGACCAGATGCAGTTCTGCACCGGTGATGGCAGATAGTCGGATGGCATTGCCCGAGTTGCCGGGAATTTCTGGGGCATTGAAAACGATACGAAACACACTTCCAGTTTAAGGGGTGCGAGCGCAGATCGATTCATCGGCCTAGTACATGCCGCCGATCAGCCGGGCGAGGACTTCGCGGTCCACGACATTCGGAGAGGGCCCGGAGCCGAGGAACAGCTTGAGCTCGCGCACCAGACCCGCCGCATTGAGCACGTTGGCGGAGCTGGCGAGCGAAGGCTGGGCATTGCGGTGGTACTCGATCACCGGTTCGTGGTGGTTCCCGTTGGAAGCCAGGACCAGCGTGTAGGCGGCGACGTTCATCTGCATGAAGGCCCGCTGCATGCCTGAGATCTGGATTTCCGGGGGCTGGGTCATCTTGTTGCCGTGCCGCAGCACCGAGCCGTCGAAGGCGTAGTAGCCCTCAGGCAGGGTCATCGTGTTGATCACTGCCATCCGGTATCCGGCGGTCAGCACGTGGTCGTAGTGGCCGCCGTTGGGGGAGCGCAGCCCGTTGACTAGGCGTGCCGCCGGGAGCACGTTGAGCACGTTTCTGCTCAGCAGACTGATGGTCGTGGCTTCGCGTTGCAGCCTCGAACGGGAACTGAACAGTCCACGCTTGCGCGGTTCCCCGTGCATCCGCTGCGCGGATCGCTTGGAGTCCAGGGTGGTGAAGTTGACATCGTCCAGCGGCGGAACGTACTCGGTGGGCAGCTGGGCCTTGGGCTGCTGCGGCGTGGTGCGCAGCCGCTCGTCGTACTGGCGGGCGCTGAAGCCTGCCCGCGGCGCCTGGCCCGGCGCCTGGAAGCTGCGCTCGAAGGAGTCATCGGACTGCTGGTCGCTGAGTTGCTGGAACGCGCGCTGGACTTCCTTGAAGGCGTCTTCGCTCCCGCCCAAGTCCGGATGCGTGGCACGGGCAGCCCTGCGGTAGGCAACCTTGATTTCTTCCATGCTTGCCGTGCGGGATACGCCAAGGATTTCATGGGGGCTCGGCGAGCTCATAGTCAGGCAAGTTCCTTTCGAGGCGGCGCATTGTCGCCGACCCTCTCTATGGTATCGAAAGACCTGTGGCCAATGCTTTTCGAAACTGTACGTTCGCTGAGTATTGTCTATAGGCATGGCCACCCAGCAACGCTTCGAGCGCCTTCAGATCGTTTTCCACCCCGCCTCGGGCAGGGGACTGGGATGGCGCCGCGCCAGGCAGTTGGCCGGACGGCTGGCGGATGCGGGCACCGTGGCGCACCTGCTCGACGTCTCCTCCCAGCCGACGGCGCGGATCGCCGCGCAGCTGAAGTCCGCGGACGCAGTGGTGGTCGTGGGCGGTGACGGGCTGATCCACCACGTGGTGCAGGTCCTGGCACGAACCGGGATTCCGCTCGGGATCATCCCGGCGGGCAGCGGCAACGATACCTGGCGCATGCTCCGGGACGCCAATCCGGCGCAGTCGATGGACCGGGTCGCCGCATTCATCGCCGGGAGCGCTGCAGCGCACCCGGTCGACCTGTTGGAAGTCGAATTCGACGAGGCCCCGCAGATCGTGCGGCTGACTGTCGGAGCGATCTCCTGGGGATTCGAGGCAACGGTCAACGCCCGCGCCAACCGGCTGCCGCGCCGGCTGGGTTCGCTGCGCTATGTCGCCGCGCTGCTGCTATGCATCCCGAAGCTCAAGGCCTTCTGCACCGAGGTCGACACCGGCGGGCTGGAGTACCGGGGACCGGCGTTGGCCGCGAGCATCGCCAATATCCGTTCGCTGGGCGGCGGCATCACGTTGTTCGCTTCGGCCGAATTCGACGACGGGCTGGCGGACCTGTCGCTGGTGCGCGGCGAGCGGATCGCCCCGGTGCTCAGGCATGTACCGCGGATACTTGCCGGGAGAAACCATCCGTTCCGGGTCGCCGTCAGGGCGAAGGCATTCCGCGTGGAGACCTCGGAAGACTGCTACGCCGACGGTGAACTGCTGGGCCGCGGAGCATTCAGCGTGCGGGTTGCTCCCGGCGCACTGCACCTGATGCGCTAGCGGTCGGCGCGGTACTCCGCGAACAGCATCGAGTCTTCCTCCAGCAGGGTATGCAGCGTCAGGCTGCGCTGCTGCTCGCTCTGCGAGCGGGCGATGCGCGACCCCGCGCCGGCGGCCAGGACCGGGGAGTAGCTCACGCACAGGGAATCGACCTGGCCGGCGGCGACGAATTGCCCGAAGATGTGTGGTCCGCCTTCGGCATGGATGGCCTGCAGGCCCCGCGAATCGAGGTCGGCGACGATCTGCGCCGGGTCCGGGCCCTGGCCGTTGTCCGCGACCTGGACCAGCTGGACATGCTCCGGATAGCTGTCGCGCTGCTGCCCGGTGACCTGCTCGCAGGTGTAGAGCAGCACCGGCCCGGGCGAGGACGTCAGCACCTCGGCGTCCGGGGCGATGGACAGATGGTAGGACACGATGGCGAGCACCGGGTGGGCGCCCAGCCCGCGGGCGGTGCGCCAGGCCTGGTCCGCGTCGGAGACCAGCGGGCCGGCGTACCCCTCGGCGTGGACCGTGCCGGAGCCGACCAGCACCACCTGCGCCGGCCGGCGCAGGAGGTTGAAGATCCTTTGGTCCCCGTCGGAGCCGAGCGCTGCCGACAGCCCGCCGAGCTGCGCGCTGCCGTCGACGCTGGAGACGAAGTTGAAGCGGACGAACGGCCGCCGGGTGCTGGCGTAGCGGGAGAGCAGATACTCGTCGTCGACGTGGTCAATGGGCTGGGGCAGCAGGGCTCGCATGGATCTCCTCGGATGCTCTAGGCGCTGGCTTTGCGTTCGGGATGCGCCGGGGGATTGACGTCTCCCATATTGTGGATCTGCCGCACCGGCTGGCGCCAGCCCTGGGCGGCTTCGATCAGACGCACGGTCTGCACGGATTCCGGGATGTTGTGCATCCGCAGGATCCGCGCCCCGCCCATGGCGCACATCGTGGCCGCGACCATGGAACCGAGCATGCGCTCGGACTTCGGCAGGTCCAGGGTCTCCCCGATGAAGTCCTTGTTGGACACCGCCGCCAGAGCCGGGTAGCCCAGTTCGGCGATGGCCTGGAAACCGGCGGTCAGATCGAGAGTATGGCGGGTGTTCTTGTTCAGGTCGTGCCCGGGGTCGACGATGAGCTTCGAATCCTTGATGCCGACGTCCTTGGCCAGCTGAACCTTGTCCTGCAGGTAGCGGCGCACCTCGGCTAGCACGTCGTCGTAGTGCGGGCGGGGGTAGGTGGTGCGGGGCTTGGCCAGCGAATGGGTCAGCACCAGGTGCACGTCGTTCTCGGCCACCACCTTGGCCAGCTCGGGGTAGGCCAGGCCGGTGGTGTCGTTGATGACGTCGGCGCCGGCGTCGATGGCCGCCTGCGCGACCAGAGGGTGGAAGGTGTCGGCGGAAATCACCACGTCGCTGTGGCGGCGCACCTCGCGGATGACCGGGACCACGCGCTCCGCCTCCTCCCGCCAGGGCAGTTCCGGTCCCGGGGAAAACGGCACCCCGCCGATGTCCACCCAGTCCGCCCCGGCCTCCACCGCGCGCAGCGCCGCCGCCACCGCCTCGTCCAGCCCGAACGTCGACCCGGCGTCGTAGAAGGAATCCGGAGTGCGGTTAATCACCGCCATCACCGCGATCCGGCGCGAGAAATCGATGCTCCGGCGGGCGAACTGGTGAACCGGGACCAGCAGATCTGGCAAGTACATCGGTGGCGGCTCCCTTGAAGTGGCTGGCTGACGGGTTCGGACCTACTTCATCATTCATATCACTGCACCGGGCAAAACCCGTGGTGGCAGGCGTTCGGCTCGGTAGTCTTAGGACATGCAGTTTTCCCATGTATCCGCTGAATACGGCCAATGGATCATCGACGCCTGCGCCGATGCCGACCCGCTGACGGTCACCGCCCAGGTGCCGGTCGGCTATGAACGCTATGCCCGCATCCTGCATCCGGCGCTGGACGAGGAGGACCGGCAGGTGCGCTGGTCCACCGTGGCCGCCAGCCGCCACCACGTGCTGACCGCCGCCGATTCGTTTGAAACGGTTGCCGGACTGGATGCCCAGGGCAACCCGGTTGCCGAGGACGCCTGGGTCGACACCGACCTGCCGCTGGACGAGCTGCCGGCGAACCAGTGGAAGGACCTGGCCCTGCAGCTGATCCAGGCCAGCGGGAAGCAGGACTTCGTGCTGGGCCTCTGGGCGGGCTATGCCTTCATTGAAGGCGGCGAGCGCATCCAGATCGAGCTGGAACCGGATCCTGCGCTGAGCGACGAGCAGAATGCCGCGGCCCATGCCGCCGCGCTCGCCGAGGCGCAGAAGCCGGCCTTCGCGGTTCAGGACCTGGCCCCCGGTCCGCTGGACCTGGGCGGCGGCTACCGCAACTACCACCTATTCCAGGCCGACGCGGCGTTCCTGAGCGACCCGCTGTGGGCGAAGACTGCGGCGGGGGAGCAGCGCCAGCGTCCCGCGCTGGTGTTCCCCGAGGACCGTTCGTGGATGCTGTCCACCGAGCCCTATGATGACTGCACGCTGATCGGCGGGCCCTCCGCGCTGATCGAGGCGATCTTGAAGGATCCGGGCCTCGAAGCCATCGAGGTCGGGCAATTCACACGGATCGGCCATTCAAACTAGGTGCGCGAAGCTCGTACCATGGAAGGGATATGAATACTTCCGCCGTATACCTGGACCACGCGGCAACCACGGACATGACCCCGGCGGCGCTGGCCGCCATCACCGCCCAGTTCGCTGCCACCGGCAACCCCTCGTCGCTGCATGCGGCTGGCCGTCGCGCCAACCGCGTGGTCGATGATGCGCGCATCGCGATCGCGGCCGCGGCCGGCGCGCATTCCAGCGAGCTGATCTTCACCTCCGGCGGCACCGAATCAGACAACTTGGCGCTCAAGGGCCTGTTCTGGAACCGCGTGGACTCCAACCCCGCGGCGCGGATGATCCTGGTATCCGGGATCGAGCACCATGCGGTGCTGGACACCGTCACCTGGCTGGCAGAGCACGAGCAGGCCGAACTGTGCTGGATGCCGGTGGACGCCGACGGCGTGCTGGACCTGGACGGCGTGCGCGCCCTGCTCGATGAGCACCACGAACGCATCGCGCTGGGCACCATCATGTGGGCCAACAACGAGGTCGGCACCGTGCAGCCGGTCCCTGAATTCGCGGCCCTGCTGGCCGGGTACGGGATCCCCGCGCACAGCGACGCGGTGCAGGCTTTCGGCGCGGTGCCCACCGACTTCGCGGCCTCGAAGCTGGCGGCCATGTCCATCAGCGCCCACAAGATCGGCGGCCCGGTGGGCATCGGCGGACTGCTGGTGCGCCGCGACGTGACCCTGATGCCGGTCCAGCATGGCGGAGGACATGAACGGAAAATGCGTTCGGGAACGCTGAACGCGGCGGCGGCGGCAGGCTTCGCCGCGGCCGCCACGGAAGTCGCGGAGCACCTCGCCGAGGAAGCCGCGCGGCTGAGCGGGTTGCGCGAATACGCGGTGCAGCGGATTTCGCAGCTGGTCCCCGAGGCGGTGCTCAACGGCCCGCGCGACGCGGAGAACCGGGGCGCCCGGCTGCCGGGGAACCTGCACTTCACCTTCCCCGAATGCGAGGGGGATTCACTGCTGTTCGTGCTGGACATGCTGGGGATCGCCTCCTCCACCGGATCGGCGTGCACAGCCGGGGTCCCGCAGCCCTCCCATGTGCTGCTGGCAATGGGCCGGGATGCCCGGTCGGCGCGCAGTGTGCAACGTTTCACACTGGGGCATAGATCCACCCGGGCAGACGTTGACGCATTATTGGAAGCCTTGCCGCAGGCCTATGAGCGGGCAAGGAAGGCTGGAATGGCAGCCGATGAAAGCAGCATCCACACGGCAGGAACGGGTTTTACGCGATGAAGGTACTAGCAGCAATGTCCGGCGGCGTGGACTCGGCGGTCGCCGCGGCCCGTGCGGTCGAGGCCGGCCACGACGTGGTCGGCGTGCACCTGGCCCTCTCGCGCATGCCCGGAACCCTGCGCACCGGCTCGCGCGGCTGCTGCACGGTGGAGGACTCCAACGACGCCTGGCGCGCCTGCGACAAGCTGGGCATCCCGTTCTACGTGTGGGATTTCTCCGACCGTTTCGCCGAGGACGTGGTGGACGACTTCGTTTCGGAGTACGAGGCAGGCCGCACCCCGAACCCGTGCATGCGCTGCAATGAGAAGATCAAGTTCGCCGCCCTGCTGGAAAAGGCGCTGGCCCTGGGCTTCGACGCGGTCTGCACCGGCCACTACGCCAAGGTGCTGCGCGACGAGCAGGGCAATCCGGAACTGCACCGCGCCGCCGACTGGGCCAAGGACCAGTCCTATGTGCTGGGTGTGCTGACCCACGAGCAGCTGGAGCACTGCATGTTCCCGCTGGCCGAAACCCCGTCCAAGGCCGAGGTGCGCGCCGAGGCGGCCGCCCGCGGCCTGACCGTGGCGAACAAGCCGGACAGCTACGACATCTGCTTCATCCCCGACGGCGACACCCGCGGCTGGCTGGCCGAACGCATCGAGATGAAGCCCGGCGCGATCGTCGACCACGAGGGCAACGAGCTCGGCGAGCACGCCGGAGCCCAGGCCTTCACCGTCGGGCAGCGCAAGGGGCTGCGCCTGGGCCGCCCGGCTGCGGACGGCAAGCCGCGCTTCGTGCTGGAGATCCGCCCGAAGGAAAACAAGGTCATCGTCGGCCCGGAGGCCCTGCTGGCCGTGGACCAGCTGCGCGGCATCCGCATCTCCTGGGCCGGACTGCCCATCGGGGAAGTGGCCAGCGGCGCCGAATTCGACTGCATGGTGCAGGTGCGCGCCCACGGCGACCCGGTCGCCGCGGTGGCCCACATGGAACGCTCGGCCGAGGGCCGCGACGAACTGGTGGTCAACCTGCCCGAAGGAATGCGCGGCGTCGCCCCGGGCCAGACCATGGTCGTCTACCAGGGCAGCCGAGTGCTGGGCCAGGCGACCATCGACTCCGCCCGCTCCAGCGCCTGGGATCCGGCGAAGGTCGGATAACGCGCCCCAAGGATTGCGCTTCACGAGCGATGGCCCCGGCCTGCGCGAAACCTCAACGGGTTTCGCGCAGGCCGGGGCCATCGCTGTTTCGACCGGCTAGCTGCGCACGAACTTGAGCTTCCACCGCTGCGGGCCTTCTTCGAGGTAGCTGACCTCGAAGACCGTCGCATCGCGCTGCCGCAGCTGGGCCAGCAGCGGCAGCGGATTATGCGTGGCCGACAGCACCAGGCCTGCGCCGGGCCGCAATGAATCCAGCGCGCCGAAGATGGCCGCGTGGCGGACCGCATGGGGGATCGCCTGGACATCGAGCTGGGGGAGGTCCTCGTCATGCCCGCCGCAGGCGCAGCCGCCCGGTGCCTGCTGCTTCAGGGCTTCTTCCCTGCTGCCGGAAATCTCGATGCGTTCTGTCATGATCTGCTCCCTTGCCCTGGTCCGGCGTCGTCGCGTGGGGCGCATGCCGGTCCGCGTGGTGCGGTTCGATTTATTTTATTACACTTAACTTAGTAGAAAATAGCGGGGCGGGAAAGAGCTGGCTCCAAGGAGGCGCGGAATCATGGGCAAAGGACCGGATGGCGGAGCGCCCCGGCGCAGCGGAGGAGGGCGCGTTCACTCGTCGACCCGCGAGCGGATACTGTCGCTGGTCGAAATGCGGAGCGAGGGCCTGAGCCTGCCTCAGGTGGCCGAGTTCATGGGCCTGCATGAGAACACTGTCCGGAGCCATCTGGACGCGCTGCTTGCCGACGGGTACGTGCAGCGGGAGTCCGCGCCCGCCGCCGGCCGCGGGCGGCCAGCTTGGATCTGGCGGGCCGCGGCGCCAACCCCCTCGCCGTTCGCCGCGCTGGCCAACGTACTGGCCGACCAGGTGGCGCTGCTCAGCGACAACCCGGCCCGGGCCGGCATCGAGGCCGGCCAGCGCTGGGGCGCAACGCTGCCAGAAGCCGCCCGGGAAGGCGATGCCCATGGCGCCGTTATCGACTCGCTGGCTGCGCTCGGTTTTGCGCCCCGCCTCGAAGCCGACCACAGCGTGTCGCTGCTCTCCTGCCCGCTGCTCAGCGCGGCCCGGGAGAACCCGCAGGTCATCTGCAACGTGCATCTGGGGATCGTGCGGGGGATCTTGCAGTCCCACGGACGGGATCCTGCAGGAAGCCGGATCCTGCCGTTCGCGCTGGAGCACGGCTGCCGCCTTGAATTATCGCCACAGCGCGAGGGGCAACGATGAGCCCGGCCTCCTATGCTGCGCCGTCCAGGCCCAAACGCCGGGGACGGTGGCGCCTGGCCCTGATGCTCCCGGCTGGCCTGTGCCTGCTGGCCGGGCTGGATGCGGCGCTGATCCTGCTGGATGTACCCGCCCCGGTGCAGATTGCCGCGTGGGGGCCGGCGCATTCGCTGGCCATGGTCTTCGGGTTTGTCGGAGCGCTGATTGCCTTGGAGCGAGCGGTGGCCTGGGGGCGGGCCGCGGGCTACGCGGCGCCCGTCCTGCTGGCGCTAGGCGGTGGCAGCCAGCTGTTCGCCGCGCCCCGGGCGCTGACCGGAACGCTGCTGATCCTGGGCATGGCCACCCTGCTGGCCACCTACTACCCGTTGTGGCGCAGGCAGCGTGCCGACGCGGTGCTGATCCAGATGCTCGGCGCCTGCGCCGGGCTGGGCGCCACCGTGCTGTACGCCGGCGGAGTGGAGATCTCCTTGCTGCTGCCGTGGCTGGCCGCGTTCCTGGTGATGACCATCGCCGGGGAACGGGTTGAGCTGGCCCGCATCCAGTTGACCTCGCGCTCGCAAGCCCTGGCGGTGGTCCTCAACGTTGCGCTGCTCATGTCCGCCGCGGCGTCCACGCTGTTCGTCCAAGCCGGGACCGTGCTCTTCGGCCTGGTGCTGTGCGCACTGGTGCTCTGGCTGGCGGTCAACGACGTCGCGCGGCGCACCGTCAAGTTGAAGGGCGCGCCGCGCTACATGGCGGCCTGCCTGCTGGCCGGCTACTTCTGGCTGCTGGTTGCCGGCGTCGTCTGGATGCTGGGGTACCCGGCCGGCTCCGGCGCCTATGATACTGCGGTGCACGCGGTTTTCCTGGGCTTCGTGATGTCCATGATCATGGCCCATGCGCCCACGATCCTGCCGGCCGTACTGGCCATCGACCTTCCCTACCGCCAGGCCATGTGGCCGCCGGTGATCCTCATGCATGCCGGCTTGGTGATCCGCCTGTGGCTCGGCAACGGGTTGGGTGGGCAGCTGGCATGGCAGGTCGGTGGTGTTCTCAACGTCGTCGCGCTGCTGCTTTTCGTGTTCGTGGCCCTCGCCAGCGCGTTGCTGGCGCTCACGTCCGCACCTACCTCCGGGAAGGAATCCGTTAAATGAACCTGCCGTTGAGCACCGGGCCCGCCGCAGCGAAGGTCCCCGGCCGGGGTTTCTGGCCTCTGCGCGACCTGCCCACGGCGCTGTGGCTGATCCTGGTGGTTGTCGTCGCGCTGGTCCACCGCCAGCTGCCGGCGCCCCGCTGGCTGCTGATCCACCTGCTGCTGCTCGGCGCGCTGTCCCACGCCATTCTGGTCTGGTCGCAGTACTTCGCCACCGCGCTGCTCAAACGCGTGGTGACCGTCCAGGAACGCCGCCGGCAGTCGCTGCGCCTGGGGCTGATGAACGGCGGCGCCGCCGTGGTGGTTGCCGGGGTGCTTGCCGAACTGTGGCCGTTGACGCTGGCCGGTGCGCTGCTGGTTGCCGTGGCCGCGGCATGGCACGGAGCCTGGCTGTACCGTAGCCTGCGCGGCGCGCTGCCCTCGCCCTATGCCGCGAGCGTGCGCTACTACATCGCCGCCGCCTGCTTCCTGCCGATCGGCGCCGGGCTGGGAACCTGGATTTCCGCCGGGCTCGCTTCTCCGCTGCATGAGCGGCTGACCTTGGCCCATGCACTGGTGAACCTGCTGGGCTGGGTCGGGCTGACCGTCGCCGGAACCCTGATCACGCTGTGGCCCACGATGCTGCGCACCCGCATCGCCCCCCATGCCGCGGTGCGCCTGCGCCGGGCGCTGCCGGTACTCGCAGCCTCGGTGCTGGTGGCCGCGGGCGGGGCGGCCGCGGGGCTGCTGCTGGTGGCAGCCCTGGGTGTGCTCGGCTATCTGGCAGGGCTGGGAATGACGGCCTCGCCTTTCATCCATGCCGCCAGGGCCAAGCCGCCGCGCAGCTTCGCCACCTTGTCGGTCCTGTCCGCGGTCTGCTGGTGGACGGGCACCCTGGTGTGGACGCTCTACGCCCTGGCTGCCAGCGGCGACTGGACGCAGATGGGCCGGCACTTCGACACCATCGTGCCGTACCTGGCCGCAGGCTTCGCCGCGCAGATCCTGCTGGGCGCGCTGTCCTATCTGGTGCCCGTGGCGCTGGGCGGCGGGCCGCGCCCGGTCCGCGCGGCGGCCACGGCCTTCGACCGTGGAGCCGCCTGGCGGGTGAGCATGGCCAACGCAGCGTTGCTGGCCTGCGCCCTGCCGATCTCCTCGCTGGTGCGTGTGCTGTGCTCGGTGCTTTACCTCGGCGCCATGGGCAGCTTCATCCCCTTGCTCTTCACCGCCTTGAAGGCCCATCGCTTGGCCAAGAAAGAAGCCGCGGAATCCGCAGGCCAGCCGAGGGCCCGCGAGCGCGGCCCGGTGGAACCCGAAGGCGCCCGCCCGCCCGGCCAACGCCTGGGCCAGGCGGCCGCAGGTCTTATGTCGGTTGTGCTGGTGATCGCCGTCGGCGTAGCACTGGATCCCGCGGCCGCCGGGATCCGCCCGCCGGCCGCTTCCACCGCGCAGCAGCCGGTCGACCCTGCAAACGCACCGGTCAAGACCGTGCAGATGACCGCCAAGGACATGCGGTTCACACCCTCCACCATCGAGGTGGAAGCAGGAACACGGCTGGTCATCGAATTGGCCAACACCGATGCCACGCAGGTCCACGACCTGGTGCTGGCCAACGGGAGCGACTCCGGGCGCCTGGCACCGGGCCAGAGCGCCACCGTGGACGCCGGGGTCATCACCGCAGACATGGAGGGCTGGTGCTCCATCGTCGGGCACAAGCAGATGGGCATGGTGATGCGGATCGTGGTGACCGGCGCCGCCGCCGCACCCGGCGACACGGCACCAGAGACGTTCCACGGACACCTGCAGGATGCTGGCCAGCCGCCCGCGGCCGCGGGACCCGACCTGCAGGCCCAGCCCGCGGACGGATTCACCGCACGCAACCCGGTACTGGATCCACTGCCTGCGGACACCGGCAAGCCGGCGCTGCACAAGCAACGCTTCACGGTCAGCGAGCTGCAGGCCGAAGTGTCGCCGGGGTTCACACAGAACCTGTGGACCTTCAACGGCACCGCCCCGGGTCCGGTCCTGCACGGACGGATCGGCGACAAATTCGAAATCGCGCTCTACAACGACGGCACCATGGGCCACTCCATCGACTTCCACGCCGGGTCCCTGGCCCCGGACAAACCGATGCGAACCATCGCCCCTGGCGAGGAACTGACCTACACGTTCACCGCCACCAAGTCAGGGATCTGGATGTACCACTGCGCCACCGCACCCATGAGCTCACACATCGCCAACGGCATGTACGGAGCGGTCATCATCGAACCCGAGGACCTGCCCGCGGTGGACAAGTCGTATGTGATGGTGCAGTCCGAGTACTACCTCGGCGCGGAAGGGCAACCGGTGGACGTGGACAAGACTGCAGGAGGGAACCCCGACCTGGTGGTGTTCAACGGCTATGCAAATCAATACTCCTTCGACCCGCTGCAGGTTGCCACCGGTGAACGCATCCGCATCTGGGTACTCGTCGCGGGCCCCAACAGGCCCAGCAGCTTCCACGTGATCGGCGGCCAGTTCGACACGGTGTACTTCGAAGGTGCCTACCAGCTGGACGCCCGCGATCGAACCGGCGGGGGTTCCCAATCCCTGGCCTTGGCCCCCGCGCAGGGAGGATTCGTGGAGCTGGCGCTGCCCGAGGCCGGGAACTACCCGTTCGTCACGCACTACATGTCGGACGGCGAGAAGGGGGCGCACGGCATGATCAGGGTTTCTGATCCTAACTAGCGCTCGCCGTAGCCCCCGGGTCCTTCCATGCCGCCCGGGTCCGGAGCGTCAGCGGCAGCGTCGGCAAGGAACCTGCCGAGCTGCGCCAGCACGATGCGGTGACCGGAACGGCTGCCCTCGATCATGCCCGCTCCGACGAAAGAGGTCACCTGGCTGGTGACAGCCACCTGCGTCGCGCCGCCCAACGGCTCCAAGATCCAGGAGACCAGTGCGGAGGACAGCGGTGTCTCGTTGGTCCATACGGTTTCCGCATAGACGATCAGCTGCTGCTCGACCACGCGGAGGTACTGCGCCTCGACGAGGAAATCTAGGGAACCCAGCGGGCCGCAGCGGTAGCTCTCACGTCCGCCTTCGCGGAAGTGCTCGGCGGCGTACTCGATGCCTTCCCCTGCCGGTACGCCCCACACGCAGCGGCGCGCGGGGTCGGCATAGGCATCCCAGACCTCGGCGCAGGGAAAGGGGATGCGCCTGCTCAGCGTGATGGTCTCATGGACAAGTGCATTCATTGCGCCGCTTTTCCTCGGTTCGGCTAGTTGCTCGCAATTATTGGCACTGCAACGGGCGAATGCAAGGGCCTCCTAGGGGGATCGGCCTGCGGACAGGGGCATGTTGTGAGCGTACTCATAACAGGAATATTGACGCGTCAATTACTATTGTGTCTGGTAGGTGAAAAGACCACCGACTTTGTTCAAACGGAGATGACATGCCAAAGAAAATTGGTTTCCTGACCTTCGGCCACTGGTCGGGCACTGCAAACTCCGCGGTTCCCACGGGCGCCGCCGCGGTGAGGCAGATGGTGGATCTAGCGCAGGCCGCCGAACGCAGCGGCTTCGACGGAGCCTGGCTGCGGGTGCACCACTTCGACCGTTCGCTTTCCGCACCGTTCCCTCTGCTGGCGGCCATGGCCGCCTCGACAACCACACTTGAAGTCGGCACCGGTGTGATCGACATGCGCTAGCGCATGTTCGTGTTATGGCTCTCGTTTTCTCGGTCCGCGTCCCTCTACAGGTACCGGCAGACCTGGTCTGGGCTGCATGTGTCGGGGTCCGGGTGCGCGGCGTCGTGCCGGAGGTCGGCGATGGTGCCGTGCAGGGCGGTGAGCTGGGCGATCTGCTGCTCGATCTCGGCCAGGCGCGCGTCGAGGAGGTCTCGCACGTGCTCGCAGGGCGCGTGGCCGCTGTCGCGGATGTCGAGGATTTGGCGGATCTGGGCGAGGGTGAGGCCTGCGGCCTGGCCACGGTGAACGAAGTCGATCCGGGCTACGGCGTCGGGCGCGTAGTCGCGGTACCCGGATGGCGTCCGGTCGGCCGGGGGCAGCAGTCCCTGCTCTTCGTAGAACCGGAGCGTCTTCGAGGTGGTGCCCGCGCGTTCGGCGAGTTCTCCGATGCGCATTGCGGCCTCCGATCATTCGGCAGGGGCCACGCTTGACCTTCCCCTGCACTGGAAGGTCCAGTATGGCTGAAACGGAACAGAAGTCCAAGCCTTGACGGGAGCAGCGATGCCTACGAAGTACGATCTCGCCATCATCGGATCGGGCGGCGGAGCGTTCGCCGCCGCGATTCGCGCGACCATGCTCGGGAAGTCGGTGGTGATGATCGAGCGTGGCACGCTCGGCGGCACCTGCGTGAACACGGGCTGCGTGCCGTCGAAGGCCCTCATCTCCGCCGCCGATGCACGGCACGTCGCCGCCGACGCCGCCGACCGGTTCCCGGGGATCGCGACGACGGCAGGCCCAGTGGACATGCCCGCGCTGATCGCCGGGAAGCAGGCGTTGGTCGAGACGATGCGGGGCGAGAAGTACGCCGACGTCGCCGATTCATACGGGTGGCACGTCCGGCGGGGAGACGCCGGGTTCGCGGGCACCCCGGACGCGCCGGTGTTGGAGGTCACCGCCGCAGACGGAGCGGTCGAGACGATCGAGGCCGAGCACTACCTGGTCGCCACCGGTGCGCGGCCGTGGGCTCCGCCGATCGACGGCCTGGACGAGGCCGGGTACCTGACCTCGACCACGGCGATGGACCTGACCGAGGTCCCCGAGTCGATGCTGGTGCTCGGCGGCGGCTACGTCGCCCTGGAGCAGGCGCAGCTGTTCGCCCGCCTCGGCTCCCAGGTCACCGTGCTGGTGCGGTCCCGGCTCGCGACGAAGGAGGAGCCGGAGGTGTCCCGGACACTGCAGGAGGTGTTCGCCGACGAGGGCATCCGGGTGGTCCGCCGCGCGGTGCCGACCCGGGTGTCCCGGGACGCGGCGACCGGGCAGGTCGTGGTTACCGCGGACGTGTCCGGCGGCTCGCAGGAGTTCCGCGCCGACCAGGTGCTCGTCGCCCTCGGACGCCGTCCCGTCACCGACGGCTTGAACCTCGATGCGGTCGGGGTGAAGACCGGGGACTCCGGCGAGGTGGTCGTCTCCGACCATCTGCAGTCGTCGAACCCGCGGATCTGGGCCGCGGGCGACGTGACCGGGCACCCGGAGTTCGTCTACGTCGCGGCCCACCACGGCACCCTCGTCGCCGAGAACGCGTTCGCCGACGCCGACCGGTCCGTCGACTACTCCCATCTGCCGCGGGTGACGTTCACCGGACCGGCGATCGGCGCGGTCGGGATGACCGAGAAGGAGGTCGTCGCCGCGGGGATCCGCTGCGACTGCCGCGTGCTGCCCCTGGAGTATGTGCCCCGGGCGGTGATCAACCGCGACACCCGCGGGTTCATCAAGATCGTCGTGAACGCCGATACGAGCGAGATCCTCGGCCTCACCGCCGTCGCCAAGGACGCCGGGGAACTCGCCGCCGCAGGCGTCCACGTGCTCGGCAAGACCATCGCCGAAGTCGCCGACGCCTGGGCCCCCTACCTGACCATGACCGAAGGCATCCGGATCGCCGCGAAGTCCTTCACCACCGACCCGTCACTGCTCTCGTGCTGCGCATGAACGGCAACGCATGCAATCGGGGAGATCTCATCCGGAAGAGGTGCAGACGATGAGCGCCGATCACGACCGCGACGAACGGCGCGCCGGTCCCATCGTCGCCGCAGGGACCGGGCTGCTCCTACTGGCATGCTGCGCGCTTCCGTTGCTGCTCTGCTACGGCCTGCCGCTCATCGCGGCGGGCGGAGCACTCGCAGGCGTCGGAGGGCTCCTCGGCAATCCCTGGATCATCGGTGCCGGGATCGCCGTCGCGATGGCCGTCACGGCCAGGATGCTCGTCAGGCTACGGCGGCGGCACCGAGGCCGCAGGACTGGCTGCTGCGAAAATCCTTCGACTGCTGATCGGAACCGGTAGCTCGATCGGATCCAGCCATCACCGCCAACGGGGCCACCTCGGCATCCCGCGGCCCTTCCAGGTCTCCACGAGACCGGCGACCCAGCGGACGGACGCGAAGAGTCCGTAGCCGGCCCCGGCGAGGCCCATGGAGACCACGAGCCAGCGACCGATCCCGAGCCACACGCTCCCGTCCACATCGAGGGCCCACTGAGCGCCCGTGATAAGCCCGGCGACGGCCATCCAAACACCCGCGACGATCACTGCGACCGGCAGCAGCGCGAGGCACATCGACGCGGCGACCAACCAAAGCTGACGGGCCTCCAGCTTCGCCGTTGTGACGATGATCTTTTCGGCCCGCTCGTTCGCGGCGTCAATCTTGGCTGTTGCCACGGCCCCGGCGTCGGCAGCGGCCCTCTCGATCGACTGCACAGCCTGATCCCGGGCCGTGCTGATCGCGCTCGTCGCCTCGGTGCTGGCTTGGGTGATCGACTCCCGCCAGGCCTTCTGCGCACCGTTCGCGGCCCGCTCGAACTTAGCCCGGCTCTCATCGAGATGCTTGGCGGCAGCCTCGGACTTAGAGGCTGAGCCCTTCAGACTCTCCCCGTTGAGGTTCACGCTCATACCCGCGAGAGTGGACGCGATTCCGGCGAACAGTTCGCTGTTCTCGTTCGACTCCGGCGGCGGCGACGTTGAGGTCAGCTGATGCGAGATCGCGGAGAGCTGCTTCTCCTGCTCCTCGCTGTCCACCTTCACGAACCCCGCGAGCTTCTTCTGCTGCTCGGTCAGCGTGGCGATCCTCGTATTCTGCGCCTCGACGGCGGCGAGGATCGAGGTCAACAGCTCCATCGTCTCCGGACTGCCGAGCGGTTGCGGCGACTGCACGGGCCCGTTCTGCTGCTTCAGCCTGTCGAGTGCTGCGCTCATGTTCCTGCTCCTTCTGCTGCTGGTGGTAGTCGAAGAACGCCTGCGCGCCCTCCGGGGTGAAGTCCGCCGAGAGTGCGCTCGTGCGCTTGCGGCGCTCGGCACGCCCGGACTCGCCGCGGCGGTCCTCGATGTAGAGCGTCCAGGTCTCCTGCCCGGCGCGTTTGCCCTTCTTGCTGACGGGGCTGTGCAGCCGCATCCGTGGCACCCGAACCCCGTCATCACCGAGCTGCTGGTTCTGCTCCTCGATCACCGAGACCAGACCGGCCTTGTCCACCGCGCGGGGATCGGCCAGCGCCGCACTCATCCGGTCGCCCATCTCGCGGTCGCGCGACCCCTCGGCGAAGTCTTCGCGGCGCAGCTCCCAGTCCTTCGGCGCGTGCTCCAGCCGCTTCACGACCGAGAGCCCGTGCTCGCGCATCAGCTCGTCGTTCGCCGACTGCACGCCCTTCTGATTCCCGGCCTTGCGGTCGTGGAACGTGCGATAGTCCGAGAGCGCCTTTCCCGTGCGGTTGTTGTGATTGAGAACCAAAATATGGTTGTGCGGCTTCTTTCCCCGCCCATCCACATGACTGACGACGAGGCAGTCGGAATCCGGGTGCATCTTCTTGGCGAGCTGGTAGCCCAGGTCGTTCACCCGCTGCACGTGTTCGGGGTTCTTCGGGTCGAACTCCTCGTCGCTGAACGACTGGCGGTAGTGCAGCGCCTCGACCTCGCGCGTCGTGTTCTGCGTGAGCGCCCGAGCGCGCGCCGAGAACGCGCCGGGGCCTCCCGGCACATCGCACGTGATCGCGACGCCCCGCTCGTCCTCCTTGCCCCGGATATAGCGCTCCGTGTCGGCGGCGCTGGCGCTCGGGCTGTAGTGCGTCGTGCTCACGAGGCCGTCCGATCACCGAGCAGGGCGCGGACCTCGCGCAGCAGCTCGATCAGCTCGGGCACCTCCGACGACAGCGCCACCGCCTCACCGGCACGTGCTCGGTGGTCCAGGTCGTTGACGTTGATCGCCAGCGGGCGGATCTGCGCGGCCAGCTCGCGCGCATCCGCCGACACCTGCGCGCGCCTCGACGCCGAGCAGGTGCGCGGCCACGGCGGCGCCCAGCTCCTCGCTCCGAGAGGCGTGGAGGGCATCTCGGACGACGGCCCGCACCCACGTGCTCGGAGCCAGCCCGAGCCGCTTCGCACGAGTGCGAAGCGCCGCGAGCGTGGCCTCTCCGAAGTCGGTATCGAGCTTCGCGCGGCCCCCACGACGACGCTTCGCGCCGCCGTGACTCTGCCGCACAGCCTCCGCATCAGCCCGACCCGTGTTCACCTGGGAGTCGGTCCGCTGCTCCACCGAGCATGTGATGACCAACATTACGAAGGTCGTCAAGGACATCGGCTGGAAGTAGCCGCCGCGCTGGGGTTTGAAGCGACCCGGCCCCTTGACGTACGGCGCATGGACTGCAGGAAGGTCGAGGGGCGTTTGTGTGATTCGGGCGTTGCTTCTCCGCCGCATATAGCATCGGCGGCGCCGAAATGGAAATCCAATGCCTTGGCGAGGAAATCTGCCGCATATGCTCGCAGCGTCAAGCGCTTGATGATAGCTTGTTGCCCATGTCGCCTCAGGTGGGGATCTATTTTTCCAGGGCGATGCAGGCAGATGCCACATGATGTACCGACTATGTATTGGAAGGTTTTATGCGAGCACGAAAATTGCTGTCCGTCTCCGCCGCCCTGTTGCTGGGAGTATCCCTGAGCGCGTGCAAGAGCGCCGACCCTACGCCGTCGTCGGGCGAAGCGGCGGCTGGCGCCGAAGCGGCCCCGCCGGCCGATCCGCCCATCGCCACCTCCGGCGGCAAGTTACCCTTTCCCAGTTGTGCAGAAGTTGCAGAGCTCAGCGGCGGCCTGTTTGACGGTTTGGTGTTTGCCGACGAAACCGTGACCACCTATTCGGATAACCCTGGGGAAACGGACGTGAGCTGCATCTGGATTACGGAGGCTGCCGCGAAGCAGTCGACAGACCTGGCGAAGCATGCGACGGTGGGGTTTACCTTCCAATGGGAAGATGACGCGTTCGAATATGAGTCCCTCGAGTCAATGGGAATGGCGTTCAGCACGCCTCAGACCGAGGAGGTCGGAGCTTTCCTGCTCAACAAGAAGGAATCCCTGGACCTTGACGGTCCGCCAAGCCTGAGCGGCCCGCAGTTGGTCAAGGGGAACCTGAGCATCGGAGCAACCGGTATTGGGGCCATGGCCGGAGACGCCGTGGTCCTGGACTTCACGAACCAGGACATGTTGGACGTCCAGGTGGAAATCCTCAAGTACATGGAAAGCCGTCAGGCCTGATCGCACGCGCTGACCGGATGGAGCCAGGAGCGAAGCGAAAAAACCCTGCGGTGGCTGCCGTCCCTCGGGACGTCAGGCGCCGCAGGGTTTTCTCGACGTTGGATTAACCGCCAAGGGTCACGGGCCCTGCAAGCGGTTGCTAGTCCTCGTCGACGATGCCGTACATGCGCGCGGAGATATCCGGGTACTCGACCCGTGTCCGGCCGGCTTCCAGTTTCGGCAGCTGGGCGGGGGAGTGATGAGAGCAGTGCACGAAGTCAAAGGTCGGCCACCATTTCTTTGGTCGTTCGTAGTCCTCGGTGCCGCATACTTCGCAGACCAGATGCACCCAGACCGGGCGCTTGCCGGTCCGGTTGGCGCGGGACTGGGCCAGCCATGCCGGCGGATTTGAATTCAGCTCGCGGAACTCGGCTTCGCTCATCTTCGAGGGGATGCCGTGCTTCTTGGCCATTTCTAGGGGGATATCCAACGCAATGGCGGCGTCTCTACGTGTCATCATCGCCTACCAGCCTAATCTACCGGCGCGCCGCGCATTCAAGCCGGGTGGGAAACTGGAGGTCAGGCACGGAAGCTGTGAGCCAAAGCATCGAAATCAGGCCCGGAAGTGAAATTTTTGCGACTTGACCCAGTGTGCTATTGGTCATAGGTGGGCTGTATCACTTAGTCTATGTGAAGCATGTGTTTTCAATCACCGCAAGCATGCGCACAGATTAAGGATCTCTTCATGACTCGCAAGAAGAACGGGCTGCGACTCGCCGCAGCTGCTTTGGGACTCTCCGCCCTCGCCCTGACCGGCTGCACCTCTTCCGCCACCAACGAAGGCGACGTATCGGGTGCGCCAGGCGGCGACGCATCAGGCGCGCCGATCACCCTGGGAACCACGGACAAGGTCACCTCGCTCGACCCGGCCGGTTCCTACGACAACGGTTCATTCATGGTCATGAACCAGATCTTCCCCTTCCTGCTCAACTCCGAGCCGGGCAGCCCAGAGCCGTCCAACGATCTGGCCGAGTCCGCCGAGTTCACCACGGACAATGAATTCACCGTCAAGCTCAAGCCGGGCCTGAAGTGGGCCAACGGCAACGATCTGGACTCGAAGGACGTGAAGTTCACCTTCGACCGCCAGCTGAAGATCGCCGATCCGAACGGCCCGTCTTCGCTGCTGGGCAACGTCGAGTCCATCACCGCACCGGATGCCACCACCGTGGTCTTCAAGCTGAAGGTCGCCAACGACCAGACCTTCCCGCAGGTGCTCACCTCGCCGGTCGGCCCGATCGTGGATGACGAAGTCTTCCCAGCCGACAAGGTCCTCGCCGACGAGGAGATCATCGCAGGCAAGGCCTTCGGCGGCCAGTACGTGATCGACTCGTACAACAAGAACTCCCTGATCTCGATGTCCGCCAACGACGCCTACGCCGGCGTCCTCGGCGCACCGGCCAACAAGTCGGCGGCCATCAAGTACTACGCCGACTCGAACAACCTGAAGCTGGATATCCAGCAGGGCAACATCGATGTCGCCTGGCGCTCGCTGACCCCGACCGACGTCGAGGACCTGGGCAAGGAAGAAAGCCTGACCGTCCACAAGGGACCGGGCGGCGAGCTGCGCTACATCGTGTTCAACTTCGACACCATGCCGTACGGCGCCAAGACCGCGAACGCCGATGCCGCCAAGTCGCTGGCCGTGCGCCAGGCCGCCGCGAACCTGATCGATCGCCAGGCCATCGCCACCGAGGTCTACAAGGACACCTACACCCCTGCCTACTCCTACGTTCCGCAGGGCTTCACCGGCGCCATCGAGCCGCTGAAGGACCTGTACGGCACCGACGGCAAGCCGGATGCGGCCAAGGCCAAGAAGGTGCTGGAGGACGCCGGAGTGGACATCCCGGTCAGCCTGCCTCTGCAGTACAACCCGGATCACTACGGCCCGAGCTCGGGCGACGAGTACGCCCTGGTGAAGAAGCAGCTGGAAGCCGACGGCCTGTTCAAGGTGGACCTGAAGTCCACAGAGTGGGTCACCTACCAGAAACAGCGCGTCACCGACTACCCGGCCTACCAGCTGGGCTGGTTCCCCGATTACTCGGATGCCGACAACTTCCTGTCGCCGTTCTTCGCCAAGGACAACTTCCTGTCGAACAACTACGACAACCCTGAGGTCGACAAGCTGATCTCCGAGCAGCGCGGCATGGCCGACGCAGCCGCACGCACGAAGGCCATCGAGGACCTGCAGACCATGGTCGCCGAGGACCTCTCCACCCTGCCGCTGCTGCAGGGCGCGCAGGTCGCCGTGGCGGGCAAGGACGTGCAGGGCGTCGAGAAGACCCTGGACCCATCGTTCAAGTTCCGCATGGGCGTTCTGAGCAAGTAATCATCAGCGCACCGGCTTGATTTGAACCCCAGGGGGTTCGCCGCGCGGAATCCATGGGATCCCGCGCGGCGGATCCCCTAAATCTGCGCCCGGGGATCTCCCGGCGCAACGCACGTATTTTGCGATTTCCAAAGGATTGACGATGACCATCACGTCTCCACCGGGACAAGTTCCCAGCCCGCTGGCGGCACCCAAGCCAGCCAAGCAGAAGGGCGGGGGATTCCTCCGTTACGTGATCACGCGCTTCCTGCTGATCATCCCCACCGTCTTCATCCTCATCACGGTGGTCTTCTTCCTGATGCGCGTGACCGGCGACCCGATCACCGCCGCGCTGGGCGGGCGACTGACCCCGGACCAGCTCGCCGCCCGTATCCACGAGGCCGGGTACGACCGGCCGCTGTTCATCCAGTACTTCGAGTACCTGGGGCAGATCTTCACCGGCAACCTGGGCCGCACCCTGACCGACAACACCGCGGTTACCGACATCCTCACCACCTACGGCGCCGCCACCCTGGAACTGGCCATCAATGCCGTGCTCGTGGCGCTGATCGTGGGCATTCCGCTGGGTCTGGTCGCCGCGAAGTTCCGCGACCGCTACCCGGACGCCATCCTGCGTGTGCTGGCCATCCTGGCCTACGCCACCCCGGTCTTCTTCGCCGGCCTGCTGCTCAAGCTGATCTTCGGCGTCTGGCTGCACTGGCTGCCGATCGCCGGCCGCGCAGGCTGGCAGACCGAACTGCAGCTGACCACGCTGCAGGCGCCCACCGGCATCTACTGGCTCGACGCGCTGCGCAGCGGCAACATGGAGGCGTTCGTGAACGTCACCCAGCATGCCATCCTGCCTGCCATTGCGCTGGGCCTGCTCACCGGCGGGGTGTTCCTGCGCCTGGTGCGCACCAATGCCATCGGCACCCTGGGCCGTGAATACGTGGAGGCCGGGCGCTCGCGCGGCGTCAGCGAATTCCGCCTCACCACCAAGCACGCCTACCGTCCCGCGCTGATCCCGATCATCACCGTAATGGGCATGCAGATTGCGCTGCTGCTCGGCGGCGCGGTGCTAACCGAAACGACCTTCGAATGGAAGGGCCTGGGCTTCAAGCTCGCCGAATACCTCACCGCGCGCGACTTCGTGGCAGTGCAGGGCATCGTGGTGCTGCTGGCGATCATCGTCGCCTTCACCAACTTCATCGTCGACGTCCTGGCCGCACTGATCGACCCGAGAGTCAGGTACTAATCATGAGCACCGCTACTCTTCCCGCCTCGAACAAGTCGTGGGTCCAGAAGCTCCCGATCATCTCCCACCTGAAGATGTCCTCCGGGCTCCAGCGCGGCATGCTGGTCAGCGGCCTGATTCTCACGAGCCTGTTCCTGAGCACCGCGATCTTCGCGCCGCTGATCGCACCGTTTGGCTTCGCCCAGTCGGGCGACGCCAACGGCGACTTCCCGCGCCAGGCCGCGCCGGGCGGGGAATTCATCTGGGGCACCACCTCCGGCGGCTACGACGTGTTCTCCCGCACCGTCTTCGGCGCGCAGACCGCGATCTTCGTGATCATCGCCGCCGTGGTGATGTCGCTGTTCCTCGGCGTGCTGCTGGGCCTGGTCTCCGGCTACCTGGGCGGCTGGTTCGACCGCATCATGGTGGTCCTCGCCGACGCCATCTACGCCTTCCCGTCGCTGCTGCTGGCCATCGTGATGTCCATCGTGATCTCCCAAGGCCAGTCAACAGTGTTCGGCGGCGTCATGGCCGCGGCCATTTCCATCACCGTGGTGTTCATCCCGCAGTACTTCCGCGTGGTGCGCGCCGAGGTGATGCGCCTGAAGGCCGAACCGTTCGTGGAATCCGCACAGGTCATCGGCGCCAGCCCGTGGCGGGTCATGATCACCCACCTGCTGCGCAACGCCACCCGCACCCTGCCGCTGATCTTTACGCTGAACGCCACCGAGGCGCTGCTGACCCTGGCGGGCCTGGGCTTCCTGGGCTTCGGCATCGAGCCGACCAGCGCATCGGAATGGGGCTACGACCTGAACCGCGCGATGTCGGACGCCACCAGCGGCATCTGGTGGACCGGCCTGTTCCCGGGCCTGGCCATCGTGATCACCGTGCTGGGCATGACCCTGGTCGGCGAGTCCATGAACGATTTGAATGACCCGCGCCTGCGCCGCTTCAGCCGCAAGAAGGCCAAGCGCATCACCCAAGCAGGAGCCGGAGCATGAGCCACGCAGCGCCAACCATCACCGAGGACCGCGGCGCCGTGCTGCGCGTCGAGGGCTTGAACATCGACTTCGTCACCGACGCAGGTGCGGTTCCCGCCGTGCGCGGCGTGGACTTCACGGTCAAGGCCGGGGAGATCCTGGCCATCGTGGGCGAATCCGGGTCCGGCAAGTCAGTGACCGCGCGCACCGCGCTGGGTATCATGGCGGAGAACGGAGCCGCCAGCGGAGCTGTATACCTCAACGGCAAGGACATGCTGACCCTGCACGGGGCGGACCTGCGCGCCGCCCGCGGCCGGGACGTGGCCATGGTCTTCCAAGAGCCCTCGACCGCGTTGAATCCGGTCTACACCGTGGGCTGGCAGATCATGGAGGGCATTCGCGCCCACAACAAAATCTCCAAGAAGGAAGCGAAGTCGCGCGCCATCGAGGCCATGCGCCAGGTCGGCATCCCGGACCCCGAACAGCGGGTGGACTACTACCCGCACCAGTTCTCCGGAGGCCAGAAGCAGCGTGTGGTGATCGCCGCCGCGCTGGCGCTGAAGCCCGGGCTGATCGTGGCCGACGAGCCGACCACGGCACTGGACGTCACCGTGCAGGCGGAAATCCTGTCGCTGCTGCGCGAGCTGCGCAGCGAGCTGGGCACCGCCATCGTGATCATCACCCACAACATGGGGGTGGTCGCCGACATTGCGGATCGGGTCATCGTGATGAACCAGGGCAAGATCGTGGAGGAAGCCGAAGCGCTGACCCTCTTCGAGGCCCCGCAGGAGGAGTACACCCGCTCGCTGCTTGCCGCCGTGCCGCACCTGGGCCGCGAAAGCGCCTCCGAAGGCATGGCCGAACGCCCGGTCGCCGGCGCCGAGGTACTGGTCGAGGCCAAGGACCTGGTCGTCCACTTCCCGGGACGCCTCGGCACCCCCGGCTTCACCGCCGTGGACAAGGTCGATTTGAAGATCCACGCCGGGGAAGTCTACGGCCTGGTCGGCGAGTCCGGCTCCGGCAAGACCACCATCGGGCGAACCATCGCCGGCCTGAACCGGATGACCTCCGGCTCGCTGAAGGTGCTGGGCTATGAAATGGCGCAGTTCAAGGAACGCAGCTTCAAGCCGCTGCGCGAGCAGATCGGCTTCGTGTTCCAGGACCCGGCCGCCAGCTTCAACCCGCACCTGACCATCGGCGAATGCGTCGCCGAACCGCTGATGGTGCACCGCGAACTCGGCGCCTCGGCCACCCGCGCCAAGGTGGCCCAGCTGCTTGAAGCGGTGCAGCTGCCCTCAGGCTTCGCCAACCGCTACCCGCATGAGCTCTCCGGCGGCCAGCGCCAGCGCGCCTCGCTGGCCCGCGCCCTGGCGTTGGAGCCCAAGCTGCTGATCGCCGACGAACCGACCAGCGCGCTGGACGTCTCGGTGCAGGCCAAGGTGCTTCAGCTGTTCCGCGAGCTGCAGGCCGAGCTGGGCTTCGCCGCCCTGTTCGTCTCCCACGACCTCGCGGTGGTGGACCAGTTGGCGACCTGGGTGGGCGTGCTGTTCCGCGGCACGCTGCTGGAGGAAGGTCTGGGCTCGCAGGTGCTGGCCAACCCGCGCAACGACTACACCCAGCGGCTGACCGCCTCGCTGCCGGTTCCCGACCCGCGCGAGCAGGCCCAGCGCCGCGCCCGCATCGAGGAGCTGAACGCCAAGGGCTGAGCCGGCTTCCGGCCCCGCCTGAACGCCCGCGCAGCGCGCCTCCCCGTCCCGGGAGCGTGCGCTGCGCGGGCGTTCGGCGTTCGCCGGTGTCCGGCGTCACCTTCTGGGTGAAGCGCTCGGTGACCACGTAAACTGAAAATCATGAGCGAGCCGAACCTGACCGAAGAGAAGAACGCCTTCGACCCGCACGCGAGTTCCCTGCAGGGCGAAGTCCAGCAGGAGGTGCTGGACGAGCTGTATGCGATCCGGGGGAGCATCGACAACTTCGACGCCCAGCTGGTTTACCTGCTGGCCGAACGCTTCAAGGCGACCCAGCGCGTGGGGCACCTGAAGGCCACGCATCAGCTGCCCGCCAGCGACCCCAACCGGGAAAAGGCCCAGATCGAGCGCTTGCGCCGGCTGGCCCACGAGGCGCACCTGGATCCGGAATTCGCCGAGAAATTCATGAATTTCATCATTTCCGAGGTCATCCGCCACCACCAGCACATCTCCGACAACCACCGGGGCCCCGCCGCCGATGCCTGAAACGCAGGACCTCTCGGCCGTTCCGGCACGCCGCCAGGATGTGCACGTCACCTCCTTCTGCCAGTTCCCGGGCACCGATCCGCTGGAGATCCACCGGGTCATCCGCGGGGAGCTGGGCGAACCGAACCTCGCCGTGCTGCCGCAGCTGCCTGACCGCGGCGTCGGGGCCGACGCCCTGGGCCGCAGCGCCACCATGGCCGCCGAGCTGGGTTTCGATCTGCAGCCGCACGGCTGGCGCATCGGGGTGCCCGATGGCATGGATGCCCGGCGCGCCCGCAGCCTGCTGCGCAGCGATGAGAACCTGCTGGCCGACGTGGCAGGTGCCGAGAAGAAGCGCCCGACCCGGCTGCTGGTCGATGTGCTCGGGCCCTGGAGCCTTGCCGCCGGCCTGCACCTGGCCAGTGGCGAAAAGGTGTTGTCCGACCACGGGGCGCGGCGCGACGTCATCGAGGCCTACGCCCACGGGGTGCGCGAGCACCTGGATCGGATCACCCGCGCCACCGGCATTACCGGGTTCACCCTGCAGCTCGACGAGCCGCAGCTTCCCGCCGCACTGGACGGCACCGTGCCCACCGCCAGCGGCTACCGCACCTTGCGCTCCATCCCGCGCAGCGAGGTGCGCACCAGCTATTCCGGCTTCCTGGCCGTGCTGTCCGGCGGGCAGGACCCCTCGCCGCTGCGCGTGACGGTGAACCTTCCCACGGCCGACGTCTCGTGGATTGAGCGGGTCGACCTGCTGCACCAAGCGGGCATCGACGGATGGCTGCTGGACCCGGCCGCGATGGGCCACCGGCATTGGGAACGCGCTGCGGGCCTGGTCGAAACCGGCGCCCAGCTGTTCTTGCAGCTGCTGCAGCCCGGTGGCCGCGCCCCGGGTGTGGTGCAGGGCGTGAAAACCATCCTGCGCCCCTGGCGGCAGTTGGGCCTGCCGCTGTCCAGCCTTTCGGCCCTGACGCTGATGCCCGCCGGTTCCTTCGCCTCCAGCAGCGCGGCCGAGGTCGTGGACTGCCTGGGGCACCTGACCGGCTACGCCCAAGCCCTGGAACAGACCCGGGTCGACGCCTAGCTGGGGGATCTGCCTCCAATGGCGGGGCTTTGCGCCAGTCAACCGGCTGAATCGGGGGCTGGTCATGTATCTTAGAAACAATGGCGGTAGCTTAGCTGCGCACTGGTGACCAGCCGGTTGGGCGGGGCCGTGCAGTCCTGCCCCTGCCGGCAGGCCGCCCGCGGCTGTCCTAGCATTTCAGGGGGAAATTGGATGAAGGCACGAATTCTTGTTGTCGACGATGACGAGGCGTTGTCGGAAATGATCGGCATCGTCCTGCAGAACGACGGCTTCGAGGCCTCCTTCTGCTATGACGGTTCCGGGGCGCTGGAAGCCTTCCGCGAGTCAAACCCCGACCTGGTGCTGCTGGACCTGATGCTTCCGGGCATCGACGGAATCGAGGTCTGCAAGCAGATCCGCGCCGAATCCGACGTCCCGGTGGTCATGCTCACCGCCAAGTCGGACACCGCCGACGTGGTCCGCGGCCTGGAGTCCGGCGCGGACGACTACGTCCCCAAGCCCTTCAAGCCAGCCGAGCTGGTGGCCCGCGTGCGCGCCCGCCTGCGCCCGAACGAAACCCATGCGGCCGAGACCCTGCAGGTTGGCGAGGTCGCCATCGACGTGGCCGGCCACCGGGTGACCCGCGGCGGCACCGTGGTGTCGCTGACCCCGCTGGAATTCGACCTGCTGGTGACCATGGCGCGCAAGCCGTGGCAGGTCTTCAGCCGCGAGCAGCTGCTCGAAGCGGTCTGGGGCTACCGACACGCGGCCGATACCCGGCTGGTGAACGTGCACGTGCAGCGCCTGCGCTCCAAGATCGAGGTCGACCCCGAGAAGCCGCAGATCATCCAGACCGTGCGCGGTGTCGGATACAAGGCTGGATCGGCAAGTTGAACACGCACGCGCCGACCGGAAAAGAACTTGTCCCGGTCGATGTGCGTGTCCATGGCATTCCCCAGGCCCCGCGGTTCTACCGGCTGAAGCACTGGATCCGCCGTCCCGTGGAAGCGGTGCGCAACCGCTGGCAGCGCCATCTGCTGTTCCGCACAGTGATCTCCACGCTGCTGTTCACCTCGCTGGCGCTGCTGGCCGCCGGCGCGTTCCTCTCCAACCAGATCGCCTCCACGCTGTTCCAGGAACGCTTCAACCAGATCGAGAAGGAATCCGAGCGCGGCCTGACGCAGGCGCGCTCCATCCTCGAATCCGCCGCCACCACCGACCGCGCCTCCACCCAGGCCCTGGTGAACTCCACCTTGGCCACCCTGGAGGGCGACGGCGCCACCGTCATCCGAGACTTCGTCCTGATGCCCATCGCCGGGGACGAGAACCTCTACGTCGGCCCCATGGCCTCCGGTTCGCTGACTACCCGCGTGGTGCCCGAGGACCTCGCCGAATCCGTGGCGGGGGAACAGGGCATCTACTGGCGTTCCATCGAGCTGGGCGTCGAGGGCGACCAGTATCCCGGGCTGATCATCGGAACCAAGGTGCTGATCCCGCCGGGCCGAGAATACGGCCTCTACCTGGTCTACGACCTGTCCAGCGTGCAGGACACCCTGGCCTTCATCAACCGCGCCATGACCTTCACCGGGCTGGTGCTGCTGGCAGTGGTCGGCTTCGTCGCCTGGTCTGTGGCCCGCACCGTGGTGCGCCCGGTGGCCGACGCCGCCTACGTGTCCGAGCGCATCGCCGCCGGCGATCTGGACCGCCGCATGAAGGTCTCCGGCCGCGACGAGGTGGCGCGCCTGGGCACCGCCTTCAACCACATGGCCGCCTCCCTGCAGGAGCAGATCACCGCCCTGAACAACCTCTCGGCCATGCAGCAGCGTTTCGTCTCCGACGTCTCCCACGAGCTGCGCACCCCGCTGACCACCGTGCGCATGGCCGCCGAGCTGATCCACGACGCCCGCGAGAACTTCGACCCGCTGACCGCGCGCTCCGCCGAGCTGATGTACAACCAGATCGAGCGCTTCCAGAACCTGCTCAACGACCTGCTGGAGGTCTCGCGCTTCGACGCCGGCGTGGCAGTGCTGGACCGCGAATCCACCGACCTGAACGTGATTGTCGGGAAGGTCATCGTCACCGCCACCCCGGTGGCCGACGAATACGGCACCGTCATCCGGCTGAACTCCCCGCCCGAGGGATGCGTGGCGGAAGTCGACCCGCGCCGCCTGGAACGCGTCATCCGCAACCTGGTGCTCAACGCCGTGGAGCACGGCGAGGCGCAGCCGATCGACGTGACCATCGGCGCCAACGAATCAGCCGTGGCGGTCACCGTGCGCGACTACGGCATCGGCATGTCCGAGGAATCCTGCAAGCACGTCTTCGACCGCTTCTGGCGCGCCGACCCGGCTCGCGCCCGCACCACCGGAGGCTCGGGCCTGGGCCTGTCCATCGCGATGGAGGACATCAGGCTGCACGAGGGCCGGCTGGAGGCCTGGGGCGAACTGGGCATCGGCTCGGTCTTCCGTGTCACCCTGCCGCGCACCGCCGCGGACACCATCGACTCCTCGCCGCTGCCGCTGGAACCGGCCGCCGTGCAGACCCTGGACGAGCCGCAGGGTGACAGCTTCCCGCTGACCGGCGAAGTCCCCAAGATCGGCTACACCCCGCTGGTGCTGCCCGAGGACGACGATCTGGACGACGACATCGCCGATCCGGGCGCGCCGATTCCGCCCGCCTCGTCGGAGGAGAAATAATGCGACGCACGCTGATTTCGCTGCTGGCCATGCTGCTGGGAGTGGCGCTCACCGCCACCGGCTGCGCCTCCATCCCGCGCTCCTCCCCGGTCAAGCAGATCGAGGCGCATTCGGAGGACTCCGAGTCGGAGTCCTACAGCTACGCCGCGGACGGGCCCGCCGACGGCGCGGATGCCAGGGCGATCGTCGACGGTTTCGTGGCCGCCGGCCGTTCGGTGGCGGAGGACTACGCAGTCGCCCGCGAGTTCCTCACCCCGGAGCTGAGCCGGCAGTGGCGCGGGGACACCAGCACGCTGATCTACGAGGCTGTCAACGTGGTTAACGGCGCCGAGACCAACCAGTACACGATCCAGCTGGAGATCATCGGGGCGGTGGATGCCCAGGGCGTGCGCACCATGTACCCCGACCATTCAACCCGCGCGGTGGACGTCGCCGTGTCCAAGGTCGACGACCAGTGGCGCATCTCCGACGCGCCCAACGGCGTGATGCTGGAAGCCTCCACCTTCAACAAGATCTTCTCCGCCCAGACCCTGTACTTCTACAACGCCACCTACCGCTATCTGGTGCCTGACATCCGCTGGTTCGCCACCGGCAGCGGCACCGCAACCTCGATGGTCGAAGCGCTGCTGGAGGGCCCAGCGCCGTACCTGGAAAATGCCGTGGTCTCCGCTTTCAGCTCCGCCGGATCCCTGGTGCGCTCCGCGGTCCCGGTGCGCGACGGCACCGCGACCGTCGACCTGAGCAAGGCGACCTTCCAGGACGCCACCGACCAGATGCTGCTGCTCATGGACCAGCAGCTGGAAGCCACCTTGATCCCCTTGAGCAGCGTGACGAAAGTGCAGATGCTGCAGGAGGAAACCGAGATCACGCTGGCCGACCAGAGCATCACCATCGAGCCGGCGCAGGTCGACCCCAGCACCCCGGATACGCTGATCGGCATCGCGGACAAGTCGCTGGTCTACGTCAAGGGGCTCTCGGTCATCCCCGTCGGCGGGCTGCCGGATATCTCGCGCTACAATCCGCGCGAACCCGCCATGTCGCCCATCGGCAACCGCTACGCCTTCCTGAACGGATCGCGCAAGCAGCTGTGGACCATCGGCGAGGACGGCTCGCTGGACCTGGGCCTTGAAGGCGAATCACTGATCCAGCCGTCCATGGACTTGGCCGGCTGGACCTGGACGGCGGACAACCACGACAAGAACCCGCTGCGCGCGGTGCCCGACAGCATCGCGGGCAAGGGCGAAGCCCGCACGATCAGCGTGCCGTGGCTGGAAGGCTCCAGCGTCAGCTCGCTGCGCATTTCCCGCGACGGGGCCCGGGCGCTGATCGTCGCCACCAAGGACTCGGCAACCACCGTGTACGTCTCCGGAGTGATCCGCGATTCCGACGGGGTGCCGCGAGGCCTGAGCAAGACGCCGATGAAGATCTACCCCGACGTCCCGGTGAACACCGCGGTCTGGGAATCCGATCGTTCGATCATCGTCGCCGAGCTGAGCCTTACCGAGCCGGTGCTGGCCGAGCAGATCACCTTCCAAGGTGGCAGCAAGCACCTGCAGGTGCTGCTGGGCATGGTGGGCATCGCCGCCGGCACCGGAAAGCAGCGGGAAGTCTACGCCGAATCCCAGGACCAGCTGTTCAGCCTGGTGGGCAACTCCTGGCATGTGCTGGACGACTACGCCAAGGACATCTCCTACCCGGGCTGACCGGAGCGCACCGCGGCATCCACAATCGGCGTCCAGCGCCGGCGGCCATGCCGCGGCCGCGCCCATCCTGGAGCATGGGCTCCAACGACCGGGAAATCCTGCGGGACCTGGACCAGCTGTATGGCCAGCGGGTTCCGCAATGGGTGCGCTTCGCGCTGCGCGAAACTTGCAACTTCCTGCTGCCTGCCAGCTGTGCGGTCTGCGGCAGGGCCGATGACAGGCTGTGCCCCACCTGCCGCGGCGCGGTGCGCCGCCAGCTCTGCCTCCCGCCGCTTCCCGACAGCCAGAGCCGCTACCTTGAACTGCCGGCGCTGGCCGGACAGATCCCCGTGGCGGCTTGCGGCGTCTACGGCAACGAGCTGGCCCGAGCCATCCTGTCCTACAAGGACCACCAGCGGTATTTCCTGAAAGAGCTGTTTTCGCCCTACCTCGCCGCCGCCCTGAATGCCTCGCTTGTTCCGCAGTCCCGCGCCCGGCGCACACTGGTCGTTCCCATGCCCACCTCGCTGAAGGCGATTGCGCGCAGGGGATACCGGCCGGTGGAAGCCATGCTCCAGTCGGCCGAGCGCCTCGGACTGCTCGACGCAGGCCTGGAACTGTCACCGGTGCTGCACTACCGGATGGGCCAGGTGTTCAGCGGGGCCCAGAAGAGCAAATCCGGCTCGGACCGGCGCGGGCAGCACGCGCAGCTGATTGCCGAGATCCCGCGTGTTCGCCAACAGCCGATCCTGCTTGTCGATGACGTGATGACCACCGGTTCCACCCTGCAAAATGCCGCAATTACCTGTAATAACGCGGGATACGACGTGCTCGGAGGGGTAGTGCTGGCACTCACTCGACCGCCGGGCGATGACCGGGGTGGACAATTACGCTGACCGCGATAGGAAATGTCCGCGTTCGGTACTTGAATCTGGGCCGCCGTGGCCTAAGGTGAAGTATGGGTTGCATCACACAGATGCAGCGAAGCCCATCTTCAGTTCGAAGAGATCAAACTTCCGAACTGTTGTGTCACCCGACTCAATTTTGGAGGACACCATGGAGCTGAACTACAGCGGACGCAACATCACCATCTCGGACCGTTTCCGGGAGTATGTTGATGAGAAAATCACCAAGGTCGACCAGCTGGCCACCAAGATCCAGCGCATTGACGTCAAGGTCGTCAAGGAAACTCACGCCCGTGACCAGAGCACCGCACTGTCCGTGGAACTGACGGTTGTCGGTCGAGGACCGGCAATCCGTGCAGAAGCCCGTGGGGCTGACAAGTTTGCAGCCTTTGATGTCGCATTCGCCAAGCTGCTTGAGCGTCTGCGCAAGGCCCGCGACAAGCGCAAGGTGCATCGCGGAAACCATGCCCCGGTGGCAGTCCATCAGGCCACCAGCGCGCTGCCGGTTGTTCCGACGGACAAGTCCCTCGTTGAGGAAACTCTCGCAGCCCAGGCCGCCGCCGAAGCGGAAGAAGCTGAAGCGAACGCCGAGTACTCGCCGGTCGTGATCCGCCGGAAGTCCTTCCCTGCCGAAGTCATGAGCGTTGACGACGCAGTGGACCGCATGGAGCTGGTGGGGCACCCGTTCTACCTCTTCGTCGATGAAGCCACCGGCGAGCACTCCGTGGTCTACGGCCGCACCCAATACCAGTACGGTGTCATCACCCTGGATGCTTCGCTCAGTGACGAAACCGAGTCGACCACCGAGACTCGCGGCTACCGCGACAAGGCAATGGCGACCGAGGGTTAGCCATTAGCGATCCAGCAAACAAGGGCGGTCGGCGCACCCTGAGCCTGTCACAGGCTCGACGGGTTGCGCTGGCCGCCCAAGGCTTGTCCCGGGCCCGCCCGGACAAGCCCGTGACTCTCCGGCGGATGAACTCGACGCTGGAGTCCATCGCCCAGCTGCAGATCGATTCGATCAACGTTGTCCAACGAGCCCACTACATGCCGCTTTTCGCGCGGCTTGGTGCCTACGACATCGGTGCGCTGGACAGGCTGGTGGCGCGCAAACGCGGCCCGATGACCGAATACTGGGCGCACGAAGCCAGCTATGTGCGCAGCGAGCTCGTCGCGGACCTGATCACCTGGCAGCGGCGCGGCTGGATCGACCGTTCGGACCTGTTCACCAGTGAGCACTGCGAACTGACCGACAACGTGCTGTCCTATCTCGCCACGCATCCGGGCACCACCGCCCGCGAGCTCAGCGCCGCGCTGGACATCCAGCCGGTCGGGGAGAAGCAGCACTGGGGCTGGAACTGGAACGATACGAAGTTCGTCACCGAAGCGCTGTTTGCCCAGGGCCGGATCCTTGCGCTGGGCCGCAGCAGCCAGTTCGAACGCCGCTTCGCGCTGGCCGAGGACGTGATCGACCTGCAACGGGCTGCTGTCCCGGGCGACAAGCGGTCCGCCCTTCGCCGGCTGGTGCTGCGGGCGATGCGCGCACTGGGCGTGGGCACCGCCCACTGCATCGCCGAATACTTCCGGCTGCCCGCCACCCAGGTCGCCGGACTGCTGCGCGAACTGGCCGCAGAGCGGCTGATTGAGCAAGTTGGGGTCGCCGGCCTCGCCGAAAACTGTTACCAGCTGCCCGGAACCGTCATTCCGCGCAGCGTCCAACCCGATCTGCGCCTGCTCTCGCCCTTCGATTCGATGGTCTTCAACAGGCGCAGGCTGGAGCGCTTCTTCGGCTTCGAATACCGGGTGGAAATCTATGTTCCGCAGGCCAAGCGGCGCTACGGGTACTACGTTTTTCCGATGCTCTACGGCGAGGACTTCGTTGGCAGGGTGGATCTGAAAGCCGACCGGAAAAACGGGGTGCTGCAAGCCAAGTCAGTGCATTACGAACCCGGAGTTTGCCCGGAAGTTTCGGGCGAGCTGGATCGCGAACTGGGGCGAATGGCGCGGTGGCTCGGGTTGGCCGCGGTTGAACGTTGACTGTGAACTGCCTGTTTGGTGCGTTGCCGTTCACCATAAGAACACCGCAGAGACTATCGAAATAGCGTTTGACGACGTTTTCCTCACGTAGACTAATTACGCCAGATTTACTGTGCTTGAGATATTGGGAGCTACCACGTGGCATCATTGCTAGAACGTATTTTGCGTACCGGCGACAAGAAGACCCTCAAGGTCCTTCGTAAGTACGCCGACACGATCAATACGTTGGAAGACGAGATTCGCGAACTTTCGGATGAAGAACTCCAGCGGGAGACCGAAAAGTTCCGGGCCCGACTGGCAGATGGTGAATCGCTGGACGCCCTGCTTCCCGAAGCATTCGCCGTCGTGCGCGAAGCCGCGGACCGCGTGCTGGGCATGCGCCACTTCGACGTCCAGCTCATGGGCGGCGCTGCGCTGCATATGGGCAATATCGCCGAAATGCGCACCGGTGAAGGCAAGACCTTGGTCGCGACCGCACCGGCCTACCTCAATGCCCTGACCGGCAAGGGTGTGCACGTGGTGACCACCAACGACTTCCTCGCGCAGTACCAGTCCGACCTGATGGGCCGCGTATTCCGCTTCCTTGGTCTGAGTTGCGGCTGCATCCTGGCGAACATGGATCCGGCCACCCGCCGCAAGCAGTACGCCGCCGACATCACGTACGGAACCAACAACGAATTCGGTTTCGACTACCTGCGCGACAACATGGCCTGGAGCAAGGACGAGCTCGTCCAGCGCGGCCACCACTTCGTTATCGTCGATGAGGTCGACTCGATTCTCATCGACGAAGCCCGTACCCCGCTGATCATCTCCGGGCAGGCCTCGGGCGACGTGAACCGCTGGTATGTCGAGTTCTCCAAGATCGTGGCCCGACTGACCCGCGAGGACGACTACGAGGTCGACGAAAAGAAGCGCACCATCGGCGTGCTTGAGAGCGGCATCGAGAAGGTCGAAGACTACCTGGGCATCGACAACCTCTACGAGTCCAACAACACCCCGCTGATCGGCTTCCTGAACAACGCCATCAAGGCCAAGGAGCTGTTCAAGAAGGACAAGGACTACGTTGTGGTCAACGGCGAAGTCATGATCGTCGACGAGCACACCGGCCGTGCGCTGCAGGGTCGCCGCTACTCCGAAGGCATGCACCAGGCCATCGAGGCCAAGGAAAGCGTGGAAATCAAGGCCGAGAACCAGACCCTCGCCACCGTCACCTTGCAGAACTACTTCCGCATGTACGAGAAGATCTCGGGCATGACCGGTACCGCCCAGACCGAAGCCGCGGAGTTCTACGGAACCTACAAGCTTGGCGTCGTGGAGATCCCGACCAACAAGCCGGCGATCCGCCAGGACCAGCCGGATCTGATCTACAAGAACGAGATTTCCAAGTTCAACGCGGTTGTCGAAGACATCGAAGAGCGCCACAAGACCGGCCAGCCGATCCTCGTGGGCACCACCAGCGTGGAGAAGAGCGAATACCTCTCCCGGCTGCTGGCCAAGAAGGGCATCCGCCACGAAGTGCTCAACGCCAAGCAGCACGCTCGTGAAGCCGCCGTGGTCGCCATGGCCGGCCGCAAGAACGCCGTGACCGTCTCGACCAACATGGCCGGCCGCGGTACCGACATCATGCTCGGCGGCAACGCCGAATTCCTCGCGGTGGCGGAAATGGAACGCCGCGGCCTGGATCCGGAAAACCACGCCGACGAATACAACAAGCAGTGGGACGACGTCTTCGAAGCGGCCAAGAAGACCGTTGCCGCGGAAGCCGAGGAAGTCACCAAGCTCGGCGGCCTGTACGTGCTGGGCACCGAACGCCACGAATCGCGCCGCATCGACAACCAGCTGCGCGGCCGTGCCGGTCGCCAGGGCGACCCGGGCGAATCCCGTTTCTACCTGTCGATGACCGACGACCTGATGCGCCGCTTCAACTCCGGCATGGCCGAGCGCATCATGAACAACCCGTCGATGCCCGATGATGTGGCCCTGGAATCCAAGATCGTATCCCGCGCCATCGAATCCGCGCAGGCCCAGGTGGAAGGCGTCAACGCCGAGCAGCGCAAGAACGTGCTGAAGTACGACGACGTCATGAACCGCCAGCGCGAGGCCATCTACACCGACCGCCGCGCCATCCTGGAAGGAGACGACCTCCAAGAGAAGGTCGGCCACTTCCTGGAAGACGTCGTGAAGGCCATGGTCACCGAGGCCACCCAGGTCGGCGACGCGGACGACTGGGATCTGAAGCAGCTGTGGACCAACCTGAAGCAGCTGTACCCGATCGGCATCACCATGACCGAGGTCATCGAAGAAGCCGGCGGCCTGGGCCGCCTCTCCGCCCAGTTCCTTGAACGCGAGATCCTCTCCGACGCGCAGTACCAG
Organism: Glutamicibacter soli; assembly: GCF_003309065.1. Lineage (GTDB taxonomy): Bacteria > Actinomycetota > Actinomycetes > Actinomycetales > Micrococcaceae > Glutamicibacter > Glutamicibacter soli. The sequence continues at coordinate 587,029 of NZ_POAF01000001.1, read as the reverse complement.
TACGAGCTGCGCGAGAATCGCGTGGGCTCCGGGGTCATGCGCGATCTGGAGCGCCGCGTGGTGCTGTCGACCATCGGCCGCAAGTGGCAGGAACACCTGTACGAGATGGACTACCTCAAGGAAGGCATCGGCCTGCGGGCGATGGCTCAGCGCGATCCGCTGGTTGAATACCAGCGCGAGGGCTACACCATGTTCCTGACCATGATGGAATCCATCCGCGAGGAAAGCATCGGCACCCTGTTCAACCTGGAGATCCCGAGCGGTTCCGAGGAATCCAGCCAAGCGCAGGGGGAGCCGGCGAACCAGCCGACGAACCTGCAGTTCACCGGCCCGGATGAGGAAGGCCATGCGAGCACGACCCGTGCCCAGGCCGCCAAAGCCGAAGGCAAGTCGGAGAAGAAGGCCAACAAGAAGAAGACCAAGAACAGGCGCTAAAGCATTTCCACGCTTGTGACCTGCCACCGTCCGTGCCATGGCTCTACACGAAGAGCCACGGCGCGGACGCGGTATTTAAAGCCCAGGATCACCGTACATTCCCATCCGCCGCCCAGGGTGCTGCGCAGCCGCATGGACTGCACCTGCCCATGGCTGGTGCCCGGTTCAGGGGCGGTCTTGTAGCCGTCGGTCTCGATGAGCGCCTGGTCCCGGAGCTTGCGGATGCAGTCCGGGTTCATCACGAAGTTCAGTTGAGAGACCGTGCGATAGCCGGCAATGATCTCGAAGACCGCTCGGGACACCGCATGCGAGAGCCTGACCACGTCGATTCGTTCGCGAGGAAAGCCGGGACCGCGGTGGAAAATGTGGTCCATCGGCACCGCGATGGCTGAAGGGGTTCTGCCTTCGGCTGACGCCAACGGCAGCTGGCAGCGGCCGCGGGAACTCTTGTGCTGGTTCAGGACTTCTCTGCGTGCTTCGCTTTCCCTGACCGTGTACGCCAGGTCCTGGAAGCCAGTATCGATGCTCATGGGGGACTCCTCGTTGTGTGCTGGATGACGTGCGGCGGCAGGATGCGCCGCCCGGTTCACTGCAGGGGTGGAAGCACGAGAACCGCTCCGACCTGGAGCAGGTCCGGGTCCGCGCCGATGACCGTGCGGTTCAGCTCGTAGATGCGGGGCCACAAGGCGGAGATTTCCGCGATGGTCGCCTGCCGACCGAGCATGTGCCCGGCGATGCTCCACAGCGTCTGCCCCTCGGCGACCACCACCTCCTGCCGCGCGTCCCGGGGCGGCTCAGAGGATTGCTTCTGCCCGCCGACGATCCGGGCCATGGGCACATTGACGGGTTCGGCGGACCAGCGCGGCGAGGGCAGTCGGTCAACGGGGGTGCCTGGCTCGGAGGTCATGCTGGTGCGCGCGCCTGACGACGCCGCGGACTGCGAGGCCGCGAGGGCGTGTTGGGCGGGATCCGGAGCTGCCCAAGCGGCGGCAACAGCCGTGGAGGACAACGTCAGCGACGCGCCCAAGGCCGTGCCCAGCACGCTGCGCGCCAGCCGAGGGGCCACCCGTTGCAACAGCCGCAGGGTGCGTTGATGCTGCCGGGCCGCGGCCCAGGTGATGGCGCGGGCCGTGACGGTGCGCAGGGTGTAGAGCCCTAGGAAAAGCGCCGCGGCGTAGAGCGCGGGGAGGGCGACGGTGCCTGGACCCGGGTCCGCGGAATCGAAGACCGGGCGTTCTTGCCAGATCCAGAACGCAAGTCCTGCCAGGATGATGCCGCTCCCCAACGCCAGCAGCGTCAGGAGAATCATTCGTCGCAAGCCATCCATAGTTAGAACTCTTTTCATCTCATTTGACACGATTTGATGAAGTTTGACTCACATGATGACAGCTTGGATCTATTTTGTGAAGAGGGTTTCGCCAACAAGTTTTCGCTCGTACAGTGGGCACATGCGTTGGGATTCACTTTTCGAGGACCTCGAATCACAGCTTCAAGCGCAGCTTGAGGCGCAATTCCGCGACGAGGTCGCCGAAAACATCCGCATTGAACGCGCTACCGAAAACCTGGCGGGAAAACTCAGGGCGTTGACCGGTCGCACCGTGCAGCTGCAGCTGCCAGGCTCTGTCGAAGCAGTGGGTACGGTAGGGCCGATGGGGGAGGACTACCTCTGCGTGGACGCCGAGGCCTCCAACCTGCTCGTCACCCTGCGAGCCATCCGGCGGATCACCGTGCCTTACTCGTCAAGGCCCACGGCCCTGCCAAGACCCGAGCCCTCACCCGTCAAGCTGCCGGCACTATTGCGCGGGCTGCTGCGAGACCGGAGTCGGATGCGGATCCACGACGGGCATGGCGAGCTGCTGGCCGAAGGCACACCCACCCAAATCGGCCAGGACTTCTTGGTGATCGCCGCCCATCCGCGAGACGAGTTCCCCCGGGAATCCAGCATTACTGAACATTCGATCGTGCCTCTTGCCGCCATCGGGTGGATCTCGATTCCCCGGGGTTACTAATCCACAGTTTTCAACTTCGGCCTTTCGCGCTCCACCAACTTGTCGTAGGCTCGGCTCACATATATCCATGTGTTGGAGGTGCGTGCCGTGCCAGCAGAACGACGTGCGAACGAGTCCCATCCTGCCGCCGCGGCGAGGATCAAGCGGCCCAGCTGGAAGGATCCCCGGTTGGCTCTCGGCGCGGTGCTGGTGACCGCATCGGTCATCGGCACGGTCTACCTGGTGCGCGGCATGAACGAAACGACCACCGTGTACGTGGCCGGTGCGAATATCACCCTGGGCGAGCAGCTCACCAGCCGCAACCTCAAGCCGCAGGAAGTCCAGCTCGGCGATTCGCTGGCCAAGTACCTGGAAGAAGACACCCTGGATCTGGGCAATGCGCGGGCCAACACCTTCATCGGCGCCGGCGAGCTCATCCCGCTGTCATCGATCACCAGCAGCGAGCTCGGTTCGCGCCGCCCAGTGAACCTGGAGCTGCCGGCAGACCTGAGCGATGCGATTACGCCTGGAAGCTTCGTGGATGTCTGGGTCGCCCGGCGCGAAGCAGGCGGCACCAGCTACGGCGTGCCCGAACAGCTGGCGGTAATGGTCGAGGTCTCGGCCCGCGTCGCCCACGCCGGCGGGCTGGTCGGTAACAACGGAACGAACCTGGAGCTGCTGGTTGAATCCGACAAGCTGGAGGCTTTCCTGCAGGCTCTGGCCAACGATGCGCGGATCACCGTGATCTACAACCCTGCAGGCGGGCAGCAATGAGCATTTCGGTAGTGGTGCTCGGGCGCGACGAGCATCTGGTGCGCCAGATCGAGGGGTATCGCGGAGAGCTGATCGTGGTCAGGGTCTGCGACGACGCGGCGGAGGCCATCGCTGCCTGCACCGCCGGTGCGGTCGATGTCTTGCTGGTTTCCGAGCGGGCTCTCATGCCGCCGATGGAGCAAGTCGACCAGCTGACCGTACAGCGCACCATGGTTGCGCTGCTGGATCCGAAACCCGAGCGCACCGCCGCCGTCCCGGGACTTGTGGAAATCCAGGACACCGTCGGCATGGTCGAGCTTGAAGCGCTCATCACCCAGGCACTGGTCGGCCTTGGCCAGGAGGCAACGGAGCGGGAACCCGGATCCACGACAGCTCAGGGCAGCGGAGCGGGACGCGAGGGCAGCATCGTCTGCTTCTGGGGCTCCCCGGGCTCCCCGGGGCGCAGCACCGTCGCGCTGAACTACGCGGTCGAAGCCGCGGTGGCCGGGCTCTCTGTGGTGCTCCTGGACGCCGACACCTATGCCGCCTCCCTGGCAATCCAGCTCGGCCTGATGGACGAATCGGCCTCGATCGCCCAGATGTGCCGTGTGGTCGACTCAGGCTCCCGCGACCCGGCCCGCCTCCGCTCCGCCTGCCTGGCCGTCGAGGTCGCAGAATCCACGCTGATGGTCGCCACCGGCATCCCTCGGGCCAGCCGCTGGCCCGAGGTCCGTGCCGCGGCCCTGCGCAGGGCCGCGCTGACCCTTCGCGCCCACCATGATCTGGTGGTGCTCGACGTGGCGCCCTACATCGAGCTGGACGAGCAACTCAGCTTCGACACCCAGGCGCCCCAGCGCAACGCGGTCACCGTGGAAATGCTGCAGTGCGCCGATGAAGTTTTTATGGTGGTCGCCGCCGACAGCCTGGGCATTCCCCGGGCATTGCGGGCCATTGACGAACTCGAGGAAAAAGTCCCGGGAATCGAGGTGAAAATCATCTTCAACAAAGTATCCTCGGGTAATTCCGGACACGGACCCAAGCGCCGTATTCTGGAGGCCTGGGAGCGTTTTGGACCAACGCACCCCGTCGTTGGATTTCTGCCCAATGACAACCCAATTTGCCATGCTGCAATCTTGGCTGGAAGCCCATTAGTGGAAATAGCTCCCAAAAGTTCATTACGTTCAGAAATCCGGTCGTTGGCTGGCATTAAATCTTCGGATTCCCCGGCTAAGGGGAAGACTCGTCGATTGGCAAAGAACCTGTGAGCCCGAAGCGCTGGAAACATGTAATGTGGGTAAAACTACGGGTCCGCAAAGGCGCGGACCAATCGAACCGTTCTTGGAGGCGTTCACTTGAACTCGTCGGATTCCAGCATGACTGAATCATTCATGGAGGAGACTCTCACCCCAACCCTGGTGAGCGAGTACTACGGCCAGATCGCGAAAGAGGATGTTGCGGCCTACAGGCCCAACGAACTCGAATCGCGTGTTGCCGCCCATCTGGAAATCGGCTATCAGCGCGAAGCTGATCACGCCAACGTCGCCATCACCCGCAATGCGGGCATCTCGGTGGTCAACATCGTCACCGACGACATGCCGTTCCTGGTGGACTCGGTCACCGCGGCGCTCGTCAAACGAGAAGCACCCATCCAGCTTGTGGTCCACCCGACCTTCGTGGTTTCCCGCGACCGCGCCAACGGCCAGATCCAGAACCTACGCCACACCGGCACCCAGCACATGGCCAGCGGCGACACCGCTGCGCTGTCGGATTTGAGCACATTGGTCTCCTCCGACTCGCTGACCAAGATCGAATCGTGGATCTCGGTGGAGCTTGCCCGCGAGCTGAGCGACGAGCAGGCCGAAGCCATCATCACCGACCTCTACCACGTCCTGGGTGACGTGCGCGTCGCCGTGAAGGACTGGCCGGCCATGCTGGACCAGGCCAAGGCCATCGCCGAGAGCCTGCCGCAGACCACCAACGCCGGCCAGATCGCCGAGCTGGAGCAAGCCGTGGAGCTGCTGAACTGGATGGCTGACGACAAGTTCACCTTCCTGGGCTACCGCGAATACGACCTGGACACCGTGAACGGCGAAGACGTCCTGGTGGCCCGCCCCGGCACCGGCCTGGGCCTGATGCGCGAACTGGAAAACCAGGGCCCGCAGCACCTGACCAAGCGAGGCCGCATCACCGCCCGCGACAAGCGCGCGCTGATCGTCACCAAGGCCAATGCCCGCTCGACCGTGCACCGCGGCGTCTACCTGGACTACGTGGGCGTCAAGAGCTTCGACGCCAACGGCGAGGTCAACGGCGAACGCCGCTTTATCGGCCTGTTCTCCTCCAGCATGTACACCTCCAGCGTGAAGTCCGTCCCGGTCGTGCGCGAAAAGGTCAAGGCCGTGCTGAAGAATACCGGATTCGCCCGCAACTCGCATTCGGGCAAGGACATCACCACCATCCTGGAGACCTACCCGCGCGATGAGATGTTCCAAATCTCCGTGGAAGACCTGACCTCCACCGCCCTGGGCATCCTGCGCCTGCAGGAGCGCCGCCGCACCTCGGTATTCATCCGCACCGACGACTACGGCCGCTTCGTCACCGCCATGGTCTACATTCCGCGCGACCGCTTCTCCACCATGGTCCGCCACCGCGTGGAGCATGAACTGCAGACCTCCTTCAACGCCGACTCCGTGGAATACGAGGCCCAGCTGGGTTCCGGCGCGCTGGTGCGCCTGTTCTACCGCCTGCGCCTGCAGCGCCACGGCCTGGCCCCGGTCGTCGACCGCAAGGCCCTGGAGAACCGCATCGCCATGGCAGTGCGCTCCTGGTCCGACGCCATCGTCGACGCCGCCCGCGACAGCCTGGAAGCCGGCGTGGCCAACCAGCTGTCCAACACCTGGGCCGAGGCCTTCCCCGCCTCCTACAAGGTCCAGTTCGAAATCGACGACGCGCTGAACGACATCGAGCTGCTCGCCGAGCTGCAGGAGCCTGCGGCCGCCGCCGGCCCGGTCGTCTCCTTCTACGACCCGAAGACCGATGACGAAGACGCGCTGGTCACCAAGCGCATGAAGATCTACGTCGACCGCCCGCTGCTGCTTTCGCGCATCCTGCCGGTGCTGCAGGACCTCGGCCTGGACGTCGTTGACGAGCGCCCGTACGAGCTGAACCCGGAGGGCATCGGCCAGCGCTTCATCTACGACATGGGCCTGAAGGTCGACGAGTCCGTCGACTTCTCCGCCATCCAGGACAAGCTAGCCGCCGCCTACGCCGCGGTGGTCCGCAACGACGCCGAATCCGACAGCCTCAACGCCCTGGTGCTGCGCGAAGGCCTGGACTGGCAGGAAGTCGCGATGCTGCGCGGCTACGCCCACTACCTGCTGCAGCTGGGCGTGCCGAACTCGACCGGCTTCATCGCCAACGCCTTGGTCAGCAACGCCGCAGTCACCCACGGCATCGTGGAACTGTTCCACGCCACCTTCGACCCGAAGCTGAGCGCCGAGCAGTCGCAGGCGCTGCGCGCCTCCGCCCATGAGAAGATCACCGAAGCCCTGGAGGCCGTGCCGACGCTGGACGCCGACACCCTGCTGCGCCGTTTCGTCAAGGTCATCGAGGCCACCAAGCGCACCAATTACTACGCCGAGAACCAGCAGGCGCTGGCCTTCAAGCTGGCTCCGGAGGAAATCGACTTCGCCCCGTTCCCGCGTCCGAAGCACGAGCTGTGGGTCTACTCGCCGCGTGTTGAAGGAACCCACTTCCGCTTCGGCGCCGTCGCCCGCGGCGGCCTGCGCTGGTCGGATCGCCGAGAGGATTTCCGCACCGAGGTGCTGGGGCTGGTCAAGGCGCAGATGGTGAAGAACTCCGTGATCGTGCCGACCGGCGCGAAGGGCGGCTTCTACGCCAAGCAGCTGCCCAACCCGGCCGTTGACCGCGGCGCCTGGATGGAGGAAGGCAAGGGCGCGTACCGCGTTTTCATCCGCACCCTGCTGGAGCTGACCGACAACCTGGTGTCCGACGAGAACGGCGAGCACGTCGTGGCCCCGCCGAACGTGGTGCGCCGAGACGGGGACGATACCTACCTGGTGGTCGCCGCCGACAAGGGAACCGCGAGCTTCTCCGACACCGCGAACGAGATCTCCGAGGAAAAGGGCCACTGGCTGGGCGACGCCTTCGCGTCCGGCGGCTCGGTAGGCTACGACCACAAGGGCATGGGCATCACCGCCCGCGGCGCCTGGGAATCGGTCAAGCGCCACTTCTTCGAGCTGGGCATCGACACCCAGACCCAGGAGTTCACCGCGGTGGGCGTGGGCGACATGTCCGGTGACGTGTTCGGCAACGGCCTGCGACGCACCAAGACGATCAAGCTGGTCGCCGCATTCGACCACCGAGACATCTTTCTGGACCCGACCCCGAACCCGGAAGCAGCCTTCGAGGAGCGCGAGCGCCTCTACCACCTGCCGCGTTCCAGCTGGGCGGACTACAACCGCGAGCTGATCTCCGCCGGCGGCGGCGTCTACTCGCGCAGCTTGAAGTCGGTGCCGGTCAGCCCGGAGGTCCGCGAGGTCCTGGGTCTGGACGCCTCGGTCACGGCCATGTCGCCGAACGAGCTGCTTAAGGCCATCCTTTCGGCCCCGGTCGACCTGCTGTACAACGGCGGCATCGGCACCTACGTGAAGTCCTCCGCGGAGAGCCACGGCCAGGTCGGCGACCGCGCCAACGACTCGATCCGCGTGGACGGTGCGGATCTGCGGGTGAAGGTCGTCGGCGAAGGCGGCAACTTGGGCATGACCCAGCTGGGCCGCATCGAGGCGGCGCTGAACGGGGTCATCCTGAACACCGACGCCATTGACAACTCGGCCGGCGTGGACACCTCCGACCGCGAGGTGAACATCAAGATCTTCGTTGACCGCCAGATCAAGGCCGGCAACATCGATCCAGCCGAGCGCAAGGAATTCCTGCTGTCGATGACCGACAACGTGGGCGACCTGGTGTTGCAGACCAACTTCAACCAGAACGTGCTGCTGCTGAACGAAAAGCATGCCGCGCAGACCTGGGCTCCGGCCTACGAGCGTCTGATGCAGTGGCTCGAGGTGCACGCGGACCTGAACCGGGAACTGGAGTTCCTGCCCAGCTCCGAGGAGCTGGAAGCGCGCCGTGCCGCCGGCGGCGTCATGACCGCACCGGAGCTGTCGGTGCTGGCCGCCTACGCGAAGATCCAGCTGGCCCACGCCTTGTCCGAATCCGACCTGGCCGATGACCCATACTTCGCGCAGACCATGCGCCGGTACTTCCCGGAGCACCTGGTGGAGCGATTCGGAGACCAGCTGCAGTCCCATCCGCTGCGCAAGGAGATCATCGCCACGGTGATCGCCAACGACATGGTGAACATCGGCGGCATCACCTATGTGTTCCGCGCGATGGAGGAAACCAGCGCCAGCGAAGTGCACATCGCCAAGGTCTTCTGCGCCCTGCGCGAGGTCTACCGCTTCGACGCTCAATTCGACGCGATCAACTCCCAGCCTGCCGGCACCGACGTGGACTACTGGGGACGCCAGCACCACGACATGCGCCGCCTGCTGGACCGGGCCACCCGCTGGTTCATCAACCGCGTCGACCAGGAACTGCTGGTCGGCCAGGCGGTGGAGCGCTACGAGTCGATCGTGACCCAGCTGCGCGAAGAGCTGCCGCAGCTGCTGCGCGGCGACGACCAGGAACGTTTCCAGCAGTGGCATGCGGATGCGTTGGCCAACGGCATCGGCGAACGCCGCGCCAGCATGTGGGCCTCGCAGTTCGAATCCTTCGCGCTGCTGGACGTGGCGGATCTGGTGCACCGCACCCAGGAGGACGTGGAGAAGGTCTCGCAGACCTACTTCATGCTCTACAACCTGTTCAATGTCGACACGCTGCTGAACCGCATCACCAACCTGCCGCGTTCCGACCGCTGGCAGGCGCTGGCCCGCGCGGCCATGCGAGACGACCTGTACAGCACGATCATCGACCTGACCAACGACGTTCTGGAATCCTCGGGCCAGATCACCGACGTGGCAGAGCGTGTTGCGGCGTGGGAAGAGGCAAACGCGGCTAATCTGGATCGTGCGAAGGCAATGTTCGCTGAAGTGAACAGCCTGGAACGCGATGACATGGCATCGCTGTCCGTGGCCCTTCGCCTGCTGCGTTCCATCGTCCGGAGGTAATCACCCCTAATGGCCCTCATCACCGAAGATCTACGTCGAAAAGCCGACCTCGGCCCCGGTGATGAGGACTGGCTCCACCTGCTGGTGGGGGATTGGCAGCTGGTCGCGGACCTCGCGTTCGCAGACCTGGTGCTCTGGTTCCCCACCGGCGATGGATCCTATGTCGCCTTGGCGCATGTGCGCCCGTCCACCTCGCACACGACCTTCCACACCGACTTCGTCGGTGAGCGCATCCGCAAGGATCTGCGCATCATGGTGGACCGCGCCTGGGACAGCCGAACCATCCAGCGTTCGGCCGAGCATCCCGGCGCCGATTTGATTCCTGGACTGACCACCGTTCAGGCTGTCCCGCTGGTTCGCCAGAACCGGACCGTCGCGGTGATCACCTCGCACTTCGACCGCAACCAGTCGCGCACCCCCTCGAACTTGGAGCTCGTCTACCGGCAAAGCGCAGACGACTTGCTGGCCATGGGCACCAAGGGGCTGTGGCCCGACTTCGCCAGCCCCACCGGCTCGCGCCGCGGTGCGCCCCGCGTGGGCGACGGCTTCATCCGCTTGAGTGTGGAAGGGACGGTGGAATTCGCCAGCCCCAACGCGGTCTCGGCTTTCCGCCGCCTCGGCGCCGCCGACGTGCTGCAGGGCCAGCCGCTGGCCGACCTGACCATGGCGCTGGTTCGCGACCGCCGTGTGGTCGATGAAACCCTCCCATTGGTCCTCCAGGGCAAGATGCCGTGGCGCACTGAAGTCGAGTACCGCGGCGTCACCCTCTCCCTGCGCGCTATCCCGCTGCGCGATGAATCCAAGCGCTGGGGCGCACTGGTCCTGTGCCGGGACGTCTCGGAACTGCGCCGGCGTGAAAAGGAGCTGGTGACCAAGGACGCGACCATTCGCGAGATCCACCACCGGGTGAAGAACAACCTGCAGACCGTGGCGGCGCTGTTGCGCATGCAGTCGCGGCGCATGAGCTCGGACGAAGGCAAGCAGGGTCTGGAACAGGCCATGCGCCGGGTATCCACGATTGCTTCGGTCCACGACTTCCTGTCCAAGGGACTGAACGAAACCGTGAAGTTTGACGACCTGATGGACCGCCAGTTCCGCCTGATCGTTGAAATCGCTTCGCCGGGGCAGAAGATCTCCACGTGCCGCGAAGGGGAGTTCGGCATGCTCGACGCCGACTTGGCCACCCCGCTGTCGTTGGTGATTAATGAACTGGTGACCAATGCCGTGGAGCACGGCTTGGCCAACCGCGACGGACAGGTGGCACTGATCGCCGAACGCTATCTCGGCACCGACTCCAAGGACTGGCTCAGGGTGACCATCGAGGACGACGGCCACGGGCTGCCGGAAGGGGAGCGCCGTGAAGGTCTCGGCCTGCAGATCGTGCGCACCCTGGTGACCAGCGAGCTGTCTGGGGAAATCCGCTGGCTGCCCGGTGACGAGGGGGGAACGCGGGTAGTCATCGAAATGCCGCTGACCCTGGATCGGCGGGCCTAGCGTCGCAAGACCGCGAAACGGCCAGCTGGTGCGCGCACGCCGGGCGCAATGCAAGGGGCGGCCCGGAGAAGTGGAAACTTCTCCGGGCCGCCCCTTGCGCAGTATTTAGCGGTACTGCTTCATCAACGACTTTACGCTGGCCACGTAGCGCTTGGTGTCGTCGTACATGCCGTACTTCTTCACGCCGCCGAGGCCCTGGTAGTACGCGGCGATGGCATCGTCCAGGTTGTCGGTGTTGTCGAGGTTGTAGCGGATGACTGCAACACCTGCGGTCACGTTGTCCTGCGGGTTGAGCAGGTTCAGCTTCTTGCCCAGGCGGGAGGACATCCACTCGCCGGTGCTCGGGATCACCTGCATGGCGCCCAGGGCGTTGGCGGGGGAGACCGCACGCATGTTGAATCCCGACTCCTGCATGGAGTGCGCCAGCGCCAGCGCCGGGTCAACGCCCATGCGGTTGGCGGTGGACACGATAATGCTTTGCATCTCGCTGCGGCTCGGCACCGAGATCGAGTCCAGGTAGTCCTTGTTCTCGTTCGCGCTGCTGACCACGTGGTCGGCATAGGTGCGGCCGAGGAAGGTGTTGCCAATCTTCTTCTTGGATCCACCGGTGGAGGTCGAGGACACCGAGGAGCCGCTGACCTTGACCTTGGTCCCGATCTGCAGCGGGGTCGAGGTGCTCAGCTGCGGGTTCTTGTCCAGCAGGTCTGACAGCTTCATTCCGTGCTTGGCCGCAATGCCGCCGAGGGTGTCGCCGGACTTCACCGCGTAGCTCGAAGCCTTGGACGATCCGCCCGAAGGCTTGGACGACGAGGAGGACGAAGAGGACGACGAAGCGCTGCCCGAGACCTTGATCTTGTCGCCCGGGAAGATCGGCTTGGAAGCCGAAATGCCGTTCAGGCTCAACAGGGTGCCCAGCTTCATGCCGTTCTTGGACGCGATGCCGCTGAGGGTGTCGCCCGACTTCACGGTGTAGCTCGCTCCGCCGGAAGGCTTCGAGGAAGACGAGGACTTGCCCGAGGAGCTGGAGGAGTTGGCCGAGCCGTTGATGGTGAGCTTGTCGCCCGGGAAGATCGGCTTGCTGGCCGAGATGCCGTTCTTGCTCAGCAGAGCCGAGAGGCTCATGTTGTGCTTGATGGCAATGCCGCCGAGGGTGTCTCCGGCCTTCACAGTGTAGCTGGCGGAGCCGGAACTGGTCGACGAGGACTTGCTCGACGATGACCGCTTGCTGGAGCTTTCGGCTGATCCGCCATCGACCTTGACCTTGTCGCCCGGGAAGATCCTCGTGCTGGAGGAGATGTCGTTTTTCTTCAGCAGGTCGGACAGGCTCATCTTGTGCTTGGCCGCGATCGCGCTGAGCGTGTCGCCGGACTTTACGGTGTAGCTGCTGGTTGCGGATGTGTTCGAAGACTTCGAGGACTTCGACGACGAGGAACCGTGGCCTGGCACCTTCAAGGTCTTGCCAGCGACGATGAAGTCGCTCTTGAGGTCGTTCAGGTCTTTCAGCTTGGAAACGGTGGTCTTGTACTCCACCGCCAAGCTGGACAAGCTGGCGCCTGCCGGGATCTTGATTTCCTTGGTGCTGGCCTTGGCAGGCAGGCCCAGGGAAGGCACGCGGGAAGCAATCAGGTGTGCCTTGATCTGATCTTCAGCGATCTTGATGTTTTCGGGTGTTACCGACTTCGCGGCCGAGCCTGGGGTGTTTACCGATACTGCTGGCGCTGCGTACGCAGCCGGGGCCAAGGCGAGGCTGCCGATGACAGCAGCGGGGATCGCTGCACCTGCGACAACACCTAGCGCATGCGTGGAGACATGGGTCGCTTTGTGGGGCATAGAGTCATTCCTCATTTGTACGGTTGCGATAATCGCGAACAGTCACAAGTGCACCTGAACCGGCTGCTTCAGGAGTTGTTTGTGTTGCAATTGTTATCAAAGTGATACATGAAAATTTACACTACTTGTGTGACGCATGGAAACAGCTGTGACTGGTTTGAACAAAGTTTCTGCGGTGAATCGCAATTTATGGGAACCTTAAGGGGTGAATGACATTCAAGAACTTGTTGGCCAGTGGCTGACCCTGCCCGATCTGGCCGAAGAACTAGACATTGATATTCGCCGCGTGCATCGCATGCTTGATGAGCGTACGATCGTGGCTCTACGCATCGGCGAGCGCAAGGTTCGTTCGGTTCCTGCGGAATTCGTTCAGGATGGCGCGGTTGTCGAGAGCCTCAAGGGTACCTTGTCGGTGTTGAAGGACTCGGGCTACTCCGATGAAGAGAGCGTCAAGTGGCTCTTCACCGAGGACGAGTCGCTTCCGGGCACCCCGATGAACGCGCTGCGCTCGGGCCGCAAGACCGAGATTCGCCGTCGCGCGCAAGCATTGGCTTGGTAGATACACGAAGCTTTGTATAAAGAATAGGTCTCGACATTCCTTTATTTGGAAGGAAAGTCGAGACCTATTGTTATCTATCGGTGATGTTCCGCAGGGCTAGCTACTGCGTTTGGTGACTGCATCGCTGAGGAACTTCATGCCGGCCAGCGCGAGGTCGTGGGTCTGGATTTCTCCCAGAGCCTGCAAGGACTGGACAGTTAGTTCGCTGATGCTGCGTTCGGTCTCCTGCAACGCACCGCTGCCCTGCAGGATAGTGCTGAGCTTCTGCACTTCAGCGTCGGACAAGTCCAGGGCGCCGAGCCTGTTCTGGATGAAGTCCTGTTCCTCAGGGGACGTCAGCAGCAGTGCGTGGGCGATGAGTTCGGTCCGCTTGCCTTCACGCAGGTCGTCCCCGGCCGGCTTGCCGGTGATCTCGGGATCGCCGAAGACTCCCAGCACGTCGTCTCGAAGCTGGAACGCCTCGCCCAAGGGCAGTGCGAACGCGCTGTAGCTATCGAGCAGCTCAACGTTCGCGCGGGCGAGCGCACCGCCGAGCAGAATCGGATTCTCGGTGGAGTACTTGGCCGACTTGTAGCGGACGATGGTCCGGGCGCGCTTCACGGCTTCGGCCGGATCGTAGGCGGGGCCGGCCGACTCTTCGAGTACGTCGAGATACTGCCCGGCCATGACCTGGGTCCGCATGCGATTGAAGATGGTGCGCGTAGCGGCGTCAACGCTTGGAATCGCCGCGAAAAGCTCTTCACTCAACGAAAGGCACAAATCGCCGGTCAGGATGGCGCTGGCCATGCCGTAGTTCGCGGCGCTGCCGGACAAGCCCAGCGACTTGTGCTGCGCTTCAAAGTGCTTGTGCACACTCGGACGCCCGCGGCGGGTATCCGAATTGTCGATGATGTCGTCGTGGATCAACGCCGCGGCTTGGAAAAGCTCCAGCGCGGCGCCCAGCTGGATGACCTCTGCAGAATCCCTGGCGCCGCCTGCGCCCAGGAATCCCCAGTAGGCGAATAGCGGACGGAGCCGCTTGCCGCCCCGTGTCAGATCCCGAATCGCGTTGACGATTTCAGTTGCGCTGGTGGTAATTGACGAGACTTCATCATTCTTGTCGGAAAGGAAGTCCTCAAGCTTTGCGGCAACGGCGTCCGTATAGCTCCGGCTCAGCTCCTGGACTTCAGGCTCAAAGGCCGAGACGGTTTCAGGCAACGACATGCAAAATCAATTCTCCGCGTGAAGGGGCAGATGGCTAGGATCAACTCTACCGGGAATCCGGGAGGATATTTCCCGGATGCCATGGGCAAGTGCAAATGCAGTTCCGGGGTGTTCGGCCGCCAGCGCACTGTCGGAAGCGCGCACTAATATAGCTGTCATGAATGACAAAGAGCATCGCGCGATCCTGCACGTGGACATGGATGCCTTTTTCGTCTCGGTGGAACTTATCGACCATCCCGAACTTCTCGGCGAGCCAGTGATCGTCGGATTCCCGGGTGGGCGCAGTGTGGTCCTGTCGGCCTCCTACGACTGCCGGGCCAGGGGAGTTCATTCGGCCATGCCGATGAGCCAGGCGATTGCGCTGATGCCCGAAGCAAACATTGTCGAGCCGGTCCACGGCAAGTACAACGCCATTTCCGAACGGATCATGGCTTACCTGCACACCGTGACCCCGGTGGTGGAACAGGTCAGCGTCGATGAGGCATTCCTCGACGTTACCGGGAGCATGAGGATGCTCGGAGGGCCGGTTGCCATCGGCCGGCGGATTCGAGAGCACATCCAGAGCGAATTCGGCCTGCCTTCCAGCGTTGGCATCGCCCGCAACAAGTTCGTGGCCAAGTTGGCTTCGACGTATGCCAAGCCGAACGGGATGACGGTCGTCGCGCCGGAACGCACCCTGGAATTCCTGCATCAGCTTCCGGTCACCAAGATGTGGGGAGTGGGCAAACGAACGGCAGACCAGCTCCACTCGCTGGGCATCGACACCGTGGCCCAGCTCGCGGCCGAACCTGAATCTCGGCTCGTACAGAAATTCGGGGAGCATGGCCGGGCTCTGTATTTGCTGTCCCAGGGCATAGATAACCGCCCGGTGCAACCCGTGCGGGAGGAGAAGAGCCTTTCCGCCGAACATACATTTTCCACGGATATCCGGGACAAGGACGTACTGGAGCGCGAACTGCTGAGGCTCGGGCACCGGGTCGGCCAGCGGTTGCGCGCCCAAGACAAAGTGGCTCGCGGCGTGGGAATCAAGTTGAAGTACCAGGATTTCAGTGGGATCAACAGGTCCAAGACCCTCGCCGCCGCAACAGATTCATCTTCGATGATCAGTTCCGAAGCGATTAGCCTGTTCCGCAACCTGTGGCCGCTGGCCCAGCCCATCAGGCTGCTTGGGGTCAGAGCCGAACGGCTTGAAGACTCGGCACAGGGGATTCAGCTGAGCCTGGATCCCAGAGACGAAAAAACACGGGAGGCCGAGCGGATCGCCGACCTGATCAGCCAGAAATTCCCGACGTCCTCCACCGGTCCGGCGCGTTTTCTGCGACCCAAGGAGTAAAGAGCATGTTTTGCCTACCAATGCCTAAGTTAACAGTGGTTAAGATCAACTAGCAGGGCGACGTCAAAAGAGACTATCCTAGAAGTGGGTTCGAATTATGACTGGGAACTTTTCCCGAGCATGAGGCGTTGAACCTGTAGACGGTGCATGATCGTCTGAAAGTCATTGGAAGGAGAAGGCGATGCCGCTATCGGAACACGAGCAGCGTCTGTTGGAGCAGTTGGAAAAGCAGCTGCACGAAGACCGTCGCTTTGCCTCCAACATGAAAGCCCCATCAAGCACGGGGCGGCTTTCAACCCGCAACATCGCGCTGGGTATCCTCTTGGTCATTCTCGGGCTGGCCGGTTTGATTTTCGGTATCTCCCAGCAGATCATCGTTGTTGGTGTCATCGGATTCGCGGTGATGTTCGGTGGAGTCATGTTGGCGTTGAAGAAGTCGGCAGCAGGAAAAATCGGCCAGGGCGCCAAGCCCCGCGCAGGATCCAATGCCAAGAACAATTCTCAGTTCATGAGTGGACTCGAAGAAAAGTGGAACCAGCGCAAGCGGGACCAGTCTGACGGCTAGAGCTGATCGCATTTAGAGGTGTAACCCGAGGGTTGCACCTCTTTGTTTTTTAAATTGTCTTTTGGGCCATTCCACAGGCCGTGCGGCATGATGGCGCTTTGGGCGGCCGGAAGGTCCTGCGCGGTGCCTCGCCGCCGACATGGCCGGGATTGCGATTCTCGGCAATTTCCTAGGGAACCATTTCCGGTTGTCGAACCACCGACTCCACTTCCCTCCCCAAGCCCCTCCACCTTCCACCACTGAGGGCCCAAATCCCGAAAACACGTGCATTTTCGCGCCTTATAGGGATTCTTCCGCACCTTTCGGTCCACAGCTGCCCCTGGAGCCTCCACTGCATTTTCTCCTTTAAACACGCGGAAATACGCTATTTTTTATGTCTAAACCTTCGGCAAACCCAGGTAGGTGCGTTGACAGTGGAGGGTTGTGGAGTAAAGTGGAGTGCAGTAGAGGGAATCGGGGATTCTGACCACTTCGCGGAGAAAGGCGGTGTGCATGTTCCTTGGAACTTACACGCCGCGACTCGACGAAAAGGGGCGCCTGATTCTGCCTGCCAAATACCGTGACGAGTTAGCTTATGGGCTGGTCTTGACCCGGGGACAGGAACGCTGCATCTACGTCTTCAGCCAACGAGAGTTCGAGAAGCAACATGAGCAACTTGCTCAGGCTTCGCTGACGTCCCGCAAGGCCAGGGACTATGCCCGCGTGTTCCTTTCCGGTGCGTCTGATGAAGTTCCCGACAAGCAGGGGCGAGTCACAATCCCGCAGGTGCTTCGCACCTATGGCGGTCTCGACCGCGAGGTAACGGTGATTGGTGCGGGTAACCGCATCGAGATCTGGGATTCCGCAGCGTGGCAGCAGTACCTGCAGGAACAGGAAGAAGTGTTTTCCGAGACCGACGAGGATTAGTCGTCCGATCAGGGGCGGCCACTCAGGTCAACCAAGCAGCTGGGATGAGATCTCCAGCCACCTTGAAGGCGAAATCTTCTGGCTTCACTTCCCCGGAGCCAGAATGTCTCGCCGTCAACGGTTGGAGGGGGATCTGATCTCAGCACCGATTTGAACGCGAAAGGGGGCGCAGTGACGAATCAGGATTCCCAGCGACCAGCATCAGAACGACATGTTCCGGTACTTCTGGATCGTTGCGTCAATCTGCTGGCTCCGGGTATTGAACGAGCCAACGCAGAGGGACGTCGGGCAATCGTCGTCGACTGCACCCTGGGCATGGGCGGCCATTCGGAGGCCATCCTCCAGCGGTTCGAGAATCTCCACCTGATCGGCCTGGACCGCGACGAGCAAGCCCACGAGCTTGCCGGGGCCCGTCTGCGTCCCTTCGAGGACCGCATCGACCTCGTCCACGCGGTCTACGACGAGATCGCCGACGTTGTAGCCGATCTCGGTTTCCCCGGCGTCGACGGCGTGCTGTTCGACCTCGGCGTCTCCTCCCTCCAGCTAGATGAGCGTGAACGGGGGTTCGCCTACTCCTATGATGCTCCGCTGGACATGCGTATGGATACCTCGGCCGGACCTACCGCTGAAGATCTGGTCAACGACCTTGAACGCGAGGAACTGCTGCGGATCATCCGCCAATGGGGCGAAGAGAAATTCGCCGGCAGGATCTCCACTGCGATTGTCGAAGCCCGGGCCAAGGCACGGATCACCACCACCGCCCAGCTGGTGGACGTCATTCGATCCGTTGTTCCCGCCGCGGCGGCCCGCAACCACGGGCATCCGGCCAAGCGAACCTTCCAGGCACTGCGCATCGCCGTGAACGAAGAACTGGACGTCCTGGAGCGAGCCATCCCGGCCGCCATGGGCGCACTGAACATCGGAGGCCGAGTGGTGGTCATGAGCTACCACTCGCTGGAAGACAAGATCACCAAACGACACTTCGTCCAGGGATCGACCTCCTCGGCCCCTCCGGGATTCCCGGTTGAGCTGGAGGAACACAAAGCTGAGTTCAAGGTTCTCACCAAGGGAACCGAAAAGCCCAGCGAAGCTGAAATTGCAGAAAATTCACGTGCCGCCTCAGCCCGCCTGCGGGCCGTGGAACGAGTTCTGAAGAGGAGCTAGTATGAGCCAACGAGCCCAGCGCCGAGTGCAAAAGAACGCAGCCATGACTGCCCAACCAGTTGTTGACGGCAGTGCTGCCCGCGCCGTGCGCCCCGAGCCCGTTTCCGCTAGCGATCTCAAGTTTGCTGACACGCCTCAGCGCGTGACTCTTTCGTTGGTCCCACGGATCAACGAGACGAACAAGCGATCCATGGTCGTCACCTCGGTGGTCATGGTCATGTTATTCGTCGCGGTCATCGTGGCCCTGGTCCTGATGAACACCTCGGTGGCCCAGCGCCAGTACGACATCGTTTCCCTGCGCAATCAGGAACGCGCCCTCTCCCAGGAGAACCAGGCGTTGCTCAAGGATGCCCAGTCGCTCTCGGCACCGCAGGCACTGGCTCGCAAGGCTTCCGACCTCGGACTCGTCGCCCCGGGTGCGCCCGGACTGATTGACCTCTCTGAGGGAAAGATCACCCAGCCAGCTGAAGAAGCGGTCAAGGGCGACAAGAACGCGACGAATTACGACACTCTGCCGCTACCGGGCGAAATCATCAACGGCAGCAAGAAGGCCAAGGCCGCTGAAGAGAAAGCGAAGTCCACGACGCCCGAAACCACGGTTGGCAAGCAGACTTCCGAAAAGCCTGAGAAGGCCGCGGCAGCAGAGACCAAGCCGGAGACGGTCGAACGCAAGGTCGGGGACGACGGACGCCCCGTATTCACCGAAGGCGAGCTCAACGGCGGCACGATTCCGGCGCCGACCATGAAATCCCCGACGGACTAAGGTTCGCTTCCTAAGCTTGAACACAGGGCGGCAACTTGGCTGTCACCAATCCACGATGAAGGAAAGTTGGGTTCACCGTGAGTTCGACTGTCGCTGATACCGCGAAGAAACGCATGCGCTTCGTCTTGCTGCTGTCCATACTGCTGCTGGTCATCATCGCCGGTCGACTCTTCTGGGTGCAGGGCATCAACCCCGCGGCGGCGGCCAAGGAAGCGGCCGATACGCGCAACCGCGTGGAGACCATCGCCCCCACCCGCGGATCCATCCTGGACAAGAACGGCAACGTCCTCGCCGTGTCGGTGGACCGCTACGACCTGGTTGTCGACCAGCGGGACCAGAAGGACACCATCCGGCGCAAGGCGCGCGACGGCTCCAACTCCCGCGAGCGGATTTCCTGGGAACAAGCAATCAAGGAACTGGCCGAGGTGCTCGACCAGGATGTCGACGAGCTGACCAAGGCCATCCGCCCGCAGGACGGCGCAAAGCCCAAGGGCTACGTCATGATCGCCAAGAGCGTCACCCCCGAGGTTCGCAACGAGGTCATGGAAATCGGCATTCCGCGACTGAACTCGGTGCTGCGCAGCGAACGCCAGTACCCGCAGGGCGTCATCGCTGGCCCGCTGCTGGGCTTCGTACGGAACTCCGAGGACCAGAAGGGCGTCGTCGGCGCCGAAGGCCTTGAACTGAGCCAGGAAGACCATCTCGCCGGCACCGCCGGCAAACGCAAGTTCGAGGTCAGCGCCGACGGCGTGCGCATCCCGACCACCGAACTGGAAGAGACCCCCGCAGTGAACGGCCAGGACGTGCTGCTGAGCATCGACAACGACATCCAGTACGTGGCCCAGCGCGCGGCGGAAGCCAAGCAGAAGCAGTTCAACGCCGAGTGGGCCACCGTCATCGTGCAGGAGGTCAAGACCGGCAAGCTGCTGGCCATCGGCGACTCGGCAGAGCTGGACCCCAACAACCCGGGCGCCACCGAACCTGAATTCCGCCGCTCGGTCTCCATCACCCGCGCCTTCGAGCCGGGCTCCACGGGCAAGGCGGCGATCTTCGCCGCGGCCATCGACCAGGGCAAGGTCAAGCCCCTGGACGAGTTCAAGGTCCCGAACAAGAAGACATTCACCAAGGAGACCATCAACGACTCGCTGCCGCACGCCACCTACGACATGACGGCGGCTGGCATCTTCGCCCGCTCCTACAACACCGGCACGGTGATGGTGGGCAATCAGGTCAGCAAGCAGACCCGCTACGAC
Organism: Glutamicibacter soli; assembly: GCF_003309065.1. Taxonomy (GTDB): domain Bacteria; phylum Actinomycetota; class Actinomycetes; order Actinomycetales; family Micrococcaceae; genus Glutamicibacter; species Glutamicibacter soli. Next base: position 566,595 of record NZ_POAF01000001.1, on the reverse strand, counting down.
TACATGCGTGCCTTCGGCCTGGGAACCCCGATCGACGTCGGACTGAACGGCGCTAGCGCCGGACAGCTGGCCGCCCCGGAAACCTGGGACCGCCGCCAGCAGTACACCACGATGTTCGGGCAGGGCTACTCGCAGACCGCTCTGCACACCGCATCCATCTTCCAGACGTTGGCCAACGGCGGCGTGCGCATCCAGCCCAGCCTGATCGACGGGTACCGCAACGAGGACGGCTCGATCTCCGAACCGGCCGAGCGCAAGGAAACCCGGGTTGTGAAGGAATCAACATCATCCGAGATGCTCAAACTCATGGAATCGGTCGTTGAGTCGGGAACCGGTACTAAAATGAAGATACCGGGCTACCGCGTTGGCGGTAAGTCCGGAACCGGCCAGGCCGCCAGCGCGAAGGGCTATGACGGTTACACGTACTCCTTCGCCGGCGTCGCCCCGCTGGACGACCCGCAGTACGTGGTCGTAGCCACGATGTACCGGCCGCAGGGCAATTGGCGCAACTTCACGGTGGCGGACACGTTCACCGAAGTGATGAGCCATACGTTGAATACGTACAACGTGCCACCGAGCACAAGCGATTCAGAGGCGTACGACGTCTTTGTAGGTGAGGAACAAAAGAAACCTTGGTAGTCCAGGAACCCGGCACGCCGCGCGCGCTGGAACGTCATTTGCGTCCGCAGTCAGTTGCGGAAACCAGCTTCGAGGAACTGTGCGCGGCGCTCGGCGCCGTGCGCGGTTCGCTGAACCCGGCGGCGAACCCCTTGGTTCGCGGGGTCAGCCTGAACCCGCAGGTGGTGCAGCCCGGGGATGTCTTCCTGGCGATCTCCGGCGCGCGCCGCCATGGGGCGGAGTTCGCCGCCACCGCGGTGGCCAACGGGGCACTTGCACTGATCACCGACGCCCAGGGCCTGGCCCATCTGCCGGCGGACTTCCAGCTGCCGGTGGCGACCGTGGAGAACGTGCGGGCCGTCGCCGCCGCCGCGGCCCAGCGCATCTACGGCACCGCCACCCGCTGCCCGCAGCTGTTCGGCGTGACCGGCACCAACGGCAAGACCACCACCACCTTCATGATCCGCTCCATCCTGGAGGCCCTGGGCACGGAGACCGGTCTGGTCGGCACCATCGAGATGTCCGCGCGCGGGCAGATCATTCCCAGCGTGCTCACCACCCCGGAATCCACTCAGCTGCACGGGGTGCTGGCCAGCATGGCCGAGCAGCAGGTCGACGCGGTGGCCATGGAGGTCTCCAGCCACTCGCTGAGCTACGGTCGGGTGGACGCCCTGTCCTTCGCGGTCGCCGGCTACACCAACCTCACCCAGGACCACCTGGACCTGCACGGGACCATGCAGGAGTACTTCGAGACCAAGGCCCAGCTGTTCACCCCTGAGCGAAGCCAACGCGCCGTGGTGATGGTCGACGACGCGTACGGCCAGCAGCTGGTCGACCGCGCGCTGGTCCCCACGGAATCGCTGAGCCTGGATGCCGGTCACCCGGGCGCCGACTGGCGTGTGGAGAACCTGCAGCACTCGGGCTTGGGCCACAGCTTCAACATCACCCACCGCGACGGACGCACCCTAAGCACCCGCACCGGGCTGCCTGGCATGTTCAACGTGGCCAACGCGGCGCTGGCGGCGCTGATGGTGCTGGCCAGCGGGGTGCCGCTTCACGCGCTGCAGCAGGCGCTGGACGCCAGCGACCCGCTGTCGGTCGCGGTGCCCGGACGCATGCAGGTGGTCGGCGAGTCGCCGGTGGCAGTGGTTGACTTCGCGCACAATTCGGACGCGCTGGCCAAGGCCCTGGACTCGGTGCGCCCGGGCCCCGGGGGACGGCGCATCATCGTCTTCGGTGCTACCGGCGACCGCGACACCACCAAGCGCCCGGACATGGGCGCGGTGGCGGTACGCCACGCGGATATCGTGATCGTCACCGACGACGACCCGCACGGGGAAGACCCGGCCCCGATCCGCGAGCAGGTGGCCGCCGGCGCCGCCCGCGCCATCGAGGCCGAACGCCCCGAGGTGCAGCTGCACAACATCGCGCCACGCGCCAAAGCCGTGGAGTTTGCTGTGAGTTTGGCGGGAGCCAACGACGCGATCCTCGTGGCAGGCCGCGGGCACGAAGTCAGCCAAGACGTCGCGGGAATGGACGTCGAGCTTGACGATCGAGTGGAACTGGCCAATGCCCTGAAACTTCATGGTTTTGTGACCATTCCCTAGCACGCCCAAGTCCACCAACGTCATCGCCCGAGTGTAAAGTCCTTATTGCCATGATTGAACTGTCTTTGACCGACCTGCTGAGCATCACCGGAGGGAAAGCGACGAATACCGTCGCCCCCGGCACCGTGATGACCTCGGCGACCACCGATTCCCGCGACGTCGTACCAGGCTCGCTTTTTGTCGCCAAGCCCGGAGAGTTCTCCGACGGCCACGCCTTCATCGACGCCGCGCTGTCCTCCGGGGCCGTACTGGCGCTGGCCGAGCGTGTCACGCTCGACGAGCAGCGCCGCGAGCACCCGGCGGTCATCGTCCCGGATGCCGTGGAAGCCATGGGCAAGATCGCGGCCCACATCGTCGCCTACCTGAAGCAGAAGAACGATGCGGTGGTTGTGGGCATCACCGGCTCGGCCGGCAAGACCACCACCAAGGACCTGCTGGCGGCCATCCTCTCCGAGGTCGCGCCGACCGTCTCGCCGATCGGCTCCTACAACGGCGAGGTCGGCGTGCCGCTGACCGTCTTCAATGCCACCGAGGACACCAAGTACTTCGTGATCGAGATGGGCGCCACCGGCATCGGTCACCTGACCTACCTGACCGACATGGTCCACCCGAAGATCGGCGTGGTGCTCTGCGTGGGCACCGCGCACGCCGGCGAATTCGGCGGCGTGGAGAACATCGAGAAGGCCAAGGGCGAGCTGGTCGAGGCGCTGGACGCCGACGGCATCGCCATCCTGAACGCCGAGGACCCGCGCGTGGCGCGCATGGCCTCGCGCTCCGGGGGAGCGGTCCGCTTCTTCGGCGCCGGGAGCAAGCCGGTGGAGGGCGCCGGGGTCTGGGCCGCCGACGTGGAGGTCAACTCCCAGGGCCACCCCGAAATGACCCTGCAGTTCCCCGACGGCTACTCCCAGCGCATCACCTCCGGCCTGCTCGGCCGCCACCACGTGGCGAACATCCTGGCAGCTGCCAACGCCGCCTACGCCCTGGACATCGATCCCGCGCTGATTGCCCGCGTGCTCAACGGCCGGAAGGCAGGAAGCCGCTGGCGCATGGAGCGCGTCGAGCGCGCCGACGGCGTGAGCATCATCAACGACGCCTACAACGCGAATCCCGAATCCATGCGCGCCGCACTGGTGACCCTGGCCGAGCTGGGCCTGCCCAGCGGCGAGACTCCGGGGCGGCGGACTTGGGCGGTGCTCGGTGAAATGCTGGAGCTGGGCGACGAGTCAATCCACCAGCACGACCTGCTGGGCCGCCTGGCGGTGCGGATGAACATCAAGAAGCTCGTGGTCGTCGGCCGCGGCGCGAAGGCGGCCTACAACTCCGCGGTGCTGGAAGGCAGCTGGGGCGACGAGGCGTTTTTCGTGGAGAACGTGGACGAAGCCCGCACCCTGCTGCAGGAGCAGCTGGAGCCGGGGGACATCGTCCTGTTCAAGTCCTCCAACGGCGCCGGCCTGCGCCATCTGGGTGATGACATCGCAGCATTCGTGAAGGAAGGCGAGAACGCATGATCGCATTAATCGTAGGAGCGGGCATCGCCCTGCTGCTGACCGTGGTGTTCATGCCGCTGTACATCAAGCTGCTCACGAAGAAGCAGTACGGACAGGTGGTCCGCGACGACGGGCCGATGTCCCACGCGGTGAAGTCCGGAACGCCCACCATGGGCGGCGTGGTCTTCGTGCTGGCGGTCTTCATCGCCTACTTCCTGACCCACGCCATCCTGGGCATGATGGGCCGGGCCAGCGCGGGCATCACGGCCAGCGGCCTGCTGGTGCTGCTGCTCTTCGGCGGCATGGGCCTAGTCGGCTTCCTGGACGACTTCATCAAGATCTTCAAGAAGCGTTCGCTGGGCCTGCGCGCCTGGCAGAAGATCGTGCTGCAGGCAGTGGTGGGCATCAGCTTCGCCGTGCTGGCGCTGCAGTTCCCCAATGACCAGGGGCTGACCCCTGGCTCCACCGCGATCTCCTTCCTGCGCGACACCAACATCGACTTGGCCTTCGCCGGACCGATGGTCGGCCTGATCCTGTTCGTCCTCTGGGCCAACTTCATCGTCACCGGCACCACCAACGGCGTGAACCTCACCGACGGCCTGGACGGCCTGGCCACCGGCGCCTCCATCATGGTCTTCGGCGCCTACACGCTGATGGGCATCTGGCAGCAGAACCAGGCCTGCAGCAACGCGAACGCGCTGGACGTGTGCTATTCGGTGCGCGACCCGCAGGACCTGGCCATGCTCGGCGCCATCCTCTCCGGCGCGCTGATCGGCTTCCTGTGGTTCAACGCCAAGCCGGCCAAGATCTTCATGGGCGACACCGGCTCGCTGGCCATCGGCGGCGCCGTCGCGGCCTTCGCGATCCTCTCCCGCACCCAGTTGCTGCTGGTCATCATCGCCGGCCTGTTCGTCATCATCTCGCTGTCCGTGATCATCCAGGTGGGCTACTTCAAGATCTCCGGCGGCAAGCGCGTGTTCAAGATGGCCCCGCTGCAGCACCACTTCGAGCTGTCGGGTTGGTCCGAGGAAAACGTCGTCATCCGCTTCTGGATCCTGGCAGGCCTGTTCGTGGCCGCAGGTCTGGGCATCTTCTACTCTGAATGGGTTGTCGCACTGTGAGCGCAAACGCCAATGCCGCACTGGCCGAACTGACAAGCTGGGATTCGAACTGGAAAGGCCTGCGCGTTCTCGTGGCGGGCCTGGGCCTGTCTGGCTTCTCCGCCGCCGACACGCTAATCGAGCTCGGAGCCGTCGTCACCGTCCTGGACGGCCGCGACGACGAGCTGAACCAGCAGCGCGGGGAAACCCTGATGATCGTCGGCGCGCACCAGGTGCTGCTGGGCGCCGAGCACGTCACGCACCTGCCGCAGGTGCAGGACCAGCAGCCGCAGCTGGTGCTCGCCTCGCCAGGCTGGAACCCGCGCCACCCGGTCATCGCCGAAGCCACCGAGGCAGGCATCCCGGTCTGGAGCGACATCGAGCTGGCTTGGCGCGTGCAGAACCGCGCGGGGCGCACGGCGCCGAAGTGGCTGGCCATCACCGGCACCAACGGCAAGACCACCACCGTGGGCATGACCGAAGCGATCCTGCAGGCCGCTGGCCTGAAGGCCATCGCCGTGGGCAACGTCGGCACCCCGATCCTGGACGCCGTGCGCGAGCCGGTGGACTACGACGTGTTCGCCGTGGAGCTATCCAGCTTCCAGCTGCACTACACCCACAGCATTTCCCCGGTCGCCTCCGTGGTGCTGAACATCGCCGAGGACCACGTGGACTGGCATGATGGGTTCGAGAACTACAAGGCCGACAAGGCCAAGATCTACGAGCGCACGCAGATTGCCGCGATCTTCAACGTCGCCGACGAGGTCACCCTCGACATGGTGGAGAACGCAGAGGTCATCGAGGGCTGCCGCGCCATCGGCTTCACCACCAACACCCCGTCGGTGTCCATGGTCGGAGTGGTCGAGGACCTGCTGGTGGACCGCGCATTCATCGAGGACCGCCGCACCAATGCGGTGGAACTGATCGCGTTGAAGGACATCGGCGAGATCGTCCCGCGCCACACCGCTGCGAACGCAGCGGCCGCCGCCGCGCTGACCCGCGCCTTCGGCGTTCAGCCGGAAGCCGTGCACCGCGGCCTGAGTGGCTTCGACGCCGGCGCCCACCGAATCCAGGCTGTCGCCCGCCGCGACGACATCCTGTGGATCAACGACTCCAAGGCCACCAACCCGCACGCGGCCGACGCCTCCCTGGCGGCCTTCACCAAGGTCGTCTGGATTGCCGGCGGCCTGTCCAAGGGCGTGGACTACCACGAGCTGGTGGCCAAGCACGCGGCCCGGCTGCGCACCGTGCTGCTGATCGGCACCGACATCCAGGGGCTGCGCGAAGCGCTGGCCGAGCACGCGCCGAAGGTCGAGGTCATCGACATCACCGCCGCGGTGCACGATGAAACCGGCACCCTGCCCAGCGGCGCCCAGGTCATGGCCCGCGCCGTGCACACCGCAGGGAAACTTGCCCAGGCGGGGGACACAGTGCTGATGGCACCGGCCGCCGCGTCCATGGACCAGTTCAGTTCCTACGCCCAGCGTGGCAACGCCTTTATCAGCGCGGTCAGTGATCTGATGGATAGTGGTTCCACGGATCAGAATTCCGACGACTAACAGCACGCAAGAGAACCCGGCCAGTGCCGGAAAGCAACAACAGACGGGGGCATTGGTGGTGACCAAGGAGCGCAAGCAGCCGCAGGGCGCCAAGGCCGAAACCGGGAAGACCGCCGCCTCCGGCAAGAAGCCCGGCCTGCGCCCGCAGGGCGGGATCTTCAGCGGAGTCGAGAAGGCCAGCGCACGCCTGGCCTCGACCGACTACTGGCTGGTGCTGGTGACCTCGATCTTCCTGTCGGTGTTCGGCGTCATCATGGTGCAGTCCTCCGCCTCCGTCGAAGCAATCGCGGCCGGACGCAACGGTTTCACCGTGGCCCTGTCCCAGGCGATGTTCGCAGGGGTCGGCATCGTCTGCATGCTGATCATGCAGTTCATCCACCCCTCCAAGCTCAAACGCCTCGCGTGGATCGCCGTGGGTGCCGCGATGGCGCTGCTGTTCCTGGTGGCGTTCACGCCGCTGGGACATGAAGTCCTCGGCAACCGCAACTGGATCAAGATCGGTGGATTCGGCCTGCAGCCCAGCGAATTCGCCAAGCTCGCCTTGGCGGTGTTCTCCGCCTTCATGCTCGAGAAGAAGCAGCACCTGCTGGGCGACATGAAGCACCTGATGATTCCGATCCTGGCACCGGTCGGCGCCATCATTCTTTTGCTTGTGGTGCTCGGCAAGGACGTGGGCACCGCCCTGGTGCTCATCATGATCCTGGCCACCGCGATGTTCCTGGGCGGCCTGCGCATGAAATGGCTGCTGGGCTTGGGCGCCGCAGGGTTCGCGCTGCTGACCGTCCTGGTCATGGCCTCGGCCAACCGCCGCGGACGCATCAAGGCATGGCTGGGCATCGACTGCGGCAGCGGAGACCAGTGCTACCAGTCGAACATGGGTATGCACGCCTTCGCCTCCGGCGGCTGGTTCGGCGTCGGCCCAGGCCAGTCCCGCATGAAATGGTCCTACGTACCCGAAGCGCAGAACGACTTCATCTTCTCCATCCTCGGTGAAGAGTTCGGCTTCATCGGCGTGATCTTCGTGCTCGCCTTGTTCGCCATCCTCGCCCTGGCCATGTACCGCATCGCCATGCGCGCCACCGACCTGTACACCCGCGTCCTCATGGGCTGCCTGATGTCCTGGATCATCGGCCAGACCTTCGTGAACCTGGGCACCGTTTCCGGCGTGCTGCCGGTCATCGGCGTGCCGCTGCCTTTCATTTCCTCCGGCGGTTCCGCGATGCTCGCGGTCATGCTTGCCATGGGCTTCGTGCTCTCCTCGGCCCGCCAGCAGAAGCAAGACCAAGTGGTCTCCGTCGTTCCTTCCACCAAGCCGGCGGCCAAACCCAAGCCCAAGCGCTGAGCCCACGGACCGGGCCCGGCACCCCCGCGGACGGTTCTCACCGAGCGCACCACAGAATTACCAACGGCACCCGCTGCCGACCAACCCAAGGAGTACACCAGCACCATGAGCGAACCGATTCGACTGGTAGTCGCCGGCGGCGGCACGGCCGGGCACATCTCGCCCATGCTGGCGATCGCCGACGCGGTGAAGGTCGAAAACCCGGCCGCGCAGATCACCGCGCTGGGCTCGCCCGGGGGACTGGAAACCCGGCTGGTGCCGGAAGCCGGCTACCCGCTGGAACTGATTCCCAAGGCCCCGATGCCGCGCAGCATCAATCTCGACCTGCTGAAGTTCCCCTTCCGCTTCGCCAAAGCAGTGAACCAGGCCAAGGCGGTGCTGCGCCGGAGCAACGCGCAGGCGCTGCTGGGAGTTGGCGGCTACGTCTGCACCCCGGCCTACCTGGCCGCCAGGAAGCTCGGTGTCCCGATCTTCGTGCACGAAGCGAACTCGAAGGCCGGCATGGCCAACAAGCTCGGCGCCAAGCACGCTGCCGCCGTGGGTACCACCTTCGCCGGCACCGGGCTGCCCGGCGAGGAACAGGTCGGCATGCCCATGCGCTCCAACGTGGCCACCATGGACCGCGCCGCGCTGCGCGACGAGGCCCGGGCCCACTTCGGGCTGACCGACGACCGCCCGGTGCTGCTGGTCACCGGCGGCTCCTCGGGCGCGCTGAGCCTGAACAACGCCGTCGCCCAGTCCCTCCAGCAGCTGAACGCCGCCGGCATCCGCACCGTGCATATCACCGGCCGCGGCAAGCAGCTCACCGACGACTCCGGCGCGCTGCTGGCCCACGAGGGCTATACCCAGGTCGAATACGTTGACCGCATGGACTACGCCTACGCCGCGGCGGACCTGATGGTCTGCCGCTCGGGCGCCGGAACCGTCTGCGAACTCGAAGTGGCAGGCACCCCCTCGGTGCTGGTCCCGCTGCCGATCGGCAACGGCGAGCAGAAGCTCAACGCCCGCGAACTGGTCCAGGCCGGCGGCGCGCTGCTGGTCGCGGACAAGGACTTCTCCGCCGGCTACATCGCCGAGCATGTCATCCCATTGCTGGGCGATCGGCATAAACTGGAAGAGATGTCGCAGGCCGCCTCCTCACTGGGACGGCGCGACGCCGCGCAGATCATGGCACGGAAGATCATCACCGAAGTTTCATCCCGGGCACTGCCGGGACAGGAAGGCTAGAACATGTCGAAGCGAGCCGACGAGCTCAATGCCGAATTGGGCAAGGTACACCTCATGGGTGTTGGCGGTGTCGGAGTCTCGGCCGTGGCCCGGCTCATGCTGGACTACGGGCTGAGCGTTTCGGGATCCGACGCCAAGGACCTGCCGGTGATGGACGGGTTGCGCGAACGCGGGGCCCGCATTCATGTCGGCTATGCGCCGGAGAACCTGGGCGACGCGGACACCGTGGTGATCTCCTCGATCATCAAGCCGGGCAATCCCGAATACGACGAGGCAGTGCGCCGCGGACTGCGCATCCTGCACCGCTCCCAGGGGCTTGAAGCGACCATGCGCGGCCATGACCGCGTCGTGGCGATCGCCGGAACCCACGGCAAGACCACCACCACCTCGCTGACCGCCCACATGCTCAAGTCCGTCGGGGCCGTGCCGAGCTTCGCGGTGGGCGCCAACATCCCGAGCCTGGGCACCAACGCGGAACTGGGCAACGGAGGCTACTTCGTGGCCGAGGCCGACGAATCCGACGCATCGTTCCTGAACTACCGCCCGGACGTCATCATCGTGACCAACGTCGAGGCGGACCACCTTGATCACTACGGCACCGCCGAAGCAGTGCACCAGGCCTTCGTCGACTTCGCCCAGCTGCTGCCCGAGGACGGGCTGCTGATCTGCTGCGCCGACGATCCCGGCGCCAACGAGCTCGCGCACAAGATGCGCCAGAGCCGCAGCGACCTGCGGGTGCAGACCTACGGTTTCTCCGATCATGCAGACCGCCGGCTGAGCGATGCCCGCGCTCTGGACAACGGCCGCTTTGCCGCCACCATCGAATGGGGCAGCGGACAGGAGCACATCCTGAACCTCGCGGTGCCCGGCCAGCACAACCTGCTCAACGCCGCCGCGGCGCTCTCGGTGGGCATCGACGCCGGCGTGGACGTGGACGACGCGCTCGAAGCCCTGGCCGGCTTCACCGGCGCGGCCCGCCGCTTCGAGTTCAAGGGCGAAGCCGACGGTGTGCGGGTGTACGACGACTACGCCCACCATCCCACCGAAGTCACCGCCGCGCTGAAGGCCGGCCGCGTGATGGCGGGGGAGGGCAAGCTGCACGTGCTCTTCCAGCCGCACCTGTTCTCCCGCACCAAGGAGTTCTACCGCCAGTTCGCCAGCGCGCTCTCGCTCGCGGACACGGTGACCCTGCTGGAGATCTATCCCGCCCGCGAGGAGCCCATCGAGGGTGTCGCCAGCGAGCTGATCGCCGAACGCGTCGAAGTGCCGGCCCATGTGTTCGCGCCGGAGGCCGCGGTGGCCCATGTGGTGGAAAACGCCGAGCCCGGCGACGTGATCATGACCGTGGGAGCAGGAGACGTCACCTACCTCGGCGGCCGGCTGCTCGACGCTTTGTCCTGAGACCCGCTCGACGAACGCAACCCTAGGAACCAATGGACGAAAAAGCCAAGGTCGTTGAACTTCCGCCCAGCCCGGAGAAGAGGCGGCGCAAGATCATGCTCATCGGCGCAGCCGCCATCGTGGTGCTCAGCCTGGTCGTGGTCTTGGTGCTGAGTTTTTCCCCGGTGCTGGCAGCCAAGAAGATCGAGGTGACCGGGACCAAGCTGCTGAGCGAAAAGCAGCTGCTCGAGTCGCTGGCGCCCTTGGAAGGCACGCCGCTTCCGCGGATTTCCGAAGCCAAGGTCGAAGAGCTGCTCGGTGAGCAGCCGGCGATCGACAGCGTCGTGGTTCGGGCCCAGATGCCCAACACCCTGGTGGTGGAGATCCATGAGGAGGTTCCGGTGGCGATCCTGGTGGACGGCAAATCCAACTTCCTGGTGTCCGACACCGGCGCCAAGCTGAAGAAGCTCGGCGCCAAGGACAAAACCAAGTTGCCGAAGATCAAGGCCTCGGATGCCACCAAGGATCCAGAGCAGTTCAAGTTGCTGACCTCGATTCTCAGCGGGGTCGACGCCAAGGTGCTGGAGCAGGTTTCCACCGCTTCGTTGACCGAAGCGGGATTCATGGAACTTGCTTTGCCGCAGAAGCGTACACTGATTTGGGGCAACGGGGAGAAGGCGGCGTTGAAAAATCAGGTGACACAGATTTTCCTGAATAATTCAAAGGACAGCCCGGAGGCGAAGAAGACCATCGACGTCTCCAATCCGGAAAATCCGGTGACCTATTAAGTACGTCAGACTTGGGCGCGGGATGAACATTCTGAGCCAAAATTCTGGAAAGATAGGTTTGAAGTAGCGACACGCCTAGGCGGTCGTTGCACAAAGACCATACGACTCATAGCGTTCTTAATAACGATCGCTTGACAGAAACCTGACCTTCAGGCTAAGGGTGAAGGTTTCGGCATGGGTCGGATTCATGTAGCACATCTAACAAGGGAAGCGGGACGTGGCAGCTCCACAGAACTACCTCGCGGTCATTAAAGTCGTCGGTATCGGCGGTGGCGGTGTAAACGCAGTCAATCGTATGATCGAAGTCGGTTTGAAGGGCGTTGAATTTATCGCCATCAACACCGACGCTCAGGCACTGCTCATGAGCGACGCCGACGTCAAGTTGGATGTTGGACGTGAGCTGACTCGCGGTCTGGGTGCAGGCGCCAACCCTGAAGTTGGACGCCAGGCAGCCGAGGACCACGTCGAGGAGATCGAGGACGTCCTGCGCGGCGCCGACATGGTCTTCGTCACCGCAGGCGAAGGCGGCGGCACCGGTACCGGTGGCGCCCCTGTCGTTGCCCGCATCGCACGCTCCCTGGGCGCGCTGACCATTGGTGTGGTCACCCGCCCGTTCACCTTCGAAGGCCGCCGCCGTGCCAACTCGGCAGAGTCCGGCATCGAGGCGCTGCGTGACGAGGTCGACACCCTGATCGTCATCCCTAACGATCGTCTGCTGTCCATTTCGGACCGCAACGTGTCCGTTCTGGACGCATTCCGCCAGGCCGACCAGGTCCTGCTCTCCGGTGTCCAGGGCATCACCGACCTGATCACCACCTCGGGCTTGATCAACCTCGACTTCGCCGACGTGAAGTCCGTCATGCAGGGCGCTGGCTCCGCACTGATGGGCATCGGCTCGGCCCGCGGCGAGGACCGCGCGGTGAAGGCGGCCGAACTGGCCATCGCCTCGCCGCTGCTGGAAGCCTCCATCGACGGCGCGCACGGTGTGCTGCTGTCCATCCAGGGTGGTTCGGATCTCGGCCTGTTCGAGATCAACGAAGCCGCCCGCCTGGTCCAGGAAGTCGCCCACCCGGAAGCAAATATCATCTTCGGCGCCGTCATCGACGACGCACTGGGTGATGAAGCCCGCGTGACCGTGATCGCCGCCGGCTTCGACGAGCCGGACGTGACCAGCAAGCCGATGTCCGCACCGGCCGTGTCCAAGCCAGCCGTCAGCCGTGCAGCAGAGCCAGCTGCACCTGCCGCGCCTGCTGCTCCCGCCGTTGTCCCGCCGGCCGCCCCGGCACCTGCAGAGAAGCCTGCCGCAGAGCAGAACCCTTTCCAGGACCTGCCAGACGTTGTCGATTCGGACCTGAACGGCTCCAACGACGACCTCGACGTCCCGGACTTCCTGAAGTAAGAACAGCAGGAAGCTGAGCAGTGCTACATTTCGCGTCGAACCTCGATCCGAGCATCCAGCTGGCCTTCACGACGCAGGCCGAGGGAAACCTCGCCCTGCATGTGAATGACGATCCCCGCCTCGTGGCGGAGAATCGTGCCAGGCTGGAGGACTCGATCGGGGTTCGACGTTTTTCCCTGAATTTCATGAACCAGATCCACTCCACGCTGATCCATGCGGTCGACGGTGCGCAACGCACCTCGTGGAGCGACCCGGAGGCTCCGACCTGCGATGCGCTGGTCGACCCCTCAGGGCTTGAACCGCTGGCGGTCATGGTCGCGGACTGCCTGCCGGTGCTTTTCGTGGGGCGCAATCCGGAATCCGGCGGCAGCCTCACGGCCGCTGCCCACGCCGGACGCCGCGGACTGCTGGACGGAATACTGTCCAAGACCGTACACCAGCTGCGTTTCCACGGCGCGGTGCAGATCGAGGCCGTCATCGGCCCTTCGATCTGCGGAAACTGCTACGAAGTGCCGCAGCAGATGGCCGAGGAATCCGAGCAGCTGCGTCCGGGAATCCGCACCCGGACTTCCTGGGGAACCGAGGCGCTGGATCTTCCGGCCTCCGCGGCCCGGGAGCTGGCGGAACTGGACGTCCAAGTCCAGCTCAGCGGGGTCTGCACCTTGGAAGATGAACGATTTTTTTCATACCGCAGATCTACTGACTCGGGCCGACTTGCAGGACTTATTTGGCGCGATTAACACCCGTGTGCGACACACCGGTGAGAAAATCTCGAATGAACATTGCTACCTGAATTCTGTGCGGTAGCGTCGAAGTAGCGGAATCATGCATGGGGTGCATGAACGGGACAAACTAGGAGAATTATCGTGGCTGACGGACTGCGCAAAGCAATGGTCTATCTCGGCTTGGCGGACGCCGTCGAGCACGAAGAGGCTGTGGTAGATAAGGCAGAACCGAAACCTCCGGTTCGCGTCGTCGAAGACCCTGCTCCGAAGCGTCCCGCCGAATCCCCGCGCCCGCAGCCAGTCGTTCGCGCGGCCGCTCCGCAACCAACAGCCACAGAACCGGATGCCGAATACCGTGCACCGGTAACCCCCATCAAGCGTGCCCCTTCAGTGAGGGATGAGGATTCCGAATTGCGTCAGATTACAACCGTGCACCCTCGTTCTTACAACGATGCCAAAATCATCGGTGAGAACTTCCGTGACGGCATTCCGGTGATTATGAACGTCACCGACATGGGTGAAACCGACGCCAAGCGTTTGGTGGACTTCTCCGCTGGCCTCGTCTTCGCGCTGCACGGATCGATTGAGCGAGTCACCAACAAGGTGTTCCTGCTCTCGCCGTCCACCGTCGAGGTGCTGGGCGAGGACCGCAAGCAGTCCGAAGCCCAGGCAACCTTCTTCAACCAGAGCTAAGACGCCAGGAGCGAGCGCACAAAAATGGTGTTCGGGATTATTTATCTCGCCTTAGCGATCCTGCAAATTCTGCTTCTGATGCGAATTGTGCTGGATATAACTGAAAACTTTGCCCGCCACTGGCGTCCCAAGGGCATCGCGCTGGTCGTCGCGTCGTTTGTCGTGTCGATCACCGATCCGCCGCTGCGGTGGCTCCGCGGGAAAATCAAACCCCTGGATCTCGGCGGAATCCGCCTTGACCTGTCCTTTTTGATTTTCTTCATCGTCGTCATGATCGCGAAGGTCATCGTCGGCAATCTGGGGGCGAGCACAGGTATCTGAGTAGGAGTTTCTCCTCCAGCTAGGGGATTGTAGGCATAGCGCCTACAAGGTAGATTCAAAGAAAAAGAGACTCGGGTGAAGACCCGATTTCGTATTTAGTGTCCAAATCGTTATATCCTTTAGGAAATAGTGCTCCGACTTCACCGGTCGCGACACTGAAGAACGGTAAGTGTTTCGCAGGGCAACCAAAGGCCTTGCGGAAATGATCCCAGCATTGAGGTGACCCAATGGCTTTGACGCCAGAAGACGTAGTCAATAAGCGCTTTCAGCCGACCAAGTTCCGTGAAGGCTACGACCAGGACGAGGTAGATGACTTCCTCGACGAGATCGTGGTGGAGCTGCGTCGCCTAACCGGTGAAAACGAGACTCTCCGCCGCCGTCTGAGCGAACTTGGCGAAGACGCAAACGTTGTAGCCAAGGAACAGGCTGTTCCGGCTCCAGTATCCGCTGCTCCGGCTGCCAAGCCAGCCGAGGATAAGAAGGCTGAAACCAAGCCTGCCGAAGAAGCCAAGGCTGCTCCGGCTCCAGCTGCCAAGCCGGCAGAAGAGAAGAAGGCCGAGCCAGCTCCGGCTGCCAAGCCTGCCGAGAAGAAGGTCGAAGCAGCTCCTGCAGCAGCACCGGCCGTCGCTCCTTCCGCCGAATCGGCTGCCAACGTTCTTGCCATGGCCCAGCGCCTGCACGACGAATACGTCGCATCCGGTGTTGAGCAGCGCGACAAGATCATCTCCGATGCCAAGACCGAGGCAAACTCCTTGGTCACCTCGGCAGAAGAGAAGAGCCGCAAGACCCTGTCTGCCCTGGAGCAGCAGAAGTCCGTCCTCGAACGCAAGCTCGAGCAGCTGCGCGGCTTCGAGCGCGACTACCGTGCTCGCCTGAAGACCTACATCGAAGGACAGCTGCGCGACCTCGAGTCGCAGGGTTCGATCGATGGCGCAGCAGGCAAGGCCAACTAGCTGCCTGCGGTTCCACGCTTGAACTGGTCATAAAGTAAGATCATCGGTGGTGCACGGATTCTTTCCGGCACCACCGATGACGTTTAAAAGGAATTAATGGGTAACACCGTGAGTGAACCACAAGCGGGCAGCGCCGCCGCGAAGGCCAAACGCTACACCGGACTCGGCCTGATCATCGCCCTGATTGCCCTGGTCCTTGACCAGGGCGTGAAGCTCTGGGTCGAAAACAGCATGGAGCTGGGAGAGTCCTTCGAGGTGATCCCGGGGTTCTTCGACATCCACTACATCCTGAACCCGGGCGCCGCGTTCTCCATGGGCGAGAACTTCACCGTTGTGTTCACCATCCTGCAGGCCACGGTGGCCGTGGTCGTCACCTACCTGTTGTTCCGCCGGGTCAAGATCCGCAGTTGGTCCATTGTCCTCGGCTGCCTGCTGGGCGGCGTGCTCGGCAACCTGGGCGACCGATTGTTCCGCGAACCTGCCTTCGGTTTCGGCCACGTGGTCGACATGTTCTCGGTGACGAACTTCGCGATCTTCAACGTCGCCGATTCGTTCATCGTGTGCTCCATGATCGTGGTCGCCTACATGCTCATCCGCGGCATCAATCTGGACGGCACCATCGGGGACAAGCCGAAGGACAGCGGCTCCGCAGCCCAGGGCGACGACCCGCAGAAGCCTGCTTCATGAGCCCCCTGATGGACGCATCGCACCATGCCCTCTCGGTCGACGAGGCCGACGCCGGATCCCGGCTGGATGCTTACCTGGCCCGCGTACTGCAGATTCCCCGCACCCTGGCCTCCAGCCTGTGCAAGGACTCACAGGTGCAGGTCAACGGGAAAACTATTGCCAAGTCACTAAAGCTCAAAGCGGGGGACAGGCTGTCGGTGACCATACCGGCCCAAGCCGACCCGCTGGAAATCAGGGTGGAAGCCGTGAAAGACCTGACGATCATCGCCGACGATGACGACTACGTTGTCATCGACAAGCCCGTGGGCGTCGCCGCCCACCCGTCGCCGGGCTGGGTCGGTCCGACCGTGGTCGGGGCGCTGATGGCCGAAGGCTACACGATCTCCACCTCCGGAGCTTCCGAGCGTCAGGGCATCGTGCACCGGCTCGACGTGGGCACCAGCGGACTGATGGTGGTGGCGAAGTCCGAACGCGCCTACACCGCCCTGAAGCGCGCCTTCAAGGAACGCACTCCGAAGAAGATCTACCACGCAGTCGTCCAAGGCCTGCCCGATCCGCTGGAAGGCACCATCGACGCACCCATCGGCAGGCATCCAGGGCACGACTGGAAATTCGCCGTGCTGGACGGCGGACGAAACTCGGTCACCCACTACAAGGTCATCGAGGCCTTCGGCCGCGCCAGCTTGGTGGAGGTGCACCTGGAAACCGGGCGCACCCACCAGATCCGCGTGCACTTCTCCGCATTCGGCCATCCCTGTGCCGGCGACCAGACCTACGGCGCCGACCCGAAGCTGGGGGCCGCGCTTGGGCTGACCAGGCAGTGGCTGCACGCCAAGCGCCTGGGCTTCGAACACCCGGTCACCGGGCAGTGGATGGAATACGAGAGCGAATACCCCTCGGACCTGTCCGGCGCGCTGGAGCTGCTGCGCGAGGGAACCTTCTAGGAACACCATGGAACGGGGTGCACCTGTAAGCGCCGGCGCGGCCCGGAAATTTTCCGGGCGGCTGTATCTCTTCCCACACCTGGTTCAGGCTCGAGGACTTCCGTGCCGGCTGTCGCTAGACTGGTTTGGTGAGCGCGACACGTGACGGATTTGTCCATCTTCATACACACACCGAATACTCCATGCTGGACGGGGCGGCCCGGCTAGGCGAACTGTTCGCCGAGGCCGACCGGCAGGGCATGGAAGCCATGGCGATCACCGACCATGGCTACCTCTTCGGAGCCTTCGACTTCTGGCGCCAAGCCACCGGTGCCGGCATCAAGCCGATCATCGGCGTGGAAGCCTATGTCACCCCGGGTACCCACCGCACCGACAAGACCCGCGTCAAGTGGCGCACCGAGGAACGCCAGAAGGGCGACGACGTCTCGGGCGGCGGCCTGTACAACCACATGACCCTGTTGTCCTACAACAACAAGGGCATGGACAACCTCTTCAAGGGCTCCTCGCGCGCCTCGCTGGACTCCGTGTTCGGCAAGTACCCGCGCTGGGACCGCGAGCTGCTCAACGACCACCACGAGGGCCTGATCGCCACCACCGGCTGCCCCTCGGGCGAGGTGCAGACGAAGCTGCGCTTGGGGCAGTACGATGCCGCGAAGGCCGCAGCCGCCGAATTCCAGGACCTGTTCGGCAAGGAGAACTACTTCTGCGAAATCATGGACCACGGCCTGGAAATCGAACGCCGAATCACCAAGGACCTGCTGCGGCTGGCCAAGGAACTTGCCATTCCGCTGGTCGCCACCAATGACCTGCACTACACCCACGAGGCCGATGCCAAGGCCCACGAAGCGCTGCTGGCCATCAACTCGGGCTCCACGCTGGATGAGCCGACCTACGACCAGGGCGGCAGCCGCTTCGCCTTCAGCGGCACCGGCTACTACCTGAAGAGCTCGCGCGAAATGCGCGAGTTGTTCAAGGAACTCCCCGAGGCCTGCGACAACACGCTGCATATTGCGGACCGCGTGGACCTCACCTTCGACACCAGCGCCAACTACATGCCGAAGTTCCCCTGCCCTCCCGGCGAGGACGAGACGAGCTGGCTGATCAAGGAAGTCGACAAGGGTCTGCACTACCGCTACCCGAACGGCATCCCGGAGGCTTCGCGCAAGCAGGCGGACTTCGAGCTGGACGTCATCATCAAGATGGGTTTCCCCGGCTACTTCCTAGTCGTGGCGGACTTCATCAACTGGTCCAAGGACCACGGCATCCGCGTCGGCCCGGGCCGCGGTTCCGGCGCAGGCTCCATGGTTGCCTACGCCATGCGCATTACCGACCTGGACCCGCTGGTTCATGGCCTGATCTTCGAGCGCTTCCTGAACCCGGAACGTGTTTCCATGCCCGACTTCGACGTCGACTTCGATGATCGCCGCCGCTCCGAAGTGATCCACTACGTCACCGAGAAGTACGGCGATGAGCGTGTGGCAATGATCGTGACCTATGGATCGATCAAGACGAAGCAGGCGCTGAAGGACTCATCACGCGTGCTGGGCTACCCCTTCTCCATGGGCGAGTCCCTCACCAAGGCGCTGCCGCCGGCAGTCATGGCCAAGGACATCCCGCTCAACGACATCGAGAACCCGGAGTCCAAGCGCTACTCGGAGGCCGGGGATTTCCGCAACCTCGTGGCTAACGACCCCGAGGCCAAGCGTGTCTTCGAAACCGCCAAGGGGCTCGAAGGCTTGAAGCGCCAGTGGGGCGTGCACGCCGCCGGCGTGATCATGAGCTCGGACCCGATCATCGATGTCGTGCCGATCATGCGGCGCATCCAGGACGGGCAGGTCATCACCCAGTTCGACTACCCAACCTGTGAAGGCCTGGGGCTGATCAAGATGGACTTCCTCGGTCTGCGAAACCTCACCATCATCTCCGACGCCCTGGCCAATGTGAAGGCCAACAAGGGCGTGGAGCTGGACCTGGAGACCCTGCCGCTGGACGACGCGGCAACCTACCAGCTGCTGGCCCGCGGCGACACGCTGGGCGTATTCCAGCTCGATGGCGGTCCGATGCGCTCGCTGCTGAAGATGATGCGCCCGGATAACTTCGAAGACATTTCCGCGGTGCTCGCGCTCTACCGCCCGGGCCCCATGGGCGCGAACTCGCACACCAACTACGCGTTGCGCAAGAATAAGCTGCAGGAAGAAACCCCGATCCACCCGACACTGGAAGAGCCGCTGCGGGAGATCCTCGGGGGGACCTTCGGCCTGATCGTGTACCAGGAACAGGTCATGTCCATCGCGCAGAAGCTTGCAGGCTTCTCGCTGGGCCAGGCGGACATCCTGCGCCGCGCCATGGGCAAGAAGAAGAAGTCCGAGCTGGACAAGCAGTTCGCCGGCTTCTCCAAGGGCATGATGGACAACGGCTTCACGATGGAAGCCGTGCAGGCCCTCTGGGACATCCTGCTGCCCTTCTCCGACTACGCGTTCAACAAGGCCCACTCGGCGGCCTACGGCGTGGTGTCCTACTGGACCGCCTACCTCAAGGAGCACTACACGGCCGAGTACATGGCCGCGCTGCTCACCTCGGTGGGCGACGACAAGGACAAGCTCGCGCTGTACCTCAACGAGTGCCGCCATCTGGGCATCACCGTGCTGCCTCCGGACGTCAAC
This sequence comes from Glutamicibacter soli, assembly GCF_003309065.1. Lineage (GTDB taxonomy): Bacteria > Actinomycetota > Actinomycetes > Actinomycetales > Micrococcaceae > Glutamicibacter > Glutamicibacter soli. The sequence goes on along the minus strand of NZ_POAF01000001.1, from coordinate 547,102 downwards.
GAATCGGCCCTGACCTTCACCCCTGTGGGCAACGATATCCGCTTCGGCATGGGCGCCATCCGCAACGTCGGCTCCAACGTCGTGGACGGCATGGTGCAGGCGCGCCAGGAAAAGGGCGCCTACACCGACTTCAGCGACTTCCTGAACAAGGTCCCCGCGGTGGTCTGCAACAAGCGCACCATCGAATCGCTGATCAAGGCCGGAGCCTTCGACTCCATGGGCCACCCCCGCCGCGCGCTGGTCGCGATCCACGAAGAAGCCGTGGACTCGGTCATCCAGCTCAAGCGCAACGAGGCGGCCAACCAGTTCGACCTGTTCAGCGCCCTGGATCCCTCCGAGGCCTCGGATGCCATGACCGTGGCCATCCCGGACCTCCCGGACTGGGACAAGAAGGAAAAGCTGGCCTACGAGCGGGACATGCTCGGGCTGTACGTTTCCGACCACCCGCTGCAGGGCCTGGGTTCCGCGCTGGAGCAGTATGCCGACATGTCCGTGACCCATGTGCTGTCCGACGACGGGCCGCAGGACGGGCATATCATCTCCATCGCAGGCATGATCTCCGGGTTGCAGCGGCGCATCGCCAAGAAGAGCGGCAACCCGTACGCGCGCTGCGAGGTGGAGGACCTCTCCGGTTCCATGGAGGTCATGTTCTTCGGACAGGCCTACCAGCCGATCGCCGAGGTGCTGGCCGACGACCTGATCGTGGTCATCAAGGGGCGCGTACAGCGCCGCGACGACGGGTCCATCACCCTCAACGCCCAGGAAATGATGATCCCCGAATTGTCCGAGGACGCCAACGGCGGCCCGGTGGTCATCGGCATCCCGACTCACAAGGCCACCGAATCCCTGGTGCAGAAACTCGGCGACGTGCTGCGCACCCACAGCGGCAACACCGAGGTCCGGGTGAAGCTCACCGGCAGCCGCGGCACCTCGCTGCTGCGCCTGGGCATGAACTTCCGGGTGAACCCTAACCCCGCCTTGTTCGGCGACCTGAAGGTCCTGCTCGGCCCCAATTGCCTGGACGTGTAGCGCTCCGGAGCATTGCGGCGCAGCCGCAGATGACCGGGTGAGGTAACCAATGGGTGCCGCACCCGGTCTTCGGCGTTAAAATGGGTACGTGACTTCCAATCCAGTAACCGTCTTTTCCGAACTCGCAACCCTCGACTGGCGCGCCGAGGACTTCAGCTACGCCCAGCTCAAGGCCAACCTGCCGCGCCCTGCCATGAACTCGCAGACCGCCGCTGAAACCGTGCAGCAGATTATCGATGATGTGCGTGCCCACGGCATGGGCACGCTCAAGGACCTGGCCCGGCGATTCGACCAGGTGGAGCTGGATCATACAAGGGTTGCGCAGGCGGAACTGGACAAGGCGCTGGCCGAACTTGATCCCGCGGTCCGCTTGGCGCTGGAGGAATCGATCTCCCGCGCTCGGCTCTTCGCCGCCGCCCAGGTGCCGGCCGACGCCGTGGTCGACTACAGCAACGGCGGATCCGTCACCCAGCGCTGGGTGCCGGTGCGCCGCGTGGGCCTCTACGTGCCTGGTGGACTGGCCGTCTACCCGTCCTCGGTCATCATGAACACCGTCCCGGCCCAGGCCGCGGGCGTGAAGTCCCTGGCCTTGGCCAGCCCGCCGCAGAAGGAGTTCGGCGGACTGCCGCACCCCACCATCCTGGCTGCCGCGAAGCTGCTGGGCATCGAGGAGGTGCACGCCATGGGCGGCGCCCAGGCCGTGGCGGCCTTCGCCTATGGCGTGGACGTGCCGGGGGACCCGCGCGGCGGCATCGAGCCGGTGGACGTGATCTCCGGTCCGGGCAACGTCTTCGTCGCTACCGCCAAGCGGCTGGTCAAGGGCGTCGTGGGCATCGACGCCGAGGCAGGGCCCACCGAGATCGCGATCCTGGCCGACAGCACGGCAAAGGCGGACTTCGTGGCCGCCGACATGATCTCGCAGGCCGAGCATGATGCCAACGCCGCCGCGGTGCTGGTCACCGACTCGCCGGCACTGGCTCAGGCCGTGCGCGAGCAGCTGGACGTCCAGGTCGCGGCCACCAAGCACAGCGAACGCGTCCGCGAGGCGCTGAGCGGCAGCCAGTCCGCGATCATCCTGGTCAAGGACCTGGACCAGGGCGTGGATGTCTGCAACGCCTATGCGGCGGAGCACCTGGAAATCATGACCGGCAACGCCGCGCAGGACGCCGCCCGCATCACCGCCGCCGGCGCGATTTTCGTGGGCGACTATGCCCCGGTGTCGCTTGGCGACTACTGCGCCGGGTCCAACCACGTGCTGCCGACCAGCGGCACCGCGTTGCACGCCTCGGGGCTGAACGTGAACACGTTCCTGAAGGCCGTGCAGGTCATCAGCTACGACAAGTCGGCGTTGGGCGATGTCGCGGCGCACGTGATTAATCTGGCGACTGCCGAGGACCTTCCGGCCCACGGCGACGCGGTCGCCGTGCGAAAGGCGCACAAAGCGCTAAACTAATACATGACATGTGTGGATTTCGGAAGGTACGCTTTGTGGAATCCAGTTTTAGCACTGAGTTGGAGGTGTCATGAACTGCCCTTATTGCCGCAACCCCGATTCGCGTGTGGTCGATAGCCGAGTTGCTGATGATGGCGTCTCCATCCGCCGGCGCCGGCAGTGCACCGCGTGCTCCCGTCGTTTCACGACGATCGAAACCGCAAGCCTGAGCGTCTTGAAGCAGTCCGGTGCGGTTGAACCGTTCTCCCGCAACAAGGTGATCAACGGCGTGCGCAAGGCCTGCCAGGGACGGCCGGTCACAGACCACGACCTGGCGATTCTGGCGCAGGAAGTCGAGGAAGCCGTGCGCACCTCGGGCGCCGCGGAGATCCCGGCGCACCAGGTGGGACTGGCAATCCTCGACCCGCTCTCGCGCCTGGACGAGGTGGCATACTTGCGTTTTGCCAGTGTCTACCACAATTTCCAGTCGCTGCAGGATTTCGAGGCGGCGATGGAGAAGCTACGCGAACAGCGCGGCAAGGCTCCGCAGGGGACCCAACGACCACTGACCGCAGACTGACCCTTCGGGATACACCAGAGGCGTTGGCCCGGCCCTTTTCAGGGACCAGGCCAACGCCTCTGGTTTTTGCGCGCCGCGTCGGCGCCGCGCCCTATGGCAGGGTGAGGATCTCGGCGCCCGAGTCGGTGACCAGCAAAGTGTGCTCGAACTGCGCGGTGCGCTTCTTGTCCCGCGTGGTGACAGTCCAGTCGTCGGCCCACATGTCCCATTCAACGGTGCCCAGGGTGAGCATCGGCTCGATGGTGAAGACCATGCCCGTCTCGATCAGCGTGTTGTAGCCCGGCGCCGCATCGTAGTGGGGGATGATCAAGCCCGAGTGGAAGGCCTCGCCCACGCCGTGGCCGGTGAAGTCGCGGACCACGCCGTAGCCGAAGCGCTTGGCGTAGCTTTCGATGGTGCGGCCGATGACGTTGATCTCGCGGCCCGGCATGACCGCCTTGATAGCGCGCTTGAGCGAGTTCTCGGTGCGCTCGACCAGCAGGCGGGATTCCTCGTCCACGTCGCCCACCAGGAAGGTGGCGTTGTTGTCGCCGTGCACCCCTCCGATGAAGGCGGTGATGTCGATGTTGATGATGTCCCCGTCCTGCAGGACCGTGGAGTCGGGGATGCCGTGGCAGATCACTTCGTTCAGCGAGGTGCACAACGACTTCGGGAAGCCGCGGTAGCCCAGGGTGGACGGGTAGGCGTTGTGGTCCAGGAGGAACTCGTGGCCGATGCGGTCCAGCTCGTCGGTGGTGATCCCTGGCTGGCAGGCCTTGCCGACTTCGGCCAGCGCCTGCGCCGCGATGCGTGAGGCAATGCGGATGCGTTCGATGACCTCGGGGCTCTTGACCTCGGATGCGGTGTTCTTGGCCGGTTCGCGCTTGCCCACGTACTCCGGACGTTCAATGTTCTTGGGCACCGGGAGCTGGGGGGAGACCACGCCCGCGGTGAGATTTCCGATTGGTGCAGTTGCAACAGTAGCCATGAAGATATTCTATCGCCCGGCTGGCCCCCGGATTTGTGGATGAGCTGAGAGCCGAACGCATTTCACACCGAAAACTATCCCGGTGCGCTAGCGTTGAGCTAGGCAGCCATAGAACCATCTGAAGGAGCAGGCGATGAGCTCAGAAGGAACCCCCGGTGAGGGGAAGTACTGGTACAACGTGAACACGAAGAGCATCGAGAAGGGCGCGCAGTCGGACTGGTCCCAGCTGCTGGGCCCGTACGACACCGAGGCTGAAGCCCGCACCGCGCTGGAAAAAGTGCAGGCGCGCAACGACGCCTGGGATGCGGAAGACGAAGAAGACGACTAGTTCTCCTGCGTCCGCGCACAAGAAAACCGGTGCGAGCAGCCCCTGCACGGGGCCGCTGGCACCGGTTTCCTCTTTGCCGCGGCGTGGGCCGACGAAACGCTACTTGTCGAACTCGTACTCGGCCGACGGGAAGGTGCCGGCCAAGACGTCCTGGTGGTAGGCGCTGACCGCCTCGGAGACCGTCGTGCGCAAATCGGCGTACTTCTTGACGAACTTCGGGGTGCGGCGTCCCCCCAGTCCCAGCATATCCTGCCAGACCAGCACCTGGCCGGTGGTCGAGGCCCCGGCGCCGATGCCGATGGTCGGCACCACCAGTGCCTCGTCGATCAGCTTGGCGGCAGGGCTCGGAACCATTTCCATCAGGATGCAGAACGCGCCGGCGTCCTGCAGGGCCAACGCATCGGCTTTCATGCCCTCCACGGCGTCGCCGCGGCCCTGGATGCGGTAGCCGCCCAGGGCGTGCTCAGACTGCGGGGTGAAGCCGATGTGCCCGATGACCGGAACCCCGGCCAGGACCATGGCGCGCACGTGGTCGGCGTAGGCGGCGGTGCCTTCCATCTTCACGGCGTGCGCATGTCCCTCCTTCATCAGACGGACAGCGGTGTCCACGGCCTGGGCAGGGGACTGCTCGTAGCTGCCGAACGGGAGGTCGGCGACAACCATGGCGCGCTTGCTTCCGTTGGCAACGGCCTTGGTGAAGATGATCATTTCATCGATGCTGATGGGAAGCGTGGATTCGTAACCGATGACGGTGTTGGCGGCTGAATCGCCCACGAGCAGGATCTCGATTCCCGCTTCATCGAAAATTTCGGCCATCATGACGTCATATGCGGTTAACATGGCGAATTTTTCGCCTTGTTCTTTGGCTTGCTGTAGATGGTGAACCCGGATGCGGGACGGGCCTTTTTCAGGGTTCGCTACGTATGGTTGAGGCATGAAACGACTTTATCGCACTTGGCGCAGGCGGTGCTTGCACGGCTAAAGAGGTCGAAACGTTATAGTCTTGCAACAGGTCAACATAACTACGGGCCTGATGGGCGCCGGACTCTAGCATTTATAAGGCGGTGGAATATGGATCGTCAGCAGGAATTCGTGCTGCGCACCATTGAAGAACGTGACGTTCGATTTGTGCGCATGTGGTTTACCGATGTGGTTGGTTCACTGAAATCTGTGGCGCTGGCACCCGCAGAAGTCGAGGACGCCTTTGAAGAAGGTCTTGGCTTCGACGGTTCCTCGATCGACGGCCTGTCCCGGATCTCCGAATCAGACATGCTCCTGCAACCCGATCCGGCCACCTTCCAGCTGCTTCCGTGGCGCGGTGAGGTCGAGCCGACCTCCCGCATGTTCTGCGACATCCTCACCCCCGAAGGCCAGCCCTCGAACGCCGACCCGCGCCAGGTGCTCAAGCGCCAGCTCACCGAAGCGGCCAATATGGGCTTCACCTGCTACACCCACCCGGAGATCGAGTTCTACCTGTTGAAGAACTCCGAGCTGGATGCCGAAGGGCGTCCGCAGCCGATTGACAACGGCGGGTACTTCGACCATGTGCCGGACGGCGTCGGCCAGGACTTCCGCCGCGCCTCGGTCACCACGCTCGAAGCCCTGGGCATCTCGGTGGAGTTCTCCCACCACGAGACCGGACCGGGCCAGAACGAAATCGACCTGCGCTACGCCGATGCCCTGCAGACTGCGGACAACATCATGACCTTCCGCACCGTCATCAAGGAAATGGCCATGCAGAAGGGCATCCACGCCACCTTCATGCCCAAGCCCTTCGCCGAGCATCCGGGCAGCGGCATGCACACCCACTTCTCCTTGTTCGAAGGCGATGTCAACGCATTCTTCGAGGCCGGCCGCGAGTACCAGCTCTCCGACGTCGCCAGGTCGTTCATTGCCGGCATCCTGCACCATGCGCAGGAAATGACCGCGATCACCAACCAGTTCGTGAACTCCTACAAGCGCCTGTGGGGCGGGGGAGAAGCCCCGAGCCACCGGTCATGGGGGCACAACAACCGCTCCGCCCTGGTGCGCGTGCCGCTGTACAAGCCGGGCAAGGGCCAAAGCGCGCGTGTGGAGTACCGCGGCATCGATTCAGCCGCCAACCCGTACCTCGCCTACGCCTGCCTGCTGGGCGCCGGCCTGAAGGGCATTCGCGAAGGCTACGAGCTGGAAGACCCGACCGAGGACGACGTCTGGAGCCTGTCCACCGCCGAGCGCCGGGCTTCGGGCCACGTGCCGTTGCCGGGCAGCCTGCACGACGCCCTGCGCGCCATGGAGGAGTCCGAGCTCATGGCCGAGATCCTCGGTGAGCAGGTGTTCAACTCGTTCCTGGCCAACAAGCGTGCCGAATGGGAAGAGTACCGACAGATCATCACCCCGTACGAGCTGGATAAATACCTGGGGATCCTCTAGGAGGACCCCGGCGCGCCGACGCGCGTCACACAGTCAGGAGCCGACGTTCACGCCATGACAGAAATTTCCTCGCGATCCCTGATCAACGCCGGGTTCTCCGATGTTGAACGGGCCAAGAAGTTCCTCGATTCCACGGAACTGTCCACCTTGGACCCGGAACTGATCGTGAAGATGATGGCGCACGCGCCGGACCCCGACCAAGCCCTGCTGCTTGCCCTGCGCCTGGTGGACCGCCACCCGCAGGCGGCGGAGATCTTCCTGCAGGCCGAGAGCTGCCAGGCGCTGATCCGGCTGCTGGGCAGTTCCGCGGCACTGGGCGAATTCCTGATCCGATGCGAGGACGCGCTGCAGGTCGTTGCGCAGGCACCGTCCACCAGCTTCACCAATGTGCCCGCAGACCAGCTGCGCAACGACATGCTTGCAGCGGTCGGCGCGGTGCAGACTCCGAACGGCCACTGGGTCGCCTCGTGCACGGGGGCCGAGGCGCGGCAGAAGCTGCGCGTCAGCTACCGGATGGCGCTGCTCTCGCTGGCCTACCGCGACCTGGGATCGGCCCAGCCGCAATGGGTCATGCCGCAGGTCGCCGCCGAACTGGCTGACATGGCCGCGGCAGCCCTGGAAGGCGCCCTGGCCGTGGCCCGCGCCGAAGCCGGCGAACAGTACACCCCCGAACAGGTCGACCAGGTGAAGCTGGCCGTGATCGGTATGGGCAAGTGCGGCGCCCGCGAGCTGAACTACATCTCCGACGTGGACGTGATCTACGTGCATGGTTCGCTGCCGGGCATCGAGGAAGATCTGGCCGGCGCCGTCGCCACGGTGCTGTGCGGCAACGCCGCCCGCGCGCTGATGGTTCCCGGCCCCGAGCCGATGCTCTGGGAAGTGGACGCCAACCTTCGCCCCGAAGGCAAGGACGGCGCGCTGACCCGCACCCTGTCCTCGCATGAGGCCTATTACCGGCGCTGGGCGCACTCCTGGGAGTTCCAGGCGCTGCTCAAGGCGCGCGCCATCGCCGGCGACAAGGACCTGGGCGCAGCCTACGAGCGCATGGTCTCGCCCATGGTCTGGTCCAGCTCCGAACGCGACGGATTCGTGGAATCCGTGCAGGCCATGCGCCGGCGGGTGAGCGACAACATCTCCAAGGACGACGTGCCCTGGCAGATCAAGCTGGGCCCGGGCGGGCTGCGCGACGTGGAGTTCACCGTGCAGCTGCTGCAGCTGGTCCACGGACGGGTGGAGCCTTCCATCCAGGTGCCCACCACCACCCTGGCCATCCACGCGATGAGCGAGACCGGCTACATCGGCCGCGAGGACGCCACCAACTTCGATGGCTCCTACCGTTTCCTGCGCCTGCTGGAGCACCGCATCCAGCTCAGCCAGCTGCGCCGCACGCACCTGATGCCGCGCAACGAAAACGCCCAGCGCGTGCTGGCCCGCGCCATCCGCGGCGCCGGGGACCTGCAAGCCACGAGCCCGGAAAAGCTGCTGCGCCGCTGGAACGAAACCAAGCGCCTGGTCCGCTCGCTGCACGAACGCATCTTCTACCGCCCGCTGCTCGTCAGCAGTTCCAATCTCTCGGCGGACGACGTCCGGCTCACCGCGGAATCCGCGCAGGCCCGGCTGCGAGCCCTGGGCTATCTGGACCCCAAGGCCGCGATGCGCCACATCGAGGCGCTCACCGGGGGAGTCTCCCGCCGCGCGGCCCTGCAACGCCAGCTGCTGCCGGTGCTGCTTGACTGGTTCGCCCGCGGCGTCGACCCGGACGCCGGGCTGCTCGGCTTCCGCCGCCTCAGCGAGTCCCTGGGCAAGACCCACTGGTTCCTGGGCATGCTGCGCGACACCAACGCCGCCGCCGAGCGCCTGAGCCACCTGCTGTCCAATACGCGCTTCCTCACCGACCTGCTGGCCAATGAGCCGGCCGCCGCCGCCTGGCTGGGCACCGACAGCTCGTTGATGCCGCTGAGCCGAGAAAGCCTGGCGCAGCAGAACACCTCCATCATCCAGCGCACCAAGGCACCCGAAGCCGCCATCCGGCAGATCAGGCTCGTGCGCCGCCGCGAGATCCTGCGCGTCGCGCTCGCCGACGGCGCGGGCCTGCTGCGGGTGGACCAGGTGGGCCGGGCCCTGTCGGACATCGACGGGGTCATGATCGACGGGATCCTCACCGTGCTGCTGGCCGCCGACCAGGCGGTTCACGGGGAGCAGGCGCGCATCGCGGTGATCGCCATGGGCCGCCAAGGCGGGCAGGAGATCGGCTACGGCTCCGACGCGGACGTGCTCTATGTCCAGCGCCCGGTTGCAGGCGCGACCGACCAGCAGGCCCAGGAGCAGGCCTCGCGTGTGGTCACCGAGCTGATGTCGTGGAGCTCCAAGCCGTTGAAGCCGGCCATCCCGGCCGAGGTGAAGTTGAAGATCGACTCGGACCTGCGCCCCGAGGGGCGCCAGGGCGCTCTGGTGCGCTCCTTCGATTCCTATGCCGCCTATTATGAGCGCTGGGTGGAAGTCTGGGAACGGCAGGCGCTGCAGCGCGCCCGGCCGTTCGCCGGCGACGAGCAGCTGGGCCAGGACTTCATGGAGCTGATCGAGCCGATCCGCTACGGCCGCGGCCTGGACGAGGCGGAGATCAAGGAGATCCGCAAGATCAAGGCGCGCGTAGAGGCAGAACGGCTGCCGCGCGGAGCGGATCCGAACCGGCATCTGAAACTCGGCCGGGGATCGCTGTCCGACGTCGAATGGCTGGTGCAGTTCTACCAGCTGCGCTACGCCTGGAAACACCATGAGCTGCGCACGCCGTCCACGCTCGTCGCGCTGGACCAGCTGGCGGCCTTGGAAATCATCACGGAAGAGCAGGCCGAGGTGCTGGACATCGCCTGGCGCCTGGCCACCCGCATCCGTTCCGCCGAGATCATCACCTCGGGTCGTTCCAGCGACGTGCTGCCCAGCTCCGCGAGGGACATGGAAGCCGTGGCCCGCTGGTGCGGCTACGAGGCGAACACCGGCATGGAACTGGAAGAAGACTACCTGCGCGCCACCCGGCACTCCCGGGCGTTGTTCGAGCAGCTGTTCTACGGCTTCGAAGACTAGCCTTGATGTCCCGGACGCAGATCCGCGAGGAGCGCTGGAGCCCGGAGCCCGGAGGCTGGCGTGTGTGGAGGCGCCAAGTCTACCTCGGCTCGGGCCACGCGTTCTGGGAGCAGTCGGCGGCAGCGCTGCTGCACGGGGAAGTGAAAACCCGCAGCGGATTCCGCATCAGCACGCAGGACAAAGTCCGCAGCGGAGCCAAGCCGCAGATCATCGTCCCCGTGGGACCGGCGTCGATCCACGAACCTGTCGAGGTGGTGGATGTCGTTGAATGCGGCAACCTGGCCGGATTCGCCTATCGAACCCTGCCGGGACACCCGGTCTGCGGCGAAGAAGCCTTCATCCTGCGCCGGATGGGGCCAGCGGTGTTCCTGAAGATCCGCTCGCTCACCGCCGCTTCGGACCGCTGGACCTGGCGTTCGGTCTTCTGGCTGCTGCTGGGAGCGCAGCGGTTCATCCGGTGGCGCTATCTGCGGGTGATGCGCCAGCGCACGTCCTGACCTGCATCTGCATCGGCGGGACGGCGGCAAGACCATGAATTTCATTTCGACCCTCGCACCCGCGCCTCATCAGGGGATAGGCTGGGCAGGCAGTTCCAAATTTCGGTTCGGCGCCCCCGGATTGCCCGGCAGCGCCGATGGTTTGAGGGGGAAAAGGACATGGATCCGCAGTTAATGCAGGCAGCGGTCGACCAGTCGGTACTGGCGCTGGAAAGCAACGACAGCGGCCCGTTCGGGGCGGTCGTGGTACTGGACGGCAAGGTCATTGCCACCGGATACAACACCGTGGTGCATGATTCGGATCCGACGGCCCACGCGGAGGTCAACGTGATCCGCAAGGCCGGACAGGCTCTGGGAACCTTCGACCTGTCACAGTGCGAGCTCTACACCAGCTGCGAGCCGTGCCCCATGTGCCTCGGCGCCATCTACTGGGCGCGATTCAAGCACGTCTACTACGCGAACGACCGGCAGGACGCGGCGAACATCGGCTTCGACGACAACTTCATCTACACCGAACTGGAGCTTCCCATGAGCGAACGGCGCATCCCGTTCACCAAGGTCGAGCTGGCCTCGGCTCTGGGGGCCTTCGAAGCGTGGACCGCCAAGGTAGACAAGCAGGAATACTAGCCGCCGCTGATTCAGGGTTGGCTTGGCGATTAGCGGTGTTCCACGTCCGGCCAAGCCACGCGGAAGCGTTCGGTGGGCTGCAGGGCCTTGGTGCGCAGCGCATTGGCCAGGACGATGCCGTGGGGTGAGATTTCCAGTATGTTCAGCACCTCGGCGGCATCGCGGGAGCCGGCATCCAGCACCCAGGTGGTCATCACCTCGCTGATGCCGCGATCCACCAGCAGCTGCTCGCCGTCCACGTATCCGCAGGCATCCGCCAGTGCGTGGCTCAGGACGTTGCGCGGGGTCACCAGTTTGTAGTCGGGATCCGCAGGGTCGAGATGACCCACGGTTTCGCCGTCTTCGCGCTGCACGCCGACCCGGGTGGAAAAGTCCATGACGCCAGCGTACCCCGGAACGAAATAACGCCGGGTTCCACCTGTTGGTGGAACCCGGCGTAGTGCTGTCACCCCGCAGGGCGGGGATTAGCAGCCGTAGTACAGCTCGAACTCGTATGGGTTCGGGCGCAGGCTCAGTGGCTTGATTTCGTATTCGCGCTTGTACTCGATCCAGGTCTGGATCAGGTCCTCGGTGAACACGCCGCCCTCGAGCAGGAACTCATGGTCGGCTTCCAAGGCCTTGAGCGCCTCCTCAAGGGTTTCAGGAGCACGCTGGATGTCCTTGGCCTCTTCGGCAGGAAGCTCGTAGAGGTCCTTGTCGATCGGGTCTGCAGGCTCGATGCGGTTCTTGATGCCATCCAGGCCAGCCATCAGCTGGGCTGCGAAGGCCAGGTACGGGTTCGAGGAAGCATCTGGAGCGCGGAACTCGATGCGCTTTGCCTTCGGGTTCGAACCGGTGATCGGGATGCGGATACCGGCCGAGCGGTTGCCCTGCGAGTACACCATGTTGACCGGTGCCTCGAAGCCCTTGACCAGGCGGCGGTAGGAGTTCACGGTCGGGTTGGTGAAGGCAAGCACCGCATCTGCGTGCTTCAGCAGGCCGCCGATGTACCAGCGGGCGGTGTCGGACAGGCCGGCGTAGCCCTTCTCGTCGTAGAACAGCGGATCGCCGTTGCTCCACAGCGACTGGTGCACGTGCATGCCCGAGCCATTGTCGCCGAAGACCGGCTTCGGCATGAAGGTTGCGGACTTGCCCCAGGCGTCGGCCACGTTCTTCACGATGTACTTGAACAGCATCAGTTCATCGGCGGCATGCACCATGGTGTTGAACTTGTAGTTGATTTCAGCCTGGCCGGCAGCGCCAACCTCGTGGTGGCTGCGCTCGACTTCTAAGCCTGCTGCATCCAGCTCGACGCAGATGGCATCGCGCAGGTCAGCCTGCTTGTCGGTTGGGGAGACAGGGAAATAGCCGCCCTTGAACGGGGTCTTGTAACCCTGGTTGCCGCCCTCTTCCTTGCGACCGGTGTTCCATGGCGCTTCGTCAGAGTCGATCTTGTAGAACGCACCCTGCGGCTTGGACTCGTAGCGGACGTCTTCGAAGATGAAGAATTCTGCTTCCGGAGCGAAGAATGCGGTGTCGGCGATGCCGGTCGATTCCAGGTAGGCCTCGGCACGCTCGGCCACGCCACGCGGATCGCGGTGGTACGGCTCGCCGGTGCGAGGGTTGATGATCGAGAAGTTCATGGCCAGGGTCTTCTCGATACGGAATGGATCGATGAACGCGGTGCTGACATCCGGGATAAGCTGCATGTCGGAATCAGAAACACCTGCGAATCCGCGAATGGAGGAACCATCGAAGAGCTGGCCGTTGACGAAGAAGTCCGCGTCGACCGACTTGGCTGGAACATTGAAGTGCTGCTGGACACCTGGAAGGTCAGTGAATCGAATGTCGACGAACTTGACGTCCTCTTCGGCAATGTAGGCCAAAGCTTCTTCTGGACTCTTAAACATGTGCAGGTTACTCCCTGGTGAGATTTAGGTTTGGTAAACGGAACGATCACACGAAATGATCTGAGCTGTTCTCTTGCTTACCCATCAAGCTTACCTAGGATCCGTTTCTTATTGGTGTCTCTATTGTTTCGTCCGCGTTACAAACAACATGTTCGGGCGTGTCGTACGTCTCTGATCAGTGTGAAAGCACGGGTGTAACAAACAAATCCGTGCGGAAAATCAGTGAAAAATGTTTACACAGGGTGCGCGGATAGACTAGAGGGGTGGAACGCAAAGACTTTAGTTCGTGGCTTGAAGGCCCGCCCCAGCTTAATTCCCAGCATTGGCCGGGGGAGCACATGGGCCGTCCAGAGAAGGGCCCCGGCTCGATTGGGCGCCTGCCGCGCCGGCTCGGGGCAATCAGCATCGACTGGGGGCTGTCGATGCTGCTCAGCTGGTGGCTTTTCGACCTGAACGACTGGGCAACGTTGGCGCTGTTCGGCCTGGGCCAGATCATCGGAGTAGGCATCACCGGGCATACCATCGGCCATCGGGTCTTTAGGATGCAGGTCCAGTCGACGGACGGCACTGCGGTCACGCCGTTGCAGGGACTGATTCGCTCGGTGCTGCTCTGCCTTTTCATCCCGGTACTGATTGCCGACAAGGACCAGCGCGGACTGCACGACCGACTGGCCAAGAGCATCCTAGTCAACATCCGCTAGCAAGAGCAGGCTCCCTTGGCCCGGGCACGAGGCCCGTGGCGCTGCACAGAATCAAGACAAAAAAGAAACCGCATCGAACGATGCGGTTTCTTTTTATCCGGTCCTAGCCTCGCATGGCGCGGCGGTTCGGGCGAACGCGGTTCGGGTCGATGCCCTTGGGGATCGGCAGGCGATTCGCGGTCAGGGTGCTCAGACGCTTCTCGACTGCGCTGACCTCAAGCTTGGTGATCGACTTCGGAAGCTTCTTCATCTTCTTGGCGACGTCTTCCAAGGCCACCTGGTCTTCGTCCTGGCCGGCGTTGATCACGTGGATCGGAACGTTCGGCAGTACGCGGCCGACTCGTTTGCGCTCGGAGATCACCAGATCGCGCACGCGGGACTTGGGGCCTTCGGAGACCAGCACCACGCCGGCGCGGCCAATGGCCATGAACACGAGGTCCTGGTGGCGGTTGTAGGCAACCGGTTCCTCTTTCAGGATCCAACCGCGACGCAGTACGCTCATCGCTGCGCCGACAGCACCCGGTCGTCCGACCAGCTGCGAGAAGGCGGCCTTCTCGGCGCGGCGGGACATGATGTACATAGCAGCGAGCAGGGCCAGCGGGATCGAGATGATCAGCATGGTGACCCAGTTGCGGATCAGCAAGCCGATGACCAGGCCCACGGCGATGATTCCCAAGGCAGCCAGAGCCATCCACCAGACGACCATCGGGTCGTGGCGGCGGGTCATCTGGAAGACCTGGCCGATCTGCTTTAGGCGACCGGGCTCTTTGTTCTGCTTCTCAGCTTTTGGTTTACGCGAAAAAAGCCCACGCTTTGATTGCGAGGCAGCGTCGTTGTCGGAGTTTTTGGCCATAGTGCCTCAATTCTACGCGATGAATCTATGAGATCTAATCCAGTGCGGGAAATTGCCAGTCCCGTACGGCTGCGGGGGAGGGCCAACGCACGATGTCCCGGCCCAAATGGTCCGGAGTGTACCATTCGGGCCGGGACATTTCCGGCGGCGTTGCCTAGCTTCCGATCAGCGAGGCAGCTTCCTGACGGGTGTCGCCGGAGGATTCGATGTGCGCGAGCGCCTCGGGGATCTCGCGGCCCTTCTTGCGCATGGCTCCTGCCCACAGTCGCCCGGCCCGGTACGACGAGCGCACCAGCGGCCCGGACATGACCCCGGCGAAGCCGAGCTCTTCGGCTTCCTGCTGCAGCTCCAGGAATTCCTGCGGCTTCACCCAGCGGTCAACAGGCAGGTGACGTTCGGTCGGGCGCAGATACTGGGTAATGGTCAGCAGGTCGCAGCCAGCCTCGTGCAGGTCGCGCATGGCCTCCGAGATTTCCTCGCGGGTCTCGCCCATGCCCAGGATCAGGTTCGACTTGGTGATCATGCCGCGCTGGTGGCCATGGGTGATGACGCCCAGAGAGCGCTCGTAGCGGAACGCCGGGCGGATGCGCTTGAAGATGCGCGGCA
Source organism: Glutamicibacter soli (assembly GCF_003309065.1). Taxonomy (GTDB): domain Bacteria; phylum Actinomycetota; class Actinomycetes; order Actinomycetales; family Micrococcaceae; genus Glutamicibacter; species Glutamicibacter soli. The sequence goes on along the minus strand of NZ_POAF01000001.1, from coordinate 532,100 downwards.
CGGTTTCCACGTTGTGCGCGAAGACCTCCGGAGCGGAGTCGCAGATCGCGTCCAGGTTCTCCGGCTTGCCGGAGAAGTCCGGGATCAGCAGTTCCACGCCGGTGTTCTCGTTGAATTGGTGGATGCGGCGCACGGTTTCCGCGTACAGCCAGACACCCTCGTCTTCGAGATCGTCGCGGGCGACTCCAGTCACGGTGGCGTAGCGCAGGTCCATCTTCTTCACGCTCATGGCGACCTTGAACGGCTCGGAGCGGTCCAGCGCCGCCGGCTTGCCTGTGTCGATCTGGCAGAAGTCGCAGCGGCGGGTGCACTCGGAACCGCCGATGAGGAATGAGGCCTCGCGGTCTTCCCAGCACTCGAAGATGTTCGGGCAGCCGGCTTCTTCGCAGACGGTGTGCAGTCCCTCGGACTGCACCAGGTTTTTCAGCCCCACGTATTCAGGACCGATGTTGAGTTTCGCCTTGATCCACTCGGGCTTGCGCTCCACGGGTACGGCGGCGTTGCGCTTTTCAACGCGCAGTAGTCGACGGCCTTCTGGCTCGATGCTCATTGACTGCTCTTTCTAAAGGAAGGGAGTGGTTGTCTAGACGACTTGAGGGGTGAGGAGACGCTCAAGCTCCTGCTGGACGCGATCGACCACGTCGCTGGGGGAGATTTCGCGGCCCAGTTCCTTGGAAATCGTGGTGACGCCGGCATCCGTGATGCCGCACGGGATGATCTGGTCATAGGCGTTGAGATCATTCGAGCAATTCAAGGCGAAACCGTGCATGGTCACGCCGTGGTTGATTCGAATTCCGATGGCGGCGATCTTGCGGTCCTGCTCGCCCTCCGCACCTGGAACCCACACCCCGGAGCGTCCTTTCACCTGCGCGGTGGGGATGCCGTACTCGTCGACCACGTTGATCAGCGCTTGTTCGAGGGTTTCCACGTATAGCCTGATTGCGCTGATCTTGCGCAGCTTGACGATGGGATAGCCAATGAGTTGTCCTGGGCCGTGCCAGGTGAGTTTGCCTCCGCGGTCAACGTCAACAACGGGGGTGCCGTCGAGGGGAAGATCTTCGGGTTCAGTTCGTTTGCCAGCCGTGTAAACGGCTGCATGTTCGAGGAAGAGGACTTTTGGGGTTTGTTCGTCCGCGGCCACCGCATCATGCAGCTGGATCTGGTAGTCCCAAGCCTGCATGTACGGAATGTATTCTGTGCCGAGTCCGACTCTTTCGAATTCGATCGCCATGGGGGTTACCCTACGCCGTTGAACCGGCGGTCGCTAATTCGCCACCACCCGCTGTACATGTGGATAACGAATTTGCAATTCGGGATTATTCGGTAGAACGAAACCATGGATGAATCAACGAATGTGCTGGCCTGGCCAACGTGCCCCGGTTACATGACAGTGAAACCCTTAAGTACCAAGTCACCATGTAAAGTTTGGCTCATTCGACGAGAGTCGGACCAGCAATATATGGTGCTGAAACTTAGTCTGACTATGGAAAATGTGGCGTCGCAGAGGATTCACAATGTCAATGCCGCGAGGAAATATGTCGTCGATTCTTACGGCATGCTCAGCACCCAGCTAGGCGACGGGCTGCTGATGGAGTACTGCCCGGGTGGCAGCCTCGCTGCGCTCATGGCTCGGCGCTCGAACTTCACGCTCGCCGAATGCGTGACAGCTCTGGCCCCCATCGCCCAGGCCATTGCGGGACTTCATGCAGCAGGGATGCGGCACGGGGACATTTCGCCGTCCAACATCATGCTCACGGCACAGGGCATGCCGAAGATCATCGACTTCCAGGAAGCCTCTTTGAGCCAGGATGCGGCTGAAGTCGCCGGGACGCCCGGATTCATCGCACCCGAGACGTTCACAGGCGCAGGGGAGGAGGAGCTCGGCGCCCGGGACGTCTTCGCGCTGGGAAGCTGCCTCTGGTACCTTCTGGACGGCGAACCACCGGACGAGCCGCATTACCGCCCGCCGGTCAGGGTCCAGTTTCCCGGCGTTCCCGAGATCATCCAGGAGCTCCTGGCCGACTCGTTGGACGAAGATCCACTGCAGCGCCCCACCGCGGACCAATTCGCCCGGACGCTGTTCTCCAGCATTCCGGCCGCGCCGATCCACTGGGAAGGGTTCATCGACACTGACAGCAACCAGCTGATGGATACGATCCACCCTGACGTGGCGGCACGGACGAAACACCGTCGAGCCGGGTCACGTCGGAAAGCAGGAAAGACCAGCACCGTCATTCCGGGAGATAGCGGCAGCTGGCACGGGCACCGTCTACGCCGCACCCCCGGAGGCGCGAAGGTCGTTGCCGCGCTCGCGATCGGAGGCATCGCGATTGCGGCCAGCTTCCTAGGGGTGAAATACCTGTTGCCCGGCCAACCGCCGGACCCGGCGGCACAGGGCGCAGTACCGGGCGAGACGCCAGGCTGCCGGATCCTGGACGTCGGGGAGGTCCCAGCCTGCTCCTTCGAAGCCGATACAGTCATTGCAAGCTTCCTGGCACTGTCCGCCGCGCGTGACCGGGCCATGAACTCAGGCGATTCCTCGGCGCTGCGAAAAATCTACGTCGAGGACTCGGAGCAACTGCAGAGGGACCGTGAAACCCTGGACTCGATGCGCAAGCTGAAATTGCGGTTCAATGGCCTCGAAACGAAATTGGAGGATGTCTCGATCCAGGCTCGCGGCTCCGCAGACACCGTGATCCTTCAGGCCCTTTCGACGCACAGTTCCTATACCTACGTTGATGCAGCCGGCACGTTGCGGCACCAGGTGGGCGCGGGCGACCCCGAACGGATCCAGGTCGAGGTCGAGCTTGTTGACGGCCAGTGGTTCCTCGGGACGGTGCTCAGTCGCAGCGACTGAGAATCAGCGCCCGTTAAACTGCAAACGGCCGTTCTCCCAGGAATCAGGGAGAACGGCCGGTGAGCGGACGCAACAGCGTGTTGGGCGATTAGCTCCAGAGCACTGCGACGGCAATGTTGACCAGTGCCAGCCCACCGACTGCGTGGGCGATGCCGGTGGAGACTTCTTGGCCTGCCTTGACCTTTTTACGGCCGATGAAGGCGGCCACGGCGATGCCCAGGGCGATGACGACCTTCACGCCGATCTTGATGTGGTTGACGTCAGCGTCCTGCGCTTCGTAGATGCCTACCAGAGCCAGGCCGGTGATCACCTGCAGCAGCGCGCCGTACCACTGCCACACGTTGACAGTAGGGGTCTTGAAGTTGGCCAGCCAGCCGCCGAAGATCGCTGCCGCACCCAGGATGTGCAGGAATACGAGGAAAGAGATTGCAAAAGTCATATCTCCAGAGTAGTCGAGGTTCGACGCATTGTAGAAACGACAAGGGGAAGCTTCTACCGCCGGCGAACCAACGTGAAAGCTTCCCCTTGCTAGAAGCGCTGAAGCGTCCCGGCCTTACAGGCCCAGATCGCCCTCGAATGCGCCGCCTTCAAGACGTGCCTTGACGGTCTGCAGGAAGCGACCGGCATCGGCACCGTCTACCAGACGGTGATCGTAGGTCAGGCACAGGTACATCATGTGGCGGATGGCAATCGAGTCATTACCCTCGGCGTCGGTGACGACCATTGGGCGCTTGACGATTGCACCGGTGCCGAGGATGGCAACCTGTGGCTGGTTGATGATCGGGGTGTCGAACAGGGCGCCAACCGAACCGATGTTAGTGATCGAGAAGGTGCCACCGGACAGCTCGTCCGGACCGATCTTGTTGCTGCGGGTACGGGCAGCGACATCAGCGATCTTGTTGGCCAGACCAGCAAGGTTCAGATCGCCAGCGTTGGAAACCACAGGAACCAGCAGTCCCTTGTCGGTATCCACCGCGAATGCCAGGTGCTCGGCATTGTGGTAGGTGATCTGCTGAGTCTCTTCGTTGTACTCGGCGTTCAGCTTCGGGTGGGCCTTCAGAGCCTCGGCAACAGCCTTGGCGATGAACGGCAGGTAGGTCAGGTTCACACCGTTGACTGCCTTGAAGTTGCTCTTGGCCGAGCCGCGCAGCTTCACGATGCGGGTCATGTCGATCTCGTGGACCTGGGTCAGCTGAGTCGAAACGTCCAGCGATTCGCGCATGCGGCGGGCGATGACCTGGCGGATGCGCGGAGCCTTCTCGGTGGTGCCGCGCAGGCTCGAAGCTTCGACTGCCGGGGCGGCTGGCTTGGCGGCAGCAGGAGCGGCGGCAGCGGCTGGAGCAGCTGCTTCCTTGGCGGCAACTGCGTCAAGCACGTCCTGCTTGCGGATGCGTCCGCCAACACCGGTGCCCTTGACCGAGGCGATGTCGATGCCGTGCTGGTTGGCCAGGCGGCGAACCAGTGGGGTGACATAACCCGAATCGTTCGACTCGGCGGCTGGAGCAGCTGGTGCGGCCGGAGCCGGAGCGGCAGCAGGTGCCGGAGCGGCCGGGGCTGCAGGAGCGGGGGCCGGAGCTTCTTCCTTGGCAGCCGGTGCTTCCTCCTTGGTGGCCGGAGCTTCTTCCTTGGCTTCCGGAGCTGGCTCGGCTGGAGCAGCAGGAGCTGCCGGGGCTGCATCTGCCGAACCGATGACGGCCAGGACTGCGCCGACCTCAGCGGTCTCGTCTTCCGGAACGCGGATTTCCAGCAGGGTGCCGGCCACTGGGGACGGAACCTCGGTGTCGACCTTGTCGGTGGAAACTTCCAGCAGCGGCTCGTCGACGGCGACTTCCTCGCCGACTTCCTTCAGCCAGCGGGTGACGGTACCCTCGGTGACCGACTCGCCCAGGGCAGGCAGGGTGACCTCGGTGCCGGAAGCGGAGCCGGCGGCAGGAGCCGCAGGAGCAGACTCGGCAGGTGCTGGTGCTTCTTCAGCGGCAGGCGCCTCTGCGGATGCCTCTTCGGCGGCAGGAGCAGCAGGGGCAGCGGACTCGCCGGCACCCGAACCGTCGCCAATGCGGACCAGGGGAGCGCCGACTTCGGCTTCCTCGTCCTCGGCGACAAAAATTTCCTCGATGACTCCGGCAACAGGCGAAGGAACCTCGGTATCAACCTTGTCGGTGGAAACTTCCACCAACGGCTCGTCGACCTCTACGCGGTCGCCGACCTGCTTCAGCCAGCGGGTTACCGTACCTTCGGTAACACTTTCACCCAGTGCGGGCAGGTTTACGGTTTCAGACATCTTCCCGTATCTCCTCGTTTATAAAACTTGAATTTTGTAGGAGGCGTTGCCTCCGAGCCTAGACCATGCGGGCGGCGCGGCCGAAACCTGCGCCGCCCGCATGACTTGATGCGCTGTTAGCCGTGCAGAGGAGCGCCGGCCAGAGCCATTGCGGCTTCGCCCAGGGCTTCGTTCTGGGTCGGGTGCGCGTGGATCAGCTGTGCAACGTCCTCTGGGTAGGCTTCCCAGTTCACGATGAGCTGTGCTTCGCCGATCTGCTCGCCAATGCGGCCACCGATGCCGTGCACGCCGACGATAGGGCCGTTCTTGACACGTACCATCTTGATGATGCCGCTGGTGCCCAGGATCGAGGACTTGCCGTTGCCGGCCAGGTTGTACTCGGTGGTCTCGATCGAATCGGCGCCGAACTTCTCCTTGGCCTTGGGCTCCGTGTAGCCGACGGAGGCGATCTCTGGCTCGCAGTAGGTCACCTTCGGGATGTTGATGTCCTCGATGATGGTCGGCTTCTTGCCGGCGATTTCCTCGGCGACGAAGCGGCCATGCTGGTAGCCGCGGTGCGCCAGCTGGAGGCCTGGCACGATATCGCCGATGGCGTAGATGTTTCCAACGCCGGTGTGCAGGCGCTCATCGGTGATCACGAAGCCGCGATCGATGGTGATGCCCTGCTCCTCGTAGCCCAGGTTCGCGGTGACCGGACCGCGGCCTACTGCAACCAGGACGATTTCTGCTTCCAGGGTCTTGCCGTCGGCCAGGGAGACCTTAACGCCGTTGGCATCCTGCTCGACCTTTTCGAAGAAGACACCGGTGTTGAACTTGATGCCGCGCTTCTTGAATGCGCGCTCCAGGTTCTTGATGATGGCAGGATCCTCGTTCGGAACCAGCGACGGCAGGCCCTCGACGATGGTGACGTCCACGCCGAAGGACTTCCAGACCGAGGCGAACTCGACGCCGATGACGCCGCCGCCAAGGACGATGGCGCTCTTCGGCAGGTCTTCCATGTTCAGGGCTTCGGTGCTGGTCAGGACGCGGCCGCCGATTTCCAGGCCGAAGGTCTTGGACTCGGAACCGGTGGCGAGCACGATGTACTTGCCCTTGTAAACGGTGCCATCAACATCGATGGAATCCTGCGAGACGAGGCGGCCGTTACCGGTGATAACGTTGACCTTCTTCATCTTCAGCAGGCCCTGCAGGCCCTTATGCTTGCCGGCGACGATGCCGTCCTTGTAGGTGCGGACGCCAGCCAGGTCGATCGACTGCAGCGAGGAGTTGATACCGTACTTGGCACCCTCACGTGCGTTCTCGGCAAGTTCTGCGGCATGCAGGTAAGCCTTGGTCGGGATGCAGCCGGTGTGCAGGCAGGTGCCGCCCAGCTTCTCCTTCTCGATCAGACCGACGGTGTAGCCCAGCTGGATGGCGCGCAATGCTGCCGAGTATCCAGCGGATCCACCGCCGAGGATGAGGACATCAAATTCTTGCGTTGCTGCCGAATCGGCCACGTGAACGCTCCCTCGTTATTAGCTTAGTGAGGCCGACTTTGGTCGGCCAGGGGATCGGGTCGCGGATCGATGGTTTGTGCTGGTAGGCGCGCGCCAGCAATCCGCAGTGATGTTTCAAAACTTACCTTAGTACCGTCGGCGCGGTGCAGTCACCTTCGCGCGCCCAAAAGTAGGGTATGTCTCGTTGCCCTGAACCGGCCGTGGCGCATGAAATTGATAAATTCCATGCGCCACGGATAGTCCTAGCGGGTGCCGGCCAGCTTTTCAGCGTAGGCAACCAGCGTGCGGACCTGCGAGCCGGTGCCGTTCTTCGGGGTGTAGCCCCAGGCCTGGCCCTCGTTGAAGGCGGGACCGGCGAAGTCGATGTGGGCCCAAGGGATCTTGGCGCCGTCGACCTCTCCGACGAACTCCTCCAGGAAGACGGCGGCGGTCATCATGCCGCCCATGCGTTCGCCGATGTTCGCCAGGTCTGCCACCTGCGAGTCGAGGCTCGGGCGCAGCTCCTCGGGCAGCGGCATGGCCCAGGCCAGCTCGCCGGCTTCGTCGGACGCGGCGACCAGGTCGTCGCGGACCTGCTCGTTGCCCATGATGCCGGCGGTGCGCAGGCCAAGTGCCAGCATCTGCGCGCCGGTCAGGGTGGCCATGTCGATCATCACGTCAGGCTTTTCCTCGCTGGCTGCGGCCAGGCCGTCGGCCATCACCAGGCGGCCCTCGGCGTCGGTGTTCAGCACCTCGACGGTCTTGCCGCCGAACATGGTGATGACGTCGCCCGGACGGGTCGAGGCCCCGCCTGGCATGTTCTCGGCCAGGCACAGCCATGCGGTGACCTTCAGGTCCAGGCCCAGCTCGGCCACGGCGCAGATGGTCTGGAACATCGCGGCGGCGCCGGACATGTCCGACTTCATGGCGTGCATGCCTGCAGGCGGCTTCAGCGAGATGCCGCCGGTGTCGAAGGTGATGCCCTTGCCGATCAGCGCCAGGTGCTTCTGGGCCTTGGCCGGCGAGTACTCCACCTTGACCATGCGCGGCTGGCGGGCTGAGCCGCCGCCCACGCCGATCAGGCCGCCGAAGCCGTCCTTGGCCAGGCGCTTCTCGTCCATGACGGTGACCTTCAGCGGCAGCGGCTTGGTGTAGTCCTTGACCGCCTGGGCGAAGGACTCCGGGTAAAGCAGGTTCGCCGGGGTGTTGATCAAATCGCGGGTAGCGCGCACGGCGCGGCCGAGGATCGCGGCGCGCTTGAGGGCGTCCGGCAAGTCCTTGGAGGTCGCTGCGTCGGTGGCGACCATGGCTTCGGCGAGCACCGGCTTGTCGTTGGCGGCGGTGCGCAGGTTCTCGTAGCGGTAGGAGCCCAGGGCGATGCCCTCGGCGATCGCCGCGACGCGTTCGGTGGTGTCGGCAGGCAGCGCGTAGATCGCGCTCTTGGCGTTGGACATCTGGCGGGCGGCCGAACCGGCGGCGCGGCGCAGGGTCTCTGCATCCAGCTCCGACAGTTCTTTGACGCCTAGGCCGATGAACATCAGGACCTTGGCCTTGGTCTCCTCGACGGCTGGCAGCAGCGCCACCTCGTCGGCCTTGCCGCCGACGCCGATCAGGGTCAGCGACTTCTCAAGTTCGGTGGTGACGTCCGCGGAGAACGGGGACGCGGCAATTGACACCTTGTCGCCGTTCTTCAGTACGCCCAGCACCAGGGTATCGGCGCTCTTGCGCTTGATGTCGGTGCCGATGGCAGTCAGTGTGAGATCACTGGAGTTGATCACAAAATCATTCCTTCTATGCCTTTGTAGGGTCTAAGGACGAGACAGCCCAGAGTTCAATGCCGGAAACGGTGATGCCGGTGGGCTGCGTATCTCCCATAGACGATGTTATCCGAGGTCCGGCGTCGGCGTGCGATACTTCACAGCGAGCGAAAGCCCGCACGCGCTAGGATTGATGATTGAGCTGTGTCCGGATGCCGTGTGCCAGGAGCATCGTGGCGGGGCAGGAATTCTTTCCAGTGTGGTCAGTAGAGAGGTGGACATGTCCAGGGAACCGTTGATGACGTTGGTCGCGTCCGAGGTGGACGACGCCCGACTTCAGGGCCTGGGCATGTACGTGGCGCTGCGCGGAATGTCAGATGCAGGCCATGCCCACTCGCAGGTGGCCAACGAGCTGTTCGGCCGCCTGGACTCCGAGTTGTTCGCGACCTTCGACGCCGACGAGTTGGTGGCCTACACCTCCCAGCGGCCGCGGGTGACCTTCCTGGGCGACCATTTCGCCGGCTACCAGGCCCCGCGCTTGGAGATGTATCTCATGACCGACGAGCTTGAACGCAAGTTCTGGCTGCTGACCGGCGTGGAACCGGACCTGAAATGGGAGCGGCTGGTTGCCGAGCTGCTCGGCTTCATCGAGGCGTTCAACATCTGCCTCGTGGTCAGCACCGCGTCCCTGCCGATGCCGGTGCCGCACACCCGCCCGGTCGGGGTCACCGCCCACGGCAACCGCAAGGACCTGATCGAAAACATCTCGACCTGGAGCCCCACCGTGGAATCCCCGGCGGGACTGACCTCGCTGATGGAGATCCGCCTCAACGACGCAGGGCGCGACGTGGTCGGCTATTCGCTGCACACCCCGCACTACCTCGCCGAATCTGAGTACCCGGCGGTGGCGGTGGCCGCCTTGGAGCATGTCGGCGCCGCGCTGAAGCTCGCCCTGCCGACGGACAACCTGCGCGAAGCGGGCCGGCTGGTCGACACGCAACTGGCCGAGCAGCTCGAAAGCAGCACCGACGTGCGCCAGATGGTCGACGGCTTCGAACAGCGATTCGACGCGCACGCCCAGGAGCACGAGCGCCGTTCGCTGCTGCTCGACGAGGGGGAAGACATGCCGGATGCCGAGGAACTGGGCACCCGCGTTGAAGACTTCCTGGCGACGATCGAAGACACGCAGGACTGGCTGAACAATTCCGAGAATGACCCGTTCCCGGGTGAAACGGAACAGTGAGCACTTCCCACCTGAACTCGAAAAAATCGTGGCTCGTCTACGGTTTCGCAATACTTACCTACATTTCGGCCATTGCGCAGCGCACCAGCTTCGGCGTGGCCGGACTTGAAGCCACCGAGCGCTTCGACGCCAACGCGCAGATCATGGCCACCTTCTCGGTGGTCCAGCTGGTGGTCTATGCCGGGGCGCAAGTCCCGGTCGGGTTGCTCTTGGACCGTTTCGGCCCGCGCATCCTGATTACCACCGGCGCGATGCTGATGACCGCCGGCCAAGCGTTCCTCGCCATTTCAACCAACGTCCCCATGGGACTTGTCGGCCGTGTCATGGTCGGCATGGGTGATGCCATGGTTTTCGTCTCGGTGCTGAAGCTGCTGCCGCTGTGGTTCTCCGGATCGCGGATCCCCATCCTGACCCAGCTGACGGGAACGTTCGGCCAGTTGGGGCAGCTGATCAGCATCTTCCCGTTCCACATGATCCTCGTGGCCCGCGGATGGACTCCCGCCTTCTCGGTCCTCTCGGCCTTTGCCTTCGCGACGCTGATTACCACCATCGCCTTTGTCCGCAACGGCGACAGCTGGGCGCACGCCAAGCAGGGCGCCGGAACGCACCAGGGATCGCGCCTACTGGCGGCCTTGCGGCAGCCCGGCACCAGGCTCGGATTCTGGACCCACTTCTCCACCGCATTCATGATCAATACGTTCATGATGACCTGGGGCTACCCGTTCCTGGTCCAAGGCCAAGGGATCGACAGCGCACTGGCTTCGAGCCTGATGTCGGTGTTCGTCGTGGTCGCAGTGCTGGTCGGTCCGCTGCTTGGCGCCTTGACATCTCGGCATCCGGGCAAGCGCTCCTTCTTCGCGCTGGGAATCATCGCCGGGATGGTCGTGATGTGGGCTATCGTGCTGCTGTGGCCGGGACAGGCGCCGATGTGGGTGCTGATCATCCTCATGGTTGCAGTCGCCGCCGGTGGCCCGGCGTCGGTGATCGGCTTCGACTTCGCCCGCACGTTCAATCCGCCCCACCTGCAGGGAACCGCAACCGGCGTGGTGAACACCGGCGGCTTCATCGGCGCCTTCATCACGATCTACGTCATCGGATTCATCATGGACTGGGCCTACAAAGCCGGCGGCTCGACCGGGGAGCTCTACAACCTCCCGGCATTCCGCGTCGCGCTGTCCTTCCAGTTCGTCATGATGGTCATCGGGGTGTCCTTCATGCTGATTGAACGGGGTAAGGCCAGGCGATTCCTGGCCGAAAACGGCTAGCTCCGCGTCCTTCGCCGGCCTGCCCCTTTGGTTCTCCACAGTTCGCCAGGCATCGGGAAAGGACACGGGCCCGGTGCTTCACCGTGGGTTCATGACTACTACACCTGAACGCCACCCGCTGTCCCTCGCGGATGTTGAAGACATCCTCGCCTACATCCCGCACGCTTTGGGATTCCACCCCGTCGATTCGGTGGTGCTCCTGCTGGTCCAGGAACAACGGCTGGAAGCAACGCTGCGCGTCGACCTGCCCGCCATGCAACCGGAGGAAGGGCTGAATGCCTGGGTGTTGCAGGTGACAAACCTCCTGCGCCGGATGCCCGAAGTGCGCAGTGTTGTCGCCGTGGTCTACGCGCCGTCAGGGCTCGGAAGTTGCCGCGAAATTCCCTACCGGGCGATGCACGAGAAACTCCGCGACCGGCTGCAGCTGCGGGGCATCGAGCTGCGCCATGCCTGGTGCCTGGGGCCCCGGTGCATCTGGGACTACCATGCGGAAAGCGTCGAGGCCTGGCTGCCAAGGCCGCAGACCGACGGAAACGAGACGCACCTGTCGATGGTGCTGGCAGGATCGGCGCCGCTGGACAAGCCCTGGGACGGGTGCGGCATGGAGCCATGGCCCAACGCGGAGAACGTCAGGGAGCTGGCGGACGCGCTCAGAGGGAATTCTGTCGAAGGAATCGCCCGCTGGGCGAAGCTACTGGAGTTGCCGCCGGAACTTGCTGCCCGGGAAATCCATGAGGACCCAACCTGCGCGGCCGAACTGATCGACTCGTTGCGTTGGAAAGTCGTGCGCGACATCCTTCCCTATCTTGCCGGTACCAGCCATGGGGAAACGGTTGATGTTCTGGTCAAGTTGTCCGAACGCGAACCGGGGGAGGAAGTGCCGGAACTGGGCCAGTTCCTGCTGGGCCAAGGGTGGCGCAGTCCCGATTGGGAGCGCACCGAGAGGTTGTGGTACCTGGCCCGCGATCTGCTGGGCATTGCGCAGAACCACCAGCGCTACGCGCTGATGTGTGTGCTCGGCTGGATTGAATGGGCCAAGGGAAGGGGATCCCTGGCCATGACGCTGTTGGACCAGGTGTTGCGCGAATGCCCGGACTACAATCTGGCGAAGCTGCTGAAGGAAATGCTCAATCAGGGCATCATGCCGCATTGGGCCACCGACCAGCTGAGGGCTTGGAGGGCCCATTTCGCATGACACGATGCGCCTTTGCGCCCTCCAAGTGGTGTCCGGGCATCAATTCATGGATAATGGTTCCACAGACCCGGTTAGGTTCGAAAGCGCCTATGCCTCAAAGTCACTGATTTTGGGAACATTTGGCGGAGCTGGTGCGTTGTAAAGGACGTGCCAACTTACGGTGATTCGTCGTGTACGAATTGCTATCGGACTTGACAGGGTCATAGTGGTGTTACCGGCAGGTGCATCCGGAACGCATCGTTAGAAAGGTTATTCGTGTCATCTTCTGAGACGAACGCTAATCGCAAGGCAACCGAGGCTGAGGTCGACGTCGCCGAGGAATCGGTATCCAAGCCTGTAGCGAAGAAGCGCGCTACCAAGGCCCGTACCAAGAAGGCAGCAGCCGACTCCGCAGATCAGACCGAAGAGGCCACCGAGCCCGAGGAACTCGACGACGATGCCGAGGCAAACGCCGAAGCAAAGGCCGGAGAGAAGCCAGAGGAAGAGTCCAAGGGCTTTACCCTCTCGACCACCGACGACGACGCCCCGCAGCAACAGGTCATGGTTGCCGGCGCTACCGCGGACCCGGTTAAGGACTACCTGAAGCAGATCGGCAAGGTTGCCCTGCTGAACGCGGAACAGGAAGTCGATCTCGCGCTGCGTATCGAAGCCGGCCTGTTCGCGCAGGACAAGCTGGATCACCACAGCGAAGGCATCGACCAGCGACTGCGCTGGGACTACGAGCAGATCATCCACGACGGCAAGATCGCCAAGAACCACCTTTTGGAGGCCAACCTCCGCCTTGTGGTCTCGCTGGCCAAGCGCTACACCGGCCGCGGCATGCTTTTCCTGGACCTGATCCAGGAAGGCAACTTGGGCCTGATCCGCGCCGTGGAGAAGTTCGACTACACCAAGGGCTTCAAGTTCTCCACCTACGCGACCTGGTGGATCCGCCAGGCGATTACCCGTGCCATGGCTGACCAGGCGCGTACCATTCGCATCCCGGTCCACATGGTTGAAGTGATCAACAAGCTGGCACGCGTCCAGCGCCAGATGCTGCAGGACCTGGGCCGCGAACCAACCCCGGAAGAGCTGGCCAAGGAACTGGACATGACCCCGGAAAAGGTGGTCGAGGTCCAGAAGTACGGCCGCGAACCGATTTCGCTGCACACCCCGTTGGGCGAGGACGGCGATTCCGAGTTCGGCGACCTGATCGAAGACTCCGAGGCCGTCGTGCCAGCCGATGCGGTTTCCTTCACCCTGCTGCAGGAGCAGCTGCACTCGGTGCTCGACACCCTATCTGAGCGCGAGGCCGGCGTTGTCGCCATGCGCTTCGGCCTGACCGACGGACAGCCCAAGACCCTGGACGAAATCGGCAAGGTCTACGGCGTGACCCGTGAGCGTATCCGCCAGATCGAGTCGAAGACCATGTCGAAGCTGCGCCACCCGTCGCGTTCACAGGTGCTTCGGGACTACCTCGACTAAGTCGTTAGTGAGCTGTGGCCGGGCCGATCCGCAAGGATCGTCCCGGCCACAGCTGCTTAACCACCCAAGCGCGGCCAGCGCGACTGGCTCGGCCGGCAGCTTGGCGGCACAAAAAACCACAGGCGGTCCCATCCAGTGATGGGACCGCCTGCGGTGCATCCCTCGCGGGACAAGTTACGATCAGTCGTTGATGTCGACCTTCGGCTTTTCGTGGAGCCGCGAGGACTCGTCATGCCACACGGAAGTCTGTGGGCGCAGTTTTGGTTCCACGTCCCGTGCATGGTGAGCGCAGAAGAGCAGCTCGCCGCCGGTAGAAGCTAGCACAGCCCGTACGTAGGCCTGTGCACCGCAGCGGTCGCACCGGTCGAGGGCGTTGAGTTCACGACTAGGTGTTGTAGTAGTCATCGCCAGCCTCCCTAAATAGATGGTTACTCTATACAACCAGCTTTGCCCCTGACTTTATCCCGAAAGGGCCGCGCTTTCGCTCACCGCGTAGCGAGTGTGGATAAGCTCTCACGGCCGGACCGGCAACCGCATTACCGCCAAATGCCGCCAATTCGAACAAAGTAACGATTAGAATGGAATGCAAAGTAGTTCTTTTCTCGCGTCAGTAGGAGACAGCAGCCCAGTGGCCTCATCCGAAAATTACAACGCCCGCCACCTCTCGGTTCTTGAAGGCCTGGAGGCCGTGCGCAAGCGGCCGGGTATGTACATCGGTTCCACCGATTCCCGCGGCCTGATGCATTGCCTGTGGGAAATCATCGACAACTCGGTTGACGAAGCCCTGGGCGGCTTCGGCCAATCGATCAACGTGATCCTGCATAGCGACGGATCGGTCGAGGTCCAGGATGACGGCCGAGGCATTCCGGTAGACGTTGAACCAAAAACCGGATTGAGCGGCCTAGAGGTCGTTTTCACCAAGCTGCACGCTGGTGGCAAGTTCGGCGGCGGTTCCTACAGCGCCTCCGGCGGCCTGCACGGCGTGGGCGCCTCGGTGGTCAACGCGCTATCCTCCCGGCTCGATGTCGAAGTGGACCGCGGCGGCAAGACCTACGCCATGCAGTTCCGCCGTGGCGAGCCTGGAGCCTTCGTGGACAAGGGCCGCAAGAAGTTCGATGCGGAATTCATCCCGCACGAAAAGGCCACCCCGCCGGAGGTCATCGGCAAGGCTAAACGCGGAGTCACCGGAACGCGCATTCGCTACTGGGCGGATAACTACATTTTCACTCCGGACGCGAAATTTTCCTATACCGACCTCCAGGACCGGGCGCGCCAGACGTCGTTCCTGGTTCCAGGACTGCGCATCACCCTGCGCGACGAGCGCGGCCTGCCCGGCACCCCCGGGGCCGAAGGGCCTCACGAAGAGGTCTTCCAGCATGACGGCGGCATCAGCGAGTTCGTCGACTTCTTGAGCAGCGATTCGCCGGTGACTGATATCTGGCGTTTCCACGGCAGCGGCTCCTTCCACGAGAAGGTCCCGGTGATCGACGAGAACGGCCGCAGCCACATCGAGGACGTGCAGCGCGTGTGCGAAGTCGACGTCGCGCTGCGCTGGGGGATTGGCTACGACACCACGCTGCGCAGCTTCGTCAACATCATCGCCACCCCCAAGGGCGGAACCCATACGACCGGTTTCGAGCAGGCCCTGCTGAAGTCGTTCCGCAAGAACGTCGAGGCCAACGCCCGCAAGCTGAAGTTCGGCCAGAAGGACAAGCTGGAGAAGGATGACGTCCTGGCCGGCATGACCGCAGTGCTCACCGTGCGCCTGGCCGAGCCGCAGTTCGAGGGCCAGACCAAGGAAATCCTGGGCACGCCCCAGGTGCGCCAGGTGGTTTCCAAGGTTCTGGAAAAGGCCATGAACGAACGCCTCGGCTCCAGCAAGCGCAGTGAGAAGGCCGAGGCTTCCTCCTTGCTGGAGAAGGTCGTCAACGAGATGAAATCCCGCGTCTCGGCCCGCATGCACAAGGAAACCCAACGGCGCAAGACCGCGCTGGAATCCTCGTCGCTGCCAACCAAGCTGCTGGACTGCCGCAGCAAGGAAGTCGGCCGTTCCGAAATGTTCATCGTCGAGGGCGATAGCGCCCTGGGCACCGCCCGCTTGGCTCGCTCCAGCGAATTCCAGGCGCTGCTGCCGATCCGCGGCAAGATCCTGAACGTGCAGAAGGCCTCGGTCTCCGACATGCTCTCGAACGCCGAATGCGCGGCGATGATCCAGGTGATCGGCGCAGGGTCGGGCCGCAGCTTCGACATCGAGCAGGCCCGCTACGGCAAGATCATCCTGATGACCGATGCCGACGTCGACGGCGCGCACATCCGAACCCTGCTGCTGACCTTGTTCTACCGCTACATGCGGCCGATGATCGAGCATGGGCGCGTGTACGCGGCGGTTCCCCCGCTGCACCGCATCGAGATCATCAACCCCGGATCCAAGCAGAACGAAGTGGTGTACACCTATTCCGAAGCCGAGATGCAGCGCCTGCTGGCCAAGATCGAAGCCGAGGGGCGGCGCTACAAGGAACCGATCCAGCGCTATAAGGGCCTGGGTGAGATGGATGCGGACCAGTTGGCCGAAACCACCATGGATCCGCGCCACCGCATGCTGCGCCGGGTGAACATCGAGCACGCCCAGCAGGCAGAGGAGATCTTCGACCTGCTGATGGGTTCGGACGTCGCGCCGCGCAAGAGCTTCATCATCGCCGGAGCCGAAGACCTGGAGCGCGAACGCATCGACGTGTAAAACCAGCGAAAACCGAGTCCGCCGCCGCCAGCCCACGTATCGTGGGCTGGCGGCGGCGGACTTCGTTGTTGGCGGGGCCGGCGGCTACCAAGCCAGCAGGCGCGGAGCGATCAGCAGGACGGTCGGGCACACCATGAGCAGCACGGTGCAGGCAAGGACCAGGCCGCGCTGCGGTTTAGCCAGCGGTTCCTCGGGGGTGAGCAGCCGTTGCAGGCGACGGGAGGAGACTTCGCCGCCGGGCATCCCTACCTGCTGCGCGTTGGATGAACCTGCGGCGGCGGAGCCCGGAGCCTCGGGGGCGGCGGCCGCCGCGACGGTGACGATGGCCTTGAGCAGGGTTTGGCGTCTGACCTGTTCCAGAGCCTTGTCATCGGCCAGCATCTCGATCAGCTGGCGCACCGCGTCCAGCGACAGCCGGGACGTCGGAAGCCAGGGCAGCGCCTCGTTCCATGCGGTGAACGCCAGGATCAGCAGATCGTGCCGCTGGTCCAGATGCGAGCTTTCATGGGCGATCACCGCAGCCTGTTCCTCGGGGGAGAGCTTGGTGAGCAGCCCGCGGGAGAGCACGGTGACGGATTGGGCGATCCCCGGTACGCAATAGGCGACCGGCATGTCGTGATCCAGCACCAGGGTATTGGGCCGGGTCTCGGAAGGGTTGCTTAGCAGGCGGAGCAGCTGCCGATGCTTGGCGCGCTGTCTGGTGGTGCGCCATGCGGCGCGGGCCAGGGTGAGCACCAGATGGAAGCCGAACAGCAGGGCGGTGCTCAAGGCGAAAAGGTGCACGACGCCGGGATAGGCGACACCGGGTTCGCCGGTGATCAAGCCCCAGCCGGCAATCAGCGCCGAGATCAGGTCGTTCCCCAGTGGCGCCAGGCCCCAGACCAGCATGGAGCCGATCATGGACAAGCCACCGCCAAGTGCGATGGCCTGCCAGAGCAGGACAGCTTGCACGGGAGCACGGGAGGTCCATTTTGCCTTGGACAACGCCAGCGGCGTTGGCCACGCCAATGCGATAGCCAACGCCGCTAGGAAATATGAGGTGAGAAGCACTCAGTCCCCGAAGTTCGTGTAAATTAGGCGGACTTTACAGTGTCCAAGATAGCACGAAGGGATGCTGCTTCATCTGCTGAAATGCCGCCGATAAAGCGGGCGAGAACTGCTTCGCGGTCCTGGGCGGTCCCCAGGGCGTCGTTGAGCAATCCCACAGTGTGATCCTCGCGGGTGGAGGACGCGGTGTAACGGTGAGGGCGGGTGGTACGTTCGCGTATCACGAGGCCCTTCTTCTCCAGTCGTGCCAACACGGTGAGAACCGTGGTGACTGCGAGTTCCTTTGCATCGGTACCAAGTGCCGCAAGATCGTCCCGGAGGTCGTTTGCGGTGAGTGGTTCTGCGGAATCCCACAGCAGGTCCATGACGGAGCGTTCCAGATCGCCAAGGCTGGCCACTAGGTAGTACCTCACTTGCTTTAGTTGCTGCGCACCAGGCCTCCCGTCGTAACGACGTGAAATCTGGTGCTTGGAAATCTCATTGTAGCGGCATTTGACCAATATTTCTACGTACCGTAAAAGAGCTCTGTGAGCACGCCGTTTCCTATTTGCGGCGTTCCGGCTGAAGTTATGAAGGGTACTTTTTGCTGACTTGGGGAATTTAATTTCCGTGGACGTGAAACGGTTTACGGGTTTAGAATCGCCCGAACCTGATTTTTAAGGGCTGCTTCCCAGATTTCCGGGCCGCGCGAGTGACATGGCCGACGCGATTTCTACATGTTGTCGAAATTGAACTATGGTGATCACGGGAGCTAATTTCTACGGGGCGTAGAAGTTGGCAATCAACCAACTCGCGACACATATATACAGAGGACCCGATGGATGCATTAGAGATTGCCCGGTGGCAATTTGGCATTACAACCGTGTACCACTTCTTGATGGTGCCCTTGACGCTGGGCCTGGGCTTGACCGTGGCGGTGCTTCAAACCGTCTGGTACCGCACGGGCAACGAGCAGTGGCTGCGCATGACCAAGTTCTGGGGCAAGCTGTTCCTGATCAACTTCATCATGGGCGTTGCCACCGGCATCGTCCAGGAATTCCAGTTCGGCATGGCCTGGAGCGAATACAGCCGCTATGTCGGCGACGTGTTCGGCGCTCCGCTGGCCATGGAAGCCCTCCTGGCTTTCTTCGTCGAATCGACCTTCCTCGGGTTATGGATCTTCGGCTGGAAGAAGCTTCCCAAGCTGGCCCACCTTGCCACGATCTGGGCCGCGGCGCTGGCTTCGCTGCTCTCGGCCTACTTCATCCTGGTCGCCAACTCGTGGATGCAGCACCCGGTCGGCGCTGAGATCATCGACGGCAAGGCCGTCATGACCGACGCCTGGGCGGTCTTCACCAACAACACCGCGCTGATCACCTTCCCGCACACGCTCTTCGGCGCATTCGCCGTCGCCGGCGGTTTCCTGCTGGGCATCTCCTGGTTCCACCTCTACCGCCGCCGCAAGGAAGGCATCGATTCCGTCGACTCCCAGGGACGCGTTGTCGTCGGGCAGGACCTGAGCAAGGGCAAGAGCCGCGACAAGACCGACTACCACGTGTGGATCAAGTCGCTGCGCATCGGCGCCGTCGTCGCCATGGTCTCGTTCCTCGGCGTGGCACTGACCGGCCACGAACAGGCCAAGCTCATGTTCGAGCAGCAGCCAATGAAGATGGCTTCCGCCGAAGCAGCCTGCCATGACGGCACCGGCTTCTCGGTGCTCACCCTGGGAGATATCACCTCTCCGGGCTCCACCAACTGTGCAGACATCGTGGCCACCTTTGAACTGCCTGGCCTGCTGTCCTTCCTGGCCAACGGCGACTTCACCACTGAGGTCAAGGGCGTGAACACACTGATCCCCGAATACCAGGAGAAATACGGCAAGTACTATCCGGAGGACCCGAACTTCGGCCCGTACGCAGGCCAGGAGATCAATTACCTGCCGGTCATGGAAGTCACCTACTGGGGCTTCCGTCTGATGATCACCCTGGGCGGTCTGTCCGCGCTCACCGCGGCTCTGGCCCTGTGGCTGACCCGCAAGGGCACCGTGCCGCAGAGCAAGTGGCTCTCCCGCCTGGCGCTGCTGAGCATCGCGGCCCCGTTTGGTGCGAACTCGGCAGGCTGGATCTTCACCGAAATGGGACGCCAGCCCTTCACCGTGGCGCCGAACCCGCAGATGGGCGGCATCGACCAGGTCTTCATGTACACCGCGGCCTCGGTTTCGCCGACGGTCAGCGCCGGGGAGATGCTCTTCTCGCTGATCACCCTGACCCTCGTCTACGGCGTGCTGCTGGTAGTTGAACTGGTCCTGCTCACCCGGTACATCCGGGGCGGCGTCGGCTCGGCCATGCCGGAGCTGAACGCGGCCTCCGACAAGGATGACGCCGACGGCCCGGCACACGACAAGAACGACGACGGCGACGTGCTCGCCTTCGCCTACTAGACCCGCGCAGAACATAGGAGAAACACCATGGATTGGCTACCAGCTCTCTGGTTCATCCTCATCGCTGTGCTCTGGTGCGGCTACCTCTTCCTGGAAGGCTTCGACCTGGGCGTGGGCATGCTCATCGGCCTGGGCAGGAACAGCGAGAAGCGCAAGCGCGTCCTGCTGAACACCATCGGCCCGGTCTGGGACGGCAACGAAGTCTGGCTGCTCACCGCCGGCGGCGCCACCTTCGCTGCATTCCCTCACTGGTACGCCTCGCTGTTCTCGGCACTGTACATCCCGCTGACGCTCGTGCTCGTGGCGCTGATCTTCCGCGCCGTGTCCATCGAGTACCGCGGCAAGGCGAAGACCGAACGCTCGCGCAAGCTGTGGGACGCAGCCCTAGGCTACGGCTCGCTGGTCGCGGCCTTCGGCGTGGGCGCCATGCTGGCGCTGACCACCCTGGGCCTGCCGCTGAACGAGAACGGCGACCGCGTGGGCGGACCGTTCGCGTGGTTGACCTGGTACGCAGTGCTCGGCGGCGTGGCGGTCGTGGCCTTCTGCTGGATCCACGCGCTGGCCTTCGTCCGGCTGAAGACCGACGGCCCGGTCCGCGAACGCGCCGGCAGGCTGTTCACCCGCTGGCTGCCGCTGGCCGTGCTGCCGCTGGTGGCCTGGGTATTGATGGTGCTGCTGGACAATGACTCGGCAGTGGCTTGGGCCCTGCTGGCCGCCGCGGCGCTAGCCCTGGTCGTCAGCATCGTCACCGCCCGCGCCGGACGCGAAGGCGTCTCGTTCATCGCTTTGGGCGTGATGCTCGCCGCCGGGGTGGCGGCGATCTTCACTGCGGCGTTCCCCGTCGTGCTGCCCTCCACCCTGGACCCGGCCTTCGACCTGACGATCTACACGGCCTCCAGCTCGGCCTACACGCTGAAGCTGATGAGCATCGTGGCGGCCTTCGGCGTCCCGCTGGTGCTGGCCTACCAGTCCTGGAGCTACTGGGTCTTCCGCAAGCGCGTCAAGGAGGAGCACATCCCCGAGGCGCACCACCCGGAACCGATCGTCAAGTAGCACACCCCACCGCGGCGACCGAAAGGAACGCACCCCATGCGCACACCGCGCTTCCTGCCCCGAGAGCTGATCGCTCCACGCCAGATCGTGGTCCTCACCGTGTTCTCGGTGCTCAAGACCGCCGGACTGGTGCTCGCCGCCTACGGCCTGGGCCAGTGGATCGCGAACATGGCCTCCGGCACCGGCAATACCCCGGCGCTGCTGGTTCTGGCCGCCGCCGGCGTGCTGGGCCGCGCCGCCGGGGTATGGGGCCTGAACACCGGGGCGCGGCGCATGGGGCTGGGTGCCAAGGAGCGGATGCGCGCCACCTTGGTGCGCACCGCGGCGAGCCGGCCGGGCATCGTCCCGGCCGACTCGGCCGACCACTCGGTGCCGGTCACCGCAACCCTGGCAAGCCACGGCATCGACAAGCTCGACGACTACTTCACCAAATTCATCCCGGCGCTCATCGGAGCCATGGTGCTCCCAGCGCTGCTGGGCATCTACATCCTGTCCCTGGACTGGATCAGCGCGGTGGTGCTGCTGCTGACCATCCCGCTGGTCCCGGTGTTCATGGCCCTGATCGGCCTGCACACCCAGGACACCCTGGCCGCCTCGCAGTCCAAGCTCGACGCGCTGGCCCACCAGATGTACGAGCTGGCCCAGGGCCTGCCCGCCCTGCTGGGCCTGGGCCGCGCCCGCCGCCACGGCAACGCCATCGCCGCGGTCAGCGAAAAGTACCGCCAGGCCACCATGGCCAATCTCAAAACCGTGTTCCTCTCCAGCTTCTGGCTGGAACTGATCTCCACCCTGTCAGTGGCGGTGCTGGCAGTGATGATCGGCGTGCGCCTGGTCGGCGGCAGCATGGACCTGGCTCCGGGCCTGATCATCCTGATCCTCGCCCCGGAGCTGTTTTCCGCGCTGCGCGAGGTCGGCTCCGCCTACCACGCCGCCGACGACGGGCTGGCCTCCTACCAGCGCTACCAGGCCATCACCGCCGAACAGGAAAACCACCAGATCCTCTCGCTGGTACCCGCGACCCCGGGCAGCCTGCTGGAACTGCGCGACGTGTCCATCGGCTACCGCGCGGGAGAACCGGTGCACGAGCACCTGGACCTCACCCTGATGCCGGGGGAGCGCAAGCTGCTGTCCACCGCCAGCGGCACCGGCAAGACCACCGTGCTGCGCCTGGTCGCCGAGGCCTCCACTAGCGACAACAGCTTCGATGCGGCCCGCGTCAGCGGCCAGGTCTATGTGGGCAGCCAGCTGGCAGTCATCAGCCAGCACCCGCAGTTCAACGCCGCCACCGGCGAGGCCCAGCTGGCCCAGGACGTCCCGGACGCCGAGGAGCGGCTGGTCGCCGAGCTGGCGGCCCGGCTGGAACTCGAGACCATGCTGCCGCGGCAGATCGCCGAATACTCGCCGGGCGAGCTGCGCCGGCTGGAGGTGCTGCGCGCCGTGCTGCGCCTGCACAGCGTGCCAGACTGCCGCCTGCTGCTGGCCGACGAGCCCACCGCCCATCTGGATATGGCCAACGCCGCTGCCGTACGCCAGGTGCTGGCCGAGCTTCCGGCCGGCACCGCCGTGCTGGTTGCCAGCCACGACCCGCTGCTGGCCGCCAACCCGTCGCAGGCCAGCGAGAAGGGCGCGCCGCAGGCTTCGCAGCCTGCCCGGGACTTCGTGAACCGGCAGGCTGCGGCCCCGTCAGCCCAGGCGTCCGCTGCGCCAACGGCTTCAGCCGGCCCCGCACCGCGCTTCAATCCGCTGCGCGAGCTGTTCTCCGGCTACGCCCCGGCCCGCAAGGCAGCGGTCTACGGCACCCTCGGCATCCTGTGCGCCGTGGCCCTGTCCGCACTGAGTGGATGGCTGATCGTCGAATCCAGCTACCAGCCGGCCATCTTGCACTTGACCGTCGCCTTCGTCATGGTCCGCACCCTGGGCATCGGCCGCGCCGCCTTCCGCTACCTGGAACAGCTGGCCATCCACGACGCCGTGCTCGGCTACGCCGGGGCGCTGCGTGAGAAGATCTGGACCTCCATGGTCGCCAACCCCGCCCGCTGGGGACTGGTCAGCCGCTCCTCGGTGGTGCTGCGCTTCCTGCTGGCTGAGGTCGACGAGCTGCGCGACCTGCTGGCCCGCGTGCTCTTCCCGCCGATCCAGGCCGTCGCCGTCTGGGCCGCCGGCATCGCTGTGTTGTTCTACATCCAGCCCGCTTTCGGCTGGGCCGCGCTGGCCGCCGGACTGCTGCTGGCCTTCCCAGGCCGCTGGCTCGTGCGCCGAGTCGAAGGCCTGCACCTGGCCCGGCAGCTGGCCCACCGGCTGAATGTGAACCAAGCCGTGCTGGGCATCCTGCGCAACCAGGGCGCGCTGCGCGCCTATGGGTCGCTGGCCCGGGTGCTGGACAAGCTTGCCATCGCCGAATCCGAGAACACCTCGGCTGCCCGGCGCCACGCGCTCGGCCAGGGCCTCGCCCCGGCCCTGGGTGCGCTGCTGACCGGCGCGCTGGCCGTCGCCTTCGCGGAGCTATCCACCAGCTCGGCCTCCTTCACCGCGCTCGCCGTGCTCATGGCCCTGGCCCTGGGCGAATCCGCCACCGCCGCGCTGAGCGCCGTGCAGCAGGGCAGGGCGCTGAAGGAACTGACCACGACCCTCGCCTCGCGCGGAGTCGGGGGCAGCGCAGCCGAAGGCCAGGCCGGGCTGCGGGAGACCTCCCCGGCCGGCGCGCCAGCTGTCCGCGGCTTCGTGCTGGAGGACGTGTCGCTTGGTTACGGGCCGCAGGCCCCGGTGATCGAGCAGCTGACCGCCCGCATCGAACCGGGCCAGTGGACCGCGCTGACCGGGCCGTCCGGCTCGGGCAAGTCCACGGTGCTAACCGCGCTGCTCGGGGCGCTGCCGCTGGAGGGCGGGCGCCTGGCCGCGCTGGATGCGGACGGCCGGGAACACCAGTTCGCCGCGGCGAACCTGGATTCGGTGGCCTGGTGCCCGCAGGAAGCGCACCTGTTCGACTCCACGCTGCGCCGCAACCTGCTCTTGGGCGCCGCGGACGAGGTGCAGGTTTCCGACGACCAGCTCCAGGACGTGCTGCAGCAGGTGGGCCTGGGCGGCTGGCTTGCCGAGCAGCCCGGGGGACTGGACACGCGTATCGGCTCCGGGGGCCACCGGCTTTCCGGCGGCCAACGCTGCAAGCTCGCCGTGGCCCGCGCCCTGGTGGGCGGGCACCAGGTGATCCTGCTGGACGAGCCCACCGCGCACCTGGGCCAAGACGAATCCGTGGAATTGATGCAGACCCTGCGCGGCGCGCTCGAAGGGCGCACCGTCGTGCTGATCACCCATGACGAGCAGCTCGCCCGCGAATGCCAAGGACAGATCCGGCTGCAGGCCAAGCTGGCTCCCGCCAGCTGACGGCTCGCGGCTCCGAGTGGCCAGCCACAACGCGGACAAGCCCGGGACCGGTTCAGCGCGAACCGGTCCCGGGCTTGTCTGCTGCCGGGGGCCAACCACCGTTGGCCGGCGGAAACCGCTAGAGCACGACCCCGCCGTCGTCGAACGGCAAGGTGTCCTCGCCTGGCTGCACCGACGGGCGGGAGGACGGAACCACCGGGGGAAGCTCCGCGCCTGCCGTGGCCGCGGAGGCCGCGCGGGCCGGGGCTTCGCCGGCGCCGGGGCCGGTAGCGACGCTCAGCGAGCCGCCGAGGATGTTGATGCTCTGCGCCAGCGGGGCGCCGGAGCCGTCGCGCTTGCCGAATTCGGTCGGCAGGGCGCGCACCACGCCGGCCGCCGAGCTGGCGCGGGCCGGACCCTGCCCGGCGTAGCCAAGCACCAGGTAGTCCTCGCCCTTGACGAAGCGGTGGGCACGCACGCCGGCGGTGGCACGGCCCTTGGCCGGGAATTCGCTGAACTCGGTCAGCTTCACCGACTGGCCGGAAGTGCCCGGCAGCGTCTGCGAACCGGCGGCGATGGTTGCCACCACCGCGTCCTGCGCGCCGGCGCGCACCACGCCGAAGTAGATGACCTTGTCCTCGGCACCGAGCTTGATGCCCGCTATGCCTCGGCCGGTGCGGCCCTGCGCGCGCACGGCGGAGGCGCCGAAGTGCAGCAGCTGCGCCTGGCGGGTGAGGAACACCAGTTCGTCCTCGTCCTCGGCCGGGGCCGCGGCAATGACCTTGTCCCCGTCCTTCAGGGTGATGGCCTCGAATTCGTCGCGGTTCAGCGGGTAGTCAGGGGTGACGCGCTTGACCACACCCCGCTCGGTGCCGATGGCGATGACCTTGTTCAACGGCAGTAGCGCCACCGCCTCCTCGCCCTTGGGCAGCTTCAGGAAGTCGACCACGGCCACGCCCTGGGCCAGCTGCGGGAAGCCGTGCATCTCGGGCAGCACCGGCACGTCGATCAACGAGATGCGGATCATCCGGCCGGTGGAGGTCAGCGCGCCGATCTCGCCGCGCGCGCTGGAGGCGACCTGGGAGACCAGCACGTCGTGCTTGATGCGGGCCGCGGAGAAGTCCAGCGCGGTGCGGTCGTGGGTGCGGGCGATCTGCCCGGTGGCCGAGAGCAGGACCCAGCAGGGGCTGTCGGCCACTTCCATGGCCAAGGTGGCCTTCTTGCCCGACCCGACGGCCTCCGGCAGGGCGGTGCCCTTCAGCGGCTGCAGCTGGGCGCTCTTGGACAGCTTGGTGCGGCGCGGAGTGCCGAAGGTCTCGGCCATCTCGCCCAGCTCGCTGGACACCAGTTCGCGCAGCAGCGTTTCCGATTCCAGGATGGCGCGCAGTTCCTCGATCTCCTTGCGCAACTGCTCGGCCTCGGTCTCCAGCTCCAGGCGGGAGTACTTGGTCAGCTGGCGCAGGCGCAGCTCCAGGATGTGGTTGGCTTGGGGCTCGGAGAGGTCGAAGACCGTCATCAGCCGTTCGCGCGCCTCGGCGGTCTGCTCGGAGGAGCGGATGATCGCAATGACGTCGTCGATGTCCACGATCGCGATCAGCAGGCCTTCGACCAGGTGCAGGCGGTCCTCGCGCTTGGCCAGGCGGAAGGCGGTGCGGCGGCGGACCACGTCCACGCGGTGGTCCACGTAGACCGTCAGCAGTTCGCGCAGGCCCAGGGTCTGCGGCTGCCCGTTGACCAACGCCACGTTGTTGATGCCGAAGGAGTCCTCCAGCGGGGTGTGCTTGTAGAGGCTGGCGAGCACCGCGTTCGGGTTGAAGCCGTTCTTCAGCTCGATGACCAGCTTCAGGCCGTTGTGGCGGTCGGTCAGGTCCACGACGTCGGAGATGCCGGAGATCTTCTTGTTGTTGACCCCGTCCTTGATCTTCTCGATGATCTTCTCCGGGCCCACGCCGTAGGGAAGCTCGGTGACCACCAGCGCGGACTTGCGCGCGGAGACCTTCTCCAAGGCCACGGTGGCACGGGTGCGGAACAGGCCGCGGCCGGTGCGGTAGGCGTCCTTGATGCCGTCCAGGCCCACGATGGTGCCGCCGGAGGGCAAATCCGGGCCGGGCACGAACTTCATCAGGTCCTCGACGGTGGCGTCCGGCTGCACCAGCAGGTGCTGCGCCGCGGCGACGACCTCGCCCAGGTTGTGCGGGGCCATGTTGGTGGCCATGCCCACGGCGATGCCGGTGGTGCCGTTGACCAGCAGGTTCGGGAAGGCCGCGGGGAGCACCTCGGGCTGCATGAACTGATTGTCGTAGTTCGGGACGAAGTTGACCACGTCCTCGTCGAGGTTCGCCGTCATGGCCACGGCGGAGGCTGCCAGCCGGGCCTCGGTGTAGCGGGCCGCGGCCGGGCCGTCATCCAGCGAACCGAAGTTGCCGTGGCCGTCGATCAGCGGCAGGCGCAGGGCGAAGTCCTGGGACAGGCGCACCATCGCGTCGTAGATGGCGGTGTCGCCGTGCGGGTGCAGCTTGCCCATCACCTCGCCGACCACGCGGGCCGACTTCACGTGGCCCTTTTCCGGGCGCAGGCCCATCTGCGCCATCTGGAACAGGATGCGCCGCTGCACCGGCTTCAGGCCGTCGCGGGCATCGGGCAGCGCGCGCGAATAGATGACGGAGTAGGCGTACTCCAGGAACGAGGATTCCATTTCGCTGGTGACATCGATGTCGACAATGTTCTCCACGAAATCCGCGGGGAGATCTTCAGACTTCTTTCGAGCCATGAACCTGTAATTCCTTCATCTGCATAACTTTTTGCTTAAGTCGCCGGCTGTTCGTGTTCCTGCTGGGCACAACGTCGAAGTCGCGACTATCCTAAGCCTATGGTGGATCGTAAACTTTCGGTGGCATATCCGGCCCATTGGGAAGCAGACGTGGTGCTCCGGGATGGCACTACGGCACATCTTCGGCCCATAACCCCGGCTGATGCGCAGGCCTTGCAGGACATGCATCAAAAGCAGTCCGAAACCTCGGTTTACCTACGCTATTTTACGTACAAGTCAGCGCTCACCGCGAAAGAGCTTGAGCGGTTCACGAATGTCGACCATGTGAACCGCGTCGCCTTTACGGTTTTCCGCGGCAGCAACATCATTGGCGTGGGCCGCTACGACCGGCTCGACGACCCCACCGAAGCCGAAGTCGCGTTCAACGTGTCCGACGCCTACCAAGGCACCGGCATCGGATCGGTCCTGCTTGAGCACCTGGCCGCTGCGGCCCGCGAGAACGACATCACCCGCTTCACCGCCGAGGTGCTCCCGGAGAACCGCAAGATGCTTACGGTCTTCTCCGAGGCCGGCTACGCGGTGGCCCGCCACTTCGAAGACGGCGTGGTCATGCTCGAATTCCCGATCAACCCGACCGAACGCTCCCGCGAGGTGACCGAGGCCCGCGAGCACCGCGCCGAGGCCAGCTCGGTGGCAGGCCTGCTGGCTCCGAAGTCCATCGCGGTGGTCGGCGCCAGCCGGACCTGGGGCAAGCTGGGGCACAGCGTGCTGGACCGCCTGGTCGAGGGCGGCTACACCGGGGCCACCTACGCGGTGAACGACGCTGCGCTGGAAGTCGGCGGCCACATGGCCTACGGCAAGGTCAGCGAGATCCCCGGCCCGGTGGACCTGGCCGTCATCTGCGTGCCGCGCGACCAGGTCACCGGCGTCATCGAGGACTGCGGCGCCCACGGGGTCAAGGGCCTGGTGCTGATGACCGCAGGCTACGAGAACGCCGACGGGCTGGCCGCCCAGCGCGAGCTGGTCTCGCTGGCGCGCGCCAACGGCATGCGTGTGGTGGGCCCGGCCTCGCTGGGCCTGATCAACACGGCCCCCGAGGTCCGCATGGCCATCACCGGCACCACGGTGCAGCCCACCGCCGGCAACGTGGGCCTGTTCAGCCAGTCCGCCTCCATGGGCGCGATCCTCCAGGGGGTCAGCGTGCAGCACGGAGTGGGCGTGAGCAGCTCCATCTCAGCCGGGCTGCGCGCCGACGTCTCCGGCAACGACGCCATGCAGTACTTCGAGGACGACCCGCGCACCGACCTGGTCGCCATGCACCTTGAATCCTTCGGCAACCCGCGCAAGTTCGCCCGCATCGCCCGTCGCCTGGCCCGCAGCAAGCCGGTCATCGTGGCCAAGTCGGACCTGCTGGGCCGCCGCCTGCCGCCGGGGCACTCGGTGCGCGTGGGCCAGGCTCCGCCTGGCGCCCTGAACGCGATGCTGCGCCAATCCGGGGTGATTCGCGTGCAGTCCGTGGAAGAGCTCATGGACGTGGCCGGCCTGCTCTCGGTCTACAAGGCACCGGCCGGGCCGAATGTCGCGGTGCTCTCCAACTCGCTGACCTTGGCCGAGGTGGTCTGCGACGTCGCGGAGGCCTGCAATTTGAATGCCACCGCCGAACCCCGGGAACTGGACTACACGCTGGGCCAGTCGCGGGTGCTGCCGAAGCTGCGCGAACGGGTCGCCGAATTGGTCGCGAATCCCGACGTGCACTCGGTGATCCTCGCCCACCTGTCCTACTCGGGCATCTCCACCGACGCGGTGCTTGAGGTGCTCAGGGAATTCTCCACCCAGCCCAAGCCGGTCATCACCGTGCTGCCTGGGCAGATCGACCGGAAGATCGCTGGGGGAGTGCACCACGGGGTGCCGGTCTACACCTCGCCGACCTCCGCCGCCGGGGCGCTGGGCAAGGCCCACGGCTATCGCCAATGGCTCGACATCCCCTTCGAGCCGCTGGTCGAGCCCGAGGGGCTGCAGGTCGAGGCCGCCGCGGACTACCTGCACGAGCTCTCCGCCGGGATCCCCGGCACGGAGCTGCGCCAGCTGAGCACCGAGCAGACCACGAAGCTGCTGGGCTTCTACGGCATCAACATCTTCCCCTCCCAGGTGGTGCATACCGCGCAGGAGGCGGTCGACGCCGCCGACGAGCTGGGCTGGCCGGTGGTGCTCAAGGCCAACGACCCGGATCTGCGCCAACGCCTGGACCTGGGCGGGGTGCGCCTGAACATCCCCGATGCCGAATCCCTGCGCGCTGACTTCACCCACATGAGCGCGCTGATGCGGCAGTACGGCGTCAACTCGCTGGAGGTGCAGTCCATGGCTTCGGCCGGGCAGGCCTGCGTGGTGAAGGCCATGGAAGACCCGCTGCTGGGCCCGGTGGTCTCCTTCGGGCTCAGCGGGGACGCGGTGAACCTGCTCGACGACTGGGCGCACGGGGTCGCCCCGTTCTCCGCCACGGACCTGGCCCGGCTGATGCACCGGCCGCGCAGCAGCGCCCGGCTCTTCGGCTACCAGGGACTGCCGGCGGTGGACCTGGACGCGTTGCGGGACTTCATCACCCGGGTCTCGCTGTTCAAGGACAACCACCCCGAAGTCACCATTGCGCAGTTCGCCCCGGTGTCGGTGTCCACCGATTCGCTCAGCGTGCTCGGGGTCAAGCTGAGCATCGGCAATGCCGAGCGGCGCACCGACAGCATCCGCCGGGCGCTGCGCGGCTGAGCCCAAGGACACGAAACCTGAAAGACGGCGGCGCACTGGGTAGAATTGGATCATGAGCTCTGCAACGTATTCGACGACTGCCGGTGCCGACCTCCAGCATGACCTGGTCCGCGCGGGATTCTACCCGCAAATGGTCCAGGACGTGCTGGCCGAAGCGATGCTGGATCTGCCGGTAGTTGACCACTTCCTGCATCTGGAGACCCATTTCGACCACACCGAGGTCCACCGCCACATCACCGTCATGGTCCGAAGCGAGAAGGTGCTGTTCATCGTGCACGTCGACGACCAGCAGCTGGACGACCACGGCCACGACGTGATGGCCCAGGTTTCGGTGGAAATGGTCAGCCTGGCGCGGATCGAGTCGGTGGCCACCAGCTACGTCTACCACCAGCCGCAGCACTACAGCGGCACCGATCTGGTGCGCGAGCTGACCTTCGGCATGTCCTGGGACGGCACCAAGCGCATCGACCTGGCCCCGGCCGAATGTGCCGACCCGCAGTGCGACGCCGACCACGGCCTGAACGGCACCTCGCAGCCCGAGGACCTGGTGCTGCGCGTCAGCTCCGAGGCCGACGGCCAGCGAGCGGTGGACAAGGCCCGCGAATTCGCGGTGCGCCTGCGCCTGGCGACGATCGCCTAGGGACGCCAAGCCAACGTGACTGACTCTTCGCTGCCCGTCCCCAGCCAGAAAATCCCCGCCGCGCCGGCCTACGGAGCGGCCACCCTGTCCGAGATCCTACCCTCGGCGGCCCGCGCGCTGGGGATCCCCGGCTACGCGAACCCGCTGGGCCTGGCGCCAACCAAGCGCGTCGCCGTGATCATGGTCGACGGCCTGGGCTGGAACCAGCTCAAATCCCACCTCGGGCACGCGCCGTTCCTGCGCCCGCTGTTCGAGCGCGCGCAGAAGCTGGGCACCGGCTTCCCGTCCACCACCGCGACCTCGCTGTCCAGCCTCGCCATTGGCGCGGCGCCTGGCGAGCACGGGATGCTCGGCTACGACGTCATCGACCCCGCCCGCCGGCGCGTGGTCAACCAGCTGGGCGGATGGCCCGGCGACCTGGACCCGCTCTCGTGGCAGCCGCTGCCCACGGTCTTCGAGAAGGCCGCGGAGCACGGCATCCACACCGCGACGGTGTCCATCGCCCAGTTCTCCGACTCCTCGCTGACCCGCGCGGCGCTGCGCGGACCGAAGTTCGTCGCCGCGCGCCAGCCGGCGGCCCGCGCCCGCGCCACCGCCGAGGTGTTCGCCGCGCAGCGCAACGCGCTGGTCTACACCTACTTCAACGAGCTGGACAAGGCCGGGCACAAGTTCGGCGTCGATTCCCCGCAGTGGCGGGACACGCTCGAAGAGCTTGACTACGTCATCAAGACCCTGGTCTCGCGCCTTCCGGAGCAGACCACGGTCCTGATCACCGGTGATCACGGCATGGTGGACGTGCCCGCCTCGCAGCGCATCGACTACAGCCTGCAGCCCGAACTCATCGAGGGGGTTGAACTGACCAGCGGCGAGCCGCGCGGTGTGCAGCTGACCTTCGCCGAGGGCACCGATGCGGCCCAGCGGGCCAAGGTCCGCGAAGCCTGGCAGCGCGCCTACGGGTCCAAAGCGTGGATCCTGAGCCGCGAGGAAGCCGTGGAGCTCGGCTACTTCGGTGCGGTCCGTCCCGAATTCCTGCCGCGGCTTGGCGATCTGATGATCCTGGCCGCCGAGGCCATCGCGTTCTACGACGGCCGCCGGGTCAAGCCCATGGCCTTCGAGATGGTAGGGCAGCACGGCTCGCTCACCGCGGCGGAGCGTTTCGTGCCGCTGTTCGTGCACCGCACCGCCTAGCGCGCAGCCGCAAGCAGAAAATCCGGGGGCAGCCAGCTGGCTGCGCCCGGATTTTTTGATCCAGTTCCGCTCGGAGGCTGGATTAGGAGTCGGTGTCCTTTTTGCGCTTGCCGAACATGATGTCGTCCCAGCTCGGCACGGAGGAGCGCTTGGCCTTGCGGCCGGAGCCGTCCTCGGCGGGCTCGTCGGCAGGCTTCGCGGCGGTGCCGGAGGACTTCTCGGCATCGGTGACGACCACCAGCTGCGAGGTGCGCGGCGAGATGCCCTGCGGCAGATGCGGCAGCGACTCGTCCTCTTCGGCGTCGTACTTGCTCATGCCGCGCTCGATGATGTCGTTGTAGCGGGCCTCGCGATCCGGATCCTGGTCCTGGGGACGCTGGCCGCGGCGTGCGTTCAGCAGGGAGACCAGTTCTTCGGTCTCATCGGGTTCCGGGGCGGCCGGGGCCGCAGGTTCCTCAACCTGCGAGATGGCCGAGACTGGTCGGAAGTATTCGGGCGCGACCTGCTCGCTGAGCGTCTGCGCCCAGCGGTTTAGGTTGCTCAGGGTCTTGCGGGCCGGGGAGAAGGACCAACGGGCCACGTTATCCGGCTGCGGCAGGGAGCTGTCCAGCTTTTCCACGTTCTCGGCCGGCAGTGGCGAATCGAATTCGACGGTGACGATCCACTGGCCCTCGGGATCCTTCCACGAGTTCCAGCGGGCCGTGAGCGGATCGATGTTCAGCTGGTGCAGGCGGTGGGCGACCATCGAGCCCAGGTCTGCGGGTTCCTCGCCGAAGACTTCGCGGTACTCGGCGTCGGTCTGCGGTCCGGAGACCTCTACGCGGCGGGCGAGCTCGGCGATGTGCTCGCGCTCGGCCAGCACTGGCCCCTCGTACTTGACGATCGACTCGACCGGGACGTCCCACTCCAGCGCCAAATCGTAGGCTGAAGCACCGGCGCGCACGCGGGCCTGGATCTCCCGGGGGGTGTGAACCGAGGACTCGTCGCGGTTGCGCGGCGCGCGGGAGCGCGCGATTTCGGCCATGGCACTGCGCAGGGCATCGTCAACGGGCAGCTCGAAGCTCATCCCGTCGTCGCTGCTGACCTGCAGACTGGAACCATTTTCATGAATTCCTACCAGTCTCAGCTGACGCATTACTACCCTCCACACGGTTCATTTACTGAATAAAACTTTGCCACTTGTCGCCCGATTTTCCTACCACCGGGCGGGGCGTGGCGCAAGATTAGTCGTCAAGCTCACCCAGAAAGTTGCCTTCGGGCTTCCGCCGTGGGCATAGCGCGCCGGGCTCGGGCAGAATCCGGGTCCGCCGGGCGTTATACTTCTATGCCGGAATGAAAATCCCCTGCGCGGATTTCCACCCACTTCATCGCCTGCAGAAAAGAGCTGACAACCACCATGGCCACACAGTCTGCCGCCGTCCACCCGAGCGAAGCCGAGAAGGCCCGAGCCCGGGAAATCGCCGCGCTCAAAGCCGGGAAAACCGCGGCAATGGCGAACCTGATCGATGAGTCGGAATCCGAGCTGGCCGAGCTGTTCATCCTGCCCGGGGGAGAAGCCCAGGCCGAAGAGGCCAGCGTCGACTTCGTGCCGGAGCAGGCCGACGAATTCACCTGCGCCTCCTGCTTCATGGTGCGCCACCGCACCCAGCTGGTGCGCGAAGCGGGCGGGCAGAAGTTCTGCGCCGAATGCGAGGGCTGACCGGCCGGGCTCTGCCCCCTGGGCGCCGCAACCTGCAGCGCATGAAAGAACCCCGGAACCCGCCGTGCGGCAGGTTCCGGGGTTTGATTCGTTCCGGAGGAGACTAGGGCTCCTGGGGGTGCTCCTCGTCCGCCTCGGCAGTCGCCTGGCGGCCTTCATCGGTGAACTCGTACATGATGCCGCCCAGCGCGGCGGTCAGTTCCTCGGGGCGTCGGGTCGAAGCCAACCAGTACGGGGTGGCGTCGCGCTCGTCGGTGACCTCCATGCGGACCACTGCGTCGAGGTAGCCGCGCAGCAGCATGAAGGCCATCCCGTGCAGCTTCTGCCCGCGCTGCTTGAACGCTTCCTCACCGCGGTAGCCGACAACCTGCCCGATGTAGCGGCGCTCGATGGTGGCGCGGCCGACGGTGAGGGTCTTGTCAGTGACTTCGATGACCGGCACACGCAAGAGCATGATGACTGCCAGAGCCAGCAGCACGATGATGCCGGTGGCGTAGCCCGCAGCGATATTGATCGGGGCCACGGCGATACCAGCGGTGATGGCAATCAGCAGCGGCCACATCCATGATCCGAACGATGGCCAGATCTTTTCGCGGAACAGGACGTTGGAAGCCTCTGGGCTGGTATTACTCATGAGTCCTAGTCTAGGCAATCTTTCGGTAGGCGCCGAACGGCCGGCTGTGGGTCGGCTGTGGGTCCGCAGACGGGCCGGGCGCGATAGAGTTGTGCAGGTAAATGCAGACCAGCTGCAACTTCCTAGAGTTCCGGGGGATGACCAAACCACGATGAGCGAGCCTACGATCTCAATCTCCATCAAGATGCTCGATAGCGAACTGCCCGTTCCAAGCTATGCCCATCCTTCGGATGCGGGTGCTGACCTGCATGCACGCACCTCGCTGGTGCTCGAACCGGGCCAGCGCGCCCTGGTGCCGACCGGCATCGCCCTGGCGTTGCCGCACGGCTATGTCGGGCTGGTGCACCCGCGCAGCGGCTTGGCCACCAAGCACGGCATCACCATCGTTAATGCCCCGGGAACCGTCGATGCCGGATATCGTGGTGAGATCATGGTCACCCTGCTGAATACCGACAGGGACCAGGCATTCGAAATCACCCGAGGCGACCGCATCGCGCAGCTGGTGATCCAGAAGGTCGAACAGGCGGCATTCGTTCAGGTTGACTCCCTGGAGGACTCGGCCCGCGGAACCGGCGGCTTCGGCTCGACCGGTGGATTCAGCGCCAACTAAGCACGCTTGGCGCCAAGCGAAACTCTCTAAGGACATCATGATTTTCAAGCGCAAGAAGGCGAACGCCGAGCCAGCAGCCGAGCAGGCTGCCGGCGCCACCGAACCGGTGGCCGAAACCCCCACCGAGCAGGCGACCGGGACTTCCGCCGAGCAGCAACCAGCCAAGAAGCCGGTGCTCAACGGCCCGTTCGACTACGCGGACATCGAGAACACCGACGAATACCTCGACTTCGGCTCCATCCTGGTCAAGCCGGTCGCCGGACTGAAGGTACGCATGGACGTCGAACAGTCCAACCAGCGCGTCATCGCCGTCTCCCTGGAACTGGCCGAGTCCCGCGTCCAGCTGATGGCATTCTCCGCCTCCAAGTCCACCTCGCTGTGGCCGGGCATCAGCGACAAGATCCGCGAGGACATCGCCAGCCAGAACGGCGAGATCTACCAGCGCGACGGCGAATACGGCCAGGAGCTGCTGGCCCAGGTTCCGCAGCAGCTGCCCGACGGCCGCGCCGGGCATGTTGCGCTGCGCTTCGTGGGCATCGACGGTCCGCGCTGGTTCCTGCGCGCCGTCATCGGGGGCGCCGCCATCGGCGACGAGGAGGCCTCCAAGGCCATCGACGACCTGGTGCGAGGCGTCGTGGTGAACCGCGGCGACAAGCCGCTGCCTCCGCAGGAATTGCTGCCGCTGAACGTCCCGCGCAACGCCCAGACGCGCCCGGACGCCGAGGCGCAGGGCGAGACCGAGGCCGCCGGCCAGGCGCCGCAGCGTCCGGAACGCGGACCGGAAATCACCCAGATCGGCTAGCCGGATGCCCCTCGAATCCAAGCCGGTCACCCCGAAAATCGAGGGCACGCAAGCGGCGCGCAGCTTCACCCGGCTGAAGTCACTGGCGCAGCTGCCGGCCAAGGGCAGGGTGGAGCACACCGGCTACATCCAGTCGGTCAGCTATTCGGCGCCCCACCAGGCGCCGCTGCTGACCGCGGTGGTGGTCGACCGGCTGGGAACCGGGGCTCCGCGCCGGGGCACCGTGCCGCACGTGCGGCTGCGGTTCATGGGCCAGAAGAACGTCCCGGGCATCAAGCCCGGGGTGAAGATCCAATACGCGGGGATGGTCGCGCCTGTCGACCAGATCCCCACCATCTATAATCCGCGTTACGTCATCGTTCCCGTTCCCCGCGGGTGAACGCCGAACGCCGCCGGCCGCAGCGCCTGCCGGATGAGCCCGCACTGGGCAGAAGCGAGAATACCGTGAACGAGAATCCACCAGCCGGCGAGCAGCCTAGGCCGGAGAAGAAGCCGAGCCTGGCCGAGGCGATCGGCGCCAGCGCCAAGGTCGCGCAGAACGCCGACGGCGGCATCGACGTGCTCTCCACCGTGGGCGGGGTGCGCGGCATCCTGGAAACCGTGGTCCCGGGCTTCGTGTTCGTGCTGGTCTACGCGCTGACCAACGAGCTGTCCTGGGCGCTGCTGTCCTCGATCGGGCTGGGTGTGGTTTTCATGGTGCTGCGGCTGCTGAACAAGTCAACGCTGGTGCAGTCGGCCAGCGGCCTGGTCGGCATCCTGATCTGCGCGCTGGTGGCCCGCACCTCGGGCAACGCCCGCGACTACTACGTGCCCGGCTTCCTGATCAGCGGCGGCTACCTGCTGGGATTGATGATTTCGATCTTCGTGAAATGGCCGCTGATCGGCCTGCTCTTCGGCTTCATCCGCAACGAGGGCGTGGCCTGGCGCCAGCAGCCGGACCGGTTGCGCCGCTACGGCATCGCGACCTGGATCATCTGCGCGGTGTTCGCATTGCGCCTGGCGGTGCAGCTGCCGATGTACTTCACCGACCAGGTGGTCTCGCTGGGCATCGCCCGCGCGCTGATGGGTGTGCCGCTCTACGCGGCCGGCCTGTGGTTCGCGTGGCTGGTCTCCCGCCCCGCCACCGCCGGGCACGCCCCGACGCCCGAGGACCTGGCCTCCTAGCCGCGCGCAGCGGCCCCGTACGCGAAAAACCTTGGCATCCCAATTGCGCGATGCCAGGGTTTTCGCTGCCCGGAGCGGGGCTGCCGGCTACCGGGTGGCCGCCTGCAGCACCCGGCGCAGCAGCGGTTCGGCCTGCGGGGTGGTGATGAAGAAGATCTCGTCGCCGCCCTCGATGACGTCGTCGTCGCTGGGCGGGAACGGGGTCTTGTCGCGCACCACGGCCATGAGCGTGGTTTCCTCCGGCCACGGCACGCGCCCGATGGTGCGCCCGATCATGCCCGAATCATGCGGCACGGTGAACTCCACCATGTAGACCTCGCCGGCCTTCAGCGTCAGCAGGCGCACCAGGTCGCCGACCTCCACGGCCTCCTCGACCAGCGCCGTCATCAGGCGCGGGGTGCTCACCGCGACGTCCACGCCCCAGGCGTCGTCGAACATCCACTCGTTTTTCGGGTTGTTCACGCGGCCCACGGTGCGGCGCACCCCGAACTCGCTCTTGGCCAGCAGCGAGACCACCAGGTTGACCTTGTCGTCACCCGTGGCGGAGACGACCACGTCGTAGTCCTCCAGCTGGACGCGCTGCAGCACGGCGAGCTCGCAGGCGTCGCCGATCAGCCACTTGACGCCTTCAAGGTCGGCGCGCTGCTCCATTTCGGCCTTGAGGTCCACGAGCAGCACCTCGTGGTGGTTGGCCACCAGCTCGCGGGCGATGGAGGACCCGACCGAGCCGGCTCCGGCGATCATTACCTTCATTAACAGGCCTTTCGCTTAGTCTGCGGGGGCTGGCTTGGGGGCGCTGGCCAGGATCTTTTCCACTTCCTGGCTGCGGTCCAGGTGCATCATGACGTGGATCAGGTCCCCGCCCTGCAGCCTGGTGCGGTTTTCCGGAATGGTTCCCTCGCCAAAGCGGGTCAGGTAGGCCACGCGCACCCCGGCGGCGGCCTCCAGGTCCTTGACCAGGCGGCCGTACCATTCGCGGTGCAGCGCCACCTCGGTCAGCACCAGGCGTCCCGACGGCTCGCGGAAGTCCCCGCGCATCGAGTAGTCCGGCAGGATGCGGCGCAGCACCTGGTCGGTGCTCCAGCGCACCGCAGCGACCGTGGGGATGCCCAGCCGCTGGTAGATCTCGGCGCGGCCCGGGTCGTAGATGCGGGCGACCACATGCGGCACGTTGTAGGTTTCGCGGGCGACGCGGGTGGCCAGAATGTTGGAATTATCACCGCTGGAGACGGCCGCGAAGGCGTAGGCCTGATCGATCTTCGCCTGCTCCAAGGTGTCCTTGTCGAAACCCAGGCCGGTGACGGTGCTGCCGGAGAAGTCGGCGCTGAGCCGGCGGAAGGCCTCCGGGTTCTGGTCGATGACCGCCACCGAATGCCCGGCGGAATCCAGCGTATGGGCCAGCGCCACCCCCACTCGACCGCAGCCCATGATCACAAAGTGCGCCACCAAAAACTCCTCGGGGTCCAGCGTCCGGATGAACTTCGTCGCGGCACCGCTGCTGGTGCCACGAATGCAACAATAGCGCTGATCGGGCCCGCGTTGGGTCCAACGAAGGCGGCATGCCGCGCGGAGCCTGCGATAACGTTGTCTCGTGCCTGCTTTATTTGATGGTCTGAAACGGATCCTCGTGGGCCGGCCCTTCAGCACCGAACAGCTGAAAAAGAAGCCGCTCCCACCGAAAATTGCGCTGCCGATTTTCTCCTCCAGCGCCCTGTCCTCGCTGGCCTACGCCCCGGACGAAATCCTGCTGACCCTGGCCATGGCCGGTGTGGCGGCGACCATGCTCTCCCCGGCGGTGGGCGTGGCAGTGCTGGTGGTGCTCGTGGTGCTGGTGCTGTCCTACCGGCAGTCCATCAAGGCCTACCCTTCCGGCGGCGGCGACTACGAGATCGTCCGCAAGAACCTCGGCGCCCGGCCGGGCACCGCGGTGGCCGCGGCCCTGCTGGTGGACTTCGTGCTCACCGTCGCGGTCTCCAGTTCCTCGGCCGCCCAGTACCTCAGCGGCATCGTCCCTGCGCTGGGGGAGCACCGCGGCCTGGTGGCGGCGGGCATCGTGGTCTTCCTAGTGGTGGCGAACCTGCGCGGGCGCGGGCAGAGCCGCTGGACGCTGGCCGTGCCGGTGTACCTGTTCGTCTTCGGCATGCTGGCGCTGATCGCGATCGGCGGGCTGCTGGCGGCCACCGGCAACCTGGGACTGGCGCCCAGCGCCGAGTTCACCATCGTGCCCGAGGAGCAGTTCTCCAACGGGTTGCACGGCGTGGTGGGCGCGCTGCTGATCCTGCGCGCCTTCTCCACCGGCTCCGCGGTGCTGACCGGCATCGAGGTGCCGATCTCCAACGTCCAGTACCTGACCAAGCCGCGCGCCCGCAACGCCGGACGCATCCTGCTGGTGGTCGGCTTGCTTTCGGGCGTGCTGACCCTGGGCACGCTGATGCTGGCACGGGCCAGCGGCCTGAAGATTGTCGCCGACCCGCAGAAGTCCCTGCTGCTGGACGGGCAGCCGGTTTCCGCAGACTACGTCCAGGTCCCGGTGCTCGGCCAGTTGGCGCAGGCGGTGTTCGGCAACTTCATGCTGGGCACCGTGGTCGTCTCGGTGCTAACCATCCTGGTGCTGCTGCTGGCAGGCAACCAGGCCTTCAACTCCTTCCCGTCGCTGGCCAGCCACCTGGCCACGGACGGCTACCTGCCGCGCCAGCTGCGCACGCGCGGCGACCGGCTGGGCTTCTCCAACGGCATCCTGTCACTGGGCGTCGCCGCGGTGCTGCTGGTCCTGGTGTTCCAAGGCGATGTCACCATCCTGATCCAGCTGTACGTGGTGGGAGTGTTCGTCTCCTTCACGCTCAGCCAGCTTGGCATGCTCAAGCACTGGCACCGCGAACTGGTGCCGGTCGCGGACCGGCGCATCCGCGCCGCGATAAAACGCCAGCGCCTGCTGAACCTGGTGGGCCTGGTGCTCTCCGGGCTGGTGCTGCTGATCGTGCTGGCCACCCGCTTTGTGCACGGCGCGTGGATCGCGGTGCTGGGCATCGTGTTGCTGATGCTCGTCATGAATTCGCTGCACCGCCACTACCAGCAGGTGGATGCCGAGCTGTCCATCGAGGACGGCGGCCAGGCCACCGCGCTGCCGGCGCGAGTGCACGCCCTGGTGCTGGTTTCCACGGTCCGCAAGCCGGTGCTGCGCGCCCTGGCCTTCGCCCGGGCCAGCCGTCCCTCGAAGCTCGAGGCGATCATCGTGGACGTGGAGCCGCAGAAGACCCAGCGCACCTTGGAGGACTGGGAGCGGCTGCGCATCCCGGTGCCCATCACGGCGCTGGCCTCGCCCTACCGCGACATCCCCGGGGCGCTGATCGAGCACATCCGCTCGATCAAGCGCGAATCCCCGCGGGATCTGATCGTGGTCTACATTCCCGAATACGTGGTCGGCCACTGGTGGGAGCAGCTGGTGCACAACCAGACC
The DNA here is from genome assembly GCF_003309065.1 of Glutamicibacter soli. GTDB lineage: Bacteria > Actinomycetota > Actinomycetes > Actinomycetales > Micrococcaceae > Glutamicibacter > Glutamicibacter soli. The sequence continues at coordinate 492,223 of NZ_POAF01000001.1, read as the reverse complement.
GCCCTGCGGGTGAAGAACCGGCTGCACTACGAACCCGGAGTGCTCATCGCCTCCGTGCCCTGGCGCCTGCTGAGCGCCAAGAACGCCCTGGGCGGAGGGCCGACCGAGGAATCCTCGGCCCACCGCGAATCGAACCCCCTGCCGAAGGACTAACCGTCGTGACCGAATCACCCACCCTGAAACTGCGTCTGGGCGCCATCGCCCACGGCGGACACACCGTGGCCCGCCACGAGGGGCGGGTCATCTTCGTCCGCCACGGCATCCCCGGCGAGCTGGTCACAGTCCGGCTGACCGACAGCGGCGAGAACGCGAAGTTCTGGCGCGCGGATGTCGTCGAGGTGCACGAGGCCAGCGAGCACCGCGTGCCGCATTTCTGGGAGGCGGCCGACGCATTGCGCCACCGCGACCCGGTGGGCGGCGCAGAATTCGGCCACATCACTCTGGAGCACCAGCGCGAGCTGAAGGCCGCGGTGGCCGCCGAGCAGCTGACCCGGCTGGGTGGGATGAAGGCCGAGGACTACAACTTCCCGGCCGTGCAGGCGGTGGCCGGACAGGACGACGGCCTGGGCTGGCGCACCCGCATGTCCTACTCGGTGGACGCCGAAGGCAAACTGGCCATGAGCGGCTTCCGCAGCAATACGCTCACAGCTATCGACTCCATGCCGTTGGCCCACCCGGCCATCGAGCGCACCGGGTTGTACACGATGGACTTCTCCGGCATCGAGCGGGTGGAGGCCGCGGTTTCCAGCAGCGACGATTCCACGGTGCTGATCCTGTTGGCCGAATCCCGCCCCGGCGCCGCCCGCAAGGCGGCCCGCCAGTTCCCCGAGGGCGTGAACGTGGCGGCCTTCAGCCAGCAGGGCGGCTCGGCCGCCGACGGCCGCGGCGAGCTGCAGGCCCTGACCGGGCGCAGCTGGCTGCAGGAGTCGGTGCTGGGGGAGAGCTTCCGGATCACCGGCGAAGGCTTCTGGCAGGTGCACCGCGCGGCGGCCACCGTGCTCAGCGAGCGGGTCATGGAGCTGACCGAGCCGGCGCGCGGCGAGCAAATCGCGGACCTGTACGCCGGGGCGGGCCTGTTCTCGCTGCCGCTGGCGAAGGCGGTGGGCCCTGAGGGGCGCGTGTTCTCCATCGAGGGCGCCCCCGGCACCCACGCGGATGCCAAGAATAACCTGCGCGAGCTGCGCCAGGCCAGCGTCATCCGCGGACGCGTGGAGCGCGTGCTGCGCCAGGTCGCGCGCGACGCCCAGCTCGATGCGGTGGTGCTCGACCCGCCGCGGGCCGGAATCGACAAGCAGGTGGCCGCCGAAGTGGGTTCCAGCGGTGTTTCGCGCATTTGTTACGTCTCCTGCGACCCCGCATCTTTCGCCCGGGACACCGCTCGTTTGACCTCGCGCGGCTACGAATTAGCGCACATGGAGATTCACGATTTGTACCCGCACACCCACCATATGGAGTCGATTGGGCTCTTCGTGCGCCGTTAGACCATCGAATATTGCCGTTTGGACACGAATTTGGCGGAAAATTATCCCCGTTCATTCTTTTTGTCCTAGTTGGCGATAGACTGTTTTTAGCTCTGCAACGATACAAGCATGAGAATCTCAGTTAGGAACTCCTAACTGGAATGCGAGTGTGTGCGTGCAACAGAATGAGTGTCTGGCGAGAGGAGTCCCACGTGAGCAATGTGGACAGCTTCGGTGCCAAGGGCGTACTTGACGTCAATGGAACCGAATACGAAATTTACCGACTGAATACGGTCGAAGGCGCAGAAAGCCTTCCTTACAGCCTTAAGGTTCTTCTGGAGAACCTGCTTCGCACCGAAGATGGTGCGAACGTTACCGGCGAGCACATCAAGGCTCTGGGACAGTGGGATGCTTCGGCACAGCCGAACACCGAAATCCAGTTCACCCCGGCCCGTGTGATCATGCAGGACTTCACCGGCGTTCCATGTGTCGTCGACCTTGCCACCATGCGCGAGGCCGTCAAGGAACTGGGCGGCGACCCAACCCGTGTGAACCCACTGGCTCCTGCCGAAATGGTCATCGACCACTCGGTGCAGATCGACACCTTCGGTTTCGAAGGCGCCGTCGAGCGCAACATGGAGATCGAGTACCAGCGCAACGGCGAGCGTTACCAGTTCCTGCGCTGGGGCCAGACCGCATTTGACGACTTCAAGGTCGTCCCGCCGGGAACCGGCATCGTGCACCAGGTCAACATCGAGTACCTGGCGCGCACCATCATGACCCGCGAGGTCGACGGCGTGCTGCGTGCCTACCCTGACACCTGCGTCGGCACCGACTCGCACACCACCATGGTCAACGGCCTGGGCGTGCTGGGTTGGGGCGTTGGCGGCATCGAGGCCGAGGCAGCAATGCTCGGCCAGCCTGTCTCCATGCTGATCCCACGCGTTGTCGGCTTCAAGCTTTCAGGCTCGATCCCTGCCGGAGCAACCGCAACCGACGTGGTGCTGACCATCACCGAAATGCTGCGCAAGCACGGTGTTGTGGGCAAGTTTGTTGAGTTCTACGGCGAGGGCGTGGCAGCAGTGCCGCTGGCCAACCGTGCAACCATCGGCAACATGTCCCCTGAGTTCGGTTCGACCGCCGCCATGTTCCCGATCGACGATGTCACCCTCGACTACCTGCGCCTGACCGGCCGCAGCGAAGAGAACATCGCACTGGTCGAGGCTTATGCCAAGGAACAGGGCATGTGGCACGATCCAAGCCGCGAGATCCGTTTCTCGGAGTACATGGAACTGGACCTGTCCACCGTGGTTCCATCGATCGCCGGCCCGAAGCGTCCACAGGACCGCATCGAGCTGTCGAGCTCGAAGGAGCAGTTCCGCAAGGACCTGCACAACTACGTGTCGGCCACCGAGGACACCCAGGGCGTCGGCCGTCCATCGGTAGCCGTCGAGGTCACCAAGGAAGATGGACAGAAGTTCACCATCGACCACGGCATGGTCTCGATCGCATCGATCACCTCGTGCACCAATACCTCCAACCCTTCGGTGATGCTTGCAGCAGCAGTGCTCGCTCGCAACGCCGCCGAAAAGGGCCTGTCCTCCAAGCCATGGGTCAAGACTTCGGTCGCACCGGGCTCGAAGGTCGTCACCGAATACTACGAGGCTTCCGGCCTGCTGCCATACCTGGAGAAGCTCGGCTTCTTCGTGGTCGGCTACGGCTGCGCCACCTGCATCGGCAACTCCGGTCCGCTGGATACCGAGATCTCCGAGGCCATTCAGGCCAACGACCTCGCCGCCACCGCGGTGCTCTCGGGCAACCGCAACTTCGAAGGCCGCATCAACCCGGACGTGAAGATGAACTACCTGGCTTCCCCGCCACTGGTCATCGCCTACGCCCTGGCTGGCACCATGGACTTCGACTTCGAGACCGATTCGCTGGGCAAGGACACCGAGGGCAACGACGTCTTCCTGAAGGACATCTGGCCATCGCCTGTCGAGGTCCAGCAGATCATCGACTCGTCGATCGACAAGGACATGTTCGCCAAGGGCTACGACGGAGTCTTCGAGGGCGACGCCCGCTGGAAGGCACTGGACACCCCTGAGGGCGACACCTTCGCATGGGACGAGAAGTCGACCTATGCCCGCAAGGCACCATACTTCGAGGGCATGACCGCCGAGCCGCAGCCGGTCCAGGACATCGAGGGCGCTCGCGTGCTGCTCAAGCTGGGCGACTCGGTCACCACCGACCACATCTCGCCTGCGGGTTCCTTCAAGTCGGACACCCCGGCTGGTCGCTACCTGATCGAGAACGGCGTGGATCGCAAGGACTTCAACTCCTACGGCTCGCGCCGTGGCAACCACGAAGTCATGATCCGCGGTACCTTCGCGAACATCCGCATCAAGAACCAGCTGCTGGACGGCGTCGAGGGTGGCTTCACCCGCGACTTCACTCAGGAAGGCGCTCCGCAGTCGTACGTGTACGACGCTGCAGAGAACTACAAGGCTGCCGGCACCCCGCTGGTCGTTCTGGGCGGCAAGGAATACGGTTCGGGCTCCTCGCGTGACTGGGCTGCCAAGGGCACCGCGCTGCTGGGTGTCAAGGCCGTCATCACCGAGTCCTTCGAGCGCATCCACCGCTCGAACCTGATCGGCATGGGCGTTCTGCCGCTGCAGTTCCCAGAAGGCGAGTCGGCTGACTCGCTGGGCCTGACCGGTACCGAAACCTTCGCAGTCTCCGGCGTCACCGAACTGAACAACGGTGTCACCCCGAAGACCCTGAAGGTCACCGCAACCGCTGAAGACGGCAAGGTCGTCGAGTTCGACGCAGTCCTGCGTATCGACACCCCGGGTGAAGCAGACTACTACCGCAACGGTGGCATCCTGCAGTACGTGCTGCGCCAGATCGCAGCCGCCAACTAAGGACCCTGCTTAGATCACTGATCGACGTGAACCCTAGGTAGTTCCGCATCACCGGAACACCGTGAGACCCAAGGCCCCGGCCTTGGGTCTCACGTTTTAATCGTGCAAGAATGTTCGGGCACCAAGTAGCTGCCCGGATCCACCCGGACCGCCAACCAGCCCTGCCATGATGAAAACAGCGATGCGCGAGATGACGACTCGAAAACTCCTTCTTGATCAATTCCTTGATCCCGCACAACTCGATGCTGTCGAACGCTGGCTTCCGGGCTGCACCATGACCGCCGACCTTTCCTGGCACGAAACCGATACCCTGGTCCTGCACCTGCGCACGGCGGGTAGCGACTACATCCTGAAAAGCGCCGGATCTTCGAACCATCATTTCGAGCGTGAACTTGCAGCTCACCAAGGGCCGACGGCGGCATTGGTCGAGTCGGGGTACGGCGCTGCGCTGCTTTTCGCCGATTCCTCGGCCAGGCTCATGATCCTTGAATATCTTCCCGGAGGCCTCAGCGAGCACACCGCACGGGAACTGGACCCGGAATTCCACCGGCAAGCTGGAGACGCCCTGCGAACCCTGCATCAGGGCGAGGGGCATCTTGACTCAGCATATGAATCCAAGCTGCTGGCGATGAGCCTTAAACGGCTCAGCCAAGAGCACCGGATCGATCCGGAGAACGAGCGCCGGGCGTACGAGGTCCTGCGGGCCTATCAGCCACGGCCGGTCCGGCTGGTACCAACCCACGGAGACTGGCAGCCGCGCAACTGGTTAAGCGACCATGGAAAATTGAAGGTCATCGATTTCGGCCGTTTCGACTACCGTGCACCGTCCACGGACCTGGTGCGGCTGGCCAACCAGCAATGGCTGGGGCATCCCGAACTTGAATCGGCCTTCCTGCAGGGTTACGGCGGAGACCCGCGGCAGGCACGCAGCTGGCCGATCGAATGCCTGCATGAAGCCATCGGCACGGTCATCTATGCCTACCGCCTCGGCGCCGAGGACTTCGAAGCCCAGGGCCATCGTATGCTCGGCCGGGCCTTGCAGCTCGCCGGGTGCTGAAGACCCTGGACTGGTTCAGGTCTCTCTCCGGACTTCCGCTGCGGCGGCAGCCCTAGCCGGAACGTGCGGTGCGCAGCATCTTCAAGACGTCCCTGGCGGCGAAGATGCGCTGTCGAAGTCCGTGGGCACCGAAGGGCTCCAGCGAGATGAGCATGCGGATCCGTCCGCACAATCCCATCCGCAGGTTCGGGTGCTGGGTGCCGATGTCGGCCTCGGCCCGGGGGAGCTGGTCGAAGATCGATTCCCCGGCAGGAACTTCGCGGCGGATGGCCACTGGCACCCAGTCGCCATCGATCCGGGCCCGCGCCCGGTACTCCCAGCTGCTGGCGGTGCGCACGATGCTGCCGTCGGCCAACGGAACCAGGTGTTTCACGCGCCGCTTGGCGAGGAAACCGGTGACTGCTCCGGGTACCGCATCATCCAGCGGCAGCCACACGGTCAAGTTCAGCCCGAACCCATGCCCGGAAAGGCGCTCGCTCCAACTGACGCCAACCGGCCCATCGGTCATGGCGGTGCATCGGTAATCGGCCCGAACCCCTTCCGGCCGAGACCGCTCAAGATAGGCGACCGCGTCCCGGTAGCCCATGGACATCAGCGTGGACGCGCTGATCCGCCCCAGATAGAAGACCGGGTCCAGCGGCAGCGGATGCTCCGGTTTGATGACATGCAGGACGAATTCACGTCCGGCGGCCTTGGCCTGCTCGAAATCAGCGAGCAATCCGCCGGTGGCGCTCATCTCGATCATGTGCACATACTGTTCCAGCGGGCCTTTGCCCCAGTACGGGGAGTTGCCCACGCACCAGAGCAGCCAGATTTCCCTGGCGCCATGATCCAGCGCAGCGGTGATATTCGCATCCCGGATCCACGCCGCATCGGTCCAGGTGGCCCCGTCGCGATACAGCGGCGCGGTGAAAATCGGCAAGCTCATGCCCGCCGCCAGCAGCTGCGGGTCCACGTCTTTGGATGAGACCGCGATGCTGCGCTTCTCGGTGAAGTTCGCGATGTTGAACGTCCCGGGAATTTTGCTTTTCCGGATGGCGTCCACATCCACCCCCATGGAGGGGAAGAGCTTCGTCACCATGGCTTCGGGGCCGGAAAGCGCCGGCAGGTTCCATGGCCCCCGCAGGTAGTCGCGCAGCGGCAGCGGCGAGGAGAATTGGGAGACCTTCACCGAGGCCCAGCGCTTCATCATCTGGTCGGCATCCTGGCCGGAGAGCATCATGGCGGTGTTCAGGATTCCGCCGGAGGTCCCGTCCACGTGGGTGAATTCCAGGTCGGCTTCCTCTAGGGCCTTCAGCACACCAGCCTGCCAGGCCACGCGCATGCCGCCTCCGGCGAGCACCAGCGAGCGTTTCACCGTTGCGACCGTTCATGTTTCGGGAGCTTTGTTGCGCCCAGGCCGGCGGCCAGCACCGCGGCCGAGAGCAGGTCGAACGCCGCGACGGCCAGCGCCCGGCGGGCGAACACGCCGCGGCGCACCCCGATCGCGACCGCGCCGACCGCGCCGGCCTTCTGCAGCACCGACCAGAACAGCGCCAGGCGCATCGACTGGCGGCAGAGCATCGAGTGGGTCAACAGCCCGCCGGTGATCGTCATGAACATGCCGACCGTGCCGAACAGCTGGCGGGTCGCCGGCGAATTCTCGGCTCCCACGAGCTTCAGCACGAGTCCCGGAGCTGCTGCCTGGCTTGCGCCGGACACCACTGTCACCGCTCCGATCCCCAGTGCCGCGCGAGCCAGCATGGACGCGGGGCCGGATTCGACGTGTGTGCATTTCATGGCAGTGCCTCCCACAGTTCATGGCCTGCCAGCAGATAGCCGACCGCGGCCGCCCAGTAAATCAGTGCTGCATAGAATCTCGCCCAGTTGCGCGAGACCCACTGGTGCATCTTGGCACGCAACTCCGGCTCTTCGGACACCGCGCCAGTGAGCAGCTGCTGGTTAACCGGACGCATGGACAGTGCGTACCACAAGGCCAGGAAAATGTACGACGCGGCGGCGGCGATAGAGAATACCAGCGTCCACACGTGGGTGCGTCCCAGCCATATTTGGATCAGCGGGGCGACCAACAAGGGAAGGAACATGATCCCCAGAAAGCGGGTGATTGCAGTGATGGGCACGGCGAAGACCGTTGACAGCTCATCGAGCCGCAAGCCGAGGAATACCGGGCGCAGGAAGAACTGCGCCACCGTCATGAATCCGAGATACAACGATGCGCCGAAGATCGTCACCAGTGCCGAAATCAGTGCGGTCCAAGCCAGGGCAGTACTCATTGGACGCGGCTTTCGCCCCGCCGCGGCGGATCGGGCCATTCTTCGCCCAACCCCAGCCCGACCACCGAATCCATGCCGTCCCCGCCGTAGGGGGCGCGGTCCCGGCCGTACTGGAACCACGCCTCGTAGTGGTCATCGAGCACCCCGTGGGAATCGGGAATATACAGGGTGAACACCGGCTGCGGGTCGAAATCCAGTCCCGCCAGTCCTGCCACCTGCGGCAGGTCGCCGAACTCCAGCCGCGCCTTGGCCTGCCGGCCGATCGACACGTCGGCGGTGCCCTGGAAGTAGATGCTCGACTTGTAGAGCATGCCGCGGAACGAGCAGTAGTTCACCGCGCCGACCTTGATCGGCAGCGCGGTGGGCGCCGGGCGCTCGATCTCCACCAGCGCGCCCTTCACCCCGTCCAGCTCATAGGCGCTGGACACCGTCTGCTCCGTCACCTTGAAGTCCAAGCTGGCCTGGTGCTTCGGCATGCCCCAGATCCCCTTGCCGCCCTTGACCGAAATTTCAGTGCTCACCGGCAAATCCACCACGTACTGCCCCAGGTTCAGGGTTTTCTGGAACAGCATGGGCAGCAGCGGCGGTGCCGGGCGCATGCCACGGGTGACAGCCAGCGCCAGCGAGTATTCGATGTAGGCGCCGATGTCCGTGGCAAGGTAGTTGATCACGGTGACCACCAGCAGCGAGCGTCCGCCTGGCAGCCTGAACGGATGCAGCTCTTCGCCCGGGATCAGCTTCGCGGCGGCACGGGCGTCAATGGGAAACGCGGTCATCAGCACCGGCGAGGGTTCGGAATTGACCGGCAGCAGGTAGCTGATGCCGTCCACGGTGGCCTTCTGCCCGGACAGTTGCCGCTGCCGAGCCGGCAGTGCCGAGGGCAGCAGGCGCAGCGCCGAGCGCAGCGGGGGTAGCAGATTCATGATGCAAGCTCCTGAAGGATCAAGGGATAGCTGTCGCGCCAGGCATCCCTGCCGAAAATAAGATCCAGATGTCCGTAGCCGGGAATCACGTGCAGCGAATGCTCCCCGGGGGCGTAATAGTCGAAGAATTCGTAGGTGCGCCGTTGCCCCTGTGGCAGGAAGCACCGGTTGTCCGCCCCGGCGATAAAGGAGAACCGTGCCTCGGTGCGCGGCGGCCCGTCCACCAGCGAGTCGGGAAGCTGGCTGTGCTGCCCGGTGGGCACCAGGTATCCGGCCTTCACGCACCCGGCCATCTGGCGGAAGAAAGACAGCGGGGCGCCGGCGAACTCCCCGATGATCCAGCGGTGCGTGGCATCGTCCAGGTTCGCGTGGGACCACAGGGCCGGATGCCCCGCCCCGTAGGTGAAGGACACCAGCCGGCACACGGTGTTGTCGCATTCGTGGTGGGTCAGCTTCACCCCCGAACGCACGATGCGCGAGAAGTAGCCCTGGGACTTGTAGCCCCAGCGCGGGGAGAGCATCGGGGTGAACCCGCCCAGCAGCGGCAGCAGGTGGGTGATTTTCTGCCGGGATACCCACGGGACATCCACGAACAGCGAACAGGCGTTGGAGACGATGGTGCGCACCTGCGGCAGCAGCCCTGCCACCGCGGCCATGGTGAAGGAGGTCGAGCCCTGGCAGTGCACGAACGCGGCCAGCGAATCCGCCCCGGTGCGCGCCAGCACCTCGCGCACCGCCGCAGGATGGTCGAACACCGCCGCGTCGTCCAGCGTCCAGGCCACCGGCGGCAGGTCGATGGACGCACGCCAGTTCAGCATCCACACGTCCCAGCCCTCATCCAGCAGGGCGTCCACCAGGGTGCGCGCGATCGGCGGGCGGAACAGCTCGGCGCGCACCCCGGCCCCGTGCACCAGCAGCACCGGCCCGCGCGGGGCGTCCGGGCGGCGCCGCGAGGCGACATGCACCAGTGTCAGCGGCAGCCCGTCGTCGGCGCGGAACTGCACCACCTCGGTCGCATGATCGGCGCGGGTTGTCTGCATGGTGGTCATTGGACACCTCCCGGGGTGCTGAAGCCGTTGATGCTCACGGTGATCGGGTTTTCCAGTAGCCGCAGCGGCGGCAGCCCGTCGGCGGGCACCGGGCGCATCTGGTTCTGGGTGCTGGGTCCGGTATCCCAGTCGTGGACGACGGTATCGGCAATCACCGGGTAGATCACCAAGGTGCCGTCGTCGCGCAGGTGCATCCGCAAGAAGCCCTTGCCGTCCTCGTAGGCCAGCGCCGTCATTTTCAACCTGCCCACAGCCCCGGGCGGGGCGAACACCAGGTGCAGGGCGAAGACCATCGTGCCTACGGCGGCGCCCAGCACCGTGGCGTAGACCGCCGCCAGCAGCACGGTGATCCACCCTGCGCTCCAGTTCCGCTGCCAGGGCAGGGCGATGAGCCCGGTGAAAATGGCCGAGGCCAACAACAGCTGCAGGCCCACGATCAGCAGCGGCTGCACCATCGGATTGGATTTCCCGGAGGCCTCAGACCCGTCCTGGAACAGCCCCCGGGCATTGCGCGCCAGCCACAGCAGCAGGGCGATCAGCAGCGGCACCACGAACAGGAACACCACGATGCCCACGGCGTGGACCCAGTCGCCCGAACCCAGCGCCTCGGGATACGAGTCGCCGGTGATTCCGGAGAAGACGGTGCACAAGAACATGAAGCAGGCCAGGTGCACCACGCCCAGCCCGGTACTGAACCAGGGGTTGCGCCAAGGCAGGAAAAACGCGCTGAACGGGTTGGCCAGCTGCCAGTGCAGCGCCCGCTCCTGCGTCGGGGTCGGGAACACGGTCTCGGCCAGCGCATACCGCTGGCGCTCAGCCGGATTCACCATCTCCCGCGAACCGGTGGGCGGCAACAGCAGCTCGGGCGACAGGTGCCGGGCACCCGAAAGGAAGGCGCCACCCAGGCCGCAGGTCAGCAGCTGCTCGCGGCGCGGGTCCTCGGGTCCGGCCTGCTCGTGCAGCTGGGCGTAGCGTGCGTAGTGGTGCTTGTCCCCGCTCAGCCGCACCCGGATCTGCGCCCCGGTAGGCGTCGATTCCCCGGTCGCCGGGTCCGTGCACTGCAGCAGGTAGTGGTTCTCGAAGTAGCGCAACGCGTTGTTCGCGTTCGGGTCGCCGTCCGGCAACGTGCCGGTGGCCTCCCAAGTGGGGGAGGAGGCGCACAGGATGATCGCATCGCCCGGCTTCAGGTGCCGCGTCACCTCCGCCTCGAAGTACTGCAGCTGCGGCCGGTCGATGTAGCTGCCCAGCTCGCTGTCCAGCGCGACCAGCCACCAGGTCTTCTGCACCGTGTTGGCTTCCAGGTTGGTCAGCCGCGCGGCGAAGTAGCCACGGGACTGCAGGGTCTGCCACCCGCCGATCTTCGCCTGCTGGCAGAAGATGCGTTCGAAGGCCGTCAGCCCGTCGTACCAGTCGTGGTTCCCGGGCAGGGCCAGCAGCGCGGCCGCCGGCCCCGGAAGCGAAGCGGCACGGTAGGGTCGCACCAGCCGGTCCTCGTAGGCGCGTTCGGAGGCCGCCGGGTAGACCTCGTCCCCGCCCATGACCAGCAGCTGCGACTTGGGCAGCCTTACCGGCGGCTGGCCGGGCTGCGCGGCCTGGACCTGCAGCTCGGGCTGGGCCAGCGCCCAGGCCATGGTGTAGGTCGCGTCGAAACCATCGCCGAGATCCGCGATGAAGTCGATCCAGCGGCCCTGCTCCTGCGGCGGGAATTCGGCCAGGTCCATGGCTCGCTGCGGGAAAATGCTCTGCATCTCCCGGTTGTCCATGAACCCCAGGAAGACCTGGGCGGCCAGCGCCTTGATTCCGGTGCGCACCAGCTCGGGCGGGGACAGCCAGCGCGCCGCCGGCCGCGGGCGGAACCCCAGTTCATGCTCGAACTGCTCCAACTCATGCTGATTCATGATCGTTCTTCCGGACACGGCGCGGCGCAAGGTAGCTGCGGTACAGCGACCCCAGGAACAGCCCGCCAAAGGCCGACAGCGCCTGGACCTTGCGCGGCCCCTGCGCCCTGAAGGTCGTGAGCTGGCGCGCGAAGTCCAGCGGCTCGATATACAGGATGCCGGATCCCAGCACCGCCGGGTCCTCGGCCGCCAGCAGCCCGGAGGCCGCAGGGTGTTCCGGTGCCGGCGGGAAGACGTGGCCTTCCAGCAGCTGCACGAACAGGGTTGTGGTATCCGGCCAGAGGTCCACGCCCGGCCCGTCATGGATGTCCTTGAAACCCACCATGGTCAGCTGCCGCCCGCCCGGGGACTGGACATGCAGGCGGTAGAGCATCAGCCGGCGTTCCTGTTCATCCGGCACGAACAGGTTGAACCAGCCGCGTAGCACCGGGCAGTGCCCGCCGAGCACATCCGCGTCGAGGAAGCCCTCGGCGCTCGCCGGGTGGCGCGGATCGGCGGTGAAGCGGTCGATGTCCTTGGCCGTGATGGTCAGGGTGAACATCATGCGTTCGTGGCGCAGCGAGGCCTGTGCCAGGCCCGAGGCCGGCTCGCCCACGCCCAGCGTGAAATGCCCGCGCATGGTTTCGGTGAACGCCACCGAGGTGGCCCGGGGATTCAGTGGCTCGACCGGGGCGGCCGGGTCCTGCGCGGTATGCGCGTCAACAGGTCCGCCCTCCGGCGCCGCACCGGCTAGGGAAGATCCGGCCGCGACGACGGGGGAGGCCCACGACTGCTCGAGCAGGTGCTCGCAGGCCCGGTCCGCCATCGCGGCGATGGTCAGCGACGGATTCGGGCCGACCGGGCCGGGCATGGCGGCGCCGTCCACCACGTACAGGCCCGGCTGGCCGTACACCTCCGACCACGGGTCGCAGACGCCGACCTGGTCGTTGGCGCCGATCGGCGCCCCGCCCAGCGGATGCACCGTGACCACACGCTGGGCCTTCCACAGCGGGTTGTCGTTGAAAGCAGCACCCAGTTGGTCGCCGATGCCGCGCATGGCACCGCGCACGGATTCGAAGAACTCCTGCGAGGTGGACAGCGTCCAGTCGGCTGCCAGCCGGCCCTCGCGCAGGTACATGCGCCCGTCGGGCACGTCCCGGCCCATGCCCAGCAGGGGCAGCGCCGTGCTGGAAAAGCGTCCAGGGCCCAGCGCCATGGCCAGATCGGCAGATATGCTGCTGCGATTTCGCTGGAACAGCCGGTTCTCGATGATCTTGGCGGCCACCTTGCCGGCCCGGGGCAGAGCCTCGCGGAACTGCGAGAGTTCCATGAGCCAGTTGAAGAACGCCGGATAGCCGGCGTCCTGCAGGTAGTAGCCGCGGCCGGTGGCGCCGTTGCCGTCCAGCGCGTCCGCGACGCGCACGGTGCTGGTGATGACCGGACCGCGGTTCCCGTACAGCTGGCGCGGCACGGTGCGCCCTTCGACCTGCTCGCTGGCATTGAACAGCAGTCCGAGCAGGTCTCCGTTGCTGCTGAAGCGGGTGCCCAGCGCCGGGCTGATCCCGGGCAAGGTCATCCGGTTGCGCAGCAGCAGGTAGCTGGTGCCGAAGGTGCCGGCGGCCAGCAGCAGCTTGGCGCAGCGGATCAGCCGTTCGGGAAGGTCGCCGGTTGAGGAGGGGTGCTGAGGGTCGTGGATCACGTAGCGCACCAGCCAGCTGCCGTCCGACGCGCGGGAGAAGCCGCGCACCTCGTGCAGCGTGCGGATGTCGGCGTTGCCGGTGGCCGCCGCAGCTGAGAGGTAGTTGTGGTCAAGGGTGTTCTTGGCGCCCGAGTTGCAGCCCAGATCGCATTCGCCGCACAGCGTGCAGGTGGTGCGCGGCTTGCCGTGGAGGTTGCCGTAGTCCGCCAAGGGCAGCATCCGGCCCGGCTGGGCGGGGGAGTCCGCATCGGTGGAGAAGCTCACCGCCAGCGGGGGACGGAACACCGTGTGGCCGCCGGCCTGGGCGGCCTGCTCGAAGGCGTTGGTTTTGGCGGTGTCCTGGTAGGGGTAGCGGTCCACCCCGATCATGTCCTCGACGCGCTGGTAGTGCTGTTCGAGATCGCGGTATCCGATGGGCCAGGATTCGTACCCGCCGCCGGGCAGCGGGGATTCGTTGACGAACCACTTTTCGTCCTTGCGCAGCAGCACGTTGGCGTAGATCAGCGAGCCGCCGCCCAGGCCGCTGGAGACCAGCCCCTCGAGGCCCCGCAGGGTCCACGCGTCGAACAGTCCGTAGAGTTTTTCGCTGGGATCCCAGAAGGCGGTGGACAGCTCCGACGGAGAGCGGGCGAAATCGCCGGGCCCGTATGACCGGCCGCGTTCCATCAGGACCACTTGCTTGCCGGCGTCGGCCAGGCGGTAGGTTGCCACCGAACCGCCGAACCCCGAACCGACCACAACTGCATCTACATATTCCGTCGGCACTTGGCCGGCACGAATTTCCCCCATGTCCCCCTCCTAGGAAGACTTAGCAGATTCGCGAGGTGGAAAGCCCCGTGTCCAGAATTAGGCTCATTTTACCTACGCGGCGCGAGGGTGGAAAGAGGGAAATTCGACAGCTTCTAGTTTCTTTTCCGTCGTCGCGACCGCGGCCAAGCTGGGCGTAGCCAACATCATCATCGAAAAATTGGTTCCAGCCCAAAAGTTGGCGGATAATGGGAGCAGTCAAGTGCGCGATAGACTAGTTGTTTCGCACGGACTTGCGGTGCCCGCATGGGCAGAAATGTGAAGGGGATGACTGTGTCTTTACTCGAGACCATTAAAAAACCAAGCGACCTGCGGGCGCTTACCCTGGATCAGCTCACCCAACTTGCGCAAGAGATCCGCGCCTTCCTCATCGACAACGTCGCCCGCACCGGCGGCCATCTGGGGCCGAACCTCGGCGTGGTGGAACTGACCATCGCCATGCACCGCGTGTTCGATTCGCCGACCGATTCCATCGTGTTCGACACCGGCCACCAGTCCTACGTGCACAAGCTGCTCACCGGGCGCCAGAACTTCGAAACGCTGCGCCAGCAGGGCGGCCTGTCAGGCTACCCCGACCGCGGCGAATCCGAGCACGACATCGTCGAGTCCTCCCACGCCTCGTCCTCGCTGTCCTGGATCGACGGCATCTCCCGGGCCAATAAGCTGACCGGCCGCACCGAAAGCTATGCCGTGGGCCTGGTGGGCGACGGCGCGCTGACCGGCGGCATGGTCTGGGAAGCGGTGAACAACATCGCCGCTGACAAGGAACGCAAGGCGGTGATCGTGGTCAACGATAACGGCCGCTCCTACGCCCCAACCATCGGCGGCCTGGCCGACCAGCTCGCGGGACTGCGCCAGCAGCTGGACAAGTTCCGCACCCACCCCGCCTACGAGTCCGCCATGGACAAGCTCAAGGGCCGGCTGAAGGATTCCGGCCCGGTCGGCAGCTTCACCTACAAGTCGCTGCATGCCACCAAGAAGGGCATCAAGGACTGGTGGGCCCCGCAGGGGCTCTTCGAGGACCTTGGCCTGAAGTACATCGGCCCGATCGACGGCCACAATCTCGCCGCCGTGGAGGAAGCGCTCCAGCAGGCCAAGCAGTACGGCGGTCCCGTGCTGGTGCACGCGCTGACCGAGAAGGGCCACGGCTACGCGCCGGCCCTGGCCGACGAGGCCGACCAGTTCCACGCGGTGGGCGTCATCGACCCTGCCACCGGCGCCCCGGTCGCCAAGCCCAGCGCGCAGAGCTGGACCAGCGTCTTCGGCGACGAGATCGCCAAGATCGCCGACGAGCGCGAGGACGTTGTGGCGATCACCGGCGCCATGCTGCTGCCGGTGGGCCTGAAGAAGATGTCCGATGCCCACCCGGACCGCGTGCTGGACGTGGGCATCGCCGAGCAGCATGCGATGACCACCGCGGCCGGCCTGGCCTTCGGCGGCCTGCACCCGGTGGTGTGCGTCTACGCAACCTTCCTGAACCGCGCCTTCGACCAGCTGCTGATGGACGTCGCGCTGCACAAGGCAGGGGTCACCATCGTGCTTGACCGCGCCGGCGTGACCGGCCCGGACGGCGCCAGCCACCATGGCATGTGGGACATGGCGCTGACCCAGATCATCCCGAACCTGCACCTGGCGGCCCCGCGCGACGCCACCCGCCTGCGCGAGGAACTGCGCGAAGCCATGGACATCAACGACGCCCCGAGCGTGGTGCGCTTCTCCAAGGGCTCCGTGGGCGAAGAGGTCGAGTCCATCGACCGGCTGCCCGACGGCGTGGACGTGCTGGCCCGGCTGGGCGACCGCGCCGCGCCGGACGTGCTGATCGTCTCCGTCGGAGCGATGAGCGAGCTGTCCCTGGACGTGGCCCAGCGGCTGAACAGCCAGGGCGTCTCGGTGACGGTGGTCGACCCCCGCTGGGTGCTGCCCATGCCGTCCTCCGTGATTTCGCTGGCCGCCCGCCACCGCATCGTGGTCTGCATCGAGGACGGGGTGCGCGCCGGCGGCGTCGGTTCGCGCCTGCGCACCGAGATGCGCGCCGCCGGGGTGGACACCGCGCTGAACGAGGTGGGCCTGCCCACCAAGTTCCTGGCCCACGGCACCCGTGCCGAGGTGCTGGAGCGCGTCGGCCTGACCGCCCAGCAGGTCGCCCGGGACACGCTGGCCCAGGTGCTGGGCACCAAGGTCCCCTTCGCCCGGCCGCTGCCCGGCCAGGACCTGCCCACCGGACAGATCCCCAAGCTGTGAGCGCCCAGCCCGGCTGCCCCGAAGGGCTGCCCCGCAACCCTGCAAGCGTCGCCGCCGGCGCGCTGGTGGTGGCCCGCGCCTGGAAGTACGACGCCAGCCCGCACTGGGTGGTGCCCGGCTTCTACCTCGGCTCCGACGAGTACGGCCACTGGGTGCACCAGCCGGCCGGATCGCTGGTCTCCCGCCCGGGAACCGCGCACCTGGCCGCCTGCGACGCGCTGTGCCTGTTCCCCTCCGAAGGCCAGTGGATCGCCACGCTGTACGACGATCCGGACGAGGACTTCGACATCTACATCGACCTGGCCGGCAGCATCGGCTGGCGGCGGATGAAGCGCGGGGCCTGGGAAGTGAACTCCATCGACCTGGACCTCGACGTGATCCGCTCGCACAGCCGCGGCACCTTCCTGGACGACGAGGACGAGTTCGACCAGCACCGCCTGAGCATGGGCTATCCCGAGGCCCTGCAGCGCTCGATCCGCGCCGAAAGCAAGGTGCTGCTCGATGCGGTCCGCGCGGACGCGGCGCCATTCAACGCCGAGCACCGGCGGCGCTGGCTGGTCCGGGCCCGCAGCCTGCAGCACGTCGGCTGAGCCGGCAACACCACGCACTTTGAGACAAAACACCGAGAAACCAACCCCTGGGGGAGACCGATGGCGATCATTCGCACCTACCGGATGAACGAGAAGAACGAACTGCAGTTCCGCGAAGCGTGGTTCCAGCAGTTCGAGGACGAAGAGCTGGGCCAGTTCGTGGTCAACCACGGTCCGGTGGGCCACATGTCGCAGACCAGCGAGGTGCAGGACGTCACCGCCGACCGCGCCGACGAGCTGTTCGCCGGTTTCGCCGAGGCCTGCGCCGCCGAGGGCTACAAGGAGCTCTCCGACCAGGAGCAGTCCTGGGTCATCGTGCAGTACGCGCTGAAGACCGCCGAGGGCACCGCGCGCGACAAGTACCTGCAGAACAAGGCCACCGAGGCGCTGGCCGGTCACCTGGCCTGGCGTGGCCTGGGCACCGTGGAATCCAGCGACTTCGGCAACCGCAAGCTGAACATCCGCATCCTCTCGCCAGCCCCGAAGCTCGCGGTCAACGCCATCAAGGTCTGCATCCGCGAAGCCAAGCTGGACTTCACCAAGATGGTCATCGCCACCGCCCCGTACGACGGCCTGGATCAGGCGCGAATGGCCTACCCGATGCCGCCCAAGCCGTTCAGCCTCGACTAGGCTCCGCGGCGCGCATCCATGGTGGGCATCCGGCCACTGGTTCCGCAGGACTACCGCGCCGTGCGCGAGCTGTCGCGCAGCCTGGGCCGCACCAGCGCCCCGGAGCGCTTCGCTCCCGGCGGGTGCCTGCTGGCCGCCATGTCCGAGGACGGGCGCCTGGTCGGCTGGGCCAAGGCGCAGTGGTGGGATCCGCAGGACCCGGTGGCCCCGGCGGGCTACTACCTGGGCGGGGTCGAGATCGACCCCGGCTGGCGGCGCCGCGGAGTGGCCACGGCCTTGGGCCTGGCCAGGCTGAGCTGGGTGGCGCAGCGGGCGGATGCCGCCTGGTGCGTGGTGAATGCGCGGAACACCGCCCCGCTTGCGCTGCAGCGTTCGCTGGGATTCACCCTCGGGGCGCGGGCCGCCGGATTCGGCACGGTCCACTTCACCGGGGGAGCCGGAGTGCTGCTGTGCCGGACACTTCAAGATTTCGCGCCCGGCGACGGCGCGCACAACGACAAGCAGAAGTAGGGACTCATGATTCCTCAAGAAGACCGGGACGACAACGCCGGCGCCAAGCGCAAGCCAACCCACCTGGGGGCCACCCGGGTGCCGCTGCACCTGGTGTTCCAGGCCTGCGTGGGCGTCATCATCGGCATCGGCATCACCTCGCTGTTCTCCGGCGTCGACCACGCGCAGCTGGCGCTGGCCGGCGTGATCGTGGTGATCGCCGCCTGGATCGTCGAGCAGGGATTCCGCCTTCCGGAACCCAACACCACCTCCGGCGCCCGCATCCGGCTGGTGCTGCGCATCGTCTCGCTGGTCGGCTTCACCATCGCGGTCAGCCCGCTGCTGCAGCTGATCGAAGCTTAGCTGTGGCCGTCGAGCGGGCCAAGCCCCGCCGCACCCTGAAAGCGATGCTGTGGCCGGCCGCCCAGGTGCTGGTCGGCTTTTCCGCGGGGCTCGCGCTGGCCAAGACGATGTCGCTTCCCGAGGAGCAGATCGCGTTGATCGGCACCGTGATCACGCTGGTCACCTGGCTGGCGGACGAAGCGGTCACGCTCCCGGCGAAGGACACCCGGCTCGGGGCGGCCTTGCACGGCACCCTCAGGTTCCTCGCGCTGGTCGGATTCATCATGGCCCTGCAGTCCCTGGCGGCGCTCAACGGGCTGACCTCCTAAACCCCGCCGCGCTGCAACCCTGCGCGCAGGCCGCGCAGCGGTCCAGGCAACAAAAAAGCTCGGGCGGATGCTTCCAATCAAGGAAGCATCCGCCCGAGCTCTTAGCGTTCAACGCAGGGGCGTCGGAGCCTAGTCGGTGCCTGAATCGAAGGCGGCCAGCTCGTTGGCGCGGTCGGTAGCCAGCTCGTCGCTGTCCACCGGGGTGGCGTCGACGATCGCGTCGGCGCCGCCGGCCTCTAGCGAGCCCACCAGCTTGGCGGTGGTGCCGCCGACCAGGCCCATGGCAGCGTACTGCTCCAGGCGGCCGCGGGAATCGGCGATGTCCAGGTTGCGCATGGTCAGCTGGCCGATGCGGTCCACCGGGCCGAAGGCGGCGTCGCCCACGCGCTCCATGGACAGCTTGTCCGGGTGGTAGCTCAGGTTCTCGCCGGTGGTGTCGACGATGGTGTAGTCGTCGCCGCGGCGCAGGCGGATGGTCACGGTGCCGGTGATGGCCGAGCCGACCCAGCGCTGCAGGGACTCGCGCAGCATCAGGGCCTGCGGATCCAGCCAGCGGCCTTCGTACATCAGGCGGCCCAGGCGGCGGCCTTCGTTGTGGTAGCTGGCCACGGTGTCTTCGTTGTGGATCGCGTTGACCAGGCGCTCGTAGGCGATGAACAGCAGCGCCATGCCCGGAGCCTCGTAGATGCCGCGGGACTTGGCTTCGATGATGCGGTTCTCGATCTGGTCGCTCATGCCCAGGCCGTGGCGTCCGCCGATGATGTTCGCCTCGTTGACCAGGGCTACCGGGTCGACGTATTCCTTGCCGTTGATGGCGACCGGGCGGCCGGCGGAGAAGGTGACGGAAACATCTTCCGAGGTGATCTCAACGCTTTCGTCCCAGTACTTCACGCCCATGATCGGCTCGACGTTCTCGATCGAGCTGTTCAGCAGCTCCAGGGTCTTCGCCTCGTGGGTGGCGCCCCAGATGTTGGCGTCGGTGGAGTAGGCCTTCTCAGCCGAGTCGCGGTAGGGGAAGCCGTGGGCGACCATCCACTCGCTCATCTCCTGGCGACCGCCCAGTTCAGCGACGAACTGCGGGTCGAGCCACGGCTTGTAGATGCGCAGCTTCGGGTTGGCCATCAGGCCGTAGCGGTAGAAGCGCTCGATGTCGTTGCCCTTGTAGGTCGAACCATCGCCCCAGACGTCCACGCCGTCCTCGCGCATGGCGCGCACCAGCAGGGTGCCGGTGACCACGCGGCCCAGCGGGGTCGTGTTGAAGTACGACTTTCCGCCCGAGCGGATGTGGAAGGCGCCGCAGGCCAGGGCGGCGAATCCCTCTTCGACCAGGCCCGGCTTGCAGTCGACCAGGCGCGAAGCCTCGGCACCGTACTCCAGGGCGCGGCCCGGAACGGCGTCGATGTCCGGCTCGTCGTACTGGCCGAGATCGCCGGTGTAGGTGTACGGGATGGCACCGTTGTGGCGCATCCAGGCGACGGCAACGGAGGTGTCGAGGCCACCGGAGAACGCGATACCGACGCGCTCGCCTACTGGGAGATTGGTAAGAACTTTAGACATGTTTCCATCCTAATGGATAAATATGCATTGTAGTGAATTGAGACTGAATGCCGGGGCGCGGAGACCTAGCAGATAGCCTATGGGTATACGACGCTCCAGTGAAGCGGAGCACAACTATGAAGTGAAGAGGTGTCCATGGAATTCCGCCAACTTGGCCGCAGCGGCCTGAGTGTTTCCGTCGTCGGTCTGGGCTGCAACAACCTGGGGCGGACCGGTACCGCCACCGAGTCCCAGGAGGGGACCAACGCGGTCGTCCATGCCGCGCTGGAGGCAGGAATCACGCTGTTCGACGTGGCCGACACCTACGGGCGTGAACCGGGCCTTTCCGAAATCCGCCTGGGCGCCGCGCTGGGCAGCGCCCGCGGGGACATCATCCTCGCCACCAAATTCGGCATGGACATGCGCGGGGTCAATGGGCCAGACTTCTCGGCGCGCGGATCGCGCCGCTATGTCGTCAAGGCGGTCGAGGCCTCGCTGAAGCGTCTGGGCACCGACTACATCGACCTGTTCCAGTTCCACACCCCGGATCCGAATACCCCGATCGAGGAGACCCTGCGGGTGCTGGACGACCTGGTGGCCAGCGGGAAGGTCCGCTACATCGGGCATTCAAACCGGTCCGGCTGGCAGATCGCGCAGGCCGAGTACGTGGCCCGGGAGCTTGGCACCGAACGCTTCATCTCCGCCCAGAACCACTACAACCTCATCGACCGCCGCGCAGAGCTGGAGGTGCTTCCGGCTGCGAGGGAATTCGGGCTCGGCGTGCTTCCCTACTTCCCGCTGGCCAACGGGCTGCTTACCGGCAAGTACTCCAAGGGCCACGCGCCAGAAGGAAGCCGCCTGACGCATTCACGGCAGTACCTGGTGGAATCCAGCAACTTCGAGCAGCTGCAGAAGTTCGCCGACTTCGCCGCAGCGCGCGGGCTCACCGAGATCCAGCTGGCCTTCTCCTGGCTGGCGGCCCAGCAACCGGTCGCCTCGGTGATCGCCGGAGCCACCCGTCCCGAGCAGATCACGGCCAACGCGCAGGCAGTCAGCTGGGTGCCGACCCCGGCCGAGCGCGCGGAGCTGGACGAGATCTTCCCGGCCCCGGAGAAGATCGCGCCGTTCTAAACGGAGCTTAAAAACACCATGCGGCGGAACCCCCGAATCGGGGAGTCCGCCGCATGGCGCTTTAAGCGACAGCAAACCAGCAGGGATCTATGCGTCGGCGGTGACGTAGACGACGATGTTCTTGTCCTTGATTTCCGCGGCGTAGCGCGGCAGCGCCGCCTTGGCCGGGCCGGCCACCACGGTGCCGTCCTTCGGGGCGAACTTCGAGCCATGGCAGGCGCAGTAGAAGTTCTCGTCCTGCGACTTCGGCGTCAGCGCGCAGCCCTGGTGGGTGCACTTGTTCGAGTAGGCCAGCACGGTCTTCTCATCCGGGCGGAACACCATGACCGCGGTCGCGCTGCCGTCCGGGTAGGTGGCCGGCGCCGAGGCGCGCGAGCCGACCGGCAGGTCCGAGACCGGCATCAGCACCTGGCCTTCGCCGCTCGGTTCGGGGATGGAATTGGCCTCTGGGGTTTCAACCGCTGATTCTCCGTTGCCGCAGGCGGTCAGCAGGGCTGCCGAACCGATCGCGGCGGAGGCGCACATGAACGTGCGGCGGGCTGGTCGGGCGAAGTCAGTCATGGCTTCATTGTTGCAGAATTATCTGTGACGTCGCCAAGAAGGCGCACCACACCCTGTTTCCGGACGCCGTATCTCTGTAGAGTGGGCGAATTCGCCAATGCCAGCGGAGAAGGACCCCGAGCCGAGGAGAACCCATGCGCACCTTGACCTACTACGTGGCGGTAAGCCTGGATGGATTCATCGCCGGACCGGCAGGGGAATTCGACGCGTTCCTCGCCGAGGGGGACCACATGCAAGCCATCGGCGAGCAGTTCCGCGGCACCGTGCCCACCGTCCTGGCCGAAGCCGTGGGTATCCCAATCCAGGACGGGCCCTTCGACACCGTGCTGATGGGATGGAACACCTACGCGGTCGGGATGCCCGACCAGCATCTGGCCAGCCCCTACGCCCACCTTCGCCAGGTCGTGTTCACGCACGGACGGCAGGGCCCGGAAGGCAGCCAGGACGTGCTGTTCACGGACCGGGATCCGGTGCAGCTGGTGCGCGAACTGAAAAAGGAAGACGGCAAGGACATCTGGCTGTGCGGCGGCGGCTCGCTGGCCGCCGCACTGGCCGAGGAGATCGACCAGCTGGCGCTGAAGATCAACCCGGTGACCTTCGGCGGCGGCATCCGGCTGTTCGGCGACCGCTCCTACCAGCCGCAGCCCTGGCGCAGCACCTCCGTGCAGGCCTTCGAATCCGGGGTCGCGCTGGCGCAGTACGAGCGGGCCTAGCGCTTCCCTCCAGTTGCAGAACACGACGGCGGGGCCCTCGGCCGGCGCATGCCGCCGCCGAGGACCCCGCCGTGATGCGCCTGGTCAGTTGTTGAACTTTGCTCCGTTGACGCGTTCGGAGGCGCCGACCTGGTCGAGGTACGGAGTGATGCCTCCCAGGTGCATCGGCCAGCCCGCGCCGGTGATCATGCACAGGTCCACGTCGGCCGCTTCGGCCACCACGCCCTCGGAGAGCAGCAAGCCGATCTCCTGGGCCAGCGCGTCCTGGACCCGAGCCAGGATCTGCTCCGCACTTGACGGGTTGCTTCCTTGCATGATGACCTGCGCCGCGGCCGGGTTCAGCACCTGGCCGCCCTGCTCGTCGGCGACCCACAGCGAGGTGACCTTCGCGTCGATCAGCTTCTGCAGGTTCTGCGACACCGCGAAACGGTCGCCGAAGGCGGCGTGCAGCGATTCGGTGACATGCTGGGCCACAGGCAGCCCGACCATCGACAGCAGGGTGAACGGGGTCATCGGCA
Organism: Glutamicibacter soli; assembly: GCF_003309065.1. Taxonomy (GTDB): domain Bacteria; phylum Actinomycetota; class Actinomycetes; order Actinomycetales; family Micrococcaceae; genus Glutamicibacter; species Glutamicibacter soli. Next base: position 469,077 of record NZ_POAF01000001.1, on the reverse strand, counting down.
GGCCCATGCTGGACAGGGCGTTGTCCGCGGTCTTGGCGTCGGTGCCTTCGTCAAAGGCCGCCTGGACCTCGCTGAGCAGGCGCAGCAGCACGCGGTTGACCACAAACGCCGCCGCATCCTGGGCGAGCACGGTGGTTTTCCTCAGCGCCTTGCCCAGCACGAACGCGGTGGACAGCGCGGTGTCGCTGGTCCATTCGGTGGCGGCGATCTCCAGCAGCGGCATGAGGGCCACCGGGTTGAAGAAGTGGAAGCCCACCAGGCGTTCGGGGTGCATCAGGTCCCGGCCCATCTCGGTGACCGAGAGCGAGGAGGTATTGGTGGCCAGCACGCACTCGGGGGAGACGACCGCCTCGACCTCGGCGAAGACCTGCTTCTTCACGCCCAGCTCCTCGAAGACCGCCTCGATGACGAAGTCCGCGTCGGCGAAGCCCTCCTTGGAGACCGAGCCGGAGACCAGCGCCTTGGCGCGGTTGACCGCGTCCTGGCTCATCCGGTCCTTGGCATGCAGCTTGTCGATCTCGCCGTGGATGTAGCCCAGTCCCTTGTCGATGCGCGACTGGTCAAGGTCGGTGATGACCACCGGCACGTTCAGCCGGCGCACGAACAGCAGTGCCAGCTGGCTGGCCATCAGCCCGGCCCCGACGATGCCGACCTTGGTCACCGGGCGGGCCAGCCTGGCGTCGGGCGCTCCGGCCGGGCGCTTGCCGCGCTTCTGCACCAGGTCGAAGAAGGCGTAGACCGTGTTCTGGAACTGCCTGCTGCCCATCAGCTCTGTCAGCGCCTGGATTTCCAGCTGCGCCGATTCGGGCTGGGTCAGGGTCAGGCCCTGGCGGAAGACCTCCAGCACCTTGGACGGGGCGGGGGCGGCGCCGTGCAGCTTCGCGTCGACGAACGCCTGCGCGGCATCCGCGGCCTCCAGCCAGCGGCGGGCCACCTCGGGATCGCGCGGGTCCACCGCGTTGGGGCGTCGCACCTCGAGCTCTCCGTTGAGCACGCCGTCGACGAACGCGACCGAATGCTCGATGAAGTCCGCCGGCTCGAACAGGGCATCGGCTACACCCATCTTGTAGGCGGCAGGCCCGGAGAGGGTCTTGTTGTTGTTCAGCGGGTTCTCGATCATGACCTTCAGTGCGTTCTCCGGGCCCACCAGGCGCGGCAGGCGGTAGACGCCGGCCCAGCCCGGAATCAGCCCGAGGAACGCCTCGGGCAGGCCCAGCGCGCCGGCGGCGGTGCTGACGGTGCGGTAGGTGCAGGCCAGCGCAATCTCCAGGCCTCCGCCCAGGGCCAGTCCGTTGACGAAGGCGAAGGTCGGCACACCCAGGTCGGCTAGCAGGTCGTAGGCGTGGTGGCCCAGGGAGGCCATGGCGCTGCCCTGCTCGGGGGAGCGCAGCCGGGTGACCGCGGACAAATCCGCGCCGGCGATCAGGAAGTGCGGCTTGCCGGTGATGGCCAGCGCGTGGATCGCCCCGGCCTTGGCGCGCTCGGCCTGGGTTTCCAGCGCGGCGCGCAGCTCGATCAGCCCGTTGGGGCCCAGCGTGGTCGGCTTGCCGTGGTCCAGCCCGTTGTCCAGGGTCAGCAGGGCCAGCACCTTGCCGCTGGGCAGCAGGACGTCGGAGACCAGCGAGTGGGTGACGGTCTCGTCGCGCATGAGCTCGGCGACGTCCGAGAAGTTCTGTGAAGTTGCTGCGGTCATGGTTCTGCTCCTTTAGGCCTTGCTGCCGAAGTCGGGGTGGTTCGGGTTTTCCCAGATGACGGTGCCGCCCATGCCCAGGCCGATGCACATGGTGGTGATCCCGTAGCGTACCGAGTGGTCCTCGGAGAACTGGCGGGCCAGCTGGGTCATCAGCCGCACCCCGGAGGAGGCCAGCGGGTGGCCGACGGCGATGGCGCCGCCGTAGCGGTTCACCCGCGGGTCCTCCTGGTCAATGCCGTAGTAGTCAAGGAAGGAGAGCACCTGCACGGCGAAGGCCTCGTTGATCTCGAATAATCCGATGTCCTGAATCTCCAGCCCGGCCTTGGCCAGTGCCTTCTCGGTGGCGGGGACCGGGCCGTAGCCCATCACGTCCGGCGCGACGCCGGCGAAGGCGAAGGAGACCAGGCGCATCTTCGGGGCCAGCCCCAGCTCGCGCACGGCTTGGCCGCTGGCCAGCAGCGCGGCGGTGGCGCCGTCGTTCAGGCCTGCCGCATTGCCGGCGGTGACCCGGCCGTGGGCGCGGAAGGGGGTGCGCAGTTCGCTCAGCGATTCCATGGTGGTTCCCGGGCGCGGCGGCTCGTCCACGCGGTGCACCGCCCAGCCTTCGCCCGGGCGCTTGGCGGCCACGGAGACCAGGTCAGGCTGGATCTGCTGGTTCTGGTAGGCGGCGGCGAGCTTGGCCTGCGAGGCCACCGCGTAGCGGTCGGCGCGTTCCTTGGTGATCGCGGGGAAGCGGTCGTGCAGGTTCTCCGCGGTGTTGCCCATGTTCAGCGCCTGCGGGTCGACGATGCGCTCGGATACGAAGCGCGGGTTCGGATCGGCCCCGGCGCCCATCGGGTGGTTGCCCATGTGCTCCACGCCGCCGGCGATGACCAGGTCGTAGGCACCGAAGGCGATGCCGCCGGCCGTGGAGGTCACCGCGGTCATCGCGCCGGCGCACATGCGGTCGATCGCGTAGCCGGGCACCGACTGCGGGATGCCGGAGAGCAGCGCCACGGTGCGCCCGATGGTCAGGCCCTGGTCGCCGGTCTGCGTGGTGGCCGCCAGCGAGACCTCGTCGATCTTCTCGGCCGGCACCTGCGGGTTGCGCTCCAGCAGGCCGCGCACGGCCTTCACTGCCAGGTCGTCGGCGCGGGTGCCGTGGTAGATGCCCTTCTCGCCGGCGCGGCCGAACGGGGTGCGGACCCCGTCGATGAAGACGACGTCGCGGTCATCGAGCATTCTGCTTGCGTTCTCGTGCTCGGTCGTGGTGTTGGCACTCACCGGCGGGCTCCTTGCGGGGTAGGTTCTGCCTGCCGGAGGGGCCCGGCAGTGGCCACCGTCACAGTGACCTGCCTCATACGTTACTCATGAGTAACTTTTAGCGCAAGTGGAGATCCCGCCGGCTGGCCGGCATCGGGGCCGCAGGGGACGCAAAAGCCGCATGCGGCACCCGCGCCGAGGGCTCGGCGGCAGGGTGCTGCATGCGGCAGCGGTATGCAACGGTGCGGTTCACGGGCCGGGCGAAGGTGAACCCGAATTTCGGCTAGGCCTTCATCGCGGCGGCCAGCTTGCCGGCCAGCAGCTCGCGCTGCCACGGGCGGGCGCCCAGCGCGCTCAGGGCCTCGTCGATGGAGCCCTCGCTGAGCACCGCCGGGGGAGTCCAGCACAGTTCGCGCAGGAACTTGGGGGTCAGCAGGTTTTCGGCGGGGATGTTCCAGGCCTCGCTGACCTCGGTCACCACCAGCTTGGCGGCGGCCAGCCGGTCCGCGGCCTTCGGGTTCTTCTCGCTCCAGGCGCGCGGGTTGGGCAGCCCGGTCTTATCAGTGCGCAGCTCGGGCAGGTCGCGGGTGCTGCGGCCGCGCCGCACCGCATCCAGCCAGCGCGGGGCGTCGCGCTTCACGCTGCGCCCGTGGAAACCGGGGATCTGCAGCAGCGCCGGCACCGAGTTGGCCCGGTGCTCGATCGCCGCCATGATGGCGCGGTCCGGCAGCAGCCTGCCCGGGGCGACATCGCGGCTCTTGGCCAGCGATTCGCGCGAAAGCCACAGCTCGCGGGCCACTGCCAGGTTGCGTTTGCTCTTGATCTTGTGGATGCCCGAGAGCTTGCGCCACGGCTCGGCCACCTCGGCGACCTGCGGCGGAATCAGCTCGAAGGCGAATTCCTGCCGGGCGAACTCCAGCTTGCCCTGCTCCTCGAGCACGCCGGTGACCTCCTGGCGCAGCTCTTCGAGCACCTCGACGTCCAGCGCCGCGTAGGTCAGCCAGGATTCGGGCAGCGGGCGCGTGGACCAGTCGGCGGCGGAGTGCTCCTTGGCCAGCGCCAGGCCCAGCAGCTCGGCAACCATGGTGCCCAGCGAGACGCGCGGGAATCCGGCCAGGCGCCCGGCCAGCTCGGTGTCGAACAGCGAGGCCGGGGCCAGGCCCAGCTCGTTCAGGCAGGGCAGGTCCTGGGTGGCGGCGTGCAGGATCCATGGCTGCTCGTTGGCGAACTCGACCAGCGGGGACAGGTCCTCCAGGGTTTCCGGATCGATCAACCAGGTGCCGGCGCCTTCGCGGCGGATCTGGATCAGGAAGGCGCGCTGGCCGTAGCGGAAGCCGCTGGCGCGTTCGGTGTCCACCGCCAGGTCTCCGGTTCCCGCGCGCAGGGCGCGCACCGCGCGGCGCAGCGCCGGCGGGGTGTCGATGACTTCGGGCACGCCATCGCGCGGCGCGGTGAGCGGGATCAGCGGCGGCGCGGAAGGCTGCGAGTCGTCTGAGGCGGATAACGGTGCGGTCGGCTGGGAATTGCTCATGGTGATTCCATTCTAAGACCGCGCGGGGAACTTCGGCGCTAGCTCAGGCGGCGGCGCGGCAGCTGCTGCACGCCCTCGGGCAGCGGAGGCAGCCCGGCGAAGGTGCAGACCATGTCCGCCCAGGCGCTCAGGTGCACCCCCAGGTCTTCGGATTCGGGGGACCAGGAGGCGCGCAGCTCGATGTCGATGTGGTCCTGCTCCCCGGCCATGTTGCCGAAGGATTCGGAGATCACGCGCGTGGCGGTGCCGCCGGCCGAATGATAGGCCGCGCCGCGTTCGCACAACGCGTCCTCCAGCCAGCTCCAGGCGACCGAGGCGAGCATGGAGTCCTGCCCCATGTCGTTCTCGAGCCGGGCGCGGATGTAGGTGACGATGCGGAACTTGCCGTTCCACAGCTGCTGCCCGGCAGGGTCGTAGAGCAGGATGAAGCGGCCGGTGGCCAGCTGCTCGGTCGGCTGCAGGAAGGGGGTGCGGCCCAATTCCTTGCCGAGGCGACCGTGGCTGGGACCGGCGTGCTCCAGCACGTCCCCGCTCAGGGCCAGGGCGAAGGGCGCGAGGCGTCCGGGGGCCGGGATTTCGGTGAACTGAAGCTCTTTGCGCACCGTGGCGCGGGACAACTCGTCCAGGGCCTTGGCGAAGGCCGGCGGGGTGGCGGCGGCAGGGCGTTCATTGGTCACAGTCAGAGTCTAAAACGCGCCGCACCGCTGGTGCGGTACGGCGCGCCGGTCGGCCGGGGGCCAACTGGAGTTCGAAGCTAGGCGGTCGCGAACTGGCCCATCAGTTCTTCGAGCTTCGCGGTGAAGGCGTCCACGTCGGCCTCGGTGGTGTCGAAGGAGCACATCCAGCGCACCTGCCCGGCGGCGCGGTCCCAGTCGTAGAAGCGGAAGTGCTGGCGCAGCTCGTCGCTGACCAATGTGGGCAGCTGCGCGAACACGCCGTTGGCCTGGGTCGGGTAGACCAGTTCCACGTCGTCGATGCGCTGCACCGCGGCGGCCAGCTTCGAGGCCATCGCGTTCGAATGCCCGGCCAGCTCGCGCCACAGCCCGGTGCCGTAGAGCTCGATCAGCTGCGCGGAGATGAAGCGCATCTTGCTGCCCAGCTGCATGTTCATCTTGCGCAGGTACTTCATGTCGGCGGCCAGCTCGCTGCGCAGCGTCAGGATGCCCTCGCCCAGCAGCATGCCGTTCTTGGTGCCGCCCAGCGAGACGATGTCCACCCCGGCGTCGGTGGTCAGCTCGCGCAGCTGGACGCCCAGCGAGGCGGCGGCGTTGGACAGCCGCGAGCCGTCCAGGTGCACCTTCATGCCCAGCTGGTGCGCATGCGCGGTGATCGCCTTGAGCTCTTCGGGGGTGTACAGCGTGCCCAGCTCGGTGGCCTGGGTGATCGATACGGCCAGCGGCTGCGCGCGGTGCTCGTCACCCCAGCCCCAGGCCTGCTGGTCGATCAATTCGGGGGTCAGCTTGCCGTCCGGGGTGTCCACCTGCAGCAGCTTGAAGCCGCCCACGCGTTCTGGGGCGCCGTTCTCGTCCACGTTGATGTGGGCGCTGGAGGCGCAGATGACAGCACCCCAGCGCGGCAGCAGCGACTGCAGCGCGGTGACATTGGCGCCGGTGCCGTTGAACACAGGGAAGATCGCCGCCTGCTCGCCGAACAATTCGCGCGCCAGCGCATCGAGCTGTTCGGTGTACTGGTCCTCGCCGTAGGAGATCTGGTGGCCGCCGTTGGCGCGCTCGATGGCCGCCAGGATCCGCGGGTGCACGCCCGAGTAGTTGTCCGAGGCGAATCCGCGCAGTGCCGTGTCGTGGCTGAAGGTCATGATGGGTGAGGTCCTTTGCTGGTCGGGGCCGGCCGGTGGGCCGGGGAAAATGGTGGGCGCGGCACATCGGCCGGTGGGCCGTGTTCCGCGCCGGTGGCGGCACGACGCCTGCCCGCCGCCGGGAGCGGTTGCGGGCAGGCGTGCGCGGGCTAGGCCTCGGGCGCCGCGGGCGTGGCCTTCGCGCCGGCCTTGGGCAGCGCGACGCGGGTGCCGTTGAGCTTCGCGGCGTCTGTCCGCAGCGCGTCCACCGCGGCCTTGGCCAGGAATTCGACCGGGGTGTGCCCCTCGGGCGCCTGGTCGGCCGGTTTGTCGCTGAGCGCCTTGACCACCCAGCTTAAGGCCGCGGCCTGCGGAGCCTGCTTGGTGAACAGCCGGGCCACGGCGTTGACCCAGTGCTCCGCGGCGGCCTTGACGGCGCCGTAGTTCGCGTTGGAGGGGGTCGGGTTCAGCACCGATTCGGAGCTGACGATCGCCAGCCGGCCGGCCTCGGAGGCCACCAGGTCGTCGACGAACACGCGGCTCGTGTTGCGCAGCGTGGTCATGACCGACTCGTGCAGGAAATCCCAGTCCTCGTCGCTCTGCCCGGCGATCGACTTGCCGCCGCGCCAGCCGCCGACCAGGTGCAGCAGCACGTCGATCGGGCCGTGCTGGCCGTGGATGGTGTCGCGCAGGTGCTCGACCGCCGGGTGGTAGGCAAGATCGCACTGGTAGCGCAGCACGCCGCGCGGCATGCGCTCCACCAGCCGATCCGCATCGCTGCCGATGGCCAGCACCTTGGCTCCCGCCTCCATCAGCGCTTTCGCGCAGGCGATGCCGGATGCCGAGGTGGCCCCGGCGATGAGAACCACCGGGGCCTTGCGGCCTTGCTGCTTCTGGTCCAATGTTTGTTCGCTCACGTACCTAGCCTAAATCAAGCGGGCCTGAAAAGGTCCGACTAGATGCGGTCAGCGCCGGTCATGCCGCGAGTGGACTCGATGACCGCGGTCATCTTCTTGGACAGCGCCTCGTAGAACATGGACAGCGGGAACTCGTCGTCCATCACCTGGTCGGTGATCTCGCGCAGCGGCGCGGACAGCGGCAGCGCCTGAGGGCCCTTGGCCCAGACCGAGGCCGGGTGCGGGGTGACGGTGGCGGACACCAGCTCGTAGGCGGCCAGCCAGTGGGCCAGCTTCGGGCGGTCGATGGACTTCCAGTACAGCTCGTCGATCGAGTCGCCCAGCGCGGCGACCACCGCGGGCACCTCGGCCCAGTCGATGCGCAGCTTGGTATCGGTCCAGTGCAGCACGTGGTGCTGGTGCATCCAGGCGAACAGCAGCTGGCCGCCCAGGCCGTCGTAGTTGCGCACGCGCGAACCGGTAATCGCGAAGCGGAAGATCCGGTCGAAGATCACCGCGTATTGCACCAGCTTGGCCATCTTCGCGGTCTTGTCGTCCACCTTCGGATCGGCGGCGATCTTCATGCATTCGCGGAACGCGGTCAAATCGCAGCGCAGCTCCTCGAGCGAGTACAGGAAGAATGGCATGCGCTGCTTGATCATGAACGGGTCGAAGGGCAGGTCCCCGCGCATGTGGGTGCGGTCGTGAATCAGGTCCCACATGATGAACGCCTCTTCGGCCAGCTGCTGGTCTTCGAGCAGCGCCGCGGCGTCGTCCGGCAGTTCGAGGTTGGTGATCTGCGCGGCGGCCTTGAGTACCTTGCGGAAGCGCGCGGCCTCGCGGTCCTGAAAGATCGCGCCCCAGGTGAACGACGGGGTCTCGCGGATCGCGACCGACTCCGGGAAGAGCACCGCGGAGTTGGTGTCGTAGCCGGCGGTGAAGTCGATGAAGCGCAGCGGCACGAACAGCTTGTTCGAGTACTCGCCGGCCTCGAGCTGCGAAATGAACTCGGGCCAGATCACCTGGACCAGCACCGCTTCGAGGTGGCGGTTGGTGGATCCGTTCTGGGTGTACATCGGGAAGAGCACCAGGTGCATCAGCCCGTCCACGCGCTGGGTCTGCGGCTGGAATTCCATGAGCGAATCGAGGAAGTCCGGCACGCCGAAGCCCTGCTCGGCCCAGCGCCTCAGGTCTGCGACGAGCTTGTCCAGGTAGTCGGCCTCGTGGGCGAAGAAGCCGCGCAGGGTCTGGATGGAGTCGACGATCGTGTCGACCAGCTCGCCGGCGCGGACGCGCTGCTCGGGCTCGGCCACGGAGCCGTCCTTGAGCTGCAGACCCTGGAATTCACTGGCGGCGGCCTTGAGTCCAAGCCATGCGTCGGACTCGGCGATGCGGCGGGCGTCGGAGGGGCTGGTTGGCCGTGGTTCTGCGGAAATCTGGGTCATTGAGATACACCTTCTTCTTCGGTAGGGCAGCGTTCAGTTGCTTGACTAGAACGCTACGCCCATCGAAAGGAAAAGTAATCCTGACTCCTCGGTGAATAAGTAATGCTTATTCTTGGGGTGACTTGCGTCGCTTCACGCTGAGCACTGTTTAGCCCTGCGTTTCGCGCAGCTTCAAGCTCAGCGAATTCATGCAGTACCGCAGGTCGGTCGGGGTTCCGAAGCCCTCGCCCTCGAACACGTGGCCCATGTGCGAATCGCAGTTGGCGCAGCGCACCTCCACGCGCTTCATCCCCATCGACTCGTCGGTGATGTAGCGGACGCGGTCTTCGGCCAGCGGTGCGAAGAACGAGGGCCAGCCGCAGCCGGCGTCGAACTTGGTGGTGCTGGCGAACAGTTCGGAGCCGCAGGCACGGCAGGAATACACGCCCTCGGTCGTCGTGTCCCAGTATTCGCCGGTGAACGGGCGTTCGGTGCCGGCCTGCCGCAGGACGTGGAATTCTTCGGGGGAGAGAACCTGGCGCCAATCGATCTCGGCGGGGTTCCGGTCTTCGGTGTTCTGGTTTTCGTTCATACTTAGGAAACTACCTCCGGGGCGTGATGATTCCCAACACGCCATCTGCAAAGATGAAAACATGGCTCGGAAAATCGTCGACAAGCTCGAACCACGCAAGACAGTTCCCGCGACCCTGATCGGCGCCGGTCTGGGAGTCGCGGCAGGTTCGCTGGTGGCCGCCAGCGTTTCCGCGCTGGCCGGGTACTTCGCCCGGCGCGTGGTCACCCCGGAGGAGCGGCGCGCCTCGAACGCGGTCATCCGCGAGATCACTACCGACGCGCAGGGCAAATTGTGGATGCATCTGGCCCGCGACGCGGAGACCGCCGAACCCGGCGGGTGCACCTTCCTGGCCGAATTCGATGCCTGCGCGGTGCGTTTGTCGGCTCCGCAGGATGTCGCGGGCAAACCGAAGATCGTGGCCCGGCAGATCGAGCAGGTCTACCGCGGCACCCTGGACGGGGTTAAGCGCGGCTACCTCTCCGGGGCGATGTACGAGCACCCCTCGGACCTGGGCTTCGAGGCCGAGGACGTGAGCGTCAGCCTCGACGTGGGCGACGGACCGGCCTGGCTGGTGCCCGGGACCAGCCACCAGGACGTCTGGGTGATCGGGGTGCACGGGCGCGGGGCCCGCCGCACCGAATCCATCCGCGCGCTGCCCGCTCTGGCCAAGGCCGGGGTGAGCACCTTGTTGATGAGCTACCGCAACGACGGACTGGCGCCGACCGCCCCCGATGGGCGCTACGGGCTGGGAGACACCGAATGGCTGGATGTCGAAGCCGCGGTCCACTTCGCGACCTCGCGCGGCGCGCGGCAGGTCATCTTGCTGGGCTGGTCGATGGGCGGGGCGATCAGTCTGCAGATGGCCGACCGCTCGGACTTGGCCGACCGGGTGGATTCGCTGATGCTGGTAGGCCCGGTGATCAACTGGGTCGACGTGCTCTCCCACCAGGCGCGGGCGAACAAGATCCCGCAGTCGGTCGGGCGCTTCGGCCAGTGGCTGCTGTCCAACGAGGCCGGGCGCTGGATCACCGGCCAGGCCGCCCCGGTGAACCTGAAGCGGCTGAATTGGGTGGACCGGGCCGAGGAGCTGTCCCACCCGATCCTGCTCATGCATAGCAGGGACGACCAGTTCGTGCCCAACGGGCCGAGCCTGAAGCTCGCCGCGCTGCGCCCGGACCTGGTCAGCCTGAAGACCTTCACCCTGGCCGGGCATACCAGGGAGCCGAACGTGGATCCGGACGGATTCACGCAAGCGGTCAGTGACTTCCTCGCCGCGCGGATCAACGCATATACGGCGAGGTAGCCGACCGCCGCGCCGGACCGCCTAGCCGGCGGCGATCGACGCCCAGATGGCGCCGGTGGCCTTCGCGGCATCCTGCGGGGCGATCTCCAGGCTGAAGCCGCGGCGCCCGCCGGAGATGAACACCGTCTCGAACTGCAGTGCGCTGTCGTCGATCACGGTGCTGGAGTGCTGGCGCTGCCCGAACGGGGAGATCCCGCCCAGCACATAGCCGCTGCGCCGCTGGGCTGCGGCCTTGTCGGCCATCTGCACCTTCTTGGTGCCCAGCGCCGCGCCGACCGCCTTGAGATCCAGCATGCTGTCCACCGGCACCACCGCGACGGCCAGGTCCTGGGCCGCGGTGGCGCCGGTGGCGACCATCAGCGTCTTGAACACCCGGGCGCCGGGAACCCCGAGCTGCTCGGCCGCTTCTCCGCCGTAGCTTTCTGCCGAGTCGCTGTGCGTGTAGCTGTGCGCCACGTAGCCGATCCCGGCGGCATCCAGGGCCGCGGTGGCCGGGGTGGAGGCGGCGTGTTTCTTCTTGCCCACGGGCGTTTGAACCTTCCTGCGCGGTATGTTGCGCCGCGCCTAGGCGGCGAGCTGTTCGGCGATCTGGCGCTTGATGCGGCCCAGCATGGCGGTCATGCCGCGCATGCGCAGCGGCGAGAGCGCGCGGGTCAGTCCCAGCTGCTGCGGCATGTCATCGGGCACCGCCAGGATCGCGGCGGCGTCCTTTCCGTCCAGCCCGGCGGCCAGCACCGAGGCGAAACCACGGGTGGTCGGCGCCTCGGGAGGAGCGGAGAAGAACAGGCTCACCGGGTTCGCGTCCGCGGCGGACACCTCCACCACCAGGAACAGCGGCGACTGGCATTCGACCACCTGCTCGAACAGCTCCGGGTGCTCGGCCAGGCGCTCGGGCAGCTCGGGCAGCTCGCGGGAGTACTCCAGCAGCAGCTCCAGGCGGTCGGCCTCGGGCACCTCGGTGAATTCCTCGATGATTTCGGCCAGTTCTGCGGGAATCGTGCTCATGCGCGCACCCCGCGCTTGGCTGGAACCTCGCCCTGCTCGGCGCCGCGGACGATCGGCACGCCCACGGCGTTGCCCCATTCGGTCCACGAGCCGTCGTAGTTGCGCACGGACTCGAAGCCCAGCAGGTGCTTGAGCACGAACCAGGTGTGGCTTGAGCGTTCGCCGATGCGGCAGTACGCCACCACGTCGTCGCCCGGCTTCAGCCCGGCCTCGTCCAGGTAGATCGCTTCGAGCTCGGCGCGGGAGCGGAAGGTGCCGTCCTCGGCGGCGGCGCGGGCCCACGGCACCGACGCGGCGCTCGGGATGTGCCCGCCGCGCAGCGCGCCCTCCTCCGGGTAGTTCGGCATGTGGGTGCGTTCGCCGATGTACTCCTCGGCGGAGCGCACGTCGATCAGCGGGTTGCCCAGGTGCTCCAGCACCTGCGGCAGGAAGGCGCGGATTGCCTCGTCCGAACGCTCGATCACCGGGTACTGCGACGGGGAGACCGCCGGCTTCTGCGTGCTCAGCTCGCGGCCCTCGGCGATCCACTTGTCGCGTCCGCCGTCCATCAGGCGCACATCTTCGTGGCCGAACAGGGTGAAGACCCACAGCGCGTAGGCAGCCCACCAGTTCGACTTGTCGCCGTAGATCACCACGGTGCTCTCGCGGCTTATGCCCTTGGCCTGCATCAGCGCCGCGAAGCCCTCGCCGTCGACGTAGTCGCGGGTGACCTCGTCATTCAGCTCTGTGTGCCAGTCGATCTTCAGCGCGCCAGGCACATGCCCGGTGGAGTACAGCAGGATGTCCTCGTCGGACTCCAGCACCACCAGGTTCTCGGCGCCCAGGTTGTCCGCGACCCACTGCGTGGAGACCAGCCGTTCAGGATGGGCATACGCTGCATACTTCTCGTTGGACTCAACGGGCAAAGGCATTTTCTATCACGTTCCTTGACGGTATCGGGGCGGCGGGAGATCCCCGCCGATCGCTTGCTCTGCTTCTAGCCTAGTGCTCCGAGCGCCCCGGCACTGTGTGGGGTGCGACATTTCACCGTTTCTGCGGGTCATTCAAGGTAAACTGGCCGATGGGCCGCCCGCGGGCCGCCCGCACATCACCGCATTCAACCGAAGGATCCCCGAAGCCCATGGCGACGATCACCCACCTGAGCGAAACCATCCCGCAGCTGTCGATCGACGAGCTGCTCGCCGGATTCCATCCGTCATACCGCTTCGGTGAGGTGTCCTTCAATACCTACCGCCCGGACCCGAACCAGCCTTCGCAGACCGAGGCGGTCCACAAGCTCACCAGCTTCGCCGAATCGGTGGGCAAGAGCTCCTCGGGCTCCTTCCTGGGCAAGCTGTTCGGGAAGAAGAAGGCAACCAAGAACGGCATCTACCTCGACGGCGGCTTCGGCGTGGGCAAGACCCACCTGCTCGCCTCGCTGTGGCACGCCGCTCCCGGCCGCAAGGCCTTCGGCACCTTCGTGGAGTACACCAACCTGGTCGGCGCGCTGTCCTTCCGCCAGACAGTCGACGTGCTCAGCCAGTACTCGCTGGTCTGCATCGACGAATTCGAGCTTGACGACCCGGGGGACACCGTGCTGATGTCCCGCCTCATGCGCGAGCTGTCCGACGCCGGGGTGAAGCTTGCCGCGACCTCCAACACCCTGCCCGGCGCGCTGGGCGAGGGCCGCTTCGCCGCGGTGGACTTCCAGCGCGAAATCAAGACCCTCTCCGAGCAGTTCGACGTGCACCGCGTGGAGGGCGAGGACTTCCGCCACCGCGGCCTGCCCGAAGCCCCGCAGCCGCTGGAGGACTCCGCCATCGAATCCTTCGCCGCCGAACGCTACCCGGATAAGACCCTGGCCGTGGACAACTTCGCGGACCTGGTGGCCCACCTGTCCAAGGTCCACCCCTCGCGCTACCGGCAGCTGCTCTCGGAAACCGACGTGCTGGTGCTGCACAACGTCGACACCATCACGGACCAGGCCATCGCGCTGCGCTTCGTGGTGCTCGCCGACCGCCTCTACGACAAGGATGTGCCGATCGTTGCCTCGGGCAAGCCGTTCAGCGAGCTGTTCACCCCGGAAATGATGGCCGGCGGCTACCAGAAGAAGTACTTCCGCGCTGTCTCGCGCCTCACCGCGCTGGCCCGCGAAGGCCAGATCGGCGAAGCGGCGCTCTAAACCGCGCCCCGCACTTCCAGCTCATCGCCGGGCAGTCACCTGCTCGGCGATGACGTGTATTAACAGGCCGATCACCAACGCCCAGAACGCCCCGCCGATACCGAACAGCGTCACGTTCGCCGCGGCCACGAGCATCGTGGCCAGGGCGCTGAGCTGCCAGCGAGGCTCCTTCATGGCCCCGAGCATCGCATTGGCCAAGGTCGCCAGCAGGGCCAGGCCCGCAGCGGCCTCGAACAACCCGGCGGGGGAGAGCGTCGCCAGCGAGGCGACCAGCGCCGATCCCAGCGCGAACACCAGGTAGAACACCCCGGAGGAGGCCGAGGCCTTCCACCGCTGCCCGGGATCCTTGCCACCGGACTCGCCGGCGGACAGGGCGGCGGAAATCGCCGCCAGATTAATCGCATGGCCGCCGAAGAAGGCGCCGGCGGCGCTCCCGAACCCGGTGGACAGCATGCTCGAACGCCACGGGGTGCGGAACCCGAAGGACGACATCACTGCCACGCCCGGGATGTTCTGCGAGGCCATGGTCACGATGAACAGCGGCAGGCTGATGCTCGCCACCGCCTGCCAGGAAAACTCCGGCGCCACGAATTCCAGCGTCGGAAGCACCTCGATCTGCGCCCAGGAATGGGAAGCGCCGATCGAGAACAGTCCGCACCCCACAGCGCCGAGCATGCTCAGGGCCACCGCATAACGCGGCAGGAAACGCAGCCCCGCCAGGAACACCGCCAGGATCAGCACCGCCGCCACCGGGATGCTGCCCAGCGCGGTGAAGGGCTTGAGGCACAGCGGAATCAGCACGCCGGCCAGCATTCCCTGGGCGATCGGCACGGGAATCGAAGTCAGCAGCCGGTGCAGCACCGGGATGAGCCCGGTGAGCATGATCAGCACGCCGCTGATAATGAATGCGCCGACGGATTCGGCGAAACTGAAACTGCCCGCAGCCAGGCTTGCCAGCAGCGCCGCGCCCGGTGTGGACCAGGCAACGGTGATCGGCAGCCGGTGCTTCAGGGACAGTACCAGAGAGGCTACTCCCACTAGGAAAGTCAGCGCGAGCAGGCCGGAGGATGCCTGTGAGGGGCTTGCTCCCGCCTGCAGCAGCCCGGTGATGACCACTGCGAAAGACGACGTGAACCCGACCATGGTGGTGATGAACCCGGCGAGCACGGCTTCGCGCGGCAGACGCGGACGGCTGATGATGTTGCTTTGCATGCTTAGTTTCTATCGGTTCGCGAGCCGGGTGGGAAATTGCGGCGATCCGGTGACCAAGATGTGGGATCGGCAGGAGCGGGCAACCTGCCCGGAAACGTAGAAAAGCGCCACCCGCTGGGGTGGCGCTTTCCTACGTGCCTAGGGTAAGGCCAAAGCTCTAACGACTGGACGTTAGGCCTGATCCTTGTTTCCGAGGTTGCCCAGGAAGTTCTTGGCTCCATCCTGAACGCCATCGACTTTGTCGGCGTACTTGCCGCCGGTCTTGCGGTCGATGAAGTCCCCGGCCTTGTCGATGCCGTCTGAAATCTTGTCAGAGTTCTGGCTCGCGAATTCTCCGGCTTTCAGTGCCAGTCCTTCGACCTTGCCCTTTAGCTCGTTAAAACCTGCCAATGGACACCTCCCTTCAACACGGAGGGCCTCTTGCCCTCAACTCCTGCGTCCCATCATAGGGTGCAGCCTTCGCGTTGGGTAGTTCACACGGCGAACAAATATGTTTCAGGGCCAGATCGAAGCCACGGAAGTGCCCGCTGAGCAGGAAACTACTAACAGTTTTAGCTGAGAAAGAAACTTGGGACCCACACTGATGTGTGGGTCCCAAGTTTTTCGGAGCGGTCAACGAGGTTCGAACTCGCGACCTCAACCTTGGCAAGGTTGCGCTCTACCAGCTGAGCTATGACCGCAGGATCTATATGAAGTTATGGAGCGGTCAACGAGGTTCGAACTCGCGACCTCAACCTTGGCAAGGTTGCGCTCTACCAGCTGAGCTATGACCGCATGGACACTGAACTGTATCCAGTGCGCGATACTGGGATCGAACCAGTGACCTCTTCCGTGTCAGGGAAGCGCGCTACCGCTGCGCCAATCGCGCCGAAGATTCAATGAAGAATCCCGACAGAATTATCATTTTACCGATGAATTCTTGGAGCGGTCAACGAGGTTCGAACTCGCGACCTCAACCTTGGCAAGGTTGCGCTCTACCAGCTGAGCTATGACCGCATATATTTAGTTATGAAATCCGTAATCTGGTGGACTACGAGTTCCGTGCGCGATACTGGGATCGAACCAGTGACCTCTTCCGTGTCAGGGAAGCGCGCTACCGCTGCGCCAATCGCGCAAAAAAGATGAGCAATCTTCATTGCGAGGTGGGGACGGGATTCGAACCCGCGTATACGGCTTTGCAGGCCGCTGCCTCGCCTCTCGGCCACCCCACCAAATCCGGCCGAAGCCAGGCGACTAGTTTTACCTAGTCGGTGCATCTTTTTGCGAGCGGACAACGAGGTTCGAACTCGCGACCTCAACCTTGGCAAGGTTGCGCTCTACCAGCTGAGCTATGTCCGCAAAATGGTTGTTGTTGGAACGTTTTCGTTCTTTCCAACGAGTAAAAACTCTATACGAGTTTTCCCAAGCTTCCAAATCGAAAGGCTGAGATCTGGTTCACAAAGCCCAAAACCCGCGGAATTACGGGGAATAATTCCTAAACGCGCGGCGACTAGGGGCGAAGTGTCCACCTGCGGTGCAATCATCGTGTATATGACGTCACCGAAACTAGCGATTCAGACCGATCATGGCCGCATGTACAGCCGCCGGGTCGGCGGCGAGGCAACGGTTCCATCGATTACGACAATCATTGGTATGGACCATGTCGACCTCACCGGTTGGGCGGGCTACATGGCAGCCAAGTCCTTATCCGAGGATGCCCGGCTTGCCGCGTCCATCTCCGAGCTCGGCCGTATGAGGTCGCTCGTGCGTGATTCGGCTACCGCGGCGGAGTCCTACCGTGATGCGGCGGCCGCACGTGGCGACCGGGTGCACAACTATGCAGAGCAGTGGGCGCTGGCGGAACTAGGCCAGCCGCACGAACTGGATTCGGCGCGCCAACTGCTGCAGGCCCATGGCGAACAGGACTACGCCGCCCACTTTGAATCCTGGTGGCGCGACTACCGGGTGGAGCCGGTGGCCGCGGAGGTGACCGTGTGGAACGAGAGCATCGGCTACGCCGGGACCATCGACCTGGTCGCGAAGATCGGCGGAAGGGACTGCCTGGTCGACTACAAAACAAAGACCAGCGACCGCGACGGCTTCGTCAAGCGGCCCGACGACAAGGTGATCATGCAGCTTGCCGCCGCCTGCAAGGCCGAGGAGCGGGTCGCCGACGCGGAGGCCGGGCAGTGGGAGCCGTGGCCGTATGGTGCTGACACCATGCTGCTGGCGGTGGCCCTGGGCCCCACCGGCAGCCGCACCTTCATGGCGCCTGCGGCCGCCATGCCCGACTACTGGGCCAAGTTCTACGCGCTGCGCCGCAACTGGGAGGCGTCCTTCAGGATCGCCAGGTCACGGGCCACGCTGGTGGAAATCACTCCACCACCTCAGCGCCAGCCGTGATCGACCGCGTAGACTGGATGGGCTTGGGTCTGGCGCGGCTGGACCGGGCGATCCGCTGAAAACAACAGAAGGCAGTTTGAAGAACTATGGCAATTTTGGGAATTCGGATCATCGGTGATCCCGTCCTTCGCACCCCAGCGCAGGAGGTGACCGAGTTCGGACCGGAAATCCAAAAGCTGGTCGAGGACATGGACCAGACCATGGAAAACGTCGACGGCGCCGGCCTGGCCGCGCCGCAGGTCGGCGTATCGCTACGCGTCTTCACCTACCAGATCGGCGAGGAGCGCGGGCACATCATCAACCCGGTGCTCGAGCTGAGCGATGACTTCCAGGAGGACCAGGTCGAAGGCTGCCTGTCCATCCCCGGCATCGCCGCCCCGGTCCCGCGCCGCCGCCATGTGCGCGCCACCGGCTTCGACAAGTTCGGCACCCCGCTGGTCCTCGAAGGCGAAGGCATGCTCTCGCGCTGCGTGCAGCACGAAACCGACCACCTGGACGGCATCCTCTTCCTTGACCGCCTGCCCGCCGACGAGAAGAAGGCGGCCTGGCGCAAGCTGCGCGCCACCAGCTACTCGCAGACCGCCAACCAGACCATCGCCAAGCGCTCCGGATCGCTGGGCTCCAGCTTCGGCGCAGGATTGGGGAAGTAGCCCGTGCGCATCCTCTTCGCCGGCACCCCGCAGGTCGCCGTCACCTCCCTTGACTCGCTGCACGCGGCAGGATTCGACATCGCCGCCGTGCTCACCCGCCCCGACGCCCCGCTGGGCCGCAAGCGCGTGCTGACCCCTTCGCCGGTTGCCGCCCGCGCCGCGGAGCTCGGCCTGCCGGTCATCAAGGCCTCCAAGATCACCGCCGAGGTCACCGAGCAGCTGCAGGGCCTGGATCTGGACGCCGCCGCCATCGTCGCCTTCGGCGGGCTGGTCCCGGAAGCCGCGCTCTTGGTCCCGCGCCACGGCTGGATCAACCTGCACTTCTCGCTGCTGCCGAACTGGCGCGGCGCCGCCCCGGTGCAGCACTCCATCATCAACGGCGACGACATCATCGGCGCGGTGACCTTCCAGCTGGAAACCGGGCTGGACACCGGCCCGGTCTTCGGCCAGGTCACCGAGGTGGTCAACGAGCTGGATACCGCCGGAGTGATGCTGGAACGGCTCAGCGCCTCCGGCTCGATGCTGCTGGTGCAGACCCTGCAGGCGCTGGACGCCGGCCAGGCAGTCGCGGTCCCTCAGACCGGGTCGCACACCTACGCGCCGAAGATCACCGACGAGGACGCGCAGCTGGACTTCACCCGCCCGGCCACCGAGATCCGCCGCCGCGCCCACGGCACCACCCCGTTCCCCGGCGCCTGGTGCGCGGTGGGGGGCCAGCGCTACAAGTTCGGCCCGCTGCGCGAACGCCGCGACGTGGCCGGCCTGGCTCCCGGGCAGCTGCGCATCGAACCGGGCAAGCAGCCCACAGTGCTCATCGGCACCGCCACCTGGGCCCTTGAACCGACAATGATCCAGCCCCCGGGCAAGAAGATGATGAACGCCTCAGACTGGGCCCGCGGCATGCTGACCCAGGGAACGGAAGTGAGCTTCGCATGAGCGCGAACGAACAGCGCGGGAATTCCCGCCCAGGGCGCCGCGGCGCGGAGCACGGCGACGGCCAGCGCCGCAACGAGGCCGGGCGCACCCGCAACCGCGGCCAGGGCGGGCGCCCGCGCCAGTACTCGCAGGCAGCTCCCGGCCAGCGCAAGCGCAGCGCCGACCCGGCCCGCCTGGTCGCTTTCAAGACCCTGCGCGAGGTGTCCGGCGCCGACGCCTACGCCAACCTGGTGCTGCCCAAGCTGATCCGCGAATACCAGCTGGACCGCCGCGACGCGGGCTTCGCCACCGAGCTGGCCTACGGCGCGCTGCGCGGCCAGGGGTTGTACGACGCGATCCTCACCACGCTGGTCGACCGCCCGCTGGCCGAATTGGACCCGGCGATCCTGGACGCGCTGCGCTTGGGCGCCCACCAGCTGCTGGCCATGCGCGTGCCGAAGCACGCCGCCCTGGACGAGACCGTGTCCCTGGCCCGCGCGCAGATCGGCGCCGGCCCCTCGGGGCTGATCAACGCCGTGCTGCGCCGCGTGAGCGAACGCGAGGCCGGCGAATGGATCGAGCAGCTCACCGCCGCCGCGGAGGGCGACGCCGCGAAGCTGGCCATCGAGCACTCCCACCCGGACTGGATCGTGCGCGCGCTGCGCGGCGCGCTGATCGCCCACGGCCGCGACGCCGGCGAGCTGGCAGCGCTGCTGGAAGCCGACAACGCCGCCCCGGTGGTCAACCTGGTGGCCCTGCCTGGGCTCGGCGACCTGTCCGGCGCGCTGGAATCCGGCGCGGAACCCGGCACCCTGCTGGCCGATTCGGCCACCTACAAGCACGGCGACGTGGCCCGGGTCCCCGGGGTGCGCGAAGGCACCGTGCGCGTGCAGGACGCCGGAAGCCAGGTCATGGCCCGCGCCCTGGCCAACGTGGAGCTGCCGGAAGCCGGCGACGACCGCTACTGGCTGGATCTGTGCGCCGGCCCCGGCGGCAAGGCGGCCCTGCTCGGCGCGCTGGCCGTGCAGCGCGACGCCCGGCTGACCGCCAACGAGCCCACCGCCCACCGAGCCCGCCTGGTGGAGAACTCCATGGACGCGGTGCCGCACGACTACTGGATGGTCACCCAGCAGGACGGCCGCGCCTACGGCGGGGAAGACTACGCCGGGGACTACGACCGCATCATGGTCGACGCCCCCTGCTCCGGCCTGGGCGCGCTGCGCCGCCGCCCCGAATCGCGCTGGCGCAAGGCCCCGCGCGATATCCCGGAGCTCACCGCCCTGCAGGGCGAGCTGCTGGACGCCGCCTTCCGCGCCGTGCGCGTGGGCGGGGTAGTCGGCTTCGTGACCTGCTCGCCGCACCAGGCCGAAACCCGCCTGGTGGTGGAGGACTTCCTCAAGCGCACCCCGCAGGCCAAGCTGCTGGACACCGGCGCCGAGGTCGCCAAGGTGATGTACCAGGACGCACCGGCCGCCGGCCACGCGCTGGGCGAGGGCTCCACCGCGCAGCTGTGGCCGCACCTGCACGGCACCGACGCGATGTTCATGGCGCTGCTGACCAAGGCCGCCCCGGCCGAATAAGGCCGCGCCGCGTCACCAACTGCCAGCGTCCGCCCGGACGCTGGCAGTATTGGCTTGAGAAGTATCCAGCCCCTGCCCGAACCCAAGGAGCCACCGTTGAGCACCGCGCGCATCCACCCCTCGATCCTCTCCGCCGACTTCGCCAACCTGGAGCGCGAGCTGCAGCGCATCCACACCGCCGACGGCGTGCACGTGGATGTCATGGACAACCACTTCGTGCCCAACCTGACCCTGGGCAAGCCGGTGGTCGAGGCGCTGCACAAGGTCAGCGAGCTGCCCATCGACGTGCACCTGATGATCGAGGACGCCGACCGCTGGGCCCCGGAATACGCGCAGCTGGGTGTTGACTCGGTGACCTTCCATGTGGAGGCCTCCGCTGCGCCGATCCGGCTGGCCCGCGAGCTGCGCGCCGCCGGTTCCAAGGCCGCCATGGCGCTGCGCCCGGCCACGTCGGTCGAGCCCTACCTGGACATGCTCGGCGAGCTGGACATGCTGCTGCTGATGACCGTCGAACCGGGTTTCGGCGGCCAGAAGTTCCTGGACCTGGTGCTGCCCAAGATCCGCCGCGCCCGCGCCGCCATCGACGGCTCCGGCAAACCCATCGCCCTGCAGATCGACGGCGGCGTCTCGCGCGACACCATCCTGCGCGCCGCGGAAGCCGGGGCCGACGTGTTCGTCGCCGGTTCCGCGGTGTACGCTTCGCCGGAGCCGTCGGTGGAAATCGACGTATTACGCAATCTTGCGCTGGGTGCGCACTGAAGCGCCACAAAGTATGCAACAATAACGAATGTAAACGTAAATACGTGCTCCGGGGTCGGTGAAAGTCCGAACCGGCGGTGATAGTCCGCGACCCGCGTCCAAGGCCACAAGCCGAGGAAGCGGTTGAGCCGGTGGAATTCCGGTACCGACAGTTAAAGTCTGGATGGGAGAAGCACGAATTTGATTTGCCTTGCGGTAGTGCCGGCGGTTCCCTGAGCGGAGCCGTATTCTTCGGCCCATGCCGCAGGTCCATCAAATGCACACCCCCGGAGCCGCCGCTTCGAGAAGGGTGGAAAGATGGATTTCCTGCGGTGGCTCATTGAAGCTTTTAATTCACAAATTGCGGTAGGTTCCTCGGCACTGCTGGTGCGCGAGGTTGTCGGCAACATCTTCGGCTTGGCCAGCGCCGTGGGCGGCATGCGCCGCAAGGTCTGGGCCTGGCCGGTCGGCATCGTCGGCAACCTGCTGCTGCTGACAGTATTCCTCGGCAGCCTGTTCGACACCGACTACGCCGCGAACCTCTGGGGCCAGGCTGGCCGCCAGATCATGTTCATCTCGGTCTCGATCTTCGGCTGGTACCGCTGGAAGCAGGCCCGCGACGGCAGCGGCAGCGCCGTCACCCCCGTCTGGGCCTCGAACAAGATCCGCCTGGGCCTGGCCGCCACGCTGGTGCTGGGCACCGTGGCGCTCACCCCGCTGTTCCGCATCCTCGGCTCCTACGAGCCGGTCTGGGCCGACGCGTGGACCTTCGTCGGATCGCTGCTGGCGACCTTCGGCATGGCCAAGGGCTGGGTCGAGTTCTGGCTGATCTGGGTCGCGGTCGACGCGGTCGGCGTGCCGCTGCTGTTCTCCGCCGGCTACTACGCCAGCGCGTTCATGTACCTGTTCTACGGCGCCTTCACGCTGATCGGCTTCTTCGTCTGGGCCCGGGCCAAGAAGGGCGACAAGCCGGCGGTGGAAACCGAGCTGCCCGACCCGACCCTGCAGTCCAAGCGGTAACCGCCATGGCCACCGAACAGCAGCTCGACGCGGCACTTGAAACCGCGCTGGAAACCGCCCGCCGGGGACACCGCGGCGCCAACCCGCTGGTCGGCGCCTGCATCCTGGACGAGAACGGTTCGCTGATCGCCACCGGCTACCACCAGGGCGCCGGCAGCCCGCACGCGGAGATCGACGCGCTGCGCCGCCTGGGCCGGATCTCCCGCGAACGCGCCGCCACGCTGACCATGGTCGTCACCCTGGAGCCGTGCAACCACACCGGGCGCACCGGTCCCTGCGCGGCGGCCATCGCCCAGGCGGGCCTCGGCGCGGTGCACTACGGGCAGGCCGACGACACCGCCGCCAGCGGGGGAGCGGACTACCTTTCCGCCGCCGGCGTGAAGGTCAGCCAGGCGCGCGAGGCCTCCGCGATCCGCGAGCTGAACCACCGCTGGATCCGCGCCAAGGAACAGGGCCGCCCGTTCATCACGGTCAAGACCGCCCAGTCCCTGGACGGGCGCATCAACGCTCCGGACGGCACCAGCCAGTGGATCACCTCAGCGCAGTCCCGGGCGCACGCCCACGCGCTGCGCGCCCGGGTGGACGCGATCGTGGTCGGCACCAACACCGTGGTGCACGACGACCCGCGGCTGAACGCCCGCGCCGCCGACGGCACCGCGCTGCCGCGCCAGCCGCACCGGCTGGTCATGGGCCGCCGTGAACTGCCCGGAACCCTGGCCCTGGCCTTCGACGAGCACTGGGAACAGGTGCGCACCCGCGAGGTGCACGAGCTGATCGCCCGCGCGAGCGAGCTGGGCTACGGGCACCTGCTGATCGAGGGCGGCGCCACCGTCGCCTCGGCCTTCATCGCCGCCGACCTCGCGGACGAGATCTACTGCTACCAGGCACCGGTCATCATTGGCGCCGGGGACTGTTCGGTGAACATCGCCGCCACCCGCACCCTGAGTGACGCGCGCGCCTACCGGATCGACGCCTTCAGCGGCGAAACGCTGGCCCGGCTCGGCCCCGACATTATGCTGCACTTGGAACCGCTGCCGGACAACTAGGCGCCATCCAGCACTCCCGCACCACCACCGCGCCCCGGGCGGCGGCTTTGCCGCACCCGAAAACCAGCGGTCCCACGCACTTCAGACTAAGGAAACCACCAACTATGTTCACCGGAATCGTCACCGGAACCGGCACCATCACCGGCATCGCCACCGATCCGCGCAAGGACCTTGCGGTCCTCACCCTGAAGGCCCCCGGGCACACCGAGGACCTGGGTCTGGGCGGCTCGCTGGCAGTCAACGGCGTCTGCCTGACCGCCACCGCGCTGGACGGGGACACGCTGAGCGTCGACGTCATGGGCGAAACGCTGAACCGCACCACCACCGGCCAGCTGGCCGAGGGCTCCATCGTGAACCTCGAACGCTGCACCCCGGCCGGGGCCAGGCTCGACGGCCACGTCGTGCAGGGCCACGTCGACGCGGTCGGCGCCGTGCTGGCCCGCGAGGACCACGGGCAGTGGACCACCTTCCGCGTCTCGGTGCCCGATCAGTACGCCCCGCTGACCGCGGAAAAGGGCTCGATCGCGCTGGACGGCATCTCGCTGACGCTCACCGCCGTCTCCCCGGCCGATACGCCTGCCGGCGGGCACTGGGTGGAGGTCGGCATCATCCCCATCACCCTGGCCGAAACCACCATGGGCTCCCGCCAGGTCGGGGACCGCATCAACATCGAGGTCGACGTCCTGGCCAAGTACGTCGCCCGCCTGAACGCTTTTGGAGGTCGAAACTAATGGCTGCCGCATCCTTTGATTCCATCCCCGCCGCCCTGGCCGCGCTGGCCGCCGGCCGCGCCGTAGTGGTCGTCGACGACGAAGACCGCGAAAACGAGGGCGACATCATCTTCGCCGCCGAGCACGCCACCGCGCAGCTGATGGCCTTCACCATCCGCTACACCTCCGGGGTCATCTGCGTTCCGCTGGATGCCGAACGCGCCGACGCGCTGCGCCTGGCCCCGATGGTCGGCATCAACCAGGACGCCAAGGGCACCGCCTTCACCGTCAGCTGCGACGCCGCCAGCGGCATCAGCACCGGCATCAGCGCCGCCGACCGCGCGCTGACTAGCCGGCTGCTCGCCGACCCGGACACCGTCCCGGAGCAGCTGCACCGCCCCGGGCACATCTTCCCGCTGCGCGCCGCCGCCGGCGGGGTGCTCGAGCGCCGCGGCCACACCGAAGCCGCCGTGGACCTGTGCCGCGCCGCAGGCCTGTCCCCGGTGGGCGTGATCGGCGAAATCACCCACGACAACGGCGAGATGATGCGGCTGGACGCGCTGCGCGTCTTCGCCGCCGAGCACAGCCTGCCGCTGATCACGATCGACGACCTGGCCCGCTGGCGCCGCATCAACGACGCAATCGAGCTCACCGACCCGGTCGCGCTGCCCACCGGCTTCGGCGAATTCACCGCCCGCGCCGCGCTGGTCGAGGGCCACGAGCACCTGGTGCTCAGCCATCCGGGCCCGGACGGCGCCGAGCCCGGCAACCTGGTGCGCATCCATTCCGAGTGCCTCACCGGCGACGTGCTCGGCTCCTACCGCTGCGACTGCGGCGAGCAGCTGCAGGCCGCGATGACCCGGATCGCCGCCGAGGGCGGGCATCTGGTCTACATCCGCGGCCACGAGGGCCGCGGCATCGGGCTGGTCAACAAGCTGCGCGCCTACGCCCTGCAGGAGCGCGGGCTGGACACGCTGGATGCGAACCTGCACCTTGGCTTCCCGGCCGACGCGCGCGAGTACTTCGCGGTCGCCGCGATCCTGGCCAAGCTGGGCCTGCAATCCATCCGGCTGCTGAGCAACAACCCGGACAAGCGGGACAAGCTCACCGAGGCCGGCATCCAGGTCGCCGAGCTGGTGCCCAGCCTGGTGCCGCCGCGACGCGAGAACGAGGACTACCTGCGCACCAAGCAGGCCCGCTTCGGCCACCAGCTGGGGTTGAACCTGCCCCAGGACGAGGCGCAGGCGCAAACCTACCACGGCGCCTGAGCGCCGACACCGACACGAACAAAGGACATCCCACCATGAGCAAGCACGGAGCACCCGCCAACGTCGCCGAGGAGTTGAAGGCGCTGGCCGCCGGCGATGCCTTCTCCCAGCTGAAGGTCGCCATCCTCGCGGCCAGCTGGCACGAGGTCATCATGAACGGGCTGATCGACGGCGCCCAGCGCGCAGCGAAGGACGCCGGGCTTGAAGCGTCCACCACGCTGATCCGCGTCCCGGGCACCTTCGAGCTGCCGGTCGCCGCAGCCACCCTGGCCGGGGACTACGACGCGGTCATCGCCCTGGGCGTGGTCATCCGCGGCGGCACCCCGCACTTCGACTACGTCTGCCTGGCCGCGACCAACGGCTTAACCAATGTGAGCGTGGACACCAAGACCCCGATCGGGTTCGGCGTGTTGACCTGCGACACCGAGCAGCAGGGCCTGGACCGCGCGGGACTGGAGAACTCCAGCGAAGACAAGGGCTACGAGGCCTACAGCGCCGCGGTCATGACCGTCGCGGCGCTGGCCTGAGCCGCCGGCCGGAGCACCGCCGCGCGGCCGGGTCCGGGCCCGGGGCCGAGCCGTCACAAAGCAGGCCCCGAGTTCGGCCCCGACCGCGCGAAACGCTAGACTGGTGGATGTGAAAACTTTTGAGGAGCTCTTCAGCGAACTGTCGCTCAAGGCCCAAACCCGCCCGGAAGGCTCTCGTACCGTCACCGAACTCGACTCCGGTGTCCACGGCATCGGCAAGAAAATCGTCGAGGAAGCCGCCGAAGTGTGGATGGCCGCCGAGTACGAATCGGACCAGGAAGCCGCCGAGGAAATCTCGCAGCTGCTCTACCACGTGCAGGTCCTCATGATCGCCAAGGGAATGTCTCTGGCCGACGTTTACAAGCATCTCTAGCCGTCGCGCCGGCCGCGGTCGGATCCCTGTCCGGCGATCCGCACCGCGCCTACGCACGGCGGCAGTAGCAACGGCCAACGAAACCACTCCTTGGCGCTTGTTCTTGGCACCACGCCGCAGCGCCACACTCCTGAAACGAGTCACCTTATGCTCCGCGTAGCCCTGCCCAACAAGGGTGCCCTGTCCGATATCGCCTCCACCATGTTCAAGGAGGCCGGCTACCTCCAGCGCCGCGATTCGCGCGAACTGGTCATGGTGGACGAGGACAACCACGTTGAATTCTTCTACCTGCGTCCCCGCGACATCGCCGTCTACGTCGGCCGCGGCATCCTGGACGTGGGCATCACCGGCCGCGACCTGTACCTGGACGCGGATGTCGACGACGACGTCGAGGAGCTGATCCCGCTGGGCATCGGCAAGTCGGCGTTCCGCTTCGCCGCCCCGGTCGGCGCCTACACCGACGCCAGCCAGCTGAACGGCAAGCGTATCGCCACCAGCTACGACGTGCTGCTGCGCCACTACCTTGAGAAGTCGGGCATCGACGCCTCCGTCGTCCGCCTGGACGGCGCCGTCGAGTCCTCGGTCCGCCTGGGCGTGGCCGACGCGATCGCCGACGTGGTGGAAACCGGCAACACCATCAAGGCCGCCGGCATGGAGATCTTCGGCGAGACGCTGCTGGCCTCCGAGGCCGTGCTGATCGGCCGCATCGGCCACCAGCCTGCTGGCCTGGACGTGCTCACCCGGCGCCTGAGCGGCGTGCTCGTCGCCCGCCAGTACGTGATGCTGGACTACGACGTGCGCCGCGACCTGGTGGAGCAGGCCTGCGCGCTGACCCCGGGCCTGGAGTCGCCGACCGTCTCCGATTTGGCGAACTCCGAATGGTGCGCGGTGCGCGCCATGGTCAAGAAGTCGCAGACCAACAACATCATGGACGAGCTGTACGACGTGGGCGCCCGCGCCATCCTGGTCAGCCAGATCCACGCCTGCCGCATCTAGCCGGCCCGCACCCAAGGAGCAATACGCGATGAGCGTTGCAATTCGAGTGATTCCCTGCCTCGACGTCGATGCCGGCCGCGTGGTCAAGGGCGTGAATTTCGAAGGCCTGCGCGACGCCGGGGACCCGGTGGAGCTCGCCCGCCGCTACAACCTGGCCGGCGCCGACGAGCTGACCTTCCTGGACGTCACCGCGTCCAGCTCGGACCGCGAAACCACCTACGAGGTGGTCCGCCAGACCGCCGAAGAGGTGTTCATCCCGCTGACCGTCGGCGGCGGCGTGCGCGCAGTGGAAGACGTGGACCGGCTGCTGCGCAACGGCGCCGACAAGGCCTCGATCAACACCGCCGCCGTCTCCCGCCCCGAGGTGATCAACGAGATCACCGAGCGCTTCGGCTCGCAGGTGCTGGTGCTGTCCCTGGACGCGCGCCGCACCACCGACCCGTCGATCGCCTCCGGCTACGAGGTGACCACCCACGGCGGCCGCCAGGGCACCGGCATGTGCGCGGTGGCCTGGGCGAAGGAAGCGGCCGAGCGCGGCGTGGGGGAGATCCTGTTGAACTCCATCGACGCCGACGGCACCAAGGACGGCTTCGATCTGGAAATGATCCGCGCCGTGCGCGCCGAGGTCAGCGTCCCGCTGATCGCCTCTGGCGGCGCCGGGCGCCCGGAGGACTTCCCGCCGGCCATCGAGGCGGGCGCCGACGCGGTGCTGGCCGCCTCGATCTTCCACTTCGGCCCGACCGACATGATCGCCCGCGTCAAGCAGAAGATCCGCGAGGCCGGCTACCCGGTCCGCTAACGCCGCAGGCAGAAAAGCGCCGGCCCCTTCCACCAGGGGGCCGGCACTTTTTGCGCCGTCGCGAACGCCTGCGGACTGAGGGTCCAGGCGGCACTGAGGGTCCAGGCGGCGGGGACTAGAGCGAGGGCTTGTAGCGCTTGATGATTTCCAGCGCGGTGTCCCCGCCCTCGAAGGTGACCAGGCAGTGCTCGGTGCGCCCGAACGCATAGAGCATCAGCTCCGGCACCGGGCCGCTGATCGACACCGCGTTGCGGGCCTTCTTCGCCACGTGGCGCTGGCCGTCCGGGCGGGTGAGGATGATGCCGACCGGGGCCTTGCGGAACAGCAGCCGGGACATCCGGGTCAGCGACTGCCAGAGCATCTCGGTGTACTCCTTGTCCAGCACGCGCGGGGCCCACTGCCCGCGGGCGCGGCGCACGTCCTCGGTGTGGACGAAGTATTCGCTCAGGTTCGCGGCCTGGTCGACCTTGTCGATGGAGAACGGCGAGTACTTCGCCGGCCCCGAGCGGAAGCGGCGCACCAGCGCGGCGTAGCGCTCGGGGGATTGCGCCTCGGCGGCGGTCTGCCGCAGCTTCTCCTCCAGTTTCCCGGACAGCGGCTTGAACACCGTGCCGGCGGAGAGCAACGAATTCTCGCGCAGGACGAGGTGCGCGGCCAGGTGGCGGGTCTGCCAGCCGGCGCACAGGGTTTCGGCGGTGGGACCTGCGGCCAGCAGCGTCTCGGCCAACGCCAATCGGGAAGCGTGAACTAAGTGCATCACCTCTGAAACTAGCACGCTTCGCGGTGCCGTGCGCGCAATGCGCGGCGGGTGTCGGGCACCTCCGGGCCCGGCCGGCGTCAACCCGCAGGTCACGGGGCACGGGATCGGGCGCGCACGCAGTATGCTGTAGGGGATGGCTACTTCTCATGAGGGTCCGCGCCCGGACCCCGAATCCCCGGAACTCGACCCTGCGATCGCGCAGCGTCTCAAGCGCGATGCCAACGGCCTGTTCGCCGCCATCGTGCAGCAGCACGACACCGGCAAGGTGCTGATGCTCGGCTGGATGGACGACGAGGCCCTGCGCCGCACGCTGGGCACCGGCCGGGTGACCTTCTTCTCCCGCTCCCGCCAGGAGTACTGGCGCAAGGGCGATACCTCCGGACATTTCCAGTTCCTCAAGTCCGCGGCGCTGGACTGCGACGGCGATGCGCTGCTGCTGCAGGTCGACCAGGTGGGCGCCGCATGCCACACCGGCACCGAATCCTGCTTCACCGGCCGCGAGCTGCCGGCCGTCGTCGGCCACCGCCCGGCCTAGGCCGCACCGGATCCGGCCGCACTGCCCAGGCATCGCCCGCACCAAGGCCCGCGCACGGGCCGGACGACCAGAGCATCGATCAGCGCGTAGAAGAAGAAACAGATGAAAACCCTCGGCACGATTACCCCCACCCGCGAGGCATTCCTCGCCATGGCCGCCACCCGCCGCGTCATCCCGGTGACGGTCTCGGTGCTGGCCGACTCGCTCACCCCGATCGGCCTGTACCGCACCCTGGCCGGCGGCCGCCCGGGCACCTTCCTGATGGAGTCGGCCGCGGCCGGCGGCGTCTGGAGCCGCTACTCCTTCATCGGCGTGAACTCGCCTGCCACCCTGAGCACCCGCGGCGGCCAGGCCTACTGGCAGGGCAACGCCCCGGCCGGCCTGCCCACCGGCGGCATCGGCGTCGAGGTGCTGCGCGACACCGTGCGCGCCCTGCACACCGAGCCGATCCCCGGCATGCCCCCGCTGACCGGCGGCATGGTCGGCTTCATCGGCTGGGACTGCGTGCGCCACTGGGAGAAGCTGCCCCACCCGCCGGCCGACGACCTGAACCTGCCCGAGCTGAGCATGAACCTGGTCGGCGACATGGCGGTGCACGACGCCACCGAGGGCACGCTGACGCTGATCGCCAACGCCATCAACTTCGATGACAGCGACGAACGCGCCGAGGCGGCCTACGACGCCGCCGTGACGCGCCTGCAGGGCATGCTTGAGAAGCTCGACGCCCCGCTGCCGGGCACCGCCGCGGCGCTGTCCGGCACCGACGTGCCCGCTCAGCAGCTGATGTCCTCCGTCACGCACTCCTGGGAGGAATCCGGCTACCTGGATGCGCTGGCCAAGTCCAAGACGGCGATCGTGGACGGGGAGGTCTTCCAGATCGTGGTCTCGCGCCGCTTCGAGCTGGAAACCCAGGCCGACGCGCTGGACGTCTACCGCGTGCTGCGCGCCACCAACCCCAGCCCCTACATGTACCTGTTCAACTTCGTCAACGAGCACGGCGAGCCGTTCCAGATCGTCGGCTCCTCCCCGGAAGCGCTGGTCACCGTCAACGACGGCCACGTCGTCACCCACCCGATCGCCGGCTCCCGGCCGCGCGGGGCGAACTACGAGGAAGACCAGCTGCATGAGAAGTCGCTGGTCAACGACCAGAAGGAACGCGCCGAGCACCTGATGCTGGTGGACCTCTCGCGCAACGACCTCTCGAAGGTCTGCCAGGCCGGCAGCGTGGAGGTCACCCAGTTCATGGAGGTCGAGCGCTTCAGCCACATCATGCACCTGGTCTCAAACGTCGTGGGCAAGGCGCGCGAGGACGTGGACGCGTACGACGTGCTCGCCGCGACCTTCCCTGCCGGCACGCTGTCCGGGGCGCCCAAGCCGCGCGCCCTGCAGCTGCTGGATCAGTACGAGCCCTACCGCCGCGGGATCTACGGCGGCGTGGTGGGCTACCTGGACTTCGCCGGGGACATGGACATGGCCATCGCGATCCGCTCCGCGCTGCTCAAGAACGGCCGCGCCTACGTGCAGGCAGGCGGCGGCATCGTGAACGACTCCAAGTTCGCCGACGAGGCCCTGGAAACCGTGAACAAGGCGGCCGCGCCGCTGCGGGCCGTCTGGGCCGCGCAGTCCATGCGCGCCGCGCACACCATCACCGAACCGGATGAGAGCAAGTGAAGCAGAAACTGACCGCCCGCAACCTGGCCTTCCTCGGCGCGCTGGGCGCCGTGATCGTGCTGTGGTCCGCCACCCGCACCTGGATCACTGTCGACGTGGCCTCCGGCACCGTGCAGATCCCGCAGATCGTGGTCGACGGCGCCGCCGCGGCGGCCGCCACCACCGCGCTGTCCATCGCGGTGCTCGCCGGCTCGCTGGCCTTGCTGATCGCCGGCAAGATCTCCCGCTACATCATCGCCGCCATCTGCCTGCTGGCAGGCCTCGCGATCATCTCCGCCGGCGTGGCCACGCTGGCCGATCCGCAGGCCGCCGCCTTCACTGCGGTGTCCACCGCGACCGGCCTGGCGCAGAACGCCGCCGAGTACTCCGTGAGCGCTTGGCCGGCGGTGGCCATCGCCGGCGGAGCGCTGATCTGCGTGCAGGCGGTGCTGGTGCTGGCCGTCGCCCGCAGCTGGGCGGTCAAGGCGGACAAGTATTCCCGGTCGGCGGGGAAAACCGCGGCTGAACCCAAGGACGCCTCCTCGCGGAACATCTCCAGCTGGGAGCAGCTTTCCGACGGCGAAGACCCCACCGAGGGCCCGCGCTGAACGTGATTCCGGCCACCTGGTCGACACGTTCGCCGCAGGAATAGGACTGAAGCGAACTCAGATGGCAGAATGGAAGCAAGCAGATCACCGTGCAGGCCCGGCTACCGGGCAGGCGCACGCACCACAACAACCAAGGAGACATCGAGCAATGTCGCAGAAAACCGAGATCGATCCGGTATACACCGAGCAGATTGGCCACGGTAACTCCGTCGCAGCCTGGGCTTGCGTCCTGACCATGATGGTCGGCGCGATTGCCGGCGGCATCGCCTTCGCGAACCTGAACTGGACCTTCTTCTGGATCTCCATGGGCGTCGTCGTCCTGGGCCTGGTCCTCGGCGGCGTGCTGAAGGCCGCGGGCTTCGGCGTGGGCGGTTCGCGTAGCGGAGCAGCGCACTAAGTTGACTGTTCTTGATGACATCATCGCGGGCGTCCGGGAAGACCTGGGCGCCCGTCGCGCGCTTCAGAGCCTTGACGTGGTCAAGCAGCGCGCCGCGCAGGCCCCGGCGGCGCTCGACGCCTACGCCGCCCTGGGGGGCCATGCCGACCCCGCGCAGCGCGACACCGTCCTGCGGGTGATCTCCGAGGTCAAGCGCAAGTCCCCGTCCAAGGGCGCGCTGGCCGACATCCCGGAGCCGGCAGTGCTGGCCGGCGAGTACGAGGCCGGCGGCGCCTCGGTGATCTCCGTGCTGACCGAGGCCCGGCGCTTCGGCGGCTCGCTGGACGACCTGGACGCCGTGCGCCAGGCCGTGAGCATCCCGGTGCTGCGCAAGGACTTCACGGTCGACGAGTACCAGATCTACGAGGCCCGCGCCCACGGCGCCGACCTCGTGTTGCTCATTGTTGCGGCGCTGGATGACCAGAGACTGCGAACCTTTCTAGAATTGACCCATGACTTGGGAATGAACGCGCTGGTGGAGACGCACACCGAAGAGGAGATCGCGCGCGCGATCGCCGCGGGCGCGAAGATCATCGGCGTGAACGTGCGCAACCTGAAGACGCTGGACGTTGATCCGGCGAACTTCGGCAAGCTCGCCCACCTGCTGCCGGCCGACGCGGTCATCGTCGCCGAATCCGGCGTGGAGTCCACCGTGCAGGTGCGCCAGTACGCCGCGGACGGCGCCGACGCCATCCTGGTCGGCGAGGCGCTGGTCAAGCACGCCGACCCGCGCACCTCGGTGCAGGAGTTCATCCAGGCAGGAACCGCGGCCAAGCCGCAGCGCTGAGGCGGACGACCCCGACCACGGCGCAGCCCACCAAACTGATCGTGCCCCGCAGGAAGCTTCCGGCGGGGCACGAAATCTACCACGATTGACGTTTCGTTGAAGGAAAGAGGGAATCGATGAGCACACCGGAGCACTCCGAGCACGCCGACTCGATCGACCAGAAGTCGCTTAAGCACGCCAGCGGCCCGTACTTCGGTGCCTACGGCGGACGATGGATGCCAGAATCCCTCATGGCCGCCATGGACGAGCTGAACGAGACCTTCGAAGCGGCCAAGAACGACCCCGAGTTCGTCGCCCAGGTACGCGACTTGAACACCAACTACTCCGGGCGCCCCTCGCTGCTGACCGAGGCCAAGCGCTTCTCACAGCAGTACTGCGACGGCGTGCGCATCTTCCTCAAGCGCGAGGACCTGAACCATACCGGCAGTCACAAGATCAACAACGTGCTCGGCCAGGCCCTGCTGGCCAAGCGCATGGGCAAGACCCGCATCATCGCGGAGACCGGAGCGGGCCAGCACGGCGTCGCCTCGGCCACCGCCGCGGCCCTGATGGGTCTGGAGTGCGTGGTCTACATGGGCGC
This sequence comes from Glutamicibacter soli, assembly GCF_003309065.1. Taxonomy (GTDB): domain Bacteria; phylum Actinomycetota; class Actinomycetes; order Actinomycetales; family Micrococcaceae; genus Glutamicibacter; species Glutamicibacter soli. The sequence goes on along the minus strand of NZ_POAF01000001.1, from coordinate 435,881 downwards.
CGAGGACTGCCGCCGCCAGGCGCTGAACGTCGCGCGCATGCGCCTGCTGGGCGCCACCGTGATCCCGGTGACCGTCGGCTCCCAGACGCTGAAGGACGCGATCAACGAGGCGCTGCGCGACTGGGTCGCCAACGTTCAGACCACCCACTACCTGCTGGGCACCGCCGCCGGCGGCGCACCCTTCCCGGCGATGGTCCGCTACTTCCACGAGGTCATCGGCGAGGAGGCCCGCGAGCAGATCCTGGCCCAGGCCGGACGCCTGCCCGACGCGGTCACCGCGTGCATCGGCGGCGGCTCGAACGCCATCGGCATCTTCCACGGCTTCCTCGATGACAAGGACGTGGCGTTGTACGGCTTCGAGGCCGGCGGCGACGGCGTGGACACCGACCGCCACGCCGCGACCATCACCCTGGGCCGCCCGGGGGTGCTGCACGGCGCGAAAAGCTACCTGATGCAGGACGAGGACGGGCAGACCATCGAGTCGCACTCGATCTCCGCCGGCCTGGACTACCCGGGGGTCGGTCCCGAGCACGCCTTCCTGGCGGACATCGGCCGCGTGAACTACGAACCGGTCACCGACACCGAGGCGATGGACGCGTTCAAGGCGCTGTGCCGCACCGAGGGCATCCTGCCGGCGATCGAGTCCTCCCACGCGCTGGCCGGCACCATGCGGCTGGCCAAGAAGCTGGTCGCCGACGGCGCGACGCCGGAAGAGACCATCATCATCGTGAACCTCTCCGGCCGCGGTGACAAGGACGTGGGCACCGCCGCCGCCTGGTTCAACATGATCGACGAAAAAGACGCAGACGCGGAAATCAGCGGCGCCGCGGCGGCCGCCGAGCGCTCCGCAGCGGATGACGAGGAGAAGTAGATGACCCGCGTGACCAGCGCCCAGAAGATCGCCGCGGCCCGCGCCGAGGGGCGCCCTGCCCTGATCGGCTATTTGCCCGCAGGCTTCCCCGACGTGCCCACCAGCATCGAGGCTGCCGTCGCGCTGGCCGAGAACGGCGTGGACATCATCGAGATCGGTATTCCGTATTCGGACCCCGTGATGGACGGCGAGGTCATCCAGGCCGCCACCGTGCAGGCGCTGGCCAATGGCTTCCGCGTGGCCGACGTGTTCGAGATCGTGCGCGGCATCACCTCGCGCACCGACGCCGCGGTGATGGTCATGACCTACTGGAATCCGGTGCTGCGCATGGGCGTGGACGAGTTCGCCCGCCGCTTCGCGCAAGCCGGAGGCTCCGGGCTGATCACCCCGGACCTGGTGCCGGAGGAAGCGGCCGAATGGATCGAGGCCAGCGAAAAGCACGAGCTGGAGCGCGTGTTCCTGATCGCGCCGTCCTCCACGGCCCAGCGTGTGCAGCGCACTGTCGACGCCTCCTCCGGCTTCATCTACTGCGTTTCGCTGATGGGCGTTACCGGCGCCCGCGCCGAGGTGTCCTCCGCGGCGCAGGCAGTGGTCGACGCGGCCCATGCCGCCGGCGCGGAAAACGCCTGCGTGGGCCTGGGCGTCTCGCGCCGCGAGCACGTGCAGGAAATCGGCGCCTACGCGGACGGGGTGATCGTGGGCACCGCCCTGGTTGCCGCGCTGCGCGACGGGGGAGTCGCAGCGGTCGCAGCGCTGGCCGCGGAGCTGAGCGGCGCGGCCGCCAAGGAGCACGCCTAGGATGAACCTGTCCGCACAGCTTGCCCTGGCCCTGCCCGCCTCCATCCCGTCCCCGCCGCCGGAGTTCTCCAAGTTCTCCATCGGCCCGCTGACCATCCACGCCTACGCGCTGTGCATCCTGGCCGGCATCCTGATCGCCCTGTGGGTGACCAACCGCCGGCTGACGGGGCGCGGCGGCAATTCGGACATGCTCTGGGACATCGTCATCTGGGCGATCCCGTTCGGCATCGTCGGCGGGCGGCTCTACCACGTGCTGATCACCGACCCCGGCTACTACTTCGGCCTGGGCGGGCAGCAGTCCCACTGGGCTGAGATCCCGCAGCTGTGGCTGGGCGGGCTGGGCATCATGGGCGCGATCTCGCTCGGCGCGGTCGGCGCGCTGATCGGCTGCCGCCGCACCGGGATCCGGCTCTCGGCGTTCGCCGACACGGCCGCCCCGGGCGTGCTGCTCGCGCAGATGGCCGGACGCTGGGGCAACTGGTTCAACCAGGAGCTCTTCGGCGCCCCGACCACCCTGCCCTGGGGCCTGGAGATCGACCCGGGCAACCACAACTTCCCGCCCGGGCTGCCGGCGGACACGCTGTTCCACCCGACCTTCCTGTACGAATCGGTCTGGAACCTGCTGGGCTTCTTCGTGCTGATCGGGCTGGACCGCAAGTTCCAGCTGCGCCGCGGCGCGCTGTTCTGGTGCTACGTGATCTGGTATGGCATCGGCCGCACCTTCACCGAGTCGCTGCGCCTGGACCCGGCCGAAGTCATCACCATCGGCCCGCTGTCCCTGCGCATCCACCAGTGGCTGGCCATCGGCCTGATCGTGCTGGGCACCGTCGCGCTGATCTACGTGCTGGCCAAGCTGCGCCCGCAGCACCAGGACTCGATCTTCCTGCCGGGCCGCGAACCGGCGGCCGTGGACGCGGGCCAGGACGCGAGGGCCGACGACGCCTCCGCCTCGAACACGCCTGCCGACTTCGACAAGCCTGCCGACTCGGGCTCGCCCGAGGGCCCCGAGGGCCCCGAGGCCAAGGGCTGAGCGCACCGCATCAAGCAACTCCGGCAAGGGGGCCATCCATCAAGGATGGCCCCCTTTGCCATGCCCGCCAGCAGGACCCGAATCGTCGACAACGCGCGTCCTGCTCGAAACCCCGCGTCAAAAACCCGCAATCGGGCGAAACATTCGCCCGCGCGCCGAACGCGGCGGCGTTGCGCGCGCAACATTTTCGAAACATGGCGCGGCTGCCGGTTTCGGGCAGAACGGCGGGGTTCGCGCCCAGCCTCGGCGGCGAAGCCGGCAGGGGAGCGCAGAAAGTTCATAGGTGCTTTTAACATTCCGGAAACACAACCGTGCGCACGAAAGAAACAAACCGTGCGTAGTCTGGATCCCACGCACCGCACTGCAAGCCTCCCCACCCCGCGGAGGCCCGGCGGCGCGTGAACCACAACGAGGTGGGAACCGTTCGTCCCTCATGACCTCGACCGTAGAGCCCACCGGCGCTACCCGTTCGATGTGTTGGGGAACGATGATGAAACACAGGTGGCCGGCAGCCGATGGATCCCTGCACCGAGCATTGCTGCCGCGCAGCGCAGCCTCGCCAGCCCGACCGCCTTTCCTGCTTGAACCATAGAAAGGCACGCTCATGAGCATGACCGGAGTCCAGTTGAACGCCTCGCCAGGCTTTGGCGGGGGACGCCCCTCGCCCTATACCCGATTCTCCGCCGTGCCACCCGCGCAAGGCCTGTACGACCCCGCCGCAGAGAAAGACGCCTGCGGCCTGGCGATGATCGCATCGCTCAAGAATTCCGCATCCCACCAGATCGTCTCCCACGCGCTGACCGCCCTGCGCCGCCTGGAGCACCGCGGCGCGATCGGCGCCGACGAAGGCACCGGCGACGGCGCCGGCATCCTGCTCCACCTGCCCGACGCCTTCCTGCGCAGCGTCGCCGAATTCGCCCTCCCCGCCCCCGGCAGCTACGCCGTCGGCATGGGCTTCCTGCCCGCCCAGGCCGCCGAACTGCAGCTGGCCCGCGAAGAGCTCGAAGCCCTGGCCGAAGAGGAAAACCTCACCGTGCTCGGCTGGCGCGACGTGCCAGTGGACGCCTCAGTGCTGGGCGCCTCGGCCCGCGCCGTGATGCCGCACATCACCCAGTTCTTCGTCGCCGCCCGCAGCGGCGCCGCGTCCGCCGCCGCCTCGCGCGAGCTGGACGCCGCCGCCTGGCGCATCCGCCGCCGCGCCCACAACAAGCTGGGTGTGTACTTCGCCTCGTTCTCCTCGCAGAGCATCGTCTACAAGGGCATGGTCTCCACCGCCCAGCTCGAGCCGTTCTACCCGGATCTGTCCGACGCCGGCTTCGCCAGCCGCTGCGCGATCGTGCACTCGCGCTTCTCCACCAACACCTTCCCCTCCTGGCCGCTGGCCCAGCCCTTCCGCACCATCGCGCACAACGGCGAGATCAACACGGTCAAGGGCAACCGCAACTGGATGCGCGCCCGGCAGTCCACGCTGGCCTCCGACCTGCTCGGCGAAGTGCCCGAGGAGCTGTTCCCGATCTGCACCGCCGGCGCCTCGGACTCCGCCTCCTTCGACGAGGTCGCCGAGATGCTCATGCTCTCCGGTCGCGACGTCGCCGAGGCGATCATGATGATGATTCCGCAGCCGTGGGAGAACGACACCGCCATGGACGCGGACCTGCGCGCCTTCTACCAGTACCACTCGATGCTCATCGAGCCGTGGGACGGCCCGGCCGCCGTGTGCTTCACCGACGGGAAGATGGCAGGCGCCGTGCTGGACCGCAACGGCCTGCGTCCTGCCCGCTGGTGGGTCACCGACGACGACCTGGTGGTGCTGGCCAGCGAGGTCGGCGTGATCGACGTCGCCGAGGAGCACATCCTGGCCAAGGGGCGCGTCGCCCCGGGCAAGATGTTCGCGATCGACCTGGACGCCGGGCGCATCGTGCAGGATCACGAGATCAAGGCGCAGGTCGCCGCCGCCAAGCCGTGGCGCGAGTGGGTGTCGCAGAACCTGAAGTCGCTGGACGACTTCCCGGATCTGGAGCATGTGCGCCACAACTCGGCCTCCGTGCTGCAGCGCCAGCTGACCTTCGGCTACACCACCGAGGAGCTGCGCATCATCCTGGCCCCGATGGCCGCGAACGGCGCCGAGCCGCTGGCCGCCATGGGCACTGACACCCCGATCGCCGCGCTGGCCGACCGCCCGCGCCTGCTGTTCGACTACTTCACCCAGTCCTTCGCCCAGGTCACCAACCCGCCGCTGGACGCCATCCGCGAGGAGCTGGTCACCTCGCTGGGCACCTCCATCGGGCCCGACGGCAACCTGCTGGCCACCGGACGGGTGCCGCAGACCCAGCTGGCGCTGGACTACCCGGTGCTCTCCAACGACCAGCTGGCAAAGATCGTGAACCTGCGCGACGAATCCGGCGCCAAGTACTCGCTGAAGGTCCGCGGGCTCTACCGCCCCACCGGCGGCGAGTCCGAGCTGCGCGCCCGGCTGCAGGAAATCTGCGAGAAGGTCTCCGCCGCCGTGAACCGCGGCGTGCGCTACATCGTGCTCTCCGACCGCGACTCCTCGGCCGCCTGGGCGCCGATCCCATCGCTGCTGCTCACCTCCGCGGTGCACCACCACCTGCTCAAGAGCTCCACCCGCACCCGCGTGTCGCTGATCATCGAATCCGGCGACGCCCGCGAGGTGCACCACATCGCCGCGCTGGTCGGCTACGGCGCCAGCGCCATCAACCCCTACCTGGCCCTGGAGTCGGTGGAGCAGATGGCGGAGCACGGCGAGCTGCCCGGCGTCGGCCCGGGGAAGGCCAGCGCCAACCTGATCAAGGCCCTGGGCAAGGGGCTGCTGAAGATCATGAGCAAGATGGGCATCTCCACGGTTTCCTCCTACTGCGGCGCGCAGACCTTCGAGGCCGTCGGACTGTCCCAGCGTGTGGTGGACCAGTACTTCACCGGCACCGCCACCAAGCTCTCGGGCATCGAGCTGGACGTGGTGGCCGCCGAAGCCGCCGCCCGGCACTCCCGCGCCTACCCGCAGATCGACGGCGGCGCGCAGCCGGCAGAGCTGGAGACCGGGGGAGAGTACCAGTGGCGCCGCGAAGGCCCGCCGCACCTGTTCAACCCGGAAACCGTCTTCCGGCTGCAGCACTCCACCCGCACCCGCCGCTACGACGTGTTCAAGGAGTACACCAAGGCCGTCGACGACCAGGCCAAGGAGCTGAAGACCCTGCGCGGGCTGCTGGAATTCGACACCGCCGGCATCACCCCGATCGACATCGACGAGGTTGAGCCGGTGAGCGAAATCGTCAAGCGGTTCGCCACCGGCGCGATGAGCTACGGCTCGATCTCCGCCGAGGCTCACGAGACCCTTGCCATCGCGATGAACCGGCTGGGCGCCAAGTCCAACACCGGCGAGGGCGGCGAGGACCCCGAGCGCCTGCTGGACCCCGAGCGGCGCAGCGCGGTCAAGCAGATCGCCTCCGGGCGCTTCGGCGTGACCAGCCTGTACCTGACCAACGCTGACGACATCCAGATCAAGATGGCCCAGGGCGCCAAGCCCGGCGAGGGCGGCCAGCTGATGAGCCAGAAGCTCTACCCGTGGATCGCCAAGACCCGGCACTCCACCCCGGGCGTGGGCCTGATCTCCCCGCCGCCGCACCACGACATCTACTCGATCGAGGACCTGGCCCAGCTGATCCACGACGCCAAGTGCGCCAACCCGTCAGCCCGCGTGCACGTGAAGCTGGTCTCCGAGTCCGGCATCGGCACCGTCGCGGCCGGCGTGGCCAAGGCGAAGGCCGACGTGGTGCTGGTCTCCGGGCACGACGGCGGCACCGGCGCCTCGCCGATCAACTCGCTCAAGCACGCCGGCACCCCCTGGGAGCTGGGCCTGGCCGAGGCGCAGCAGACGCTGATCCTCAACGGGCTGCGCGACCGCGTGACCGTGCAGGTCGACGGCCAGCTGAAGACCGGGCGCGACGTGCTGATCGGCGCCCTGCTGGGGGCCGAGGAGTTCGGTTTCGCGACCGCCCCGCTGGTGGTCTCGGGCTGCATCATGATGCGCGTGTGCCACCTGGACACCTGCCCGGTGGGCGTGGCCACGCAGAACCCGGTGCTGCGCGAGCGCTTCTCCGGCAAGGCCGAGTTCGTAGTGAACTTCTTCGAGTTCCTGGCCCAGGAGGTGCGCGAGCTGCTCGCCAGCCTCGGGGCACGCACCCTGGCCGAGGTCGTCGGCCGCGTCGAGCTGCTCAAGGTCAGCCAGCAGCAGCTGGCCGCGCACCAGAAGGTCGCCGGCCTGGCGCTGGAGGCCATCACCCACGTGCCCGAGGTGCCGCTGGCCGCCCGCAGCCGCCGGATCTGTCAGGACCACGGGCTGGAAGCGCACCTGGACCAGCGCCTGCTGGCCGCCGCGCAGCCGGCCCTGGCCGACCGGCTGCCGGTGTCCATCGAGGCGGACATCGTGAACACCGACCGGTCGGTGGGCACGCTGCTGGGCCACCATGTGACCAAGACCTTCGGGCTGGACGAGCTGGATGCGGACACCATCAAGGTGAACCTGTCCGGCCGCGCCGGGCAGTCGCTGGGCGCGTTCCTGCCCGCCGGCATCACCCTCGCGCTGGCCGGGGACGCGAACGACTACGTCGGCAAGGGCCTGTCTGGAGGGCGGATCGCCATCCACCCGCCGCAGCGCACCGAATCCGCGCCGGAGGAGCAGGTCATCGCCGGCAACGTGGTGGGCTACGGCGCCACCAGCGGGCAGCTGTTCATCAACGGCTGCGTGGGCGAACGCTTCGCGGTGCGCAACTCCGGGGCGACCCTGCTCGTGGAGGGCATCGGCGAGCACGGCTGCGAGTACATGACCGGCGGCCAGGTGCTCATCCTGGGTCCCACCGGGCGCAACTTCGGCGCCGGCTTCTCCGGAGGCACCGCCTGGGTGCTGGACTTCGATGCGGCCACGCTGAACCCGCTGGCCGCCGCGGACGGCGACCTGCTGATCCGCGGGATCGACGACGAGGAAGCCCAGCGCATCTTCGAGCTGCTCACCGAGCACATCGCGCTGACCGCCTCGCCGCTGGCCCAGCGCCTGGTGCTGGACTGGGAGCGCACCCGCGCCCGGTTCACCAGCATCATCCCGCGCGGCTTCGCGGCCGTGCAGCAACTGCGAACCGACGCCGTCGCGGCCGGGGACAACCCCGACTCGCCGGAGGTCTGGACCAAAATTCTGGAGGTGACCCGTGGCTGATCCACGCGGATTCTTGACGGTGACCGAACGGGTCACCCAGCCCAAGCGGCCGGTGCCGATCCGGCTCATGGACTACAAGGAAGTGACCGAACGCCAGGCGGCCGGCACCCTGAAGTCGCAGGCCGGGCGCTGCATGGACTGCGGTGTGCCGTTCTGCCACAACGGCTGCCCGCTGGGCAACCTCATTCCGGAGTTCAACGACCTGGTCTACAAGGACCGGATGGACGACGCCGCCGCCCGGCTGCTGAGCACCAACAACTTCCCGGAGCTCACCGGGAAGCTGTGCCCGGCCCCCTGCGAGGCCTCCTGCGTGCTGGGCATCAACCAGCCGGCGGTGACCATCAAGCAGGTGGAGGCCGAGCTGGCCGAGCACCTGATGGACGGCGGGGACTTCACCCCCGCCCCGCCGGCGCGCCACACCGAGTTCCGCGTGGCGATCGTCGGCTCCGGCCCGGCCGGCCTGGCCGCCGCCCAGCAGCTGACCCGCGCCGGGCACACCGTGGCCGTCTACGAGCGCGACGAGGCCATCGGCGGGCTGCTGCGCTTCGGCATCCCCGACTTCAAGCTCGAAAAGCACGTGATCGACCGCCGGCTGGAGCAGATGCGCGCCGAGGGCACGATCTTCCGCACCGGCATCGAGATCGGCAAGGACATCACCTGGACCCAGCTGCGCCGCGACTACGACGCGGTCATCGTCGCCACCGGCGCCACCGTGCCGCGCGAGCTGCCGGTACCGGGGCGCGAGCTGGGCGGGGTGCACCACGCGATGGAATTCCTCACGGAGAACAACCGCGTGGTCGCCGGCCTGAAGTCCGAGCGCGGCATCGACGCGGCGGGCAAGCATGTGATCGTGCTCGGCGGCGGCGACACCGGCTCGGACTGCATCGGCACCGCGCTGCGCCAGGGCGCGGCCAGCGTCACCACGCTGGCCATCGGCAAGCAGCCGGGCACCGAACGCAGCGAGAACCACCCGTGGCCGATGATGCCGGTGCTCTTCGAGGTGCAGTCCTCCCACGAGGAGGGCGGCGAACGCACCTACCTGGCATCGACCGTCAACTTCGTCGGCGGCGAGGGAAGTAAGCAGAACACCGTGATCGGTGTTACAGTGGCAGAGACAGAATTTGTTGCTGGCAAGCGCCTCCCGAAGCCTGGAACCGAACGCGTCATCAAGGCGGATCTGGTTTTGCTTGCCCTCGGGTTCACCGGTCCGGAAGATTCCGGGTTGGTCGAACAGGTCAGTACCGAATTCGACAACCGGGGCAACGTCGCCCGAGATGGCTACTACATGACGAACGCCGACGGGGTGTTCGCCGCCGGAGACTCCGGTCGGGGGCAGTCGCTGATCGTGTGGGCAATCGCCGAAGGGCGTGCCTGCGCAGCCTCGGTGGACAAGTTCCTCATGGGCTCGACCACGCTTCCCGCGCCCGTAGCTCCAACCGATAGGGCCATCAGCATCATTTGAGAGTCACAGGCTTGAATGCGGCACACCCCGCTCGGGGTGGGCCGCATTTTGCCTACGGTTTACATGAAAGGCATATGGCTGACGGAATGAGACGCGCAAAGATTGTTGCTACCTGGGGCCCCTCCCTGGCGAGCTATGAAAACACCGTAGCGGTACTGAAGGCGGGCGTCGACGTGGCCCGCCTGAACATGAGCCACGGGGACCACTCGATGCACGCGCAGTCCCTGGCGAACGTGCGCAACGCGGCGGCCGAGATCGGCCGCGCGGTCGGCGTCTTCGCCGACCTGCAGGGCCCGAAGATCCGCCTGGGCCGCTTCAAGGACAACGCGAAGTACATCCTGGAGGCCGGCGAGGAATTCACCATCACCATCGAGGAGGTCGAAGGCACCCGCAACCTGTGCGGCACCACCTTCAAGGGACTGCCCTCCGATGTGCAGGTGGGCGACTTCCTGCTGGTCAACGACGGCAAGGTCAAGCTCAAGGCCGTCGAGGTCACCGACACCGAGGTGCGCTCGGAGGTCGTCGTCGGTGGCGAGGTGTCCAATAACAAGGGCATCAACCTGCCCGGCGTAGCCGTGAACGTGCCTGCGCTGAGCGACAAGGACGAAGACGACCTGCGGTGGGCGCTGCGCGCCGGCATCGACATGGTCGCGCTGTCCTTCGTGCGCAATGCCAGCGACATCGAGCGCGTGCACGAGATCATGGACGAGGAAGGCCGCCGCGTGCCGGTCATCGCCAAGATCGAGAAGCCGCAGGCAGTGGACGCGCTGGAGGAAATCATCAACGCGTTCGACGCCATCATGGTCGCCCGCGGCGACCTGGGTGTGGAACTGCCGCTGGAAGACGTGCCCGTGGTGCAGAAGCGCGCCGTGGAGCTGGCCCGCCGCTGGGCGAAGCCGGTCATCGTCGCCACCCAGGTGCTCGAATCCATGATCGAATCGCCGACCCCGACCCGCGCCGAGGCCTCGGACTGCGCCAACGCGGTGCTCGACGGCGCCGATGCGGTCATGCTCTCGGGGGAGACCTCGGTGGGCGCCTACCCGGTGGAGACCGTGGAGACCATGTCCCGCATCATCGCCTCCACCGAGCAGCACGGCCTGGACCGCATCCCGCGCCTGGGCTCCAAGCCCAAGACCCGCGGCGGCGCGATCACCCGTGCCGCGGTGGAGATCGCCGACCAGCTCGACGCGAAGTACATCGTGGCCTTCACCCAGTCCGGCGACTCGGCCCGGCGCTTATCGCGCCTGCGGCCGAAGAAGCCGGTGCTGGCTTTCACCCCGCTGCAGCAGACCTACAACATCATGACCCTGATGTGGGGCGTGCAGGCCCGCCTGGTCGCCTACGCGGACCACACCGACAAGATGACCGCCCAAGTCGACGAGGCACTGCTCTCCGAGGGGTTGGCCGAGCTGAACGACATCGTTTGCATCGCCGCCGGTTCCCCTCCGGGGCAGGCAGGCTCGACCAACTCGCTGCGCGTGCACAAGGTCGGAGACCTCGCCGACGCCGGCCAGCTGGTCAACGGCAAGCCGATGCCGGCCCGCGAGAAGGTCGGGCCGTGGGCCGAGGAAAACGTCTCGGTGCCCAAGTCGCTCTAGCGCTTCGGCCTCGGCTGGCAGGCTGAAACCCAAGGACCCGTCCGCGCTTCGATCTCCATCGAAGAGCGGATGGGTCCTTCGCCTTCCTCCGCCGGGTGTCGTCCGGCGAAGATGAGCGCAGCTGCCTTGGTGTCCGGTGACGCAAAAAATCCGCTGGCGGCAGTTGGAAAACTGCTGCCAGCGGATCTGCTTTGGTGCCCAAGGTGGGACTCGAACCCACACATCTTTCGATACCGCATTTTGAGTGCGGCGCGTCTACCGATTCCGCCACTTGGGCGAGCACAAAGAATATCCTACTTGAGCGTTCGCGGAATTCCTAATTGAGTTCGTGGTCGATATCAGCCCTGTTCCGTGCGCAAACCAGTAGGCTTAGAGGTGACACTGAGGCAACGGGGCTTCACGTACTGAAACCACCGAAATCTGCCGATCATGATGGCAGGCATTCTTAATACGAAGGACGGCGCCGAATGAGCGAGCTACCAGAAATCACCAGAATCCCCTCCGAGGCGAGCAGCGCGCCGCGCCGCGTCATCGTGGCCGAAGACGAGACCCTGATTCGCCTGGACATCGTCGAAATTCTGCGTTCCGAAGGCTACGACGTCGTCGCCGAGGCGGACAACGGCCAGAGCGCGTTGGAGAAAGCCCGCGAGCTGAAGCCTGATCTGGTGCTGATGGATGTCAAGATGCCGGTCATGGATGGCATCACCGCGGCCGAAGCCATCGTGAAGGAGCGTATCGCCCCGGTGGTACTGCTGACCGCGTTCAGCCAGAAAGAGCTCGTGGAGCGCGCCCGCGAGGCCGGTGCTATGGCCTATGTGGTCAAGCCGTTCACCCCGGCCGATCTGACCCCCGCGATCGAAATCGCCATCTCCCGCAACGACGAGCTGCGCGCGCTGGAGGAAGAAGTTTCCAGCCTGGCCGAGCAGTTCGAAACCCGCAAGCTCGTGGACCGCGCCAAGAGCCTGCTGATCACCAAGATGGGATTGAGCGAGCCCGAGGCCTTCCGCTGGATCCAGAAGACCTCCATGGACCGCCGCCTGAGCATGCGTCAGGTCGCCGAAACCGTCATCGATCAGGTGAAGTAACCGGCGGCAAGCCCGTAAACCATCGAAATGTGTGTCAGACCACCTGTGGTTTGACGCACATTTTTTATTTTCCGCGTCAAGCGCGCAATTCTCGATTCCGGTGTTTGCGCAGGAAGTTGCCGGTTGTTCACCTTCCGTTAACCTTGCGTTGCCATGGTGGACATGTTGACGAACCATTACATGGGCATAAGATTGAAATTACGCGCAGACCCTTGGTTTGGCGCGCCCTCCAACTTGCAACACGGATCGTCCGCGGTCCACGTAATTTTCCTTGCCGTTCGACCCCTCAGGCTGGTATTCAATGGATTTGACGCTTATCGTCGTCCTGGTCATTGCCTTGGCGTTGTTTTTCGACTTCACCAACGGTTTCCATGACACGGCCAATGCGATGGCCACCCCAATCGCAACCGGGGCAATCTCGCCCAAAAAAGCAGTAGCCCTCGCCGCAATTTTGAACCTCGTCGGCGCGTTCCTTTCCACCGAGGTCGCCAAAACGATCTCCGGAGGCATCATCAACGAGGACCCCACGACCGGGGTCGCCATCGGCCCGGCCATGATTTTCGCTGGTCTGATGGGTGCGGTGATCTGGAACCTGCTGACTTGGCTGCTCGGCCTGCCATCCAGCTCCTCCCACGCGTTGTTCGGCGGCCTGGTGGGCGCGGCAATCGTCGGCGCCGGATTCGGCGCCGTGAACTACGGCGTATTGCTGTCCAAGGTGCTGCTGCCGGCCATCGTGGCCCCGTTGATCGCGGGTATCTCCGCGTACCTTTGCACCAAGCTGGCCTATGCGATCACCAAGCGCCAGTCGGGAACCTCGCCCAAGCGCGGCGGTTTCCGCTACGGCCAGATCTTCTCCTCCTCGCTGGTCGCGCTGTCGCACGGTACCAATGATGCGCAGAAGACCATGGGCGTCATCACCCTGACCCTGGTGGCCTCCGGCCTGCAGGACGCCGGCACTCCGGTGCACTTCTGGGTTGTCGCGGCCTGTGCGTTCGCGATCGCGCTGGGTACCTACACCGGAGGCTGGCGCATTATCCAGACCATGGGCTCGGGCCTGACCGACGTCAAGCCCGCACAGGGCTTCGCGGCCGAGATGTCGACCGCGTCGGCCATCCTGACCTCCTCGCACCTGGGCTTCGCCCTGTCGACCACCCAGGTCGCTTCCGGCTCCGTCATCGGTTCGGGACTCGGGCGCAAGGGCGCCGAGGTCCGCTGGGGCACCGCCGGGCGTATCGCCCTGGGCTGGCTGTTCACCCTGCCGGCAGCGGCAATCGTCGGCGGCTTGGCCGCGTGGATCACCCACGCGGGCACCGTCGGAGTCATCATCGTCGCAGTTGCCGGTTTGGTTTCGATGCTCGCCATCTGGGTGCTGTCGCGCAAGAATCCGCACACCCACGAGACGGCGATGTCCGACATCGACAACTCGGGCGCCGCAGTGAACATCCTGAGCAAGAAGGAACGCCGCGCGAAGGCCAAGGCCGAAGCCAAGGCGAAGCAGGCTGCCTTGCGCGCCAAGGCCGAACGCGAGGAAGCTGAAGAAGAGAAAGTTGACAAAGCATGATCGACTGGACAGCATTTCTGATCGTTGCCGTCGTCACCTGGGCCGCCGCCCTGCTGATCGTGGCCGCATACTCGATGGGTGTGCGATTGCTGGCCGTGGCCAAGGACAAGGGCGCCAACGTGGGACTGAACAAGTCCGGCGCCTACGCCTGCTTCACGCTGTGCGGGCTGATCGTCGCCTTCGGCGTGGTCCTGATCGTGCCGCAGCTGAGCGAGGCGATCCTGGGGATCTCCTAGGGCCACCGGCCTGACGTGCCGGGGCCCGGCGGACAACTGAATATTGCCTTCGATGGAGGCACCCATAGACTAGAGCCATGACAAGCTTCAAGTACTACGTGGGTGCCTCCATCGACGGTTTCATCGCAGATCGCGCCGGGGATGCGCTTTGGCTCCAGCCCTTCTCCAAGCTGGCCGGAGTCCGCGAGCATTTTGACGAATTCTTCGCCGGCGTCGGCGCCATCGTGATCGGCGGCAAAACCTATGAGAACATCGCCCGCGATGTGGCCGAGGGCAAGCTGGAATGGGTCTACGGCGACAAGCCGGTGTGGGTGTTCACGCACCATGAGCTGCCGACGGTGCCGGGGGCGGACCTGACCTTCATCCGCGGAGAAATCGGCTTCTGGAGCCGCGACATCGCACGCAGCGCCTCGGTGGGGGACGTCTGGGTGGTCGGCGGCGCCGACCTGGCCGGCGGCTTCGTCGAAGCGGGCATGCTTGACGAGCTGCTGCTGATCACCGTGCCGGTGCTGCTGGGCGGCGGGGCGAACATCTTCGGCCGCGGCGTGAACATGGAGCTGGACGGGCTGGAGCTCAAGGACCTGGGCGGCAACGTCTTCGCCTCGCGCTACGCCATCACCTGATCCGCCCGCGGCAGGCTGACTTCCTGCGGCATGACAGCGCCCGCCCCGGGTCCATCCGGGACGGGCGCTTTTTTCTGACCGGGACGTGACTTAGGGCTCGATGGGCAGCAGCATGTTGGTGATGCGCGCGGTGGCCACCCGTTTGCCGTCCGCGTCGCTGATCACGATCTCATGCGTGGTGCTGCGCCGGCCCAAGTGCAGCGGGGTGCAGGCGGCGCTGACCAGCCCGGCGCGCCCGGCGCGGTGATGGGTGATGTTCAGGTCCATACCTACCGGGTTGGCCTTGCCTGCCCCGTGCAGGGCCGCGGCGAAAGAACCCAGGGTTTCGGCCAGCGCCGCCGACGCGCCGCCGTGCAGGATACCCATCACCTGGGTGTTGCCCTCCACCGGCATGGTGGCGCAGAGCCGGTCCACCGAGAACTCGGTGAATACGATGCCCAGCTTTTCCACCAGGGTGCCCACCCCATGGCGGGACAGGAAAGGCCACATTGATTCGGGGACCCCGTGGGCGGCCAGCTGCTGGGCAAACGGGTGTGCTGAAGATTGCGCGGTTCTGGAAGTGAAATTGTCGCTCATGCCAACTAGGCTTTCAGGTGTGAGCGAAACTACCAAACCGACGCCCACGTCGGACAAGACCCTGCTGATCATCGACGGACACTCCATGGCCTTCCGCGCGTTCTACGCGCTGCCCGCGGAGAACTTCGCCACGAGCACCGGTCAGCACACCAACGCCGTGCACGGCTTCGTCTCGATGCTGCTGACGATGATCCGCCAGCAGAAGCCCACCCATGTCGCGGTGGCCTTCGACTTGGACACCCCGACCTTCCGCGTGCAGGAATACAGCGAATACAAGGGCGGACGCAACAAGACCCCCGAAGAGTTCTACGGGCAGATCGAGCTGATCCAGCAGGTCATGCACGGGATGAACATCCCCACGGTGAGCCTCGACCCGTTCGAAGCCGACGATGTCCTGGCCACCCTGTCCACGCGGGGCGAGGAAGCCGGCTTCAAGGTCCTGGTTGTTTCCGGCGACCGCGACGCCTTCCAGCTGATCACCGACAAGACCCTGGTTTTGTACCCGAAAAAGGGCATCAGTGACATCCCGCCGATGGACGCCGACGCGGTGGAAGCCAAGTACTTCGTGCGCCCCGAGCGCTACTCGGATTTGGCCGCACTGGTCGGCGAATCCGCCGACAACCTGCCCGGCGTGCCCGGGGTCGGCCCCAAGACCGCGGCCAAATGGATCAACCAGTACGGCGACCTGGCCGGCATCCTGGAGCACGTCGACGAGATCAAGGGCAAGGTCGGCGAATCGCTGCGCGCCCACGTGGACAACGTGACCCGCAACCGCCGCCTGAACCAGCTGCGCCACGACCTGGACCTGCCGGTGACCCTGGACGAGATGGAGCTGGTGGCTCCGAACCGCGAGGAGATCGAGAACCTCTTCGACGCGCTGGAATTCAACACGCTGCGCAAGCGCCTGTTCGACCTGTTCGCCGCGCAGGAGGAGGACACCGCTCCGGAGGTCGCCGAGTTCGCGCGCGTGATCACCGACAACGCCGAATCGCTGGCAGCATTCCTGGCCGCCGGAGAAGGTGCGCCGGTCGCAGTGCAGCCCGGCGTCGCCAACGGCGAAGCCGTGGGCCTGGGCCTGTTCCGCGGCAACGAAGCCGCCTGGGTGGAGCTCTCCTCCCTGGACGAGGCCACCGAAACCGTGCTAGCGGACTTCCTGAAGGATGCCGACGCCCCGAAGATCTTCCACGACGCGAAGGTCGCCATGCACCTGCTGGCCGAGCGCGGGCTGGGCGTGGACGGGATCGCCGATGACACCCTGATCAGCGCCTACCTGATCCAGCCGGACCGGCGCAGCCACGAACTGGTCGACCTGGTGCAGTACCACATGAAGTACCAGGTGCCGGTGTACCAGGCGAAGAAGGGCGAACTGGATCTGGGGCTGGCCGGAGAACTGGCCGAACCGACCCTGGCCCAGGCGCAGGCGATCTTCGACCTGTCGGCCTACCTGGACACCAAGCTGGTGGAGAAGCATGCGGACAAGCTCGCCCGCGACATGGAGCTGCCGCTGATCCCGGTGCTCTTCGCGATGGAGCGCGCCGGCGTGGCGGTGAACCGCGCCCGCCTCGATGAGCTGCGCGCCCACTTCACCACCCAGGTGGACCAGGCGACCAATGAGGCGTTCGCCGCGATCGGCCATGAGGTCAACCTCTCCAGCCCCAAGCAGCTGCAGGTGGTGCTCTTCGAGGAGCTGGACCTTCCGCGGACGAAGAAGATCAAGACCGGCTACACCACCGATGCCGAGTCGCTGCAGGACCTGCTGGTCAAGACCGGGCACCCGTTCCTCATCGCGCTGATGGCCTACCGCGACGCGATCAAGCTGCGCCAGACCGTGGACGGGCTGCTGAAGTCCGTGCAGCCGGACGGCCGCATCCACACCACCTACGCGCAGACCGTCGCCGCCACCGGCCGCCTGTCCAGCCTGAACCCGAACCTGCAGAACATCCCGGTGCGTTCGGAGGAGGGGCGGCGCATCCGCGACGTTTTCACCGTCGGGGAGGGCTACGACACCCTGCTGACCGTTGACTACTCGCAGATCGAAATGCGCATCATGGCGCACCTCTCCGAGGACGAGGGCCTGATCGAGGCCTACCGCAACGGTGAGGACCTGCACCGCTACGTCGGCTCACGCGTGTTCAACGTCGAACCGGCCGAGGTCACTTCCGAGATGCGCTCCAAGGTGAAGGCGATGAGCTACGGCCTGGCCTACGGGCTGAGCAGCTTCGGGCTGTCCAAGCAGCTGAAGATCGGCGTCGACGAGGCCCGCAAGCTCATGAAGGACTACTTCGACCGCTTCGGCGCCGTGCGCACCTACCTGCGTTCGGTCGTCGAGCAGGCGCGCAAGGACGGCTACACCGAGACCATCTTCGGGCGCCGCCGCTACCTGCCTGAGCTGAACAGCTCCGACCGCCGCCTGCGCGACATCGCCGAACGCGCCGCG
The DNA here is from genome assembly GCF_003309065.1 of Glutamicibacter soli. Lineage (GTDB taxonomy): Bacteria > Actinomycetota > Actinomycetes > Actinomycetales > Micrococcaceae > Glutamicibacter > Glutamicibacter soli. Next base: position 418,377 of record NZ_POAF01000001.1, on the reverse strand, counting down.
CTCAACGCCCCGATCCAGGGTTCGGCCGCCGACCTGGTGAAGGTCGCGATGCTCAAGATCGCCGACGGCCTGGCCTCCGGCGGCTACGCCTCGCGCATGCTGCTGCAGGTGCACGATGAACTCGTGCTGGAAATCGCCCCGGGCGAGCTGGATGCGGTACGCGAATTGGTGACCCTGGAAATGGGCCGCGCCGCGGACCTGCTGGTCCCGCTGGACGTCCAGCCCGGCGTCGGCGCCACCTGGCACGAGGCGGCGCACTAGCCCCCGGCCGCCACCCGATTCCGGTCCGCCGGGCCGCTCCTTCCACCGGTGCGGCCCGGCGGTTTCGGCACCAGCCCACAAAACATCCACCAGCGAAAGGCCCGACACCATGAACCCTGCAACCCCCGAAGGGATCGAACTGGAATTCATCGGGTCCGGCCTCGTCGACGGCCAGCCCTCCGCGTCCTGGCTGCTGCTCGAACGCGCCATCGCCCGCGGCTTCCATGAATCCAGCGCGGACGCCGATGGCCGCAAGATCCTGGCGGAGCTTGACGAGCAGGACGAAGTGCAGTCCATCCTCGCCTTTGACCGCACGGCGGCCGCGCCCAGCCTGCATGCCGCCGATCCCGTAGGCACCTATTCGTATTTTGCCGGCACGCTGAACGTCGGCGGGCCGCAGCTGCTGGAGGTGCACGAGATCACCTCGGTCACCGTCAGCCCGACCCACCGCCGCCGCGGCATCCTGCGCTCGATGATCACCACCCACCTGGACCGCGCCGCGGCCGATGGCGTCCCGGTGGCGGTGCTGACCGCCTCGGAAGCCACCATCTATGGCCGCTTCGGATTCGGGGTGGCCGCCGAACGCTGCCGCTTCGAGCTGAAGTCCGGGCAGGGCGCGCAGTTCCGCGCCCCGGCCTCCGGCACCGTGCAGGCCGTGGCCCCCTCGGCGATGGCCGAGCAGGTGGCGCAGCTCTACCGCGAGCACCACCTGGCCACGCTCGGCTCGGTGAGTAACAACTCCTTCGACCTGGGCAGGGCCACCGGCCGTTGGGAAAGCTACGACAACCTCAAGCCGGCCGCGAAACTGCGCGGCGCCCTGCACTACGACGCGAATGGCACCCTGGACGGGTTCATCACCTACACCTTCGAGGGGTGGAAGCAAGAGGAGCCGGCGATGTCCATCGGCACCCTGTGCACGGTGAACGAGACCGCGCGCTGCGAACTTGTCGCCTACCTGTGCGACCACGACCTGATCGAACGCGTCACCGGGCGCGGCCCGGTGGACGACGTGCTGCCCACCGCGCTGCGCAATACCCGCGACTACAAAACCACCGCGCGCGGGGACCACCTGTGGGTGCGCATCCTTGACGTGCCCGCAGCGCTGGGCGCGCGGAGCTACCGGCGTGATGCGCGCGTGGTCCTGCAGGTCGACGACGATCTGGGCTACGCCGCGGGCACCTGGGTGCTGGAAACTACCGCGGGAGTGATGTCGGTGCAGCACGCGGACGAGGCCGCCGCCGACGCCCGGCTGGACGCCCGGGATCTGGCCACGCTCTACCTGGGCACGCGCAGCGCCACCCATCTGGCTGGCGCCGGGCTGCTCGCCGAGCACCGGGCCGGCGCCCTCGATGACCTGGATGCGCTGTTCACCTGTCCGCGCACCCCGTACTGCCAGGCGGACTTCTAGACCCGATGCCGACCTTCGAACGATCACCCGCTCCCACCCGGCGCGGGGTCCTGCGCGGTGCGCTGGGTCTGGGAACACTGTCAATCGCCGCACTCACCGGGTGCGCACCCAACCCCGAAGCACCGGCCCCGACCCGCGGCGGTCCCAGCGGGACGGACGCCCCACCCGCGCCCGAACCCTCGCGAAGCGCCTCCGCCGGTCCATCCGCGACGCCGCAGCCAAGAGCCGCGGCGGTCATGTCGCGCGCCGAGGCGGTCGCGAAGTACCACGGCCGGAAGCCCGGCACGTTCGGACTGGACGTCCCGGGGATCCAGCTCGGGCTGCCCCGCGGGAACAAAACCGCGGCGCTGACCTTCGATGCCTGCGGGGGACCGGGCGGAGCGTTATTCGACCCGGCGCTGATCACGGCGCTGCGCGACGCCGAGGCGCCGGCCACGCTGTTCGTCAACCAGCGCTGGGCGCGGGCCAACCGGTCCCTGGCCGCGGAGCTTGCCGCCGATCCTTTGTTCGAGATTGCCAATCACGGAACCAGCCATGCGCCGCTGGGCACCGCCGGGCAAATGGCCTATGGCATCCCGGGCACCGCGTCGGTGGGACAGGCCTACGACGAGATCATGGGCAACCAGCGCTACCTGCAGGAGGAATTCGGCCTCACCGCGAAGTTCTTCCGATCCGGCACCGCCCACATGGACCAGGTCGGCGCCGCGCTGTGCCGCGACCTGGGGCTCGTGCCGATGAACTTCACGGTCAATCTGGATGCCGGGGCGACCTTCCCGGCCTCCACCGTCGCGGCGCAGGTCGGCGGCCTGCGCGCCGGCGACGTCGGGATCGGCCATTTCAACCGCCCGGATTCCGGCACGGCCGCTGGGGTTCGCCAAGGGCTCAAAACCTTGCAGGATGCCGGAGTCGAGCTCGTACGGCTTTCCCAGGGCTGGTGAACGGCTGCCCGGGCCCCGCCCGAGGAACCCAAATGTAGCGAACCTCACAAAGCAGAGCTGCGGATGTTGGGGTGATCTGCTTTGCCTCGGCAAAGCCCAGCGCGTAGACTTGAACAGCGTGCCGTGGCCATGCCATGTCCGCAAATTGTTTTACCCGCTCGAAATTCCGGGACTTCCGGGGTTTCGACTGATCAAATCTATCCACATCGGAGTCCCTACTACATGACCATCACCTCGAACGAGAACAACAGCGCACCAGTTGTCGCAATCAACGACATTGGATCCGCTGAGGACTTCTTGGCCGCAGTCGATGCCACCATCAAGTACTTCAACGATGGTGACCTCGTCGAAGGCACCGTCGTCAAGGTTGACCACGACGAAGTTCTGCTCGACATCGGTTACAAGACCGAAGGTGTCATCCCTTCCCGCGAGCTTTCCATCAAGCACGACGTTGACCCGGGTGACGTTGTCACCGTTGGCGACAACGTCGAGGCCTTGGTCCTGACCAAGGAAGACAAGGAAGGCCGCCTGATCCTGTCCAAGAAGCGTGCACAGTACGAGCGCGCTTGGGGCGACATCGAAAAGATCAAGGAAGAGGACGGCGTCGTTACCGGTACCGTCATCGAGGTTGTCAAGGGTGGCCTCATCCTGGACATCGGCCTGCGCGGCTTCCTGCCTGCGTCGCTGGTCGAGATGCGTCGCGTTCGCGACCTGGCCCCATACATCGGCCAGGAAATCGAAGCCAAGATCATCGAGCTGGACAAGAACCGCAACAACGTTGTGCTGTCCCGTCGTGCATGGCTCGAGCAGACCCAGTCCGAGGTCCGCTCGACCTTCCTCAACAAGTTGGAAAAGGGCCAGGTTCGTCCGGGCGTTGTTTCCTCCATCGTCAACTTCGGTGCATTCGTGGACCTGGGCGGCGTAGACGGCTTGGTACACGTTTCCGAGCTGTCCTGGAAGCACATCGACCACCCATCCGAGGTTGTCGAGGTTGGCCAGGAAGTCACCGTCGAGGTTCTGGAAGTCGATCTGGACCGCGAGCGCGTTTCCCTGTCGCTGAAGGCTACCCAGGAAGATCCATGGCAGACCTTCGCCCGCACCCACGCACTGGGTCAGGTTGTACCGGGCAAGGTCACCAAGCTGGTTCCATTCGGTGCGTTCGTTCGCGTCGAAGACGGCATCGAAGGCCTGGTTCACATCTCCGAGCTGGCAGTTCGCCACGTTGAGCTGGCCGAGCAGGTTGTCTCCGTGGGCGACGAGCTGTTCGTCAAGGTCATCGACATCGACCTGGAGCGCCGCCGCATCTCGCTGTCGCTCAAGCAGGCCAATGAAGGCGTGGACCCAGAGGGCACCGAGTTCGACCCAGCACTCTACGGCATGGCTGCAGAGTACGACGAGGCCGGCAACTACAAGTACCCAGAGGGCTTCGACCCAGAGTCGAACGAATGGCTTGAAGGCTTCGAGACCCAGCGCGCTGCATGGGAAGCACAGTACGCTGCTGCCCAGGAGCGTTGGGAAGCCCACAAGAAGCAGGTTGCTGCCGCAATCACCGCCGATGCAGAAGCAGAGCCTGCTGCTGCCGGCGAGGCTGCCCCAGCATCGTACTCGTCGGAGGCTCCAGCCACCGACGCCGGCACCCTGGCTTCCGACGAAGCACTGGCTGCTCTGCGCGAGAAGCTGACCGGCAACTAATTTCGCTTCTCCCGCTGCGGCGGGGTGAACGAAAGCGTTTGCTGTGCAAGGCCCAACCCGTTTCGGGTTGGGCCTTGCCCCATTTAACCGCCGGCTCCGCCCGGCCGGCCCAGACCGCGTCATCATTAGTGCTGATCCGCGCAATTCCAGATCGCTCCCGCGGTGGACTCCCGATAATAGATCCGTTCGGTAGTCTAAACCCAAGAGCGGTTTCCCGACTCCGGCAACGACCGGATCGCCGGTCCGAAGGAGTGCGCAAAATGCAGATGGCGAACCAGGCCGCGTCCGGGTCCACGTCGCACAAGAACATCCCGTTCTGTTCGCTGCGCGAGGACGAGTGGGCGCAGGTACCGCGTACCATCCCGGACCTGTGGCTGGGCGTCGGCGTCTGGGTCCCGCTGGGGGCCCTGCTGCTCTACCTCATCCGCTTCGCGCCGCAGCCCCTGGTTTTGGGCAGCTGGGCGCCAATCCTGCTGAGTTACTCGTTTTTCATCGGGGTCATCGTGCTGCTCGGCGGGGCCGGCCGGCACGCGGCGTGGATCGGGCTGGCGGCCGCCATCTGGTTCGATGCGCTGCTGGATCCGACAGGAACCGAGCAGCAGGTGCTGTATGCCGCCATGGGCTACTTCGGCCTGCTGGCGATCGCGGGACTGATCGGCCAGCTGAGATTTGCGGCATTGCTGACGACCTGGCACCGGCAAGCGCAGGGAAGCGTGCAGGTACCCTCGAACGCATTCAAGCCGCTGCGCTACAGCCAGCTGATCCCCACTTGGATGTGGGGCCTGACCAGTGCCATCGTAGTTTGGCCGCTACTCAAGGCAGGCTGGAAATTCTTCACCGTCGCCGACATGGACTTCGCCGCGGTTGACGCTGAGCTGTACTACGAACTAGGTGTGGGGCTCGGGGTGATGGCCCTGGTCCAGTTGGTCGGCCTCTTCAAGTGGTTCGAATCCCGTAGTGTTCCGCTGATGGCGCTTGAGATCCCGGGGGTACCCGAAACCGGGCCGCTGGGTTTCATCGGCGTGGGCAATGGGCTGCCGGCGTCCCAGGTACAGTCCGCGCAGTGCACCTGCGCCCAGGATGAGGCCAACAACAAGGCCGAGGACTTCAAGCATCCCGGCTGGTTTCTGGTGTCCGACCAGTGCGCGGTCCACGGCATCCGCGCCGTCAACGAGGTTTCCGCAGGGCAATTCCTGGAGATCGCGCAGGAGCCGTGGGTGTACGGAGCGAATGTGGAGGCACTGCCGTGCGCGGGCACCGGGCGTATGGTCATCTCCGGGTTGTACGGCTGGGGCTCGAAGCCGGTCCGGCTGGGCGTTCGCAGCTTCTTCAGCGGCGGCCTCCAGACCGGGGCGCATCTGCTGCCCGGCACGGCGCGCGAACCGCTGCGCCGCGCCACGCGCAGCATCAGGTGGGTGGATCCGAGGGGCAACGCCCTGGCCCCGGAAGCGATCGATGCCGCTTCGGAACAGGTCATCGACCGGATCAATCTGGCGCCGGTGGGCCTGCGCGGGCATGCCGTGCGCGTAGCAGGCCAACGGGTCCGCTTCGAGGCGGCCGATGCGCGGATACCGGCTGAACGGGACGCCGCGAGATCCTAGCATCGTGATCCCGCGCGGATTTATCATGCTTGCATGAGCGAACCGCATTCGATCGCCGTGATCGTCGCCCACCCGGACGACGATGCCTATGGGTGTGCGGGATCGATCGCCCTGCACGAAACCGACCCCGGCTTCAAGTTCATCCTGGTGATCGCGACCGATGGCGGGGCGGGACTGATCGCCGACGGCATCCCGGCGACCCCGGAAACCTTGGGCGCCTGGCGGCGCGGCGAAAGTGTGCGCGCCTGGCAGGCCCACGGGCGGGTGCCCGACCGCCATGTGTGGCTCGACTACGCCGATGGCGGGCTGCACCTGGTAGAACCCGGTGAGCTGGAGGACCGGGTGCGCCGGATCCTGCTGGAAGAACGGCCGCAGGTCGTGGCGACCTTCGGCCCCGACGGGATCACCGGGCACCGGGACCACATCGCCATCGGGCGGGCTGCCGACGCCGCCTTCCACCAGGCCAGGGAGGTCCCCGGGCCGGGGCTGCGCCGGCTGGTCCACGGGGCGGTGCGGGAATCGACCTTCCAGCGCTGGAACGCCTCGCGCGAACGTCGCGGGCTGCCGCCCTTCGACCCGGCGGTCGAATACCAGCTGCGGCCGGTGCCAGACAGCCTGATCGACATTGAGGTGGACACCACGCAAGTCGCCGGACGGATCCTCGCCGGGCTGCATGAACACCGCAGCCAGCGCCCGGTGCTGACCTACCCGGGCGCCGAAGCCGGGTGGGAGCGCATCGTGGGGCGGGAACCAGCGGTGCTCGCCTGGCCGCCGCGCCCACCCGGCGCACCGTTGTTGACCGACCTGTTCGAAGGGCTGTAAGCCCGGCACCGACTCCGGCACCGGGGCCGAGGCTAGGCGGCGCGGTGCTGGTTGACGGTGTTGCGCACCGGACGCTGGTCCGGGTCCATGAAGCGGGGCATGATCACCTGTGGCACCCCGCCGTTCGCAATGACCTTGATCAACCCCGCGTGCACATCGTGGTGGTGCTTCTCGCACAGCATTGCGCCCCAGTATACGGAGGTCACGCCACCTTCGGACCAAAGCCAGATGTGGTGGATGTTGCAGGACTCCGGATCGCGGGTGCACCCGGGCACGATGCAGCCTCCGTCGCGCACCGTGATCGCCAGGCGCATCGGCTCGGTGTGGTACCGCGCGGCCCGGCCCATGTCCAGGACCTGGCTCTTGCCGCCGAGCACCAGCGGGATGATTTTCGCCTCGGCCAGTGTGCGGCGCAGCTGCGCGGCGGACAGCTGATGCCCGTGCAGGGTGATGCCGTGGGTGGCGGCACGCTCCTCAAGCTCGGCCAGCGTGAGGGTGACGACGACCTGCGGCGCCACCGTGGCCACGCCCTGCGCCCCGTCGGTATCCCCGGTCCCGGGCAGCGGGTCCTGCCCGCCGGGTTCCACCAGCTTGCGCAGCCGCTGCGAATTGATGCGCAGGAAGCCGAGCAGGGCGTTCAGCCGGCGCAGCGCCACGGAGGGCTCCGGGGCAGGATCGGGCTCGGTGTGGGCGGCGGCTTCCTCGTCGGTCACGAAATCAGGGTGTTCGGGGATGGGGGCGGCGGATTCCTGACGCCCGAACGCGCCGAAAACGACGTTTGACTGACCTTCGCGCGCCTGCTGGCCGGCTTGGGTGCGCGGATTGTCCGCCTGCGCGACAATGGAGTCGAACAGCTCCGCGCCCAGCGGGTCCAGCAGCAGCTCGATGCAGGTCAACCCGTGGCGGGTGCCGCGACGGAACAGGCCCGCCAACGCGGCGGGATCCTCCTCTTCGGCCTGGGTGCGGGCCTGCTTGAAGATCTTGTTCACCCGCCGCTGCCGCGAGGTCGACTGCGGTTCGTCCAGGGCGTCGTCGATAAGCTGCTCCAGCAGCGCGCCGGAGGCATCCTGCGCGGAAGCGGTGCGGGGGGCCGCGAATTCGGCGGCAGGTTCCTCAAACTTCTCCAGCCGTCGGGCGGCGGAGAGGATTTCGCGCGGGTGCTGGCCGGGATCCGCGAACCTGGCGGCCAGCCGGGTGAACTGCGGCGGGTGCTGCTGGTGCTGGTAGTCGAACTGGGCGATGACGTGGTGGGCGTCGGCCATCCGGCGCCGCGCCTCGAAGAAGTCCACATCCAGCCAGGCGGCGGCCAGTTCCTCGGGGGAGGTGAAGCTGGGGCGGCCCTCGCACAGCTGCGGCGGCAGCGCCAGGTCGGGTTCGGTCTCGCGCAGCGCGTCGAGCTCAAGCACCGACAGGCTATGGGCGGCGCTTGCCTCGATCAGGTGCGCGGCGTGGATCTGGACGCGCACGGATTCGTCGGCGGTTTCCTCCGCCGCGGCGGCCAGGGCCAGCGCGAAACGCGGATCGGCGGACGACGACGGGCCGCCGGCGGAGCGCACTCGGCGCAGGAGCGCGGGGATGAGCACGGCGAGGGCCAACGCGTCTCCGGCGCCCAGATCCGGCTGCTCCAGCCTGCGGGACAGGTCCTCGAGGACCTGCGTCAGTGGTGTGCTCATGGACCCAGCATGCCCCCGCGCCGCCGGCCTCGGTGAGGGGCCGGCGAAAATGTGGATAACTATTTTTGAGGGATGCCCTGCGGGGTCAGCCCCGGCGGCGGGTGGAGGCGGTGACGGTGAAGGTCTTGTCGCGCGCGAGCTGGCGGGTGGGGCCGATGCGCCGGGCCAGCTCGCCGCGGTAGCGCAGGTGCGAATTGAACACGCAGAGCAGCTCGCCGCCGTCGGCCAGCACGCGGGCGGCGTCGTCGATCAGCTTGAAGGCGATGTCCGCGGTGACCGCATTGCCGATGTGGAACGGCGGGTTCAGCGTGATCAGCGTGGCGCTGGCCTCCGGCAGCCGGGACAGGGCGTCGTCCTGCACCGCGTCGATCCGCTCCGCCAGCTGGTTGGCGCGAGCGGCGGCCAGCGTGGAGGCGACGGCGGAGGCCGAGTGGTCACAGGCGGCGATGCGCAGCTGCGGGTGGGTGAGCGCCGCATAGATGCCGATGGAACCGTTGCCGCAGGCCAGGTCCACCAGCGTCCGGTGCGCGGAGAGGTCGGGCAGGTGCTCCAGCAGCAGCCGGGTGCCCGGGTCCAGCCGGGCTGCCCCGAAGGTCGCGGCGCCCGCGGCCAGCGTGAAGGCGGTGCCGTTGACCTGGTGCTCGGCAAGCTGCGGGAAACGGCTGGCGGGGCGGGTTTCGCGCACCCCGCAGGCGGTGAGCACCCGGGACTTCTGCCTGGCCAGCGAGACGTCGACGCGCGAGAAGCGCTCGTCGAGCACCTGGTTCATCGAGCGGTTCATGTGCTTGATGCGCCCGCCGGCGAACACCTGCACCGCCGGGTCCGCCGTTGCGGCGATGGCGTCGGCCTGCTCGGCCAGCACGTCCAGCCCGCGCGGCAGGTTCATCAGCACGAGGTGCGCGCCGCGGGCCGCCTCGTCCAGCGAGGTGAACGCGACCCGCTCGGCCCACAGCGGGGTCAGGGATTCGAGGTTGTTCTCGATGGCGCGGCGGGAGGTCAGCGCGTCGGTGAATACACGCACCGTTCCGGCCCCGCGGGCCAGCGCCCCGAGGGTGAGCGCCCCGTAGTGGTCGCCGATCACGGCGAGCGTGCCGGGCCAGGGGGCGCCGAGCTGCGCCAGCGCTGCGGCGCAGGTGTCAAGCACCAGCCGGTCGGCGGCGTCGACCGCGAACAGGTTTTCCGCCTGCACGTCGGGCCAGCGGCTCAGCTGCGCGAGCAGGGCCTGGGCAGGGTCGGCGGGGGTCTGCGCGGGGGCCGGGATGCCGGCCGGGTCATGCTCGGTGCTCATGGAAGGTCCACCCATTTGGTGTCGAATGGCTGCAGCCGGCCCGCGCCGGAAGTCAGCGCGGCGGTGAAGGCTGCCAGTTGGCCGGCGTCGTGCTCGGTGTCGTCGATCCCGATGTGCAGCACGGCGTGCGCCGCTTCCCAGACGCTGGGTTCGAGCTGGTAGCCGGCGGCACGCAGCTCGTTCTCCCAGCGCGCGGCCAGCGCGTGCGGGGCGGGCAGCGTGAAGATGCGCAGGCGCTGGCGCACATGCAGGGTCGAATGCTCCAGGGCCTGTGAGACCGAATCGGAGTAGGCGCGGACCAGGCCGCCGGCGCCGAGCTTGATGCCGCCGAAGTAGCGCACGCACACTGCCAGCACGTCGGACAGGTCGGTGCCGTGCCCGGTGTCGCGCTTGGCGAGGGCTTCGAGCATCGGGATGCCGGCGGTGCCCGAGGGCTCGCCGTCGTCGTTTGAGCGCTGGATCATCCGGTCCGGGCCTAGGATGAAGGCGCTGCAGTGGTGGCGGGCGTCGAAGTGCGTTTTGCGCAGCGCGGCGATGTGCTCGCGGGCCTGCGCCTCGGATTCGACCCGGAAGAGGTAGGTGATGAAGCGGGAGCGCTTGATCTCGACCTCGTGGACGCTGTCGCGGCTCAGGGTGGTGTAGGCCGACGCGCGAGAATCGGTGGAGTTCATTATCACCAGTTTATCGCGCGGCGCGCCAAGCGGTCCGGAAGCCGGTCCGGAAGCCGGGCCGCGGCAATAGTCCGCGCTGCACGATTTAACACGATGTGTGCACCTCGCAACGGTTTTTCAGGTTGATTTATACGTGGTTTCAGCATTGACGCTAGGCCTTGGGGGTGGGAAAATATTCTCCACATGGGGCATCTACTGGGGCTGGTTTTGCATTGCTGGGGGAGTTGCCAATGGCTGCATCGTATGAAATTGAGCTGCTTGACCGATGGCGTCTGATTGCTGACTGCCAGCCGGTTAAACTGCGTTTGCGTGAACAGCGGGTGCTGACCCTGCTGGCGGTCCATGGACCGGTCTCGCGGCGCCGGATGGCCGGAATGCTCTGGCCTGAAACCACCGAAATGCGCGCGGCCGACAGCCTGCGCGTAAGCCTGTGCCACATCCACCAGCAGTGCCCCGGGGCGATCCGCTGCGACGACGGGTGGGTGGAAATCGACCCTGCGGTATCCGTAGACCTGCACACCCTACGCCACCGGCTGCAGCACTTGTTGCTGGCCCCGGACGCCGACAGCCTGCAGGAGGACATTTTCCTGAACACCCGCGCGCTGCTGCCCGACTGGGACGAGCCGTGGCTGTTCGAGGAGCAGGAGGCGCTGCGCCAGCTGCAGCTGCGCGCGCTGGAGACCGCGTCGGCGCAGCTGCTGAACCTGGGGCTGCAGGATCGGGCCTGGCAGCTGGCGCAGAGCGCGCTGCGGCTGGATCCGATGCGCGAATCGGCTGCGACCCTATGCGCCCGCGCGGAATCCGGGCAGGGCAACAACGCCTCGGCCACCGCGGGGCTGCTGCAATTCATCGGGCGGCTGAAGACCGAACTCGGGGTGGAACCGGGTCCCGAGCTGCTGCACACACTCACCCAGCTGCGCGGCGCGTAGCCGCCTAGCCGCCCGGCCGCCGCGGCACGGACGGTGCGCCAGGCCGCGGTGCGCCGTAAACCCGGTGCAGGCCGGCCCCGTACTAGGCTGGAACCCATGATGCATGTGGGCCTGACCGGTGGGGTGGCATCCGGTAAATCAGTAGTGGCGGCGAAATTGGCACAGCTCGGGGCGGTGGTGATCGACGCCGACGCGCTCGCGCGGGTGGTCGTCGAGCCGGGCACCCCCGGGCTGGCGGCGATCCGCGAAACCTTCGGCGAGCACATGCTGCAGGCCGACGGGACGCTGGACCGCGCGGCGCTGGGCGCTCTGGTGTTCTCCGACGACGGCGCCCGCGAAAAACTCAACGCGATCGTGCACCCGCTGATCCGCGAGGAAGCCGCCCGCCTGCGCCAGGCCGCGGCCCCCGGGGCGCTGGTGGTCGAGGACGTGCCGCTGCTGGCCGAATCCGGGCAGGCCGGAGCCTACGACGTGGTCATCGTCGTGCAGGCCCCGCGCGAGGAGCGCATCCGCCGCATGGTCGAGGACCGCGGCTGGACCCGGCAGGACGCCGAGGCGCGCATGGCCGCGCAGGCCACCGACGAGCAGCGCGCCGAGATCGCCGACTACCTGCTGGTCAACGACGGCACCCGGGAACAGCTGCTGGCCCGGGTCGAGGAGCTCTACCGGCAGGAGCTGGTGCGCTGATGCTGAAAACCGCCAAGTGGATCATGCTCGCCAGCTTCGCCGCCGCGCTGGTGCTCTGGCTGGGATTCGGTGGGCGCAGCGAATTCGTCGCCTCCGACGGGCCCTACTCGCCGGTGGTATATATCAGCGGCTGGCTGGCCCTTCTCGGGCTGGTGGCCGCGACCTGGCTGACGGTCGGGTTTTTCGGAGGGGCCATCCGCCGCACCGTGGCGCGCAATTCCATCCGCTACGGCATGAAGCGTGGACGCTAGGAAGCCTGAGACGCAGCGAGGCGCGGCAGGCCACGTGGCCCGCCGCGCATCATGCACTATCCCGGTGCGGAACCGGGCACCGGATCAGGAACCGCCCGGATCGGGCAGTCGGTCCAGCACCATGGGTTCTGGCGCAGCGTCCGGCCCTCCGGCGGCCATCTGGCCCAGCGCCATCGGCGTGGGCGCCGACCCCGTTGCGTCCTGTCCGGCTGCGGAAGCCGCCAGCTGTTCCAGCGGCATCGGAGACGGGGCCGAGGAATCCGCTCCGCCTCGGGAACCGTCCCCGCCGGTGCCGGCAACACTGATCTTGATCTCGTAGTCCTTGCTCATGTGCGTTTGCACCCCTTTCTTGGACCGTCGGGCTAGAGGTAGACCTGGGTGATGTTCTTCGCCGCATCCAGCACGATGTACACCTGCTTGCCGGTGGCCTTGGCCACCGAGAGCACCAGGTGGACGTTGGTCACCCCGTCGGTCGCTCCGGTCAGCACCTTGTGCCAGGCGTTGTCCGAGGCCAGATGGGCCCAGGCGTTCTGCGAATGGTTCGAGGTGAAGATCTGGTTGATGGTGGTCCACATGGTTGATCCTTCTTTCACGTTGCTGGTGCACGGTTTCACAGGTAGCACTGCGAGATGTTTGACGCGTCGGCGACGACGGTGACCTTCAGGCCCTTGGCCTGCGCCAGCGCGAGCATGGCCAGCATGTTGGTGATGCCGTCCGGGGCGCCGGTGGTGATCTTGCGCCATCCCAGGGTTCCCACGTGCGCCCATGCGTTCTGCGCATTGACGGTTGCGAAGACCTGGTTGACCGAGATGTTGTAGTAGGTGGCCGGACCGGTGTTCCGGGTGGCCACCGTCATCGAATGGGCGACGGCGGAGACGGACTCGATGTCCAGTCCCGAGCCGCTGCCGTCCCACCAGTTGCTGTTCGGCGCCGAGGAAGGGCCGAAGCTGGAGCCCGACCCTCCGTAGAGGTCGGTGGCGTCGCCGTAGTTCACCCGCCGCTCCAGATCGAAGCGGTTGTCCGCCTGCTCCAATGACAGTTCGTAGTGCTTTGCCGGGGTCATCTCCTGGTTGCTGTTGTTGCCGGTGGTGTCCACATGCCAGATCGCCACACCCGAATCAGGCAGCGAGGCGTCCCTGCCGGCCTGCTCGCGGTTCTCCACGATGAAGTACTCCGTGGCGCTGCGCGGATGCAGCAGGAACTCGTTGCGCCCGGCCGCGATGGTGTAGCTCTGCCCGGAAGCCATGGTGGTGGCCGCCGAGGACCAGCCCGCCGCATGCTTCAGGTAGGCGTCGACCTGGGTCGGGTTCTTGTCGTTGCCGCCGTAGCACATCAGCGAATAGTGCCCGACGCCCAGGCCGACCCCGACGCTGTCGTAGTCGTACAGGTCCGGGAAGTCGCACACCATGTGCCCGTTCTCGTGGCAGAACGTGCGCAGCGTGAGCTGGTTGCCCAAATCCGTGATCTGGTAGTCGGAGAAGCGGCGCGTCGCGCTGAGCACATAGGGCGAGGCCAGCGCCCAGCTGTGCGGCCACAACCCTTCGCTCCACGCGTTCGAGCGCACCCCGGCGTAGAAGACGCTCAGCGCCTTGATGTAGCCGCCCGCGTCGGCCGTCAGCGAGGAGAAGTCGAAACCGGCCGCGACCAGGCTGTCCAGCGCCTCGCGGATCAGCTCCTGGGCCCGGGTGCCGTAGCTGATGGCGGGGTCCGTGTAATAGGTGCGCGGATGCGCCGCCCGGTAGTAGGCGGCCACGAGGTTCTTGTAGGACAGCTTGCCGTCCGAGACGTCGCGGAAGTAGTCGAACGCCGATCCGTTGTTGCCGAAGCCGGTGTAGCCCGCCAAGTTGCAGAAGTCGTCGACCTCCTGCCGGCTGATCGTGGCCGGGAAGTCGCTGAAATCAATGAGCAGCACCAGCCCCCGGAAATTTCCGGTGGTCGGGTTCGCCGGCGGCGCCGCATCAGGGGAGGCCGACTGCGCCTTCAGCTGCGCCTGGGCTCCGGTGCGGCGCTGCATCCAGCGCGGCACCGGCCCCAGGGATTCGCGCGTCTCGCGGGCCTGCATGGCGCTGGATTCGCGGGTGATGCGCAGATGCTGCGGCAGGTTAAGTGTTTGCGGATCGGCGGTGTCTACGCGCTCGCCGGTGGGCTGCAGCGATTCGCCGTTCTCGGCGAGCGCCGCGTACTGGTAGAAGCCGTCCTCGCCCTTGACGACGGTGTAGCCGTCCAGGGTTTCGAAGACCGCGTGGAACTGGTTGCCCCAGCCCTTGAGCGTCAACTCGGATCCGTCGGGGTTCTGAAAGGTGAATAATTCGCCTTGGAATGGGACTGGCATTCGGGTGCCTTCCTCCCTTGGGTGGCGTGGATTGGAATGGATCCCGCGCCGGCCGCGGCGAAGCGGCGGCAGACGGGACCCGCAAGGGCACAGCGAGGGGAGGTTCGAGAAAGCCGGCCCCCGGGTGTGCGTGTCAACGGCCAAGGGGACCGGGCGGCAATACATGCACCGGTTCGCCCCAGGACTCGCCCGTCCCCGGATGATCCGGCGGCGAACGTGCTGCCCCTACTATCGCGCGGCGAAATTACTGCGGTGTTACCCCGGCATTACTGTGCTGGTAACCCAGTGGAAGTCATAGGTCAGGCATACCCTCTTCACCTGATTCTGACCTTCATGACGGGGCAGCGGTCAGGATTACCGCGATCTTCATAGCTTCAGCCCGCCGGCAAGAACTTCGACTGTCCTGCCGTGTTCGCAGCCTATGCTGGCTTGGCTCCAGTCATCCGGCAGTCGGGCACCATCGGCAAAGTCCGAATGCGGCAACCATTCAGGCAACAAACGCCTGAAACGGGCGTTGTTCCTTTCGGCGTTCGCGTCTACCTGTTTCGACCCAGCCAGCAGAGACTGTTACAACGGGAAACGAGCCCAGGGAAACGCCGCAACCAAGCGCTCATCGCATTGTTCCACTGATGGCTGACGGTATTGTTCGCGATGATCTGGGACGGGTCGTTTGACGATGCTCCTGACAGAGGTTGATTGATAAAATACATGGGGTGCCTCTCTGCCCGCCAGAACGCTTTGCGTGGTCATAGCGGCACAAGGTGCGCAGGCTGTCCAGTCAGTAGTCGCCGCGATCTCCGATGTGATCGTATTCTAGTTTGATGCTTTCGGTGCATCGCTGCTCGTTTTCCTCGCTGACATGAACGCACTGAAAGGCATTGCGTACGAATGGGGAGGCCCACTGTGAAGGCCAGTCTGGGGGAGCGTCTCTCGCCGGTCAATCCGGTGGACACCACCCAAGCCATTACTTGGTACTTCTCGGTGACGGAATTCACCTTGTCAGGTGGAAGCCGGCGAACTCAATACTGTTGCCCTCGGTAGTTATTCAGAAGCACCTCGGTCTCCTGCATGGAGATGTCAATGACTTCAAGAGGAACCCTCCGCGAACGGAACTTGTTGCGGATCACGCTGCAAGGCTGGCAGCCGGCTCTGAGTAGAGAATGACTGAAATTGTTGCTCCTTCATAAAACGAGCCCGCCGGCGCTTGCGTCCGACCCGAAGGGAAAAGAAATCCAGCCCTGGGGCCTGACGGACCGGAGCTGAACGATTGCGCGCGAGAGAGGCATACAACCATTGCCTTTGGCTTCGGAAACCGGAGTTCTGCCAATGAGCTCCGCGCGCAGCTGGCACTGAAAGCACGTTGCCTGTTCCGGAAGGCGAAGGCAGCGAGAAGGGCCAGCTCAATTAGTGCATGCAATTGCCTACACACATAAGACATTGGCCGTTGCCTGAATTAGATACCGGGTCTTTGCTTGGGATGCCTGGCTCCCGCCCGGCATCCCTTAAACAACGAGGGCACCAGCAATAAGTATTGCCGGTGCTTCCAACGTCTCGTCGTGGTTATTGGCGGGGGATAGTTCAACAGTGAGCTAAAAATCAAACGGTAACTAGTAGCCACCTCCTGTATCTCCTCCATAGATAAAGACTGTCCTCTTGCGAGGATTCGGAAACATTCACCCTATGGGCTCAGTCACTCTCCTTGAGGGCGGTTGCTAGGTCGAACTCGATACCGAAATCTTCGTGGGCCACGGTGCCTTTCAAGTCCGGCACCTCAACCAGCACAACACCAGTGGCCTTCTCGCCCGGACCCATCTCGCTCGGCAGCATCTTCTTCTCTGGGAGGCAGTAGTAGGTGGCGTCGCTCGACAGTTCGCCGTTGTAGGTAACGCCATTGTCGTCGTAGAACTTCCAGGCAAACGCGCCCATCCACAGCGAGTCGGCGTCACCCGAAGGGCTCGCCTCCGTCTTGGCCGAGAAAGTCATAGCAACGAGCTTGTTTCCCTTGGCGACCGGCTCTTGGTACGGCTCGGTGCACTTAACCTTGGCGGAGACCTTCTCAAGGCGCAGGGTTGCCCAGTCGGCCCCGCTGTAGTCGCTCAGGCTCACGTCGTCCCCGACTCGGAACACGAGATTCCCCCGATCGCTTCGGGTCTCGGTGGGTGATGGCGTTGGCATGGGCGCTGGCGTTGCAGATTCCACAGTGAGTGGTTCGTAGACGCTGGATTCAGTGGCTTCGGGGGAGATCACCTCCGCGCCTGGGGCGCTGCATCCGGCCAGCCACAAGCCGGTAATGATAGTTGCGAAAGCTGGGATTTTCCTGTGCATAGCTTGATCATAGGTGAGTACTCCGACACTTCGCCACCTCAACAATGGCCCATGATTCACCCCATATCCAGGGCGTCGTCTGGGTCACCTGCTGCCCGCGGGAACATTGGGAAACGCGGGAGCGTACCCTCGTTGAAAAGCTCCGGCTGAAAACGCATGACATCGTACGCGATAATATCTGCACTCGCCCGGCTTCCCCGCGCGCACGTGCATAGGCCCCGAAACAACTCGACCCGATCCCCGACACCAAGGCTTTTTCGGTAATTCGCCGGTATTTTCCTTGGCCTCCGATGTTGGTCCCGAATAACGATTCGGTAATGCGGGTATTTGCTGAATGGATCTGCGGATTCGATTATTTAACCGATGGGAAGACATTGGCAACCCGTGTGAAGGATAAAGATAGTGGATGCAGAAAAAGTTAGGGCATTGAAGCCCCCGGGGCTTCATAGCTGAACGCGATGCCCATGCGAAGCAACACCGCAAACTGAAGTTGTTGGTGAACAGCTCCCCGGCGGCCGGAGCCTACATTTTCCACATATCGAAGGTCGGCGCAGGTGAGCAACGAGGCTGCAATCGCGCGGCGTTGCAGCCGGGCACACTGGAATGCCTCCGGCTGCGCCACCGCTTGCTGCGACTGACGCACGTTGAGGTGATCGGCGATGTGCCGGGGATCTGGCGGGCCTCGAACCATGTGCTCGAATCATCCCGGGCCGCCGAGGTAACCATGACGATCACCGGCAGTAATGCATTGGCCGACGTCGCCGTCAGCACGGTCCGCGGCGCCGTTGAAAACGACGGACCTATCGGCTGAATTCTCGGTGGCACCACCGAGCTCGTGGCCTTGGTGAACGCAGGCTACCCGGCGGGTGTGGCGCGCGCTGTCACACGCCGCGCCGGTGACCTGGCATGAACGGGCGTGACGCTGAGCATGCATTCATGTGTTGAGCTGAGTCCTTTCTGCTGGGACTGCATAAATCACCGACCTCGCGGTATTCGCCGCATTCCGCTGCCAGTCCCTGGCATCGGTCGAGGAAGAACTTGGCTGGGCCGCGGACCTCTGGTTCAAGCGGGCGGCGAAAAACCCCTACGGTGGTGACGGGATCGTGCAGAAACGCTATTTCGGCAGACAACTTATGCCACCCGGACTGTGGAACAACACGGGGGCGACCTGGCCTGCGCTGTTTGAAGCGCTGGAAGGATCCATGTCGATGGGCACCGGCCGCGGCTCATTCTGCGCGGAAATCTCTCTTGCGGGGAACCTGCACGCCGCGGGTTTTCGCTGGGCGGGGTACCGGATCGCATCGGGCCGCCGGTTCTCATCCCCGCCGTGCTTGATGGGGCAAAGCGCTACTTCGACTGGGCCGATGCCATGGCGCGCCGACCCCATCCCGAGACCCCCGAGCGCATCGAGGCGATTAACCGATTGCTGGATTCTTTCAGCCAATCGCCAGCAGCGCGCAAAGAGTCGGGACCCAGGGCGTAGCCTAGATGTATGAGTCTTGCACAGCCCATCAAACGAGTTGTCGCCCCCTTCGAGGTCATCAGCGAATACGAGCCGGCCGGCGACCAGCCGCAGGCCATCGCGGAGCTGACGCAGCGGATCCAGGCCGGTGAGAAGGACATCGTGCTGCTCGGCGCGACCGGTACCGGCAAATCCGCGACCACCGCCTGGCTGGTCGAGCAGGTGCAGCGCCCCACCCTGGTACTGGTGCAGAACAAGACCCTGGCCGCCCAGTTGGCCAACGAGTTCCGCGAGCTGATGCCGAACAACGCGGTCGAGTACTTCGTGTCCTACTACGACTACTACCAGCCCGAGGCCTACGTGCCGCAGACCGATACCTTCATTGAGAAGGACTCCTCGATCAACGAGGAGGTCGAAAGGCTGCGCCACTCGGCCACCAACTCGCTGCTGACCCGCCGCGACACCATCGTGGTCGCTACGGTCTCCTGCATCTACGGCCTGGGCACCCCGGAGGAGTATGTCGCCGGGATGGTGACGGTGCGCCAAGGCGAGGAGCTGAACCGCGACGCGATGCTGCGCCAGTTCGTGGCCATGCAGTACACCCGCAACGACATGGACTTCCACCGCGGCACCTTCCGGGTGCGCGGGGACACCGTGGAGATCATCCCGATGTACGAGGAGCAGGCGGTGCGCATCGAGTTCTTCGGCGACGAGGTGGAAGCGATCTACACGCTGCATCCGGTCACCGGCGAGGTGATCCGCGAGGAAACCGAGATGTACATCTTCCCGGCCAGCCATTACGTGGCGGGAGCCGAGCGCATGCACAAGGCGATCAAGTCCATCGAGGACGAGCTGGCAACGCGGCTGAAGGAACTGGAGTCGCAGAACAAGCTCGTCGAGGCCCAGCGGCTGCGCATGCGCACCACCTACGACCTGGAAATGATGGAGCAGATGGGCTTCTGCAACGGCATCGAGAACTATTCGCGGCACATCGACGGTCGTGCGCCGGGTTCCGCCCCGCACTGCCTGCTGGATTACTTCCCAGACGACTTCCTGCTGGTCATCGACGAATCCCACGTGACCGTACCGCAGATCGGAGCCATGTACGAGGGCGACATGTCGCGCAAGCGCACGCTGGTGGAGCACGGGTTCCGCCTGCCCAGCGCGATGGACAACCGTCCGCTGAAATGGGATGAGTTCCTGGAGCGCATCGGGCAGACGGTGTACCTGTCGGCTACCCCGGGAAAGTACGAGCTGGGCAAGTCCGACGGCTTCGTGGAGCAGATCATCCGCCCTACCGGCTTGATCGACCCGGAAATCATCGTCAAGCCGACCAAGGGCCAGATCGACGACCTGCTGGACGAGATCCGCACCCGCGTGGATCGCGACGAACGCGTGCTGGTCACCACCCTGACCAAGCGCATGGCGGAAGACCTGACCGACTACCTGACCGAGCACCAGGTGCGCGTGCAGTACCTGCACTCGGACGTGGACACGATCCGGCGCGTGGAGTTGCTGCGCGAACTGCGCATGGGCTCCTTCGATGTGCTGGTGGGAATCAACCTGCTGCGCGAGGGCCTTGACCTGCCCGAGGTGTCGCTTGTGGCGATCCTGGATGCCGACAAGCAAGGCTTCCTGCGCTCGGCGACTTCGCTGATCCAGACCATCGGCCGCGCAGCCCGCAACGTGTCCGGCCAGGTGGTCATGTACGCGGACAAGATCACCGACGCCATGAGCCAGGCGATCGAGGAGACCAACCGCCGCCGGCAGATCCAGCGGGCGCACAACGAGAAGCACGGCATCGACCCGATGCCGCTGCGCAAGAAGATCGCGGACATCACCGACCAGCTGGCCAGGGAGGACGCCGACACCCAGGAGCTGCTGAACAACAACCGGTTGGCCAAGGGCGCCAAGCGCACCTCGGCGTCGTCGACAGTGCGCAAGGACGGCCTGGCCGCCGCGCCGGCCGAAGACCTGCTGGGCCAGATCGAAGAGATGACCGGACAGATGCACGCGGCGGCGGCCGAGCTGCAGTTCGAGCTGGCGGCCCGGCTGCGTGACGAGGTGGCGGAGCTGAAGAAGGAGCTGCGGCAGATGAAGGCCGCCGGCCACGCCTGAGCGGCACTGCCTTCGGCAAAACGTCAACCCCGTCCGGACAAAAATCCCCGCCGGGACGGGGTTTCGCGCGCCCGGATGTCTGACTTGGCGTAGGACGCCCCACCCGGGGCTGTGATTTCGCTGTGGGATACAATGGTTGATTGGACGTAGGGGAGTATCCCAAATGCTGTGAACGTCAGCACGCGAATCAACGGCGATTCGCCGGGCGCAGCAGCCGAATTTCGCACCGCCGGATCGCGGTGCGGCCGGCGGAGAGACTTGCGAATATCAGCCATACCCTGCAATGAAAGGTCGCTCTTCCGTGGGCATTTCCGGGTTAACACTTCAATTTGAAACCATCGCACTGATCGTGCTGTGCGCGGTGCTCGTCGCCGATCTACTTTATGTGACCAAGCGTCCGCACATTCCTTCCATGAAGGAAGCTGGCATCTTCGTCGTCATCTACATCGGCCTGGCGCTGGCCTTCGGCGGCGTGCTCTGGTGGCAGGCAGGCCCGCAGCTCGGCCAGGAATTCTACGCCGGCTGGGTTACCGAATACGCACTGTCCGTGGACAACCTGTTCGTGTTCATCATCATCATGGCCCGCTTCTCGGTACCGCGAAAGTACCAGCAGGAAGTGCTGATGTTCGGCATCATCATCGCGCTGATCCTGCGCGCGATCTTCATCGTGGCCGGCGCAGCCATCATCGAGCAGTGGTCGTGGGTCTTCTACATCTTCGGAGCCTTCTTGCTGTGGACCGCATGGAACCAGCTGAAGGACGAGGGCGACGAAGACGAGGAAAGCGGCCTGGTCAAGAAGCTGACCAGCAAGCTGCCGATCTCCGACAGCTTCGACGGAAACAGGCTGCGCACCGTGGTCGACGGCAAGAAGCTGTTCACCCCGATGGTGATGGTGTTCATCACCATCGGCATGACCGACCTGCTGTTCGCCTTCGACTCGATCCCCGCGATCTTCGGGCTGACCCAGTCGGCGTTCATCGTGTTCACCGCGAACATCTTCGCCCTAATGGGCCTGCGCCAGCTGTACTTCCTGCTCGGCGGCCTGATGAACCGACTGGTGTTCCTGAAGCACGCACTGAGCTTCATCCTTGCGTTCATCGGCGTCAAGCTGGTCTTCCACGCCCTGTATGAGAACCAGGTGCCATTCATCAACGGCGGCGAGCCGCTGCACCAGTTCGCCTGGCTGGACATTCCGGTGGGCATCTCCCTGCTGGTGATCCTCGGCGCGATTGTCGTCGCCACCGTGCTGTCGCTGTGGACCCCGATGGGCCGCCGAGCCGCCGAAAAAGCCGAGGAAGCCGAGGCGATTTCCGCGGCAGCCAAGGCCGCGGCCGAGGCCAACGACGGCAAGTAGCAACGTCAGGCGAACTGCCCGCCGCCTGCCCGACCAGGGCCGGTCAGGCGGGCTTTTCGCTGTCCGGAATCCACCATTAACGCATTCTGCTAGGGTACACATCATGAGCACCACACCGTCCGCCGTCACCGAAACCGCCGCAGGAATTGCGGTGGCCTCCGGCACCCTCTCCCGACTGCTGGGGCATGCCGCCGGGCAGGGGCGATCCGTCACCGCCTGGCGCGTGCTCTCCGGGCTGGACCGGGACGGGGCGCAGCGCGTGGGGGATCTTGCACTCCAGCAGCGCGTCGCGCAGCCGACCATGACCGGACTGGTCATCAGGCTGGAACAGGACGGCCTGGTCGCCCGCCGTCCCGATCCCCACGACGGCCGCGCCAGCCTGGTCGAATTGACCGGGCAGGGCAGGAACGAGGTCGAAGCCTACCGGTTGCGCGCCTACACGGCGCTGGCCGGCGGCATCCAGACGCTGCCCGAAGCCGACCAGCAGATTCTGGGCACCGCCGCGCCGTTGCTGCAGAAGCTGTGCGATGAACTGGCCGCCCAGCTGGACGGCTGAACGGCCTGAACGCGCCAGCCAGGCCTAGGACCCGGAAAGGCCCTTCGCGGCGGCTTCCGGGTCCTCGCCATTTGTCATGGCCAGCAGTCGGCGGAAGATCGCCGGACCCTCGTCGCCCAGCCCGTCGTGGTGGAAGTCCTCGGTCACCCAGGCCTGCAGGCCCTTGACTCGCGAGGCGGTTTCCAGCGACAGTTCGCGGTCCACGTAGACGTCGTCGTGGTAGACCGCCGCGGCCACCGGCACGGTGTTCTCGGCCAGCACACCCAGGTCGTACAGCGGGCCGAAGTGCTCGTGCTCGGCCAGGATCCGGGCCACGTCCTCCAGCGGGCGCAGGACCGGGTCCTCGGCGAAGTGCCAGCGGAAGATCATCTCCCCGGTCAGCAACGGGGTCTTCGCATGCGAGGTGAACTGCGGGAACTCCGGCAGCACCGCCTCGGCCGCGAAGTTCGTCGCCGAGCCCTGGGCGTAGATGCTCTCGTGCATCAGCGCATACAGCGGGTTGGCGGCGAAGGATGACTGCGCGTAGAGCGCCTCCAGGAAGGTGTCCGACAGGCGCGGGCCGCCGGGGGTGTCGATGAACGCTTCCTCGAACACATGGTGCAGCAGGTGCACCCGGCTGTTGCCGCCTAGGTACATGCCCAGCATCTGCACCAGCGGCACGGTGACGCGCTGCCCGTTGGGCAGCACCTCGTCGCCGCCGTGGCGCACGTGCTCGTAGATCCGGCCCAGGACCTCGAAGTCCTGCGGATACCAGGAGAAGTACTCGGTATTGCGTTCGGCCATGCGCTGGTAGGTCGCCCGGTAGACATCCCGCGGATCGGCATCCAGGGAGGCCAGGCCGCCGGTGACCAGGCAGCGTTCGAGGGACTGCGGGAACAGCGACAGGTAGGTGAGCGTGCAGAACCCGCCGTAGCTCTGGCCCAGGGTGCTCCACATGTCGATGCCCAGGTGCTCGCGCAGCGCCTCGGCATCGCGCACGATCGAGTCCGCGCGGAAGTGCTCCAGGTAGCGGGCCTGGGCGGCGAAGTCGCCGCGCAGCGGCAGGGACTTCCGGGTGGCAGGGGTGGACAACCCGGTGCCGCGCTGGTCCAGCAGCAGCACGCGGAAGTGCTTGACCGCCTCGGCCAGCCAACCGGACAGGGATCCGGGACGCGGGGACTTCCCGCCCGGTCCGCCCTGCAGGAACAGCAGCCAGGGCAGGGTCGCATCGGTGCTGATCTCGCGGGCGAACACGCTGATCTTCTCGCCGGCCGGGCGCGTGTAGTCCAGCGGGACCTCGATGCGGTGCTCGGTGACGTCCATGCCGCGGTAGTGGTTCATCGTGCTGCTCCTTTGGTGCCCAGGGCGGTCAATGCGTCGCCGTCCAGGCGGCGGGTGGTCCAGCCGTCCATGGAGGACGAACCGATCGAATCGTAGAACTTGATGGCCGGCTCGTTCCAGTCCAGCACCGCCCATTCCAGGCGCTTGTAGCCGCGCTCGACGCAGATCTGCGCAAGCGTTTGCAGCAGCGCGGTGCCGGTGCCCGATCCGCGCCGGGCGGAGCGCACATACAGGTCTTCCAGGTGGATGCCGTGGCGGCCCTCCCAGGTGGAGTAGGTCAGGAACCAGATCGCCACGCCGATCACGGTGCCGGACTCGTCCTCGGCCACGTGGGCGAAGACCTTGGGGTCCGCGCCGAAAAGGTGGCTCTGCAGGTCCTGCACGGTGTTGCGCACCGCGTCCGGCTCCTTCTCGTACACTGCAAGTTCGTGGATCAGCTCCAGAATCTGCGGGCAGTCGGCCGGTGTTGCTTCGCGCACATTACTCATGTGCTCAAGCTTACCGCCGCCGCGCCGCCAATTCGTCGGTGACCAGTCTTAAGGTTGAATCCATGATGGGTGGACACCACGCCATGAGCGGCGCTGCCGCATGGCTAGCAATTACGACTCCGGTGAGCATTGGCTCCGTAGACCTCGGCTTCGGCGCGCTGCAGATGGATCGGTGGGAAACGCTGGCTGGGGCGATCGTGTGCGCGGGCGCCGCGCTGCTGCCCGACGCGGACCACCACGGCGCCACTATCGCCAGGTCGCTGCCGCCCATTTCAAGCATCTTCACCCGCATCATTGGCAAGGTCTCCGGCGGACACCGCAATGGCACCCATTCCATCCTAGGCATGGCGTTTTTCATCCTGCTGGCCTGGCTGGCCAACGGCTGGGCGGTGCAGACCGCGGCGCTGGGCATCGTGTATCCGGCCGCCGCGCTGTTCGCGGTGTTGCTGATCTCCTTCGCCGTGAAGTCGGTGAAGTTCATGCCCCCGGCCCTGTGCTGGGTCATCGCGCTGGCGGCCGGGGCGTTTGTCGGCATGAATACGCCCGAGGAGAACCAGTGGTTCCTGCTGGCGGTCGCCGTCGGCGTGGCGGCGCACGTGCTGGGGGACATGCTCACGATCGGTGGCTGCAACCTGATCTGGCCGATCAAGATCCGCTCCCCGCGCTGGTTCCGGCGCCTGCCGGTCATCGGCTCGGTGTGGAAGGCCAACGGACGGGTTGCCGTGCCGGTTCTGGCTGCAACCGGGTCCGCCGCCGAATGGACTCTGGCCTCACTGCTCACCGTGTACGTGGGGGTCGCACTGATCGTCGCATGACCGCGCCGGCAGGACCGGGGATGCGGCAGATCCTGGTAATGCTCGTGTAACGGGCGCCGGCGGACACTGGGCTTATCCGTGTACCGGCGTATCTCCCAGGCGGGCCTCGCGGTCCTGCACCGGGGTGGTGTTGCTGGTTCCTTGTATCCTGCCGGCGACGCGCAGAGCTGCGCCGGCGGGTTGAAATGCTATGCATTTCCCTGAGCCGTGGGAGATCATCGAGGTACTGACCATGCCGAACACCGGCCCCCTTCCGCAATTCACCGCAAACATGGCCCAGCAGCGTTTTCCGATAGTCGTTTCGGATCTCACCGCCTTGCAGGATGAAGCGCGCTATCTATCCCAATTGCCGCCGCCGGCGGTCCATCAAAACAGCGCGGTGCAGGATGTCGCCAAGCTGGACGAGGCGATCAAGCAGCACCTGAAGACCGCGCAGGCGCGGCTGACCAATCCGCGGTTCAAGATGATGCTGGGCACCACGCTCATCGGCAGCGTCCTGGCCCACCTGCACGCGGCGGAGTCCATGATGTTGCGGCGCGGAGACACCGACTATCTCATGGGGAAGCTGCCCAAGATCCGGACCGATATCAGGAACCACCTCGCAACGATGGATCCGCAGCGAATTTCGTTCGAACAGCTGGTCAAGGACCTGGAGGAGATCCACACCACCGCTGACAAGAAACGGGCTTATCTGCAGCAACCGCATATCCGCGAGGAAATCATCAGCGCGAGCATCGCAGCCAATATGGCCTACCGCCGGGAGTATGCGCGAATGCTCAGTTTCCATCGGGGCTTGAGCGTCTGGAGCGTCGTATTGCTCATTCTGGGCATCGGGTTGGGGCTCTGGGGAGTGGCCAGGCCGACCGATCTGGCGATCTGCTTCAACCCGGAAGGGAAAAACGTCGTGGTGTGCCCGAGCAACGAAAGTCCGCTCCCGGCAACCCTTGCTGCCACCGGGGATGGCGCCGGCGGAACGACATCCGAAGCAGATGGCAAGAGCAGCGAATCCGTCGCCGCCGAGAACAGGGCAGTTTTCGACCGGGATGCGGTGATCGCGCAGACGGCCGGCAAGGCGGATATATTCCTGCTGATTTTCGTTGGCATGGTTGGCGCTGCCATCACGGCAGCCAGTTCCTTCAGGAAGGTCGGCGGCACGGCGACGCCCTTCAACCTTGCGATCGCGTTGGCTTTCCTGAAGCTGCCATTGGGCGGGCTGACCGCCGTATTCGGACTCTTGCTGATCCGCGGAGGATTCTTCCCCGGCCTCTCAGACCTCGACAGCGCCCCGCAGATCATCGCGTGGGCGGTCATTTTCGGTGCCGCGCAGCAGCTGTTCACCTCCATGGTGGAGAAGCAGGCCAAGCGGGTGCAAGACCAGGTCGGGGAGATCGACGAACCTGCAAGGGCCTGATCTTCGAGACGAGGAAGGAATATCCGAATGCCGCTGGCCAACGGGTACGGGGTGCTGATCGGGACCCTGCACGACTACTACCGGGACCCGCCGGATGACTTCGGGCGCTACTACCACGGCAACCTGGTGATCCACGCGCCGGCCGGCAACTACAAGTGCGCCATCGACGTGGATCCGAAGAACATGCCCGACGGCGTGCAGTGGCGCACCGTGCGGCTGCGCGCGCTGGACTTCGCGGCGCTGTCTTCCCTAGCCGACGGCTGGCACCCGCTGGCCTCCGATCCGTCCTCCGGGGCGCTGGACTACATCCGCGCCGCGGTGCTGCACCCGCCGGTCATCGTCCACCTGCTGCGCTTTTCAAGCTGCCTGAACCGGCTGCTGGCCTGGCTGCGCTGGAACCCGCCGTGGAAGAGCGGTACCGGGTTCCAGGCGCTGACCGAGCTGGAAAGCGTGATTTATGCGGGCACCCGGTTCTTCGTGTTCGGCGAGCCGTTCTCCAGCGGGCTGGGAGTGCACAACGTGCACCAGAACCAGGGCGACCCGGTGGGCGGCGGGCACGATGCGGAGAACTGGATCTGGCAGGATGGCGGCACCATCGTGCTCAAGCCAGACGGGAGTCTGCTGGGATTCCTGAACAAGTTCCAGACCCAGTCGTTCAAGACCGATCAGACGGGCCGTCCGGCCTAGGTGTACAGCCCAGGGCGCAAGGGCGCCCCGGACCGTCCGGGATCCGACGGTCCGGGGCGCGATGCCGCGCGCGGCTACCAGTACATGATGCTTGACTTGCCGCTGCCGCCTGCCCAGTACAGGCGCAGCCGCACCACGTAGCGGCGCCCGGCCAGCAGGCGGGTCTTCAGCTGGGCGTTCAGCCCGGTGCCGCTGTCGTCGTCGCCGCCCAGGTAGCGCAGCGAGCCGTTATCGTCCTCGAAGAGCACCAGCACCATGTCGGATTGGCCGAACGTGGCGATCGTGTAGTCCTGCGAGGCGTCCGGGACGATGGTGAAGTCCGCCTGCTGCCCGGCGGACAGCTGCAGCACCTTGGATTCAAAGGCTTTCAGCTCGGTGACGGCGGCGGTGGTGGCCGGGTAGAACTTCTTGGCCCACTCCTTGTCCTGGTCCGAGAGCCCTCCGGCAGGTTCCAGGCCGCCGGAATACTGGGCGGGCTGCACGATCAGGCCTGCGGGGAACCAGTACTCCATGACAGAGTTCGGATCCCACGGGGAGCCGTCCACCTCCTGCGCGCTGAACTTGTGCAGCACGTTCTGCTCGGTCTGCGCCCGCGTCCAGAAGTTCGGGGACCCGGTGAAGAACTTGTAGACCGCGTCCTCGTCCCACACGATGCCGGAGAACGGGTTCTGGTGCTCGTGCGGCAGGCCCAGGCTGTGCCCGATCTCATGCAAGGCGGTGGTGTGCCCGTAGTCGTCGGTCAGGTCCCAGCCGAAATTCATGGTGGTTTCGGTGGCGGGTATGCCCAGCAGGTCGCGTCCCACATAGGACCAGGATCCGTCAGCCTGGTCGAAGGCGATGCGGATTTCAGAGGATCCGCGGTCGGTGGTCTCGGTGAACTTCAGGCCCAGCGGCAGGGCCTTCCACTCGGCGAAGGCCTGGCGCACGGCTTCGCGCTGCGCTTCGGGCCCGTCGATGAAGAAGTAGTGCAGCTCGGTCTCATTGACCCAGACCTTGGACAGCACCCGTATGAGGCGCATCCGCAGGTCCGGCAGACCGGCCGGAAGCTCGCGTTGGACGATCGGCTTGGTCAGGCACAGCGGCCGGTTTTCATTGCTCATATCCTGCTCCCTGGATTCAGGTTTCACGGAGTTTCGAGGGTGCGCGCCGCACCGGGTGCGGTGCGGCGCGCGGTCTGCCTAGCTGACGTAGACGAGCGGAACGCCAAGGTAGTTGGCATTGCCGTCGGCGAAGTTCAGCTGGGCGTTGGAGCCTCCGCCGCGCGCGTAGACGTAGAGCGCGACGGACAGCAGCAGGTAGGCCTGGTCGGCACCGAGCAGATCCGAATAGTACATCGTGCGCCAGCCGTCGAAGCGGTCGTTGACGTTGATGTTGTCATCCCCGGTCGACAGCACGTTCACGCTGCCGGCCGGCTTGTAGTTGTACTGGTAGCCGCGGGCGGTCATCGAGATGTTGACCTTCGCCTCCTTGGAGTCGAACCATCCGTCGTCCGCCCGCACGATGTAGAAGCCGTTGAACGGGACGTAGATGGTCTGGGCGTAGTTGCGGTTCTCCGGGGCGCGGAAGGTGAACCACCAGTCCATGTACAGGGTGAACGAGCCGGCGCCGGTGCCGAAGAGCCCCGAGCCGGCGCCGCTGGCCCAGCAGGACGCGTCGATGTTGCCGGGGTTGTAGCCCTGCCAGGCGATGGCCCCGTTGGAACCGTGTAGCGTGCCGTAGTACGGGGTCAGCCAGCCCACCGCCGCCGCGGAAGGCCCGTTGCCCATGACCGCGGAGAGCGCCGTAGATTCGCGCGGCGCCTGCTCGGCCAGCGTTGCCGCGCAGGACTTCATGTCCTTCGCCGCTGCTTCCTCTGCGGAGGAATCGCTGCCCAGGTACGAGGCCAGGGATTCCGGCAGCGAGTCCTGCAGCGCGGCCAGGCTGCGCTGCCCGCGCGTCTCGACGTCGGCCAGCCGGTCGGCCTGCGCCTTCTGCAGGGCGACGACCTCTTCGCGCCGGGCCGCTAGCAGCCGGTCGAAGACCAGATCGGTCCCCTCATTGATATCCGCCATGATTTTTCCCCCTCATGCTGAGGCCAACGCCCGTGCCGTAGCCGGTGGATACCGGGTCGGCCGCCCGGGTTCGGGCGCGTCGGCCGCGTGGAGGCTCCAGCGTAGCCGGAGCGTCGTTACCCGGTTATTACCCCGGCGTTACGCGCCGGGATCATCCGGTGGACACCCGGTAGGCGACGCTGTTCAAGGTGGCCGGGTCCTCGTCGAAGGTGCCATGCGCGGAGGCCAGGCAGCGCCGGCCCGGGGCGCCGACTTGGGTCTTGGACCAGGTCGCGTCCGCCGCGGCGGTGCCCAGGAAGCCGGTCAGGTCCGCATCCGCGGCGACCGAGCGTTCCAGGCCGAGCAGGCCGACGCCGCGTTCGGCTTCCAGCGCGGAGCTGATCAGGCAGAGCAGCGAGCGCGGGTAAAGCCACAGCACGCTGTCGTCTTCTTCCAGCTGCCGGTGCAGGCCGAACAGGTGCAGCTGTTCGATGCCCTGCGGCGAGCCGACGAGCGGGCGCAGCAGCCGGTTGAAGTCGGCGATGGAAAGGGCCGCTGCCAGCAGGTTCAGCGAACTGACGCCGGTGCCCGAGCCGTGCTGCAGGTACAGCGGCAGGAAGCGTGAGTGGAAGATCGCGCCGGCCGAATGCCCTGCCGCGTGCACCTGGACGGCGCCGGGATTCCGGGCGGTGAATTCGGCTAGCCGCTGCGCCACGTAGGCGGCGCCGCCGTCCGCGGCCACGGCCTGGTCCGCGCCGACCTTCATTTGCGCCCAGACCTTCTGGCCCAGCGGGCGCACTGCCCGTTCCACCCCGGCGCTCCACAGGTCCTCGACGAGGTTGCGGGCCCGGCCCTGTTCCTGCAGCTCGCGGGCGCCGCTGCGCGGCAGCAGCGAGCACAGGGCGTCGAGCAGCCCGGTCTCCCAGATGAAGAAGATAGGGTAGATGCCGTGTTCCAGCCAGTGCGGCAGCAGGCGGGAAGCGCCGATGATGCCGCGCGCCTCGCTGACCAGCCCGCCGTGCGCCCAGAAGAGCAGCCGCAGCGGGCCCTCGTGCTGCTCCATGTAGCGGGGCAGGTGCTCGGCGAAGATCGCGTCCACGTCCTCGGCGCTGGTGACCAGGGCGCCGTCGTCGGAGAACTGCCCGTTGGAGAGGTTGACCAGGTGCGGGCGCAGGGCCTCCAGGTCAAGGGTGGGAGGCAGCGAATGCAGCGTCGCCGGTTCGGCTGGCTGCAGGCTCAGCAGTGTCATGGGGTGCTCCTTTGCGGTGCCGCGAACGCGGTGTTGGCACAAAGGATGGGCGCTGTAGCGTTACCGGAGCATTACCCGCCGGCTTGGGCCGGGGGATTCTCGCCCCGGTACACCATGGCCAGGCCTGCGGCGAGCAGGGCGAACTGCACGATGGTGGGCACCGCGCCTTCGGCGGAGAACAGCACCGACCAGCCGCTGAGCAGCAGCACTAGGGTCGGCAGGAGGATCAGTGCGCCGCACAGGCGCAGCCGCGGACCGTTCATGGCCAAATCCTACGACACGGCCCGCGGCAAGGCCAGAGCTGCTGGCGCTGCCGCGGGCCGTAGAAAGCACGCAGGTGCGGGGGAGTGGGAGGGACTCAGGAGTCCAGGCGTCCCACGGCGGTGACCGTGACCACCGGCTCGCCCACCGCGTCGGAGTCGTCCAGCGAGATGGTGGCGTTGATGCCCCAGTCGTGGTTTTCCTCCGGGTCGGCGAAGATCTGCCGGACCTCCCAGATCCGGCCGGGCTTCTCGGTGACGATGAACAGCTTGGAGCTGCGCCCGGTCGGGCCGTCGTCGATGTCCTCGTGCTCGTCGAAGTAGTCGTCCATGGCGTCGGCCCAGGTGTCCGCGTCGAAGCCGTTGTGCTCGTCCAGCTCACCCAGCGCCTTGTCCTGCTCGTCGGCGAAGAGCTTGACGCGGCGGAACATCTCGTTGCGGACCATCACGCGGAAGGCGCGCACGTTGCTGGTGAGCTTCTCCGGGGCCGGCGGGGTGATTTCCTCGGACTCGTCGTGCAGTTCGCCGCGGGAGAGCTCCTCCCACTCGTCAAGCAGCGAGGAGTCGATCTGGCGGATCATCTCGCCCAGCCACTCGATCAAGTCTTCCAGGTCCTCGCGCAGCGCGTCCTGCGGAACGGACTGGCGCAGCGCCTTGTAGGCGTCGGTCAGGTAGCGCAGCAGCACACCCTCGGAGCGAGCCAGCTGGTAGTACTGCACGAAGTCGGAGAAGCCCATGGCGCGTTCGTACATATCGCGCACCACGGACTTGGGCTGCAGCTCGAAGTCAGCCAGCCACGGGGCGCCGGCGCGGTACTGCTCGAACGCCGCCTCCAGCTTCTCGGCCAGCGGCATCGGGTAGGTGACCTCTTCCAGCGCGGTCATGCGCGCGTCGTAGTCCATCCCCTCGGCCTTCATCGCGGCGATCGCCTCGCCGCGCGCCTTCTTCTCCTGCCCGGAGAGCACCTGGCGCGGCTTTTCAAGGGTCGCCTCGATGGTGGAGACCACATCCAGCGCGTAGCTGGCAGAGTCGGGGTCAAGCAGCTCCAGGGCCGCCAGCGCGAACGGGGACAGCGGCTGGTTCAGCGCGAAGTTCTGCTGCAGGTGCACCGTCAGCTCGTAGTAGTTGCCGTACTGGTCTGGCTGCTCGCGGCGCACCACCACGCCGGTGGCGATCAGCTCGCGCAGGATGCCGATGGCGCGCAGCTTCAGCTTGCGCTGCGTGGAGGGGGTCTCGTGGTTCTCGGTGAGCAGGCGCACCGCGGCCTCGAACGCGTTGTCCTCGCGCTCCAGGAGGTTCAGCAACATCGAGTGCGAGACCTGGAAGGAGGACTTCAGCGTCTCGGGGGCGGCGTCCACGATCTTCTCGAAGGTCTTCTCACCCCAGGTCACGAATCCCTGCGGCGGCTTCTTCTTGGGGATCTGCTTGAGCTTGGTCGAGCCCTCGCCGTGCTTCTTCAGGGCCTTTTCCATGGCCTTATGATTCTCGATCGCGTGCTCCGGGGCCTGCACCAGCACGGTGCCAGCGGTGTCGAAGCCTGCGCGTCCGGCGCGTCCGGCGATCTGGTGGAATTCGCGGGCGTTCAGGATGCGGGTGCGGGTGCCGTCGAACTTGGACAGCGCGGTGATCACCACGGTGCGGATCGGCACGTTGATGCCCACACCAAGGGTGTCGGTGCCGCAGATGACCTTCAGCAGCCCTGCCTGCGCCAGCTGCTCGACCAGGCGGCGGTACTTGGGCAGCATGCCTGCGTGGTGCACGCCGATGCCGTGGCGGACCAGGCGGTTCAGCGTCTTGCCGAAGCCCGCGGCGAAGCGGAACCCGGCGATCAGCTCCGCGATGCGGTCCTTTTCCTCGCGGGTGGCCACGTTGATGCTCATCAGCCCGGTGGCGCGGTCGATCGCGTCCAGCTGGGAGAAGTGCACGATGTAGATCGGCACCTGGCGGGTCTTGATCAGCTCCTCCACGGCTTCCTGCACCGGGTCCATGGAGTAGTAGAAGTGCAGCGGAATCGGACGCTGGGTGTGCGCGACGGTGACGGTGGTCTTGCCGGTGCGCTCCTCAAGCTCCTTCTCGAAGCGGGACACGTCGCCCAGGGTCGCGCTCAACAGCAGGAACTGCGCCTGCGGCAGCTCGATCAGCGGCACCTGCCAGGCCCAGCCGCGCTGCGGGTCGGCGTAGAAGTGGAATTCGTCCATGATCACGCAGCCCACGTCGGCCCGCGAGCCTTCGCGCAACGCGATGTTCGCCAGGATCTCCGCGGTGCAGCAGATGATCGGGGCATCCGCATTCACCGACGAGTCGCCGGTGACCATGCCGACGTTCTCCGCGCCGAAGATCTTGCACAAATCGAAGAACTTCTCCGAGACCAGCGCCTTGATCGGCGCGGTGTAGAAGCTGATCTGGTCGCGGGCCATGGCGTAGAAGTGCGCGGCGATCGCGACCATCGACTTCCCGGAGCCGGTCGGCGTGGCCAGGATGACATTGCTGCCGCCGGCCAGGGCCATCGACGCTTCGTCCTGGGCCGGGTACAACTCGATGCCGCGGGTGGACACCCAGCGGCCGAAGGCCTCGTAGATTTCGTCGTCGGATACGTTTTTCGCGTCTGCAGGCAGGTAATCGGTGAGCAACATGATGCTCCAAGCCTATCCTTTGCGAACTGTGACCACGGGCTAGGCGATGACGCGCCGCGCGAATATGCTCTGGAATATGAAGTGGGACCCGACAAAGTACACCGAATTCGCCGACTACCGCGGCCGCCCCTACAAGGACCTGCTCGGCCAGCTGGGCGAGCTGGACCCAGCGAAGGTTGTCGACCTGGGCTGCGGGCCGGGAAACATGACCCGGCTGCTGGCCCAGCGCTGGCCACAGGCGCAGGTCACGGGTCTGGACTCCTCGCGGGAAATGATCCAGCGCGCCTCTGGCAGCGAGCACGAGCCGAATCTGGGATTCGCGCTGGCCGACGCCATGCACTGGCATCCGGACCCGGACACTGACCTGTTGTTCTCCAACGCCATGCTGCAGTGGCTGCCGGGGCACCGCGAGCTGCTCAGGGTGTGGCTCGATGAGCTGAAACCCGGAGCCTATGTGGCCATCCAGGTGCCGGGGAACTTCGGCTCCCCGTCCCATGCGGTGATGCGCCAGGTCGCCGACAGCGCCGCCTGGGCGGACAAGCTGGTCGGGGTGCTGCGCCACGACGACGTGGTGGGGGAACCTGACGAGTACCAGCGCATCTTGCTGCAGGCTGGGTTCCAGGCGAACGTCTGGGAGACCACCTACCAGCAGGTGATGATCGGCGAGGACCCGATCCTCGACTGGGTGCGGGGCACCGCGCTGCTGCCGATCAAGGCCGCGCTGAGCGCCGAGGACTACCAGCGCTTCGAGGATGACTACCGGGTGCAGATCTCGGCACACTATCCCTCGTTCGCCGGACCTGACGGAACGAAAGTCACGAACTTCCCGTTCCGCCGCATCTTCATGATCGGCCGCAAGCTCGGCTGACGACGCGCGTCCTGCCACCCGGCAGGCCACCGGCTCTGGCGCGACCGGGCCAAGCGGAGCATACTGTGTGCATGGACGCGTACGATGCCTTTCTTGCGGCACCGGAGCACTGCCTGAATCTGGCCCGGCTGCAAGCCGACTTCAATCGAGAGTTCGATTCGCCGTGTCCGCCGGTTGAGGTGCTCGCGCGGCGTCTGGAGTCCATGCTGGCCAGCGCGCAGTGTTTCGCCGTCGCCGCCCAAAATGGGCACGGCCTCGTGGGGCACGCGCTGCTCACCCTGCGGCCCACCATCTATTTCGACGGGCCGCTGGCGGTGCTCGACGAACTCTACGTGCAACCCGCCCTGCGCGGCCGGGGCATCGGGTCAGCCCTGGTCAGCTGCCTGCTCCAGGAACTGAAGCGGCGCGGCAGCCTGGAGCTGCATATCAACGTGGACGAGGACGACACCGGAACGCGGCGCTTTTATGAGCGCCACGGCTTCGCCAATCGCGAGCCGGGCAGCGAGTGGCGCATGCTGCTGTACTTCCAGGAGCTGCCGCCAGCCGGATAACCTGCGGCAGCCGCCTGAGGGTTCCTACCAGCCGCGTTCGCGCCATTCATCCAGGTGCGGACGCTCGGTGCCCAGATCCGTGGTACCGCCATGGCCGGGGAGGACCTTGGTCTCGTCGGGGAAGCGGTCGAAGATGCGTTCGGTGACGTCGGCGATCAGCGAGCTGAAGCGCTGCGGATCCTTCCAGGTGTTGCCCACCCCGCCCGGGAACAGGCTGTCGCCGCTGAGGATCACCGGCTGGCCCGAGGAATCCACCAGCGCGTAGGCGATGGATCCCGGGGTGTGGCCGCGCAGGTGGATCGCCTCGATGACCACGTCGCCCAGCTGGATCTTCTCTCCATGGGAGAGCGGATGGCTGATCTTCACACCCGACTCGTCGGCGATGCCCTGCCTGTCGTCGGCCCCCGCATAGGTGGTGACCGGGTACTTCTCGACCGCCGCGGCCAGCGCGCGCACATGGTCCCAATGCTGGTGGGTTGTCGCGATGGCAACGATCTCGGTGTCCGGTCCGTCCTCGGACGCGGCGGAGATCAACTCTTCAATGGCGGGGAAATCATCGGCCGCATCAACCAGCAGCTGCTTGCCGCTGGCCCTCTCGGTGATCAGGTACACGTTGTTGCTCATCTCGGATACGGAGATCCAGCGGATGCTTACATCGTCCAGAAGAAGTTCATTCATGTCCCCAGACTACGGGGAAACCAGGTGCGTACACGATAGGCTCGGAATACGACATCCAATCTATGAAACGGAGCGTTGCATGACCGACCTGGATTTTGTCAGCCTCGACCAGAAATCAACGGTAGCTCCATATCAGCAGGTGCGCGAGCAGATTCTGACGGCCATCTCCGATGGCAGGCTCGCCCCGGGAACCAAGCTTCCCTCGGTGCGCGCGCTCGCCGGATCGCTGGGCCTTGCAGTGAACACTGTCGCCAAGGTCTACAAGGAGCTGGAGCTGCAGGGTGCGGTCGCCACCCGCGGCAGGCACGGGACGGTAGTCCAGGCCGCGGAGGACCGCGGGGACCAGGAAGTCAGCGACGCCGCCGCCGACCTGGCGCGGATCTCGCAGATGTGGAACGTGGACGAGGAGACCGCGGTGAAGTACCTGCGCGCCGCCTTCAGCTCGCTGCCCAAATAATCCGCACCCGCGAAGTGCCGCGGAATTCTCGGCCCGGTCCCTTCAGGCGGATGGCGCTGCGGGTGGAGTCACCGTCAACGAATATCTGCCTGCGGGAAGCTTCGACGGCATCCGTCCCGCACGCAGCGCGCCGAGCAGCTCGACGGGGTCCATGGTGAAGTCGACCAGTTGCTCGCGGCCGGTCATGATCGCCTGGTTGGCGGCCAGCTCGAATGCCGAGACCTGGGCAAGATGCGGTACCTCGGACCCGAGCGAACCGGACAGCGCCCATTCGATGAATTTGCGCGCCTCATTCGAAGCCATCTGCTCCGACGGGGTGCATGCCCAGAAGTCATCCAGCACCTGATCCACGCGGGCGGCGCCGAGCGTGAGCAGCAGCAGGCGCGTGGTCAGGGGCAGTGCGTCGGCGACCTTTCCGGCCCTGGCGGCGGAAATCAACTTGCGGATGACCCCGGCGCCGTCATCCCCGGCCAGTGATTCGGCGAAACCCGGAGCGGTGTGTTGGTGCGGCAGCAGGACCGAAGCCAGCGCTTCCTCCCATTGGCCAGGCGCAGGCAGCACCGGGCCCGGACGGGCTCCCGCTCGGCGCGGACCCGGAACCGGTGCCTCGGAAACCGCCGTGCCGCGCAACTGCCACAGTTTCCGCAATTGCGCGAACTGGTCGATCAGCGCATCATCGGTGATGCCGTAGGCCAGCAGGAACTGGGGCATGATCTCGAAGGTGATGGCCTTCAGATTCGGCAGCCGGGGCACCACCTGCCGGGCAATGTCCATCAGTTCCGGGTCGGCGAGCCCGCTATGCGCGTCGACCCAGTACCCGCCGTATTCCTGTCCGCCTGCCAGGTGCATTTCGATGACCCGCTCCAGCGGCAGCTGGTTGACCACCTCGCAGATGGGCTGGCGGCCATTGCGTTCGTTGGCCCAGAGATTGTGCAGGTCCAGGAGGATCCCGCAATCGGCCTGTTCGGCGACGGAGCGGAAGAACTCTCCGTCCGGCATTTCGCCGGGCAAGGGCTTGAGATAGTTGACCCCGGTTTCGACGGCGAGCGGCACCGGCAGGTGGCGTTTCAGGAAGCGGATGTTGTCCACCGCGCAAGCCACCGACTCGGGGGACTGGATCGGGGGAAGCAGGAAACCCATGTCGATCTCGCCGCCGGCTTGCCGCAGCCGATTGAAACTCAGGTGCTCGCTGGCCCACGGGGCGCCCAATCGGATAATGCTGCGCACGAATGCATCAACCTGTTCAGGGTCCGGTGGGCAGGTTCCTCCGACGGGGAAGCCGACACCGTGGGCCAGGCAGGTCTGCGGAGCCTCGGCGAGGTGGCTGAACACCGCTTCATCCAGCATGTACCCGTGTGTGTCGGGCCCGGGCTGGAACCAGAAGGCCTGCGGTTCCAGTTCGAGCACGTCCACGCCGTTGTCCGTCCGGGAGAGCACCCCGTCGAGGGCAGGCCAGTAGATCACTCCGACGCCGAGCTCGGGCAGAGCGGTGAGCGGAATCAAGCCAGCTCGTCCATCGGGCGGACAACAAGATCCTCATCGACCATGAACCTCCGGGCCAGATCGAAACGGATGTCGAAGCCCGAGCAACAGGCGGGGCAGCCGAGCCGTCCCAGCACCTCGCGCTGAATTTTCTGCATCTGGTCCAAGTCGTACATCGCCGTGGCGGGAACCGTCACCCTGATGGTTTTGTCTTCCAGCAATACCGATCGGTTCAGTCGTTCCATCGCAGTCTCCTGGTTCTCGACGTGGGCGGGCTGCGCAAAGCGCTATCCGCGGGAGTTGCTGCGGCACTCCTGGAACACATGATGCGGGGCAGTCCATTACCCACGTATTACTGGGTACCTCTCACCAATGTTTTCCGGCTGTGGAAAACCTTCCACGAATTTTTCAGTAGCTCATAGGCTGTGCCAATCGACCCAACGGAAGATTCGGGAGCACACCATGAACCACACTGCTGAAAACCGGTTGAAACTGCCAACCGCTGTCGCGGCCTGCCTGATGGTCGGCCTGCTGGCAG
Organism: Glutamicibacter soli; assembly: GCF_003309065.1. Taxonomy (GTDB): domain Bacteria; phylum Actinomycetota; class Actinomycetes; order Actinomycetales; family Micrococcaceae; genus Glutamicibacter; species Glutamicibacter soli. The sequence goes on along the minus strand of NZ_POAF01000001.1, from coordinate 380,542 downwards.
GTTGTACGGCACCGCCTGCGCAGCCCGAGCCCCCTGCGGTTGACCGCAGTGCGCAACCGGTCTCGCTTGCCTGGAGCAGCAAGGAGAACGTCGTCTCGGAAATCCAGGTCGAAGAGCAGCTTGGTTTGGCCATCGCCTATGTTGAACGCCAGCGCAAGCTGACGCTGGTGGCCCGCGAGCTCGCCGACGGTTCGCTGCGCTGGAAGCGCGAGGCATCGGTGGGGCACAACCCCGGGGGCATGAGGATGAGGCTGCCGGTGTTCGAGCACAACGGAAGCCGGATGGCGGCATTTGTTGAATCGGTGAAGGGGAAATCCGAACGGCTGGTGGTCATTGACCTCGCTACCGGGAAGAACACCTCGGCGAGTATTGAGGTTGACTTCATGACCAACCGTCCCGTTGAATGCGAAGAGACCTGGTGCGTTGAGGGTGACAGGAAATCCGGAGAACCGGTGAACATGCGCTACGACATGGAGAAGGGCCGCTGGAAGCAGCTCGCCGGAGAGGACCTTCCCACCCCGAAAAAGAATCCGGACGACCGATTCGTCGGCGAAGGTCTCTCGTCGTCGTCGCAGCGCGGGCCCGGGGAGGAACTGCTCAGCTACGCGCGGGACGGCAAGATCCTGTGGAGCGTGCCCTACGAACAGGTCTTCGACTCGTACTACTCCACGGACAACGGGTGGGAGTGGACTACGTTCGAGGAACCGCAGCAGATCTTCGTCGGCCATGGTTCCCGGATTGACTACCAGTACCACCCCGAAGGCGATGCCTACGTGCAGGACTGGAACAAGGACGCCATGATGGTCGGGATCGACCCAGACACCGGAAAACGCCGGTGGGCGGTGCCCGGCGCGGACCAGGACTGCTCCGGAATCGTTGAGACCCGCCAAGCCCAGACGCGCAGCACCTTCGTCACCTGCAGATTCCACCAGGCGTTGGCTACGGTGCAGCCGTCCACCGGCAAGCGCGGGGCGCTCACGGGCCTCGAATGGGACGTTGCAGGCATCGACGCGGCCACCGGCAAGGAACGCTGGGCGTATGACATGCCCGGATACGAGAAAGCTGTGGAACTGGCCAAGGCCAACAACAGAATCCTCGGCGACCAGAAATACGTGATCGTCCCCATGGCCTCGGGATTCGCCGCCGTGGACAGCTCGACCGGGGAAAAGCTCGAACTCTCCCACGTCCTTGGTGACACCGTCTTGTGCACCAGCGACCGCGATTCGGTGGAAGTCAGGCACATCGACGGATACGAACAGACGGCCTACCTGAGGGTGCCGCAGACCGTGCAACCATGCACCCGTGACACGCAGAAGGCCACGAAGGACCTTCCGCTGTATGCGGAGTTCCAGCGCACAGGCAAGGACCAGCAGCGGATCGCGGTGCTCCCGGACCGCGCGGGCATGGTCGCGTACCGCATGCCCGATGAATAGTGCCCCAGGCGGCAAACCCTGCGGGAAGCTTCTCTGGGAACAGGCCTGAAACTTGCTGGAATACCCTCCCAGAAACCAGGCCTACAATCACGTCTCATGACTACAGAATCCGCTCGGGTCACGTCAACGCGGCCTGCCATCCCAGTGCTCATCGCCCTGGGCCTCATGGCGCTGTCACTGCCGGCATTTATAGTCCGCGAACAGCTGTACACAGCGGTCACCGCGGCGGCCGGTTCCTCCCCGGCACTCACCCTGCTGGCGGTGTTCTTCGCCGACGCGGCGTTGCTGCTGCTGGTCTTGTTCACCGCCGGGCTGGCCGTATGGTCATGGTTCAGGGACCGGGCGGCGTTCGCGAGGCTGGTGCTGGGAGGCCTGGGAGTGATCCTCGCCTACGCCGCAAGCAGCACGCTCAAGCTGATCCTGACCGAGGCGCGGCCCTGCCAGAGCATTCACGTGGCCATTGCGGAAACCTGCCCGCCGCACGGGGACTGGTCCTGGCCTTCGAACCACTCGGTGCTCGCCGCCGCCTTCGCGACCGCCTGCGCCTTGGCCATCGTGCGGCTGCGCTGGTACCTGGCCGCCACGGCCCTGCTCATCGCCGTGGCGCGGGTGGGAGTCGGCGCGCACTACCCGCACGACGTGCTGTTCGGTCTTGGCCTGGGCATGCTGGTGGTCCTCGTTGTGTTCAATTTTCTCCCGCGACTTGTCCGTCGCCTGCCCGGAACCGCGCGGATCGCCCAGCAGGCCGGCGGGCACTGAGCCCGCCCGGTGCGGGGGATCGCACGGCGCTCGCCGGTCGACGGTGCGGCCTTTGGCGATTTGCATGTGAGTTGCGTCAGAGTTCACACTCATTCGAAGCAATTTTCGATTAGTATTGCTTCGTGGCTATTACTGCAGAGAGCAAGAAAACTGATCTGACGCGCCTGGTCGTGAAGGGCGCGCGCGAGCACAACCTGAAGAACGTGGACATCGATCTGCCGCGCGACGCGATGATTGTCTTCACCGGCCTGTCCGGGTCCGGCAAGTCCTCCCTCGCGTTCGACACCATCTTCGCCGAGGGCCAGCGACGTTATGTCGAGTCGCTCTCTGCCTACGCGCGAATGTTCCTGGGCCAGGTCGACAAGCCGGACGTGGACTTCATCGAGGGCCTGTCCCCGGCGGTGTCCATCGACCAGAAGTCCACTAGCCGCAACCCGCGTTCCACTGTCGGCACCATCACCGAGGTCTACGACTACATGCGTCTGCTCTGGGCGCGCGTGGGCCGGCCGCACTGCCCGGAATGCGGCGAGCCGATTTCCAAGCAGACCCCGCAGCAGATCGTGGACCAGCTCATGGAGCTGCCCGAGCGAACCCGCTTCCAGATCCTGGCTCCCGTGGTCCGCGCCCGCAAGGGCGAATTCGTCGACCTGTTCGCGGAGCTGTCAGCCAAGGGCTTCTCCCGCGCCCGCGTGGACGGGCAGACCATCCAGCTGACCGATCCGCCGAAGCTGGCCAAGCAGGTCAAGCACACCATCGAGGTGGTCGTCGACCGCCTGGCCATGAAGGAGGAGGTCCGCCAGCGGCTGACCGACTCCATCGAGACCGCGCTGGGCATCGCCGACGGCCGCGTGCTGGCCGACTTCGTGGACCTGGAGGACGACGACCCGAAGCGCCTCCGCTCCTTCTCCGAGAACCTGGCCTGCCCGAACGAGCACCCGCTGGCCATCGACGAGATCGAGCCGCGCACCTTCTCCTTCAACAACCCCTTCGGCGCCTGCGCCGCCTGCTCCGGCATCGGCACCAAGCTGGAGGTGGACGAGCACCTGATCGTCCCCGACGACGAGGTGACCCTCAGTGAGGGCGCAATCGCCCCGTGGTCGCTGGGCAAGGCCACCACCGAGTACTGGAACCGGCTGATCGAGGGCTTGGGCAAGGACCTGGGCTTCAGCATGGACACCCGCTGGAAAGACCTTCCCGCCGCAGCCCGCCAGGCCATCCTGAACGGCAAGGACCACAAGGTCGTGGTGCAGTACAAGAACCGCTTCGGCCGCGAACGCAAGTACTCGACCGGCTTCGAGGGCGTCATCTCCTACGTGCACCGCAAGCACCAGGAAACCGAATCGGACCACGCGCGCGACCGCTACGAGCAGTACATGCGCCAGATCCCGTGCCCGACCTGCGGCGGCGCCCGGCTGAACCCGGCCTCGCTGTCGGTGCTGGTGGGCGGCAAGTCCATCGCCGAGGTCTCCGCCATGGACCTGCGCAGCGCCGCCGAGTTCCTGACCACCCTGGAACTGAGCAACCGCGAGGCGCAGATCGCGGTGCAGGTGCTCAAGGAAATCGGCGCCCGCATGAAGTTCCTGCTGGACGTGGGCCTGGAATACCTGACCCTTGAACGCGCGGCCGGCACGCTGTCCGGCGGCGAAGCCCAGCGCATCCGCCTGGCCACCCAGATCGGCTCCGGCCTGGTGGGTGTGCTCTACGTGCTCGACGAGCCGTCCATCGGCCTGCACCAGCGCGACAACCGACGGCTGATCGAGACCCTGCTGCACCTGCGTTCGCTGGGCAACACCCTGATCGTGGTGGAGCACGACGAGGACACCATCGCCGAGGCGGACTGGATCGTTGACATCGGCCCTGGCGCGGGCGAGCACGGCGGCGAAGTGGTGCACTCCGGCTCCGTGGAGGGGCTGAAGGAGAACACCCGTTCGCTGACCGGCGACTACCTTTCGGGCCGCAAGCAGATCGAGATCCCGTCCAAGCGCCGCAAGGTGGACAAGGACCGCAAGCTCAAGGTCGTCGGCGCCAGCGAGAACAACCTGCAGAACGTCAGCGTCGAGTTCCCGCTGGGCGTGCTGACCGCGGTGACCGGCGTGTCCGGCTCGGGCAAGTCGACCTTGGTCAACGACATCCTCTACAAGGTGCTGGCGAACAAGCTCAACGGCGCGAAGCAGGTCCCCGGCCGGCACACCCGTGTGCAGGGCTTGGAGCACCTGGACAAGGTGGTCCACGTGGACCAGTCGCCGATCGGCCGCACCCCGCGCTCCAACCCTGCCACCTACACCGGCGTGTTCGACAACATCCGCAAGCTGTTCGCGGAGACCAACGAGGCGAAGCTTCGCGGCTACCAGCCGGGCCGCTTCTCCTTCAACGTCAAGGGCGGACGCTGCGAGGCCTGCTCGGGCGACGGCACGCTGAAGATCGAGATGAACTTCCTGCCGGACGTCTACGTGCCCTGCGAGGTCTGCCACGGGGCGCGCTACAACCGCGAAACCCTGCAGGTGCTCTACAAGGGCAAGAACATCGCCGACGTGCTGGACATGCCGATCGCGGAGGGCGCCGAGTTCTTCAGCGCCTTCACCCCGATCGCCCGCCATCTGAAAACCCTGGTGGACGTGGGCCTGGGCTATGTCCGCCTGGGCCAGCCGGCGACCACGCTCTCCGGCGGCGAAGCGCAGCGCGTGAAGCTTGCCGCGGAGCTGCAGAAGCGCTCCAACGGCCGCTCCATCTACGTGCTGGACGAGCCGACCACCGGCCTGCACTTCGAGGACATCCGCAAGCTGCTGCTGGTGCTGCAGGGGCTGGTGGACAAGGGCAACACCGTGCTGACCATCGAGCACAACCTGGATGTCATCAAGTCCGCCGACTGGGTCATCGACCTGGGACCGGAAGGCGGTTCGGGAGGGGGCACCATCATGGCCACCGGCACCCCGGAGAAGGTCGCGAAGGTCGCCGAATCGCACACCGGACGGTTCCTGGCCGAAATCCTCTAGCCCGGGGGCGCCGCGAGCGGCGAACCCGGGGGAACGGGCGCGGGTATATTCGATTTCAGTTATGGATTATTTACCCGCGTCCGCTTCATGGGATGATGTCCTAGTGAATATGTCGGTAACCAGCGTGCTCTTTGATCTGGACGGGACCCTCGTGGACCCTGCAGGGTCCATAACCTCAGGAATCCGCCATGCCTTGGTGGCCCATGGGCTCCCGGATCCCGGCGAGGAAAAAATCGAAGCGTTGGTCGGCCCGCCGCTGCAGATCGGGCTGCGCACCCTGGACGGTGTCACCGACGCGAATATCGACTCGGTGATCGCCGCCTACCGGGCCCGATACTCGGAGGTCGGCATGCGGCAGTCGGTGGTCTATCCGGGCATGCGTACGCTGCTGGACGGGCTTCGCGCCGCCGGCATCCACACCGCTGTCACCACCGCCAAGCCGCTCCCGATCGCCCGTGAGCTGATCGAGGCGCAGTCCCTGGCCGGCAGCCTGGATGCGGTGCACGGGAACACCGGCGAAGGCGGATCCCACGGATCGAGCAAGGCGCACATCGTGGCCGCCGCGTTGAAGCACGCGGATCTGGATCCGTCGCGTAGCGTGGTGGTGGGGGACCGGCACTACGACCTGGACGCCGCGCGCGCGAACGGCGTGAAGTCCATCGGCGTGCGCTGGGGCTTCGCCCAGGGCGACGAGCTGGACGCCGCCGACTACCGGGTCTCCTCCGCGGTCGAACTGGCGCAGCTGCTGCTGGGCAGGGACGGCGCGGCCGAATTGAACTTTGAAGAACTGATGCAGGAAGGTGCACGGTAGATGAGCATCTACACCATGACGCGATCCTCGATCCGCGGCATCATCCACGGCATCTGCCGCGCCGAGGTCACCGGCCTGGAGAACGTGCCCAAGGAGGGCGGCTTCATCGTCGCCTCCAACCACTTGTCCTTCTTCGACTCGCTGATCATCCAGGCGCTGACGCCACGCGATGTCGCATTCTTCGCGAAGGCCGAATACTTCACCACGCCCGGAGTGAAGGGCAAGCTGATGAAGTCCTTCTTCGAGTCGGTGGGATCCATCCCGGTCCAGCGCGGCGAGCAGGCCGCCTCCGTGGCGGCCCTGGATTCGCTGGTGGAGATCATCGAGGGCGGTTCCGGCATCGGCATCTACCCGGAGGGCACCCGTTCGCGCGACGGCAGGCTGTACCGCGGCCGCACCGGGGTGGGTTGGCTGGCGCTGACCACCGGCGTGCCGGTGGTCCCGGTCGGGCTGATCGGCACCGAGAAGCTGCAGCCCGCGGGCAGCAAGGGCTTCCGCCCGGCCAAGTTCCACATCCACTACGGCGAGCCGCTGTACTTCGACAAGCTCGGACGCAAGCACCCGCTGCCGCAGCGCCGCCTGGCCACCGATAGGATCGTCGACGCGATTGCCGAGCTTTCCGGCCAGGACCGCGTGGACTCCTACAACCAGCTGCCCCCGGACGCCAAGTAAGCCATGGCCGATCCCGCCAGCTACCGTCCGAAAACCTCGGACATCCCCACCAGGCCGGGCGTGTACCGCTTCCGCGACGAGCACGGCCGGGTCATCTACGTGGGCAAGGCCAAGATCCTGCGCAGCCGGCTGCTGTCCTACTTCGCCAAGCCCGAGCGGCTCACGCCCAAGACCCGCACCATGGTGTTCACCGCCGCGAGCGTCGAGTGGACCGTGGTGGGCTCGGAGCTGGAGGCGCTGCAGCTGGAGTACACCTGGATCAAGGAGTACAACCCGCGCTTCAACATCGTCTTCCGCGACGACAAGTCCTACCCCTACCTGGCCGTGACCATGGACGAGAAGTTCCCGCGCGCCTTGGTGATGCGCGGGGACAAGCGCAAGGGCGTGAAGTACTTCGGCCCGTTCTACCCGGCCAAGGCCATCCGCGAAACCCTTGACACGCTGCTGCGCGTCTTCCCGGTGCGCAGCTGCGCCCCCGGGGTGTTCAAGCGCGCGCAGGCCTCGGGCCGCCCGTGCCTGCTGGGATACATCGACAAGTGCGCCGCGCCCTGCGTAGGGCGCATCAGCGAGGAAGACCACCGGGCGCTGGCCGATGACCTGTGCACCTTCATGGGCGGGGAGGCCACCCGCTTCACCAAGGCGCTGACCGCCAAGATGCAGGAAGCCGTAGCCCAGCTCGAATACGAGCAGGCGGCCCGCTACCGCGACGACATCGCGGCGCTGAACAAAGTCTTCGAGCGCAATGCGGTGGTGCTGGCGGACAACACCGACGCGGACATCTTCGGCATCCACGGGGACGAGCTGGAAGCCGCGGTGCAGGTGTTCCACGTGCGCGACGGGCGCATCCGCTCCCAGCGCGGCTGGGTCGTGGAGAAGGTCACCGACACCACCGACGGGGAATTCGTCGAGCAGCTGCTCACCCAGGTCTACGCGGACCACGCCGACCGCATCCCGCGCGAGATCCTGGTGCCGACGCTGCCCGAGGACGTGGACGACGTCACGCAGTGGCTCTCCGAGCTGCGCGGCTCGCGGGTCTCGCTGCGCGTGGCCCAGCGCGGGGACAAGGCCGCGCTGGCCGGCACCGTGGTGGAAAACGCCGAGCAGGCGCTGCGCCTGCACAAGTCCAAGCGCGCCGGCGACATCACCACGCGTTCGCTGGCCATGCAGGAGCTGCAGGACGCGCTGGGCGCCGAGCAGGCGCTGCTGCGCATCGAATGCTACGACGCCTCGCACACCCAGGGCACCAACGTGGTCGCCTCGATGGTCGTGTTCGAGGACGGACTGCCCAAGAAGAGCGAATACCGCAAGTTCTCCATCACCGGGGAAGCCGCGCGCGACGATACCGCCAGCATGTACGACGTGATCCACCGCCGTTTCAGCCGCTACCTGAAGGAAAAGGTGGACCCGCTGGTGCTCGCCGGCGGCGAGGTGGAGCCCGGCACCGCCGAGGTGAAGAAGTTCGCCTACCCGCCCTCGCTGGTGATCGTCGACGGCGGCCCGCCCCAGGTCGCCGCCGCCCAGAAGGCCCTGGACGACCTGGGCATCGACGACATCCCCGTCGTCGGCCTGGCCAAGCGCCTGGAAGAGCTGTGGCTGCCGGATGACCCGTTCCCGCTGATCCTGCCGCGTGCCTCCGCCGCCCTGTACCTGGTGCAGCGGCTGCGCGACGAGGCGCACCGCTTCGCGATCACCTTCCACCGGGCCAAGCGCGGCAAGTCGATGCTCGCATCCGAGCTGGATGCCGTGCCGGGGCTGGGCAAGGCCAAGCAGGAAGCGCTGCGCAAGCATTTCGGCTCCATGAAGAAGATCCGCGCCGCCAGCGTGGAGGAGCTGCTCGAAGTGCCGGGTGTGGGCCCGAAGCTGGCGCAAACCATTAAGGATTCGCTTCAAGGCGCGTCACCGGGCGCGGTAAACATGACTACCGGAGAAATTCTGGACTAGCCTTGAAGTATGAGCGCTGAGTATGAAGCCGTAAAGCCCCCGGAGTCCGAGCTGGTGATCGTTACCGGCATGTCAGGTGCCGGTCGCACGACTGTTGCCCACGCCCTGGAGGACCAGGACTGGTATGTGGTGGAGAACCTGCCGCCGGCCATGCTCGGACCCCTGACCGAGCTGATGAGCCGCTCGCAGGGATCCATCCCGCGCATGGCCGTGGTGATGGACGTGCGCTCCAAGGACATGTTCCCGGAGATCCGCGACGCGCTGGCCAATCTGACGGCCAGCGGCGTCAAGTACCGCCTGGTCTACCTCGACGCCAGCGACGAGGTGCTGGTGCGCCGCTTCGAGCAGGGACGCCGCCCGCACCCGCTGCAGGGCGACGGGCGCATCGTCGACGGCATCCAGCGCGAACGCGAAATCACCCGCGAGCTGCGCGACGCCGCGGAGATCATCCTGGATTCCTCCTCCATGTCGGTGCACGACCTGGCCCGCTCGGTCAACGAGCTGTTCAGCGAGTCCGGACCGATCATCTTGCGTATCAACGTGATGAGCTTCGGCTTCAAGTACGGCCTGCCCACCGACGCCAACTACGTGGCCGACGTGCGCTTCATCCCGAACCCGCACTGGGTGCCGGAGCTGCGCCCGCAGACCGGCCGCGACAAGGAAGTCTCGGACTACGTGCTCTCGCAGACCGGAACCAGCGAATTCATCGAGAACTACCTCAAGGCGCTGGAGCCCGTCTTCGAAGGCTACCGCCGTGAGAACAAGCACTACGCGACGATCGCCGTGGGCTGCACCGGCGGCAAGCACCGTTCGGTGGCCACCAGCATCGAGCTAGGCCGCCGGCTTGCCCAGCTGCCCAACGTCCGCGTCAACGTCAGCCACCGAGACCTGGGACGCGAGTAGGGATTATGGCTTTCGCTACCGGCCCCATCCCGATCCAGGGCCTGAACCGCAGCGACGACTACCGCAACCCGTCGGTCGTCGCCCTGGGCGGCGGACACGGCCTGTCCGCGTCGTTGTCCGCGCTGCGCCGGCTGTCCACCGACCTCACTGCCGTGGTGACCGTCGCCGACGACGGAGGCAGCTCCGGACGCCTGCGCAATTCCTTCGACGTGCTGCCCCCGGGCGACTTGCGCATGGCGCTGGCCGCCTTGTGCGACGACAACGACTGGGGCCGCACCTGGCGCGATGTCATGCAGCACCGCTTCGAGTCGCTGGAGAACGCTGACGAGCCGCTCAACGGCCACGCCGTGGGCAATCTGCTGATCCTGGCGCTCTGGGAGCTGCTGGACAGCCCGGTGGCGGGCCTGCGCTGGGCTGGCGCCCTGCTCGGGGCTCGCGGCCAGGTGCTGCCGATGAGCACGGTGCCGCTGTCCATCCACGGCGAGGTGCTGGAGGCCGACTCGGCCACCGATACGCTGGTGCGCCGACGCATCGAAGGCCAGGCGAAGATCGCCAAGGCGGGGCACGGGGGACTGGTCACCAACGTGAGCCTTGATCCGCCCGATGCGCCGGCCTGCGCCGAAGCCTTGGAAGCCATCGAACTGGCCGACTGGGTGGTCCTGGGCCCCGGCTCCTGGTACACCTCGGTGCTGCCGCACCTGCTGCTTCCCGACATGCGCCAGGCCATTGCCAGCACCACTGCCAAGCGGCTGCTGACCATGAACCTGGACCTGGAAACCGCCGAAACTTCCGGACTGGATGCCGCGGCGCACCTGGAGGTGCTCAGCCGCTACGCCCCGGAGGTGAAATTCGACGCCATTCTGGCCGACGAATCGCTGGTGAACAACAAGGAGCGATTTGAGCTGGCAGCGCAAAAACTCGGTGCCCGGACCTTTTTTAGTAGAGTAGGAGTATCTGACGGTCGTGCAGTGCACGACCCGTTGCGTCTAGCGGCGGCCTATCACGAGGTGTTTACCGCAATCGGATCCTAGGAAGGATCCATGTAAGGGAGTTTGATTCATGGCATTGACGGCTTCCGTCAAAGACGAGCTGTCGCGGGTGGAAATTCGCAAGCCTTCGGTCCGCAAGGCCGAAGTCTCTACCATGCTGCGCTTCAGCGGAGGATTGCATATCGTCTCCGGGCGAATTGTCATCGAAGCTGAAGTGGACCTGGCTGCGACCGCCCGCCGCTTGAAGATTGCCATTGGCGAGCTGTACGGCCACGATGCCGAGATCGTCATGGTGTCCGGATCGGGGATCCGCAAGGGCAGCCGCTACATCGTGCGCGTTTCCAAGGACGGCGAAGTCCTGGCCCGCCAGACCGGCTTGCTCGACCAGCGCGGCCGCCCGGTGCGTGGCCTGCCCTCGGTGATCGTCAACGGCTCGACGGCAGACGCCGAGGCCGTGTGGCGCGGTGCGTTCCTGTCCCACGGTTCGCTCACCGAACCCGGACGCAGTTCCGCCCTGGAAATCACCTGCCCGGGCCCCGAAGCAGCGCTGGCCCTAGTGGGCGCGGCGCGCCGCCTGGGGCTGACCGTCAAGGCCCGCGAGGTGCGCGGCGTGGACCGCGTGGTGATCCGCGACGGCGACGCCATCGCCCAGCTGCTGACCCGCATGGGCGCGCACGATGCGCTCATGGTCTGGGAAGAGCGCCGCATGCGCAAGGAAGTGCGCGCCACGGCCAACCGCCTGGCGAACTTCGACGACGCCAACCTGCGCCGCAGCGCGCAGGCCGCGGTGGCCGCCGGTGCGCGAGTTGAGCGCGCCATCGAGATTCTGGGTGACGAGGTGCCAGAGCACCTGCGTTACGCCGGACTGCTGCGCCTGGAGCACAAACAGGCGTCGCTGGATGAGCTCGGCCGCATGGCTGAACCACCCATGACCAAGGACGCGATTGCCGGCCGGATCCGCCGCCTTTTGGCGATGGCCGATAAAAAAGCCAGTGATCTGGGAATACCCGGCACCGAGTCCAGCGTTCCAGTAGATGAACTGGAACAGTAAAGTGTCCCCGCGGTAATCCTTTCCGCGGAGATTCATCCAATTGAACAGATTGAGGAGAATCATGGCTGTCTATTCGCTGCCAGAACTGCAGTACGACTACGCTGCCCTTGAGCCGAACATCTCGGCTCGCATCATGGAGCTGCACCACTCGAAGCACCACGCAACCTACGTTGCCGGCGCCAACTCGGCACTGGAGCAGCTGGCTGAGGCTCGCGAAAAGGGCGAGTTCGGCAACATCCCAAAGCTGTCCAAGGATCTGGCCTTCCACCTCGGCGGCCACACCAACCACTCGATCTTCTGGAACAACCTGTCCCCAGAAGGCGGCGACAAGCCTGAGGGCGAGCTGGCTGCCGCGATCGACGACTTCTTCGGTTCCTTCGATGCATTCCGCGGTCACTTCACCGCGTCGGCCATGAGCCTGCAGGGCTCCGGCTGGGCAGTCCTGGCATACGATGCAATCGGCGGCCAGCTGGTCATCGAGCAGCTCTACGATCAGCAGGGCAACGTCCCAGTGGCAACCATCCCGCTGCTGATGCTGGACATGTGGGAGCACGCCTTCTACCTGGACTACGTCAACGTCAAGGCCGACTACGTCAAGGCCTTCTGGAACATCGTGAACTGGGCCGACGTCCAGGCTCGCTTCGAGGCTGCCCGCAACGGCGCCGCCGGGCTGATCGTTCCAGGCAAGTAAACTGACTTATTCGGTAAGTTAGCTCACATTCAGCGCTGAGATGGCGTAGGATGTTTAAGTGTGTGGTGGATCCCGGCATCAGCCGGGATCCGCATGCACGGCACAACGGAGTGTCCTCTTTAAAGTAGGCCACTTCCGTAAGATTGCGGTCGTGGCATCATTTTCCCATTTAGAGGAGATAGTCACGTGACAACCCGTGTTGGAATCAATGGTTTCGGTCGTATCGGACGCAACTTCCTGCGTGCGGTCCTTGCCCACAAGGCGGACATCGATATCGTCGCCGTGAACGACCTTGGTTCAATCGATTCGCTTGCTCACCTGGTGAAGTTCGATTCCGTCCTCGGCCCGCTGGGCGAGCCGGTTTCCGTCTACGGCGACGAGATCGTCATCGGCGAACGCCGCATCAAGGTCCTGTCCGAGCGCAAGCCAGGCAACCTGCCATGGCGCGACCTGAACGTAGACATCGTCATCGAGTCCACCGGCCTGTTCACCAAGGCCGACGACGCCCGCCACCACATCGAAGCCGGCGCCAAGAAGGTCATCATCTCTGCCCCCGCCAAGCATGAGGACATCACCATCGTGATGGGTGTCAACCAGGACAAGTACGATCCGGCCAGCCACGCCATCATCTCGAACGCTTCGTGCACCACGAACTGCCTGGCCCCGGTGGCCAAGGTGCTCAACGACGAATTCGGCATTGTCGACGGCTTGATGACCACCATCCACGCCTACACCGCCGACCAGCGGCTGCAGGACGCCCCGCACCGCGACCCTCGTCGCGCCCGTGCCGCGGCGCTGAACATGATCCCGACCTCCACCGGCGCCGCCAAGGCCATCGGCGTGGTGCTTCCGGAGCTGAAGGGCAAGCTCAACGGCTACGCCATGCGCGTGCCGGTTCCCACCGGCTCGGCCACCGACCTGACCGTCAACCTGGCCCGCACCGCCACCGTGGAAGAGGTCAACGCGGCCTTCGAAAAGGCGGCCAGCGAGGGCAAGCTGTCCAAGTACCTCGAATACTCGACCGACCCGCTGGTTTCCACCGACATTGTGACGAACCCGCATTCGGCGATTTTCGATTCCGGGCTGACCACCGTGATCGGCAACAGCGTGAAGGTTGTGGCTTGGTACGACAACGAGTGGGGATACACCTCACGCCTTGTTGACCTTGTCGAATTCGTGGGTTCCAGCCTCTAGTCGATAACCTAGAGACATGACTTCACATACTCTCGACGAATTGCTCGCTGACAACGGTGTCCGCGGACGCTACGTACTGGTCCGCAGCGACCTGAACGTACCGCTCGACGGAGCCACCGTGACCGATGACGGCCGTGTCCGCGCTTCGCTGCCGGTCATTTCCAAGCTGGCCGATGCCGGCGCCAAGGTCATCGTGATGGCCCACCTGGGCCGTCCGAAGGGCCAGTTCGACCCGAAGTACTCCATCGCTCCGGCGGCCAAGCGCCTGAACGAGCTGGCTGACTTCGACGTCACCGTGGCATCCGACGTCGTGGGCCCCTCGGCCCGCGAGGCGGCTGCCGGACTGGCCGACGGCTCGGTCCTGGTGCTGGAAAACGTCCGCTTCGACGCCCGCGAGACCTCCAAGATCGACGCGGAGCGTGTCGAGCTGGCCAAGGAACTGGCCGCGCTGACCGGCCCCGACGGCGCCTACGTCAACGACGCCTTCGGTGCAGTGCACCGCAAGCACGCTTCGGTGTACGACATCGCCGCACTGCTGCCGAGCTACCAGGGCGACCTGGTCGCGACCGAGGTCCAGGTCCTCAAGACCCTGACCGAAGCACCCAAGCGCCCCTACGTGGTCGTGTTGGGCGGTTCGAAGGTCTCGGACAAGCTGGCGGTCATCGACAACCTGATCGGCAAAGCCGACCAGCTGCTCATCGGCGGCGGCATGGCGTTCACCTTCCTCAAGGCCCAGGGCCATAACGTCGGCGGCTCGCTGCTTGAAGAAGACCAGATCGCCGTGTGCCAGGAGTACCTGCAGCGCGCCGAGAAGCTCGTCTGCGACATCATCCTCCCGGTTGACGTCGTGGTGGCCGACAAGTTCGGCGCCGACGCAGCCCACGAGGTGCTGGACGCCGACAAGATCGAGGAAGCCAGCTTCGGCTCCAACGGCCTGGGCCTGGACATCGGCCCGAAGTCCGCGGAGAAGTTCGCCAGCTACATCACCGGCGCCAACACCGTGTTCTGGAACGGCCCGATGGGTGTCTTTGAGATCCCTGCGTTCGCCGAGGGCACCCGTACCGTCGCGCAGGCACTGGCCGGTTCGGAGGCGTTCAGCGTGGTAGGCGGCGGCGACTCTGCCGCGGCCGTGCGCGCGCTGGGCTTCTCCGAGGACGACTTCGGACATATCTCCACCGGCGGCGGCGCCTCGCTGGAGTACCTTGAAGGCAAGACCCTCCCGGGTGTTGCCGCACTGGAAGGCTAATTAATGACCATTTCGCAGAACGGCGCCTTTGTGCGCCAGCCGCTGATCGCCGGCAACTGGAAGATGAACATGGACCATGTCCAGGGCATCACCCTTGTCCAGAAGCTGGCGTGGACGCTGAAGGACCACGAGCACGACTACGATCGTGCAGAGGTTGCGGTCTTCCCGCCCTTCACCGACATCCGCGGTGTGCAGACCCTGACCCTGGGCGACAAGCTGGATCTTGTCTACGGTGCGCAGGATCTGTCCGCCCACGATTCGGGCGCCTACACCGGCGAGATTTCCGGGCAGTTCCTGAAGAAGCTGGGCTGCACCTACGTGCTGGTCGGCCACTCGGAACGACGCGAGTACCACAACGAAACCAACGAGGTCATCGCCTCGAAGCTCGCGGCGGCCTACCGCCACGAAGTGACCCCGGTTCTCTGCGTGGGCGAAGGCCTGGAAGTCCGCAAGGCAGGAGAGCATGTAGCCTTCACCCTTGAGCAGCTGAACGAATCCCTGGCGGGCGTGAGCGCCGAGCAGGCCGAAAACCTGGTCATCGCCTACGAGCCGGTCTGGGCCATCGGCACCGGCGAGGTCGCGGGACCGGCTGACGCGCAGGAACTGTGCGCGGCGATCCGCGGGGCACTGGCCGAGCGCTTCGGCGAGGACATCGCGCAAAAGACCCGACTGCTCTACGGCGGCAGCGTCAAGGCCTCGAATGCGGCTGCGATCATGCGTGAACGCGACGTCGACGGCGTGTTGGTTGGCGGAGCCAGCCTCGACGCCGAAGAATTTGCTAATATTGTACGGTTCGAGCATCATCTCGTTACCGACTGAATCTAACTAAGGAACCGTCGTCTTGGATATTATCAAGATCATTTTGCAGGTCCTGCTGGGCATTACCAGTGTCTTGCTGACCCTCCTGATTCTCCTTCACAAGGGTAAGGGTGGCGGTATGTCCGACATGTTTGGCGGCGGCATGACCAGTTCGATGGGTTCTTCGGGGGTCGCAGAGCGAAACCTGAACCGCATCACCATCATCCTTGGCCTGATCTGGGGCGCAGTCATTATTGGCTTGGCTCTGGTGATGAGATTCAATATCGAGGCATAGTCTTCGGCATCGCATCGCGTGCAATCGGTGGGCATCTTCCGCATACTTGTGGAAGATGCCCACCGATTTTTTAATTGCCTGAGGACCAGCATGAGTTCAGAGCAGCAGCTGGAGAACGAACCCGACAGACGCGCCAACGCCGTCTGGATGGCCGGCTTCGGAATCGTCGCCATGGCGCTCGGGGTGGCTTTGGTGATGCTGTTCACGGAGCGGGACTCCCTGACGGCCGGCGGCAGGCTCGCTGTTGCAAACGCCACCCGGACCGAATCCTTGGGCCCGCTGCTGGTAAGCATCATCGCCCCGCTGCTTATTTTCTGCGGCCTGGCGTTGGTCATGTCCTCGTCGCTCTTTGCACGCAAGATCCCCGGGCTCTTCTAGGACTTCAAGACAGGAACACGTGGAACTCATCAGTGTCATCCCGTTCATGGCGGGGCTCCTGGTCGTCACCGTGGTTGCAGCCGTTCTAGCGCCCTCGATGCGCGAGGGCCGACTGCCGCGGAACACCGCGATCGGAATCAAGACGAGGCATACGCTCCCCAGCGATGCGGCGTGGCTGCGCGGCCATGCAGCCGGCGCGCCGGTGCTGAAGGCAGCTGCCCGCTGCGGCTGGGCGGTGCTGCTCACCGGTGCAGCATTGTGCCTGCTGCAGCTGGCCGGGTGGGCCTTCGCCGTGACTGCCATCGGCTATCTTGCAGTCACCTGCCTGGCCTTGCTCTCTGCGAGCAGGGCGAATGCCGCGGCCAAGAACATGGCCGCCGCGCCGCCTGCCTATCTGCAGCAGCGGTAGCTGCTAGATCGTGCCTGCGCGAAGCGCCTCGGCCAGCTCCACGACGCGCTGCGCGGTGCCCCAGGACAGCGTGACTCCGGCGCCGCCGTGCCCGTAGGCCGCGATCACCGGCAGCGGGTGGCCTGCGACGTGATCCAGCCGGATGGTCTCTCGCGCCGGGCGCAGACCGACCTTGTGCTCCAGCACTTCCAGGCCTTCCAGCTCCGGCACCAGCTTGGCAGCGCGCTCCAGGATGTCGACGGAGGTCTGCGGCTCGACCTCGCGGTTCCAGTCGTTCGCGGTGTCGGTGCCGCCGACGATGATGTCCTCGCGGCGGGGGATGATGTAGCTGACGCCTTGCGGGTAGTCGTCGTCGCACAGCCACTGCGTCAGGTTCTTCGTGTTGGCCAGGCGCACCACCTGCCCGCGGATCGGGTAGACGGTCTCATCGTCGCCCAGCAGCTCGCCGCCGCGCAGGCCCGCAGCCAGCACCACCAGATCCGCTTCGTCCTTGAGCTCCACCAGATTGCCGACGGTGCGCTTTTCGAACTTCACGCCCAGCGCTTCGACCTGGCTGCGCAGCCAGCCGAGGTAGGTGCTCATGGTGATGATCGGCACCGTCGCCCAGATGCCCGCGTGGGCACCGTCCGGCAGATCCGCTGGGGATGCTTCCTCGGTGCCGGCGACGATGCGGGTCCAGCTGCGGTCCGCGCCCGGCAGGTGGTCCACGTTCAGGCCGCGGCGCAAGTCGATGCCGGTCTCGGGGTTTTCCGAGAGCTGCTCGAAGCGGGCCAGCGAATCCGCCAGCAACTGGTCGGCGGCCGGGGAGTTCTCCGAGTGGTAGGGGAACCAGATGGCCGCGGCGACCGAGGAGACGCACTCGTGCAGTTCCTGGTCGTAGGCGACGGTGACCTGGTGTCCGGCGGCGGCCAGCTCGTGGGCCGCGGACAGGCCGATGACGCCGGCGCCGATCACAGTGATGCTCAGGGCAGTGCTGGGCATGGGGGAGTCCTTTCGGGAAAAGCAAAGGCCGATGCCGCCAACAGCTGGTGTTGGCGGCATCGGCGGATAACGCGTTTTAGAGCAGCGTGGCGGCGGCGCGGTCCACAAGCCAGCGGGTGGCCTGCGTTCCCTGCACCGCGCTGGCGGGCACGGCGGCTTCGTTGACCTCGTGCTGCGCGGCGGCCAAGGCCGGAGCCTTCTCCGCCCCGGCCACCAGCAGCCAGACCTCGCGGGCCGAGTTGATGGTGCCCATGGTCAGCGACACGCGGTGCGGCGGAGGCTTGGGGGAGTCGTGGATCGCAATCGCTCCCAGCTCGGCCGACCTGGTGTGGTTCGGGAACAGGGATGCCACGTGCGAATCCGGGCCCATGCCCAGCATCAGCACGTCGAAGGCCGGGCTCGCGGCGCCTTCCGGAGCCTCCTGGGCCAGCAGGGCCGTGTAGGCGGCCGCCGCGTCCTCGGCGCAGTCGTACTGGTCGGTGGAGCCCATGGCGTGCACGGTCTCGCGGTCCAGTCCCAGCTGGTCAAGAGCCGCGAACAGCACCTCCGCCTGTCCGGCATTGCGGTCCGCCGAATCGGCGGGGACAAAGCGCTCGTCGCCCCACCAGAAGTGCACCTTCGACCAGTCCACGCTCACGCGGGCGGGATTCTCCGCCACGGCGGCCAGCGTGGCGATGCCCAGCGAGCCGCCGGTCAGCACCACGTGCGCCACCCCGCGGGCGGCAATGGCGTCGGCGATCGAGGTGACCAGCCGGGCGGCGATGCCGTGCGCGGTGGCTGCCAGGTCCTCGTGGATGACGATCTGTCTAGCGATCACTTGAACGGATGCTCCTCAGGTTGGTCAGGGCCAGGCCGCGGGTGATGACCTCGCCGAAGACGTCGTCCGCATCCAGGCGGCGCATCTCCTCGGCCAGGCATTCGGCCACCGAGCGGCGCGGCAGCGAGATGCGCTGCGGAGCGGAGCCCGGCAGGTACAGATGAGCCACGGGACCCGAGGGGCGGGAGAGTTCCACGTCGCCGCCCTCGCGGGAGAGCCGCACCGAGGACAGGCCCGCGGTGGACTTGTCAGCGGCGATGGTGACCGGCACGTCGAGGCACATGGTCAGCCAGGCTGCCAGCAGCGTGGTGGAGGGGGAGTTCTCCGAACCCTTCACGGTGATGCTGGTCAGGCCCTCGGTGCCCACCAGGTCGATGATGCTCGCCAGCTGGGCGCGCCACAGGGTCAGGCGGGTCCAGGCCAGGTCGGTGTCGCCGGCGCGGTAGGTCGCCACGCGGCTGAACAGCGCCGCGGTGGGGTCCGTCGTCTCGCCGGAGTCGGTGATGCGGCGGTGCGCGATCTTGCCCAGCGCGGTGGCGGCCGGGTCGACCGGCACGCCGTGCGGCCACCAGGCCACGATCGGCGCGTCGGGCAGCAGCAGCGCGGAGATCAGCGCCTCGTCGGCCTCCATGTCCGGGCCGTGCGTGCGCATCACGATGACCTCCGAGGCGCCGGCGTCGCCGCCCACGCGGATCTGCACGTCCAGGCGGTTCTCGCCCTGCGCGGAGCCGCGCACCACCACGATGATGCGGCAGGGGTGCTCGCGGCTTGCGAGGTTGGCGGCCTCGATGGCGTTCTCCGCGAAGCCCTCGCGGGTGATGACCACCAGGGTCAGGACGCGGGAGAGCGCCACCACGCCGTGGGTGCGGCGCGAGGAGATCAGCTTCTTGGCGACCTTGGAAGTGGTCGTGTTGGGAAGTTCGATCATCATGGGCGTCGCCACGTCCTTCCATCCTTGGCCATCAGTTCGTCGCTGCTGGCGGGGCCCCAGGAACCAGGGGCGTAGGGGTCCGGCTGCTCGGGCTGGGCCGCCCAATACTCCTCGAAGGGATCCAGGATGCGCCAGGACTGCTCGACCTCTTCATGGCGCGGGAACAGCGGAGGCTCGCCCAGCAGCACGTCCAGGATCAGGCGCTCGTAGGCCTCCGGGGAAGATTCGGTGAACGCGTTGCCGTAGCCGAAGTCCATGGTCACGTCGCGGATCTCCATCTGGGTGCCGGGCACCTTGGAGGAGAAGCGGATGGTCGCGCCTTCGTCTGGCTGCACCCGGATCACGAACGCGTTCTGCCCGAACTCGTCGTCCTTGTGGTCGGTGAACAGCAGGTTCGGGGCCTTCTTGAACACCACCGCGATCTCGGTGACGCGGCGTCCCAGGCGCTTGCCGGCGCGCAGGTAGAACGGCACCCCGTCCCAGCGGCGGGTGTTGATGTTCAGCCTGATCGCCGCGTAGGTCTCGGTCTTGGACTTGGGATTGAAGCCCTCCTCGTCCAGGAAGCCGACAACCTCCTCGCCGCCCTGCCAGCCGGAGGTGTACTGGCCGCGCGCCGAAGCCGCGCCCAGGTCCTGCGGCAGCTTGACCGCTGCGAGCACCTTTTCCTTCTCGCTGCGCAGGTGGTCCGCGTCGAAGCTGATGGGCTCCTCCATGGCGGTCAGCGCCAGCAGCTGCAACAGGTGGTTCTGGATGACGTCGCGGGCCGCGCCCACGCCGTCGTAGTAGCTCGCGCGCCCGCCGATGCCGATGTCCTCGGCCATGGTGATCTGCACGTGGTCCACGTACTTGTTGTTCCACAAAGGCTCGAACATCTGGTTGCCGAAGCGCAGCGCCAGCAGGTTCTGCACCGTCTCCTTGCCCAGGTAGTGGTCGATGCGGAATACGGCGTCCGGCGGGAACACCGACTCGACGATCTCGTTCAGCTCGCGCGCGCTGGCCAGGTCGTGGCCGAAGGGCTTCTCGATGACCACGCGCTCCCAGCCCTCGTTGGCGTCGTTGGCCAGCTTGTGCTCGGAGAGCTTTTCGCAGACCACGTCGAACCAGCTGGGCGGGATGGACAGGTAGAACGCGTGGTTGCGTCCGGTGGAGCGGGTCTCTGCCAGCTCGTCCAGGGTGGCGGAGAGCTGCTCGTAGGCGTCGTCGTCGTCGAAGGCGCCGGAGATGAAGCGCATGCCGGAGGCCAGCTGCGCGAACACCGTCTCGTTGAACGGGGTGCGGGAGCTGGCCAGGATCCATTCGCGCGCCTGGGCGGCGAAGTCCTGCGCGGACCAGTCGCGGCGGCCGAAGCCGACGATGGCGAAGTTCGGGGGCAGCAGGCCGCGGCTGGCGAGGTCGTAGACCGCCGGCATCAGCTTCTTGCGAGCAAGGTCGCCGGTGATTCCGAAGAACACCAGCGCGCCCGGACCGGCGATGCGGTTAAGCCGCCGGTCGCGGGCGTCGCGTAGTGGATTGCTCATCTGCGGCTACTTCGCCGCCTCGAGCAGGGCCGCGATGCCGGCCTTGCGGTCGGTGAGGTTCACGCGCAGCACCGGGCGGTTGTGCGCCGCATCGGAGAGCACCCCGGCGTCGCCGCTGGCCTGGGCGGAGATCAGCCCGCCGAAGCTGTAGGGGCGGCCCGGGATTTCCAGGTCCTCGTGGTGGTCCGCGGTGACCTGCAGGAACACGCCCTGGGCAGGTCCGCCCTTGTGGTACTGGCCGGTGGAGTGCAAGAAGCGCGGGCCCCAGCCGAAGGTCACCGGGCGGCCGGTCTTGGCGGCCAGCGCGTCGCGCAGGCCTTCGAGATCCGCGTCGCCATTGCGGTCGAGGTAGGCCTGCACCGCGAGGTAGCCGTCGTCCGGCAGCGCGGCGGTGAGCTCGTCCAGCGCGCCGGCCAGGGTGGCGGCCGAGGTGCCAAACAGCTCAACGGAGCCGTCCACTGCATCCGGGGCGGACGCGGCCGGGGCGTCGAGCAGCGAACGGGCGGCGACCTTGGCGGCTTCCACGTCCGGCTGGTCGAAGGGGCTGATGCCCAGCAGGTAGCCGGCCACGGCGGTGGCATACTCGAAGATCATGAAGGAGGTGCCCAGCGGGGCGCTGAAGTGCACCGCAGTGGCCTCCTCGTCGATGTCCTCGGGCAGCTGATCGTAGACGTAGAGCGGCAGCACGTCGGCGGCCGGCTCGCGCAGCTCCGGGGCCCCGGGGTGCGCCACCACCGGCAGCACGCCCTTGGAGTCCTTGCCGGTGGATTCGGCGATGAGCTGCTCGGCCCAGTCGCCGAAGCCCGGCAGCGCGTCGCCCACGCCGGCAATGACCAGCTTGTCGCGCCCGGCGGTGGCCATGGCAGCGCCCAGGTGCAGGGCCAGGTTGTCCTCGTCGTCGGTTGCCAGCACGTCGTGCAGCAGGCCGGCTTCCTCGATCAGCGCCTCGATGTCGGCGCCGGCCAGGCCCGAAGGCACCAGGCCGAAGGCGGTCAGCGCGGAGTAGCGCCCGCCCACGTTCGGGTCGGCGTTGAAGACCGCGCGCACACCCTCGGGGTTGTCCATCGGGGAACCCGGGTCGGTGACCAGCACCAGGCGGGTTGCCGGGTCGATGCCGGCGGCCTGGAAGGCGGCGGTGAAGGCGCGACGCTGCGAGTCGGTCTCCACGGTGGAGCCGGACTTCGAGGCCACGACCACTACGGTGCGCTCCAGGTCAGTTGCGAGGATCGGGCGCAGCATGGCCGGGTCGGTGGTGTCGCAGATGACCAGGTCCACCTCGTCGTGCGCGGCGATGACCTCGGGGGCCAGCGAGGAGCCGCCCATGCCGCACAGCACGATGCGGGTCAGGCCCTCGGACTGCAGCTGCTCGCGCAGCTGGAGGATGGCCGGGAGCAGCTGCTCGGCGGCCTCGAAGGGGTTGACCCAGCCCAGGCGGATGGCGGATTCGGCTTCCGCGGCCGGGCCCCAGATGGTGGGGTCCTGCGCCGCGATGCGGCTGCCGATGCGGGCCTCGATCAGCTGCGGAAGCAGCTCGTCGACTGACTTCAGGGCGTCGCCGGAGGTGACCAGACCCAGTTCCATCTACTTTGCTCCCTTCAGGGCCACCGACATGTCCTCGAGCAGCTCGTTCCAGGCGTCCTCGAACTTCTTCACGCCCTCGACCTCCAGCAGGTCCACGATCTCGTTGTAGTCGATGCCCAGGGCCGCGAGCTTGTCCAGTACGCGGTTGGCGGCGTCGTAGGTGCCGGCGATCGCGTTGCCGCGCACCTCGGCCTCGGCCGCGGTGGCGTCCAGGGTCTTCTCCGGCATGGTGTTCACGGTCTGCGGCGCCACCAGCTCGGTGACGTACAGGGTGGACGGGTAGGCGGGGTCCTTCACGCCGGTGGAGGCCCACAGCGGGCGCTGCACGTTGGCGCCGGCGTTGGCCAGCACCTCGTAGCGGGCCGAGGTGAAGGATTCCTCGAAGACCTGGTAGGCCAGGCGGGCATTGGCCACGCCGGCCTGGCCGCGGACCGCCGCGGCGGCCTCGGTGCCCAGGGCGTCCAGGCGCTTGTCGATCTCGGTGTCCACGCGGGAGACGAAGAAGGAGGCGACCGAGTGGATCTTGGACAGGTCCAGGCCCTTGGCGTGGGCTTTCTCCAGGCCGATCAGGTAGGCGTTGATGACCTCGCGGTAGCGTTCCAGCGAGAAGATCAGGGTGACGTTCACGCTGATGCCCTCGGCGATGGTCTCGCTGATGGCTTCCAGACCCTGAACGGTGGCGGGGATCTTGATCAGCACGTTCTCGCGGTCCACGCGCTCGTACAGGGCCTTGGCCTGCGCGATGGTCGGTGCGGTCTCGTGGGCCAGGCGCGGGTCCACCTCGATGGACACGCGGCCGTCGAAGCCCTTGCTCGACTCGTAGACGCCTTTGAACAGGTCGCAGGCGGCGGCGACGTCGTCGCTGGTGATTTCGGTGATCGCGTCTTCCACCGAGTGGTGGCGCTGCGCGGCGATGGCATCGCCGTAGACCTCGGCGTTGGACAGCGCGGCGGCGAAGATCGCGGGGTTGGTGGTCACGCCGACGACGTTCTTCTCTTCGATCAGCGCAGCCAGCGATCCGCTGGTGAGTCGTTCGCGGGACAGGTCATCGAGCCAGATGGATACTCCGGCGTCGGACAGTGCCTGGGTGTTGGGGTTGCTCATGATGTGTGCTTGAGTTCCTTAGTTGGCGGCGTTCTGGACGGAGGTTTCGGCGGCGGCCACCACGGCTGCGGTGGTGATGCCGAACTCCGAGTAGAGCTTCTTGTAGTCGGCGGAGGCGCCGAAGTGGTCCAGCGAGACGATTTCGCCATGGGCGCCGACCAGCTCGCGCCAGCCCTGGGCCACGCCGGCCTCAACCGAGACGCGGGCGGCGACGGCTGCGGGCAGCACCGATTCGCGGTAGGCGGCATCCTGCTTGGCGAACCATTCGTGGCTCGGCAGCGAGACGACGCGAGCGGCAATGTTCTTGGCTGCCAGCTCCCCGCGGGCCTCCACTGCCAGCTCGACCTCGGAGCCGGTGGCGATCAGGATGACGTCGGGGGTGACCTCGGCGCCGTCGCGCACCGCTTCGGCCAGCACGTAGCCGCCCTTCAGGGTGCCTTCGGCGGAGCGGAAGCCTGCTGCCGAACGGTCGTAGATCGGCAGGTTCTGGCGGGAAAGCACGATGCCGGACGGGGTGCCGGTCAGCTCCAGCATGCCGCGCCAGGCGTAGGCGACCTCGTTAGCGTCCGCCGGGCGGATCACGTCGAAGTTCGGGATGGCGCGCAGGCTGGCCAGCTGCTCCACCGGCTGGTGGGTTGGGCCGTCTTCGCCGAGGCCGATCGAGTCGTGGGTCCATACGAAGATCGACGGGACGCCCATCAGCGCGGCCAGGCGGATGGCCGGGCGCTGGTAGTCCGAGAAGATCAGGAAGGTGCCGGAGAACGCGCGGGTGGGGCTGGAGAGCACGATGCCGTTGACGATCGAGGCTGCGGCGTGCTCGCGGATGCCGAAGTGCAGCACGCGGCCGTACGGGCTGGCCGACCAGGAGTCGGTCGAGCGGCGTTCGGGCGCGAAGGACTTGGCGGTGTCGATGGTGGTGTTGTTCGAGCCGGCCAGGTCGGCCGAGCCGCCCCACAGCTCGGGCAGCTCATCGGCGATCGCGTTGATGACCTTGCCGGAGGCGGCGCGGGTGGCCATGGTGGAGCCGGGTTCGAAGACCGGCAGCTTCTCGGTCCACCCCTCGGGCAGCTGGCCGGATTCCAGGCGGGCCAGCAGCGCGGCGCTTTCCGGGTTGGCTGCCTTCCATGCGTCGAAGTCCTTGTTCCAGGCTTCGTGGGCGGCGGCGCCGCGGACGACGGTCTGGCGCGCGTGGGCCAGCACCTCGTCCTCGATGGCGAAGGTCTTCTCGGTGTCGAAGCCCAGGGCCTTCTTCAGGCCGGCGACTTCTTCGCCACCGAGCTTGGAACCGTGGATTCCGCCGGTGTTCTGCTTGGTCGGCGATGGCCAGCCGATGATGGTGCGCAGCGAGATGATCGACGGGCGGCCGGTCTCTGCCTTGGCGGCGCGGATGGCTGCATCCAGGGCGGCGACGTCTTCGACGTATTCGCCGGTTTCGGTCCAGTCCACGCGCTGGGTGTGCCAGCCGTAGGCTGCGTAGCGGCCCAGGACGTCTTCGGTGAAGGCGATGTCGGTGTCGTCTTCGATGGAGATCTTGTTGTCGTCGTAGATGACGACGAGGTTGCCCAGTTCCTGGTGGCCTGCCAGCGAGGAGGCTTCGGAGGTGACGCCTTCCTGGAGGTCGCCGTCCGAGGCAATGACGTAGATGGTGTGGTCGAACGGGCTGGTGCCGGCCGGTGCGTCGGGATCCAGCAACCCGCGCATGCGGCGCTGGGAGTAGGCGAAGCCCACGGCGGAGGCAAGGCCCTGGCCCAGCGGGCCGGTGGTGATCTCGACGCCGGCGGTGTGGCCGAACTCCGGGTGGCCGGGGGTCTTGGCGCCCCAGGTGCGCAGGGCGGCGATGTCTTCCATTTCCAGGCCGTAGCCGGAGAGGAACAGCTGCAGGTACAGGGTCAGCGAGGTATGGCCTGGGGAAAGGATGAAGCGGTCGCGGCCGATCCAGTTCGGGTCCTTCGGATCGTGGCGCAGGTGCTTCTGGAAGATCAGATAGGCAGCAGGGGCCAAGCTGATGGCGGTGCCGGGGTGGCCGTTGCCTACTTTTTCAACAGCATCTGCCGCCAGGACACGGGTGGTGTCAATGGCTTTACGGTCCAACTCGGTGAGGGAGAACTCTTCTACTAAGGATTCAGTCGCCACTGCGGCGTTCCTTCCATTCAGGCTTGGACGGGAGAAATACTCCCGCTGACACGCAATACGCCGTCGGTCCTATGTACCCGGTGTTCGAGCTTAGAGGGGTCATTGGTCGCGACGGCGCAATCAGGTTCAACTCTATCGCGAAACGCCCATTTGATGCGCGGGTTAAGCAAGATGACACCCAAAGATTTGTAACCGCGAGCAACTCGTTGCGTTTGCCGGCGCGTTTTGTGCCCGTTGCCGGCAGTTCAGGAGCGGCTCGTCGGGCTGATCGGACTGGACGAATCGTGTCCGGGAAGACGTGGCGAGCGGTTTGGTCAGCGTACGGCAGCGGCGTGCCGCATCGTCTCCATACCAAGGAACGGGAACCTTTGAACAAGATCTATAATTTGTGCGTGAACAGCCCACTATGTTTGAATTTTGTTGGTTAATGGCCAATGCGATCGGGTTCCAATGATTTTCCGGCCCATCGGGTGGCTGGGTGCGGGCGGGATGATGTCGACGGGCGGATTTCATGACCTGCTTTGGCGTCGCGCGGCGGCGGATCCGTTGCGCGGGGCGAATCCATTTGTTGAAGCGCTTGGGTTCGCCAGCAATGTTGCGGCATGGACTTTGCGTTCAGCGATGGTCTGTTGATCGTGTGCCAGTGGGCGCGCGCTTGACCTGCATGAGACGCCATGTTGACTCAAATCACCTTGTTTCGGCCGAATCCCTGATTGGGGAGAGTTTCTTTCAATTTCTATAACACGTAGAATGGTTGTGTCTGTCCTTGTACCCTGCGAAGAACTGAGTGCGTTTAATTGAAGACTCAAAGTGTCGCCGACTTGTCAGTGCCACGCGCATCGCGCCAGCCTGATGAATCCACCGGCGACTTTCTGAAGCGCAAGGCCAGTGCCTACCTCGCACTGACCAAGCCTCGCGTGATCGAGTTGCTGTTGGTGAGCACGCTTCCAACCATGATCTTTGCCCAGCGCGGATTCCCTCCGGTCTGGCTCATGGTTTCCACCATTGTTGGCGGTGCCATGGCCGCTGGCGCTTCGGGCGCATTCAACTGCTACATCGATCGCGACATGGACAAGCTCATGAAGCGAACCAAGGGCCGTCCGCTGGTTACCGGCGACCTGACGCCCAAGGAAGCGCTGATCTTCTCGTGGACCCTGGCTATCGCTTCGCTGGTGGTGCTCTGGGTGGGAACCAACCCGCTGACCACCGCGCTGGGGCTTGCGGCGATCCTGCTGTACGTCGTTCTGTACACCATGATTCTCAAGCGCCGCACCGCGCAGAACATCGTCTGGGGCGGTATTGCCGGGTGCATGCCTGTGCTCATCGCTTGGGCGGCCGTCAAGGAAACCATCGAATGGCCTGCGATCATCCTGTTCCTGGTGATCTTCCTGTGGACCCCGCCGCACTACTGGCCGCTGTCCATGAAGTACGCGGACGACTACAACGCGGCATCGGTTCCAATGCTGGGTGCCATCGCCAATGCGCGCCGCGTTTCCGTTCAGGTTGTGCTCTACGCATGGGCCACCGTGGTGTGCTCGCTGCTGCTCGTGCCGCTGGGTGACGCGGGAATCGTCTACACGGCGATCGCTGGCGGCGCCGGCGCGTGGTTCGTCTACGAATCCCATGTGCTCTACCGCGAGGCGCAACGCGACCACAAGCCAGCCGAGGTCAACCGCAAGGCCATGAAGGTCTTCCACATCTCGATCACCTACCTTTCGATCGTGTTCCTGGCCTTGGCCATCGACCCGTTCGTGGGAAGCCCGCTTTTCGGCTAGGACTTCTCCCGCGCTTCAAGCATCCGGTGCTGAATCATTTGATTCAGTGCCGGATGCTTGTTTTAACGCCGATTCGCAACAGAAACGAACCTTGCCCTACTATGCAAGTCTTGTTATGCAAGGTAAGGTTCCAAGCATG
The DNA here is from genome assembly GCF_003309065.1 of Glutamicibacter soli. Taxonomy (GTDB): domain Bacteria; phylum Actinomycetota; class Actinomycetes; order Actinomycetales; family Micrococcaceae; genus Glutamicibacter; species Glutamicibacter soli. The sequence goes on along the minus strand of NZ_POAF01000001.1, from coordinate 353,001 downwards.
GAAGAACAGGGCGAGAAGATTGCGACGAATATCCGCAAGGGCGTCTTGGAATACTGCGTGCTGGCTTTGCTGGCGCAAGGAGACAAGTACGGCCTTGAGCTCGCCGATGAGCTGGTAGAGCGCAATCTGACGGCCAGCGAGGGAAGCCTCTATCCCTTGCTGGCGCGGATGAAAACTGCGGACCTGGTGACCACTCGGTGGGAGGAAAGCGATACCGGCCGGCGGAGGAAGTATTACGCGATGACCGATCGGGGAGCATCGCACCTGCGTCAATTCGATGCGGTATGGAACGAAATATCTGGGCAAGTAGGCGAACTACTCGGGAGACGACATGAACATGACTGAGAACCATGGTGCTGTAGGCAAGTATCTGGAAGCGCTCGACCACGAGTTGCGGAAGGTTCCTCCAGCGCGGCGCGAAGCAGTCGTCGCCGACCTTGCGGAGCATATCGACGAAGCCAGGGAACGCGGCCGCAGCGATGACCAGATCATCGCCGGCCTCGGGCCGGTTCAGGCCATCGCCGCCGAGGTCCAGGCGGACTTCGCCGATGGAGCCGTGGAAATGGAGCAACGCGCGAAGCGCAAGGTTCTGGGCTTCATTGCACTTGCGGCGGGAGTGCTGGCCGCAGTGGTCGACACGTGGATCTACCCGTCCTTGAATGTTGATGAATTCTGGCCGGATTGGTTGCATTCGAGCGCGATTAACTACGATGCGAGCACCCGATTCGGAGCGGGTTTGATGCTGCTCTTCCTGCTTCCAGGCCTCATGGTTGCGGCGGGATCCATGATGAAATCCCCAGCTGCACGCATCTGCAGGACGGTCGCTGCGGTGATCGTGACGGCATTGCCCTTCGTGATCGGCTTCAACCTCGGAGTCTTCTACCTGCCGCTGATCGTGGCCGCGTGGATGATCGTTGGAGTATCCTACCCTCGGCAACAGCGGGCTCAGGGCCGCAGGCACCTGCCCTTGCGGATGACTGCCGGGCTAGCAGCGGGAGTCCCTGCCGCGGCGCTGCTGGCTGGCCTGGCCACCGGAACCGTGGAGACCGGGGTGCTGGGGATTACAGTGCTGGCGGTTTTGGTCCTGGCCGCCGTGGGAGCGATTCTGGGCCTGCGCGCAGCCTACTGGGTCTTGGCGGCGTGCGGTGCGCTGTTGCTGGTCGCGTCGGTCTTCGACATGGGTATGCTGGTGCTCGGCTTCTGGATCGCGGGGACGATCTATTTCTTTGCCGGGCTGGCAGGGTTGCTGCGGCTCCAACCCGCGCAAAAGGCCTAGGAAAAGTTGCGCATAAACAACGGGCGGCTCCCAACAATACGTTGGGAGCCGCCCGTCGTCGCAGGGGAAGGGAACTAGTCCTGGTCGATGCGCGCGGACTTCGGCATCAGGCTCGAACGATCCCAGACGTTGGTCGCTGCGACCATGAGCATGCTGGCTCCGAGCATGTGCAGCAGCACCAGGACGACCGGCAGGCCGTTGAAGTGCTGGATGTAGCCGATGGCTCCCTGGACCAGGATGACAACAACCATCCACCAGCCGGCCGCACGAAGCTTCGGATTGTTGGACGTGCGGTAGGCGAGCACCATGAAGGCGATGGTCGCGAGGATCAGCAGGTACACCGGACCGGTATGCAGCGGGGTGACGATGCGCGGATCAAACAGGTGGCGCGGTGCATCGGCGTCCCCCGCGTGCGGGCCGGTGCCGGTGACGATGGTGCCCATGATGATGGCGATGCTCGCCAGAAGCAGCACCAGGGTGCCGACCTGCGCGATGGCCTTGGTCGTGGCCGGCGCTTCGTCACGCTTGAGTTCGCGGCGGGTGCGGTTGACCAGGATGGTGGCCAAAGCGACCAGCGATGCCGAGAGCAGGAAGTGCAGCGAGACAACCCACGGGTTTAGGCCGGTCAGCACGGTGATGCCGCCGATGACACCCTGGCCAGGAATGCCGATCAGCAGCACCAGTCCCAGCTTGTACAAGGTGGAGTGGGTCTTGCGCATATTCCAGATCGAAACCAGGAAAGCGATGGCAATGACCAGAAGGACAAAGGTCAGCAGTCGGTTGCCGAACTCGATCAGGCCGTGGATACCCATCTCTGGGACCGGGGTCATGGAACCGGGCACGCAGTTCGGCCACTGCGAGCAGCCCAAGCCTGACTTGGTCAGGCGTACTGCGCCACCGGTGACGATGATGCCAATCTGGGAGATCAGTGATGCGATCGCCAGACCGTGAACGAGGCGGGTTACCTTCGTCGGCAGCTTATCGGCCCAGCTCTTTGCGGCTAGGTCTGAAGACATGAGAATCATCCCTTTTGGCTTGGTGTGGTGGTTAGTTCCATTTGAACTTCTTGATAGCAGCGAATGAGCCGGCAGCGGCCCACAGCACCAGGAAGATCAGTCCGGGAGAATTGAAGTGCCCGTCGATCAGTGCATCGCGCATGGCATCGCCCAGGGCTGCCGACGGCAGTGCGCTCAAGGTGGGCTGCAGCCATTCCGGGGCCATGCTCAGCGGATAGAGGACGCCGCCGGCGCCTGCGAGCAGGATCCAGGCCAGGTTGGTGATGGCCAGCGTCGCTTCCGGGCGGACGGTTCCGGCGATCAGCAAACCCAGGGAGGTGAAGGCCGCGGCGCCCAGGAGCAGGAAGAGGATCCCGGGAATAATGCCCCAGGGATTCGGCTGCCAGCCCAGCAGCAGCGCCACGGCGCTGATCAGGACCGCCTGGATCACCAGCACGGTCAGCACGGCGATGACCTTGCCGAAAATGAGTCCTGTTTTGCCCAGCGGGGTGGTGGAGAACATTCTCAGCACCCCATAGCGGCGGTCGAACCCGGTGCCGATGCCCTGGCCGGTGAATGCGGTGGAAATGACGCACAACGCCAGGACTCCGGGCACCGCTGCATCAATGGTGCGCTCGGCGATATCCGAAATCAGATCCGTGAACGTCAGGACAAAGAGGGCGATCATCGGCATGACCACGGCCAGGATCAGCTGCTCGCCGTTGCTGAGCATCTGGAGCGCTTCGTACTTGCCCTGGATCAGGATGCGCTTGAGCGGTGAAACCGCGTTGGACTCGGTGCTGACCTGGGTCATGCCTGTTCCTCCTTCTGCGCAAACTCGAGGAAAACATCTTCCAAGCTGCGTGACTGCAAGTTCAATTGGGTCGGCAGGATCGATTCCCTGGCCCACCAGCTGGTCAGCCAGTTCAGGTGTTCGGGGGTCGTCACGCCGTCCAAGCGGTACTGTCCGGCCGAGGTCTCCGCAAGGTACAGGCCAAGCGGTGGTTGGGGGAGTGCGAGCCCTGCAGTGGCGCTGAATGAGACCGGACGTGCATCGTGGCCCTCTTCCGCCCTGGCGATGAGCTCCGAGACGGTGCCCTGCGCAACGGTGCAGCCCTTGTCGATGATGTACACGTAATCGCTCAGGCGCTGCGCGTCATCCATGAGGTGCGTGGTCAGCACGATCGCCTTGCCGGCGTCGCGCAGCTCCGAGATCAGGTCGAAAACGACTTGCCGGGACTGCGGATCGAGTCCGGCGCTCGGTTCGTCGAGGAACAGCACTTCCGGATCTCCGGCCAGGGCCAGAGCCAATGCCACCCGCTGCTTCTGGCCGCCCGAGAGGCGGCGAATATTACGCGATCCGAAGGATTCCAGATCCAGGCGTTGGATCAACGCGTCGATGTCCACCGGGTTCCGGTAGAGCGAAGCGACATGGCGCAGCAGCGGCACCGGCCGCATCGACGGGGGGAGCCCGCCGTCCTGCAGCATGACGCCGACGCGTGCCCGAAGTTCCGGGTTGTCGCCGTAGGGGTCCTGGCCCAGCAGTTCGATGGAACCGCCATCCGGACGCATCAGTCCCTGGGCGCAGGCCAGGGTCGTGGACTTGCCGGCGCCGTTGGAGCCCAGCAGCGTGGTGATTTGCCCCGGGTAGGCCTTGAGCGAGACCGATTCCAGGACTCGCAGCATGCGATTATCCAGGGCCGGAACTGGACCTAAATCTTTGGCCAGCTCATTAATGACGAGGCTGGGGGTTACAGAAGACACCACAGCATTCTACGTCATGTCGAACTCTCCAGCCTGAGTGGTTGGTCACCATCACTCGAGTTGTCGGCGCCAACGCGAGAGAATTGAATATGTTAGAAGCAGTTCGAAAACCGCGTATCTTCTAGGCGGGAAAGCCCGTCCTTAGTAAGTCCTTCCTTACTAGACTGATCGCGAAAATATACGCATGATTGTGTTGTGTATTCATCTAATTCAAACTCAGTGAGTAGCTCGACCAGCGTCGTCGCCGGCGCTGCGGGTGATACAGAGGAACGCACGCGCGACCGGGTCCTGAACGCTGTTCTCGAAGATGGGCCGGTCAGTGCAGCCGAGCTTGGCAGCAAGCTTGGCTTCACACCCGCGGCGGTCCGCCGTCATCTTGACGCCCTGTCCAAGGCAGGGCTCGTCGAGGTAAAGCTCGTGGCCAACCAGAAGACGGGTGCTGGCCGCCCGTCCCGCAGATACGTGCTCTCGCACCGAGGGCAGGCCAAGCTTGGCAACGATTACTTGGAAATCGCCACCGATGCACTGAAGGTGCTCGGTGAGGCAGCCGGCGAGGATGCGATCCGCAAGTTTGCCCGCGATCGGTTTGCGGCGATGGAAGACCGCTACGCCAAGGCCCTGGCCGGCGTGGAAGGCCTGGAAGCCCGGGCTGACGTTTTGAGCGAACTGCTCAGCACGGACGGCTTTGTCGGGTACACCCGCAAGGTCGACACCAAGGTGGCTACGGCCCTGATGCATAGCGTCCAGCTTTGCCAGGGGCACTGCCCAATACAAGACTTGGCACGGGAGTTTCCGGTGTTTTGCGACATGGAAACCGAAATGTTCGCCCGCTTGATCGGGGTTGATGTGCGTAGGCTCTCAACCTTGGCCGGAGGCGGACACGTGTGCACGACCCACATCCCTGTGGGGCGTGAAAAGGCGCCAATGCGCGCCGAGAAGAGAACTCGAATTCAGTTCACGAAGCAGGAGAGGCCGCGATGACGGATCAGATTGCACAGGAGTCTGCAGACCCAGGTGTAATTTCCGAGATTCTGGAAAAGAACCCTGAACTCCAGGGAATCGGTAATTACGAATTCGGCTGGGCCGATAAGAACGACGCCGGAGCCAACGCGCGCCGCGGTGTCGACAAGGATGTAGTAGCTAACATCTCCGCTCTGAAGAACGAGCCGGAATGGATGCTGAACCTCCGCCAGAAGGCACTGAAGTACTTCGACCGCAAGCCGATGCCGACCTGGGGTCCAGACCTCTCGGGCATCGACTTCGACAACATCAAGTACTTCGTGCGTTCCACCGAGAAGCAGGCCACCAGCTGGGACGACCTGCCCGAGGACATCAAGAACACCTACGACAAGCTGGGTATCCCGGAGGCTGAGAAGCAGCGTCTGGTTTCCGGTGTTGCCGCGCAGTACGAGTCCGAGGTCGTCTACCACCAGCTGCGTGAGGACCTTGAGGCCCAGGGCGTTATCTTCCTTGACACCGACACCGGCCTGAAGGAACACGAAGATATCTTCAAGGAGTACTTCGGTTCGGTTATTCCGGCTGGCGACAACAAGTTCGCTTCGCTGAACACCGCGACCTGGTCGGGCGGTTCCTTCGTGTACGTCCCGAAGGGCGTCCACGTGGAGATCCCGCTGCAGGCCTACTTCCGCATCAACACGGAAAACATGGGTCAGTTCGAGCGCACCCTGATCATCGCCGACGAGGGCTCCTACGTCCACTACATCGAGGGTTGCACCGCCCCGATCTACCAGTCCGACTCGCTGCACTCCGCAGTGGTCGAGATCGTCGTGAAGAAGAACGCCCGCGTTCGCTACACCACGATCCAGAACTGGTCGAACAACGTGTACAACCTGGTGACCAAGCGCGCCGTCTGCGAAGAGGGCGCCACCATGGAATGGGTCGATGGCAACATCGGTTCCAAGGTCACCATGAAGTACCCGGCCGTCTACCTGGTCGGCGAGCACGCCAAGGGCGAGACCCTGTCCATCGCCTTCGCCGGCGAGGGCCAGCACCAGGACACCGGTTCGAAGATGGTCCACATCGCCCCGAACACCTCCAGCGCCATCGTGGCCAAGTCGGTAGCCCGCAACGGCGGCCGCTCGGCGTACCGCGGCCTGGTCCAGGTGCAGGAAGGCGCCAAGGGCACCAAGAACTCGGTCGTCTGCGACGCGCTGCTGGTTGACCAGATTTCGCGTTCGGATACCTACCCGTACATCGACGTCCGCGAGGACGACGTGACCATGGGCCATGAGGCAACCGTTTCCCGCGTTTCCGAGGAACAGCTGTTCTACCTGCAGTCCCGCGGCCTGGCCGAGGACGAGGCCATGGCAATGATCGTGCGCGGCTTCGTCGAGCCGATCGCGCGCGAACTGCCAATGGAATACGCGCTGGAACTGAACCGCCTTATTGAACTTCAGATGGAAGGATCGGTCGGCTAAGAATGTCGGAGACCACCACCCATATCCCGGAAGAGAAGTCGCGCATCGGCGCACCATCGATTCCCGGTTTCACCGAAGAGGGCGAAAACCTTTCGCCGATCAACGACTCCAACGGCTCCCCGCTGGGCGGCGCTTCATCGAAGGCGCACAGCCACGGCGGCGGCGTAGGCGTTCCGGACTCCTCGCGTGCAGGCCGTCTGACCAGCTACAACGTCGAGGACTTCGCCAAGCTGACCGGCCGCGAAGAGGACTGGCGCTTCACCCCGCTCAAGCGCCTGAAGGGCCTGCACACCGACGAGCTGACCGGTGTCGCCCCGAAGGTCGAGCTGACCGGCAGCGATGCAGTCGTGCTGACCGAGGTCGCCGCCGATGACGTGCTCAACGGCATCGCCCACACCCCGGATGACCGCGTCTCGGCCAACGCCTGGAAGTACGCTTCCAGCTCGCAGGTCGTCACCGTTCCGAAGGGCGCCGAAGGCGTGCAGGCCACCCTGCGCATCACCGGCGAGTCGCTGGATGCCGCCGCCCAGCACATCATCGTGGTTGCCGAGGAGAACACCGAAGCAACCATCATCCTGGACCACGTCGGCTCCGCCGTGCTGGCGCAGAACATCGAATTCGATGTCCGTGCCGACGCCCGCCTGACCGTGATCTCGCTGCAGGCCTGGGAGAACGACGCCGTCCATGCTTCCTCGCAGCAGGCGCTGGTTGCCGCCGGTGCATCGTTCAAGCACATCGCCGTCACCTTCGGTGGCGACCTGGTGCGCGTGAACCCGTCGGCACGCTTCACCGGCGAACGCGCCGAGATCGAGCTGTACGGCCTGTACTTCGCCGATGCCGGCCAGCACCAGGAGCACCGCCTGTTCGTTGACCACGCCGTGGCCAACTGCAAGTCCAACGTGCTCTACAAGGGTGCGCTGCAGGGCAAGGACGCGCACACCGTATGGGTCGGCGACGTGCTGATCCAGAAGGCCGCCGTGGGCACCGACTCCTACGAAGCGAACCGCAACCTGGTGCTGACCGACGGCGCACGCGCCGACTCGGTGCCGAACCTGGAAATCGAAACCGGCTTGATCGACGGTGCGGGACATGCATCGACCACCGGCCGTTTCGACGATGAGCACCTGTTCTACCTGATGGCCCGCGGCATCGACGAGAAGACCGCACGCCGCCTGGTGGTTCGCGGCTTCCTGAACGAAATCGTTCAGCAGATCGGCGACGAAGCTCTGCAGGAGCGTCTGACCGAGACCATCGAATCCGAACTGGCTGCAACTGACAACTAGTCAGTGCCTGTCTTCATCAGCTTTTAGAAAGAAACGGAACGACGTATGTCTACTCTGGAAATCAAGGACCTGCACGTCTCGATCGACACCGAGCAGGGCTCCAAGGAAATCCTCAAGGGTGTAACCCTGACCATCAACACCAATGAGACCCACGCAATCATGGGCCCCAACGGTTCGGGCAAGTCGACCCTGGCGTCGACCATCGCCGGTCACCCGCGCTACAACGTCACCAGTGGTTCGATCACCCTGGACGGCGAAGACGTGCTGGAGATGAGCGTTGACGAGCGCGCCAAGGCAGGCCTGTTCCTGGCCATGCAGTACCCGGTCGAGGTTCCGGGCGTGACCATGACCAACTTCCTGCGCACCGCCAAGACCGCTATCGACGGCGAAGCCCCGAAGCTGCGTACCTGGACCAAGGACGTCAAGGAAGCCATGGGCAAGCTGAAGATCGATGCCGACTTCGCACAGCGCAACGTGAACGAGGGCTTCTCGGGCGGCGAGAAGAAGCGCGTCGAGATCCTGCAGCTGGAACTGTTCAAGCCGAAGTTCGCCGTGCTGGACGAGACCGACTCCGGCCTGGACGTCGACGCACTGAAGATCGTCTCCGAGGGCGTCAACCGCGCCCAGGAGGAGAACCAGATGGGCACCCTGCTGATCACCCACTACACCCGCATCCTGCGCTACATCAAGCCGGACTTCGTGCACGTGTTCGTGGATGGCAAGATCGCTGAACAGGGCGGCCCGGAGCTTGCCGACCGCCTGGAAGAAGAAGGCTACGACCGTTACCTGAACGTCAACGCCTAGTTAGGAAAGTTCCCATGAGCGAAGCTACGGAACAGAGCAAGGGCTCCACGACTACTCCGCTGGAGGACGTCGAAGAAGCACTGAAGGACGTCATTGACCCGGAACTCGGAGTCAACATTGTCGACCTGGGGCTGCTCTACGGATTGAAGTACGCCGAAGACGGCGCGCTGGTCCTGGACCTCACCCTGACCACCGCCGCCTGCCCGCTGACCGACATCATCGAGGAGCAGGTAGCCTCCGCGTTGGAGAGCGTCGTCGACGATCACCGGTTGAACTGGGTCTGGATGCCGCCTTGGGGTCCTGAACGGATCACCGATGACGGACGCGACCAGATGCGAGCCCTCGGGTTCAACATCTAGTCACAGCTGAGCCACAAAGGCGCCGCACGAATTTCGTTTCGTGCGGCGCCTATTGCCATCTGCTGTCGGCTCGCGGTACGGCTGCAGGGGCAAAATCTCTGCCCATTTCGACTCAGTGGGACTGGCGGTGGCAGGCGGCGCGAAGCCGTGCGTATAGTTCCCTGTATTCCAGTGAGGGCTAGCTCACATAGAGTGCGACAGGGGAGAGAATCGTGACAGAAACGACGCACGCAACCGCCAAGCTGGTTGCCAAGCCCATTGAGGACATTGAAGAAGCGTTGCGGGATGTCATTGACCCGGAACTCGGTGTGAACATCGTTGACCTGGGCCTCGTGTACGGGTTGCGCTTCGCCGAGGACGGCGCCCTGGACATCGACATCACGCTGACCAGCGCGGCTTGCCCGCTGACCCCGGTCATCGAGGACCAGGTGGAAAACGCCTTGCAGAGCCTCGTCGAGGCCTACCGCCTGAACTGGGTCTGGATGCCGCCATGGAGCCCCGAACACATCACCGAAGACGGCCGCGACCAGATGCGCGCGCTGGGCTTCAACCTCTAATCCTGCTTACTGGGCATCGATTCGAAGGCGACTGCGCTTCCGGTGCCTCCTGCGGCGGCCATCAACGCGACGGCACGCTGGCCCGGGGTGGGGGCCTGCTGGGCCTGCCAGAATAAACGGGTGACCAGGACCGCTCCGCTGGCCCCGTAGGGATGCCCGAGGGCCAAGGCTCCGCCTTGGCGGTTCACCCGGTGTTCGCCAATGCCCAATTCGTCCAGGCAGGCCAGCGCCTGCACCGCGAACGCCTCATTGAATTCAATCAGCGCGTCGCTGCGCGTGGGATCCTCGCCGAGCAGGCGGACCAGATTCCGGTAGGCGGGCGTCGCCGCCATGCCGAGGATTTCCGGATCGCTCGCTCCGGAGGCCGCGCCGAGGTAGCGCAGGGCAAAGTCAGGTTCCAGCTGTTCGAGCATCCGCTCGCTGGTCAGCACGACCGCGGCCGCGCCGTCGTTGATCGGGCAGGCGTTGCCCGCTGTGACGCTGCCTCCAGGCACGAAGGCGGGCTTGAGCGCTGCGAGCTTGCGCGGGGTGAGCCCCGGGCGCGGGCAGGTGTCGGCCTCGACCAGCCCGCCTGAAGTCGGGATGCCCACAAGCTCGGCGCTGAATGCCCCGGATTCCATGGCCTGCAGCGCCTTGCGGTGGCTGTCCAACGCGAACTTGTCCTGCCGCTGCCGGCTGATGCCGTAGCGCTGCGCGATATTCTCCGCCGCGACTCCCATGTCCGGGTCCGGATCGGGAACTGGCGTGAAGCGCGCCCGCGAATAGAGCCGCGGCTGCATCATGGGATCGGTCTGCTTCTCCACGCGCCACGGCGCGGTGCTCGCGGATTCAACACCTCCGGCAATCACCAGGTCCGCTTCGCCGCAGCGGATCATGCGCGCCGCCGCCGCGATGGATTCCAGTCCGCTGGCGCACTGCGCATCCACGCTGGTGGCCGGAACCGTCTGCGGCAGCGCCGAGGCGAGAGCCGCAACCCGGGCAATGTTCCCGCCCGGTCCGGCGGCGTTGCCGGCATAAACATGGTCCACGGCCTGGGGTGCAATGCCCGTGCGTTGCAGCAGCGCATCGACCACGGTCCCGAGCAACCTGTCCGCGGTGATCCGGGTGAACTCCTTGCCTGCGCGGACAATCGGAGTGCGCGCGGCGCCGATAATGTAGGCGTGATTCATCTCAGGGCCACCTTCGCTAGGTCGGGAATACCCGAATCGGGAAGTTCGGCGTCGGCGATCTTTCCGCTGGAAGTCATCGGCCAGCGTTCAAGAAATACCAGTTCGCGGGGGATCTTGTAGCTCGGCAGCAGCTCGCGCAGCCGGCCGGCAAGCTCCGGGCCCGGCTGCGGTTCCGTGCAGGTGTAGGCCAGCAGCGTTTTGCTGCCGCCGCGCAAGGACATGCGGATCCGCACGTCCGCCAGGCCAAGCCGTGCGAAGGCCTGCGCGATTTCACCCGGATGCACGTTATTGCCGTTGAGGTTGAGCATCGCTCCGCCGCGTCCGTGAAGTTCCAATCGGCCATCGTCGAGCAGCCGCCCGAGGTCGCCGACGCTGGTGGAGGCTCCGCACCGATTGATGCACACGGCGCCGGAAGAATCGTAGCCTTCGGCGTTGAACGGGCTGTCTACGAAGATCGCGCCCCCGGGCGAAGCGCCCTCCTCACGGTGGATGTGCACCTTCACCCCGTGGAACGGAATGCCAATGAAGTTTCCGGCGGGCTCTTCGCCTGGTTCGCGGTGGCGGTAGGCAATCAGGCTGTGCTCCGAGCTGCCGTAGTATTCGGTGCAGGCCGTCGCAGGGGTATCGGTGAAAATCGTCTCCACCGTGGGGGCGGGCAGCGGTTCACCGCCGCTGACCACCGTGGTAAGCGAGTCCAGTGCGCCGTCGGGGGACGCATCGAGCAGCCGCTGGATGATCGTTGGGACCGAGACGATGCGGGTACAGGCGTACCTTCCAAGCAGGGTGCGGGCAGTATCGGTGTTCCAGCGTCCGCTGGCCAGCAGGGTTCCACCGGTATGCAGCGATTCGACCAGCGCGTACAGTCCGAGCCCATGGGATATCGGCCCGGGGCATAGGGTGAGCGCGGCGGGAACTGCGCCGAGGATCGCGGCGCCCGAGGACAGCGACTGCTGCCATGAGCCCTGGCTGCGCACGATCGCCTTGGGCTCGCCGCTGGATCCGGAGGTGCAGATGACCAGCAGTTCGCGCTCTGCAGAGGCCGGCCGGACCGGGTGCAGGGGACCTGCGCCGTCAACTGGAACCGAATGGGTGGAGAAACCAAGGTTTTGGAGCACAGCTGCGTGCTCCGGGGCGGTGACCACCAAGGCGGCTCCCAGCCGTCGGGCGGTTGCTGCTAGCTGTTCCTGCGGCCAGGCTGGATCGAGGACAACCAGCGACTTTCCGGCCAGAACCGCCGCATGGAACCCGACCGCCATGGCCACCGGGTCCTGGGTATGGATGCCCACGCGCAGGCCCGGGTGCCGGCGAAGGCGCGTGGATAGACCTTGGGCCCGAAGCATCAGCTGGCCGAAGGTCAGTTCCTCCTTGGCGGAGGCCACTGCGATCCGGTCCGGCGTGCTTCGAGCCCAATGCTCCACGGCAAGCGAGAGATCCACGAGGTTACTTCAGCAGTCCGCGGTAGCTGCGGTGGACGGTCAGGGCGACGAGCGTGGCCACCACTGCCTTGAGCAGGTCACCGGGCAGGAATGCGAGGGAGCCGACCAGCGAGGTCTTCAGGTCGAGACCGGTGACAACCGCGGTCCACGGGACGCCGAACAGGTAGATCACCACGATGCCGCCGAGGATGGTGGCAACCAGGCCGGACACCAGCTGCAGGAGCTTGGACTGCATGCGGATCACCCAGTACTTGAACAGCGCACCGATGACCAGCGAGCCGAAGAACCATCCGACCAGGTAGCCGCCGGTTGGGCCCAACAGCACACCCAACCCGCCGCGGCCTCCGGCCAGCAGCGGCAGTCCTGCCACGGAGAGCACGATCACGACCAGCGACGCCAAGGAACCGCGCCAAGGGCCCAGCATGGCGCCGGCGAGCATGACGCCCAGGGTCTGCAGGGTGATCGGCACCGGGATGACGCCCAGGGTGATGGGCGGAACCAGTCCCATTGCGGCGATCATCGCCGCGAAGACTGCGACGTACACGGTATTGCGTGTTTGGGAGGGGGCGGTGGTGGTGGACATGGGTACTCCTAGAGACGGGTGAAGGCGATGAAGGGTGGTGGGGCGGCTAGAGCCGGTGGTGCCGTGCCGGTGCGGAATCATAGCCGCGGGCGTCGAGCGCTTCGGCGGTCTCGTCCGCGATTTTCAGGGATCGAATGACCAGCGGGACGCTTACCGCGAGCGGGTTGTTGCCCAGACCGCGGGCGTGCTGCGCCTCGCGGACCTCAAGATAAACGCGTTTGAGCTCCGGGATGAACCGGATGGCCATGGACAGGGCCAACGCGATCTGCGCCGGATTGGCGCCGAGAACGCGCAGGGGAGAAGCGACCTTCTGGAACAGCTCCAGCATGGCGTCGAAACTCGTGGTCAGGCTGACCGAATAGGCGAATATGCACATGGTGAGCAAGCGCAGCACCGCGATGGTTGCGTTGAGCCAGCCTGTTTGGATTCCCAGCAGGATCAGCACCACGGCAAGGATGGCGGCCAGCGTTACCAGCGGCATGCGCAGCTGCTTGAAGTCCACCCGGGCCGATACCAGGGTGGCGATGCTCACGAGCAGCAAGGCCAGCAGCACCTGCCAGGAGGAGATCAGATACAGGCTGATGCTGATCGCCAGCAGGGTTCCGAACTTCCATCCCGCGGGGGTTCTGGACAGCCACGACGTATTTTTCGCCGCGATCATGCGTGGCTCCACTGACGGTAGTGGGCGATGGCCTGGTCCGGAGCCCCGTCGAATCCGATGCCGCCGTCGGTGACCACCACGACCCGGTCGAAGTCCTCGAGGATCTCCAAGTCATGGGTGACCACGATGGCCCGCTGGTCCAGCCGGGCGATTTCTCGTTGGAATGCCAGCCGGTTCTTCAAGTCCAGCATGGTGGTCGGTTCGTCGAAGACAATCGTTCGCGGCTGCATCGCGATGACAGCGGCCAGCGCGACCATCTGCTGCTCTCCACCGGAGAGGGTATGGCTTTCACGCTCCGCGAGATGCGTGATGTTCAGCTGCGCCAGGGTGTCGGCGACGCGGAACTGGCGTTCCTGCTTTCCGAGTCCGAGGTTTTTCAATCCGAAGGCGATGTCTTCGGCCACCAGCGGCATGATGATCTGGTTTGCGGGGTTCTGGAAAACGAACCCCACATCGCGCCGGATCTGCTTTGCATGCTTGGCCGTGGTGAGCTCGCCGACGCGGACGGTGCCCGTGGTAGGCAGGACCAATCCGTTCAGCAGACGGGACAGGGTGCTCTTTCCCGCACCATTGGCACCGATGATTCCGATGCGCTGTTCGTTGAGTGCGAGCGTGAGATTGGTCAGCACGTCACGGTCGTCGTAGCTGACCGTCACGTTCTCCAGTTGAATCTGAGGTAAGTTCACAATGCTCCAGCAGGTCACTCATGCAAGGCCGATGAGATCTGCTGGGTGCAGTTCGATCAGTCATGCTCTTAGTTCATGGCTTGGGTGGCCACAATTAAGAGGATACTTGATCACCGTTCAATTTTCTTGATCACTGTTCAAGAAAGTAGCTATACGACGAAAAACTGCTCGTAAATCAAACCCAGAGCGAGGCCGATCATGATGATTCCGGAGCCGAAGGTCACCATGCGGGCGGCCACGGGCCTGGAGCGAAGCAGGACCCGGGCGGCCTTGGCCACGGAGAAGTACACGGCGATCGATACCACGAAGTGCCCGAGGCCGAGAATGGCCGTTTGCACCGTCATCGGCATGGGCTGCGCGCTATCGAGGAACTGGGGGATCAGTGCGACATAAAGAAGCAAGGCCTTGGGGTTGGTGCCGCTGGTGAGCAGACCCTTGAAGAACGGGGCGCGCCATGCGCCGGCGGACTTCACCTCGGTCGGGGCCTTTTGCAGCAGGGCAACCGAAGCCGACGCCTGCGGGGCGTCCGGTGTAGGGTCGGTGGCGACTTCCTGGAGTCCCGGGCCGGCGGAACCGTCATAGAACTTGGCTTTCTTCCAGCTGCGCAACGTCGAGATGCCAAGCCAGAGCAGGTAGAGCGAACCGGCCATGGTCAGGCCCATCAAGAGATTGGGGGAGCTTGCCACCAGGGCGGCCATGCCGCAGACCAGAAGTGCGGTGTGGAACAGGTATCCGGAGAGCAGGCCCCAGACTGCCGGGCGGTAGCTGGTCTTTCCCAGCGCGGAGGAGATGATGTAGGCCCAGTCGGCGCCAGGGGTGCAGGCAAGGGTAATTGAAACCAGCAAAAAACCCGTCAGCTGACTGATTTCCATTGTTCCTCCAGTGTGTATCTGATGACCTGGGAACAACGTTAGGAGAAAAAACGGGAAATGTGCTTGCCGAATCTTTGCCTTGACGGACCACATGAGCAATATAAATCATTCTTACTCAGAACTTAAGCAAAATATTTGTGCAGTACTATCAAGCTATGGATAAATTGGATCGCGCCATCATCGCTGAACTGCAGCAGGACGGGCGAATGAGCGCCACTGCTGTTGCCGCCCGCGTCGGACTATCGGTTGCGCCATGTCACCGACGGATGCGCGAGCTGGAACGGTCCGGTGTGATCACCGGATACCAAGCCGTGGTCGATCCGAGGCAACTGGGGCTCGGATTCGAGGCGCTGGTGTTCGTCACGCTCAGGGACCGTTCGCATTTGAAGGAATTCGAGGCAGCCGTCGAATCGGAGGAGCTCATCGTGGAGGCGCAGCGCCTGTTCGGCGAACCCGACTTCCTGCTGCGGGTATTCGCCAAGGATCTGCCGCACTACCAGCGGGTCTATGACGAGGTGCTGGTGAACTTGCCGGCGGTTGAAAAGTTGACCAGCACCATTGTCATGCGAAACATCAAGGGCAGGGCGGTCCTGCCGGTCTAGCCGACACTCGTAATCTTTGCCGGCACGCGGGTTACGCGTGGTGTCAGCAGCAAGGACATCAACATGACCCCGAAAGCGATCCACAGGGCTTCCGGCAGGCCGGTATGATCG
Organism: Glutamicibacter soli; assembly: GCF_003309065.1. GTDB lineage: Bacteria > Actinomycetota > Actinomycetes > Actinomycetales > Micrococcaceae > Glutamicibacter > Glutamicibacter soli. The sequence continues at coordinate 337,405 of NZ_POAF01000001.1, read as the reverse complement.
ACGGCGAATCCGATCAGTGGTGGGCCGGAAAGCATCGCGCCGTATCCGAAGGCGCTGATGATGCTTACAGCGTTGGGGCCAAGTCTGCTGCCCTGCGAGGCGGCGATGGTCATGCCCACCGGGAAGCCCAATGAACTTCCCAGGCCCCACATGACCGCTGCGATTCCAAGGACGATAGGGCCGTGGCCGATCAGGAATATGCAGATGCCGGCCAACCCTATCGAGCCCATGAGCAGCAGGGTGCGCCGTGGTCCGACGCTGTCCACGATCTTGCCACCAGCAAACCGCCCGGCCGTCATAGCTGCCACGAAAAGGGTGAACATGAGCGCGCCGGTGTGATGGGGCAAGCCATGGCCATTGACGGTTGCCAGAGCAATCCAGTCATTGGCCGCGCCTTCGGCGAAGCTTAGGCCGGCTACCATGAGCCCGAGCAAGAGCAGCAGGCCCAACTTTTGGTTCGACGCGGTATTGCTCCTGTTCGACGGTTTGGATCGAGTTCCGTAGTTTTCTTGTTCCCAGCCAACTAGCCCCACCTGTGCCAGAACGGCGATAGCCACCAGCATGGCGGCGACAATCGAGAAATGCCAGATGGTCAGCATCCGGAGGCTAATTGTTGCCGTCGCGATCCCCGCGCCGAGTAGCGTTCCGAGACTGAAGAATCCATGGAATATCGGCATGAGGCTTCGCCCTTGATGCCGTTCAACACGAGCGCCGCTGACATTCATCATGATATCCAGGCATCCGAAAAATATCCCATTAATAAAAAGGAAGATAAACGCAGTTATTGGTGTGCGCGTAATTGAAATTGAAATACCGAGGGCGACAAGGCACGCAGCGAGTAGAATTGGGAAGTAGAAAAGTAGTTTTCGAGTATTTATTTTTCTACTAATTATCGGAATTATCGAAATGCCCAATAGGGTTCCCGCGGTCATGCACAGCAGGAATGAACCGAACGTCAGGCCCGAAAAATTGAAGACCTCATCAATGACGGTCAGGCGACCGGCCCACGATGCGAAAGAGATGCCAGCAGCTAGAAAAATGAGATTAATGCTAGTCCGCTCGGTGAGAACTCTCCGAGAAGCTGTGCTGGTGGCCTGTGTCATTTACCCTTTCGCCCTTCAACGTGAAACTGCTTAAAAGTTTATCTCATTCCGCGTTAGTTTCCTTGCGTGATGCCCTCGTTTGAGCGATTTTCAGTGTCGGTGTTGCGCTTGCTCGTATGCCATTCACAGAATCGGATAATGCGCCCGCCTCAGCCTGATTGGTCCAGTCGAGATTAGATCCTCGGGCTCTGTAATTATTGCCCAAGTCAAACAAATGCAAGGCTGGTGTGATTTGCCGATGCCACGTAGGCTCTGAGCATTATCTGAAGCTCTTCCAACGAAGCGGGGATATGGTAGTGGGAGCCAAGGCACTGAAAACTGATGTGGTGATCATCGGATCCGGGTTGTCTGGACTGGTTGCGGCGGCCGAGGTCATAGACGCCGGGCTGCACGTAACCGTCCTGGACCAGGAAAACTCGAACAATCTCGGCGGGCAGGCATATTGGTCATTCGGCGGGCTGTTTATCGTTGACTCGCCCGAGCAACGGCACCTCCGTGTCAAGGACTCCTTCGAGCTTGCTTGGAGCGACTGGCGGGACAGCGCACAGTTTGATCGGCTGGAAGATCAGGACGCCTGGGCTGTGAAGTGGGCCAAGGCCTATGTTGAATTCGCCGCTGAGGAAAAACGCTCGTGGATTCGCGAACAGGGCATCGAGCTGACTCCGGTTGTCGGCTGGGCCGAGCGGGGTAGCGGCGCCGCGGGAAGCCACGGGAACTCCGTTCCACGCTTCCACATTTCATGGGGAACGGGTACTGGCGTTAGCGGCCCCTTCGCAGAGAAAGTTCTTCAAGCGCACCGGGACGGCAAAGCAGATCTCTGCTTCAGGCATCGGGTGACCGAACTCGTCGTGACTGATGGGACCGTCACCGGGGTGCGCGGCAGCGTCCTGGAGCCGGATGCCAGTGCCCGTGGCGTCAGATCCTCTCGGGTCGTCGAAAGCGAGTTCGAGATCCATTCGCAGGCAGTGGTCGTGGCCACCGGCGGGATCGGGGGCAACCATGATTTGGTCAGGAAATACTGGCCGGACCGCCTTGGCAACGCGCCAGCCCACATGATTTCGGGGGTGCCTGCGTACGTTGATGGTAGCGGACTGGAACTTGGCGAAGCTGCGGGGGCAAACGTCGTGAACCGCGATCGCATGTGGCATTACACCGAAGGAATCAGAAACTGGGACCCGATTTGGCCACTGCATGGCATCCGGATACTCCCGGGTCCCACATCAATGTGGTTCGATGCAAACGGCAACCGCCTGCCTGCGCCCGGTCTGCCGGGGCACGACACCATCGGTACCCTCCGTCATCTGAGAACCGATCCGAGCTCTTCCGCGTTTGACCATTCGTGGTTCGTCTTGAACCAGCGGATCATCGAGAAAGAATTCGCGCTCTCAGGCTCCGAGCAGAATCCGGACCTCACCAACCATGATCGCAAGGCAGTGGTCAAAGACCGGCTTTTCGGCAAAGGCGCCCCGGCTCCCGTCGCGGCGTTCCTGGAGCATGGGGCGGATTTCGTGTCATCCGATACTCTCGAAGGCCTGGTCGCGAAAATGAACGCGATTGCGCCAGAGGCACAGTTGGACACGGAACTCCTGCGCCGGCAAATAGAATCACGAGATCTCCAAGTGGAGAACGCCTTCAGCAAGGACTCGCAGATGCAAAGCATCCGGAATGCGCGCAGGTATCTGGGCGACAGGCTCATGCGCGTCGTCGCGCCGCATCGGATCCTCGACCCTGCCGCCGGGCCGCTGATCGCCGTGAAGTTGCATGTGCTGACCCGCAAGTCGCTTGGCGGATTGCAAACCGACCTCTCGGGGCGTGTGCTGTCTCCGGAAGGCAGGCTTCTGAATGGACTCTACGCCGTGGGGGAAGCCTCAGGCTTCGGCGGCGGGGGTATGCACGGATACAACGCTCTTGAGGGAACTTTTCTGGGCGGTTGTCTCTTCACCGGTCGCCAAGCAGGTCGAGCCATTTGCTCGCAGGTCATCTAACGGTGGAGAAAGCGCGGTCCGCAGCACGCCCTCGCGCTGGCTCACAATGCCAGTCGCGATCGATCAGCCCGGTTCAGGGACCGCCTGCAGTGACAAGAGCCTTGTCAATGTTGGCATCCGGGGATTGCGGCGGACTGGACTAGAGGTTTCTGACCGAAGAAAAGAACCGCCGTGCACCTGTTTGACCAAGTGAACGGCGGTTCCTGTTTTGCGCCCCCGGCGGGATTCGAACCCACGACCTAGAGATTAGAAGGCTCTTGCTCTATCCAGCTGAGCTACGGAGGCAGAACCCAAAATAGTTTAGCCTATGGTTCGCATGGAACGCGATTCGAAACGGATAGGGTGGGATTGGCAGTGGTTTTACAGTTGCTGATTAGGCGAGGTTAACGTGCAGCGATGGAAAATCGGGAGAGTTCAAGGAACTGTGCTGTTCTGTCTCTTGAGCATGATTCTTGCGTGGATCGTCGCCATGCCGCTATGGCTTGGCGGGGGACTTGCCCATCCATCATTCAGGTGGATCGCGCTGGCGATGATGATCACTCCGAGCATTGCGGCTGTTATCGTAGCGTCCCTCGAAGGGAAGCTCGGTAAATTTTTTGAGCACGTCGGCATGTGGCCAGTGCGCCGTCCTTGGCGGTTCATCACCGCCATGCTGCTCGGAATACTGATTCCGGTGTTCTTGATCCTCCAGGCGGTCTTCGTCGGGTCCTGGCTCGGCGTCTTTCCCGGGGATCTGCAGAACTTCACGATCTTGAAAATCGTTTCAGGCGAGGATGGTATCGGCCACTACCTCGCAGATCAGGGTGGTTTGATCCTTGTTGCGGGACTGATGAACCTGCTTCCTGCTCTGGGTGAAGAAGTCGGTTGGCGTGGCTGGTTGTGGCCCCGCCTGCAGCCGATGGGCCAACTTCCCGCCATTCTGATTTCCGGAATCGTGTGGGGAATTTGGCATGCACCACTAATCCTTCTCGGCTACAACTACCCGTTGGCCGACGGAGCATGGGGCGTAGTGTCCATGTGTGGAATGTGCGTTGTGGTGGGCGCATTCTTCGCCTGGTTGCGGACCTTCTCCCAGTCGGTCTGGCCTGCCGCCCTCGCCCACGCGATCTTCAACGCCAGTGCGGGACTCGTATCGCTATTCATGGTGATAGGCGTAATCCTTGATACGCAAAAGGCCTCGATCCTCGGATGGTCCGGGTGGATCCTTCCTGCAATTCTGATTGCTGTCATGCTGTCCGTCCGCGCCTTCGGCGAACCGGCAACACCGCGATTATCCACAGATCGTCCGATTCGGTCCTGAATAAAAGGAGCATGGCTGAACATGGAGTGGAAGCCGGCATTCGCTGGTTCCACGTTCAAAGGAGAACAGGCCATGACCGATTTGATGACCATCCGGGGGATTGTCGGTACGGAACCGCAATTGAGCATTACCCCGAAGGGACTCGCGGTACTCAAGTTCCGTGTTGCGACTCATGAACGCAAACGCGACGGCGAAACCGGGCAGTGGGTCGATGGCGCAACCAGCTGGTTTTCCATCTCGGCATTTCGCGCCCTGGCAGAAAACGCGATGGAGTCGATTGCCCAAGGAGACCATTTGGTGATCTTCGGAAAACTGCAGATTCGACAGTTTGACCGGCCCGACGGCACCCGGGGGATGAGCGCCGACCTCGAGGCATATTCGCTGGGCCATGATCTCAGGTTCGGCACGTCGCTATTCACCAAGGTTCGCAGTGACGGCGGCGAAGCCGAACGCGTGACGCACACCTCGGCCGCGGGGAATTCTCGATCTTCGGACGAAGTGCGGGGAGAGAACATGTGGGCCAGCGAGGACACCGACGCGGCCTGAAACCCGCAAAACCTTCGGTGCCCGGGCGGACTTTGTGAATCCGGGCACCGTGAGAGGAAGATTCTGCCCCATGGATTGGGTTTTGGAGCCTGCGACAGACTAGCCTTAAGGGTATGGCGGAATTCATTTATACGATGACCAAGGCTCGCAAGGCCGTTGGTGACAAAGTCATTCTTGACGATGTCAGCATGTCGTTCTATCCGGGCGCCAAAATTGGTGTCGTGGGCCCTAACGGTGCTGGTAAGTCAACAATCCTGAAGATCATGGCGGGGATTGATACCCCGTCGAACGGTGAGGCTCGACTCTCACCAGGCTACTCGGTCGGCATCCTCCTGCAGGAACCGCCGCTGAACGAAGAAAAGACTGTCCTGGGCAACGTCCAGGAAGGCGTTGGCGAGATCTACGAAAAGATCCAGCGCTTCAACGAAATCTCCGAAGAAATGGCCCAAGACGGCGCCGACTTCGATGCCCTGCTGGAAGAGATGGGCAAGCTGCAGGAAGCGATTGACGCTGCCGACGCTTGGGACATCGACAACCAGCTTGAACAGGCCATGGATGCCCTGCGCTGCCCGCCGGGCGACGAAATGGTCACCCACCTCTCCGGTGGTGAGCGCCGTCGTGTAGCACTGTGCAAGCTGCTTCTGCAGAAGCCGGACCTGCTGCTGCTCGATGAGCCCACCAACCACTTGGACGCCGAGTCGGTCCTGTGGCTGGAGCAGCACCTGTCGGCCTACCCGGGCGCCGTACTGGCCGTGACCCACGACCGTTACTTCCTCGATCACGTCGCCGAATGGATCTGTGAAGTCGACCGCGGTCGTCTGCACCCATACGAGGGCAACTACTCCACCTACCTGGAGAAGAAGCGCGAACGCATGGAGGTCCAGGGCAAGAAGGACCAGAAGCTGGCAAAGCGCCTGGCCGAGGAACTCGAATGGGTTCGCTCCAATGCCAAGGGACGCCAGACCAAGTCCAAGGCCCGTCTGGCACGTTACGAGGAAATGGCAGCCGAAGCCGAGCGCACCCGCAAGCTTGACTTCGAAGAGATCCAGATCCCGCCAGGCCCGCGCCTGGGCCAGGTAGTTATCGAGGCCACGGACCTGAAGAAGGGCTTCGGCGACCGCGTCCTCATCGACGGCCTATCGTTCTCGCTGCCGCGCAACGGCATCGTTGGCGTTATCGGTCCGAACGGTGTCGGTAAGTCGACCTTGTTCAAGACCATCGTGGGCATGGAGCAGCTGGACGGCGGCAACCTGAAGGTCGGCGAAACCGTCAAGATCTCCTACGTTGACCAGAACCGCGAAAACATCGATCCGAACAAGAGCCTGTGGGAAGTTGTTTCGGACGGACTGGACTACATCCAGGTCGGCCAGGTCGAAATGCCTTCGCGCGCCTATGTTTCGGCGTTCGGCTTCAAGGGCCCGGACCAGCAGAAGAAGGCAGGTGTGCTCTCCGGTGGTGAGCGCAACCGCCTGAACCTGGCACTGACCCTCAAGCAGGGCGGCAACCTGTTGCTGCTCGATGAGCCTACCAACGACCTCGACGTTGAAACGCTGTCCTCGCTGGAAAACGCGCTTCTGGAGTTCCCGGGCTGTGCAGTGGTCGTCTCCCACGACCGTTGGTTCCTGGACCGCGTGGCCACCCACATCCTGGCCTACGAGGGCACCGAAGAGAACCCGTCGAACTGGTACTGGTTCGAGGGCAACTTCGAGTCCTACGAAGCCAACAAGATTGAGCGCCTGGGCCCGGATGCAGCGAAGCCGCACCGCGTCACCCACCGCCGCTTGACCCGCGACTAAAGATTCCGGGTAAGGGAAAAGCCGCCACGAAAGTGGCGGCTTTTTTCGTACCCCGGCGCGGGCTCCTGTGAGCGCCTAGGTGTTTGGCGAGGCGGCCATGAGCCCGGACAGCCGGAGGTACTGGCGGTCTTGGTGGAGCAGGTGCTGCTGGTGGGTGCCGTGCAGGATCTCGTGGACCTCGGCGGCGATCAGCCGGGAACCGCCGATGCTGATCGAGGAGTGGAGGCTCGCGCGAAGCGCCACCGGAGCATGCGGGAAATACGGTTCACCGGTGGGCAGGAACTGGAATCCCTGTTCCTCGGTGAAGCGGGGAGCTCCCGGCTTGGCAAAGTTCGTTGCCAGTTCGTGATGGTCTTCGCCCAGCAGGTGGATCATGAAGCTCGATGCGGACAAGACCGCTCCTGCGGCTCCGGACTCCTTGGTCAGGGAAAAGGACACAGCGACGGGTTCAATGGACAGCGAGGCCAGCGATGACACCGTCAGGCCGTAGGGAATGCCGTCGACCGTTGCGGTGATGAGCGCGACGCCGGCGGGGTGATGACGGAATGCGGTACGGAAATCATCAGACAAAGTCGACATATTCACTGATCCTTCTGCTGGGCTGTATGGGGCAGTCCAGTGTTGGTCAGGGCCGATGCTGGCCCTGAATCTAAACCATCTATACGCCCCACACTAAGACTTCAAGTAAACTTGAGGTCAAGCGGAGGTGTGGTGATCATGGACACAATGAGCGGCGAAGAGCTGCCTCGCGAGATGCCCGGGCAGGAACTGCTGAGCATCGGCTCGGTGAGCGAGCGAACCGGGGTCGCCCGTTCGGCCCTGCACTATTACGAAGACGTGGGACTCATTGCGTCGCTTCGGTCGGCGGGCAACCAGCGCCGGTATCCGCGGCACATGTTGCGGCGTATCTCGCTGATCACCGTTGGCAGCAAGCTGGGTATTCCGTTGAGTGACATCAAACGTGCGCTTGAACCGGTGCCGATGAGCACCATGCCCTCCGAAGCCGACTGGCTGCGGGCGACAGCCGAATGGAAACGGGTCCTGGAAGCACGCCGAAGGGCCATCGAGGAACTCGAAGACCGCTTGATGGGCTGCATCGGCTGCGGCTGCCTCTCAATGCAGGCCTGCACGTTGCTGAACCCGGACGACGCGCTGGCCCAGGAAGGCTCGGGCGCGCGCCGCCTGGAAGCCGCCGACGACGAGGACTTGCGCCCAACCTGACCCGGCCCGCCGCTGGGCTCGCTACAGCGAGTCCTCCGGCAGCCTGACCATTCCTTCCTGAGCCACCGTCGCCACGAGCGTTCCCTCTCGGTTGAAGAACTGCCCGGTCCCCAGCCCGCGGGCCGATGAGGCCGACGGCGAATGCAAGACGTACAGCAGCCATTCATCGGCGCGGAAATCCCGGTGCCACCACATTGCATGGTCCAGGCTTGCGACGCTCAAGCCCGGGTGGACCCAAGTCTTGCCGTGGGCGCGGAGCACCGGTTCCAGCAGCATGTAGTCGCTGGCGTAGGCCAAGGCGGCGCGATGCAGCGCCGGGTCGTCGGGCAGCTTGGCGGTGGTGCGCAGCCAGACGACGGCCTCGGGGGACTTCTCGAACTTGTGCGGAAGGTAGATGGCGTCGGTGACATGCCGGACGTCGAACGGCCTCTGGTAGGCCCACTCGCGGGCCACCGGGTGGTCGATGTGCCCGATCAGCTCGGCCGTGGTCGGCAGCGTCTCGGGGTCCGGGGCCGAGATCGGCAGCGGATCGTAGTGCTCGATGCCCTGGGCCGGTTCCTGGAACGAGGTGATCATCGACAGAATCGGCTCGCCGTTCTGGTAGGCGTGCACACGCCGTGCCGAGAACGAGCGTCCGTCGCGCAGGCGCTGGACGCCGAAGGTGATGTTCTGGGTGGGGTCCCCGGGGCGCAGGAAATAGCCGTGAAGCGAATGCACAGCGCGGCTGGGTTCGACCGTGCGCGTTGCCGCGACGACGGACTGCGCCAGCACCTGGCCGCCGAAGACGCGCCCCAAGGTGTGCGACGGCGTATGTCCGACGAAGATGTCCTCGTCGGTTCGCGCATGGTCATCGCCATCCAGATTGAGCAGATCCAGCAGCATTTGTGTTGTGCCTAGTTCTTCGGACACGATCTCGACTCCTTCAGGTACATAATGCGGAGGAAGGGCAACGCCGTGTACCGCAAAGTAACATGACGTCTTCCATCCACAGTCTCATCGTCCAACTATACGTTTCATGGCAGTTCATGACGCCATTAGCGGAAGCTGGGATTTGCCGAACGTGAGTCGTGAGACCATGAATGCATGGCAAGCAGCGCATTAGTTTTTGACGACAATACCTCCGTGGCGGATCTGGCGAACTTCATCAGCCGCGCCAAAACTGTGGAAGACGATGCGGCGCTGCTCATGGCCCGGGGTGCCGCGCTGGCAGTCTACGTCCCGGTACTGGTTCCCGCAGACCTGGGCCAGGGCGAATACACGATCCTCGCCATGCGGGTGCACCGGTTGGCCCAGCCGGCGGAGCTGACGCGCAGCTACTCCCTGGCTTCGATGCAGGACCGCCTGGCCCGCATGACGGACGGCTCCGTCGAGTTCTCACTTCCTCCGGTGCAGGAGAACCCCCGCTGGGCCGGGATCTCGGTACCGGTTTCGGGATGGATCGATAGCGGCGCCATCGCCGACGACGTGCTGCGCAGCGCGGCCCAAACGGGTATCGATGCCGTGGCCAAGGCCCTTCCCGAGAATCCCGGAAAGCCAGTGGTCGCCCAGATCCGCCAGCGGATCTGGTCATCGCCGATTGCCGGTGCCGAGCACGAGCTTCCCATGGGGGCAGCCTTCGCGATGCAGGCCCTGGGATTCCTGGCACCGGGAAGCGAAAGCCGGGTCTTCCGCAACGGGAGCTGGGTGCGGATCAGCAACGGCCGCGGGCACGTGGTGCTGCGCAGGTCCTCGCTGCTGGGCTAGGCGGCAGCGCGGGGCGTTAAGCGAACCATGGGCTGGAACTCCTTCGGGGGAGTTCCAGCCCATTCGCTCTCTGCGGCAGGCTACATGGTGTCCGGGGTGTTCTGCAGCGAGTGCGCGGCGCGCTCGAAGTAGTCGCGCAGCGTCTCGGCCTGGAGCATCGGAAGCTCGAGCTGGTCGATGGCCTTGTTCATGTGCCCCAGCCAGACGTCGCGGTAGTGCGAGTTGATCGGGTAGTTGTGGTGGCGCATGCGCAGGCGCGGGTGGCCTCGATGCTCGGAGAAGGTCGTGGGGCCGCCCCAGTACTGCTCCAGGAACAACTGCAGGCGCACCTGGGCCGGGTGCAGGTCTTGCTCGGGGTACATCCGGCGGAAGTCCTCGTCCTCGGCCACGGAGGCGTAGAAGTTCTTGGTCAGCTGGGCGAAAACCGGTCGGCCGCCGACTTCCTCGTAGAAGGTTCCTGCGTACTGCGAGATATCCACCGGCTCCTGCGCCAGGTCGAGGAATTCCTGCGAGGATTTCCCCATCACCAATGGGTTGCTCATGGGGTCGCGTCGGGCGACCTGCGGAAGGAACTGTGGTTCGCTCATTGGCTAAGTCCTCGGGTATCTGTCGGTTGGAAGGTGACTGGCTCGTGCAGGACCGGGAAATTCACGGACCGCGCGATAAAACAAACCTTGTTGGCCTCGTGGTGCAGCGAGTCGGCCAGTTCTCGCTGGGACTCGTCGGCGAGTTCCACGCGGGGATGCAGCACCACCTGGGTGAATTCTCCGCTGTTGTCGCGGTTCAGGCGTAGGGTGCCGGTTGACTGGTCGCTGTAGCCGGTGACCACGACGCCGTGGGTCACCGCCACATGCAGGTAGGAGAGCATGTGGCATTGGGTCAGCGCCGCCAGCAGCAGCTGCTCGGGATTCCACCGGTCCTTGTCGCCATGGAAAGTGGGGTCGGCGGTCCCGGGAAGATCGGGCAGGCCCGGCGCCCGGACGATGTGGTCCCGGCCGTAGCTGCGGTATCCCTCGGTGCCGGACCCGCGGTTGCCGGTCCAGTCGATGCTCACCTGGTATCGGTGCTGCGAGAGGTCCATGACCCCATTCTCCCACCCTTTAAACGAAACGTGGTGTGCCTTCACGCACACGGCGCGTGGCACACCACGGGATCGTTATGGGCTAGGCCTGCGCGTCAGCGGCGCGGGCGGCCAAGGCGCGCTCCACGTCTGCCTTGGACTCCACCAGCAGTCGGCGCATGGCCGGGTGCTTCTGGCCGAGCGAGGCCAGGAAGCTGTCGGTCTGCGCCAGCGTCTGCTCGGAGACGTTCGAGCCGGGGTAGAAGCCCAGCACGATCTGCTTGGCCATTTCATGGGAGAAAGACTCCCACGTGGTGACCAGCAGGTCGAAGTACTGCTGCGCATATCCGGAAATCAGCTCGGAGTCGTGGGTGGTGTTGAAGCCTGCGATGACCGCGCTCTGCTGGTCGTTGGACAAATCCCCGCTGGTTGCGGCCGCGAACGCGGCGGCCTTGGCTTCCGCAGTGGGGCGCGCGGCGCGGGCGGTGTGCCAGGAGGCCTTGCCCTTGGCGGTGTCGTCGGCGGCGAGCACCGCGTCCAGCCCCGCGTCGTCCATGCGGCCGCCGGCGGACAGCGCGATGGCCAGCGCCCAGCGCAGATCGGTATCGACGGCTAGCCCGTCGAGCGCGGTGGAGCCGTCGAACAGCGCCTGCACCGTATCCAGCTGCGCGGCGGTGCGCGAGCGGTGGGCGAAGGCCTTGGCGAACTGCAGCTGCGCGTCGGATCCGGCTTCGGCCTCGGTGGCCAGCTCCCACAGCCGGTCGGCGGCGTGGATGCCGAGCTCCTGGCTGTGCTCTGCGGCCACGAAGGAATCCAGCGAGGTGTTCAGCTGGCGCAGCAGCACCATGATCACCGTCGAATCGACCTCGTGGCCGATGTTGTTCAGCAGCAGCTGGACGTAGGTGCGGGCCGGGGACTCCGCTTCGCGGACCGCATCCCAGGCGGCGGACCAAACCAGCGTGCGCGGCAGCGACTGCGCGAAGTCCTTCAGGTGCTCGGTCGCGGTGGCCAGCGAACGCTCGTCCAGGCGGATCTTGGTGTAGGTCAGGTCGTCGTCGTTCAGCAGCACCAGATCCGGGCGCGCCAGGCCGACCAGCGCCGGCACCTCGGTGAGCTCGCCGTCGATGTCCAGCTCCTCGAGGTGCACACGCTGCAACTTGCCCCCGGCGTCCAGCGAGTAGAAGCCCACGGCCAGGCGATGCTGGCGCAGGGTCGGGTAGTCCGCGGCGGCGCTCTGGTGGATGGCGAAGTCGGTGATCACGCCGTTCTCATCCTCGGAGATCTGGGCGGTCAAGGTGTTCACGCCGGCGGTCTCCAGCCAGGATCCGCCCCAGTGGCTCAGGTCGCGGCCGCTGGCCGCTTCCAGCTCGCGCAGCAGGTCGGGCAGCTCGGTATTGCCCCAGGCATGCTTCGCAAAGTACTCGCGCACGCCGGCCATGAACTCCTCCTGGCCCACGAAGGCCACCAGCTGGCGGAGCACCGAGGCGCCCTTGGCGTAGGTGATGCCGTCGAAGTTGACCTCGACGTCTTCCAGGTCGTTGATCGGGGCCACGATCGGGTGGGTGGAGGGCAGCTGGTCCTGGCGGTAGGCCCAGTTCTTCTCCAGTGTGTTGAAGGTGGTCCAGGCGCTGGTGAACTCGGTGTTCTGCGCGGCGGCCAGCGTGGACATGAACTCGGCGAAGGATTCATTGAGCCACAGGTCGTTCCACCATTTCATGGTGACCAGGTCGCCGAACCACATGTGGGCCAGCTCGTGCAGGATGGTGATGGCGCGGCGTTCAACCATGGCGCCGGTGGGCCGGGAGCGGAAGACGTACTCTTCCAGGAAGGTCACCGCGCCCGCGTTCTCCATCGCTCCGGCGTTGAACTCAGGCACGAACAGCTGGTCGTACTTTTCGAACGGGTACGGGGTACCGAAGTTCTTCTCGTAGAATTCGAAGCCCTGGCGGGTGATGGTCACGATGTTCGCGACATCCAGGTACTCCATCAGCGAAGCGCGGGCGAACACGCCGAGTTCCACGGTGCGGCCGCTGGAGGAGACCAGCGAGTCGCGGGCCACCTGGTAGGGGCCGGCGATCAGCGCGGTGATGTAGCAGGAGATGCGCTGGGTCGGCGCGAAGTCCCAGGTTGAGGCCTCGCCCTTCTCAACCGGTTGCGGGGTCGGGGCGTTGGAGACGACGTTCCAGTACTTCGGCGCGGTCACCGAGAACTGGAAGGTGGCCTTCAAATCCGGCTGCTCGAAAACGGCGAACATGCGGCGGCAGTCGGCGACCTCGAACTGGGTGTAGAGGTAGACCTCCTGATCCACCGGGTCCACGAAGCGGTGCAGGCCTTCGCCGGTGTTCATGTACAACGCATCCGCGTCGATCACCAGGACGTTCTCAGCGGCCAGATTCGGCAACTGGATGCGGATGCCGTCGGCCACCTCGGCCGGGTCCAGCTCGACGCCGTTCAGGTTCACCGAACGCACGGTGTCGGTCACGGCGTCGATGAAGCTCGCGGCTCCCGGGGTCGCGGTGAATCGCACGGTGGTCTGCGAGGTGAACACGCGCTCGCCGCGGGTCAGGTCGAGATTCACCTCGTAGGACTCGACGTTGATCACGCTGGCGCGTTCGGCGGCCTCGGCGCGCGTGAGGTTCATTCCTGGCATGGGGGCTCCAATTTCTCGTGAGGCATCACCTCACCCGAAGTTCTGAAATGGATATTGAATATCTATGCCTATTGTGTCACCCGCCACCCGCCCCTCCGCAACCCCCGGGCCGGGGGAATCCGTATATTTCGCGTGTTTTTTCGGCGTCACCATTCTTAGTTCCCCGAATCGGGCGGTGACTTCACACAATTACCCGGAGCGCGACGCAATGCCTGCGGCGCGCGTGTTGGTCGCTAAGCTAGAAAAGACAGCAACAACCGTCCACAATGAATGAGGCTCCACACGATGCGCGTGCATATCGCCACCGACCATGCCGGTCTTGAACTCAGCGACTACCTGGTCAAGCACCTGACCGCCAAGGGCTACGAGATGGTCAACCATGGACCGAAGGCCTATGACGCGGAAGACGACTACCCGGCCTTCTGCATCAACGCGGCCAAGGCAGTGGTCGCCGACCAGCGTGCCGGCGTCGAAGCGCTGGGCATCGTACTGGGCGGTTCGGGCAACGGCGAGCAGATCGCCGCCAACAAGGTCGAGGGCATCCGCGCCGCACTGGCCTGGAACCTGGACACCGCCAAGCTGGCCCGCGAGCACAACGACGCCAACGTGATCGCCGTGGGCGGCCGCCAGCACACTGTGGAGGAAGCCGCCGAACTGATCGAGGCATTCCTGGCCGAGCCGTTCAGCGAAGCCGAGCGCCACGTTCGCCGCATCGGCAAGATCGCGACCTATGAAACCACCGGCGAGGTCATCGACTAGCCGTGCCCGAAGGACACTCCCTTCACCGTCTGGCCCGCCAATTCGACGACGTATTCGGCGGCCAGACGGTCCACGTTTCTTCCCCGCAGGGCCGCTTCGCCGTCGACGCGCAGCGCATCGACGGGTGCGAACTTGAATACGCGTTCGCCAAGGGCAAGCAGCTGTTCTGCCATTTCTCCAACGACCTGTACCTGCGGGTGCACCTGGGTCTCTACGGAGCCTTCAGCTTCGGTGGAGACAGCTACTTCACCGGCGCGTCATCCATCGGCGCCCCGCGGAAGATCGGTGAACGCGAAACCGCTTCGCCGCAGGACGCGGGGGAGTACTCCGGTCCGCCGGCTCCCGTGGGCGCCGTGCGCGCACGCATCGTGTCCGAGCACGGCTGGGCGGACTTGCGCGGCCCAACAGCCTGCGAGGTGCTGGACCACGAACAGGTGCAGGCCCAGTTGGCCAAATTGGGGCCGGACCCGTTAGTCGGTGCCGCCGTCAGGTTCCGGGCGGCCAAGGGCCAGGCGGATGCCGCCGAGGCGGACGCACGGCTGGATGAGGCCTACGCGCTATTCCGCGCGAACCTGTTGCGCACCAAGTCGCCGATCGGCATCGTGCTGATGAACCAAAACCTCATCAGCGGCGTCGGAAATATCTACCGCGCGGAAACGCTGTTCCGCAACCGGATTTCTCCCGATCTTCCGGCCAACGAGCTTTCGACCCGGGCCGCCAAGAAACTGTGGAACGACATCGTGGCGACGATGGAGGACGGCGTGCGCGACGGGAAGATCATCACGACCCGCCCCGAAGACCGTGATTCCGAAGGACTTCTCTGGCCGGATAATGCCTACTACGTTTACCAGCGCCAGGGGATGGGATGCAGGAAATGCACCGCGACGATCTCCCTCGCTGAGGTCGCCGCCAGGAAACTGTACTGGTGCCCCAAATGCCAGCGCCTGCCGCGCAAGCGCGCCGGTAAATAAGCATGCGCTGCGCCGGGAATTCGGATTTATTCTTTTAAATTCAAATTCCCGGCGTGTACTGTCTTTTCTGGGTGGCGCTCCGTGCTAGGCGAATGCACCCAAGTCGGAGACTGGTTTCCCGATTTGCAATGCCCAAGTTTTATGGTCTAGACTAGAACTTGTTCGAAGCGAAGTAGCTTCGAAATGGGGATGTAGCTTAATGGTAAAGCCTTAGTCTTCCAAACTAATGACGCGAGTTCGATTCTCGTCATCCCCTCCAGAGAAACCCCGCTCCGGCGGGGTTTTCGTTTATCCGGTAAGTGTCGCCCGTTGCTGGCCCTCGCTGGAATCCGAATCGCTGGCCATCTGCCTTCCCAGGACTTTCGCGGTAGGGCATCGGATTTCTGCGCTGGAACCCACGCGCATTGATTCGGCCTGACCGGCAAGGGGACTTCGATCTTGCCTGGCATCGAGAAAACCTGCGTCGCCCGCAAAATCTGGCCGAGGGCGATGATGATGCCAGGGTCGCGTGCCCAGAAATCCGATTCCGCGAGCAGCACGATGTCATGCCACGAGAAGTACGGCACTGCAAGATGCATGCTGCCTGGTCCGCTGGCAGTGAACTGCACCGGAACGCGGACCCAGTGGCCGCAGGGCGTCATGGGAGAGTCCGCGGCGGTGGCTGGCGCTTGGGCTGCCGCCTGTTGGGTTCAAGGGGGAAGGCTTGCGAATGCGGGAAGACCCGATGTTCGCGGAGCCGCTGGCGCCGGGAACGGCCCCAGCCGCTGAGGTGTGCCGGTCAACTTTCCTGCGCTGGTTCCCGTTGTTTCCAGCCCCTACGCCCCGACGGGAAGTTTTAGCGTCGAGAATTCCTCGCCTTTTCGCCCGTTGATGCGTCGATGGCTACGGCTTATGGTGTCGCCCTCCCGGGGCTCGCGAATAATAAATCTCCTGTTACTCAACTCACGTCGGGGTGGAATATGCGTCAAAATCGAAGGTAATTCTCGGAAAATCCCCGGAAACACGCGGTTTCCCGGCGGTACTGGGAGAGGGATCCTGATTTTGCATTTACCCCGAACCCGTGTATCTTTATTTCTTGTGGTCAGGCGCGGATAAACAAATCCAAACCTGAATTCACAAAGAGTTGGTTCAAGTGAGAAGCGATTTTCACAAGAATTCAACGGGGTGTAGCTCAGCTTGGCTAGAGCGCGCGCTTTGGGAGCGTGAGGTCGCAGGTTCGAATCCTGTCACCCCGACTCATGAACTAAGGATTCCGGTCTGAATGTACATGAAACTTGAGAGCTAAATATTATTTAGATCTTGTGATCTTCGGATGCTAGTGAAATAGACCCGAACTGCATCACAAACGATTAGTGGATACAGGAAAACGTCGGTTAGACTGATCACTGCTAATCGGGGTGTAGCTCAGCTTGGCTAGAGCGCGCGCTTTGGGAGCGTGAGGTCGCAGGTTCGAATCCTGTCACCCCGACTCTGTCGAACAACCCCGCAACGCCACCATGTTGCGGGGTTTTTTGCAGATTAGACCTAATTATTACAACTCAGGAGTACAACGCTGTGAAGAGCGCCGTCGAAAACGTCAACCCGACCCGGGTTAAGCTGACCGTTGAAGTTCCTTACGCAGAGCTGAAGCCCCGCGTCGATGAGGCGTACAAGACTATCGCTCAGCAGATCCAGATCCCAGGCTTCCGCAAGGGCAAGGTTCCTTCCCGCCTGATCGATCAGCGCGTTGGCCGGGGCTACGTCATCGAGACCGCGGTGAACGAGGGTCTGAACGAGTACTACCAGGCCGCCATGGTCGAGAACGAGCTCACCCCGCTGTCGCGCCCAGAGGTCGACATCACCGAGCTGCCTTCGATCGAGAAGGAAGGCGAAGGCCAGCTGGTCTTCACCCTGGAAGTTGACATCCGCCCGACTGTCGAGCTGCCTGACTACAAGGGCATCGAGGTTTCCGTTGAGGCCAAGGAAGTTTCCGACGAGGACATCGAGAAGGCTCTTGACGACCTGCGCGGCCGCTTCGGCACCCTGAAGGACGTCGAGGCTCCAGCAGCTGCCGATTCCTTCGTCACCATCGACCTGACCGCTTCGGTCGAGGGCGAAGAGGTCGACTCGGCTCAGGGCCTGTCCTACCAGATCGGCTCGGGCAACATGCTTGAGGGCATGGACGAGGCCATCACCGGCCTGTCCGCTGGCGAAGACGCAACCTTCGAGACCGAGCTGGCTGGCGGCGAGTACGCCGGCAAGCCTGCCACCGTCAAGGTTGTCGTGACCGCTGTGAAGCAGCGCGAACTGCCAGAAGCCAACGATGATTTCGCGCAGCTGGCTTCCGAGTTCGACACCATCGCCGAGCTGCGCGAGGACCTGAGCAAGTCCGCCGCCGAAGGCAAGATCGTCGAGCAGGGCGTTGAGGCCCGCGAGCTGGTCCTGGACAAGCTGCTGGAACTGGTTGAGGTTCCGGTGCCTGAGTCGGTTATCAACGAGCAGATCGAGCAGCACTTCGACCAGCCGAACGCCGAGGACGACCACGACACCGAAGAGCACCGTGCGGAAGTTCGCGAGAACACCGAGCGTGCCTTCAAGAACGAAATCATCCTGGACGCAGTTGCCAACGCCGAAGAGGTTGGCGTGGAGCAGTCCGAGCTGATCGACTACATCGTGCAGACCGCAGGCCAGTACGGCATGGAGCCGAACCAGTTCGCTCAGATGCTGGACGGCGCAGGCCAGGTTCCAATGCTGCTGGGCGAGGTTCGCCGCCGCAAGGCACTGGCAAAGGTCCTGGAGTACGCAACGGTCACCGACTCGAACGGTGCAGCTGTGGATCTGAGCTCCTTCGTGAAGCCAGCTGGCGAGGACGAAGCAGCAGAGGCTGAGGCCGAGTCCGAGGCAACCGAAGCCAAGTAGTCTTCACCCAAATCATTGATGGCCGTCGGCCAGCATGTGCAAACACGCTGGTTGACGGCCATTTTTGTTCGCTTCAGGCGTGCAGCATGCGCCGTGAGCGAAACAGGGGCATGAATCGCCCCATCGAGGACTTGAAGTAAGTAATCTGCAAGTAAACCAGTTGCAGCTTTGGGATTCGGACTTTGGATCCCAGAATCTGATCTACACGTTTGGAAGAGGTAGAGAACATGTCAAATGATTCGCGCACTCCCACCATGGCCACCGTTGACCCGGCAGGCCGTGAGGATTACATTTACAACCGCCTCCTCAAGGAGCGCATCATCTGGCTGGGCTCCGAGGTCCGCGACGACAATGCGAACGCCATCTGCTCGCAGCTGCTGCTGCTCTCGGCGGAGGACCCTGAGAAGGACATCTACCTGTACATCAACTCGCCAGGCGGCTCCATCACCGCGGGCATGGCGATCTACGACACCATGCAGTACATCCCGAACGACGTGGTGACCGTGGCCACCGGCCTGGCGGCCTCCATGGGCCAGTTCCTGCTGTCCTCCGGCACCCCGGGCAAGCGCTTCGCCACCCCGAACGCCCGCATCCTGATGCACCAGCCATCGGGCGGCATCGGCGGCACTGCCTCGGACATCAAGATCCAGGCTGAGCTGATCATGCACATGAAGAAGGTCATGAGCGAGCTGACCGCCGAGCAGACCGGCCAGACCGTGGAGCAGATCCTCATCGACAACCAGCGCGACAAGTGGTTCACCGCCGAGGACGGGCTGGCCTACGGCTTCTTCGACAAGATCGCCAAGCACGCCGGTTCCGTCACCGGTGGCGGCGGAGTCGAATCCTAAGCGCCGCACCCACTTGCTTGAATCACACAGACTTGTCCTAGGAGAACACCATGCACTTCAATCCTGAAGCCACCAGCGGCCAGATGCCTTCGGCCCGCTACATCCTGCCGCAGTTCGAAGAGCGTACCCCATACGGCTTCAAGCGCCAGGACCCGTACGCCAAGCTGTTCGAAGACCGCATCATCTTCCTCGGCGCCCAGGTCGACGACGCCTCCGCGGATGACGTGATGGCCCAGCTGCTCGTCCTGGAATCGATGGACCCGGAGCGCGATGTCACCCTGTACATCAACTCCCCGGGCGGTTCGTTCACCGCGATGACCGCGATCTACGACACCATCCAGTTCATCCGCCCAGAGGTGCAGACCGTCTGCCTCGGCCAGGCCGCCTCGGCCGCGGCCGTGCTGCTGGCCGCCGGCACCCCGGGCAAGCGCCTGGCCCTGCCGAACGCCCGCGTGCTGATCCACCAGCCTGCCATGGGCGGCGGGGAGCGCGGCACCGCGACCGACCTGCAGATCCAGGCCGAAGAAGTCATGCGCATGCGCTCCTGGCTGGAGACCACCATCGCATCGCACTCGGGCCAGACCGTGGAGAAGGTCCGCGACGATGTGGAGCGCGACCTGTTCATGACGGCAGAAGAAGCGAAGGCCTACGGCATCGTGGACGAGGTCCTGACCCCGCGCAAGATCAACCGCGCGATGCTGGGGCACTAGTCCGAGCCGGGAATAATTGTTGAATACTGGCGGTTTACCTGAAATGTGGCTTTCACTCGAAAATGACTCATGACAGGTAAGCCGCCTTGTTCAGCTATTTCGGGGACTACCTAGCCTAGAATTAAGTAAGTCCAAAGCTACTGAAGGCAAATGGGAGAATGGTGCGATGGGACGTATGAGCGAGGGCTCGGACCTGTTGAAGTGCTCTTTCTGCGGAAAGAGTCAAAAGCAGGTTAAGAAGCTGATTGCCGGGCACGGCGTCTACATCTGCACCGAGTGCATTGAGTTGTGCAATGAGATCATTGCCGAAGAATTTGCCGAAGAGCAAGTCAATGAGGAATTCTCCCTGCCCAAGCCGCGTGAGATCTTCGATTCGCTGCAGGAATACGTGATCGGCCAGGAGAATGCCAAGCGCGCCCTCTCCGTCGCCGTATACAACCACTACAAGCGGATCCATGGCAACCAGGAGCCTGCTCCGGTAGCCGCCCTGACCAACGACGACCCGCTGGGCGACGTCGAGGTCTCGAAGTCCAACATCATGCTCATCGGCCCTACCGGTTGCGGCAAGACCTACCTCGCCCAGTCGCTGGCCAAGAAGCTTAACGTGCCGTTCGCCGTCGCCGACGCCACCAGCCTGACCGAGGCCGGATATGTGGGCGAAGACGTCGAGAACATCCTGCTCAAGCTCATCCAGGCCGCGGACTACGACGTCAAGAAGGCCGAAACCGGCATCATCTACATCGACGAAATCGACAAGATCTCCCGCAAGAGCGAGAACCCGTCGATTACCCGCGACGTCTCGGGCGAGGGCGTGCAGCAGGCCCTGCTGAAGATCCTCGAAGGCACGGTCGCAGCGGTACCGCCGCAGGGCGGGCGCAAGCATCCGCACCAGGATTTCCTGCAGCTGGACACCACCAACATCCTGTTCATCGTCGCCGGCGCCTTCGCGGGCCTGGAAGAGATCATCTCCTCGCGAGCAGGTCGCAAGGGCATCGGCTTCGGCGCCCCGTTGACCGCGCTGAAGTCCGAGGTGGCCTCGTACTCCGACGTGCGGCCGGAAGACCTGCTGAAATTCGGCCTGATTCCGGAGTTTATCGGCCGCCTGCCGGTCATCACCACCGTCGAGCACCTCGACCGCGATGCGCTGGTGCGCGTGCTGACCGAGCCGAAGAACGCACTGGTCAAGCAGTACCAGAAGATGTTCCAGATGGACGGGGTGCAGCTGAGCTTCGAACAGCCGGCACTCGACGCCATCGCGGAACTGGCCATCGAACGCGAGACCGGAGCGCGCGGCCTGCGCGCCATCCTGGAAGAAACCCTGGCCGGGATCATGTTCGACCTGCCGAGCCGCGAGGACGTCGCCGAGGTCGTTGTGACCCGCGAAACCGTCATGGACGGCGCCGAACCAACCCTGCTGTCGCACGCAGTGGTGGCCAAGCGCAACAAGAAGTCCGCATAGTTCAGCCCATCATCAGCCTGCCGGGTTCCGGCAGTTCACCCTAGGAAAGTTGGTAGTTCATGGCTTCGCGTCAGCATGTCGATTTCTGGTTTGACCCAATCTGCCCGTTCGCCTGGGCGACGAGCCGCTGGATCAAGGAAGTCGAAAAGGTCCGCGACATCGAGGTTTTCTGGAATGTCATGAGTCTCTCGGTGCTGAACGAAGGACGCGACCTGCCTGCCGACTACCGCGCGAAGATGGACGACTCGTGGGGCCCGGTCCGGGTCATCATGAAGGCCGCGCAGGAGCACGGCGACCAGGTCAAGGACCAGCTCTACACCGCCATGGGCGAGCTCTTCCACTACGAGAACCTGACCGACCGCGACGAAGTCATTGCGAAGGCACTGCAGCAGACTGGCCTGCCGGCCGAGCTCGCTGCAGCAGCCCGCACCGATCAGAACGACGACGCGCTGCGCGCCAGCCATGAAGTCGGCATCAGCAAGGTCGGCCAGGACGTTGGAACCCCGATCGTCGCCGTCGACGGGGTTGCCTTCTTCGGACCTGTCATCACCCGGGTTCCGAAGGGCGAAGAAGCCGGCAAGATGTTCGACGCGGCCGCCCAGTTGGCCGCCTTCCCGTACTTCTTCGAACTCAAGCGCTCGCGCACCGAAAGCCCGGTGTTCGACTAATTTATGCAGCTGATTCAGGGACGTTCTGCTACGGAACGTCCCTGAAGCATTTAACCCGTCCGATCCATACCGATCACACAGGCAATGCCCGACGCGAAAACACAGAGGATTGCTAAGGTGGTGTAGTCAGGGCCGATTTTGGCCGGCTCCAGGAAGGACAAACCGTGCCTGAAACAATTTTCCGCTGGCGATCCGTCGCCGCGAGCGTAGTCTTGATCATCGGCCTGGTGCTCGCGCCGATCTCAATCGCCGGCTTGTGGGCGACCAAGTACGTGACCAACACCGACGGTTTCACCCAGACTCTGGCGCCGCTGGGCAAGAATCCGCAGCTGCAGGAGAATGTCTCCGGACAGATCTCCCAAGCGATTTCCAACCAGCTGCAGCTTGAAGAACGCATTGATTCGCTGACCGGCGACGGGTTCATCTTGAAGCTGGTGCCCAGCGGCCAGATCGCCGAAAAGGTGGACGGCATCGTCGGCGGCGCCGTGCACAACCTGGTGCAATCCAATCAGTTCGCCTCGTTGTGGGAATCCACCCTGCGCGCAAGCCATGCGAAAGCCGTGGCGATCCTCTCCGGCAACAGCGCCTCCGTGGCCCTTGACGACGCGGGCGCCCTGACCTTCCAGCTCAGCGACGTGCTCGGCGAAGTAGTGTCCTCGCTGACGAACCTGGGCATCCCGGGGCTCGGCGCGGTGACGAATCTCGAGTGGGATGTGCAGATCATCCAAAGCGACGCGCTGCCGGCCGTGCAGCGGGCCTACACGCTCATCGAAACCTACGGGCCCTGGCTGGTCTACGTTTCCGCGGGCTTGCTTATCGCCGCGGTCATCCTCAATCCGCGCTACGTGACCCGCGCGCTGATCGGCCTGGGGCTGGTGACCGGAGTCAGCGCCCTGGCCATAGCGACCCTGATTGCCGACTACACGGGGGAGCACCTGTTCTCGAATCTCGACCCCGCGGTCGCCGACCTGATCTACCACCAGGCCACCGGGTCGCTGACCGGCGCCCTGACCACAGTTGCAGTGGTTGCGGGAATCCTGGGCGCGGCCTCCTGGCCGATCTCCACGATCCTGCGCCGGCGGCAGGGGACGCAGCGGGAGCAAGTCAGCCGGACCCTGGCCGGACAGTAGCAGCAGGCAAAACAAACGGCGGGCCGCCAGGGAAAAATTCCTGGCGGCCCGCCGTTTATTCTTACGGAGCCTAGGCTTCTTCGACCGGCGCCAACTCGACGTTGGCGACGGTCAGTTCACCGTCGGCCTCCACGAGGGTCAGCTCGCGGGCGTTGGCCGCGGACTTCAGGTCCTCGAAGCCTGCGCGCAGCTGAGCGATCTGTGCAGCCGGAGCATGCACCTCGCCGGAGAGCACCTCGGTGCGCTGCTTGACCTTCGCGTCCGACTTGGCCTTGCGGATGCCTGACAGGGCGGTGCCCACCAGCGGCAGCACCTCTGCGTCCGCATCGGCAATCGCCGCGGCCAGGTGGCCGGTGGTCGGCCACTGGGCCTGGTGCACCGAACCGGCACGCCACCAGCCCCAGACCTCTTCGGTCGCGAACGGCAGGAACGGGGCGAACAAACGCAGCACCGAATCCAAGGTGGTGGCCAAGGTGGCCAGCACGCTGGCCTGCTGCGCTTCGCCGTGTCCGCCGTAGGCGCGGTCCTTGACCAGTTCCACGTAGTCGTCGGTGAACGACCAGAAGAAGGACTCGGTGATGTCCAGGGCACGGGCGTAGTCGTAGTTCTCGAACGCACGCTGGGCGTCGCCGATCACCGTCGACAGGCGGGTCAGCAGCGAGTGGTCCAGGCCGTTGATGACCACGGAGGCGTCATCGGTCAGCACGTTGGCCTCGGTGGCGCCCAGGTTCAGCACGAACTTCGACGCGTTCAGGATCTTGATGGCCAGGCGGCGGCCGATCTTCATCTGGTTGATCTCATACGCGGTGTCCGCGCCGAGCTTCGCGCTGGCGGCCCAGTAGCGGACGGCGTCCGCGCCGAACTTGTCCAGCACGTCGTTCGGGACCACCACATTGCCCTTGGACTTGGACATCTTCTTGCGGTCCGGATCCAGGATCCAGCCGGAGATCGCGGCGTGCTTCCACGGGATGTCGCCGTGCAGCGCATCGGCGCGGACCGCGGTGGAGAACAGCCAGGTGCGGATGATGTCGTGGCCCTGCGGGCGCAGGTCGAACGGGTAGACCTTCGAGAAGAACTCGTCGTCGCGGCCCCAGCGGCCGACAATCTGCGGGGTCAGCGAGCTGGTGGCCCAGGTGTCCAGCACGTCGGCGTCGCCGATGAAGCCATTGGCCTGACCGCGCTGCGCCTCGGTGTAGCCTGCCGGGGCGTCGGCGGCCGGGTCGACCGGCAGCTGCGAGACCTCGGGCAGGATCGGGGCGTCGTAGTTCGGCTCGCCGTGCTCGTCGACCGGGTACCAGACCGGCACCGGCACGCCGAAGAAGCGCTGGCGGGAGACCAGCCAGTCGCCGTTCAGGCCGGAAACCCAGTTCTCGTAGCGCGAGCGCATGAAGGACGGGTGGAAGTCGATCTGCTGGCCGCGCTCGATCATGCGGGCGCGGCGGTCCTCGTCGCGGCCGCCGTTGCGGATGTACCACTGGCGCGAGGTGACGATTTCCAGGGGCTTGTCGCCCTTTTCGAAGAAGTTCACCGGGCGGGAGATCTTCTTCGGCTCGCCGTCCAGCAGGCCCGCCTCGGTCAGCAGCTCGACCATGGCCTCCTTGGCGGAGAACGAGGTCTTGCCGGCGATCTTGGCGTAGGTTTCCTTGCCTGCCTCGGAGGTGATCCATTCCGGGGTGTCGGCCAGGATGCGGCCGTCGCGGCCGATGATCGGACGGGTCGGCAGCTGCAGCTCGCGCCACCAGGTCACGTCGGTCAAGTCGCCGAAGGTGCAGACCATCGCGATGCCCGAACCCTTGTCGGCCTGGGCCAGCGGGTGCGGGTAGACGGTGACCGGAACGCCGAACAGCGGAGAGGTGACGGTCTTGCCGAACAGGTGCTGGTAGCGCTCGTCATCAGGGTGCGCGACCAGGCCGGCGCAGGCCGCCAGCAGCTCGGGGCGGGTGGTCTCGATGAAGACCTGCTCGCCGGACTCGGTGGTGAACCCGTAGCGGTAGTAGGCGCCGGGCATCTCGCGGTCCTCGAGCTCGGCCTGGGCCACTGCGGTGCGGAAGGTGACGTCCCACAGGGTCGGGGCCTCGGCCATGTAGGCGTCGCCCTTGGCCAGGTTCTCCAGGAAGCCGCGCTGCGACACCGCACGCGAGTTGTCATCGATGGTGCGGTAGGTCATGCGCCAGTCAACGGACAGGCCCAGGGTGGTGAACAGCTGCTCGAAGACCTTCTCGTCCTCGACGGCCAGCTCTTCGCAGATCTCGATGAAGTTCTTGCGGCCGATGACATCCCAGTCGCGCTGGTTCTTCGCCGGCTTCTCCGGCGGGCGGTAGCCCTCGATGTACGGCTTGGTCGGGTCGCAGCGGACGCCGAAGTAGTTCTGCACGCGGCGCTCGGTCGGCAAGCCGTTATCGTCCCAACCCATCGGGTAGAACACGTTCTTGCCGTTCATGCGCTGGTAGCGGGCCAGCACGTCGGTCTGCGTGTAGGAGAACATGTGTCCTACGTGCAGCGAACCGGACGCGGTCGGCGGGGGAGTGTCGATGGAGTAGACGGCCTCGCGGGTCGTGTCCTCGTTGAAGTGATAGGTGCCCTCGGTGCGCCACCGGGACGAGAGACGTTCTTCCAAGCCTTCCAAAGCCGGCTTGTCAGGAACGGAAACCGTTGCGGGCGTGTCTGTGCCCAAGTTTTCTTCTGCCATGGCTTCATTCTTTCACGTTTTATCCGGGCCGCGCTCATCCGTGTCCATGGTTTGCCCCACGTCGGACGGGCGAGGGGCGGGAACCGACAAGCTTGCCTGCATGCCCATAGGCAGCGCCGCGCGCACGGCGTACCATCGGTTCCATGAGCGAGCATCGCGCCCCCGTGATTCCGCCGCCGGTCGTTGTTGCCGCCGCCCTCGCGGCCCAGCGCCGGTTGGCCGGTCGACGCCGTGGCGGCCCGGTGTCCACCACGGCCGCCGGGGTGCTGCTGGCCGCCAGCGCTGGCATTTCGGTGTGGGCGGATCTCGGGTTCGGCGCCGCCAAGACCTCCATCAACCCCCTGCATCCCGAGAAGAGCAGCACGCTGGTCGTCTCCGGCGCGAATTCCATCAGCCGCAACCCGATGTATCTGGGTATGGTGGGCGCGGTGACAGCCCATGCGCTGTGGCGTGGTTCGGCGCGTGCACTGCTACCGGCGCTGGGCCTGGCACTCTGGCTGGACCGCTTGCAGATCCCCGCCGAGGAGGAAGCGCTGCAGGCCACCTTCGGCCAGGCCTATGCGGACTACACGAACCGCGTCCCGCGCTGGATCCAGCTGCCTTCCACCCTCATCTGGCTGGCCAGCCGCGACCGGTTGCGCACCGCCGGCTGAATCCCGTACCGGCCGCAAGCCGCGTGATTCGGGTGTCCGCGGATCATATGATGTGGGTATGGCACCTTTCACCGGCCTGTCTGGGCACGAACTGTTCATCTTCGGCTACGGATCGCTTGTCTCATCCGCTTCGGTTTCACGCACGCTCCGGCGCGAGATCCAGCAGCAGCACATGCCGCTGGCACTGCTGCACGGCTTCGCGCGCGACTGGGAAATCAGGGTGCCCATCGTCTTCGACGACGGCCACGCCTGCAACGGCCAATTCCTGGACATCAGCCCGCAGCCCGATGCGACAGTCAACGGCGTGCTGATCCCGGTCACCGAAGGGGAACTGGAGATGCTCAGCCGCCGCGAGGCGCAATACGACGCCGTCGAGGTCGGCGCCCGGATCCAGCCGGCCCTGGCACCCGGTGCCAAGGTCCTCGCCTTCCAGGGCCGCCACGAATTCCGCCGGGACACCCCGCAGGTGGCCAGCTACCGTCCCTACAGCTACCGATCCCTGGTCGAAACAGCCGTGCTCAGCCGCGGGGAGGACTTCCTGGCCCAGTTCCATGCCATGACGAAACCCGCAACGGTCAACGAGTACCAGGGCGGCTACCGTTTCGCCGATCCTGCCCAGGAACTCGCCGCCCGGCCGCTGGCCGGCTGAGGAAAGAAAAATTCACGGCTTACCTCGGGTTCGGCGCGAAGTTCTAAACTAAACCCATGACTATTTGGGAAAACACCTCGTCCAACCGTTCGGCCGTCGTCACCGGGGCATCCTCCGGCATCGGGCAGGCCACCGTCCGCGCACTGCGTGCGCAGGGATGGACAGTCTTCGCCGTGGCCCGCCGCGCGGAACGCCTGGAAGCGCTCGCCCAGGAAACCGGCGCCATCGCCATTCCCGCAGACGTCAGCAACCAGACCGACGTCGACTCGCTGGCTCTGGCCGTGGCCGAGCACGGGGGAGCTGACACCCTAATCAACGTGGCCGGCGGCGCCCGCGGCACCGACTACTGGGCCGACGCGGTGGACGAGGACTGGGAGTTCATGCTGCAGTCAAATGTCATGGGAACCATGCGGCTGACCCGCGCCCTGCTGCCCTCGCTGCGCAAGGTGCACGGCACCGTCCTGAACCTGACCTCCACCGCAGCCCTGGCCAGCTATGAAGGCGGCAGCGGCTACAACGCGGCCAAGGCCGCGCAGAGCGCCATGACCCAGGCCCTGCGCCTGGAGGAGGTGGAGCACGGCATCCGCGTCATCGAGGTGCTTCCCGGCCTGGTGCAGACCGAGGAATTCTCGCTGCGCCGGCTGGGCAACCAGCAGGCGGCGGACAACGTCTATGCAGGGGTCGAACAGCCGCTCACCGCCGACGACGTGGCCGAGGTGATCCGCTACGCGGTCAGCGCCCCGGCCCACGTGAACCTGGACCAGATCGTCATCCGTCCGCAGGCCCAGGCCGCCAACCACAAGCTGATCCGCACGGGCAACTAGCAGCCCGCCGTTTCTGGCAAGGAGCCACCATGAGCAGCACTCCCGAGGTCATCCACGTGGTGGCCGCCTCCCACGGAACCGACAACCCCGACGGCCAGCGGCTGATCAACCACCTGCGCGGCCAGCTCGAAGTGCTGGCCGCCGGCTGGCTGCCCGAGCTGCGCTGGCACGAGGCCTATGTGGACGTGCAGCGCCCTTCCCTGCCCGAGGTCCTCGACGGCCTGCCCGCCGG
This sequence comes from Glutamicibacter soli, assembly GCF_003309065.1. Lineage (GTDB taxonomy): Bacteria > Actinomycetota > Actinomycetes > Actinomycetales > Micrococcaceae > Glutamicibacter > Glutamicibacter soli. The sequence continues at coordinate 309,511 of NZ_POAF01000001.1, read as the reverse complement.
CGAGCCTGCCGTGGTGCTGCCGCTGCTGGTGGCCGACGGCGTGCACACCACGCAGGATGTCGCCCAGGCCGTCGCCTCCCGGGAGCACACCGTCGCCGCTAAGCCGCTGGGCCCGCTGCCGCAGCTCGCCAGGGCGCTCGCGCAGCGCGCCCAGGGTCACCTGGATGACAACCCGCAGGTGATCCTGGCCGCGGCCGGGACGCGGCTGGAAGTCGGCCAGCGGCAGGTCGTCAAGCTCGCCGGGCAGCTCGGGAACCTGCTGGAGCGCGAAGTCCAGGTGGCCTACTGCGCCGGGGCGCAGCCGAACGTCCTGCAGGCTGTCGCCGAGGCGGGCACCCGCCCGGTGCTGCTGCTCAGCGTCCTGCTGGCCGACGGCTACTTCCAGGACAAGCTGGCTAGCACGGGAGCCGCGGTGGTGACAAGGCCGCTGTTGCCGGACGTAACGATCGCAGAATGTTTCCTCGTGCGACTGAAATCTGCGCTTGAAACCGCCGGTTTCATGACGCCGCATGACGAAGTTCGACCTCTCTAGGCCTCGCGTGTTCATGTGACATCCGGCGGTTGCCAGCGCCCGGGGGCGGTTTTCTACGCTGGATCACATGACGCAGACAACCACACCGGCCCGGCCCCAGCGGGCGGCCAAGCCCAATGGCCAATGGAAGATCGACGGCACCACCCCGCTGAACGCGAACGAGGAAATGAAGGCCGCGGACAACGGCCTGAACGTCCGGGCGCGGATCGAAGAGATCTACGCCGTGCAGGGCTTCGATTCAATCGATCCCGAGGACCTGCACGGCCGCTTCCGCTGGTGGGGCCTGTACACCCAGCGCGCCCAGGGCATCCCGGGCGGAAAGACCGCCACGCTGAGCCCCGAAGAGCTCGAAGACCGCTACTTCATGCTGCGGGTGCGCATCGACGGCGGCGCGCTGACCACGCAGCAGCTGCGGGTGATCGGGGGCATCTCCACCGACTTCGCCCGCGACACCGCAGACTTCACCGACCGCCAGAACATCCAGCTGCACTGGGTTGACGTGGTGGACGTGCCGGAAATCTGGCGCCGGCTGGAATCCGTCGGACTGCACACCACCGAGGCCTGCGGCGACGTGCCGCGCGTCATCCTCGGTTCCCCGGTCGCGGGCATCGCCGCCGAGGAGATCATCGACCCGAGCCCGGTCATCGCCGAGATCTCCCGCCGCTACATCGGCAACCCGGAGTTCGCGAATCTGCCGCGCAAGTTCAAGACCGCCATCTCCGGGCACCCCAGCCAGGACGTCGTGCACGAAATCAACGACATCGCGCTGATCGGCATCGAGCACCCGCAGCTGGGCCCGGGCTACGACCTCTGGGTGGGCGGCGGACTGTCCTCCAACCCGCGGCTGGGCGAACGCCTGGGCGCCTTCGTCACCCAGGAGCAGGCCCCGGACGTCTGGGAGGGCGTGACCTCCATCTTCCGCGACTACGGCTACCGCCGGCTGCGCAACCGGGCCCGGCTGAAGTTCCTTCTGGCCGACTGGGGAACCGAAAAGTTCCGCAAGGTCCTTGAGGAAGAATACCTGGGCTACGCGCTGCCGGACATCGGACCCGGCCCGCAGCCTGCCACCGCCGGGGACCACTCGGGGGTGCACCCGCAGAAGGACGGCAAGTTCTTCATCGGGCTCACCGCGGAAGCCGGACGCTCCTCCGGCACCACGCTGACCGCCCTGGCCGACCTGCTCGAAGCCCACGGCTCCACCCGGCTGCGCACCACCCCGCACCAGAAGGTCATCGCCCTGGACATCGCCGAGGAGCAGGTCAAGGACTTCGTGGGCGGCGCCCGCACGCTGGGCCTGGAAGCCTATCCGGGGCTGCTTCGCCGCTCGGCCATCGCCTGCACCGGCATCGAATACTGCAAGCTGGCCATCGTGGACACCAAGAACACCACCATCGACGCGGTGCGCGAGATCGAATCCCGGCTCGCCGACCACAACGGCAAGCTGCCCAAGGCGTTGTCCCTGCACGTGAACGGCTGCCCGAACTCCTGCGCCCGGGTGCAGACCGCCGACCTGGGTTTCAAGGGCCAGCTGATCACCAACGACGCCGGGGAACAGGTTTCCGGGTTCCAGGTGCACCTGGGCGGCACGCTGGCCGGGTTCGAGAACGGCGAGGCCACCCTGGGCCGCACCGTGCGCGGCCTGAAGGTCGCCGCCCACGAGCTGCCCGACTACGTCGAACGCGTGGTGAAGAACTACTCCGCCCTGGCCGAAGACGGCGAATCCTTCGCCGCCTGGGCGCACCGGGCCGCCGAGGAGGACCTGTCATGAGCACCCGAACCCTGAAGACCGAGGACGAGCTGCGCGCCATCGCCGCGCTCGGAGCCACGGAGCTGGGCTGGGACGCCGGTGCCGCGCAGGTGGTCGAGTTCGCCGCCCGCCACCTGGAGGTGTCCGAGATCGCGGTGGCCTGCTCCATGGCCGACGCGGTGCTGCCGCACCTGGTCGCCCGGCAGCTGCCCGGGGTGGACGTGCTCTTCCTGGACACCGGCTACCACTTCACCGAAACACGCATCACCCGCGACGAGGTCGCCGAAAGGCTTCCGGTCAGAGTGGTGGACGTGCTGCCCGAACTCACCGTGGTGCAGCAGGACGAAGAATACGGCAAGGACCTGTTCGCCCGCGACGCGGCCGCCTGCTGCAAGCTGCGCAAGATGGACCCGCTGAAGCGTGCCCTGTCCGGCTACGGCGCCTGGTTCACCGGGGTCCGCCGCGACGAGGCCCCCACCCGCAGCAACACCCCGCTGGTGTCCTTCGACGAAACCCATGGGTTGCTCAAGTTCAACCCGGTGGCGACCTGGAGCTTCGATCAGCTGATCGGCTACGCCACCGAACACCAGGTCCCGGTGAACCTGCTGCTGGCCCACGGCTACCCGTCCATCGGCTGCGAGCCCTGCACCCGGCCCGTCGCCGAGGGAGAGGACCCGCGCGCCGGACGCTGGGCCGGCCTGTCCAAAACCGAATGCGGCATCCACATCTAACTTTTGAAGGACCTCCCCATGAGCCTCACCGCTACCGCCCCGACCGGCACCCAGCGCAGCGTCCTGGACGCCCTGGAAGCCGAATCCATCCATATCATCCGCGAGGTGCTCGCCGAATTCGAGAAGCCCGGACTGCTCTTCTCCGGAGGCAAGGACTCCGTGGTGGTGCTGCACCTGCTGGCCAAGGCCGTCTACCCGGGCCGCGTGCCGATCCCCGTGGTGCACATCGACACCGGCCATAACTTCGGCGAGGTGCTGAACTTCCGCGATGCCGTGGTCGAGAAATACGGCCTGAACCTGGTGGTCGGCTCCGTGCAGGAGTACATCGACCGCGGCGAGCTGGCCGAACTGCCCGACGGCACCCGCAACCGGCTTCAGACCCGGGTGCTGCTTGACACCATCGAATCCAACGGCTTCGACGTGGTCTTCGGCGGGGCCCGCCGCGACGAGGACAAGGCCCGCGCCAAGGAGCGCATCCTGTCCCTGCGCGACGAGTTCGGCGTCTGGGATCCGCGCAACCAGCGCCCGGAAATCTGGAACCTGTACAACGGCCGCCACGAGCCTGGCTGGCACGTGCGCGCCTTCCCGATCTCCAACTGGACCGAACGGGACATCTGGGCCTACATCCAGCGCGAGAACATCGCGCTTCCCTCCATCTACTTCGCCCACCAGCGCCAGGTCTTCGAACGCGACGGCATGTGGCGGGCGGTCACCGCGGTCAGCCAGCCCGAACCGGCCGAACAGGTCGTTGTCCGCCAGGTGCGCTACCGCACCGTGGGGGATGCCAGCTGCACCGGCGCGGTGCTTTCCGCCGCTGACACCGTGGAGAAGGTGCTGGACGAGCTGGCCGTGGCCACGCTGACCGAACGCGGCGCCACCCGCGCCGACGACAGAATTTCCGCCGCGGGCATGGAAGACCGCAAGACCGAAGGGTACTTCTAAGATGACCACCACACTTTTGCGCATCGCCACCGCTGGATCCGTGGACGACGGCAAGTCCACGCTCGTGGGACGGCTGCTGCACGACGCCAAGGCCATCCTCGCCGACTCGCTGGACGACCTGGCCCGCACCAGCGCCGAACGCGGCTTCGGCGGACAGGCCGGCGCCCTGGACCTGGCGCTGGTCACCGACGGGCTGCGCGCCGAACGCGAACAGGGCATCACCATCGACGTGGCCTACCGCTACTTCTCCACCGCCCGCCGATCCTTCATCCTGGCCGACTGCCCGGGCCACGTGCAATACACCCGCAACACCGTCACCGGCGCCTCCACCGCCGATGCCGCCATCGTGCTGGTGGACGCCCGCCACGGGGTGCTTGAGCAGACCCGCCGCCACCTGGGGGTGCTCGCCCTGCTGCGGGTGCCGCAGCTGGTGCTCGCGGTCAACAAGATGGACCTGGTCGACTGGGACGAGCAGCGTTTCAGCGCCATCGAAACCGAGGTGCTGGACCTGGCCGGGCAACTGGGCCTGCAGGCCGCCACCGTCATCCCGGTCAGCGCGCTGCACGGGGACAACGTGGTGGATCCCTCCGCCCACAGCCACTGGTACGCCGGGCCCACCCTGCTCGGGCTGCTCGAAGAGCTGGCGCCGGGGCGCCCCGCCGGGACCGCCCGACTGGACGTGCAGTACGTGATCCGCCCGCAAGGAGCGCTGGCTCCAGGCCTGGACCCGGAAGCGTACCGCGACTTCCGCGGCTATGCAGGCACCCTGGCCGACGGCAGCCTCTCGGTGGGAGAGACGGTGGGCATCCTGTCCAACGGCTACCCGGCCACCAGCCGGGTCAAGGCCATCGGCACCCCGTCCGGGCCGGTGGGCACCGCGCAGCCGGGGGAGGCGATCGTTCTGGAACTTGAGGACGAGGTGGACATCGCCCGCGGGGACACCGTGGTGGCAGGCCAGCTGCCTCAGGCGGTGCGCGAATTCGCCGCCGAGGTGTGCATCCTGGCCCCGGCCACGCTGGCCGAGGGGCAGCGGGTGCTGCTCAAGCACGGCACCAAGGTCGCCGCCGCGAAGATCGGGCCAATCAGCCACGTGCTCGACGTCGCCGACTACTCGCACCGGCAGGCAGACACCCTGGGGCTCAACGACCTGGGACGGCTCACGGTGCGCAGCTCCGCGGCCCTGAGCCCTGCCGACTACAGCGATTCGCGCACCGGCGGCAGCTTCTTGCTCATCGAACCGGCCACCGGGCGCACCCTGGCCGCCGGGATCATCGGAGCCGGGCATGCAGCCGCCTGAGCAGCCGGCCGCCGGACGCACCCGGCTGACCGCGCACGCCCCGCGCGCCAACCGGCGCGGTAGGGCCCTCGGGGCAGCCGCGGCGGGGCTGCTGGCGGTGGCCGCGGTGCTCACCGCCTTCGTCCCGGCCCCGGCCAAGAATGCCGGCACGGCCGCCGACCAGGGACCGGCCGCCACCTTGCGCCTGGGCTACTTCGCGAACGCCACCCACGCCCCGGCGCTGGTGGCCGACGCCAAGGGCATCCTGGACAAGGCAGTGGGCGCGGACGGCACCACGTTGGAAACCCAGATCTTCAACGCGGGCCCCGCGGCCATCGAGGCGCTGAACTCCGGGGCCATCGACGCGGCCTACCTGGGTCCCAGCCCTGCGCTGAACAGCTACCTGTCCAGCGGGGGGACCTCGCTGCGCATCATCGCCGGGGCCGCCTCAGGCGGGGCCAGCCTGGTTGTCTCCAAGGACATCACCGAGGTGTCCCAGCTGGCCGGCACCGAACTTGCCACCCCGCAGTACGGCGGCACCCAGGACGTGGCGTTGCGCAGCTTCCTGAAGGAGCGGGGCCTGGATGAGTCGGTCACCGTCACCCCGAGCTCCAACGGCACCGTGCCGCAGCTGTTCGCCCGCGGCTCCATCGACGGGGCCTGGCTGCCCGAACCGCACGCCTCGCTGCTGGTCAAGCAGTACGGGGCGCACCGCCTGGTCAACGAGGCGCAGTTGTGGCCGGAAGGCAAGTTCCCGACCACGGTGCTGGTGGCCTCGCAGGAGTTCATCACCAAGCACCCGGACACCGTGCGGGAGCTGGTGCAGGCCAACGCGCAGGCCATCAACTGGCTGAACACCACCGGCGAGCAGCAGAAGCTTCACACCGTGCAGCAGGCCCTGGCCGCGCACGGCGGCGGCACCCTGTCCGATGAGGTGATCTCCGCGGCGCTGGACCAGATCAGCTTCGATGAAACGCCGCTGAGCGGAACCTTCGACACCCTGGTGGCCCATGCGGCCGCGGTGGGCATCGGGGAACCGGGCAGCACGCAGGGCCTCGTGGATGACTCCTTCGCCGCCGGGGAGGGGAAGTAATGGGAGTGCAGCTGAACGAGGTGTCCCTGAGCTACCCGGGCACGGGGCTGGTCATCGACAGGCTCAGCGCCCGCATCGAGGACGGCGAATTCATCGCAGTGCTCGGCGCCTCGGGCTGCGGCAAGTCCTCGCTGCTGAACCTGATCGCCGGGCTGCTGGCCCCCACCGAGGGCTGGCTGGACGTCCCGGACGACGGGGCGGCGTTCATGTTCCAGGATTCGAACCTGCTGCCCTGGCTGAGCGCGGGCCGCAACGTGGAGCTGGCGCTGAAGCTGGCCGGGCATCCGAAGGACACCCGGCAGGCACGGGTGGACCAGCTGCTGGAGCTGGTCCAGCTGGGGCACGCGGTGCACAAGAAGCCGCACGAGCTCTCCGGCGGCATGCGCCAGCGTGTGGCGCTGGCCCGGGCGCTGGCCCAGGACCGGCAGGTGCTGCTGATGGACGAGCCCTTCGCGGCCCTGGACGCCATCACCCGCGACCTGCTGCACGAGGAACTGCGCTCGCTGTGGGAGCAGACGGGCAAAACCATCATCTTCGTGACGCACAACGTGCGCGAGGCCATCCGCCTCTCCGGGCGCATCCTGGTCCTCTCCTCCCATCCCGGACGCATCCTGGAAACCCGGAGAATCACCGAGGACCTGCGCCGCAACCCGGCGCAGTCGGCCGCCCTGGCCGACGAACTGACCACCATCCTGCGAAAGGAGCAGCGCAAGCATGAGCGCACTGACGCAAACTAGGGCCGCCGCCGCGCTCCGCCCGGCCGCCGTGTTGCGCCGCCGCGGGCGCGCCGATGCGGTTATCGCCCCGCTGATCACCCTGGTGGTGCTGGTCAGCCTGTGGCAGATCGCCGCCTGGGCTTCGCCGCTGCGCGAGGACCTGTTCCCCGGCCCGGCGGCCGTGGCCGCCAAGCTGCCCGAGCTGCTGGCCGACGGGACCCTGCTTTCCGCGGTGGGCACCTCGCTGTTCCGGGCGCTGTCGGGCTTCGCGATCGCGGTGCTGGTCGCCACCCCGGCGGCCCTGCTGCTGGCCCACCTGCCGCTGCTGCGCAAGGGCTTGGGCCCGCTGGTCTCGGCCATGCAGGTGCTGCCCTCCATCGCCTGGGTGCCGGCGGCGATCATCCTCTTCGGGCTGAGCGACGCGACCATCTACACCGTGCTGCTGCTCGGGGCGATTCCCTCGATCATCAACGGACTGCTCTCAGGCATCGACATGATCCCCGCCCAGTACTCGGCCCTGTCCCGGGTGCTCGGTGCCAGCAGGCGCCAGCATATCGTGCATGTCGAGCTTCCCGCGGCGCTGCCCGGCTACGTGGCCGGGCTGCGCCAGGGCTGGGCTTTCGCCTGGCGCTCGCTGATGGCGGCGGAACTGATCGCGGTGGGCGGCTCACTCGCCCTGGGCGTCGGCTCGCTGCTGCAGCGCGGCCGGGATCTGGCCGACCTGCCCCTGGTGATGTTGGTCATACTGGTGATCCTGCTGGTGGGCGTGCTGATCGAACTACTGTGTTTTGCCCCGCTGGAACGCAAACTGCTGCGCGACCGCGGAATGACTCGAACTGGAGAAAACCATGGCTAACGGACATATCACCCTCATCGGCGGGGGACCGGGCGACCCGGAACTGATCACGGTCGCCGGCTACAAGGCCCTGCTCGCCGCGGACGTGGTGCTGGCAGACCGGCTCGGGCCGACCGAACTGCTTGCGGACCTGGCTGACGACGTGATCGTGGTGGACGTGGGCAAGGCCCCGGGCTGCCACGTGAAAACCCAGGACGAGATCAATGAATTGCTGGTCAAATACGCTTTGGAGGGAAAGAACGTGGTGCGCCTGAAGGGCGGGGACCCGTTCGTGCTGGGCCGCGGCGGCGAAGAGCTGCTCTATGCGGCCAAGTTCAACATCCCGACCCGGGTGATCCCCGGCATCACCAGCTCCATTTCGGTTCCGGCGGCCGCCGGCATCCCGGTGACCCACCGCGGGGTGGCCGCGGGTTTCACCGTGGTCAGCGGCCATACCGAGCTGGCGGACGTGCCCATCCGCAGCGACCACACCCTCGCCGTGCTGATGGGAGTCTCGAATTTGCCGAAAATTGTTGAGACATTGCTTACCCGCGGTTTACCGTCAAGTACGCCAATTGCGATAGTTGAGCGAGGTTACTCACAGACGCAGCGGACAACTATCGGTACGCTAGAAGGGATTGTAATGCGAGCCCGCAAGGCCGCAGTGGCGAATCCGGCCGTCATCGTGATTGGTGATGTCGTTCGGCTAGCCCCGGAAGCCTCCGACAGCCTGGCAGGCCTCCTGCCGCTAGAGAACGCCGACGTCCCTGCGGCGGCCACATTCGTTGACTAAGAAAGAGATGTTGTTTGATGAGTGAACTGATCGTCCCCGAGCACCTTTCGGCCCGCGCCCTGCGCGTGGCAATTGTCGGCGCCGGCCCGGCAGGCATCTATGCCGCTGATCTGCTCAACAAGAGCCAGCCGGTCTCCTCCGGCGCGCTGAGCCTGAAGGTAGACCTGTTCGACGAGCTGCCAACCCCGTTCGGCCTGATCCGCTACGGCGTGTCCCCGGACCACCCGCGTATCAAGGGCATCATCACCGCCCTGCACAAAGTGCTGGACAACGACTGGATCGACTTCTACGGAAACGTCGGACTGGGCCGTGACATCACCCTTGAGGACCTGCGCGCCCGCTACGACGCGATCATCATCGCCACCGGCGCCCAGAAGGACGCGGACCTGAACATTCCAGGCATCGACCTGGACGGTTCCTACGGCGGCGCTGACTTCGTGTCCTGGTACGACGCCCACCCGGATGCAGACAAGGACTGGGACCTGTCGGCCCGCGAAGTCGCCGTCATCGGCAACGGCAACGTGGCGCTGGACGTGGCCCGCATCCTGTCCAAGCACGCCGACCAGCTGCTGGAAACCGAAATCCCCGCCCACATCTACGCGCAGCTGAACGACTCCGCCGTCACCGACGTGCACGTGTTCGGGCGCCGAGGCCCGGCCCAGGTGAAGTTCACCCCGCTGGAACTGCGCGAGCTGTCCCACTCCATGGACGTGGACATCGTGCTCTACCCGGAGGACTTCGAATTCGACAAGGCCTCGGATGAGGCCATGAAGACCAACAACCAGACCAAGACCATGGTCTCCACGCTGACCAACTGGCTGATCGAGCAGGAAGAGCGCGAAGAAGCTCCAAGCGCCTCGCGCCGCCTGCACCTGCACTTCCTGCAGTCCCCGGTCGAGGTGCTGGGCGAAGACGGCAAGGTGTCCGGCCTGAAGGTCGAGCGCAACGAGCTGGACGGCAACGGCGGCGCCCGCGGCACCGGCGAATTCATCGAGTACCCGATCCAGGCGCTCTACCGCGCGGTGGGCTACTTCGGCTCGGCCGTCGGCGAGATCGAATACGACGGCGCCAAGGGTGTGCTGCCGAACGTCGAGGGCCGTGTCCTGGACGCAACCGGCACCCACGTGCCCGGCCTGTACGCCACCGGCTGGATCAAGCGCGGCCCGGTAGGCCTGATCGGCCACACCAAGGGCGACGCCCTGGAGACCATCAACCACCTCTTGGAGGACCTGGGCTCCCTGGCCCAGCCGTCCATCGAGCAGTCCATCGCGGATCTGCTGGACGAGCGCGGTGTGCAGTTCTCCGACTGGGATGGCTGGAAGTCCCTAGACGCGCACGAGAAGGAGCTGGGCGCTGCCGAAGGCACCGTGGCCACCCGCTTCGGCGACATCACCCGCGACCGCATCAAGGTTGTCGAGCGCGAAGACATGTTGGAATTCTCCCGCGCAAAAAAACTAGCTGAGAGTCTGTAAGCTCCACCCCAGACTCTGACATCTCAGGGATGGTCCCGCCGCACTGCCGGCGGGGCCATCCCTTGGTGTTTGTGCAGTGAACCGGTCCTGAGGGCGGTTCAGGCGAGCAGCGTGTCCCAGAGGTAGTCCTCCGACACCACTGGAATGCCGTAGTCCCGGGCCTTCTTGGCCTTGCCTGACAGGGAATCCGGATCCGCGGCCACCAGCAGGCTCACCTTCTTGGTGATGGCGCCATGCGGAACATAACCAGCGGCCCGGAGGTCCTCCTCGATCTGCGCGCGGGCCCGGGACATGTCCCCGGTGAGCACCACCAGAGATCCGGGAGCGAGTTTTCCGGCTGATGGCACCGCCTCAGCCGTGGCTAGTTCGATATCCGCAGGCGGTCTCAGCGCTCCCTGCACGCTTTGCTGCCCAAGCCCGAGCAGGCCGGCGACCGTCTTGAGATCCAGAAGTTCTTCCTCGGTCAGCGTGCCGTCGGCCCAGGCTGCGCGCACCAGCTGCTGGAAATACAGCTCGTGGAGTTCCAGCGCCCCGGCCCGGTCGAGTCCCAGCTCCGCGGCCAGCGAGATCAGCTGCTGTTCCTCGTGGGCCGACAAGTACCGGTCCATCAGCGCCCGGTCGAGGATCGCCAGGTAGTCGTCCTGGGCTTCGGTGCCGGTGAACTGGGGCAAGCGGGTGGTCAGCCGGTTCAGGAAGTGGCGGGCCGGTTCGGCGTCGGCGGCGGCCCGTCGCACAGGAATGATGCGCCCTCCCGGGGACGCCTTGATCCACGCCGATTGCGCCGCCCGGCCAAGGCGCAGATCCCATTCGGGATTCTGCTCATCGAGTTCCATGTAGCGCGAGAGCAGGACTGCGGTGGCGGCCGCGTCCCCGGCCGCGCTGTGGGCTTCCAGGAGCTCGATGCCGAAGGAATCGCAGCAGTCCTGCAGCGAGCGCCCGGCGCCGTGCAGGTACTGATGGGACATGCGCATGGTGCACAGCCCATGCTCTAGAAAGTGCCCCGGCACCGGCATGCCGGCCCGGCGGAACTCCGCGTCCAGGAACCGTGCATCGAAGGAGAGGTTGTGGGCCACCAGCACGGTGCCTGACAGCCGCCATGCCAGTTCTGCGGCCAGGTCGCTGAACGTCGGGGCACCGAGCAGATCACAGCTGCGGATTCCATGCAGCGACTGCTTGCCCAGGTCCCGCTGCGGGTTGACCAGCGTTTCCCAGCGGTCCAGCACTTCGCCGTCGCGGTTCATTCTCACGATGGCGATCTCCGCGATCCGGTCATGTCCGCCGGGGAACAGCCCGGTGGTCTCGGTGTCGAGGACGGAGAAGACTCCGCTGGCCATTTTCATATTTCCCCCTGTACTTTTCTCCGGCTGAATCCGGTAACTCCCATTCTGCCCACCGGATGCGCGTGGCTGAAACCCTGGGGTTCACATATGATCAGTTCACAGTCGCTTTTTCGTTCAGGTCGATCCCGACGCCCCAGGCCTCGGCATGAAATGGATGGTGTACCGTTTATGCGCAACGCTTTTCCTTCATCCCTGCGCCACCTCGCCGAGGGGACACGGCTGTATGGCCGGGACCAACCAGGGCAGATGGCGGCCATTCTCGCCCTGAGCATTTACCTTCCCTTGACCCTGCCGCTGCTGCGCGAGGGAGTCTGGATCGGCTTTTCCGCGTGGGTTGAAGCCGTGACGGTACCGGGTCCCGGGCTGATTCTGGCAGGCTATGCGGTGATTGTTGCCATCGTGATCGCGTTGGCCCTGGCAGCTCCGGGCCTGGCCGCCACTGCGCCGCTGGCGCCCTACCCTGTGGAGCGGCCGGTGAAGATCCGCATCCTGCACAATTGCCGGCTCTTCCTGGGCAGCATGATCGGTATGGGCGCGATCGGGGTGCTCTTTACTTCCGGCATTGAGCGCCTTGAACACATCGTCTGTGTTGCCATCGGCGCCCTGCTGCTGCAATTGGGCCATCTTGACGAGGTCAACGCGGCGCAGGCCGACGCCGTGCTTGGACTTCTGGGGGAAGAACCGCTGCAGGCCTACGACCAGTGGTATGCCAAGCAATGGGGGAGGCCAAGAGCCGGTGGACGGGTCCGCGCCCGGGCTTCGCTGGTTCGCCGCAAGCTCTGGATCATCGCGCTGATGATGCTGGTTCATCTGGGTGTGCTCGTGGCCTACATTGCGATTGTCCACGGAACCGCGGGCTTGGCCCGCCACTGGGCGACGGTGCTGTTCCTGTCCGCTGCCGCGTCGGTGGTGAACCTCTTGATCATCGACGCGGTCCTTATGACGCTGCTGGCGATACGGCACACCAGGGGGAGCCGTCACAGCAGATGGGTTTCGCATCCGGAAACGTATTTCGCGCTCATGGCCATGGGCGCCAAGGTCCTCGCCACCGCGGCCATGGCCGCGCTGCCGGCGCTGTGGATGAACGAAGAGAATCGGCAAACGTCGCTGGCGTACCTGCTCTTCCTTGGCATTGAATTGCTCCTGGTTTTTGTGCTGGTGCTGCTGCTAGTTCGCAGATGGCTTGCCCCGGGCAGCTTGCCTCCGCAGCCGCTGGGACGATACGACGGCGATGCGATGGAGGTGCTGCTCAAGAAGCGGGCAGCCCGGGACCGCGCAGCCATACGCGGGGCGGTTGCCTACCGAAGGCATCATGCCGCCGCCATGGCATGGGGCAAGTGTTCCTGAGCCGAACAAACGCCGCGGCCGTTCCCGGCTGAATCGGGGGAACGGCCGCGGCGTTATTTAGTCGGCGGGTGCTAGGCCCTTAGGAGCCAACAGCCTTCGAAGCCTTGGCGGCAGGAACGCTGCGGCGCAGCATGACGAACAGCAGAACCATGCCGACCGTCAGCGCGATGTGCCCCAGCCCGGCGATACCTGCAATCATGGCGCTGGATTCCTTGCCCAATACGGTCAGCGATCCGTGCACGGTGAGCATGGCCGCGGTCAGGACGACACCGATGTTGTAGGTCCACATGAACCACGCGTAGAGCTTGGCATGGGCGCTGATGTTGAACGCCTTCTCCAGCAACAGGACCATGAGCAGGACCATGAATCCGAGCACCAGCAGGTGGGTGTGGACGACTGACAGCTGGGTCCAGCCGCCTTCCGGGAAATCGTTCATTTTGGTGAATTCGCGGTAGAACAAGCCGGAGGCCACACCGACGGCCATGTAGATGAACGAAAGATTGACGAGCTTACGCATTGATGGAGCTTTCTGTCGAAGGTGAAGTTTCGGATTCAACGGCATACTGGACGCCTGAACCCTTGCCGAAGACCGGCTTGTTGTTGGAACCGAGGACTGCGAACAGTGCCGGCAGCAGCAGGGTGCGGACCACGAAGGTATCCAACAGGACGCCGAGGCCCACGATGAGTCCCAGCTGTCCCAGAACCATCAGCGGCAGGGCGGACAGGGCTGCGAAGACTCCGGCAAGGACCAGGCCGGCGCTGGTGATTACCGAGCCGGTGCTGCGTGCCGCATTGGCCACGGCATCTGTCAGCGAGGACGTGGCGGAGTTCTGGCGGACTCGCTGGGTGAAGAAGATCGTGTAGTCAACACCCAGGGCGACCAGAAAGACGAAGGCCAGTAGCGGAACCTGGACGTCCAATGCCGAGACATCGAAGACCATGGAGGAAATCAAGGACCCGAGTCCCACCGCCGCCGCGGCGCTGAGCAGGTTGACCAGTCCCAACGACAAGGCCGTCCGCCAGGAACGGGTCAGCCAGCCGAGCATGGCGAAGCAGATGATCATGATCATCGGAGCGATGACATACAGGTCGCGCAGGTGGCCCTGATGCGAGTCGTACTGCGATGCGCTCTGCCCGCCCACCAAGACCGTGGCAGTGCTTGCCTCGTCGGCGGTCGAACGGATCTGGGCGACCAGATCCATGGCCTCGGAGCCGGAAGGATCATCCGAGGAGATCACGGAGAACTGCTGCCAGGAGGAATCCCCGAGTTCGCGGGCTTCGCCGACGCGCAGCACCCCGTCGAGGCCCTTGAGCCGCTCCTGCAGGACAGTGGTGTCGGATCCATCAACCAGCACGGTGATTGGCTGTGCTTCGCCGGCCGGGTAGTGCTCGGAGAGCACGGTCATGGCGCTCGCCGATTCGGTCGGGGTACGGAACTGCTGGGTCTGGTCCAGACCGAGACGGGTTCCGGTCAGCGCGCCGGCCAAGACCAGCAGCAGCACAACCAGGGCTGCGAGGTTGGCCCCCGGTTTGCGCATGACCGCGGTGGCGGCCTTGCCGAAGTACTTGCCGCGGGTGTTCGGCTGGCCCGGCTTGGGAACCAGCGGCCAGAACACCTTGCGTCCGCACAGTGCGAGGACCGGCGGCAGCAGCAGGAAAACGAACAACGCCGCGATGAGCAAGCCCGCAGCGCAGACGATGCCCAAGCCGCGGGTGTCTTCCATGACGGCCAGCGACAAGGTCAGCAGAGTCAGGACTACGGTGAGGTTGGAAGTGAGGATTGCTTCGAAGCTGGCGGCCCAGGCCTTGGCCAGCGCCTTGCGGTGGTCCTCGTTCTTCTGCAGTTCATCGCGGTAGCGGGAGATCAGCAGCAGCGCGTAGTTGGTGCCCGCGCCGAAGACCAGCACGCTGAGCACGCCGGAATCGAAATGCAGGTCCCAGGCGTTGCCCAGAACGTTGGCGACCATCGAGGCGCTACGGTCGGCCAAGGCCACCACGGCCAGCGGAATCAGCCAGAGAATGGGGGAGCGGTAGGTGGCGATTAGCAGCACCGCCACGATGCCGACGGTGACTGCCAGCAGGGTGAAGTCGGCGCCTGCGAAAGCCTGGCTGACGTCAGCTGCGAAGGCGGTTGAACCAGTCATCTGCAACTGGACGCGGGACAACTCGTGCGCGCCCAGCCAGTCGCGGATCTCGGTCAGGGTCTGCTTGTCGGCGTCCAGGTCGACGGTGTCCCAGGAAACTGGAACCATCACGGCCTTGGCGTCCTCGCTGGGAAGAGCTGGACCTGTCTTGACCGCCAGGTCGGAAGCCATCTGCGGGGCGAGCTTGGTGACCTGATCGATTTTGCTGCTGCTCAACGCTTCCCCAGTGGAACCGTTGGCGACAAGGATGGCGGAGGTTGTGGTGCTGTCGCTGTTCTGTGCCAGCAGTTCGGCGACCTTGGCGGAATCTGAGCCGGCAACGAGCGAACTGTCTGCGCGCTTGGGGGCATCCACCCCGCTCAAAGCGCCAAAGAGCAACACGACCACGGCGAGCAGGGCCACGGTCCACCAACGGGCTGAACGCCGGGAAGTCAGCGAACTGGCGACGCGGGAAATGACTGGAACTTTCATACTTCCAGTCAACTCGGATTAACAGTGTCTGCCATCGTGGCTTGTGCTGATTCAAAGATCAACCGAACGGTTGAGGCGGCCTCGGGCGAGTCGCCATGGCTTCCGCCTGGTTAGAGCAGGCCGAGGTCCTTGGCTGCATGGATTGCCCCCGTGCGGGAGCTTGCCTGGAGCTTGTCGAAAATATGCACCAAGTGGGTTTTGACTGTCGCTTCCGAGACGAAGAGGGTCTTGGCGATCTGCTTGTTGCTGGCACCGGTCGCCAGCTGCTGCAGCACTTCGGACTCTCGCTGGGTGAGTTCCACCTTGGGACGGCGCATCCCAGCCAGCACCCGTTGCGTCATTTCAGGTGCCAAAACCAGCTGCCCTGCCGCAGCCTGGCGGATCGAGTCGATAATGGTCTGGGACGAGACGTCCTTCAGCAGGTAGCCTGCCGCTCCGGCCTCGATGCACTGGATGATCTCGGCATCCTTGTCGAAGGTGGTCAGAATGAGCACCTGCGGGGGATTAGGCATCGCCCGCAACGCAGCAGTGGTCGCCACGCCGTTCATGCCGTCGCCCAGGCGCAGATCGCACAGCACCACATCCGCCGGATCCCTCTGGGTGATCGCTACCGCTTCCTCGCCGCTGGAGGCCTCCCCGAGCACCGAGATTTCCGGATAATTGGCCAGCAACGCCCGCAGTCCGGTGCGGACAATGGGATGGTCATCAACCAGCAGCACTTTGATCACTGTGCATCCTTCCGAGGAGTCATTGGCAGGTGCGCGCACAGGGCGGTGCCTTCACCTGGTGAGCTTTCAATGTCCAGACCGCCACCGAGCTCGCCCAATCGCTGGATCATTGCGGTCAAACCAAAGCCGCCGGCTGGTGTTGCCCCGTGTCGCGGTGACTCGACATCAAATCCTATGCCGTCATCAACGATATCCATGCGCACCTCGTTGGCAAGCACCCCAAGGTTCAGGCTGACCCGCGTGGCCTGCGCGTGGCGCCTGACGTTGGACAGTGCTGACTGCGCCGTACGCAGCAACGCAATCTGGATGCCCGGATCCAGCGCGGGTATGCCTTCCTCGATGTTCAAGCGAGTCGCGACTTTCGAATCAGTTTCGAATGACGCCAGAACACGTTCCAAGGCTCCGGCGAGCGCCTGGGCGTCCAGTTCCGCCGGGGCCAGTGCAGCGATGATCCGGCGCAAGTCGTTGAGCGACTGGCCGGAGAGCTCATCAATGCGCGCCAACGCGTCAAGGGCAGTCTGCGGATCCGCGGCTGCGGTGGCCGCCTTGGCATGGAGCCCGATCGAGGAAAGCTGCTGGGCCACGGTGTCGTGGATCTCCCGTGCCAAGCGGGTGCGCTCGGCAGCGATACCCGCCTCATGCTGCGAGCGTGCCAGTTCTTCCTGGAGGTCCGCCATTTCCTGCTGGGCGCGCATCAGCGAATCGACCAGCTTGCTGCGGATCTCCGCATCGCGTTCAAGCTGCAGGTAGCCGCGGGAGATGCCCCAGGCGAATAATCCGCCAACCAAAGGCCCTACGACGGACGCCAAGGAGGACTGTCCATTGTGCAGGTACGGGGTCATGATGGTGAAGGCGTAAAGCACCAGAGACCACAAGATGGACGGGAGCAAGGGCAGCTGGTGTCCCAACAGCAGCCACAGACTGAACGCCAGCCACATGAACTCCGGGGTCGTCCACAGGCTTCCCAGCCAGATGGCCAGGAGCACGGCAATCCACCAGGAAGGAAGCTTGGCTTCCCCGCGCATCGCCATGCGGACGAAGCCGGCTACGTACCACCCGGCGAATAGCGTGGCCGCCAAGAGCACCGGCCAGAGGCTGGCTTCCGTGGAAAGGCCGCGCAGCACCACCACCGCGAGAAGGATGGCAGTGACCACGTGCTGGCCCCAGCGCAGGATCGCCGGCGAAGTGATCAGCTGGTGTCCTGATTCCAGATATGGTGCTGAAGACGGGTAAAGACTCATGTCTTGAGACTACCTAACAACCTTGGTTGGCCGTGTCCCTCTTCTGAGGAAGGGAAGGTATGTGCGCTCGCCGATTTCACTGGCTCCAATCCGATGTCTGATACCTCGGCAAAGTTGCTGCCCGAATGGGGCAAGGCAAAACGGGACATAGGAAAAACACGTCCAACTATGCTCAGTACATGTGCATAACCTTCGTCCAGATGTCGGCCAGTGATGCCGACGACCTGCTCACGTTCCTGACCGCCAATCAATTTCCGTTCCATGTCCAGCAGACACTTCGCGAAGAAGACGTGCGGGCAAGAATCGGAAGCAGCTATTACTGGAATGAGGATCGGCAAGGCTACTGGGTAAGACAAGGGGAACAACGCCTTGGCATGGTTGTCTTGGAGGACTTGCAGGACGCCGAATCTCCGCTGTTCGATCTGCGTCTGGCCGAATCGTGTAGAGGGCAAGGCATCGGGGTGAAAGTACTGCGGGCCCTATGTGACTTGGTTTTCGAATCCATGCCGAAGACTCTTCGCTTCGAAGGACAGACGAGGGAAGACAACATCGCCATGCGCAAGACCTTTATTCGCTCTGGATTTCTTAAGGAGGCGCATTACCGAATGGGATGGCCAACGACGGATGGTCGACCCATGGCCTCGATCGCCTACTCGATTCTGCGTGACGACTGGTCCAGCGGAACCGTCACCCGATTCGAATGGGAAGATATCGAGCCGTAGGAATTTTCTGCCATTCGTCATCGTTTCCCGCAATCCGCCGGACTTCTCTAGATGCCTCGTCGGTTCATAGGGTGCCTGTTCCAGCAGCATCGCACAGCACCACAAGCTGCGAGGTGGCTCGGGTCATGGAGACATAGCGTCGCACGGCACCTTCCACTCCTGAGCCGAAGCGCTCGGGCCGGTAGAGCAGGACAAGGTCGAATTCCAGCCCCTTGGCCTGCTCAGGGCTCAACACGGCCACCCTCGGCCGCGGCGCGAACGTATTGTGGCCAATGACCGCGGCGATACCTTCAGCGTGGTTTTCCAGCCAGGCATTGAGAATCGGCTCCAGTTCATCGGGGGGCACATAACGTACCGGTGCGCCATCGGAGCGAATGGACACGGGAACATTCGCTTCAGGCATTTGCTCGCGGATGACACTTGCCGCGGCGTCCATAACCTGGGCGGTGGTGCGGTAATTGATGTTCAACTGTGCCACATGGACGTCCCGTATCCCTGCCCGGGCCAGGCGCCCTGCCCAGCTCCCGCGGAAACCTCCAGTTGCCTGCGCCCGATCGCCGACAATCGTCAGGCTGCCCGAGGGACAGCGCCTGCGCACCATGGCCCACTGGGCATCGGTCAGATCCTGGGCTTCATCGACAATCACGTGGGAGAAAGGCCCTGCCAAGGCATCGCCAGCCGGCTCCTCGACGGCTTGGTGCCGGACCAAACGATCCTGCAAGTCGGTATTCATCAGCTGCGAGGACAGGTCTTCCTTGTCGTCGGCGGAAGCGATCAGGTCGTCAATGACCTGTCGCATCAGCCTGCGCTCCGAGGCGAAGTCGGCAGCACGCCGCAAGCGGACTTGTTCACTGTGCGGGTCGCCAACCAGCGCCCGTGCCGCATCCAGCAACGGCACATCAGACTCGGTCCACGCAGTCCCGGCCCCTGCTTCCAGCAGCGCGTCGATGTCCTCCAAACTCAGCTGCCGGGCACAATAGCGCAGCAAGTGTGCGTTCGAATACAGGGTCCGCAGGAGATGCTCCGGATCCAAGACAGACCAGTACTCTGCCAGACAGGCATCCAGCTGGTCGCTGGTAGCAACTGCATGCCTGGCTTCCGAAACGCTGACCTCGTCGCCGGATAGCCTCGCAGCCAACTGGTCGACAAGTATCTCGCGCAACTGGGAGCGCGCGGCGTTATGGTCCAAACCCGATTCAAGCGAATCCACCGCAGCCGCCCAATGGGCAGGGGAGAGCGTGAGATCATCCCACGGGGTTTCAACGACGAGCGGCAGCACGGGAGGCTGCTCGAACACCTGTACGGCTCGTTCCACGGCGTCGACCATGGCGGCCTCGGACTTAATCCTGCCAATATGAGGGTCGGGATCCACGCCGACAACACCTGCATTCGAAACCATGTTCGAAAGTGTTGAAACCAGGACCTCGTCCTCTCCCAGGTTCGGCAAGACGTCGGAAACGTAGGCCGTGTAGGAATCATGCGGACTCACCACGAGCACCCGTCCGCCCCGGCTTTTCATCCGAGCGTCCGAATACAGCAGATAAGCGGCGCGATGCAGTGCTACTACGGTCTTGCCCGTCCCCGGGCCCCCATCCACCACGAGGGCCCCGGCCGAGGGACGTCGGATGATCGCGTCCTGGTCGCCTTGGATCGTGGCCAGGACATCCTGCATCTTCCCGGTGCGCTGCTCACCCAACGAAACAAGGAAAGCCGAATGGTAATCCAGCGAGGTGCTGTCGCCCAGATGGTCTAGGTCGAATACCTCGTCGAAGTAGCCGGCAATCAACTGCTTGCGCCAGCGGTACCTCCGGCGCATGGCCAATCCCATCGGGTTCGCATGGGTTGCAGCGAAAAACGGTTCCGCCGCCGGTGCCCGCCAATCGACCATCAACTGGTTGCCCTGCTCGTCGCTCAGGCCCAGGCGCCCAATGAAAAGGCGCTCGCCGGAAGACGTCTGCATGAATCCCAGGCAGGCTGGCGGTCCGACGCGGTCCAGCTGCGCCAGCCGCTGGCCCAGCTCGCTGACTTCCACGTCCCGTTCCAGGGATTGCTGCAGCACCCCCGCCCGGTCGGCTCCACGCTCGATGAGCCGGTGCCGGGTTTGGGCTCGAAGGTGCTCCACCCGCTGCCCAATTTCCTGCAGCCGCTCATTGTCCGCGTCGAGCGTCCCGGCAGGCACGTGGCAGGCCTGCGCGTCGGACAGCGCGAAAAACTGGGGTAGCGGTGCGCTGGCGGCTGAAGGGGGAAAGGGCATTCAAGGACTCCTGAAATTTCATCAAACTAGCGGGGCAAACATCGATTATGCGCCCTGCCCGGGGCCTTGCGGCAAGGGGGTGCGAGTGGGCTATTCTGAAAATGCAGGATAGGCGTTGTCCGGTTGTACGCAGCAAGATATGTGATTGATGTAAGGTTGCCCATCCGTGACATTGGCCTCGGTTGATGCGGAGAGTCGGAGAATATCAGTATGAGTAGTTTTCAATTTTCTCTCAATTCGTCATTGAGAACTACGATAGAGTTCGTTTTACCTGCCGTTCAATGTCCAATTATTCGCCGATAAGACATCAACGTGAACTTGGCCTCCCGTAGAAGGAATGTGACCTGTGTCCCTAGAAGATAAAAATGCTCGTGGTGTCGTAGTGCGTAAGTACGAAACGGATGGACGCAGCACTTCAGTATTTGAGTTCACTGGTGAGTTAAGAGAAAAACTCATTGGCAGTTTCATGACGCAGTATTTGGCCACTGGCAATTATTCAGCGGGGGCGAGAGCTGTCTCGCCCCAAGGCGCATCCTCTATGGCAGTTGCTGGAGCGGCAGCCGGTGCAACGGCTCTGTCTGCCGCGTTTTCCTCGACCCTATACGTGGCAACGGCAGACCCTTCTTCGCTGATGCAATTGGGCGCTGGCTTAGGGACTGCGGTAATGGGGCAATCCGGGATTATTGGGCATGCACCGTTCATTGCGATTCCCGGGGCGCTGCCAGTCGTTGGGCCGATCCTTGGAATACAAGCGCTAGCGACGGCTGTGATTATGCAGCAGTTCAAAAGCGTAGATCGAAATCTTCAACTGATTAAAAAGAAATTGGATGATGTAGTAATCCGTGCCGAAATGACTGAGGTGGCCCAATTGTTGGTCGCATCTCGCGTTATTGAAGATATCTACGTTCAGTTTGAAGCTGCGGGCGCATTTTCCCAAGACATGTTGATCCGACTGGCGCTCGCAGAAAAGGATGTTAATTCGATCGCAGAAAAGTTCAGGTGGCTGGTTGAAAAGCACGACGAGGCGACTTTGATGGACTATGACGCATCCGAGTCCAATCGCGACGCGAACAATGCGTTACTAGCAACTTTCTTGGGGATTCGGATCTCATATTTGAGGGTTGGTGTTGATTTGCAGGAGAATCCTAAATCAACTTCCAGATCCGCTCAGGCGCTTCGCGATAAGCTTAGGCAGGAAATCGAATTTTGGGAGAAGATTCTTGACCGCGATAAGAAGTTCAAAGATCAGATGGCATCACTGAAATCCGAGATTGATGATCAAAATGGAGTTCTAAAGGCGTTTAAATCTCGGCAGGGTGACTCACTGGAAAACTTGTTGAAGCGGGCCGATGATGCGCATCGGGCAACGCTTGAGAACGGAAAGTTCATGGCAACGGAATTTAGCAACCTTGTGTCTTCTGCCAAGGACATGCTGCACAGCTTTGAGCGGATGGACCCCAAAGAGTTGGCGGCAACTGCATTGGTGTATTGGAAAGATGACACTGGTGAGCACTCGTTCGCGGTGGATGCTCAAGAGCTGCACCAAATTGCGGCTTCCGAGGATATTTAAATTCTGCGCATATTTATTGATCGGATTGCGAAAGTGTGATTGTGCGCTCATCAGCCTTGTGGATGGCTGCAGGGAATTCCCTGCAGCGCACCCTCCGCGCTAAGATGGGAGGACCATGACTTTGAACCGGCCATCACCGGGGAGTCGTCGGAAGAACAGCGTTTTTCGATCAAGTTCGCCGAACGCCAAGTAGAACCGACCGGGTCCAGCCCGTCACAGCTGAAGAGAAGCGATTTTCCGCCAGTGCCCACAGCGCCCGGCGGGGAATAAGCGGGGTGGTACCGCGGCGCATGCGTCGTCCTCGTAGGCAAGGATTTATCGACCCTACGCTTGAAGGACGGCCTAAGCGATGAGCTTCTACCCGAAGGTCACTACTGACCCAACCGGTTCGACCCCGGCTTCGCCGCGTTTCCCAGAAATTGAGAAGCGCGTGCTCGACTACTGGAAGAACGACAACACTTTCCAGGCCTCCATCGACCAGCGCGAGGGCGAAGAATTCGTCTTCTACGACGGCCCTCCATTCGCCAACGGCCTGCCGCACTACGGCCACCTGCTGACCGGCTACGTCAAGGACCTGGTTGCCCGCTACCAGACCCAGCGCGGCAAGCGCGTGGAACGCCGCTTCGGCTGGGACACCCACGGCCTGCCGGCGGAGCTGGAAGCCATGAAGCAGCTGGGCATGAACGACAAGCAGCACATCCTTGAGATGGGCATCGACAAGTTCAACGACGCCTGCCGCACCTCGGTGATGAAGTACGCCGACGAATGGCAGGACTACGTCACCCGCCAGGCACGCTGGGTCGACTTCGAGAACGACTACAAGACCCTGAACGTCGAATACATGGAATCGGTCATCTGGGCCTTCAAGCAGCTGAGCGACAAGGGCCTGACCTATCAGGGCTTCCGCGTGCTCCCGTACTGCTGGAAGGACGAGACCCCGCTGTCCAACCACGAGCTGCGCATGGACGACGACGTCTACAAGGACCGTCAGGACCAGACCGTCACCGTGGGCTTCACCATCCTCGCCGGCGAGAACCCGGTCTCGGCCGAGCTGGCCGGGGTGCAGGCCCTGGCCTGGACGACCACCCCGTGGACCCTTCCGACCAACGAAGCCCTGGCCGTGCACCCGGACGTCGAATACGTGGTGGTGCCCGCGGGCGAGAACGGCGTGAAGGCCTCCGAAGCCGCCGGACCGTTCCTGCTGGCCAAGGACCTGCTGGGCTCCTATGCCAAGGACCTGGGCTACAAGGACGCCAAGGCCGCCGCCGCTGCCATCACCGCCAGCTACACCGGCGCGCAGCTGGCCGGCGTGCGTTATGCGCCGCTGTGGGACACCTACACCGACACCGAGAAGTACGGCACCGAAAACGCCTGGCAGATCCTCACCGCCGACTACGTCACCACCGCGGACGGCACCGGCCTGGTCCACCAGGCTCCCGCCTACGGCGAGGAAGACCAGAAGGTCTGCGAGTCCAACGGCATCCCGGTGATCCTCTCCGTGGACGAGGGCGCCAAGTTCCTGCCGGTCTTCACCGGTGGCCCGCTGAACGACATCGCAGGCGTGCAGGTCTTCGAGGCCAACAAGACCATCACCAACGTGCTCAAGGCCGACGGCCGACTGGTCAAGCAGGCCTCCTACGAGCACTCCTACCCGCATTGCTGGCGCTGCCGCACCCCGCTGATCTACCGTGCGATCTCCTCCTGGTATGTTGAGGTCACGAAGATCAAGGACCGCATGCTGGAGCTGAACGAGCAGATCAACTGGATCCCGGGCAACGTCAAGCACGGCCAGTTCGGCAAGTGGCTGGAGAACGCCCGCGACTGGTCGATCTCCCGCAACCGCTTCTGGGGCTCCCCGATCCCGGTCTGGGAATGCGACGGCGTGGAGTGCGAGCACCGCGAGGTCTTCGGCTCGCTGGACGAACTGAAGAACTTCTTCGGACGCCTGCCGGTGAACCACGACGGCCAGCCGGATCTGCACCGCCCGTTCATCGACGAGCTGACCGCCGCCCATGCCGGCTGTGCCGCCGGCGGCACCCTGCGCCGCGTCGAGGACGTGCTGGATGTCTGGTTCGACTCCGGCTCGATGCCCTACGCCCAGGTGCACTACCCGTTCGAGAACCAGGAATGGTTCGACGGCGGGCACAATCCTGCGGACTTCATCGTGGAGTACATCGGCCAGACCCGCGGCTGGTTCTACACCATGCACATCCTGGCCACCGCGCTGTTCGACCGCCCTGCCTACACCAACGTGATCTCCCACGGCATCGTGCTGGGCTCGGACGGGCAGAAGATGTCCAAGTCCCTGCAGAACTACCCGAACGTCACCGAGGTCCTGGACCGCGACGGCTCCGACGCGATGCGCTGGTTCCTGATGGCCAGCCCGATCCTGCGCGGCGGCAACCTGATCGTCACCGAACAGGGCATCCGCGAGGGCGTGCGCCAGGTCCTGCTGCCGCTGTGGAACGTGTGGCACTTCTTCAACCTCTACACCAACGCCGCGAACAACGGCGCCGGCTACGAGGCCAAGTTCTCCACCGCCTCCACCGACCCGTTGGATACGTACATGCTGGCCGCCACCGGCCAGCTGGTGCGCGAGGTCACGCAGGCGCTGGATTCCTACGAGGTCTCCGACGCCACCGAGGCAGTGCGCCGCTACATGGACACGCTGACCAACTGGTACGTGCGCCGTTCGCGCCAGCGCTTCTTCGACGAGGACACCCAGGCCTTCGACACCCTGTACACCGCGCTGGAAACCCTGGTGAAGGTGACCGCCTCGCTGCTGCCGCTGGCCAGCGAGGAGATCTACCGCGGCCTGACCGGTCAGCGCTCGGTGCACCTGACCGACTGGCCGGACGCCAACGACTTCCCGACCGACGCCACGGCCCTGGAAGCCATGGAAACCACCCGCAAGATCTGCTCGGTGGGCTCCTCGCTGCGCAAGGCCAAGAACCTGCGGGTGCGCCTGCCGCTGGCAGAGCTGAAGATCGTGCTCACCGACGCCGCCCGCCTGGCCGGCACCTACGAGTCGATCATCGCCGACGAGCTGAACCTGAAGTCGGTCACCCTGATCGATGCGGCCGGAGTGGACTCCGCCAGCTACGGCATCAGCCAGCAGCTGGTCGTCAACGCCCGCGCCGCCGGCCCGCGCCTGGGCAAGAACGTGCAGCAGGCCATCAAGGGCGCCAAGTCCGGCGACTGGTCGGTCACCGACGGCGTGGTCACCGCCGGCGGCCTGGAACTGGCCGAGGGCGAGTACACGCTGGACACCGTGGTGGACGACGCAGCGGACATCGCCGCAGCGGTCATCGACGGAGGCTTCCTGGTGCTGGACACCGAGGTCACCGCCGAGCTGGCCGCCGAAGGCACCGCCCGCGACATGATCCGCTCCATCCAGTCCGCCCGCAAGGACGCGGACCTGCAGGTCTCGGACCGCATCCGCACCGTGGTCACCGCTAAGGCGGAAACCATCGCGGCGCTGGAAGCCAACCGCGAGCTGGTGGCCGGCGAGACGCTGACCGCGCAGCTGGAGCTGCTGGTCGACGACTCGGTCGAATCCGAGCAGGTCACCGTCGTCGTGATGCAGGACGAGGCCAAGTGAGCGAACTGAGCCGCGTCTACCGCGAACTGCTGGACCGTGCGCCGGAAAACAAGATGGAACCGCGCATGGACCCGATGTTCCGCGCCATGGAGATCCTGGGCGAGCCGCAGAAGGCCTGCCCGGTCATCCACATCACCGGCACCAACGGCAAGACCTCGACCGCTCGCATGATCGAGTCCCTGCTGCGCGCGCACGACCTGCGCACCGGCCGCTACTCCTCGCCGCATCTGGTCTCCGTGACCGAGCGCATCAGCGTGGACGGCGAACCGGTATCGGAGGAAACCTTCGTGCGCGTCTGGGACGAGATCAGCCCGTTCCTGGAGATCGTCGACGCCGAGCTGGACGAGCGCGGGGAAACCCGCCTGACCTACTTCGAGGCAGTCACCATCCTGGCCTTCGCGATCTTCGCGGAGGTGCCGGTGGACGTGGTGGTCCTGGAGGTGGGCCTGGGCGGCATCACCGACGCCACCAACGTGGCCGACGGCAACGTCTCGGTGATCACCCCGATCTCGCTGGACCACACCGACCTGCTGGGCGACACCACCGAGCTGATCGCCCAGGAGAAGGTGGGCATCCTGAAGCCCGGCGGCTACCTCGTCTCCTCGGTGCAGCCGGTGGACGCCGCCGACGTGCTGCTGGCCCTCGCCCGCGAGCTGGAGGTCCCCACGGCCTTCGAGTCCCTGGACTTCAAGCTGCTGGACCGCCAGGTCGCCGTGGGCGGCCAGCTGCTGAGCATCCAGGGCCAGGCCGCGACCTACGACGAGATCTTCCTGCCGCTGTTCGGCGCCCACCAGGCGCAGAACGCCGCGGTGGCGCTGGCCGCCGTGGAAGCGTTCCTGGGCGGGGGAGAGCGCGAGCTGTATGCGGACCTGGTCCGCGAGGGCTTCGCCGAGACCTCCAGCCCCGGACGCCTGGAACTGGTGCGCACCGCGCCGAGCATCCTAGTGGATGCCGGGCACAACCCGGACGGCATCCGCGTCTCGGCCGAGGCGATCCGCGAATCCTTCGGCTTCTCCCGGCTGGTGCTCATGGTGGGCATCCTGCAGGAGAAGGACGCCGAAGCCATGCTCTACACCATGCGCGAGGAGTACGGCGACCTGGTGGAGGACCTGTGCATCACCCAGTCCTCCTCGCCGCGGGCCATCCCGGCCGGGGAACTGGCAAACATGGCGCTGGCCGCCGGCTGGCCTGAAGAAGACATCCACGTCACCGAAGACCTGGAAGACGCCATCGAGTGGTCCGTCGGCCGCGCCGAGGCAGGCAACGACCTGTCCGGCGGCGTGCTGGTGACCGGCTCGATTACACTGGTGGGCGAGATTACGACCCTGCTCAAGGGAGGAGCCTAGTCATGGCCAAGCTGACCCGCGCCCAGCGCGAGTGGCGCCCGGGCATGCAGAAAAAGCAGCGCTCGGTTAAAACGATGTTCGCCTCCACCGTGCTGGTCTGCGAGGCCCTGCTGGCGGTATTCGTCACGCTGGCGGCCTTCGGGCTCAAGCGCGGCGAGCCGGCGGTGATCCTCAGCCTGGGCGCCGCGGTCGCGGTGCTGTGCATCGTGACCTGCGCGCTGCTGACCAAGAAGATCGGTTTCATCATCGGCTGGGCCCTGCAGGTGGTGTTCTTCCTCAGCGGTTTCATCCTGGTGGACATGTTCTACCTGGCCAGCGCGTTCACCCTGTGCTGGTGGTACGCGCTGTCCAAGGGCGAAAGCATGGACCGCGAGAACACCCAGCGCGCCGCCGCCCAGGAAGCCTGGGACAAGGCCCACCCCGAACAGGCCTAGGCCCGTTCGACCACGAAGTTTCAACCACCGATACGAAGAGGTAGTCACATGACTGAACGTACCCTGATCCTGGTCAAGCCGGATGGCGTCAAGCGCGGCTTGACCGGCCAGATCATCGCCCGCATCGAAGCCAAGGGCTACACCATCGCCGAGCTGAAGCAGGTCACCGCGACCCGCGAAGTGCTGGCCCAGCACTACGCCGAGCACGAAGGCAAGCCGTTCTACGAGCCGCTGGTAGAGTTCATGCTCTCCGGCCCGGTTGTCGCGATTGTGGCCGAGGGCCACAACGTGATCACCGGCTTCCGTTCGCTGGCCGGCACCACCGACCCGACCACCGCCGCTCCGGGCACCATCCGCGGCGACCTGGGCCGCGACTGGGGCCTGAAGGTCCAGCAGAATCTGGTTCACGGCTCGGACTCGGAAGAGTCTGCAGCACGCGAGATCGGCATCTGGTTCGGCAACTAGCCGATGAAACACGCAATCCCAGGGACCCATCGGGGTCCCTGGGATTGCTTGTTTAATGGGGATGCCTACAACCAGCCATCGAGGTTGTTGTTGGTTCCGGGAGGAGGGGCTGCCAGCGTGGGGGCCGGGAGGCCGCCGGTGCTGATCGAATCGAAGTCGTCCTTGGAGATCAGGACCACCGATTCATGGTTAGCACCTTGGACGGTGATGACCTCATGGCCGGTCACCACGTTGTCCAGCAGGTGCGGAAAATTCTGTAGGGCTTCTTCATAGCTGAAATTCAGCATGCAGATTCCTCCTGGTGTCATGTGCTCAAAGCGTCGAGGATGGGGCGATGCCTGCACCGTGGATGGAGGCCACGGTACTAAACGGCCAAGTGGCCGTCCGGGGGAGTATGTTCTCTGCACCACTCCAGGTAATTCACATGAGTCACCTTAAACACACAAACATCGGGCAATACAATCTTCAGCATTATTTTGTGACACGAATTGATGAATCCGTGGATTGCCGCTGGCGGTATCGATTCCGCCACGGTGGCAAGGTTTCCAAGATCCGCAGGACGCTGCCCCTGACGCAGCGCGAACCGATGGGACTAGTCCGTGGCGAGCCTGGCGAAGAGCAGCGAGTCGCGGCGACCGGTTGCCGTGCGCTTGTGGGCTCGCAAAAGCCCCTCGTAGCTGAACCCGGATTTTTCAAGCACCCTGCGCGAGGCGGTGTTCTCCGGCGCGCAGGTGGCCTCGATGCGCTGCAGTCCTAGGTCGCTGAAACCAAGGTCGAGCAGGAATCCCGCCACGACAGTTGCGTACCCCCGGCCCCAGCACGTGCTGTTCATGGCGTAGCCCAGTTCTCCGCATGCATGCTGCCCGCTCGCGGTCGATACCGCGCCAGCGCCGATGGCCTCGTTGTCCAGCGTCACCGCAAGGTTCAACGCGCCGGCGGCGGAGGCCATGGCCTCGTTGATGAACGCCTCGGTGTCGGGTCGGGAGTTCGGACCCCAGTCGACGTACCGGCAGACCAGCGGATCCGGGCATAGGCATGCACGGCATCGATGTCCTGCAGGGTGAAGCTGCGCACTGCGAGGCGGCCGCCATTGGGCAACAGGTGTTCTCTGAGCGGTTCCATGCGGTGTTCGGTTTCCCTTTCACGGGTGAGTAGCAGGCTATGGCGCAGGCGGGAGAAAACAAGGGGTCCAGCTTCCGGATGATGGAAGCTGGACCCCTTGGACGTACATAGCGGGCAGTGCGCGGTATTGAACTACTCGGCGGCGTCCTTCACCTCGTCGGAGGCCGGATG
Organism: Glutamicibacter soli; assembly: GCF_003309065.1. Lineage (GTDB taxonomy): Bacteria > Actinomycetota > Actinomycetes > Actinomycetales > Micrococcaceae > Glutamicibacter > Glutamicibacter soli. The sequence goes on along the minus strand of NZ_POAF01000001.1, from coordinate 280,418 downwards.
AGCAGGCTTGGCTGCTTCCGCCTTGTCCTGAGGCGCCCGCTCCTTGGCGGCCTTCTCCTTGGCGTCGAGGCGTTCGAGTGCGGATTCCTCCTCATCGAGCGCGACCTCCGCGAGGATGTCCTGTTTCGCCTCGACCGCTGGATCCTTCTTCTCGCGTCCTGTCCAGACCTTGATCACGGCCCATGCAGCGGCCGTCAGGGGCACGGCGAGTACCGCTCCGATGATGCCGGCCAGCACGGTGCCGGCGGTCAGCGCCATCAAGACGACCAGCGCATGCAGGCTCAGGGCGTTGGCCATGACGACCGGCTGCAGGAAGTTGCCTTCCAGCTGGTTCACGATGATGACCGCGGCCAGCACGATCAGGGCAACCACCGGCCCGTTGGTGACGAGGGCGACAAGGGTGGCCAGCACGCCTGCTACCGTCGCGCCGACCATCGGCACGAAGGAACCCAGGAAGACGATGACACCCAGCGGGATGGCCAGCGGAACCTGCAGGACCAGCAAGGTGGCGGTGATGCCGATCGAGTCGACTGCCGCCACGATCGAGGTGCCGCGGATGTAGCCGCCGAAGGTGTGCAGCGCGCGGTCGCCGGACAGGATCCACTTGTTGCGGTAGTGCTTCGGGGTCCAGGAGACCGCGAAGGCCCAAATGCGGTCGCCGTCCTTCAAGAAGAAGAACAGGATGACCAGCAGCAGGATCAGCCCGGTGATGAAGCTGCCGGCGGCGCTGATCGTATTCAGCGCCCCGGTGCCGAACTGGGAACTGGTCAGGAATCCAGTGACGGTTTGGACTGCCTTGTCGATCTGCTCCTGGTCGATGGTGAACGGAATGTCGACCAGCATTTTCTGGACAATCTCGTTGAGCTGGTTGAAGCCCTGGACCGCCTTGTCGACGAGCGTCGACCATTCGTTGGTTACGGAGAACACCAACCCGGTGCCGATGCCGCCGAGCACGAGCAGGGAACCGAGGAAAACGATCCACGCCGAAAGCAAGGCGTTGAAGACCTTGCGCAGCTTGACAACCAGTGGCCACAACGCGCAGGCGATGATGATTGCCAGCAATGTCGGGATGACGATCGTGGTGAGCCTGAGCATGCCGACGATGATGAACCCGGCCAACGCGCCGACAACCAGGATCTGCGCGCTGCGGATTCCCATGCGTCCAAGCAGGTCGGTCCACAGCCCGCTGACGGTGAATTCCGGCGGCTGCTCGGCGCTCAAGCCCAACGCCGCGTCGGCCTTCACCTTTGGCGCCCTCTCCTTCGTCGAGGGTTTCGCCCTGCGAAACAAACTCATACTCGCTCCTCTATGCCGTGTGTGATAGCTCCAACAATAGGCTAGCGAAATGAATAGCTGGTTGATCAACACCGTGAGGATGATCTTTTGCCAGCTCAGTGATGACTTGCTCGTGCTCTGGGTGGATGATCGGGGCTAGGAACGCGGTCCGAAGTATTCGCTGGCCAGCAGTCCCATGATGATCCGATCGTGGAACTGGCCATCATGGAAGCCAGCCTGGCGTTCGCGTCCTTCTTCGCGGAATCCTGCCCGGTTGAAGGTGCGCAGCGCACGCTCATTGTAGGCCCAGACGCTCAGTCCGATGCGGTTAAGCCCCATTTCGCGGAAGCCGAAATCGATAATCATCTTGGTTGCCATGGTGCCGTAGCCCTGGCCCACGTTGGAGCCGCCGATCATGATCATCAGCTCGGCCGAGCGGGCCGGGGCGTTGTAGTTGTACAGCGCCGTATGGCCGATCAGGGTGTCGTCGGGCAGCGTGATGCACAAGCCCACCCCGTCGGTGGTGCCCCGGTTCAGGCTGCGGCCCTTGAAGAGCTCGGCGGCTTCGGTTCCCGGATGCGGGAGCACCAGGGAGCCCTGCAGCGCCATGAACTCCGGGCTGTTCCACCACTGGGTCAGGATTGGCAGGTCATCGTCCTGCAGTTCGCGCAGTCGGATGTGTTCCGAAATCAGCAGATTGATTCCGTAGTCCTGGGCGTTCTCTGTGTTCCATATGTCACTGGCCATGCATCCAATCTACCCTGTTGCGTATTTCACGTTCCTGGAAACGAGCTGCGGCTGGATCAACGTATACGCAACGGAAAAGGTGGTTTGGCTAGGAGTTAAGCTAAAGAATTGCTTCAGTAGGATGCGGCGGACACGCCGAAGTCGCACACCGGGGCTTGGGCACGAACTTCGAGTGTTTGCCCAGCCAGAAATCCAGCGCTGCGGACAGCAGGATCCCCAGCGCATAGGCCGCGAGATCCAGCGCAGCGAATCCGGAGCCGAACACCAGATGGGCTGCCGGGAGCATGGAAGCCATCAGCGCTGGCAGGCCGGTGAGCTGCAGGAATTCGATCCCGAAGCACCACAGGAAAGCCAGGGAGGCTGGTAGCCACGGGGAACGCCTGACGAAGATGAAGGCGAGCAACACGTAGAACAATGCTGCGTACAGCACCCCGCCGGAGAGGTCTGCGGCCAGCCCGTCGGCCAGGTATCTTGCGCCTAAACCAACGGGGACCATCGCGATGGCGATGATCCCCAAGGTCAGTCGGCGTGCGGAAACACTGCCCATGCTTATCCGAAGAAGGCGTTCGGGAAACGCAGGATGACGGTCGCGGCGACCAGCAGCCACAGGATGGCGGTGATGATCCAGCTCCATTCGCGGAACAGCTTCTTGACTCCTTCGCCGGCGGGGATCACGCCATTGAGCACGTTGCGTCCGGTGGTGAAGACAAAGAGCGGGATGACCATGGTCCACACGACCATGCAGTAGAGGCACAGGGCGTTGATTTCGTACAGTGCCTGGTACCAGAACCAGATGACCAGGCCCAACGCCGCGGTGATGCCTAGCTGGAAGCAGATCCAGAACCAGCGCTGCAGCTTGGTGGCCCCTGCCAGCAGCGTGAAGCCGATGGTCACCACGACGGCGAAGCAGACGATGCCGAAGAACGGGTTGGGGAACCCGAAGATGCCGGCCTGCTCGGTCTTCATGACCGTGCCGCAGGAAATCCATGGATTGACGTCGCAGCTGGTGACGTAGTCGGGATTCTTGTAAAGTTCGATCCGCTCCAGAACCAGGATTCCGGCCGCGACCCAAGCGATGAAGCCGGTGATGATGGTGAACAGGCCGAACCCGCGATCCCTCGCCCACCAGGGCAACACGCCCGGGGCCTGTTGATTTTCAAGTGATGAAACCATGCTTTGACTATTCCATATGTTCCTAGGAAAGCGGATGTCTCCGCCGTGTGCGTTCTTATCCTAGAAAGATTTTCTGTGCAACGGATATGTGCCCGTGAACGCGATGTGAACGAAATATGAGAGAATGGGAATGGTTGTTCGCGGATCCACAGTCTGCTTTCAACCCAACGAGAGACTTTCGAAACGACAGATCGTCAGGCGATGCATCGCTTCGGTTGAGTGCCCAATATGTGCGCCTCCCGAGGGAATACCGCGGATCGAAGGGCTGCAAAGGAAAGCAGCTGGTTTGAAAGGGCCGCGTTGAGCCGCAGTTGCTGCGTTGGGATCGGTAAACCGGACCCGCGGCGTGGATGGCTGCGGAATATATAGAGCTTTTGCGTTCGGCCGACTCATAGAAGAAGGCCGAGCCGCACGTCATGATTGTAGATTCAGCCAAGGCGCCGTCTGTGGAGGATGCCGACGTTGGACATTAGTAGGAGTACGCGAAATTAAATGAGCGCATCAAATCAGCGAAAGGGTGGGGCGCAGGGAAACAAGCGAGGCAATCGTTCGACGCGCGCCCGCCGCACCCAGGTGTCCACCACTCCGGCCCGTCCTTTGCGCCGTGCCATGACCTTGGCAGAGCTGAACGCCGCTGCCGGCGTCGAGGATACCCAGTACCGCTGGCGGGCCACCCGCCGCACCCAGGTGTCCACCCCTGACTCCAGCAAGCGCGCCAGCCGCCAGGCCGACCGCCGCGCCCAGAGCGCGCGCAGCGCAGCCGCCGACGAGGCAGTGAACGAGCAGGCCGCCAAGCAGCAGGCAGCCGAGGCCGCCGTTTCCGAGCAGGCGCAGGATTCGGCCGCCGAAACTGTCGAGGCGGCCGCACCGGCGGCTTCGCTGGAAACCGTCGAGGCCATCGCCCAAGCAGCCATCGAGGCCGAGGCGCACGCCGAGCCCGAAGACCGCACCGGCGCGTTGCTGGCCGAGCACGGCAACACCATGATCATGAACCCGTTCGCGATCCCTGAATCGGCCCACTCGGTGCTGGCCCAGGCCGTCGCGAAGAAGACCCGCACCACGCCGCGCCCTGAAGCCGAGGAGCAGTCCGACGGCGAAGACGTCACCTCGCGCCGCCGTCGTCGCCGCCGCCGCGGAGACGTGGACCTGGAACTCGAAGGCGGCTCGCAGGACGATCCGCCGAACACCGTCACCCGTGTCCGCGCCCCGCGCGCCGGCATCGAAAGCCACGCCAGCGTGAACAACAAGGTCGCCTCGGTGCGCGGTTCCACCCGCCTGGAAGCCAAGCGCCAGCGCCGCCGCGAATCCCGCGAGACCGGCCGCCGCCGCCAAGTGATCACCGAGGCCGAGTTCCTGGCGCGCCGCGAGTCGGTTGAGCGCAAGATGATTGTGCGCCAGCGCGAGGACCGCATCCAGATCGGCGTGCTGGAAGATGGCGTGCTCGCCGAGCACTTCGTGTCCAAGACCCAGCAGGATTCGCTGATCGGCAACGTCTACCTGGGCAAGGTGCAGAACGTGCTGCCGTCCATGGAGGCCGCCTTCGTGGACATCGGACGCGGGCGCAACGCCGTGCTGTACGCCGGCGAGGTCAACTGGGACGTGGCAGGCCTCGAAGGCCAGCCGCGCCGCATCGAGAACGCCCTGAAGGCCGGCGACTCGGTCCTGGTGCAGGTCACCAAGGACCCGGTGGGCCACAAGGGCGCCCGCCTGACCAGCCAGGTCTCCCTGCCGGGCCGCTACCTGGTGTACGTGCCGGGCGGCTCCATGACCGGCATCTCCCGCAAGCTGCCCGACGTCGAGCGCCAGCGCCTGAAGAAGATCCTGAAAGACCACCTGCCGGAGAACGCCGGCGTGATCGTGCGCACCGCAGCGGAAGGCGCCTCGGAAGAGGAGCTGACCAATGACATCAACCGCCTGCGTGCCCAGTGGGAAGGCATCGAGGAGCAGTCGACCTCGACCAAGACCCTGGCCCCTGAGCTGCTGTACTCCGAGCCTGATCTGACCATCAAGGTCGTCCGCGACGTCTTCAACGAGGACTTCACCAAGCTGATCGTCTCCGGCGAGCAGGCCTGGGACACCATCGAGGCCTACGTCATGTACGTGGCGCCGGATCTGATGGGCCGCCTGGAGAAGTGGGAGCAGGACGAGGACATCTTCGCCAACTACCGCGTGGACGAGCAGATCGCCAAGGCGCTGGACCGCAAGGTCTTCCTGCCTTCGGGCGGTTCGCTGGTGATCGACCGCACCGAAGCCATGACGGTGATCGACGTGAACACCGGCAAGTTCACCGGTTCGGGCGGCAACCTCGAAGAGACCGTCACCAAGAACAACCTGGAAGCGGCCGAGGAAGTCGTGCGCCAGCTGCGCCTGCGCGACATCGGCGGCATCATCGTCATTGACTTCATCGACATGGTCCTTGAATCGAACCGCGACCTGGTGCTGCGCCGACTGGTCGAGTGCCTGGGCCGCGACCGCACCAAGCACCAGGTGGCCGAGGTGACCAGCCTGGGCCTGGTGCAGATGACGCGCAAGCGCATGGGCACCGGCCTGCTGGAAGTCTTCGGCGAGGAGTGCGAGCACTGCGCCGGCGCGGGTGTCATCACCCACGAGGAGCCTGTCGAATCCCGCAAGTCCTTCAACTCGCATGGCGAGAGCCATTCGAAGAAGTACGCCGAGAAGCCTTCGCGCAACCGCCGCCGCCGCGGCGGGGACAAGGACGAGAGCAAGCCGGTAGAGCAGGAGCACACCGAGGTCGTCGAGGAGAAGACCGAAGCCACGCGCCATGCCCTGGCCAACATCGCCGCGGCCTCGCACCTGGATCACCCGGCCGAGCACGCCGTGAAGATCGGCGACGACGAGGTTCCGATGCCGAAGCACGTCGAGACCGGCTCCGCCGACTCGTCCCTCACCCTGGAATCGCTGGAAGCAGCGCTGCCGGAAGGCGAAGGACAGGGCGAGCAGTCCGACTCCGGGCGCAAGCCACGGCGCCGCTCCCGTTCCCGCGGCCGCAACCGCGGCCAGGACGAGCAGCAGGGGGCCGAGCCCCAGGCCGAAGAGCAGCAGGCTGCCGCCGAGCCGGAGAACGCAGCGGAACAGGTTTCCTCGAAGCCTGCCCGCAGCCGTTCGCGCCGCGCCTCGCGTCCGCAGGAGGCCTCCTCAGGGGAGCAGCCGGTCCTGACCGGCCTGGCCCTGCCGGCTTCCCAGGCCCCCGTTGCCGAGCAGACCGCAGCACCTGCTGCGCCTGCCGCCGCCGCTTCGGCGGCCCCACAGAGTTCCACCAAACCAAAGCGACGCAGCCGTCGGGCCACCTCGGTCCAGGGCGATGCGAACGCGGCGGTGGAAGTGGTCGAGGTATCCGCTGCTACCGGTTCGGTAGTCCAGATGGATACCGCCAGTTCACGGGCTGAAAAACCTGCCGAACCGGCCGGTGCTCCGGTCATGTTCGGTGTCGGAGTTCCGGTTCGCGAACTGAAATAGATGAACTTGGTCACGGTTCACCCACTGGGGCAGTTTGTATTTGCCCCAGTGGCGTGGACTAGCGTAATCTAGTTGATCGGTGCTAAACGCCAAGATCACGGACTTTTGGTCCGCTCGGCGTCAAGGCACAAGCGCATGAGATCCCTGCGTAACGGACCTGAACAAGGTTTGCGGGTTGATCTCTGCGCCGGTAAGACAATAAACGTCGAGTAGAAGTGAGTACCCACGTGGTGTACGCAATTGTCCGCGCAGGCGGCCACCAGGAAAAGGTTTCCGTTGGAGACCTGATCACCGTTGACCGTCTTCAGGCTGCCCCAGGTAGCTCCATTGAGCTTCCTGCCTTGCTGCTGGTGGACGGCGAGAAGGTAACTTCCGCCGCTGCCGACCTGGCTAAGGTCAAGGTCACCGCCGAGGTCGTTGAAAACCTCCGCGGTCAGAAGATCGTTATCCAGAAGTACAAGAACAAGACCGGTTACAAGAAGCGCCAGGGTTTCCGCGCTGCTCTGACCAAGGTCAAGGTCACCTCGATCGCCTAATTAGGCGCTCGTACTATCCATTTTTTGTAGCGAAAGAGGCTAAATCATGGCACATAAGAAAGGTGCGAGTTCCACTCGCAACGGTCGCGATTCCAACGCACAGTACCTGGGCGTAAAGCGCTTCGGTGGTCAGGAAGTCAAGGCAGGCGAAATCATCGTTCGCCAGCGTGGCACCCACTTCCACCCAGGCGCCGGCGTAGGCCGCGGCAAGGACGACACCCTGTTCGCTTTGGCTGCCGGTGCAGTCGAGTTCGGCACCCGTCGTGGTCGCCGCGTGGTGAACATTGTGGCTGCTGCCTAACTCAGGCACGCAACAGCATTTTTAGTACACAAGGGGTGGGCCGATTCCGGTCCGCCCCTTGCGTGCGTAGATAGACTTTTAAGCGAGCAGAAGTTCGCACCCCTTTTCTAGGAGTAGATGGCCCCGTGGCTGCATTCGTTGATCGCGTTACCCTTCATGCCACCGCAGGCAACGGTGGTCACGGTTGTGTGTCCATCAAGCGTGAGAAGTTCAAGCCGCTGGGCGGCCCCGACGGCGGCAACGGCGGCAACGGCGGCGACATCATCCTGCGTGTCGACCCGCAGGTCACCACGCTGCTTGACTTCCACCACCTGCCGCACCGCAAGGCCGGCAACGGCGAGCCGGGCAAGGGCGGCCTGCGCCCGGGCAAGCAGGGCCAGGACCTGATCCTGGGTGTGCCTGCAGGCACCGTCATCAAGACCCGCGACGGCGACATCCTCGCCGACCTGGTTAACGTGGGCGATGAATTCCTCGCCGCCGCCGGCGGCCAGGGCGGGCTGGGCAACGCCGCCATCGCCTCCGACAAGCGCAAGGCCCCGGGCTTCGCGCTGCTGGGTATTCCCGGTCAGGAGCAGGACGTCGTCATGGAGCTCAAGTCCGTGGCCGACATCGCGCTGGTGGGCTATCCTTCGGCCGGCAAGTCCTCGCTGATCGCCGCGGTTTCCGCCGCGCGCCCTAAGATCGCCGACTACCCGTTCACCACTCTGGTGCCGAACCTGGGCGTCGTGCAGGCCGGCGAGGTCCGCTTCACCGTGGCCGACGTGCCGGGCCTGATCCCTGGCGCCTCCGAGGGCAAGGGCCTGGGCCACGAGTTCCTGCGCCACGTCGAGCGTTGCGCAGCCATCGTGCACGTGCTGGACTGCGCCTCGCTGGAATCCGACCGCGACCCGATCACCGATCTGGAGACCATCGAAGCCGAGCTGGCCAGCTACGAGGCCGACTCTACCTTCGCCGGCACCGACGGCACCATCGTCCCGCTGGTCGAGCGCCCCAAGCTGGTGGCGCTGAACAAGGTCGACATGCCGGACGGCAAGGACATGGCCGACTTCGTGCGCCCGGAGCTGGAGAGCCGCGGCTACCAGGTCTTCGAGATCTCCGCGCTGGCCCGCGACGGCCTGCGCGATTTGTCCTTCGCGATGGCCAAGCTGGTGGAGGAGGCCCGCGCCTCGCGTGTCGTGGAAACCCCTGTGGTCGAGGTGCCGGTGATCCGCCCGCGCTCTGTCAACAAGCGGGAATTCTACATCCGCCGCGAAGAGCAGAACCTCGAACCATTGTGGCGCGTCATCGGCGAGAAGCCGGAGCGCTGGATCATGCAGACCGACTTCCGCAACGACGAGGCCGTCGGCTACCTGGCCGACCGCTTGGCCAAGCTCGGCGTGGAGACCCAGCTGTTCAAGGCCGGCGCCAAGCCGGGCGACGCGGTGGTCATCGGCGTGGAGGAGAACTCCGTGGTCTTCGACTGGGAGCCGACCATGGCCGCCGGCGCGGAGCTGCTGGGCAGCCGCCGCGGCGAGGACGTGCGCCTGGAGGACCGCGGCGCCCGCAAGACCCGCGAGGAGAAGCGCGCCGAGCACGAGGACCGCAAGGCGGCCAAGGCCGCTGCCCGCGACGAGCTGGAGGCAGAGCGCCGCGCAGGCATCTGGACCGAGTCCGTGCATGCGAAGGCCGCTGAGCGCAAGGCCAAGCAGCGCGCCCAGGAAGACCAGTGAACACCACCAAGACCCTCTCCGCGGTGTCCTCCCGCGCCCAGCTGCCCCAGGCCAAGCGCCTGGTCGTCAAGGTGGGCTCCAGCTCGCTGACCACCGTGGAAGGCGGCATCTCCCAGGAGCGGCTCGACTTCCTGGTGGATACGCTCTCGCGCACGGTGGCCGCGGGCACCGAGGTGGTGCTGGTGTCCTCGGGCGCCATCGCCGCCGGCCTGGCTCCGCTGGCGCTGGCCAAGCGCCCCAAGGACCTGGCCACCCAGCAGGCGGCCGCCTCGGTGGGGCAGGGCCTGCTGCTGGCGCAGTACACCGCGCAGTTCGCGCAGCAGGGGATCACCGTCGCCCAGGTGCTGCTCACGGCCGATGACCTGATGCGCCGCACCACCTACACCAATGCGCTGCGCGCGCTGGTGCGACTGCTGAACCTCGGGGTGCTGCCGATCGTCAACGAGAACGACACGGTCGCCACCCACGAGATCCGCTTCGGCGACAACGACCGCCTGGCCTCGCTGGTGGCCCACCTGGTCAAGGCCGATGCGCTGCTGCTGTTCTCCGACGTGGACTCCGTCTACGATGCGCATCCCGCCCAGGGCGGCAGCCGCATTCCGCTGGTCGGCCACCCGGACGAGATCAGCGCCATCGACCTGGGCACCTCGGGTTCCTCGGTGGGCACCGGAGGCATGATCACCAAGGTGCAGGCCGCCACGCTCAGCGCTTCGGCCGGTATCCCGGCCCTGGTCACCTCCACCGCCAACGCCGCCCGCGCGCTGGCCGGCGAGGACGTGGGAACCTGGTTCGCCGCGCGCAACACCCGCCGCTCGGCCCGCGACGTCTGGCTGGCCCACCTCGCGGTGGCCCACGGCCGGCTGATGCTGGACGCCGGCGCGGTGCGCGCCATCCGCAGCGGCGAGAAGTCGCTGCTCGCCGCAGGCATCACCTCGGCTACCGGGGACTTCGAAGCCGGGGACGCGGTGGAGATCTGCGACGCCTCAGGAACCGTGGTGGCCCGCGGCCTGGTGAACTACGCCGCGCTGGAACTGCCGGCAATGTTCGGCCGCTCCACCTCCACGCTGCTGGCCGACCTCGGCGAAGGTTACGAAAAACCGGTAGTACATGTCGATGACTTGGCGCTGATCTAGGTTCCGGAACCTACAATGGGTGCATGACCCTCACCGTTTCCGAGACCGATGCAGCCGTCCACAAGCTGGCCGACCGGGCCCGCCGCGCCTCGCGCGTGCTGGCCCGCGCCAACCGCGACTGGAAGGACAAGGCCCTGCGCGCCATTGCGGCGTCCATCGACGCCAACCGCGCAGGGATCATCGCCGCGAATGCCAAGGACCTTCAGGCCGGCAAGGCCAACGGGACCTCGGCGGCGATGCTGGACCGCCTGAAGCTGGATGCTCCGCGCATCGATTCGCTGATCTCCGCCCTGCACGAACTGGCCGGCCTGCCCGATCCGGTGGGCCGCGTCGTGCGCGGCGAAACCCTGCCCAACGGCCTGCGCATGCGCCAGGTCAACGTGCCCATGGGAGTCATCGGCACCATCTACGAAGCCCGTCCCAACGTCACCGTGGACATCGCCGGTTTGTCGCTGAAGAGCGGCAACGCGGTCTTGCTGCGCGGCGGCTCGGCGGCCCTGAACTCCAACCTGGCGCTGGTCGGCTTCATCCGCGACGCCCTGGAATCCGTGTCGCTGCCCCGCGACCTGGTCATCTCCGTGGACGAATACGGCCGCGAAGGCGCCGACGCCATGATGGGGGCCCGCGGCAAGATCGACGTGCTCATCCCGCGCGGCGGGCGCGAGCTGATCCAGCGGGTGGTCACCACCGCCAAGGTGCCGGTCATCGAAACAGGCGAGGGCAACGTGCACATCTACCTGGATGAGAGCGCCGACCTGGAAATGGCCACCGACATCCTGCTCAATGCCAAGACCCAGCGTCCGAGCGTCTGCAATACCGTGGAAACCCTGTTGATCCACCAGAATGCCGCGGCCGCCGCCGGCGTGCTGCAGGCCTTGTCGGCCGCCGGGGTCACCCTGCACGCCGAGGAACGCGCCGCCCAGCTGGTGCCGGAGATTGCCACGGTGCAGGCGGGGGAGGACGACTGGGCCAACGAGTACCTCGACCTTGACATCGCGGTGAAGGTGGTGGACGACATGGACCAGGCGCTGGAGCACATCCGCGCCTACTCCACCGGCCACACCGAGGCGATCATCACCTCCTCGCTGCGCAATTCAGAGCGCTTCATCGCTGAAATCGACTCCGCCGCGGTCATCGTCAACGCATCGACCCGCTTCACCGATGGCGGCCAGCTTGGCCTGGGCGCCGAAGTTGGCATCTCCACCCAGAAGATGCACGCCCGGGGACCCATGGGACTGGCCGAACTGACCACGACCAAGTGGATCGTCCAAGGCGACGGACATGTCCGTAAATAGTTTCTGACCGCCTAATTCGGTACCATGTAGAAGAACGCTACCGTGACCTTTCGGGCCACTGCCCGGGCTAGCCCCCGACGCGGCAGGCAACGAGGAAAACAACTGGAGAAATATCTTGAACGCGCTGATTATGGCTTCCGCAGCCGCAAGCACCACTGGGTTGGATTCGCATACCTGGGCCCTGATCATTGGCGGCGGCATCTTCCTGGCATTTATGCTGTTGCTGCTGGTCACCGTTTCTTACACCAACGTAGGCCTGCGCCACGAAATCAAGCCTGACGATTTCGACGAGCACCGCCAGTTCAAGACCCACGCTGAGCACCACTGATCTTGGCGGACGAACAAGTCAAGAACCGCCCATTGCGCCTCGGCGTGATGGGCGGTACTTTTGACCCCATTCACAACGGCCACCTGGTTGCCGCGAGCGAGGTCGCCGCGGAATACGACCTGGACGAAGTGGTTTTCGTGCCCACGGGCGAACCTTGGCAGAAGGCCGACCGCAGCGTCACCGATGCCGAGCACCGGTACCTGATGACCGTTATCGCCACGGCGTCGAACCCGCGCTTCACCGTCAGCCGCGTGGATATCGACCGCGAGGGCGCCACCTACACCCGTGATACGCTGCTCGACCTGCGCGCCCAGCGCCCCGACGCCGAGCTGTTCTTCATCACCGGTGCCGACGCCATGAGCCAGATCATGAGCTGGCGGGACATCGACCAGGTCTGGGACCTCGCGCATTTCGTAGGCGTTAGCCGTCCGGGGTACGTGATTTCCGATTTGGGCCGGGACAACGTCTCCCAGCTGGAGATTCCTGCACTGGCGATTTCCTCCACCGACTGCCGCGAACGCGTCGCCGAGGACAAGCCCGTCTGGTACCTGGTACCCGATGGTGTGGTGCAGTACATTGCAAAATATGGGCTCTATACCGAGTCGTAACCTCACATTGAGCCGTAATACACGGCATAATCGATTAAGGTGACGGTATTTGTCTATGCGGTCGGGAGTAGCACCAGATGAGCGATAACTCGCAGCCAGTTTCCAGTAGGCGGGCATTGCGTGAAAAGCGACGCGCCGAAATGGAGGCGCTGCTCGCCAATAGCAAGGCTGAACAGGCCGCCAAGGAACAGGCGGACAAGAAGGCCAAGGCTGAATCCGCCAAGACCGATTCCAAGAGCTCTTCTGCTCCGGCTAAACCCGCACCACCTGCATCGAAGCCTGCTGATTCCAAGCCTGCGCCTGCCAAGGCAACGGAATCCAAGCCTGCCGCCAAGCCGGCAACTGCTGCCAAGAAACCGGCAGCCAATTCCGGTACCCCGAAGGCTCCCGCGAAGCCCGCCGAGAAAACCCCGGCCGCCAAATCTGCGCCCAAACCCCAGCCGGCCAAGACGGCAGCCTCCAAGCCTGCGGCACCTAAGCCCGCTGAAGCCAAATCAGCACCGGTCAAGAGCGCACCGGACAAGCCGGCGCAGTCCAAGCCCGAAGAGAGCGAGACTGCCGCTTCCAAGGCAGCTGCATCTACTCCCGCAGCGCAGAAGCCTGAAGCATTGGGGGAGCGCGCCTCATTGCGTCGCGCCCGTGACCGCGAAGCCTTGCGTGAGCGCCGCCGCCTTCAGGAAGAAGTCGGCTCGCTGACAAGCCATGTCCCAACCGTGGAGCCTGCCGATGATCCGAAGCCGCTGACCCGCCGGCAGCTGCGCTTGCAGGCATTGGCCGACCAGAACAAGGGAGCCGCTACGGCCAAACCTGTCCAGGCTGCCAAGCCTGCAAAGCAGCCAGGAGCGGAGGGCGCGCCTGATACAACTGTCATGAGCGTCGAGGACGCGTTGGCCGCACGACGTGCACACGACCCGAAATCTCCGGTCGAACCAATCCTGCTGGGCGAAGACGACTCCGAAATCGATCTTGAAGTTCTGGCCCATCAGCGCGAAATGGCTGCGCGTGCCGCAATTATTTCGCGCCGTGCTGCCGAGCGTGAGCGCCTGCGCGTGGAAAATTCCAAGCAGGGCAAGGAAGAAGTTGCTTCCGACCCATTCACTGGCGCGATGGGCAACATTCGCGAAGTCGAAGAGCGGATCGCCAAAACTGGTATCTCCGGGCCGAAAACCGAAAGCGTCTCGCTGTCGTTGGATGCCCAGGGAAAGATCGCTTCCAAGCCTCCCGTGAAGCCCGCCGCCAAGCCTGCGCCGAAGCCTGCAGCGAAAGCTCCTGCCAAACCTGCACCGAAACCGGCGGCAGCCAAACCAGCTGCAAAGCCAGAGCAAAAGCCTGCTGCGAAACCGGCTCCAAAGCCGGGTCCGTCCGCGAAGCCGACACCGGTTGCCAAGGCCCCTGTCGCGGCCAAGCCCGCGCCGGCATCAGCGTCCGAAAACAAGGTCGTCGAACTACCTCGTATCGAGGCAGTTGATGCCCAAGGTCTACAGCCGCTTGACGTGCAGACTCACGGTGTACGCCGTGCCAATAACATGCTTATCGCCATGATCGTGGCCTTGGGCGTTGGCGGCGCGGCCCTAGTGGCCGGCCTGATCATGTTGTTGACCAACTAGTTTTTATAGGACAATTAAGTCCTTGATCCACCCCTTCCTAAAGGAGACACCCAACTTCATGGGCGCACACGCAGACTCAATTGCCCTCGTGCATACCGCGGCACTGGCCGCCGCAGAAAAACTTGCCGAGGATATGGTCGCACTCGACGTGGCCGAACGTTTGGGCATCACCGATGCCTTCCTGATCGTCTCCGGCGGTTCCGAGCCTCAGGTCAATGCCATTGTGGACGAGATCCAGGCCAAGGTGATCGAGAAGTTCGACCTGCGCCCCGTTCGCCGTGAAGGCTTCGGCCTCGGCCGCTGGGTGCTGCTCGACTACGGAGACGTGGTAGTTCACGTACAGCACCAGGAAGACCGGGTCTTCTACGCGCTGGAGCGCTTGTGGTCCGATTGCCCGGTGATCGAGCTGCCTGCTGCCGACGGCAAAAAGAACTAGTCGAGATGGATTTGCATCCTGTTCAGACATTCATTTATGATAGATGAGTTGCCTGATCAGGTAGCGATCCTCACGGGGGTATGGCGCAGTTGGTAGCGCGTCTGCATGGCATGCAGAAGGTCAGGGGTTCGAATCCCCTTACCTCCACAAATGTGAAGAGTCGAGAGAACCTTGACAAAATTTGATCAGAATCCCCCGGCCATCGGCCGGGGGATTTCTGCTTATCCGGCCAGTAGTTCCGGGCCGGGTCGATCAGGTGCCGGCTGAGGATTTCCGAGGTCTGCGGGTCCAGCACGGTGACTTCTTCGGTGTCGATCAGCATCACCACTTTCTTGCGTCCGTGGATATTGCGGACCCCCAGGTGGCGCAGTTTCCCGTCGTGTCTCAGGGTCACTTTCCCGTCCTTGTCGATGTGGTTGTGGCAGTTCCGGAACTCGCGGTTGCGGGTCACATCGATCTGATTCAGGGTTTTCCGCGCGCCACGAATCGGTTGTAGTCCATCGCGGCACCGACCCAGAAAGACAGTGGACCACCTTCGCTCAATGCGTCCGCTGCGATTTCGATCCACCCCGGCGCCATTTCGCGACCAGATCCCATGAGTGCTTTTGTTGCCTCCGGCCGTTCCAGATACTCTTCGAGCTGATCGGTATTGACGCGTACAAGCAGGGTCCCGCCTTTTCGAACGCTCACGACCATCTTGCCATTCACCATGATTGACCTGCCTCCAAACATCGATACTTCGCGAAGTTCCGGTTCGTCGGCCAGCAGGGTATGGATGCGCTGGACGATCACAGTCTGC
Organism: Glutamicibacter soli; assembly: GCF_003309065.1. Lineage (GTDB taxonomy): Bacteria > Actinomycetota > Actinomycetes > Actinomycetales > Micrococcaceae > Glutamicibacter > Glutamicibacter soli. The sequence continues at coordinate 264,994 of NZ_POAF01000001.1, read as the reverse complement.
TCGGGCGTCATCTCGTCTACCTCGGCTAAATCCGCTTGGGAGGACCGTAGGAGAGCCGATCGAAGATCAGAATGTTCTCTACAATTTTGCCGTCAGTGATGGTGAATAATTCTGCTGCGGGTGCTGTGGAAGTCGCAGCAGTCTGGGGGTAATAGAACAGCGCCACGCGGTCCCCGTCGACGAACTCCGCGATCTCCCCAATGCCGACGAGCGTCGGAGCAAAACCGGCGATAAAGCTCCTGTAGGCGTCTTTGCCCTGGAAATCCGCCCCGGGGGATCGGCAGGTGATGTCATCGGAGACGTAGCTCATCGCCAAATCCACATTGCCGCTGGTCCACGCACGGTGGTAGTCCAGCACGATGTTGTAGGCGCTGTCCTACTTCATGAGACGCTCCCTGCTCGAAAGTGTGGATGCGGATGCAATGTTTCCGTGATGCAGTGGCTCCCAATAATATTCTCTGAAATCGACTTCGACACCGACTTGCGTGAATCATGTCAACAACATTTCCTGTCCAGCCGTTTGCCACGAGAGACTTTGGCATTGCTGGAAGATCCGTGGGCCAACACCTATTGACAGCGCAGCTGACGGAGTTGATCATTCAATACATGAAGTGTAATCCCGGGGGTGACATATCTCTGGACAGTTTCGATGTTCGTGCTGATCCGGAATGGTTACGTGTGCTCGCACATCGCCAGCGCGAACCAGTTGCTGTCCTGGAAGCTGTAATTGAGCGATTTCGCGCGGCCGGTGTCACCCCAGGAAGTGTTGAGTCCCATCTCCAGGATGCCGGGGATCGACTCTACGCGGCCGCTGCTTCCGGACGGGTTTCGTGGGCCGCTGAATTTGGGGGAGACCGCGTAGTCGCTCTTATCGCTGCGGAAGTTAGCGCACTTGCTTCACATCTAGTCGCTCGCGCGGCGGGCATACGTGCAGCCAGCATTGAAGCGTTGCTGGAGGAATACAGCGCAGTCACCGTGGCCAGCTCTCTGGGTGTGGCCAGGCAGAAAGTCTACGAACTCGCCAAAGGCAGTGTAGGAACCGACTTCATAAAAACCACGCCGTGGAGCTCGAAATGAATGAGATGAACGAAGCTGTAAATCTGCCAGATTTCTCGAAGAAAAAGTTCTTGCATCCCCTCGACGTGGCGGAGGCACGCGCACTTTACTTGCGTGGATGGTGGTTTGCACGATTGAATTCAGTACCGGTGCTTGTCGCCATTGGGGCAGTCGTATGGGTCGCCACGAACGATCTGTTTGCGGCCCTAGTCGCACCCGCTGGATCCCTGGCCATCGGCTTGCTCTCAAGCCGTTGGTTTATTGCTCGAGCGTGGGATTACATCCCGCGCAAGCGCCAACTCAACGAGGGAGCAGGGAGGTGGCGGGTAATCGCATCCGTTATCGATGCTGTTGCGATCTTGGTTATTGCAGCAGTAGTGATTGTCTCGATTCAAACTGCCGCGCCGGACCCTGGCGTCATTGCGTTCGCAACTGGTTCGGGCATCGGTGTTGCGCTGGTACAGGCCACAGAGCTGTTTGCAGGGTGGAAGCATGGTGCGGAGAACTTGGAAACCGCTAAGCGACTCATTCTGTTGGCCGCCGTTGTCGTGGCAACGGCGACCGTTGGATTGATAGGACTCGGTACGGTGTGGGGCGCCTGGACCATCGGAACCGTTGCGATGGGCGCCGTGACCGTAGTGGCCGCCCAGACAATTTTCTGGCTTGCGTCAACCACACTCCATCGTGGCCGCTTGGCGTAGAATTCCACCGGCCGGTCGGTAACCCGTTCAGCCTTCCGCGCCTGGGGGCTGCGGTCGTGAATTCCCGGGCGCGCAGCGCCGTTTCGGAGACTAGTCCTACGAGGCAGATTTGCGGCTGACCATCTCAGTGATCCAGATGGGTGCGAAAGGCGAGGTGCATCCCGGAGGTGTTGGATAATCGGCCAGGACCTGCAGATCCTCGCCGATTTGCAGGGCGCGCGACCGCAATGGCTCATGTTCGATACCGATTTGGGCCAAGGTGTTGTTCATCGCCCACTGCAAGCGTTCGGGTGCTGTCTTCATTTCGGCTTCGACAGTGTCCAGCAAATTCGTAAGCTCCAGATTCTCCGGTGACTTGACGACCTGATGCGCGGTCAATTCCCAGCCGGCACTGGCAACAATTGGGTCCGCGTCCTCAACGAGCATCCTACGGAGGTCTTCCAGATGCTTGCTTTTCTTCACCACGTAATTCACGAACCAGCCTTGGACCTTCGGAGTCCTGGCTTCACGGAGCCATCGCTCCAAATCATCAAGGGTGAATACGCGCGGCTTGCAGATCAGGATGGCGACCAGTCGGGTGGCCGTCTCACGGGTTGCCCAGAGCTGCTCCGCCAATTCCTGATTGCTTTTCAGGGCTTTCGCCAGGCCGCGAAGCTTGGTGAGATTCACGCCGAGGTCATCACCATGCTTTTCATTGACTGCACGCATGCGCGGGTCGTCCAACTCGGCGAGAGCCGTTTGAACCTCGGCCACCGTGCTCTGCGGCGTCAGGACAGTGCTCATGACTTGCTCCTTGAGTTTCCTTGGGTTATTTGCGCGAGGCCAGGACCACCGGCTGGCGAAGTATGGTACGAAGCTTCTCTGGTTGAACTCGACGAGGGTCGGAGAGGTAGATCTCGTGATGCTTCCCGCTCAGGTCCATGCCTTGCTCATTGATGAATTCATGCATTCGAGCCAATACGGGTGCTTCATCGTCATAGGAGCCGATGTGCAGCACCTAGACACAACTGCCTTCGGAAAGGCATCCAAGCCGGATCTTGTCTCCGGCGGGAAGTTCGCCCGAGGACTGTGCGGTGTCCAACGCCTGCGCGACGTCATCCGGGCCAAGCCATTCGGGAACCATCAGCATCATCGTCCAGTCCCACTGGGACTTGTCCCGCGCCACCGTGAACGATTCCATCTGCTCGGCCCACCAGAGACCTTCCAATGGCGGCATCACATAGTCCCGACCCGCCAGCTTGCTGGCGAACTTCAGTTTGTAGGCCACCGGGTAGAGGGTCTTCAGTGCGTCCTGGTAAGCCTGTGAGGTGTTCGGGTCACCATGTCCATCAATCATGAGATACTGCATCTGCGGCACATCGATGGACTGGAACGTCTTGGGCGCATGATAGGAATCGGTCTTCTTGAAATCGATCTTGTCCATCAGAACCACTTTCTCCATTTGAAGACACCATAAAGCCCGGCGGCAAACAGCACCATGCCCCCGATCGCCACGGGGTACCCCAGCGCCCAATGCAACTCCGGCATGTTGTCGAAGTTCATGCCGTAGATGGCGGCAATGAGCGTCGGAGCGAACAAGATTGCCGCCCAACCGGAGATCTTCTTCATGTCCTCGTTCTGGCGCTGGGCCACCAGCGTGGAGTTCACGTTGAGGATCTGGGACAGCGCGTCCCGGTACTCCTGCGTTTGGGTGTGGGCGCGGGTCAGGTGGTCCGAGACATCCTGGAGGTAGGTCTGCAGTTCGCCGGGCACGTTGTACTTCTCGAAGCCGGAAGCCAGCGAACGGACGACCTCGCTGAGAGAGGCGGTCGCATGCTGCATGTCGATGACTTCCTGGCTGAGCCGGTAGATGCGCTCGGTGACCGTGGCATCGCCGCCGAATACCTGCAGCTCGATTTGCTCCTTGTCGATGCCGAGTCCCTGCAGGGCAGGGACGTAACCGTCGACAATTTCGTCCAACAGCCGGTAGAGAATCGCTTCGGCCCCCAACTTCAACAACGCCTGGTTTGCCAGGAGCTGCTTGTCCAGAACCGCCTGGCTGCCGCCTATGTCCTCGGCCCAGTCGCGCCCCGGGGTCCCATCAATCCAGCGGTTATCCTGGCACAGGATCGCCAGCGCGCCGGGTCGAAGCAGCACATGGAATTCCGAAAGCTCGACTTCTTCGGCCTCGTCAAGGTACAACGCAGATCGGACGACCAGCAAAGTCACGTCCCCGTAGCGTTCGAGCTTTGGGCGCTGCCCGGCATGGAGCAGGTCGTCAACTAAAACTGGGTGCAGCTGCCAAGCCCGAGCCAACTCGTGGATGTCTTTGCGAGCGGGGACCGGGTAGATTCCCAGGCCAACCCGATTTGCCTCCGGCTGGGAGAATTCCAGCACCGACGCGATATCGGCATCCTTGGGAGCTTCAATGATCGCTCCATCTTGGATGAAACGGAAGATGGCCGGCACGCGGCTTGGCGTGCGGTGCTTCGGCGACCTGCGGGGGAGACTACCTGCCAAGGGACGAGACCCCACTCTCTTTGCTGGGTTCTCTATCGAACCTGCCGACGTCTGATTGTGGAAGCGCATGATACGAAAACAGCCGGGCTCATGATTCATGAACCCGGCTGGGAATCCGTGGAGCTAAGGGGATTCGAACCCCTGACCTCTTCATTGCGAACGAAGCACTCTACCAACTGAGCTATAGCCCCCTACTGGGTAAACACTACTCCGATGGGCTTTCAACGCAAAACCGGGCGCGCCCATGATTCAGGTTCCTGAGCCCGACAGCCGCAAATGCGAAGCCGACTACGGCGCCCAGGGCGTCGATGGAATCACTCAGCGTTTCTGGCCTTGGAAGTAATCCCGTTGGGCGGGGTAGTAGTCATCCCAGACGGGAAGCGGCCCACCCGTGATTGAAGCGAGCAACTGGTCGAGGTAGTACTCCCAGCCCGGTCCAATGTCCCCGACTGCTCCTGGCAGGAGTCCATGGTGCACAAAACGCAGCTCGGTCGCGTGGGCTGCTGCGGTCAACTCGATGGACAGATCCCATGAGCCGGATTCATCGATGGTCTGGACCCGCAGGAAATTCGGGGCCCGGCATTCGGCGATGACGACGTCTGACCAGGAACTGCCTTCTTCGAAGCCCATCTGAAGCTTGATGGTCTGCCCCTGGGCCCCGGTTCCTTCCCACCGTCCGATCCATCGAGCTGTGCTTTCGGGCTCGGTGAGTGCCGTCCATGCCTCCTGAAGTCCAACAGGAAGCATTCGTGTCAGGACAAGGTCGATTCCGTTCGCATTTTTCTCCACGCGCCCGGTGGGTTTCGGTGTTCTCATGCCGGCTCCTCGGTGATGATCGCTGCTGCGAGCCATATGGGTTCTCTCCGTGCTTGTTCGCGCTGAACTCGGAACCTCGGTGAGAGCTGTAGAGCCAAGGGTAACGAGTCGAGCTCGAAATGTCTGCAGCTTGAATGAATCTGCCGTTACGGTAGGTTTTTGAATCCGGGTAAAGAAAAATCTCAGGATGCTGGTGCATCCTGAGATTAATTTTCGTGGAGGTAAGGGGATTCGAACCCCTGACCTTCTGCATGCCATGCAGACGCGCTACCAACTGCGCCATACCCCCGTGAGGATTGCTACCTGATGAGGCAACTTGATAATCATAGAACACAATTCCGGGAACGCGAAATCGGGCATTGCGCCAAGTGAAAACCACCTTAAAAGCGACAATGGCTCCGACCCGCAGTGCGGATCGGAGCCATTGGCCAGGGGGCCTAGGCGACCTCGTCGACGTGCTCCACGTCGATCACCTCAGGTACGTTGCGCAGCGCGATCTTGGAAACGATCCAGATCACTGCGGTCAGCCCCGCGGTCAGCAGCAGCTGGGTGCGGGCCGCCGCATCGGTCATGGAGACACCGATGATGCCTGCCAGGACCACCATGGTCGCGATGGACAGGTACGGGAATCCCCACAGGCGCACCGGCAGGTGCTCGCCGTTCCGGTCGGCGCGGCGGCGCAGGATGTACTGCGTGACAGCGATGAATGACCAGATCACGATGATCGTGGAGCCGACCACGTTCAGCAGGATCGGCATGACCTTCTCCGGCCAGATCCAGTTCAGGCCAACGGCCAGGAAGGAGAAGGCAACGGAGCTGATCACGGCCTTGGCGGGAACGCCCTTGCCGGTCACGTGGGTTACTGCCACCGGGGCCAGCTTGCGCTTGCCCAGCGAATACAGCATGCGCGAGGAGCCGTAGATGTTGGCGTTCATGGCCGAGAGCAGCGCGATGACCACTACGGCGTTCATGACGACCTCGACACCCGGGACGTTCAGCACGCTGAGCACCGCGGCGAACGGCCCGGTCACGATGGCCGGATCATTCCACGGCACCACGGCGACGATGACCAGGATGGAGCCCAGGTAGAAGACCAGGATTCGAGCCATCACCGAGCGCACCACGCGCTTGATGTTGTCAGCCGGGTTGTTGGACTCGGCCGCGGCGATGGCAACCACTTCGGTGCCGCCGAAGGAGAAGATCACGATCAGCACTGCGGCGGCGATGCCTGCCATGCCGCCCGGGGCGAAACCGCCGTGCGCGGCCAGATTGCCCAGGCCCACCGGCTGATCGGTCGGGATGATGTAGCTGAGCACCAGAGCGCCGAGCACCAGGAAGGCGATGATCGCCGCGACCTTGATGACCGCGAACCAGTATTCGAAGCGCCCGTAGTTGCGCACGCCCAGCAGATTTGCGCCGGACAGGGCGATCACGAAGAGCAGGACCCAGCCCCATTGCGGGACGCTGGGGAACCATCCGGCGACGATGGCCGCGGCGCCGGTGGCCTCGGCGGCCACCACCACAACCAGCTGGATCCAGTACAGCCAGCCCAAGGTGCTGCCGGCCGATCGTCCCATCGCCTTGTGGGCGAAGGTGCTGAACGCGCCGGAGGACGGGTTGGCGGCGACCATCTCGGCCAGCATCGCCATGATGACGATGATGACGGTGCCGGCCAGCAGGTAGGAGACCAGCACGGCCGGGCCGGCGATGGAGATCGCCTGGCCGGAGCCGACGAACAGGCCGGCGCCGATCGCGCCGCCCAGGCCCATCATGGAGATCTGGCGGCGGGTCAGCCCCGCATGCAGATGCTGCTGCGACTGGTCCTTCAATGCCGCGCTCACGCGATGGCACCTTCGACTGCGGCCACGGCGGCGGAATCGGCGCCCAGCGCTGCCAGCACGCGGTCCACGTCCAGCTCGGAACCGGAGGAGATGCGCAGGCCCTCGCCCGGGAAGGCCCGGGCGACCACGCCGCCGGCCTCGAGTCGGGCCTCGATGTCAGCGGTGGCGTCGCCGGCGGCGATCCATACGAAGTTGGCTTCAGACGCGACGACCGGGTAGCCGGCGGCGCCCAGGCCCGCGTACATGCGCTCGCGCTGCGCGACGACCTCGTTGATGCGCACGGCCAGCTCATCGGCGGCGTGCAGCGAGGCGACTGCCGCGCGCTGGGCCAGATCAGAGACGCCGAACGGGATGGCGACCTTGCGCAGGTTCTCGGCCACCTCCAGCGGGCTGATGGCGTAGCCGATGCGCAGGCCGGCCAGGCCGTAGGCCTTGGAAAAGGTGTGCAGCACCGCGACGTTCGGGTTCTTCTTGAACAGCTCCACGCCGTCGGCGCGCACTGCCGAGCGGTCGAAGTGCACGTAGGCCTCGTCGATCACGATCAGCACCTCGCGCGGCACGGCAGCGATGAAGCGCTCCAGCGCCTCGGCTTCCACCACGGTGCCGGTCGGGTTGTTCGGGTTGCAGATGAAAATCAGACGGGTCTTCTCGGTGACCGCGGCCAGCATGGCGTCCAGGTCGTGCTTGGCGTCGGCGTCCAGCGGCACCTCGACCGGGGTTGCCCCGGCGATGCGCACCAGCGACGGGTAGGCCTCGAAGGAGCGCCATGCGTACATGACCTCATCGCCCTCGGCGGCGACCGCATGGATCAGCTGCGCGGCCACCTCGACGGAGCCTGCGCCCAGGGTCAGGTGCGCCGGATCCACGTTGTGCAGCGCGGCCAGTTCCGCAGTGACCTGCGGGGCGGCGATGCTCGGGTAGCGGTGGATGCTCTGGATCCCGTCGCGGATGGCGTCGAGCACCGACGGCAGCGGCTCGTGCGGCGACTCGTTGGACGAGAGCTTCGAGGCTCCAGCGGCGGCGGGCTTTCCCTGCTTGTAAGCGGGGACTGCCTGCAAGGAAGGGCGCTGGTGAAGGGTCATGGGTTCCTCTCTGAAGACCATGGGCACAAATGGGGGTGCGGGTGGCCCCGCTCATATCCTCGCGTGTCGCGATTCACAAGCTTTGACTCTAGAGTGGCGGATCAGGCCGTTTCAATCGCCGCGCGCACCGCTATGCAACCTGCATAGCGAAAATTGGTCAACACCCCATTTTACTGGTCAGTCTGCACAGTTCCCGAACCAGCTTTCGCACAGGCTTCTACCAGGGGAAGGGTGCGTCCCTGGAAATGCTCGTGCAGGGCGAAGGACGAGGAGGTGCGGGCAACCCCGGGCACGGTGTTGATCCGGTTGAAGATGTCCTGCAGGTCCTCGGGAGTCCTGGCCACTACGCGCAGCTGCAGATCCGAGGTGCCGGTGACGGTGTACATGTCCACGATCTCCGGGATCGCTTCCTCCAAGGCGGTAGCCACGGGATCGTGCCCGTACTTCTGGATGATCTCCACCGAGCAGAAGGCCACCAGCGTGTAGCCGAAGCCGGCAGGCTCGATGCGCGGCACGATGCCGCGGATCACCCCCGCCTCGTGGAGCCGCGCCAGCCGGCTGCTGACGGTGCCGCGGGCCACCCCGAGGCGGCGGGCGCATTCCATGACCGGCAGCATGGGGGAGTCGGTGAGCAGCTCAATCAGGTCTGCATCCAGTTGGTCGATGCGCATTCGGTCCTCACTTCGTCTTCGGCTGCATAGGCTGCGGAGCGATCCCGCAGATTCAAGGCTAGCGCGGCGCCCCGCCTGCCCGGGGTCACGGGACAGCCTCGCGGCTATGGGGCATCTCACAAGATATTCTGGCCTTTCAGACTCCCGGGGAAAGGTGCATCATGCCGCGCAGGCAGGTTTTGGAATCGGTCGACGGACTGGCGGTGCTGGTCACCGGAGCGGCCCAGGGCATGGGGGAGCTGTTCGCACGCCGGGCCTGCGCCGACAAGGCGGCGCGGGTGGTCCTCTGGGACCTCAACGAGCCGCTGCTGGAACAGGCCGCCGATGCCCTGCGCGCGGCATTCCCGCAGACCGCCATCGAGACCCGGGTGGTGGACCTGGCCGACCCCGCGCAGATCGCCGAGGGCGCAGCGCAGGCGCTGGCGGCCGGCGGCATCGACATCCTGGTCAACAACGCCGGGGTGGTGACCGGCAAGCCCTTCGCCCAGCACAGCACCGGGCAGATCCACTCCGCCATGGCGGTGAATGCGCTGGCGCCGATGTACCTGACCCATGCGCTGCTGCCGCAGCTGGGAGTGCGGCGGCCGGGCCGCATCCTGACCATTGCCTCGGCAGCGGCGCTGGTATCGAACCCGAACATGAGTGTGTACGCAGCATCCAAGGCTGCTGTCGCCAGCTTCAGCGACTCGCTGCGCCTCGAGCTCGAGCGGGAGCCGGGAAGGAACCTGGCGGTGACCACCTTCTGCCCGACCTACGTGGATACCGGAATGTTCGCCGGGGCCCGGCGTATGCTCTTAACCCCGATGCTGCAGAAGCAGCAGGTGGCGGACCGCGCGTGGGATGCGATGCTGCGCGCCACCCCCATGGTGCTGCTGCCGTGGACCAGCAAGCTGGGGCAGGCGCTGCGCGGAGTGCTGCCGCGGGCGGCCTGGGATTTGCTGGCCGAAAAGGTGCTGGGCATCTACCACTCCATGGACGAATTTTCCGGACGGGCCCCGGCTGCTGACCGGTCGGCGCAAACCCCGGGCAACAGCGCGGTGTAGGGCTGGCAAACCCGAACTGGGAATCGGTCTCGAAGTATTCCGCGCGCGCTGCGCAGCAGGTAGCATCAGGTGCGCGGACGGCATCCGCCGCGGCCGCGCGACCTGGCCATACCCCGGCATGCCGGTGGGCAGATCGGCATCGCAAGAGCGCACATTCGTGAGGACCAGTCATGCAGAAGCTCAGAGTCAATTTGTGGATGAACGGCACCGGCGAGGAAGCCGGAAACTTCTATGCCGATGCCCTGCCCGGGAGCTCCATGGAGGTGGAATCGCGCTACCCCACCGAGGGCCTGCTGGACTTCCAGCAGCCGCTGGCAGGCCAAGCCCTGACGGTTGCGGTGTACGTGCGCGGCCAGCGGATCACCCTGGTCAATGCCGACCCCGATTTCACCCCCAACCCCTCGATCTCGCTAATGCTGAATTTCGACCCGGCGGACTACGAGGGCAGCGTCGACGCGGCGCGGGCCGATCTGGACGCCACTTGGGCCAAGCTGTCGGCCGGCGGGCAGGAGCTGATGGAGCTGGGCGAATACCCCTACAGCCCCCGCTACGGCTGGGTGCAGGACAAGTACAACGTGTCCTGGCAGCTGATCCTGAGCGGCCCGGAGGGTGATCCGCGTCCCTTCGTGATGCCCAGCCTGCTCTTCGGCGGAGCGGCCCAGAACCGCGCGGCGGAAGCGGTGGCCCACTACAAGGAAGTGTTCGGCGCCCGCGAGGGCATGTTCGTCACCTATCCCGAGCCCACCGGGCCGGCGGCCGCCGGATCGGTGATGTTCTCCGACTTCGCGTTGGACGACGACTGGGTGACCGCCATGGACTCCGGTGTCGAGCAGGACTTCTCCTTCACTCCCGGCGTCTCGCTGGAGTGGCCCTGCGACGGGCAGGAAGAGCTGGACCGGGTGTGGGATGCCATGAGCGCGGTGCCCGAAGCGGAGCAGTGCGGCTGGCTCGCGGATAAGTTCGGTGTCAGCTGGCAAATTGTTCCCGCCAACTTGGGTGAGCTCATGTCCAGGCCAAATGCCTTTGAGCACATGATGGGCATGAAGAAGCTGGTGATCGACGAGTTCTAGGGGATCGGGCGCGTACAGTGGGGTGGCAGTACCATTCACGCCGCACGTCAGGAGCACCATGCCAGCCCCCAAGATCCGTCCGTTCATCCTGCCCGAGCTGGCCGAGGGCTACGCGGGGGATCTGGACGCCGGAGGCTACCTCGACCAGCTGCGCTTTGCCGGGCTGGACGGGGAGATCGCGGCCGACGACGTGCGGTTCGAGCAGTGCGAATTCTCCGGACTGAACGCCGACCGCTTCTCGCTGTGCAATGCCCGGGTGTTGCAGAGCGAGCTGAACCAGGTCTCCGCTCCGGTGCTGGCCGCCGCCGGCGTGCGCCTGGACGAGGTGCGCATCTCGCACAGCCGCTTTGGCTCGGCCGACCTGGCCGAGTCCAGCGTCGACTCGCTGCTGGTGGAGAACTGCAAGTTTGGCTGGCTGAACCTGCGCGGCGCCACGCTGCGCGATGTGGAGTTCCGCGATTGCCAGTTCGACGAACTGGATTTGGGCACCCTGCAACGGGTGCGCTTCACCAGTTCGCGGACCAAGGTGCTGGCGGCCCATCAGGCGAAGCTGAGTTCGGTGGACCTGACTGGCCTTGAATTCGATATGGTCGACGGGGTGACCGGGCTGCGCGGCGCGCAGGTCACGCAGCTGCAGCTCATGTCGCTGGCGCCGCAGCTGGCCGACCATCTGGGTATCAAGATCGCAGGCTGATCTGCGGGTGGCGCTGGGCCAACTGGCCCGCGGTCTGCAACAGCAGCTCGCGCATCGCGATGGCCGCCGCCCCGGGAGGGGTGTCGCGGCGATGCGCCAGCCCGATGGTGCGTTCAAGGTTCGGCTGGGCAAGATCCGTGTCCTTGCGCGGAGTGCTGCGCAGCGCCCTGCCGTGCAGCTGGCTCCGTCCGACCAGGGCCGTGGCCGGCACGATGGCCACGCCCAGTCCGACCTGGACGAAGCGCAGCACTGCGTCCATTTCACCGCCGTCAATGACCACGTTGGGGCTCAGCCCCAGCGTGCGGTACGCGCTCTGCGTCGCCGCCCGCAAGTCGTAGCTGGGGGAGAAGGCGATCTGCGGCACCATTGCCAGGTCCCGCAATTCCACCGGGCCCTGGCCCAGTCGAGGATGCTGCATCGAATCGGCCACCACCAGCTGCTCCACCAGCACTTCGGTGTGCGCCAGGCTTGGCTCGGTCACCGCGTGCTCGCTGGTGACGATCAGCGCCAAGTCGAGCTGGCCGCCGGTGAGCTGCTCCAGCAGCGTCCGGGAACCTGCCTCGGAGATCTGCAACTCGATGCCGGGATACGTCGCGCGATAGGTTTCCAGCACCTCGGCCACCAGCGACACGCATAGCGTCGGCGGCGCGCCCAAGCGCACCCGGCCGCGGCGCAATCCGGCCAGTTCGGCCATCTCCACGCGAATCGACTCCGCATCTGCAAGCATCCGGGTAGCCAGCGGAAGCAGAGCGCGCCCCGCGGCGGTCAGCGTGAGGTTGCCGCGCGTGCGGTTGACCAGCGTGGTGCCCAGATCGTGCTCCAGCGTGGAGATCTGCCGGCTCAGCGACGGCTGGGAGAGGTGCAGGGCCTCGGCCGCGCGTGTGAAGTGCCCCACGCGGGCAATGGTGGCGAACCCTCGAAGTTGCTCTAGATTCATGATGCATAGCTTACTGCTATGGAAATCATGAGGATAATTCATTGGACGTATCGTGGACCCGGGCAGATGCTGGAAAACATGAAACCAGAACAGCAGATATCCACGTCAGTCCTCGTCATCGGCACTGGAGGATCCGGCCTGCGCGCCGCGATCGAATTGGCCGAGCAGGGCGTCGACGTGCTGGCGGTAGGCAAGCGCCCGCGCCACGACGCGCACACCTCCCTGGCCGCCGGCGGCATCAACGCGGCGCTGGGCACCATGGACGAGGAAGACAGCTGGCAGCAGCACGCGGCCGACACCATCAAGGAAAGCTACTTCCTGGCCGACCCGCGCACCGTGCAGGTGGTCGCCCAGGGCGCCGCCCGCGGCATCGAGGACCTTGAACGCTACGGGATGAACTTCGCCCGCGAGGTGGACGGCCGCATCTCGCAGCGCTTCTTCGGCGCCCACACCTTCCGCCGTACCGCCTTCGCCGGGGACTACACCGGCCTGGAGATCCAGCGCACGCTGATCAAGCGGGCCGAGCAGCTGCAGGTGCCGATCCTCGACACCGTGTACATCACCGAGCTGCTCACCGCCGAAGGGCAGATCTTCGGCGCCTACGGCTTCGACGTGAACCACGGCACCGGCTATCTCATCCACGCCGATGCGGTGATCCTGGCCGCTGGCGGGCACAACCGCATCTGGCGCCGCAGCAGCTCGCGCCGCGACGAGAACACCGGCGACTCGTTCCGCCTGGCCGTCCAGGCCGGCGCCCGGCTGCGCGACCCCGAGCTGGTGCAGTTCCACCCCTCGGGCATCATCGAACCGGAAAGCGACGCCGGAACCCTGGTCTCCGAGGCCGCGCGCGGCGAAGGCGGCATCCTGACCAATGCGCTGGGCGAACGCTTCATGGCCCGCTACGACGCCAAGCGCATGGAGCTGTCCACCCGCGACCGGGTCGCGCTGGCCGCCTACACCGAGATCCGCGAAGGACGCGGCACCGAGAACGGCGGGGTGTGGCTGGACGTCTCGCACCTTGACCGCGAGGTCATCATGAAGCGCCTGCCGCGGGTCTACCAGACCATGATGGAACTGCAGATGCTGGACATCACCTCGCAGAAGATGGAGATCGCACCGACCGCGCACTACTCCATGGGCGGGGTCTGGGTGGACCCGCTGACCCATGCCACCGAGGTTCCCGGGCTCTACGCCATCGGCGAGGCCTCCTCCGGGCTGCACGGGGCCAACCGGCTGGGCGGCAACTCGCTGATCGAGCTGCTGGTCTTCGGGCGCATCGTGGGCCAGCACGCGGCGCAGTACTCCGCGTCGCTGGCTTCCCAGCCGCGCTCGGCCCAGGCCATCGCCGCCGCCCGCGCCCACATCGCCGAGCTGCTCGGATCCCGCGGCCAGGAAAACGTGCGCAGCCTGCAGCGCGCCATCCGCGACCTGATGACCGAGCACGCCGGGGTGGTGCGCGACGAGGCCGGGCTGCTGGAAGGCTTGGCGAAGCTTCAGGCCATCGAGCAGCGCATGGCCAACGTGGGAATCCACCCGGACATCGCCGGCTACCAGGACCTGGCCCACGCCTTCGACCTGCAGTCCTCGGCGCTGGCCGCCCGCGCCACGCTGGAAGCAGCGCTGGAACGCCGCGAAACCCGCGGCTGCCACAACCGCAGCGACTACCCGGCCATGGATCCGGCGCTGCAGGTGAACCTGGTCTGGTCGCCGAGCACCGGGATCACCCGCGAACCGATTCCCGAAGTTCCGGCGCAGATCGCGGAACTGATCACCGAGGTGTCCCAGGAAGGCAAACTCGTGGAGTAACGATTCGGCGCGGACTTGCCACCCGGGCATCGGTATCTGAAACTGTGGTTAGCGGCAGGACGCGGGTCCCGATGCCCGGATCCGCATCCGGGTGCGCCGCGTGCGAGTGGAGGAACCCATGGTCCATGTCGGGCTGGTTTTTGTAGGCCTCATCCTGTTTGTCAACGGGCTGGTTTCACTGGGCCGGATTCCGGCGCGGTCGGCCGCTGTGCTGAACCTGCTGGTCGGTGGGGTGCAGATCCTGCTGCCCACGCTGATCATGGTGCAGGCCGAGGGCGATCACGTGCTGATCAACGATACGTGGCCCAGCTACTTGTTCGGCATGACCTACCTGCTGGTAGGGCTGAATACGCTCTTGGGCTTCGATGCAACAGCCTTCGGCTGGTTCAGCAGCTTCGTGGCGGGCATTGCCATCTACAAGGCGCTCATGTCCCTGGACTTCGACCCGGTTTTCGCGGTCATTTGGCTTGCCTGGGCGATCATGTGGCTGTGCCTGTTCCTGCAGCACGCGCTGGGCGTGAGCAGGCTGGGGCGCATCGACCTGCAACGTTTCGCCGGATGGCTGCTGGTTAGCGCCGGCATCCCGTCGAGTACGGTGCCGGCGCTGTTCGCGCAAAACGGGTTGTGGAGTACCAGCGGCGCCGCGGGCCTCGGTGCGCTCCTCGCCCTGGCCGCGGCCCTGTGCTTCAGCGCGTGGCAGGGGAGCAGGATGCCCAAGCCCGCGGCCAGCACCGGGCACCTCGCCGCGTAGCATCCACTGTCGGGTTTAGCGTTCGCGCTGCACCCGGGTCTCGTCCCACACCGGGGTGTCGGATTCGTAGACCTTGCCGTCCGAGCCGAAGACCAGAAAGCGGTCGAAGCCGCGGGCGAACCAGCGGTCGTGGGTGACTGCCAGCACCGTGCCCTCGAACGCGTCGATGGCGCGCTCCAGCGCCTCGCCCGAATGCAGGTCGAGGTTGTCGGTGGGCTCGTCAAGCAGCAGCAGGGTTGCGCCGGAGAGCTGCAGCAGCAGGATCTGGAAGCGCGCCTGCTGCCCGCCGGAGAGCGAATCGAACTTCTGCTCCGACTGGCCTGCCAGCCCGTAGCTGTCCAGCGCGCCGGCGGCCGCCTCGCGCGGCAGGCCGGAGCGGTGCTCGTCGCCGCGGTGCAGGATGTCCAGCAGGGTGCGGCCGAACAGATCCGGGCGCGAGTGCGTCTGGGCGAAGTAGCCCGGACGGATGCGCGCGCCGAGTTTCACCGTGCCGGCATGCTGCACCGGCTCGATCACCACGTCGGACACCGGCAGGTGCTCGCGCTCCGGATCCGTGCCGCCGGAGGCCAGCAGGCGCAGGAAGTGCGACTTGCCCGAGCCGTTGGAGCCGAGCACGCCCACGCGGTCCCCGAACCAGATCTCCGCGTCGAAGGGCTTCATCAGGTTGGTCAGTTCAAGCTTTTCGGCGACCACCGCGCGCTTGGCGGTGCGCCCGCCCTTCAGGCGCATGTTCACGTTCTGCTCCAGCGGGATGGCCTGCGGCGGGCCGGCCTCCAGGAACTTTTCCAGCCGGGTGGTCGCGGCCTGGTAGCGGTTGGCCATGTCGGAGCGGAACGCTGCCTTGGTCTTGTACATGTTCACCAGCTCTTTGAGCTTGGCGTGCTCCTCGTCCCAGCGCTTGCGCAGCTCCTCGAAGCGTTCGTTGCGCTCCTTGCGGGCTTGAACGTAGGAGCCGAATGCGCCGCCGTGCACCCAGGCGGTGGCGCCGCCGTGGCCCGGTTCCAGGGTCACGATGCGGGTAGCGGCATTGTTCAGCAGCTCGCGGTCGTGGCTGATGAACAGCACGGTCTTGTTGGAGCGGGACATGGTGTCCTCGAGCCAGCGCTTGCCCGGCACGTCCAGGTAGTTGTCCGGCTCGTCGAGCAGCAGCAGTTCGTCGTTGCCCTCGAAGAGCGCTTCGAGGACCAGGCGCTTCTGCTCGCCGCCGGAGAGCGTGCGGGCCAGCCGGTCGCCGGCCTTGTCGAACCCGATGCCCAGGGCCGCCATGCAGACCTTGTCCCAGGTGGTTTCCAGTTCGTAGCCGCCGGCGTCGCCCCATTCGATGATCGCTTCGGCGTAGCGCATATGGACTTTCTCGTCCTCGCTGGTGAGCATCTTCGCCTCGTACTCGGCGACCTTTGCGGCGGCCTGGGCCAGGGCCGGGGCGGCGGTGGACAGCAGCAGGTCCTTCACCGTGGACTCGTCGCGCACCTGCCCGACGAACTGGCGCATGATGCCCAGGGTGCCGGTGCGGTTGATGGAGCCTTCGTCGGCTTTCAGGTCGCCCGCGATGATCTTGAACAGGGTTGTCTTGCCGGTGCCGTTGGGTCCGATCAGCGCGGTCTTGGAGCCGGCGGTGACCTTGAAGGTCACCCCGCCCAGCAGCTGGGTGCCGTCGGAAAGGAAATACTGGATGTCTGTCACGTCAATATGAGCCACCTGGCAATCCTATCGGGCTTTGGCCGGTTCGTTCCGTCGCCGGCGCGTGCGTTCGGCTACGGTGGTGCCATGCAGATCGAGTTGGAAATCCACGGGGCGCTTCACGCCTGCTGCCACCCGGGCTTCGAGGTGGGCCAGCAGGTGCAGTGGGAGATCGCCCGGCTGCGCCATCCGGATGGCACCGTGGTCTACGAACTGAACGACCATGACGTGCTCAGTGATTCCGGCGTGCCGGTCGCGGCGGTTCACGGCACGGTGAAGGAGATCCACTACATCGACCGCCGCTACGAGCCGGCCATCGGCGATCCGGTCCAGCTGCTGCCGACCGGGGAGCCTGCCCGGATCACCCCGACCACCAGCGTTCCGGCGGGCACTGACTTCGACCACGACCTGATCCATGTCACCCTGAAGCTGCAGGACCCCGGGCAGATGCCGGAGATCTGCGACTGGGATCCGCAATTGGAATGCCCAGCGGAGCCGGGAGCGCGCGAAGGCGTCGCCCGTGCGCAATTCGAGCTCAGTGACGCAGCCGTCCAATTGCGTGAACTCGCGGAGGAACTGGCCCAGCGCTACGGCCACCTGGCCGACGCGTGGATCGACGCCACGGGTCTGGCCTCGTTGCTGCCCCGGGCCCGGGGAGCCGCCGAAGTGCACTGGCGACTGGATTTCACCGACGTCCCGGCGCAGCTGGTGATGGAGATTGCAGGTGTCGAATTCACCTTCCTGCCGGATACAGCGTCCATCAGGCAGGTGGAGCGGATCGTGGAGGCGGTCGCCGCCGGACGGCTCCGCGAGGAGCAGCGGGCAAAGGGCGCCTCCCTGGTCCTTGAAATGAGCATCGAACTGGCCGACGGCACCACGATCACCCAGCGGGACACGGTGCAGGGTATTGCTGGGCAGGATTCCTTTTCGATCATCGGTCCCCTCGGAGACCGGTTGGCTCGAACCGGCGCATTCAAGGCCTGGGCTTAGCGGCTGCCTGTCTGCTGGAGTGTGGGCCCATCGAAAATGACGACGAGTGGACTACTACGCGTCGCCCGGTGTTCACCTGCCGGTCGGAAAGGATTGCGACTCTTGGGGGGCCATCTTGAGCAAACACCAAGCTATTTTTTGGGGGGACTACCCACGTGAATCGAACCGCAAAGAGGTCAGCAGGCATTATTGCCGCGCTGGCATTGGGGGCCGGCGGTCTGGTGCCGCTGACACTGTCCGCAGCCGCCAGCGCGGACACCGGAAGCTATTTTGAACGCACCGCCACCTACCCGGTTTACCAGAACCACCCCGAGGGGGCCGCGGCTGAGACCGCCGCGGAAATCTCCACTGTCTCAGCCGACGGACAGACGCTGATCTATACCGATGCCTTGTCCCGCATGATCGGCTTCGTCGACATCTCGGACGCCTCGAATCCAGCGGGCTTGGGAACCCTGCCGCTGCACCAGCTGGGTAGCGCCGAGGACGAGCCGACCAGCGTCGCCGCCTACGGCGAGTACGTGTTCGTGGTCGTCAACAACTCCAAGAGCTACATCGACCCGTCGGGCCGCGTGGACGTGGTGCACATCGCGGATCGCAAACTGGTGCACAGCATCGAGCTGTCCGGGCAGCCCGACTCCATCGCCCTGTCCGCCGACGGATCCTACGCGGCGATCGCCATCGAGAATGAACGCGATGAAGATGCCGGGGACGGTGGACTGCCGCAGACTCCGGCCGGTTCGGTGGCCATCCTCGATCTGCTGGGCGGCGCCCCGGACGAATGGACGCTTCGCGAAGTGCCGCTGGCCGGCGGCACCCGTGAAAAGCCGGTAGCCCTCGACCAGCTTGCCCAGGCCGGACTTGATACCCCGCAAGATCCGGAACCCGAATATGTCACTATCAATGACCGCAACCAGGTGGCGGTAACCCTCCAGGAAAACAATGGCATTGTCCTCATCGACCTGCCGAGCGGAAAGATTACCAAGGCGTTCAGCGCCGGATCCGTGGATCTGGCCGGCATCGACACGCAAGACGACGGAAAACTCGACCCCAGCGGTTCGCTTCAGGGAGTTCCCCGCGAACCGGATGCCATCGGATGGATCCAGGACCGCTACCTTGCGACCGCCAATGAGGGGGATTGGAAGGGTGGCAGCCGCGGCTTCACCATTTTCGATTCCCTCACCGGCGAACCGGTGTGGGACGCCGGAAACCGTTTTGAGCGCCTTGCGCTGTCCCAGGGGTTGTTCCCCGAAGGCCGCGCAGGCAAGAAGGGCACCGAGCCCGAAGGCCTGGCCGTGCATGAGTACCGGGGTGTCGAGTACGCCTTCGTCGCCTCCGAACGCGGAAATTTCGTGGCGGTCTACGACCTGAGCGACCCGCGCGAGCCGAAATACCTACAGACGCTGCCCACCACCAATGGTCCCGAAGGGATCCTTCCGATCCCGGGGCGCGACCTGCTCGCCGTCTCCTCGGAAACCGACGAGGCCGACGAGGGTGTGCGTTCGGCGCTGACCCTGTTCAGTTTCGGTGCCGCCACGCCGCAGTTCCCGCAGCTGTCTTCCGATCCGTCCGCTCCGGTGCCCTTCGGAGCGCTCAGCGGGCTGAGCGCCGACCCGGAGGCTGCGCACCAGATTTTCGCGGTCAGTGACAATGCCTACGAACCGCTGATCTACACCATCGATGCCGGCCAGGGGCTGGTCACGGACTCCCTGCCGGTGACCGAGGACGGCGCCCCGGCGAAATTGGACCTGGAAGGCATCTCCGCCCGTGCAGGGGGCGGCTTCTGGGCGGCCAGCGAGGGAGCCGAGGGCGCGGGCAACACGCTGGTGCGCATCGATGTCGACGGCGCGGTCGCCGAGCGGGTGCAGCTGCCGCAGGACATTGTCGGGACGTTGAAGGGCCAGGGGCTGGAAGGAGTTGCGGCCTTCGGCGCGGGGGAGGAAGAAGAAGTGGTCTTCGCCCTGCAGCGCGAGGTGGGGGGCGAGGACTTCGTCCGCATCGGGCGCTACCTCCCAGCCAGCGGCGAATTCTCCTGGTATGGCTACCAGCTGGAGGATGCCGGGGACGACGGGAGCTGGAACGGTCTCTCGGAGATCACCCGGCTCTCGGACGGCAGTTTTGCGGTGATCGAGCGCGACAAGCGCATCGGCGAGAACGCCAAGCTGAAGGCCGTGTACCAGTTCGCCCTGCCCGAAGCCTCGGCCAGCGCGCCGAACGACACGGTTCCCCTGCTGGAGAAGAAGCTGGCGGTGGACGTCCTGCCGGTGCTGGAGCGGACCAACGGCCGGACCCAGGAAAAGCTTGAAGGCCTCGCTGTCGCCGGCAACGGCCAGGTCTACGTGGTGACGGATAACGACGCGGTGAAGGATGCCAGCGGAGAAACCGTCTTCGCCAGCCTCGGGGCCGAGGCCGAAGCCTTCGCCTTGGCGCCTGCGGCGAGTACCGCTCCGACCGAATCTGCGGCGCCCACCGCATCCTCGACTCCCACCGATTCGGCTGCACCGAGCACCTCGCCGTCGAGCACTCCGTCCACCAGCGAGGGCAAGGGTGACGGCTCAGCGGGCGCGCCGGACGGCGCCGAGTCCGCCGCGCCGGACGCCGGGGAAACCTCGGCCGCGGAACCAGCCACGGATGACCTGGCGCAGACAGGGGTGGGCAGCCTGTGGTTCCTGCCCCTGGGCTTGGTCCTGGCTGGGGTTGGCGTGGCCGCGGCCCTGAAGGCACGCGGCAATGCACGCGGGCACTGACAACCGAGAATAGCGGGGACCGCGGTGGCTGCCGACAGCCGCCGCGGTCCCCGCTTCATGCGTGGCATGCTTCTATACTGGCATGATGCAGATCACCGTGATCCTCGATCCTGCCGAGCAGGCCTGTTGCGGCGGGATGCTGAGCCCCGGCTAGCGCGTCGAGTGGGTGCTTGCCTACGTCACTCGCGGTGAACATCCCTATTACATGTGTGATCAGCACGAGCAGTTCGCCGTCCATGGCGCGAAGACCAGGACCGTCAGCGGTTCTGTTGCGGCGATCCGCGAGCTGGCCATCCACCCATCACGCCCCGATGACACGCCAGTGCGCCGCGTCTGGCGCTCGCTGTCCAGGCTGGCCTGCGGGGTGGACTATGACAGCGACTGCATCGAAATCGACCTGCTTCTTGATGACGGGGCGCAGCCGCCCGAACTGTTCAGCTGGCCACGCCGCTAGTTGTACTTGTAGAAGCCCTCGCCGGTCGCCGCGCCCAGCTTGCCCTTCTCGATGTACTCGCTCTTGAGCAGGGCGGCGAACTTCTTGCTTGTCTCGTCACCCATGCTGGAAATATTGTAGGCGGTGTTCAGCCCCACGATGTCGTAGATCTCGAAGGGTCCCTTCGGGGCGCCGGTGCCCAGCTTCCACGTCTTGTCGATGGTCGGAGCGTCGGCCACGCCGTTGACCAGCAGGTGGCTTGCGGCTTGGAGGAACGGGACCAGCAGGGAGTTGAGCAGGTAGCCCGGCTGCTCCTTGAGGACGCGAATCGCCACCAGACCGGTACGTTCGGCGAAGTCGACCACGGCCTCATAGGCTTCGCTGCCGGTGAGCGCGGTGCCCATGATTTCGCCGGTGTTGTTCTGCCAGACGTGGTTGGCGTAGTGCAGGGCCAGGAACTTCTCCGGGCGCCCGGTGTGCGGTGCGATGGCCGACGGGAGCAGGGTGGAGGAGTTGGTGGCGAACACGGTGCGCTCCGGCGCCACGGCAGCTAGGGCCTCGTAGGTGCCCTGTTTGATATCGAGGGATTCCGGGACGGCCTCGATGACGAAGTCTGCGTCCTTGACCGCATCGGCCAGGTCCATGGACAGTCGGATGGAATCGCGCGCTGCCTGGGCCTTGGAGCGGTCTCCTGCGTCGAAGTAGTCCGCGTAGGTCTGCACCAGTGAATCCAGGCGGTGGTTTGCCGCCTCCAGTGCCTGTTCGGTGATGTCGTATCCCACGACGGGCAGGCCGTGATAGGCGGTCTGGAAGATGATCTGCGCGCCCAGCACGCCGGTGCCCAGGACTGTGGTGTTGGTGAGGATCATGGGATTGCCCCGATTCCGCCGGCAGGAGCTGGCAATTGTTTTCGGCGCAACGGCCGCCGTGCCGCCAACCAGTAAGTTACCGATTGGTAACTTCATTGTGCGGCACCCGGTGGCCTGCTGCAACGTTCTGTGAGGCGAAGAACGAGCTGCTGGGGCCCAGACCACATGGCAGGCATGCAAAAGGGCATCCGGGTATGCCCCGGATGCCCTTCGGATCTCAAGCCTTAGGCGGTCTTCTTTTTCAGGACCACTGCGGCCACCGCGGCAACGATCAGCGAAATGATCAGGAAGTTGCGGCCCTTGTGGCTCTGCTTCGGAGCCAGCGACTTCTGCGCGCTCTTCACCGCATTCTCCACCGAGGCGCGGGTGCGCTTGGCCGCCTTGGACTTGCCCGTCACGTTCTCCACCAGATTCGCCCCGGCGTGGCTGATCGCTTCGACGTTCACGCCGGAAATCGCGTTGTTCCAGGTTTCGCGCAACTCGTCCGGCAGCTCTTCCTTGGCGGACTTGGCGAGCTTGGCCAGCGACTTCTCTACTTCTTTGAAATTCTTGGCGGTCTTCGACATAACTTCCTCTCGGTTGGCCCGCGCCCGTGGATGGGACGCCGTGCGTTCACGTCTCCAGCCTAGCCAGCACCGATAACGCGCTCAAGCACCGTTGGTTGCGCTCAGTGCGAACTCCCAGAGACTTCACGGGCGCGGCTTACGCGGCGGGCTCGCCGTCCGCAGGCTCCTGGGGATCCCGCAGCCGACGCAGCCGGGTGCGCACCGCGCTGGCAAGGCACAGCAGCAGCAACAGCGTGGCGACGCTCGCCACCCCGGCGAACAGGGGCGAGGAGGCCTGCCACGTGTAGCGGTCGATGGTGATCCAGAAAACGACCCACAGGGCCCCGGCGTTCATGTAGAGCCCGATGGGTTTCTTGAAGGTCAGCGCGCACAGGGCAAGGCTGACCAGCAGCAGCACCAGGGCCGCGATTCCCTTGAACATCAGCCGGTTCGAATCCACTCCCAGGGCCGCCAGCCAAGCCGCCGCCTCGCCGAGCACGATGATGACCAGCCATCCGGTGAACAAGCCGAAGCTGGACCGGGTGATCCAGCGGTCCATGTTGTTGCGCAGCGTGGTGCGGTCGATCATCAAGGCGATCCGGGTCAGCACCAGGAGCATGAGCAGCGCGAACAGCAGGCTGAAGCCCATCCGGTCGCGCTGCAGCAATTGCAGCCACAGGGCATTAAGCAGGACCAGCGCGAGTACCCAGGGGCGCAGCTTGCCGTGCAGGTCCGTGTGCCTGGCGGTGGGCATGCATTGCCACACCGCATAGATGCCCAGGCCAGCCATCAGGGCGAACCAGGGCAGCTGGGCCACCAGCGGAACCGCCATCACCGTGGCGTCGGCTTCCAACCAGCCGCCGGCGATCTGGCCCAGATGCGAGCCGCGGATCGCTCCGGTGCCGAACACCGCCCAGTTCAAGGCCGCGAAAACGACCAGTGCGTAACAGATAGACACTAGTGGTGTCGCATTTTGACGGGCCTTGGCCATGGCATCCCTTATCCGATACTTCGTCTCGAGTCTGAAACTACCACGGCTGTGCGGAGATTGCCTGATGGCGCGACAGGTGGCGATAAGCTGGTTTGATGACGCAATCAACCCAGTGGGTCCGCGAGGCCATCTCCCTGCTTGACGCCGATGCAAACCGCAGCGCCGATACGCATCTGCACCGCTTCGAACTGCCCAAGCAATGGGGGATCGAGCTGTACCTGAAGGACGAATCGGTGCACCCCACTGGATCGCTCAAGCACCGTCTGGCGCGGTCGCTGATCCTCTACGGCCTGGTGAACGGCAAGATCCAGGAGGGCACCACGCTGGTGGAGGCCTCCAGCGGCTCCACCGCAGTCTCCGAAGCGTACTTCGCCCGCATGCTGGGACTTGAATTCATCGCCGTGGTCCCTAAGTCCACGAGCACCGAGAAGATCGAGCTCATCGAGTTCTACGGCGGGCGCTGCCACCTGGTGGACCAGGCCGGGCAGGTCGACGCGGCGGCCCGCGAGCTGGCCGCCGGCCCCGGCGGCTACTACCTGGACCAGTTCACCTTCGCCGAGCGGGCCACCGACTGGCGCGGCAACAACAACATCGCCGAATCGGTGTTCGCGCAGATGAGCGCCGAGCGCTACCCGATCCCGAGCTGGATCGTGGTGGGTGCCGGCACCGGCGGCACCAGCGCGACCTTCGGGCGCTTCGTGCGCTACAAGCGCCACGACACGAAGGTCGCCGTGGCGGACCCCGAAGGCTCCTCCTTCTACGAGGGCTGGCGCACCGGGAACATGGGCTACTCCACCGGCGTGGGCTCGCGGATCGAGGGCATCGGACGCCCGAGCGTCGAGCCGTCCTTCGTGCCCGGGGTCATCGACGAGATGATCCAGGTCCCCGACGCCGGCTCGCTGGCCGCCATGCGCCTGCTGCGGGCCAAGACCCGCTATTTCGCCGGCGGCTCCACCGGCACCAACCTCTACGCCGCATTCCAGATCATCGCCGGCATGCTCCAGCGCCGTGAGCGCGGCAGCATCGTCACGCTGATCTGCGACTCCGGCGAGCGCTACGCCAACACCTATTACAACGACGACTGGCTGGCAGACCAGGGCCTTGACCTGGCCCCGCACACCGCGGTACTGGAGCGCTTCCTGGCCGAGGGGATCTGGGAGGACTAGGTCTCGCTGGGCCGGTGCGCGGGCATCAGCCCGGCGGTCTTCTTGCGCTGGTGCACAGAGAAGTAGGACAGCCCCTGCTCGCCGGCGACGAAGTGTCGCCGGGCCCTGGCCGGCAGGTAGATGATGTCCCCGGCACCCAGCTGCACGGTGGTTCCCTCGCCGTGCAGCAGGCCGGAGCCGGCGACCACGTGCAGCAGCACGTCCAGCTCCGGGCCCACGTGCTCGCCGATCTCGGCTCCCGGTGCCAGCGCGATCACGTTCGCGTCCAGGTCCCGCCGGCCCGGTTCAAGTTTCCACAGCGCCCCGTTGCGGCCGTCCGCCTGGGCGGCGAGGTCTGCGGTGTTGGCCATGCGGCGCGGGACCGGGGGCATGCTGGTCATCGGGAGCTCCTGTTCAGCGCCGGAATTCGGGCCGGTGCGCGGATGTCTTCTGTGCACCCAGCATAACCGCGCACCGTGGACGCGGTCGTAGGATGGAATCATGAGTGAACACCCCTCCGCAGCAGCCCACGCCCAGACCCAGGCGGACTTCGCCGCGAACCTCGCCTCGGTGCGGGAGCGGATCGCCCGCGCGGAAGCATCCGCGGGCCGCGCGCCGGGCAGCGTGCGCCTGCTGCCGGTCACCAAGACCGTGCCCTCCGAGCGGCTGCGCCTGGCGATCGCCGCCGGGGTGGACTGGCTGGGGGAGAACAAGGTGCAGGAAGCGCTGCAGAAATCCGAGGAGCTGGCGGACCTGCCGCAGCTGAAGTACTCGGTGATCGGGCACCTGCAGACCAACAAGTCCAAGTACGTGGCGCGCTTCGCCCACGAGTTCCAGGCGCTGGACAACCTGCGCCAGGCCGAGGCGCTGCAGCGCCGCCTGGAGCTGGAGGACCGCACCCTGGACGTATTCGTGCAGGTGAACACCTCCGGCGAGGAATCCAAGTTCGGCATGCCGCCGGAAGCGGCGCCCGGCTTCGTCAAGCAGCTGCCGGCCTTCGACCGTCTGCACGTCAAGGGCCTGATGACCCTGGCGATCTTCTCCACCGACCAGGTGGCGGTGCGCCGCTGCTTCCAGAAGCTGCGGGCCGTGCGTGACACCGTGCGCGAGGCCGACGAGCGGATCGCGGAACTGTCCATGGGCATGAGCGGCGACTTCGAGCTGGCCATCGCCGAGGGCGCCACAGTGGTGCGCGTGGGGCAGGGCATCTTCGGGGCCCGCGCGCTGCCGGACTCGCACTACTGGCCCGGATTCGCCGGCTGAGCCCCGGCCGACACGCCTGTGACCTGAGAGGCAGCGGGGTATCTGCAAAAACACTTAGCCCGCAGGGCGCTGGCGCAGTAGGGTGAAAGTGACACCGTCACTGTTCCAAAGGAGCTGTCTTGCCTACCGTTGCCGAACACCTTATCGACCAGCTCGACGCCCAGGGGGTCCGCCGGATCTACGGCATTCCCGGCGATTCGCTCAATGGCCTGACCGACGCGCTGCGGGTCAACGGCCGCATCGAATGGATCCACCACCGCCATGAGGAAGCCGCGGCGTTCGCCGCCGCGGCGGAGGCTGAAATCACCGGGGAGCTGGCCGTCTGCGCCGGATCCTGCGGGCCGGGCAACCTGCACCTGATCAACGGGCTGTACGACGCGCAGCGCTCACGGGTTCCGGTGCTGGCCATCGCCGCGCACATCCCCACCGAGGAAATCGGCTCCAACTACTTCCAGGAAACCCATCCTGTGGAAGTCTTCCGCGGCTGCTCGGTGTACGCCGAACAGGTCTCGGACCCCAAGCAGATGCCGCGCATGCTGCGCATCGCGATGCGCGAGGCCATCGAGAAACGCGGCGTGGCAGTGCTGGTGGTCTCCGGGGACGTGGCCCTGTCGAGCATGGAGCGCAGCGAAACCCACCAGATCGTGAAAACCAACCCGCGCATCCTGCCCGACGAGCAGGAGCTGGAGCGCGCCGCGGAAATCCTCGAATCCTCGCGCAAGGTCACCATCCTCGCCGGGGCCGGCACCGCCGGCGCCCACGACGAGGTCATCGCCCTGGCGGACAAGCTGGGCGCCCCGATCGTGCACGCGCTGCGCGGCAAGGAGCACATCGAATACGACAACCCCTTCGACGTTGGCATGACCGGCCTGCTCGGCTTCGCCTCGGGCGCCAAGGCCATCGCCGAATGCGAGGTGCTGCTGATGCTGGGTACCGACTTCCCGTACCAGCAGTTCTACCCGCAGCAGGCGACCATCATCCAGGTGGACATCCGCGGCGAGCAGATCGGCCGGCGCACCCGGGTGGATGTGCCCCTGGTGGGCACCGTGAAGGACACCGCGGCCGCGCTGGCGGCGCTGTTGCCGGTGCAGACGCACCGCAAGCACCTGGACACTGCGCTGGAGCACTACCGCAAGACCCGGACCAAGCTCGACGAGCTGGCTACCGGGTCCAAGCCGGGCACCGCGATCCATCCCCAGTACCTGGCCCGGCTGATCGACCAGGCGGCCGACGAGGACACGATCTTCACCGCCGACGTGGGTTCCCCGGTGATTTGGGCGGCCCGCTACCTGAGCATGACCGGCAAGCGCCGGGTGCTGGGTTCCTTCAACCACGGTTCCATGGCCAACGCGCTGTGCCACGCGCTGGGCGCCCAGGCCATCGACCGCTCCCGCCAGGTGATCGCCTTCGCCGGCGACGGCGGGCTTGCCATGATGCTCGGCGAGCTGCTCACCGCCACGCAGAACAAGCTGCCGATCAAGGTGGTGGTCTTCAACAATTCCTCGCTGAACTTCGTGGAACTTGAAATGAAGGCCGCTGGATTCGTCACCTACGCCACCGACCTGCAGAATCCCGACTTCGGCGCGCTGGCTAACGCCGCCGGGCTGAAGGGCTACCGCGTGACGGACTCCTCCCAGTTGGAGGACACCATCAAGGACTTCCTGGCCCACGACGGACCGGCGGTGCTGGACGTGGTGACCGACCGCCAGGAGATGTCCATGCCGCCGTCGATCAAGCTGGAACAGGCCAAGGGTTTCGCGCTCTACGCGATCCGCACGGTCATGTCCGGGCGCGGCGACGAGCTGCTGGATCTGGCCAAGACCAACTGGCGGCAGATGTTCTAGGAATTAATTGCCTATGCTTAATGCCGGTGCCGTGAATGCGGCGCCGGCATTTTGCATGTGAACTTCAGAAAGAGGCGTAGGCGCTTTGACTTCGCAACCTGCCGCGGCCCACGCGGCAACCACCGAGGACTTCTCCCACAACCTGGCTGCGGTGCGCGAGCGGATCGCCCGCGCGGCACGCTCGGTGGGCCGCGACCCAGAATCGGTGCGCCTGCTGCCGGTCACCAAGACCATCCCGGCCGAGCGGCTGCGCCTGGCCATTGCCGCCGGCGTGGACACGCTGGGGGAGAACAAGGTCCAGGAAGCGCAAGCCAAGCACGAGGAGTTCAAGCAGGACTACCCGCATCTGCGCTACTCGGTGATCGGTCCGCTGCAGCGCAACAAGGCGAAGTTCGTGGCGCAGTTCGCCGACGAGTTCCATGCCCTTGATTCGCTCCGGCTCGCCGAAACCCTGCAGAGCCGGCTGGAAGCCGAAGACCGCCACCTGGATGTCTTCATCCAGGTGAACACCTCCGGGGAGGAATCGAAGTCCGGCATCGAAGCGGCAGAAGCCGCGGGACTGCTGGCAGCGCTGAAGCCGCTGGACCGCCTGAAGCCCGTCGGGCTGATGACCATGGCTGCGAATACCAGCGACGAGTCCTCCATTCGCGCCAGCTTCACCCTGCTGCGCGAGACGCTCGCCGAGCTGCAGGCCGCCGGAGCCCCGGAGGGATTCACGCAGCTGTCCATGGGCATGAGCGGAGACTTCGAGATCGCCATCCAGGAAGGCGCCACCGTCGTCCGTGTGGGCCAGGGGATCTTCGGGGCCCGCCAAGTACCCCGCCTAGGCATTCCGGGACGCTTGCAAGCCCGGCAGCGGCGGTGTGGGACGTCGTCGGTGTAGCGCGCCTTTGTATCCATTCCACGGGTGTTTCCACACCCTGCCTTGAACCGTCCTAAAGTGTCGGTTTCCCGGCGGATACTACATGTAGGTACAGACACTTCAGCCATGGCACAAGTCGACGGAGGCGAAACACGCCGAGGAACTTCTCACACCAAGTATTTTTAACCCACAAGTTCGATATCCCAAGCTGTGGACAAACCAGGCTGTACCGCGAGAAATCGGGGTTTAATCAGGGGCCGGTATCCACAATTCCTGTGGACTCCCTTGTGGGGGAATCACATAGCTGTAATACATCATCTTGTGGCCGCTTGACCGGCCAGACACAAGATGTAGTATTGAATCCGATGGCGCGATAAACGCCGAAAACACCCCGAAGGTGAACTTTGGGGCATCCGAGAGGTTGGTCCGCACCACCGTGAAAACGGTGAGAAGACGGACCGAAACTAGGACTTTTTAAAGGGGATCAGGGACTATGTCCATCACGGTTTACACGAAGCCTTCCTGCGTACAGTGCAACGCCACCTACCGCGCGTTGGACAAGAAGGGTGTCGAGTACAACAAGGTCGATATCTCTCAGGATGCTAACGCCTTGGAGCACGTGCGTGGCCTTGGATACATGCAGGCACCGGTTGTCGTGACCGACAACGATCACTGGTCGGGCTTCCGCCCGGACAAGATCGCTCTGCTGGCTCCGGCAAACTAACCAGATACCGAGCCCATTCGGTACTAAATCCGCTCTTTTGTAGTGGAGGCGAAATACCATGCCACCGACAGCTCTTGCCGACAGGCAACACGCTGAGGCGCACGAACCAGTGGTGTACACCGATTCGAAGTTGATCTACTTTTCTTCGATATCGGAGTACACCCGGCGGTTCGTCGAAAAACTTCAGATGGATTCGGCCCGGATTCCGCTTTACGGGTACGAGCCGAAACTCATCACCACAGCTCCGTACGTCCTGCTGATTCCCACCTATGGGGGAGACGGCGGTAAACGATCAATCCTGCCGCAGATCATGAAATTTCTCGGGTATGAAGAGAACCGCAAGAACCTACGCGGTGTCATCGGAGCAGGGAATACAAACTTCGGCGAGTACTACTGCATTGCGGCCAAGCGAATCGCGGCCAAATGCGATGTGCCCGTGCTTTATACATTCGAACTCATGGGAACGCAGGAAGATGTTCTCAAAGTCAAAGAAGGGCTTGAAACCTTTTGGAAACCAGCGTCGCAGAAGCAGCAGGAACGATGAAGGACTCGAAAGAGCTCCCCGCGCAGTTCCAGGGGTTGAGCTACAACGACCTCAACGCCATGCTGAACCTCTACGGTCCAGACGGCAAGATCCAGTTCGAGGTGGATCGCTACGCGGCTCGCCAGTACTTCCTGGATCACGTGAACAACAACACCGTGTTCTTCCACGATCTGGATGAGAAGCTCGAATACCTGGTCAAGCACGAATACTACGAGCGTGAAACTCTCGACCAGTACTCGATGAACTTCATCCGCGACCTGTTCAAGCACGCCTTCTCCAAGAAGTTCCGTTTCGAAACCTTCCTGGGCGCCTTCAAGTTCTACACCTCGTACACCCTGAAGACTTTTGACGGCAAGCGTTACCTGGAGCGCTACGAGGACCGTGTCTGCATGGTTGCCCTGCACCTGGCTCGCGGCAACGAAGAACTGGCCACCCAGCTCGTCGACGAAATCATCGAAGGCCGTTTCCAGCCTGCTACCCCGACCTTCCTCAACGCGGGCAAGGCCCAGCGCGGCGAATTGGTCTCCTGCTTCCTGCTTCGCATTGAAGACAACATGGAGTCGATCGCCCGTGCCGTGAACTCCTCGCTGCAGCTGTCCAAGCGCGGCGGCGGCGTGGCCCTGGCCCTGACCAACCTGCGCGAGCACGGTGCACCGATCAAGCAGATCGAGAACCAGTCCTCCGGCGTCATCCCTGTCATGAAGCTTCTGGAAGATTCCTTCTCTTACGCCAACCAGCTTGGCGCACGCCAGGGTGCCGGCGCGGTCTACTTGAACGCCCACCACCCGGACATCTACCGCTTCCTCGACACCAAGCGCGAAAACGCCGACGAGAAGATCCGTATCAAGACCCTGTCGCTGGGTGTTGTCATTCCTGACGTCACCTTTGAACTCGCTCGTAAGAACGAGGACATGTATCTGTTCAGCCCGTACGACGTCGAGCGCGTCTACGGCAAGCCGTTCAGCGAAATCTCGGTCACCGAGAAGTACACCGAGATGGTCGATGATTCGCGCATCAAGAAGACCAAGATCAACGCCCGCGAGTTCTTCCAGACCCTGGCGGAGATCCAGTTCGAGTCCGGCTACCCGTACATCATGTTCGAAGACACGGTGAACAAGGCCAACCCGATCGAGGGCCGCGTCTCCATGTCGAACCTT
Source organism: Glutamicibacter soli (assembly GCF_003309065.1). Classification (GTDB taxonomy): domain Bacteria; phylum Actinomycetota; class Actinomycetes; order Actinomycetales; family Micrococcaceae; genus Glutamicibacter; species Glutamicibacter soli. The sequence goes on along the minus strand of NZ_POAF01000001.1, from coordinate 234,236 downwards.
TGCTCGGAAATCCTGCAGGTCTCCTCGCCGTCGGAATACAATGACGACCTGAGCTACAAGACCGTGGGCAAGGACATCTCCTGCAACCTGGGTTCGATGAACATCGCCAAGGCTATGGACGGCAAGAACCTGGCCAAGTCCGTGGACATTGCCATCCGCGCGCTGTCCGCAGTCTCCGACATGTCATACATCGACTCCGTTCCTTCGGTTGCGGACGGAAACCGGAAGTCGCACGCCATCGGCTTGGGTCAGATGAACCTGCACGGCTTCCTGGCTCGTGAGCGCATCTACTACGGTTCCGAAGAAGGCATCGACTTCACCAACATCTACTTCTACTCGATTCTGTTCCACGCGCTGACCGCGTCGAACAAGATCGCGATTGAACGCGGCGAGGTCTTCGACAACTTCGAGAACTCCAAGTACGCAACGGGCGAATTCTTCGACAAGTACATCGACGTGGAATGGGCTCCAGCCACCGAGCGTGTGCGCGAACTGTTCGACGGCATCCACATTCCTACCCAGGAAGACTGGATCGCGCTGAAGAAGTCGGTCATGGAACACGGCATCTATAACCAGAATCTGCAGGCCGTGCCGCCAACCGGTTCGATCTCCTACATCAACAACTCGACCTCGTCGATCCACCCTGTTGCTGCGAAGGTCGAAATCCGCAAGGAAGGCAAGATTGGCCGCGTCTACTACCCGGCCCCGTACATGACCAACGAGAACATTGAGTTCTACGAGGACGCGTACGAAATTGGCTACGAGAAGATCATCGACACCTACGCCGCTGCCACTCAGCACGTCGACCAAGGCCTGTCGCTGACCCTGTTCTTCAAGGACACCGTAACCACCCGTGACATCAACAAGGCCCAGATCTACGCATGGCGCAAGGGCATTAAGACCCTGTACTACATCCGCCTGCGTCAGCTGGCCCTTGAAGGCACCGAAGTGGAAAACTGCGTTTCCTGCATGCTGTAAAGCCTCGTGAAATGCGCTGACTAGAGTATTAGCCAGCATGAACAGCCAGTCGCTGAATCCCTACCGGATTCGGCGACTTGCTGTGCTTAAGTGCCTAGTCAGAAACGGTTTGTGATCTTTCTCTTTGAGGCGTCCCGACACAGCTCACGGGTAGGTTAAAGAGCAAACAAGGGGGTAGAGTTGATTGCGAAGTTAGAGCTGCAGGCTGAGTCGCTATGCAGCGATGCAAGTGGCTAAAAAGGGAACAAATGACCGAGAAGCTTAAGCTCGCCAACAAGGTTGAAGCGATCAACTGGAACCGTATCCAGGATGACAAGGACGTGGAGGTCTGGAACCGACTCGTCAATAACTTCTGGCTGCCGGAGAAGGTGCCGCTGTCCAACGACATCCAGTCGTGGGGGACCCTGACCGAAGACGAAAAGCTGCTGACCATGCGCGTCTTCACCGGCCTGACCCTGCTCGACACCCTGCAGGGCACCGTTGGCGCAGTGTCGCTGATCCCGGATGCGATCACCCCTCACGAAGAGGCCGTGTACACCAACATTGCCTTCATGGAGTCGGTGCATGCCAAGAGCTACTCCTCGATCTTCTCCACCCTGGCTTCCACCAAGGAAATCGACGAGGCCTTCCGCTGGTCGACCGAGAACGTGAACCTTCAGAAGAAGGCGCAGATCATCGAGAGCTACTACTACGGTGACGACCCACTCAAGCGCAAGATCGCTTCGACCCTGCTCGAATCGTTCCTGTTCTACTCCGGCTTCTACCTGCCGATGCACTGGTCCTCGCACGCCAAGCTGACCAACACCGCTGACCTGATCCGCCTGATCATCCGCGATGAAGCCGTTCACGGCTACTACATCGGCTACAAGTTCCAGAAGGGTCTTGAAGGCCTGAGCGAAGAGCGCAAGCAGGAGCTGAAGGACTACACCTTCGAGCTGTTGTTCGAGCTGTACGAGAACGAAGTTCAGTACACTCACGACCTCTACGATCCAGTGGGCCTGGCCGAGGACGTCAAGAAGTTCCTGCACTACAACGCCAACAAGGCGCTGATGAACCTGGGCTACGAGGCCATGTTCCCGTCCACCGTGACCGATGTGTCGCCAGCCATCCTGGCTGCGCTGAGCCCGAACGCCGACGAGAACCACGACTTCTTCTCCGGCTCCGGCTCCTCGTATGTCATCGGCAAGGCAGTGAATACCGAAGACGAAGACTGGGATTTCTAAGCTTTCCCCAATTCACGGATAGCTAGCCAAATCCAAAACCCGAACCCGCGTTTCGTGGGTTCGGGTTTTGTCGTCTTGTGGTCCCGAGACGCTGCATGGCTTCCCTTGTAAGTTTGCTTAGAAATTTCTGCCGACAGCTTCAGCTTAAAAAGTAGTGTACGGATCGTTCTCTAAGCCGTAGCATGGCCTCATGGAAAAACCGCAGATCCTGCCTTTGGCATTAGCTTCCCAAGACAACCTGAATGTCGTCGGAGGCAAGGCCGCAGGTTTGGGCGAACTGATCAAGCTGGGGGAAAACGTGCCTCCGGGATTTGTCGTGACGACGGATGCCTACGAAGAATTCCGGTCGGCTGGTTCCTTCACCGCGCTCAGCGGAACAAAACTGGCCGAAGTGATCGGAGCAGCTTACCGAGAACTAGGAAGCCCTTTGGTTGCCGTCCGTTCCAGCGCGACGGCAGAAGACCTTCCGGGTTCCACTTTCGCCGGACAACAGGAGACATACCTGGGCATCTCGGGCGAAAGGCAGCTGTTCCGGGCTGTTGAAGACTGTTGGGCTTCCTTGTACTCCGACCGCGCCCGAGCGTATCGAAGTGAGCGAAAGATCGATGAATCGGTGATGTCGATGGGCGTCGTGGTTCAGTCGATGGTGGATGCAGACTTCGCCGGGGTGATGTTCACCGCTGATCCGGTGACCGGGGGCAGGGACCACATCGTGGTGGAATCTAACCCGGGCTTGGGCGAAGCAGTGGTTTCGGGAATGGTGACCGCAGATCGGGCGGTCATTGATTCCAAGGGGAGGATTATCGAGCGCCGAGCCGGACTGGCGGGCACTGTCATCAAGCTGAACTCCGACGGTGGAACCAGAAATGAGACTCCCAAGGAAAACCAGCAGGTTTCCGAGGAAACGCTGCGCGAGATTGCGGAAGCCGGCGTTCGCATCCGCGAAGGCTTCGGCCGACCCATGGATATTGAATGGGCTGTAGCCAATGGCGATCTCCTGATTCTGCAGGCCAGGCCGATGACAGCCTTGCCTCCAGCCCCGCGCAATATCGGCCCGCTGGCGCGGAAAGTCGCACCGATGCTCTACGAGTTGTTGCCGCAGCGCCCCACTATATTGGAAACCGAAGCATGGATCGATGCCGGTATCGCCCCATTGGTCGCGGGTATGCTGCACGGAATCACCGGGGTTCGTGTGGACTACTCCGCATGCTTGAAGCGCGAGAACGGGGTCGTCACCGAATTCATTCCCGTCACGCCGAAACCATCAGCGGCAATTCCGCGGAAATTAGTTCAAGCCTTTACGCAGAAAGCTCCGACAGGATCCTGGCGAAAAGATCCCTTGTATGACGAGTACCTGCGCAACTGCCAACAGCTCAACGAACTCCAAGTGGCGGATCTGTCCTGGAAAGAACTGTCGGAGATTCCAAGCAGGGCCACCACCAGCATGCAACTTGTGACTGAGCTGCGAGTGAAATACCTACGCCAGGCGATCCCTGCGGGAATCAAGCTGATCCTGGTACTGGCGTTAACCGGAAAGCTGTCGCAGTTTGCGTCGCTGAGCGTGACTGCTGATACCGAGACCCACCGAATCAACGACGATCTGCAACGTATTGCTAAACTGATCGCCGAGATGCCCGGAGGCACCCAGCTTCTGCGGGATACGGAGCCAGAATCAACAATCCAGGCGCTGCGCTCGCAACCGCACATGGACGAAATCGCTGACCAGATCGATGAATTTCTTGCTCGCTACGGCCACAGGGAATCAGCCAGCTTGCTGCTGCCGCGAGCAGCGACCTGGGGCGACGACCCAACCCCGGTAATCAACCTGCTGCGCATGCTGATCGATGGAACTGGCGCAGAAGGAGCGGAAATAGACGCCTTGGAAAATCTGATATCCCACCCGCTGCTTGGCAGCCGGTGGCTGGAACCGCGAATCAGACGATGGGTCAAGGGGCTGCGTGGATTCATCTCCGTGCGCGAAGACACGCATTTCGAAATCACCCGGACCATGCCGGCAGTACGCTCCGCCATCAATGAAATGGGGCGCCGACTGCACGATGCCTCGGCCTTGGAAGACCCAGGAGATATCTGGTTCGTGAACTATGACCTCCTGCGCCGCGCGCCCGGTGCCGCTGCACTCAGCGGTGGCCAACTTGCCCAGATTGCGGCCGGCCGTCGACGGCGCCATGATGAGCTGGGCGGTGCACCGATGATTTCTCCAGCCACCCTCTACGATCTGTCACCGGTGCCAGGGGCATTACTGCACGGCACCGGTTCCGGCGGAGGCAGGGCCAGCGGAAGCGTTCGCATAATCAATTCTCCAGAAGAGTTCGAAAAGCTGCTGCCCGGAGAAGTCCTGGTCTGTCCTGCTACCAACCCGTCGTGGACTCCGTTGTTCTCCCGGGCCGCGGCGGTGGTGGTCAATCACGGTTCTGCCGTCTCCCACGCAGCTATCGTTGCCCGTGAATACCGGATCCCAGCGGTCATGGGATGCGCTAACGCCACCACCGTATTGGCCGATGGCCAGCAAATCATCGTTGACGGCGACCGTGGTCTCGTGTTGGAGCCAGAACATGGCTGACCAGAAAGATTATCGATCAGGCCCACGACGGCGCGGGGAGCAACTTGTCACTGCAATACTCGATGCCGCGGCGTTGGAGCTGGCGCAGTCCGGATTCGCCGCCCTGAGCGTTGAAGCAGTGGCACGTCGGGCCTCTGCGTCCAAGGTGTCCATCTACCGGCGGTGGCCGAACAAGATTGAATTGGTGCGGGCCGTCGCGGCGCATAAAGCCGTCATGCCGGTCCTGCCGGAACAGGCTGCAACACTTCGCCAAGACTTGCTCCTGGTGCTGCGCTCGATGGCAGCGCAGATCGACGAACCGATTGGCGAGCTGTTGCGGGGCTTGGTCATCGCGAGTTTGTCGGAACAAGCGCCGAGCATGGCAGACATGTCGTGGGGGATGGGCCCCAACATGATGCATCTGGTTGCTGAACGTGCTCAGGCGCGCGGGGAACTGGCGGAGATCCCGTCCGAACTGCTGCTTCGGGTCCCCACCGAACTGTTCAAGCAGCGTTTCATCAGTTTTGGGAAGGTTACCGACCGGTTCATTGTTGAACTAGTTGATGAGATCGCCTTACCGCTGTGGACCCTGAAACCCGGGGAGCCTCACGCGAGCTAATCGCTCAGCCATGGCGATGCACCCGAAGCTATAGAATACGGTGAACCCAGCTGGGCGACGTACCAAGGAGAAATCATTACAAAGTCAGATGCCAGAGCCGAGCAGTTGAGCGAGCCTCAGATCCGCGCAATTCGCCGGCGGTCTATTTCAGTGCTCGCTCTGGGGCAGATACTGGGAGGGCTCGGCGGCGGCGCGACGATAACACTGGGTTCCCTGCTCATCGTTGATGTTTCGGGCCTCGACTCGCTGGCCGGCATGGCCGCGACCATGAACACCCTCGGTGCGGCGATCATGGCGATCCCATTGGCGATGCTGGCGCGCCGCTTTGGGCGCCGGATCTCGCTTTCCACCGGCGCCTTGATCGCGGTTCTCGGCTCGCTGCTGATCGTCACCTCGGCGATGCTTGATTTGGTGCCGCTGCTATTCCTCGGAATGCTGGTGCTGGGAACCGCTTCGGCGATGAACCTGCAATCGCGTTTCGCTGCGACCGACCTGTCGGACGAGAAGACCAGGGGCCGGGATTTGTCCTTGGTGGTGTGGACGACAACCATCGGTGCCGTGATCGGTCCGAACCTCTTCGCGCCAGGCGAAGTAGTGTCCACCGCATTGGGACTGCCCGCCTATACCGGAGGATTCTTGATTGCGATGGCGGCGCAGCTGGCTGGCATGAGCATTTACCTCCTTGGGCTGCGGCCGGACCCGATGAAGGTCGCCCTGCAGCAAAACAGCGGTAGCGTACCGGCTGTCGCGCGCCGTGGCGGGGGTTTCCATCTCCTGCGTGAGAGGCCTGCGGCTCGTCGGGCCGTGGTGACCGTTGCGCTGAGCCATGCCTACATGGTGGCGCTCATGTCCATGACCCCGGTGCACATGCAGCACCATGGGGCAACGCTGACGCTCATCGGATTCACCATTTCGCTTCACGTGCTGGGCATGTACGCGCTGTCGCCGCTCTTTGGCTGGCTGACCGACCGGGTCGGCGGGTCTCGTGTTGCCCTGATGGGGCAAGTCCTGCTGATCGGGTCGAGCCTCTTCGTCTGGTTCAACCCGGAGGACCACGTCATGGTGACTGTTGCCTTGGCGTTACTGGGCCTGGGCTGGTCCGCCTCTACGGTGGCGGGCTCGACCATGGTTTCGGCAGCTGCGCCGATTCACGAACGCACCAGTCTCCAGGGCACCAGCGACCTGCTGATGAACCTCGCCGGCGCACTGGGCGGCCTCAGCGCGGGGCCGCTGCTGGCGCTCTTCGGGTTCCACGGGTTGGCGCTGCTGCTGTTGGCTCTGGCAGTAGTCGTAATTTTCGCCAATCGCGATGCACTGAAGCCGAGCCAACGCGTGGCTCTCTAGACTGGTGCGAAACCCTCGGCTCGCTGAGCCGGGGGAATGAGCCCGAAAACGATAACGGCGTGGACTTCATCAAATGATGAAGTCCACGCCGTTATTTCAAAGACTCTTAGCGGGCCTGAATGTTGGTTGCCTGTGGGCCCTTTGGACCGGCTTCCAGGGTGTACTCAACGGTCTGGCCTTCTTCGAGGCTGCGGAATCCGAAGCTCTGGATAGCGCTGTAGTGTGCGAAGACGTCAGCCGATCCATCCGAAGGAGCGATGAAGCCGAAGCCCTTTTCAGCGTTGAACCATTTTACGGTGCCAGTGGCCATAGTGTTATTTCCTTATTATTGGTTGGCCACAGCGTGGCCTGAGTGCCGATCCGGAGATTCGAATCGGAAATTTTTGAGGTTACCTCGGGCAGTGCCATCCGAAACGATTCGCCTGCCGTCGATACGGGGGATCGATTACTGATTTTGCCGGTATCGGCCAAAAACGGATGTCGCTGCACTGGATTAGTTATCCGCGAGATTCCGGGAGAAGGACGGTAATGAACCAGCCCCATCGAAGTAGAACACGGAATCGGTTGTCATCGGACGCACTGATGCGTCTGGATAACCAGTTTGCAGTGAAGAAGAGAAGATGAAGAATTCGTTTCGGTTAGGAGCTGATCCGATCCAGGATCTGACCAGCCGATATGTGCTGCACAGACGATTTGTTGGCTGTGCTACAAATCCATACTGCTAACGCTTGCTGGCGGGTGAGTCACACCATCAAGCGCCGAGGTAACTCAATAACTCTACCATCTGGAGCCGAGGATGTCTTCGTGACCTTCCTAACGGACCGCTGGGACCGGAGCAGAGTGTGGTTGCTGGCGGTTACGGGCGGGTGTCAAGGCCTGTTCTGGCTGCGATCTCGATTGAACGCTCGTAATGAGATTTGGTGAAGTGCCCGGCAACTTCAGAGATTACTTGTTGGAAGAAGGAGCTATGAGCGGACTCGGCGATTTCCACGACTTTTCGTCGAGCAACTCGATCGTCAAAGGCCTTGCGATGGTTGCTCTGAGTGTAACCACCGCAAGACCTGTAGCCGTTAGGAGTGTATTTTGCTCGGCTCCGAATTAATGCTCGCCATGGCAAGGTCATTAATGCTCGCCATGGCAAGGTCTGCGTTGAGTGCCGCTCCAGCGATGGTGCCAGATGCAGCCGCGGCCATGACCATGGCGCCCAAGTTCACTGCGTTGCCAGCTGCGTAGACCCCGGGAATACCCGTTAGCCCCATTTCGCTTACCTGGATAAACGTGCCCAGAGGATGCTCTTGCAACCTGCCGCCGAGCTGCTGGTATAGGTCTGCATTGGCATTCATTCTGCTGGCTACAACGGCTGCTTGGGCCTTAACCAGATCGCCGTTGCTCAGCTCAACGCCTTCGAGCTGCCCGTCGCCGTCCACTCGAAGCTTCGCAATCCTGCGCTCCAGGATTGGCACACCCAGCTTTTCAAGTGTTGCCCGGTTTTCCTCGGAAAGAACATCTGGCTGGTGGTTGATGAATACCACGTGGCTGCTGAGTTGTGCGAATAGTAGGGCCTGGTGGGTGCTCATCGGGCCGACCCCCAAAACGGCGACTGCCTGATCCCGCACCTCCCATCCATGGCAGTACGCGCAGTGGATGGCGGAGATACCCCAGGCTTCGCGCAACCCTGGGATCTCTGCAAGGTTGTCGGTGAGTCCGGTGGCCAGCACGATGCGCGAGGCGGAGTACTCGCTGGCGCCGGTTTTGACGGTGAATCCGTTTTCGACGGATCCGGTCAGGCGCTCCGCCTCCTCGTGGACGATCCGTGCGCCGTAGTGTTCGGCTTCGCTTCGCCCGAGCTCCAATAGATACTGCGGGCTGATTCCTTCTTGGCCCAAGACGTTATGGGCGTGTGATGCGCGAGCATTTCGCGGCTGGTTCGTGTCGATAACTATAACCGTCCGGCGAGAACGCCCCAACGCTACGGCCGCTGCAAGTCCAGCGCCGCCACCGCCGATGATGATTGCGTCGTAGTGTTCCATTGCTGTGTCCTTTCGGGTGGTTGTGAACACTACCGTAGAGAGAAATTGCTTCTTCGGAGTATTGTTTTGCGTATGACGCAAGAACTTGATGTGGACAGCACGATTCGCCAGCGGATTCGCGCGCTGCGGCAAAGCCGGGGCTGGTCCTTGGAGTCCTTGGCAACCAAGGCGAAACTCAGCGTCTCAACACTGAGCCGCATCGAAACCGGCTCTCGGCGTATCGCCCTGGACCAGCTGGTGCCCATTGCCCGCGCCCTGGGCACCACGCTTGACGTATTGGTGGCGACGGCCGGGGAAGACGTCGTCATCAGGCCCGAGCCAGTTGACCTGCCGGGAATGACCATTTGGAAACTGACGAATGAGGACGCGGTCAACGGCGTGACGGTGTCGAAAATCCGCTACGACTCCGCGACCGCCCCGGCGCCCAGCGAGGCTAGGATCCATCAGGGCAAGGAATGGTTCACTGTGCTCTCCGGCGAAGTGCAGTTGAAGCTCGGCGAAAGAACCTACCACGTCGTCGCCGGGCAAGCGGCCCAATTCGACACGTTGACCCCGCACGTCATCTGGGCAGTGAACGGGGTTGCTGAAATTCTCAGCATCATGGATCACGAAGGCCGGCGAGCGCATCACGGTGATCGACCGAGCTGATCCGGGGTGGTGGATGATTTAGTGGTTTGTCTCACCCGTTCGATACGCTGGGATCAACGACACATCCGCGCGAACATGCCTGGAGGGCAGCAATGACGCATCAGCTCACCGAGGACCTGGACAAGATTCTTGCATCGGGGGACTTCTACTTCGAGTCGCTGGGCGAGGGGCGCTACCGTTCTTCGTGGCATGCCCAGGGTGCGTGGAATGCGCACGAGCAGCACATGGCGCCGGCTTCGGGGATCATGGCACATGAACTGGAGCAGTTCCAGCCTCGAAGCGACATGCGCATTGCGCGACTGAGCTTTGAAATCCATGGCCTGATCCATGCCGGCGAATTCGAGATCACCACGCGCATGGTGCGACCGGGCCGGACGATCGAATTGATCGAAGCCGAAATGAAGGCCAAGGGTCGGACGAGCATTGTTGCGCAGGCTTGGCGCGTGATTACCGGGGACTCCTCGGCTGTTGCGGGTGTTGAGGATGCACCGGTGGTTGGGCCGCAGGACTGCGAAGCGTTGGAGATTTCAAAGCTCTGGCCCGGGGGATACATCAAGTCCGTTGAAATGCGTGCCGCTGAGGGTCGCCGCAAGGGAAAGGGGCTTGCCTGGCTGCGCACTCCCTACGATCTGGTGGACGTCCACAATGCCTCGTCGATGTCCCGCCTGATTGGGCTTGTCGACACCGCCAATGGTGTCGCTCCGCGGGTGGAACCCGGCGCCGGCGAGTGGATGTTCCCGAACCTCGATCTGCAGATCCACATGTACCGTGCCCCGGCGGGAGAATGGCTGGGGCTGGAGGCACAGCAAAGCTACGGCACCGATGGCATTGGGCTGACCTCGACGGTTCTGCACGATGAAAGCGGGCCGTTCGGACGAGCAGAGCAGATCCTGACGGTCCGCTCGCGCTAGGAAACCGGGCTGAGGTTTGCCAGCAGCTTCTTGAGCTGGGGCTTCGGCATGATCGTGAATCCCTTGGCCCGGTAGTTTTCCCTGTCGGAGGCATGCGCCTTGAAGAGCGCATAGCCTCGCTTGATGAGGAACAGCAGCGGCTTGCGGCGCTGGGAGACGTCCCTGACGAAGCGGCGGATCGTCGTCAGCAGCGCCGGCTCGTCGACGTAGTAGGCCTGGACATCGATTCCCTGGGCGCGCAGCGGCTCGAGGATTTCCGAGAGGAAGATCCCTTCCGCGATGATGGGGCCGCCATTGCCGCAGATCTTTCGATGCCCGTCGTAGCTTGAGGTGGAGATGGAGTAGTTCGGCACCATGGTGCTGCCCGATTCCAATAGCTCGTTGACTGCCTTCAACGCTGCGTCCATGTTCCAGGTGCCCGGGTGGTCCCAGTCGACTTCTCCGTAGGGAGTGCGGGGGAATGCCTCGGGGTGCCCGTCTTCGGAAAGCTGGCGGTAGAACTCATCGAGTGGAAGATGCGGATTTCCAAACCGAGCTGCAAGGTATGACTTGCCTGAGCCTGAGGGTCCGCCGATGAGAATTACTGGTGTAGATGAAGAAGGCACACGACCAATTATGTCCTACTGCGCCCAACGCCCAGTAATTTTCACCCTCACCTCACCCAGCCGGTGACTGGGCGTCATACGTTCGAAGCGGCTTCGCCGGCTGAATTAGACTCATGACCATGACCTTGTGGAATCGCCAATCTGATGCTCCGTTGACCTTGCTGCGCGAGGAACCCAGCGGAGATCCCGGTGCTGATCTGGAGCGCGGGGTGCAGCTGTTGCGCGAAGTCCAGTCCGGTGAGCGCGGGCCGCTGCTGCGCCTGTACCGGCCCGACCCCACCTTGGCGTTCGGCCAGCGTGATGTTCGCCTCCCGGGCTTCGAGCTGGCCAGCCGGGCGGCCGAGAATCAGGGATTCGCGCCGCTGGTGCGGAAGGCGGGCGGCCGGGCGGCCGCGTACCATCGCGGCACCTTGATCGTTGACCATATCGAGCCGCAGGCCGAAGCGATCATGCACCAGCAGCAGCGGTTCGAGATTTTCGCCCGGCTCTATGCCGATGCATTCCGCAGGGTCGGGGTCCAAGCCGAGGTGGGGCCCATCGACGGCGAGTACTGCGTCGGGGACCATTCGGTGCACGGGGTCCCGGGGCCGGGCTCTGCGATCGGGCATGCGGTCAAGCTGGTGGGCACCGCGCAGCGGGTGATTTCCGGAGCTTGGCTGTTCTCCAGCGTTTTCGTGGTGGAGAACTCTGAGCCGTTGCGACGCGTGCTGGATGCCGTCTATGGTGCCATGGAAGTCCCGATGAACCCCGAGACGGTGGGTGCAGGTGATGACCTGATGCCCGGGCTCTCAACCGAAACGTTTATCGAGGCGCTGCTGGCCGAATACCGGGAGCATGTCACCATCCCGGGGTGGACGGCCGGTTAAACACGAAGTTCCCGGAACCGCGGCGGGTTCCGGGAACTATGCATTTAAGGCGGACTTACGCTCCGACGCGCTCGACGACTTCCTCGATGCGCGGGTTGGTGGCGGCGGTGCCGTCCGGGAAGATCAGGGTCGGGACGGTCTGGTTGCCGTTGTTGAACGACTCGACGATTTCCGCGGTGCCCTCGACCTCTTCGATGTTCACCTCGGTGTAGGCCACGCCCTTCTGGTCCATCAGGCGCTTCAGATTGCGGCAGTAGCCGCACCAGCTGGTGGTGAACATGGTGACTCCGCCAGCGGCAGGAACGTACTTCTGAAGATTCAATTCGTTGCTCATACTTCATGTAACCATGTGTGCCACGATTTTCTTCCCTGTGGCTTGGTTCTTTCCAAGTGCTACTCGAGTACGTTCGGACCCGCCCGAACCGTTGTCGAGAGGTGAAGGCTCGGGATAGTCTAGCCCCAATTCGGACAGTGGTTGTCTTGGAGAATCAAGCTGGGCGAAGGCGGCGAATTCCATGAGCAGCATCAAGGATTGTGGCAAGAAATTCGGCACGGCTATTGCGGGGGCGTCGCTCATGCTTGCACTTTCTGGCTGCGTAACCATCAACACTCCCGAGGCGCAGCCCTCGGCAGGAGCCACGGAGCCCAGTAGCCAGTCACCAACAACCCGCCCGCCCTCAAACCCGCCAGTTGTGCCGCATACCCCCACTGCAACGGCTACGCCAAGCCAGGGATGGGACTCGCTGACAGCTTCCTCCCGCTCCGGGATAGCGCATATTGGGACCGGGCATTGCGAGGAGGGTATGTCTACCGGTACCGGTTTCCTGGTCGACGACGACCTGGTGGTTACCGCGGCGCACGTTGTGGATCAGGCCAGCTCGCTGCAGGTTCGTGTGGATGATGCGCTCCACGGGGCGATGGTGGTGGGTGCGGACCCGATCATTGATATCGCTTTGTTGAAGCTGGCCAAGGACTCAGACGGCCACATTTTTGAGTTGTCGGACGATGCCCCAAACATTGGAACCGAAGTCGGGGTGCTTGGCTTTCCGCTCAGTCTTGAAGTAGAGGATGCCGTCAAGTCGAATAACGACCTGAGCCTGACCACTGGCAAGATCAGCAGTGTCAATCAAGGGACTCCATGGTCCGAAGCTGAGGTCGAATCCATATTGAAGACCGACGCGGCCATGAATAGCGGCAACTCGGGTGGGCCGGTGCTGGACACCAAGGGCAACGTGGTGGGCATGGCCATAGCTGTGCAGCGCGAAGGACGCGGTGTAAGTGTCGAGGGCACTGGCTTCGCAGTGACATCCCAGCGTATTAATCGCGCCGTCAAACAGTGGGAAGACCGAGCAGACTTCATGCCGTTGCAAAGCTGCGCAGGTTCTGATGCCCCAACCGGCTTTGTGCTGACCCCGGAAGTGAGCAGCGAGCACGAGCAGGCGATCTATGTCGCCGAACTTTTCGGGGCGTTCGGCCAAGGAATCAATTCCGGAAACTACGAAGCGTCCTTTGAATTGATGACTCCGGAAATGCAGGAGCGCATGGGCAGCGTGCAGGACTGGGCCGCAGGTCTGTCAACAACCGTCTGGGCCTACGTGGATGTGTACGACATCGAGGGCAAGGACACCCTGAGTGTGGGTGTGGAATTGTGGACCGTGCAGGAGGCGGCTTACGCGCCTGCCGGGACCGAACAGGTCTGTTCCATCTGGGACAACCAGTACACGTTGAAGAGCGACGAGATCGGGTGGATGATCGATTCGGTCAAGCTCAACCGCGAACCAATCGAGTGCACCAGAGACATGCTTGAAGACAAGCTCCGTGACCAAGCACCGGAATTCTTCGGGTAACCAGCAGGCCGGCCGTGCAGTACCCTTAGTGCCAAGGAAACCAACATCTCAAGGGGGACTCCATGTGCGGACGCTACGTCATGGCCAAGGCCATTGGCGACCTGGTTGCCGAGGCTGAAGCGGAGGCGGACGCCAACCTGGAGCTTCGCCAGTCGTGGAACGTCGCGCCGACCACCGATGTCCCGGTGGTGCTCGAGCGGATGATCGACGGACAGCTGCATCGCCAGGTCCACGTGGCCCGCTGGGGCCTGGTTCCGGGCTGGGCCAAGGAGCTGTCGGTGGGGGTGCGCGCCTTCAACGCGCGCAGCGAAACCGCTTCCTCCAAGCCGACGTTCCGTTCGGCGGTCAAGAAGCGCCGGGCCGCGGTTCCCGTGCAGGGCTACTACGAGTGGAAGAAGGAAGGCAGCAAGAAGCGTCCCTTCTTTGTGCACCGCGATGACGGCAAGCTGATCTTCTTCGCGGGGCTGTATGAATGGTGGAAAGACGAGGACGGAAGCTGGATCCTGTCCACCTCGATCATGACCATGGATTCGCCCTCGAGCGAAGAGCCGGGAGTACTCGGCGAGCTAGCCGGGCTCCACGACCGCCTGCCGATTCCGCTGGATCGGGACATGATGGCCCGCTGGCTGGATCCGGAACAGGAGGACGGCGAAGGGCTGATCGAGCAGATCCGGTCCGAGGCATTCGATGTGGCTTCAACTTGGACCATGCACGAGGTGGATCCCGCGGTGGGAAACGTGCGCAACGACGGTCCGGAGCTGATCGAACCGCATCGTTCGCTGTTCTAGGAGTCCACGTGCCGAGCCGGTGCTCCTGCGTGCAGCCCGATGCCCAAGCCGAAGGCACCAAGGCCCAGCGCGCTAAGCAGCTTGCCGAGAATCTGTGTCCAGGTCACCCAGGGGGCGGGGGAGAACGCGCTGTTGCTGAGCGGCGCGTAGGCGAACCAGCCGAAGCTCCTGACCTGCAGTGCATCCCAGATCAGCAGGCCGGTTCCGCCAGCCAGCACCAGCAGCCCGGTGAGCCAGATGATACGCGTGGTGAGTAGATGTTTTCTGCTTTTCAGCATGCGGCGCCCCAGGATCAGTCCCAGGCTCAGGCATAGCGCCCCGAATCCGAAGGCCAGCAGCAGCTCGCCGGAGACCTGCAGCATCGAGGGGCCAATGGAAAAGGTGTCGACCGATTGCGGTTCGCTGCTGCCGGAATAGAGCAGGTATTCGGCCTGGCTGTCGCGCCAGAGCAGCACGCTGCCAGCCAGGATGAACAGTGTTCCGATCCAGCCGGGGATTTTCGCTGAGCGCACGCGGGCAGAAGATTCAGGCATGTACTCATCATTTCACACGAAAGCCCAAGCCGGGAGGGAAATTCTCATTCCTTCCGGGCCTGGGCTCCGCGTTGCGCTCCGCTGTGGGGCTAGTGACCGCGGGCGATCCACTCATCCAGGTTCGGCGCTTCGTCGCCGATGGTGGTGGCGGCGCCGTGGCCGGTGTTGACCACGGTTTCCGCCGGCAGGGTCAGCAGCTTGGAGCGGATCGAGTCGATGATCGTCTCGAAGCTCGAGTAGCTGCGGCCGGTGGCACCGGGGCCGCCGTTGAACAGGGTGTCGCCGCTGAACAGCACGCCCAGGTCCTCCGAGTAGAAGCAGGTGGAACCCGGCGAGTGCCCCGGAGTGTGCAGGGCGGTCAGCGTGGTCCCGGCGACGGTGAAGCTGTCGCCTTCGTGGATTTCCGCGTCGATGTCGCGCTCCGGGTACACCGCGTCCCAGAGCATCTGGTCTTCGGGGTTCAGGAACAGCGGGGCGTCGACCTCGTCGGAGAACTGCGCGGCGGCGCGGATGTGGTCGTCGTGCCCGTGGGTGAGCAGCACCGCCATCACCTCGCGCTTGCCGATGGCCTCGCGGATGGCCTGCGAGTCGTGGGCCGGGTCGATCACGATGACCTCGGCGTCGTCCCCGATGAGCCAGACGTTGTTGTCCACCTCCCAGGTGCCGCCGTCCAGGCTGAAGGTGCCGGAGGTGACGATGTTCTCGATGCGCGCGGCCACTAGATTTCCACCACCGATCGCAGCACGGTGCCCTCGTGCATCTTGTCGAAGGCCGCCTCGACGTCGTTGATGCCGATGCGCTCGGTGACGAAGGAATCCAGGTCCAGGCGGCCGAGCTTGTACTGCTGGACCAGCATCGGGAAGTCGTGGCTCGGCAGGCAGTCGCCGTACCAGGAGCTCTTCAGCGAACCGCCGCGGCCGAAGACGTCCAGCAGCGGCAGCTCAAGGGTCATCTCCGGGGTCGGCACGCCCACCAGCACCACGCGCCCGGCCAGGTCGCGGGCGTAGAAGGCCTGCTTGTAGGTTTCCGGGCGGCCCACCGCGTCGATGACCACGTCGGCGCCGAAGCCGCCGGTGAGCTCCTGGATCGCGGTGACCGCGTCCACCTGGGCGGAGTTCACGGTGTGGGTGGCGCCGAAGCGCTTGGCGGTTTCCAGCTTGTCCTGGTTGACGTCCACCGCGATGATGGTGGTAGCCCCGGCCAGCTGGGCGCCGGCGATGGCCGCCGAGCCCACGCCGCCGCAGCCGATGACCGCCACGGATTCCCCGCGCTTGATCTCTCCGGTGTTGATGGCCGCGCCGATGCCGGCCATGATGCCGCAGCCCAGCAGGCCCACGGCCGCCGGATCAGCGTCCTCGTCCACGATGGTGCACTGCCCGGAGTGGACCAGGGTCTTTTCGGCGAAGGATCCGATGCCCAGCGCAGGGGACAGTTCGGTGCCGTCTTCCAGGGTCATCTTCTGGGTGGCGTTGAAGGTGTTGAAGCAGTACTTCGGCTCGCCCTTGGCGCAGGCGCGGCACTGGCCACAGACCGCGCGCCAGTTCAGGATGACGCGGTCGCCGACCTTGACGTTGGTGACGTTCTCGCCGATCTGGCTGACCACCGCAGTGGACTCGTGGCCCAGCAGGTAGGGGTAGTCGTCACCAATGCCGCCGAGCTTGTAGTGCAGGTCGGTATGGCACACGCCGGTGGTCAGCACGTCGACCACGACCTCTCCCGGTCCCGGATCCGGAACGATGATGTCGACAACCTCGACCGGGGCGTCTTTGGCGCGGGAAATGACCGCTTTGACCTTGTGGGACATGTCAGTGAGCTCCTTGTGGTGGATTGTGCTTCTGACCCGATGCTATCGGTGCGGCAGACGGGAATCTAGGAGCCGCGCGCCAAATGACCAAGTGTGGCGCGGGATGGATGCGCTGTGCGGCCGATTCGCCGATTGTCCCGGAATCCTACATAGTCGCTGACGTGTTTAGTCGTGGACTTTTGCGCGGCGGCCGCTTAATACTTGAATGGATTAGCCAAGGCGATAAGCGCAGGTCAGGGACGAGGGAGCAGGAATGCAGGAACAGCACACGATCGAGTTGGCGCCGGGGTTGCGGATTCCGGCCATCGGGCTGGGCACCTGGCCGCTGACCGGCGAGGAAGCGGCTGATGCGGTGGCCCGGGCGCTGGGCAACGGCTACCGCCACGTGGACACCGCGGCGAACTACGGCAACGAGCAGGCGGTCGGCGAGGGCATCGCGCGGGCCGGGGTGCGGCGCGAGACGCTGTGGGTGACCAGCAAGTTCAACAAGGAGGACCACTCGCGCGACGGCGTGGCCGCCGCCTACGAGCGCGCCTGCGAGCTGATGGGGCTGGATTACCTGGACTTGTATCTGGTGCACTGGCCCAACCCGCAGCAGGGTGCCTATGTCGAGGCCTGCCACGGGCTGGAGGAACTGGTACAGGCAGGGAAGCTGCGCGCCTGGGGCGTGTCCAACTTCAAGCCGGCGCACCTGCAGGCCGTCTACGACGCGGGGCTGCGCCCGGCGCTGAACCAGGTGCAGGTCGACCCCGAACACCTGCAGCGCGGGCAGCTTCAGGCCCATGCCCAGCGCCAGCTCGTCACCGCCGCCTACAGCCCGCTGGGCCGTGCCGGGGATTTCCTGTCGCATCTGGCGATCACCGAAGCGGCGGAGCAGTATGGCAAGACCCCGGCGCAAATCGTGCTGCGCTGGCACCTTGATTCGGGACGCGTCGCGGTGCCCAAGTCCGCCAGCGATGTGCGGCAGCGCGAGAACCTTGATGTTTTCGACTTCTCCCTGACCGGGCAGCAGCTGGCGGCGATCGATGCGCTGGATACCGGTGCCGGCCCGCGCCTGGATGCGGATTCCTTCGGCCACTAACCTCCCTCGCGCAGACCAGGGGCGCCCCTCGGGGCGGCCCTTTGCCGCGTTAACGGGGCCTGCACACGGCAAATCGCCGTTGACCTGCAAGGCACCGAGCGCCTGCGGGAGATTTTCGGATCGGCGAATTTTCTTTGAAATTTCCCTAGGTGTTGCGGATCACACAGGAGTACACTCAAGTGTGCGCAAAACGTACCACTGTTCGGATAGCGTGCACATCGGTTCTTGTTACTTGGAGGTTCCCCATGGCGATTGACCAGAGCAGCGCAGTTGTCGGTACAGATCTCTCGCGTGTCGAGCAGAGCTACCGGATGAAGCGGGCGAAGAAAGCGGCGCTGGCCGCGTTCCTCGGAGGCATGCTGGAGTACTACGACTTCTTCATCTATGCGACCGCCGCGTCGCTGATCTTCTCGCATATCTTCTTCCCGGCGGGGGATCCCACGATTACCCTCATGGCCTCGTTCGCCACCTTCGGCGTCGCCTACGTGGCCCGCCCATTCGGGGCCATCGTGTTCGGCCACCTGGGCGACCGACTGGGGCGTAAGAACACGCTGGTGCTGACCCTGATGCTGATGGGAGGGTCGACCTTCGCGATCGGCCTGCTGCCGAACTTCGCGCAGGCCGGCTACCTGGCCCCGGCCCTGCTGGTGTCCCTGCGGCTGGTCCAGGGCCTGTCCGCCGGCGCAGAGACGGCGGGGTCCTCGACCCTGACCATGGAGGAATCCCCGGTGGGGCGGCGCGGGTTCTTCCCGTCCTTCGCCATGAGCGGGATCTCGGCGGGCATCGTGCTGGCCTCGCTGGCATTCATCCCGGTCGCCGCGATGGAGGAAACCGCCAGGATGTCGTGGGGCTGGCGTGTTCCCTTCCTGCTCTCGGTGGTCGTCATGATCGTGGCCATGCTGGTGCGCCGCTCGCTCGAGGAGCCTGAAGTCTTCGAGGACGAGGTCAAGGCGCAGGCCGGCGACGCCAAGGAGAAGCTGCCGTTCCTGCTGATGCTCAAGACCCACCCGGCGCAGTTCTTCCAGGTCTCGCTGATGTCCTTCCAATGCGTCACCAACACCCTGATGCAGGCCTTCGGCCTGGCCTACGCGGTCAGCGTGGGCATCCCCGCGGCCACCATGCTGGTGGTCAGCATCGTGGGCAACGTGCTGGCGATCTTCACTCAGCCGCTGAGCGCCTACCTCTCGGACCGGTTCGGCCGCCGCCCGATCTTCATCACGGGCATCCTGTCTTCCGGCGTGCTGATCTGGGTGTACTTCTGGGCGATCTCCACCTCCAACATCGCGCTGGTCTTCCTGCTGAGCATCGCGATCACCGCCGGCAGCTACGCGGTGTCCAACGCGATCTACCCGGCCTGGTTCTCCGAGCTGTTCCACGTCAAGGTCCGCTACTCGGGTGTCGCCATCGGCCTGCAGGTGGGCATCCTGTGCGCCGGGTTCACCCCGATGATCGCCACCGTGCTTGTCGGCGGGATCCCTGCCAACTACGGCCCGGCGGCCTGGATCGTTGCCGGATCCTCCATCGTGGCGGCCATCGGAGCCATCTGGGCCCGCGAAACCTTCAAGACCCCGCTGCACGAGCTGGGCAACCGGGTGGAGTAGAACCTCCGTCTCCTGCCAAGGGCCCGGAATCCGCTGGTCGTCGACCGGCTGGTTCCGGGCCTTCGTGCCGCCGGGGCGGCGCGGCGGCCCGTCCCGTTCAGCGGGACGGGCGGATTTCGGCGGCGCGCGGGCGGGATGTAATCGAGCCACGAGCGCCCGGGACCTCGAGCGCGCCAGAATCACGGGAGGAAATCGATGACCCAGAAAACCCGACGCGTCGCAGTTGTCACTGGAGCCAGCCGCGGGGCGGGCAAGGGGATCGCGCTGGCGCTGGGCGAAGCCGGGGCCAAGGTCTATGTCACCGGGCGTACCACCACCGAAGGCGAGGCCCCGCTGCCGGGGACCGTTTTCGCCACCGCCGAGGAGATCACCGCCCGTGGCGGGATCGGCGTGCCGGTGGTGCTCGACCACACCGACGACACCCAGGTGAAGGCGCTTTTTGAACGCATCGCCGCCGAAGACGGGGCCATCGACATCCTGGTCAACAACGCCTACGCGGTCCCGGCGGAGCTGACGCTCACCGGAGCGTTCTGGGAGAAGTCCTTGGACCTGCTTCAGGTGTTCAACGTCGGGCTGCGCTCCAGCTACGTCGCCAGCTACTACGCTGCGCCGCTGCTGATCGCCGGTGGCGGGCTGGTGGTGAACACCTCCTCCTTCGGCGGAACCTGCTACATGCACGGACCGGCCTACGGGGCCGGCAAGGCCGCCGTGGACAAGATGGCCAGCGACATGGCCGTGGACTTCAAGCCGCACGGCGTCGCCGTCATCTCCCTGTGGATGGGGATGCTGAAGACCGAGCGCACCCTGGCCGAGCTGGCGAAAAGCCCGGAGCAGTACGGGGACCTGGAAGCCACCGTCGAATCCCCGGAATTCCCCGGCCGGGTCATCGACGCGCTGCACCGCGACCCGCAGTTGATGCAGCGCAGCGGCCAGGTGCTGATCGCCGCGGAAGTGGCCGCGGAACTGGGGGTGCAGGACGTGAACGGTGCGCAGCCGGTCTCCCACCGCCCCATGCTTGGAAACCCGCCGGTGTTTTCCGACGCAGTCATCGGCTAATTCGCCAACGGACTATCCGCTCGACACGACTTTTTCAGGAGAACAATCCATGGATTTGGAACAACGCCTTGCCGCGCTGGAAGCGATCGAAGAGATCAAGGCGCTAAAGCACCGCTACTGGCGCGCCTGCGACGGCAAGGACCCGCAGGGATTCCGCGACTGCTTCATCAAACGCGGCGCGATCATCGACTACGGCCCCATGGGCGCCTTCGACGACGTGGAGCCGATGGCCGAGATCTTTACCCAGGTGGCGCTGGCGAAGGTCGACGGGAAGCCCGTGATCTTCGACATGCACCACGGCATGCACCCGGACATCACGCTGATTAGCCCCACCACCGCCCGGGGACGCTGGACGCTGCGCTTCCGCCAGATCAACCTGGCCGAACGCACCGAGTACCTGAAGACCGGCGAATACGACGACGAATACGTGCTGGTGGACGGCCAGTGGAAGATGTCCGCCTGCCGCTTCACCGACACCTGGTCGATGACCCGCGCGCTTGATGAGAGCGCGCAGATCGTAGAGGGCGAGTTCCTGGAGGTTCCGGCACCCTAGCGGCGCCCGTCGAAGGCCCGGGGCCGAGCGGATCATCCGTTCGACCTCCGGGCCTTTGCCGTACCTTCCTCGGCAGCGCCGCGAGCGGTGAACTGATCAAAAAAATTGTTCACGAAACCGGGCCCGCGCCAAACTGTCGGCCGGGCTGACTAGTGTAGCTACCGATCGAACACATGTTCGAATAGAATGAATTTGTTGAGTAAGGAGCGCACACGTGGGCATGTTCACCGAGCCGATTGAGGTCACCCGCGCAGCGAACGGAATACCGCTGCGCGTCACCTGGCGAGGGAAAGACTACCGCCTGGTGGCTGAACCCGAACGTTGGTTCGAACGCCGCAAATGGTGGGAGGAGAACATGAGAATCCCGCGTGGACTAGGGGCAGGAGTGGCCGATTATGAGATGTGGCGACTGCAACTGGCCGACTCCTCGGGCCGTTCGGAGCCGTTCAGCATCGATGTCAGCTTCGATGCGCAGAGCACCCGCTGGCGCCTGGTCCGCCTGCACGAGCAGCATGCCCGCAGCGCCTGAGGCGGCACTCGAATACATGTTCGAGGCGATGGCATGAGCTTCACGCACCTGAATGTCGCTTCCTCCTACAGCGCCCACTACGGGGTCTCCACCCCGCCCCAGCTGGCCGCCGCCGCGCACGCCATGGGCGCCGAAGCGCTGGCCCTCACCGACCGCGACGGGCTCTACGGGGCGGTCAAGCACGTAGCCGCCTGCATGGAACACGGGCTACAACCCTTGCTGGGCGTGAACCTGGCACTGCTCGACACCCCGGGCCATGCAGCTGGCCGGGTCATCCTGCTGGCCCGCGGGCACAGCAACGGAGCAGGCTACGCGGCCCTATGCCGCAGCATCAGCCAAGCCCACCAGGCGCCCCGCGGCATTCCCGGGTTGACCCGGCGCCAGCTCGCCCACCGGGTGGCCTCCGGAAACCTCATGCTGCTGGTCGGCGGGGAATCCGACGTGGCCCGGGCGCTGGCCCGCGGGCAGTACGCCAAGGCCCGCGCACTGCTGGCCGACTGGAAAAAGCTGGCAGGCCCCATGCTGCGCGTGGAAATCACCACCCATCTGTCCACCCCCGGATCCCGCTACAACCTCGGGGAAGCCGGCAGGATGCTGCGCTACGCCGAGGAACTGGGCCTAAAGGCGGTGCTGAGCAACGCCGTGCGCTACGCCGACCCCGACGGCGCGGTCACCGCCGACCTCCTGGACTCCGCTCGCACCCTGAACAGCCTGAGTGAAATGGACTCCTGCCAGCCCAACGGGCAGGGCTGGCTCAAGTCCCCGCAGGAGATGCGCCAGCTGGCCTCCGAAATCGCCCGCGCCACCGAGCGCGGCTGGATGCGCAAGCTGCTGCGGGAAACCGAGGCCGTCGCCAACTTCGCCGCCCTGGACCCCGCCGGCGACTTGGGCTGGAAAAAACCTGTCATCCCCGAAGCCTCGGTGCTGGGCCTACACCGCCCGGCCATGCAGGAGCTGACCGAACGCGTCTACGCCGCCGTGCCCCGGCTGCTGCCCAACGAGACGAAGCACACCGTCGAGCAGCGGCTGTCCCTGGAACTCGGGGTCATCAACCGGCTGGACTTCGCCGGCTACTTCCTCACCGTCGCCGAAACCGTCAAGCTCATCACCGGGCTGGGGGTGCGCGTGGCGGCCCGCGGCTCCGGCGCCTCCTCGCTGGTCAACTACCTGCTGGGCATCAGCCAGGTCAACCCGCTGGCCCACGACCTGGTCTTCGAACGCTTCCTCTCCGACACCCGCACCACCCTGCCGGACATCGACATCGACGTGGAATCAGCCCGCCGCCACGAGATCTATCGCAAGATCTTCGCCAGCTTCGGCGAAGAACGCGTGAGCCTGATGAGCATGCAGAACGCCTACCGGGCCCGCGGAGCGGTCCGCGATGCCGGAGCCGCCCTGGGCCTGGAGGACGGGCAGGTGGACGGCATCGCCAAGCAGCTGTGGCGTTTTTCCGCCTCCTCCTTCCGCGAAGCGCTCGCCGAGAAGCCGGAGCTGGGCGAACTGGCCGAACGCCTCACCGAGGACTCCCAGCTGGACATCCTGATCGACGCCACCGAACGCCTGGACCGGCTGCCGCGGCACATCTCCATGCACCCGTGCGGCGTGATCCTCTCCGACGCCTCGCTGCTGGACCGCACCCCGGTCCAGCCCTCGGGCATCGCCCTGCCGATGAGCCAGTTCGACAAGCACGACATGGACCTCATGGGGCTGATCAAGCTCGACGTGCTCGGGGTGCGCATGCAGTCGGCCATCGCCTACACCCTTCAGGAGATCGCGCGCCTGCACCCCGATGCGGCCGCGGTCGCCCGCGCCGGGGGACACGCCACCACCAGCTATATCGACCCGGCCGGTCATATCGACCTGGCCCGGGTCCCGCTGGATGACGCCCCCACCTTCGAACTGATCCGCTCCACCCACACCCTGGGCTGCTTCCAGATCGAATCCCCGGGCCAGCGCGAGCTGATCGGCAAGCTCGCCCCCGCCGAATTCAACGACCTGATCATCGATATCTCGCTGTTCCGCCCCGGCCCCATGCAGTCCAACATGGTCAAGCCCTACCTGGAGCACCGCCACGGCTTCGCCCCCGAACAGTACCTGCACCAGGAACTCAAGCCCGCGCTGGCCGAAACCCACGGGGTAGTGGTCTTCCACGAACAGGTGCTGCGCATCCTGGACACCATGACCGGCTGCGGCCTGGGCATGGCGGATGTCTACCGCCGCCACCTGGGCAACCCCGCCCAGGAACCGGCGGTCGAAAAATACTTCCGCGCCAGCGCCGCCGCCAAGGGCTACACCCCGGAAACCATCGACAAGGTCTGGACGGTGCTGGCGGGCTTCGGCTCCTTCGGCTTCTGCAAGGCCCATGGGGCCGCCTTCGCCGTACCCACCTACCACTCGGCCTGGCTCAAGGCCCACCACCCCGAAGCCTTCCTCGCCGGCATCTGGGAGCACGACCCGGGCATGTACCCCAAGCGACTGCTGGTCTCCGAGGCCCGGCGCATGGGCATCCCCATCCTGCCGCTGGACATCAACCGCTCCACCGGGCACTACCGAGTCGAACGAATCTTCGAATACGCTCCTGCCGCGGCCCCCGCCGTGCCCCGCGCGCCCGGAACCCTGCGCCCCGGACGCTATGGTGTCCGCCTGGCCTTCCGCGACATCCACCAGATGAGCGAACGAGAGGTCGAACGCCTGGTCGCCGGGCAGCCCTACGAGCACCTGGCCGACGTGCGCGACCGCGCCGGCCTGTCCCGGCGCACCTACCAGAACCTCGCGGCCCTGGGTGTCTTCGACTCCCTGCTCACCGGCACCAGCCGGGCGGACACCATCGCCCACACCCAGTCCATGGCCCGCACCAGCCTGCCGGCCAAATACCGGCCCGGCCCCGGCCAGCTCACCCTCGACCTCGGGCAGATCGAACACATCAATAACACCGGAGCGCAGCTGGAACCGGCCGAGATCATCCGCACCGAACTGGACCTCATGCACCTGGACGCCAGCGAACACCTCATCACCTCCTACCGGCAACGCCTGGCCCACCTGCCGATCACCCAGGCCATCGAGCTGCTGCACCTGCGCAACGGCACCGAGGTGCTGGTCGCCGGGGTCCGCGTGGCCACCCAGACCCCGCCCATGCGCGGAGGCAAACGCGTCGTGTTCATCTCCGTGGACGACGGCACCGGCTGTATCGACGCCACCTTCTTCGACGACACCCAGCAACGCACCGGATCGCTGCTGTTCTCCACCCGCATGCTGCTCATCCACGGCATCACCCGGCGCACCGGACCCCGCGGCATCTCGCTGCAGGCGCTGAACGCCTGGGACCTGCACCAGCCCGAAACCCTGCCCGCCGCCGGATACCTGGACTCCGCAGCCCGCCCGCGCCCCAGCTACCGGCCCAAGCTCGGACAGAGCCCCACCGAAACCGTCGGAGAACTCGCCCGCCGCATGAACGCCGAAGGCCTGGACCAGCGCGGAGCGCAAAACATGTAGGGGGAGCTTCAGGTGAGGGGGATCAGGTCGTCAGGATCCGCGTACCATGCCGGGCAGCAGCGCGAGCGAAACCGGTTCCCGGCCAGACTCTGGTGCGCCGACATAGAACGCGCGCATCCCGACCGCTTGCGGACCCTGGATGTCCGCATCCCAGTTATCTCCCACGAACACCGCATCCTGCGCAGTGATCCCGTGCGCGTCCAACACCAACTGGAAGATCTGCCGGTGCGGTTTGCGCCACCCCAGCTCTATTGAGGTGAAGACCCTGTCGAAGTACGCGTCCAACTGCAGCTCGCGCAGCAGCCGCGGCACCAACGCCGCATCATGGGTATTGCTCACCACGCTCAGCACATGATCTGCGCAGAGATTCTGCAAGCACGTCCGGACACCAGTTGCGGGGGCAACCTGAGCGCTCCATACGGCAAGATACTCCCGCACCAGGCGGGCAAGCTCATTCTCGGCTACGGGCGGAGAACCGAGCAGCTCCCAATAGCGCCGGGCGATCTGAAGCATCGAACACTCACGCCCGGAGCGGTGCGCCGTCGAATCCAGCTCATCCCATGCGCGAGTCCACAACGCATCGGCCTCTGCCTGGCCCACCCGAACCGAAGCCCTGCGCGCAAATTCCAGCGGAGCGTTGAACGCGCTCGGCAGGATCGACGGGTCATAACGCACCAAGGTGCCAAAGAAATCAAAATAAACGTGCGAGGGCATAGGTTCATCTTCCCCCGCACTGGAAAGAACCAGGTAAACGTGAACCCGCTACACCGAGGACACGTGGCCGTCCGCATCAATGACAAATGACGGATTGTGCACAAAATCCCAGCGGAACCCGTCAGGATCGGCCACGCAGGCGCTCATCCCGCCCCACGGCTGCACGGTAGGAGCCGTAACGGACTGGGCCCCGGCATCAAGCGCTCGCCGGTAGAGCTGTTCAACTTCCGCATCGGTGTGCACATTGTGCCCCAGCGAAACAGGGGGAGCCTTCTCGCCGTGCCCGATGTCGCCATACTCGTTGGGCATCTGCGTAATGTCCCACAAGGCCAGCATCAAGGAATGCCCGGCGCGGACAAAGGCAATCTCCGGATGGGCTGGCTGCACCAGCTCGAAACCCAGTCCCTCGGTATAGAACCTGGTTGAAACACCGACATCACGCACGCCGAGGGTGATCGCGCTGATGGTCGGCGGGGCCGACTTGTTCATATGACCAGCCTAGGGTGCGTTGACCTCGAATGATAGAGGCAGAGCAACCCCTGTCATTACCCTGACAGGGATTGCTCTGCCTGACCATGCCTTACCTGCGGAATGTGCAAGCAGCTGCGCCATGGAAACCTGATAAGAACGATTGCCGAATTCCGACGTAGCCCTTACAGATAGATCCATTGCTCATTGCGCGGCGAAGACAAATAGCGCTCACGCTGGGCACGGAACTCTTGATCGATACTGCGCGGCGCGTGATGGTTGCGCTGTTCACTGCTGGGGATGCGGCGCAAGCCAAGCCTCCCGGCAGAAACTGACGACCTTGATGCTGGATGGTTTTTCATGCTCGGTTCTCCTTAGCCTGCGGCAGCTCGCCCTCTGTAGACACCACGTCTGCAGATTCCCTCGCCTCCGCTTCGATCTGAGAATTTGCGCTCGCCGGTTCGCTGGTCCAGTGATCCGGGTGCGGGATGCCGCGCACGTGCCGTGAGCACCAGGCGGCGACGGTTGCAACGATCACCAGGGAGCTGAAGAACAGCAAGGTCGGCCCCATGCCCAACCACTGAAGGCCGAGCCCGGTGAGAAACGGCGCCAGCGGCAAAGCCGACAGGGCCATGAACAAGATCAGGGAGTTGGCGCGTCCTGCCATCTCCCTCGGCACCACTGCCATGAAATAGCCTCCGACCGACGCGTTTAGCGCCGGAACACTCAGGTAGGCGATCAGCAGCATGGCGCCCAGCCAGATTAGGTTCGTGTTGAACCCCATGAGCAGCATCGCGCCGCCCAGAACGCTCAAGCAGCTGCAGGCCAGCACTCCGGTCCGGAACTTCTCGATCAGGCGTCCGGCGAACAGCGAGCCGGCGAACATGCCCAGCCCCATGAATGTGGATACCAGGCCGATCACCCAGGGGGCTTCGCCGCGTTGCTGCAGTCCGTAGATCAACGTCGTGTTCAGCCCGTTGGTTCCGATATTGATGACGGTGATCAGGATCAGCAGGCTGCGCAGCTGCGGCCTGGCGAAACACCACCGCATGCCTGCCGCGATGCCGGGGGAGACCGCTGCGCTGCCGGCAGGGGAGTTTTCTACGGGCTTGGAGTCGGCTTCAGCTGCGCGCAACGGCCCGCGCAGTGCGAACCCCGAGGCGGCTGCGAGTAGCTGCAGGAAACTGACGGCAAGCAGGGCAAATGCCGCGCCCAGTCCGAGCAGGAGTCCGCCCAGCGGGGCGGCTCCCAGCATGAGCACCGAATCGCGCCCCTGGTTTGCGGCCATGGCTCGTCCCAGTTGCTTGGGATGGACCACGTCCTTCAGCGCGGCATTCGTGACAGTGCCGAAGTAGCCTCCGCGCAGTTCCATGAGCACGTGGGAGACGCACAGCACTGCGGCGCTCAGCGACCCGCTGATGCTGGCCACTGCCAGTGCCGAGGTGAGCGCTGCACCGCAAATCCCTCCGAGGAGCATCATGCGCGCCCGGTCGGAACAGTCGGCCACGGAGCCGCCAAGCAGCGTCAGGCTTGCCCGCGCGGCCAGGCCCACGGCTGCCAGCGTGCCTGCCTGCACCGGCGAACCGGTCAATGCCAGCAGGATCAGCGGCAGCACGAAGGCGTAGATACCACCGGCTAGCAGGGCCGTGGTGTCGGCAACCCACCAGATGCGGTAGCTGCGCTGGTGGCGCAACGCCGGCAGCCGCTGTGCGCCGGCGCCGGCGTCGGCCGTCTGCAACTGAAGCAGGGGAGTCTGGTCCGTGGTCATGCACCAACCATAAACCCGCAAATAAAGTTGCGCAATAGAACTTGCGCAATTTTATTTGAGCAATTGTTATGCTGAATCCATGACTCAAGCACAGTCGAACGTCACGTTCACCACGCCCATGCTCAAGGCCATGGCCAACCCGCTGCGCCGGCAGATCTTCGACGCGCTGGCTGCCATGCGCACCGGGCGCGCCTCGGATATCGGCGAGCTGCTGGGTCTTGCCCCGAACAAGGTCAGTTTCCACCTGCGCGAGCTGGCCAAAGCGGAGATGATCGAGGAGGCTCCCGAGCTGGCGCGCGACAAACGCGACCGCGTCTGGCGCCCGGCCGCCACCGGCTACACCACTGGCCAGCCCGCAGACCGCACCGAGGACGGGTCGGCCACTGCCATGAACGCCTACCTCGGGCAGGTCATTCACGACGAGCAGCGTCGCCTCGAGGCCACCTTGGCCCACGCCCAGCGCTGGTACGACAGCGGCGAGGCCAGGGCTGACCTGGCGCAGCTGAGCACCAGCAACCTGATGCTCACCGAGGACGAGCGCCAAGAGCTGCAGCGCCGGTTGGATGCGGTGATCCCGGCCTTCCGCGAGGATCAGAAGAACGGGAAGATCGCCAGCTCGCAACCGGTCTCCGAACGCAAGCTGTGGCACTATTCGGGGCTGTTGTCGGCCGATGAGCTGTTGAACGGGTCACACTCGGGCGGACAAACGGCACAAAAGCCGAAGTGAACCGGTTGCGCAGCGCAATGCTGAACTAAACTGGGTTCTGGCTGGCTGTGGCCAAGGTATGCCACAAGCTATGAAGCCATCACAGATTGAAAGGTAGAACCCGATCTCATGAGCGAGCAGCTGACTCTCACCATCGACGGCGAGCAGGTACAGGTGGACGCGGGAACGACCGGTTTGCAGTTCTTCGCCAAGGACAAAGACGTTGTAGTCATGCACGTCGACGGCGTACTGCGAGACCTGTCCCGCGAACTCGAAGCCGGAACCACTGTCACCCAGGTAACCATCGCCGATCCTGAGGGTCTGGAGGTGTTGCGCCACTCGACCGCCCACGTGATGGCCCAGGCGGTGCAGCAGCTGCGTCCCGATGCCAAGCTCGGCATCGGCCCGTACATCACCGACGGCTTCTACTTCGACTTCGATGTCGCTGAGCCGTTCACTCCCGAAGATCTGAAGCAGCTGGAAAAGATGATGCTCAAGATCGTCAACCAGAACCAGCTCTTCTCCCGCCGCGAGGTCTCCCCTCAGGAGGCCAAGGCCGAGATGGCCAACGAGCCGTACAAGTGCGAGCTGCTGGCCAAGGCTGATTCGGCCGACACCTCCGGCGAGGGCGTGACCGTCGAGGTCGCCGCCGGCGAAACCACCATCTACGACAATGTGGACCGCAAGTCCGGCGAAACGCTCTGGAAGGACCTGTGCCGGGGCCCGCACCTGCCGAACACCAAGCTGATCAAGAACGCCTTCTCGCTGACCCGTTCGGCCGCCGCCTACTGGCTGGGCAGTGAAAAGAACAAGCAGCTGCAGCGCATCTACGGCACCGCCTGGCCGACCAAGGAGGACCTCAAGGCCTACCAGGAGCGCCTGGCCGAGGCCGAGCGCCGCGACCACCGCAAGCTGGGCGCCGAGCTGGATCTGTTCTCCTTCCCTGACGAGCTGGGCTCCGGCCTGCCGGTGTTCCACCCCAAGGGCGGCATCATCAAGCGCGAGATGGAAGACTACGTGCGCGACCGCCACGTGGAAGAGGGCTTCCAGTACGTGGGCACCCCGCACATCTCCAAGGACGGGCTGTTCCACACCTCGGGCCACCTGCCGTACTACGCGGACACCATGTTCCCGGCGCTGCACATCGATGAAGAGCGCGATGAAGACGGCAACATCACCAAGCAGGGCCAGGAATACCGCCTGAAGGCCATGAACTGCCCGATGCACAACCTGATCTTCCGCGGCCGCGGACGTTCCTACCGCGAACTGCCGCTGCGCCTGTTCGAGTTCGGCCACGTCTACCGCTACGAGAAGTCCGGTGTGGTCCACGGCCTGACCCGCGTGCGCGGTTTCGCCCAGGACGACTCGCACTCCTACGTCACCAAGGAGCAGGCCCCCTCCGAGGTCGAGCACCTGCTGAACTTCATGCTGTCCCTGCTCAAGGACTTCGGCATGGACGACTTCTACCTGGAGCTGTCCACCCGCGATCCGGAGTCGGACAAGTTCATCGGCTCCGACGAGCAGTGGGAGGAAGCCACCGCGGTGCTGGAGCGCGTTGCCACCGAAACCGGCGTCGAACTGGTCGCCGATCCGGGCGGCGCCGCGTTCTACGGCCCGAAGATCTCGGTCCAGGCCAAGGACGCCATCGGCCGCACCTGGCAGATGGGCACCGTGCAGTACGACTTCAACCAGCCGGCACGTTTCGGCCTGGAGTACCAGGCAGCCGACGGCTCCCGCCAGGAGCCGGTGATGATCCACGCCGCCAAGTTCGGCTCGATCGAACGCTTCCTGGGTGTGCTCACCGAGCACTACGCCGGCGCCTTCCCGGCCTGGCTTGCCCCGGTGCAGGTTCGCGCCATCCCGGTGGCCGAGGCCTTCAACGACTACCTCGCCGAGGTCGTCGCGAAGCTCAAGGCTCAGGGTGTGCGTGTGGAGCTGGATGACTCCTCGGACCGCTTCCCGAAGAAGATCCGCAACGCGTCCAAGGAAAAGATCCCGTTCGTGCTCATCGCCGGCGGCGAGGATGCCGAAGCCAACGCGGTTTCCTTCCGCTTCCGTGACGGCAGCCAGGACAACCAGGTTCCTGTCGACGAGGCGGTTGCCCGCATCGTCGAAGTCATCAAGAGCCGCGACAACAACAACTAAGCACACCGGAATAGGGAGTCCACCAGCATGCAGTATCCGCAGGACGCACAGGTCACCGACGACTTCGAACTCGCCGGCGTGCCCGACTCGTTCCAACGCTTGTGGACTCCCTACCGGATGGCCTACATCAAGGGCGGCCAGGATCAAGTCAAGGACGAGGCGAGCTGCCCCTTCTGCGCCGGTCCGCACCGCACCGACAGTGAGGCGCTGATCGTGCACCGCGGGGAAACCTGCTTCGTGATCCTGAACCTGTTCCCGTACAACCCGGGCCACCTGCTGATCTGCCCGTACCGCCACGTGCCGAACTACACCGACATCACGCTGGAGGAGACCGCTGAAATGGCGGCCCTGGCGCAGAAGTCGATGCGTGTGCTGCGCGCGGTGTCCAACCCGGCCGGCTTCAACCTGGGCATGAACCAGGGCGAGGCAGGGGGAGCTGGCATCGCCGCGCACCTGCACCAGCACGTGGTGCCGCGCTGGAACGGCGACGGGAACTTCTTCCCGATCATCGCCCGCACCAAGGCGATCCCGCAGACCCTCGGCGAGGTGCGCGAAGCCATCGCCGCCGCCTGGCTGGAGGTCGAATAGGCCGAAGGCCGGCTGCAAGCAGGCCTGCAACGTTGAATGAGCGCGCCGCGGCCCGAGAGTGAAATCCCTCGGACCGCGGCGCGCTTTTTGCTGCCCGACAACCGGGGCGCGAGTGATCGACGCCGGATGGAGGGGTGATCGAGTTCGGCAAGTCGGTGCGTGGACGCGGCGAGCCCTGGGGCTTGGCGGATCCACGGGGCGGCGCATCCTGCAGGGACTGGGAAGCGCGCCGGCGAACCGTCGAATTCCGCCAAAATCAAGGGAAAATGACCTCACCGCGTAGCGTCTGCCGCGCTCTTGCGCCCCGGGTGATCCGGGCCAGCTGCGAAAGTCCGCGTGGTTTCGGATCTTCACGACACACAGTTGAACGGTGTTCAAGAAAACTCCGACATGGGTGTACGGTGTGTAATCAATACACATTGAACACCGTTCAAGGAAGCTGTGGCGGGTAAAAACTCGCGCCCCCGCAGCGCTCCGGAACGGGTTCGCGATCGAAAGGCACCGCCATGACCTTGAACACCGCAGCCGCAGATACCGCCGCACCGGCGGCGCTCGACGCAGACCAGCTCGCCGCCCGCATCGCCGCCGGGCACCGCCTCACCGAGGCCGAGGCGCTGGCGGTGCTGGCCACCCCCGACTTCGCCACGCTGCCGCTGGTCGGCGCCGCCGGCACCCTGCGCCGCAAGCACTTCGGCAACACCGTCAAGGTCAACTACCTGGTCAACCTGAAGTCGGGCCTGTGCCCGGAAGACTGCACCTACTGCTCCCAGCGACTGGGCTCGAAGGCCGAAATCCTGAAGTACACCTGGCTCAAGCCCGACGAGGCAGTCGCCCAGGCCGGCTACGGCATCGCCGGCGGCGCCTCCCGCGTCTGCATGGTCGCCTCCGGCAAGGGCCCCACCGACCGCGACGTGGACCGCGTGGCCACCATGGTCGAGCAGCTCAAGGAAGAGCACCCGCAGGTCGAGGTCTGCGCCTGCCTGGGCATCCTGAAGGACGGGCAGGCCGCGCGGCTCAAGGACGCCGGGGCGGATGCCTACAACCACAACCTGAACACCTCCGAATCGCTCTACCCGGAGATCTGCACCTCGCACAGCTACCAGGACCGGGTGGACACCGTGCAGCAGGCGCAGTCTGCCGGCCTGTCCTCCTGCTCCGGGCTCATTGTCGGCCTGGGCGAAACCCCGGAGCAGCTCATCGAGGCGGTGTTCGCCCTGCGTGAGCTGGGCTCGGAGTCCATCCCGGTCAACTTCCTGATGCCCTTCGACGGCACCCCGATGGAGGGAACCTGGCTGCTGACCCCGCTGGCCTGCCTGCGGATCCTGGCCCTGGTGCGTCTGGCCTGCCCGGACAAGGAACTGCGCATCGCCGGCGGCCGCGAAATGCACCTGCGCTCGCTGCAGTCCACCGCGCTGGAGGTCGCCAACTCGATTTTCCTGGGCGACTACCTCACCAGCGAAGGCCAGGGCGCGGCCAAGGACCTGGACATGATCGCCGACGCCGGCTTCGTGGTCCTGGGCCAGGAGGCCTCCAGCCCGGCCGAGGTGGCTCGCCGCCTGCAGCACGCGGCCCACGCGGCCTCCGCCCACGAAGCCCCGGCCGGCGGTTGCGCCAGCGGCTGCGGCACCGGATGCGGCAGTGCCGCCACCGGCTGCGGACCGAGCGCCGCGCGCGAACCGGTGCTGCGCCGCCGTGGCGCCGGAACCCAGCAAGGACCGAACGCATGAGCACCGCAACCGACCTGCTGAGCAGGGATTCCGGGCTGCTCTGGCACCCCTACGCGCCGCTGGATGCCGGCGCGCTCTACGCGGTGAGCGGGGCCGGCGGGGCCGAACTCACGCTGCGCGATGCCCGCGGCGCTGAACATCGGG
Source organism: Glutamicibacter soli (assembly GCF_003309065.1). Taxonomy (GTDB): domain Bacteria; phylum Actinomycetota; class Actinomycetes; order Actinomycetales; family Micrococcaceae; genus Glutamicibacter; species Glutamicibacter soli. The sequence goes on along the minus strand of NZ_POAF01000001.1, from coordinate 200,908 downwards.
TCATCGACGGCATGGCCTCCTGGTGGTCCATGGTGCACGGCTACCGTAACCCGGTGCTGGACGCCGCCGCGCATGCGCAGATCGATACATTCAGCCACGTGATGTTCGGCGGGCTGACCCATGAACCCGCCATCGAGCTGGCCGAACGGCTGGTCGGGCTCGCTCCGGAAGGACTGCGCCACGTGTTCCTGGCCGACTCCGGATCCATCAGCGTCGAGGTAGCGCTCAAGCTGGCCTTGCAGTACCAGGACGCTTGCGGACGGCCCGAACGCCGCCGCTTCCTGGCCCTGCGCGGGGGCTACCACGGAGACACCTTCGCCGCCATGAGCGTGTGCGACCCGGTCGACGGCATGCACGCCGCCTTTGCCCCGCTGGCGAGCGAGCAGCTGTTCCTCCCGCGCCCGCCCGCCGCCGAGCGCACCATCGCCGGGGACTGGCTCTACGACGAGGACGAACTGGAGCTCTGGGCAGCCCGGGCCCGCCGGCTGGCCGCCGAACACGCCGCAGAGCTGGCCGGCATCATCTGCGAACCTCTGTTGCAGGGCGCCGGCGGCATGTTCATCTACCCGCCGCGGGTGCTGCAGGTGCTGCGCGAGATCGCCGACGAGCACCGGATGCTGCTGATCGTTGACGAGATCGCCACCGGTTTCGGGCGCACCGGCAAGCTCTTCGCCGTGGAGCACGCAGGCATCGAGCCGGACATCATGTGCGTGGGCAAGGCATTGACCGGCGGCTACCTGTCCCTGGCCGCGATGCTCTGCACCAACAAGATCGCCCGGGTGCTGGCCTCGGGCGGAGCCACCGCCGGATCCGCGCTGCTGCACGGTCCCACCTTCATGGGAAACCCGCTGGCCTGCGCCGTGGCCTGCGCCTCGCTGGATCTGCTCACCTCTCCCGGTGCGGCCGACTCCGAACCTGCGCCGTGGCAGGCCCAGGTGGCCCGGCTTGAACGCGGGCTGAACAGCTCGCTGGCCGGCGCCCGGAAGCTGCCGGCCGTGCGGCAGGTGCGGGTACTCGGCGGGGTCGGGGTGATCCAGCTGCACGAACCGGTCAAGGTCGCGGAGGTGACCCGCGCCGCCGTTGCATGCGGCGCCTGGGTGCGCCCGTTCCGCGACCTGGTCTACGTGATGCCGCCGTACATCTGCACCGACGGGCAGCTGCAGACCTTGGGCACGGCCCTGACCGGCGCGGTATCGGAGGTCCACGGTGGCTGAACTGACGCTCGCTCCTGCGACCACGGCCTGGGATGGCTGGCTGCACGGACGCTCAGCGGTGCGCGCCAAGCGGGACATGCAGCGCACCGACAGCGCCCGCTCCACCCGCTACGACCTGGCCTCCAACGACTACCTGGGCCTGGGCGCGCACCCGGTGGTGCGCACCGGAGCCATCAACGCGCTGTGCATCGCTGGCGCCGGCGCTTCGGCCAGCCGGGTCGCCTCCGGCACCTGGGAAATCCACCGCGAGCTGGAAAACGCCCTGTGCAGCTACACCGGCCGTTCGCAGGCGCTGGTGTTCTCCAGCGGCTACACCGCGAACCTCGGCGTGCTCGGCGCGCTGGGCGGACCGGGCAGCCTGTTCCTGCTCGACGCCCACGCCCACGCCAGCCTTCTCGACGGGGCCAAGCTCTCCGGCGCCGACTGGCACAGCTTCGAGCACAACAACCTGGACGCCGCCGAGCAGCTGCTGCGCGCCAACCGCGACGCCCCGGCCCCCAAGCCGCGCGTGGTGCTCGTTCTCGAATCGCTCTACTCGGTGCTCGGCGACGCCGCACCGCTGGAGCAGGCTGCCGCGTTGTGCGCCGAGTACGGGGCGGTGCTGCTGGTCGACGAGGCGCATTCGCTGGCGACGGTGCCCGGCGGATCCGCCGTGCGCGCGGCGGGACTGGAGCAGGCCGGACACGTGCTGGCCACCGCCACCTTGTCCAAGGCGCTGGGCGCCCAGGGCGGCGCGGTGCTCCTCGGCGGAGACGACGCCGAATTGTGGCGCGAGCACCTGCTGAACACCGCCCGCACCTTCATCTTCGACACCGCGCTGGCCCCGGCCGCCGCGGGCGCGGCGCTGGCCGCGCTGAGCCTGGCCACCGGCGAGCGGATCGCGCAGCTGGCGGCCAACACCCGGCTGATCCGCGACACCCTGTCCGCCGAGCCGCGGCTGGCCGGCCGCATTGAAGCCTCGGCGGGCCCTGTGCAGTCGGTGCGCATGAACACTCCCGCGCAGGCCGCGGCCGCCGCCGCGCTGCTGCGCGACCGCGGCTACGCAGTGAACTGCTTCCGCCCGCCCAGCGTGCCCGACGGCGTGTCCCGGCTGCGGCTGACCGCCCACGCGCACCACCATCCCGACACCCTGGCCGCCGCGCTGCGCAGCGTCATCGGCGCCATCCTGGAGGTTGAAGCATGAGCTGCCCCTACGCCGGATCCCTGTCGGCAGCGGCCGGCGCACCCCTGGCCCGGCCGCTGCAGGAGGTCTTGCCGAATGCGGTAACCGGACGCTACCGCAGCATCGAAGACCCTGCGACGGTCCGCGAAATCCTGCGCCGCGCAGAGGACTTCACCCCGGCCAACGCGCTGCATGCAGCGGTCGAGCTGGCTCCTGCCACGCTGCGCGTCCTGGCCCGCGGCCGCTTCGCGCTGCCGCCGGTGCTCGCCAGCGCCACCGGCCCCGAACACCTGGCCGTGCGCCGGGTGGTCGCCGGCTTCTTCAGCCCCGCCAAGGTCGCCGCGCAGGCTCAGTTCATCACCTCACGCACCGGGCAGCTGTGCCGGCAGCTGCGCGAAGAGCTCGATGCCGGGGCGGAGCTGGATTTGGCCGTCGAGCTGGCCGCCGTCATCCCGCCCGAGGTCATGGCCCGCTTGACCGGAACTCCGGTGCCGCCGGTTGAGAAGCTCAAACGATGGAGCCGGGACTCGCTGGAACTGTTCTGGGGCTGGCCTGATGCGCAGCGCCAGCAGGAGCTGGCCCGCAGCGCCGTCGAATACCACGCCTGGCTGCGCGGCACGGTGGCCGATGCCTTGGCGAGGGACGACGGAAACCTCTACGCCGCGCTGCACCAGGCCGGGGTGGACGCCAAACGCATCGTCTCGCTGGCCTACTTCCTGGGCATCGCCGGGCAGGAAACTACCGCAATGCTCATCCAAAGCGCGCTGTTCTGCGCCCTGCACGACGGCGACTGGGCCGACTGCGCCGATCCGGGCACTGGCGACGCCGCCAGCTCCCGGGTGGTGCAGCGGGTGCTCCTGGAAGCGAGCTCGGTCCCCACCTGGCGCCGCATCACCCGGGTCGATACGGAGCTGGACGGCGAACGCTTCGCCCCGGGCGATGAACTGGTGCTGCGCCTGTCCGGCGGCCAACTGGCCGAGTCGGGGGACGATTCCCTGGTCTTCGGCTTCGGGCTGCACCGCTGCTTGGGCGCCGGACTGGCCCGCATGGAAACCGAGGTGGTGCTGCGCACCGCCGCCGAGGCATGGCCCAAACTGGAACTCGTCGACAGCAACGAACCCTGGGGCCATCTGGTTTCCTTCCAATCACCGACTACAGTCCGCGTTCGCCGCGCCACTTTCGAAAGGACCCAGCCATGATCCACGTCATCACCGGAACCGACACCGATGTGGGCAAAACCGTCGCCACCGCCGCCCTCGCCGCCCGAGAGCTTGCCGCCGGACGCCGCGTCGCGGTCTACAAACCCACCCAGACCGGGGTACAGCCAGGGGAGGCCGGCGATGCCCAGAACATCGCCGCCTGGCTCGGGCATCCGACCGGCCTGCTGGTTGCCGAAGGCATCCGGCTGCGCGAGCCCATGGCGCCGGTGGACGCAGCGCTGGTCGAGGGCGGGTCCGCCGCCGTGGCGAAGCTTCCGGTGCTGGCCGACCATCTGGCACGCATCACCCAGCTGGCCGCGGACTACGACACCGTGCTGGTCGAAGGCGCAGGCGGTTTGCTGGTGGAACTCACCGCGGCAGGGGAGAACATCGCGGATCTGGCCCGAGCGCTCGGGGCCGCGCTGGTGGTGGTCTCGCGCCCGGACCTCGGCACCCTGAACCACACCGCACTGACCCTGGAGGCGGCCGTGAACCGCGGATTCGCCTCGGGCACCCTGCTGCTGGGAAGCTACCCCGCGCAGCCGACCGTCCTGCACTGGAGCAACCTGGAGAACCTGCAACAGCTGGCGGCACGGCACGGCTGGCACTGGGCCGGAGCGATGCCCTCCGGCCTGGTCGCAGGTGACACAGGAAAATCCCTGCTCACCGCGGGAATGGCGCTCACCCAGCTGCGTGCCGCGGCGGTTCGCTGAGACCGGTTGAACCGGGGCGAAACAAGGGACTGAAACCCGTAGGAAAAACCCATTGCCAACTCCTATACACCGGAGTAGCCTCCTATACGTGAGTACAGCCCAGGATGATCTGACCGCACGGGCCAGGTTGCGCGACGCCGCAATCGAGGCCTTCGCCGCGCAGGGATTCGACGAATCCCTGCGGGCCATCGCCGCCCGCGCACAGGTCACCGCCGGGCTGGTGCGGCACCACTTCGGGTCCAAACAGGCATTGCGCGCCGAGTGCGATGCCACGGTACTCGAACGCTACCGCCGGCTGAAGGAAGAGTCCCTGCGCGTCAATCCCGGCCAGGTGCTCAACCACCTGCCTACCTCGCGGGAGAGCGGGGTTCTGTTGCTGTACATCTTGCGCTCCGCGCGCGAGGGCGCGCAGGCCGGAAGGCAGTTCACCGAACAGCTGATCAACGAGGCTCTCGCCCTGCTGGACCAAGCCGTATCCAGCGGCCTGATCGTCCCGAGCCGCAACGAGCCGGCCCGGGCACGTTACCTGATCCTGCAGTCGCTGGGAGCGCTGGTGCTCTACTTTGCGCTGTACCCGCCGAAGGATCCGGAAGACTTTTCCACCGTGGTCAAGGACTACTACGGACAAATCGCCCTGCCCACGCTGGAGCTGTACACCGAAGGGCTGTTCGCCGACCCGGGATACCTCAACGAGTACCTGGCCTCCGACGCAGCGCATATCCCGCCCGCGGGATCCGCGGGAGACACCGTATCCCGGTAAGGAGCACACCATGGCCACCACCATCCCGGCCATTGAAGTGAGCGGACTGACAAAGAACTACGGGCGCACCGCCGCCCTGACGGGCCTGGACCTGCGAGTAGAAACAGGCCAGGTCGCCGGATTCCTCGGGCCGAACGGTTCGGGAAAGTCCACCACCATCCGCATCCTGCTCGGCCTGCTGAAGGCCGATGGGGGAGAAGCACGCATGCTCGGCGCAGACCCCTGGAAAGATGCGGTCGCCCTGCACCGCCGGGTGGCCTATGTCCCCGGCGAAGTGAACCTCTGGCCCAACCTCACCGGCGGGCAGGCCATCAGCATCCTGTCCAAGCTGCACGGCCAGAGTGATGAGCGCCGCCGCGCCGAACTGCTCGAGCGCTTCGATCTGGACCCCACGAAGAAGGCCCGCAGCTACTCCAAGGGCAACCGCCAGAAGGTCGCCCTGGTCGCGGCCCTCTCCTCCGATGCGGAGCTGCTGCTGCTGGACGAGCCGACCTCGGGGCTGGATCCGCTGATGGAGCAGGTTTTCACCTCCTGCATCCGCGAAGCCGCCGCCGAGGGACGCAGCGTGCTGCTTTCCAGCCACATCTTCGCCGAGGTGGAAAAGCTCTGCGACACCGTCACGATCATCCGCGACGGGCAGACCGTGGAAGCCGGCCGCCTGTCCGACCTGCGCCACCTGCAGCGCACCCAGGTCAGCGTGGAGATCTCCGGCAACCCCGCCGAGCTGGCCGCGGTGCCGGGCATCGAGGAGCTGCAGCTGGCCGGCGCCACCGCCAACTTCAGCGTGGATCCGGCGCAGCTTCCGGGTGTGCTGGCGGCACTGGCGGCGCATTCGCCGCGCAACCTCGTCAGCGCCCCGCCCTCGCTGGAGGACCTGTTCCTGCGCCACTACTCCGACGCGCCGGCCCAGCCGGCCGCGGCCCGGGGAGGCGAGCGGTGATGAGCACCGGAACCGCCCGCGGGCGCCATGCGCCGGCCGAGCACCTGGTGCACCCGACCGCCTCGAGGCGCGGCACCGGCACCCTGACCGGGGCCGGCACCGCGGCGCTGTTCATCCTGCGCCGCAACTGGCTTCGCCTGGCCATCTGGGCGCTGGTGCTGGCCTCGATAATCCCGGTGGTCTACGACTCGCAGCAGCAGGCGTTCCCCACGCAGGCCGCGCGCGACGCCTACGCGCAGGTGGCCAACACCCCTGCGGTGGCCGCCATGACCGGCCTGCCCTATGCGGCTGGTTCGCTGGGAGGCATCCTAGTCATCAAGATCTGGATGACGCTCGCGGTGGCACTGGGCTTCGCCGTGGTTTTCTTGGTCACCCGCAACGGCCGGGCCGATGAGGAAGCCGGGCGCACCGAACTGCTGCGCTCCACCGCGCTGGGGCGCCATGCCTACCCGACGGCGAACTATCTGGTTGCCGCGGGACTGTGTGCGGTCACGGGCCTGCTGATCAGCCTGCTGTGCCTGGCGGTGGCGCTGCCGGCAAACGGCAGCTGGGTCATGGGCGCGTCCATCGCCGGCACCGGCCTTGCTTTCATCGGCCTGGGCGCGATCTGCGGCCAGCTGGCCTCCACCAGCCGTGGGGCGAACTCGCTGGGCGTGGCGTTGATCGGGCTGTTCTACTTCATCCGCGCCGCCGCCGACCTGCAGGCCGACGGGGTCGACCCCACCGCACTGAGCTGGTTCTCGCCCGTCGGCTGGGCGCAGAACATGCGCGCCTTCGGCGAGGACAACTGGTGGCCGCTGCTCGCCCTGGTCGGCCTGGGCCTGGCCGGATGCCTGTTCGCCCTGCGCCTTGAAAGCACCCGCGACCTGGGCGCCGGACTGCTGCCCGAACGCCGGGGTCCCGCCGCGGCCGGAAACTTCACCACTACCGCGCTGGGACTGGCGCTGCGCCTGCAGCGCTCCTCGCTGGTCGGCTGGTTCATCGGAGCAGCCGTCTCGGGCCTGTTCTTCGGCTCCGTGGCGCAGGCCATGAGCTCGCTGCTGGATCCGCAGAACCCGTTCGCCCGTAACTTCGTGGGCACCGGGCACAGCATGCTCGACGGCGTGCTGGGCATCTTCGTGCTCTTCAACGCCCTGCTGGCCGGAGCCTTCGCCATCCAGTGTCTGGGCGCGGCGCGCAGCGAGGAGGAAGGCGGACGGCTGGAGCAGCAGCTGGCAGGCTCCCTGTCCCGCGGTACCTGGCTCGGCGCGCACCTGCTGATCGCCGTGCTCGGCTCCGGGTTCATGCTGGTGCTGGGTGGATACCTTACCGGCGCAGCCTCGCAGGGGTCGGCCGATCCCGGACAGCTCGCGGGCGCAGCCCTGGCTTTCTGGCCGGCGGTGCTCTCCATGCTGGGACTGCAGCTGCTGACCTTCGGCTACCTGCCGCGATCCACCACCGCGATCACCTGGGCCGTCTACGGCATTTCGGTGATGGCTGCGATGTTCGGCGGGCTATTCTCGCTGTCGGAAGACGTCATCCGCGCCACGCCGTTCGGTGCCATCCCGAGGGTTCCGGCAGAGGACTTCAGCTGGACCCCGCCGGCGGTGCTGCTGCTGATTTCACTGGCACTCGGAGCTGCGGGCATGGCCCGATTCAACCGCCGCGACGTGCTGACGAACTAGCCTGCCGGGACCGGCCGGCCCACCAGTGCACCGAGCTGGGCGGCCGACCGGCCCGCCAAGCTGTCCCACCGCACCAGTCCGGGCAGCGCTTCCAGTGGCACCATGTTGGGCACTCCGACGGTGCACAGCCCAGCCGCCAGGGCGGAGCGCACTCCGGGCGGCGAATCCTCGACGGCGACCATGGCACGGGCTGCCTCCTGCGGCAGCTCGTGCCTCCGGCACAGCTGCTGCACTGCCAGCAGGTACGGTTCCGGATCGGGTTTGCCGCGCCGCACCATTTCGCCGGTCACCACCACGTCGAAGGTATCCGGCGGCAGCGCATCGAGCAGCACCTTGGCCAGCGGGCCGCGGCTCATCGTGACCAGCGCGCAGGGGACACCCAAGGAGTCCAGCTCCTGCAACAGCCGTCTGGCGCCCGGACGCCACGGGATTTCGGCCCGGGTGCGTGCCGCCACCTTGCCGATCAGCGTACCGATCAGCTCGTCGGCAGGCAACGGAACCCCGAGCTGCTGGAAAAACGCGGCCGAATCCGGCAGTGCGCTGCCGACCAGCGCATGCGCCTGCTCCTGGGTCCACGCAATCGAGTAGCGGCCGAGCAGTTCGCGCTGCGCAAGGAACCAGTAGGGTTCGGTGTCGACCAGCGTCCCGTCCATGTCCCACAGCACCGCGCGTGGAAGTTCCTGGTTCATTCGGTGATTCCCTCCATCGCGTCGGGGGCCACGTGCACCCGGACGCCCAGTGTTTTCAGCTGGCCCAGGAAGTCCGCCGGCGCCAGCGCATCGGTGATCAGGTCGTCGACTTTGTCCCACCCGCCAAGGCGGTGCATGGAGCTCTGGCCGAGCTTGCTCGAATCCATGAGCAACACCCTGCGCCGCGCCGAGCGCAGCATCGCCATCTTCAACTCGACGATCGCCTCCTCCTGGTGGTAGAAGCCATCGGCATCGGCGGTGCTGGTGGAAACGAAGGCCATGTCGACGCGCAGCTCCTGCACTGCACGCACCGCAGCCAGCCCCAGGAACGACTCGTGGCTGTGGTCATAGGTTCCGCCGATGGCCCGAACCTCCGCGGCGCCGGCCTCGGCCAGGGTGTTGAGCAATGGCAGGTAGTTCGTCGAGATGCCAAGGCCGTCGATGCCGGCGACTGCCGGCGCCATGAATGCCACAGTGGTTGAGTCGTCCAGAAATAGCGACTGCCCCGGCGTGAGCAAACCAGCGGCGCACTGTGCCAGACGCTGCTTGTTCTCGGTGGCGATGTTGCGCCGCAGCGAGGCGGCGATTTCATGGTTCCCCGTGCGGGCGACGGAGACGCCGCCGTGGAATTTGCGCACCATCCCGCGGCGCTGCAACTCATCGAGGTCGCGGTGGATGGTCATGACTGAAACGTCGAATCGAGCCGCGAGGGATTGCGCCGAGCTCTTTTCATCGTCCAGAAGCAGCTGGAGAATTTCTTCAAGCCGCTGCGGGCGGGTTCCGGTCTTAGGTGTGCTCATGGCCTGCCTTTCAGGGATTTATAACAACTTACCTCATTTAGTGATTTCACTTAAAAATTGTTATGAACGCTAAATGAACTTCACCTGAAGATAGCTTGTCGTGATCTTGTCGTGCAGGTTGCCCGCGGGGAGCGATGTTGATTAAGAATGGCAAACTCCCTTGTAAATCAGCAAATTCTTGCGATTTGAATAAATGGTGCTGTGATCTGAATCGCAGGTAATAGGCAGGTTGACCGACTGTGGTCCGAGTGAAACTATCGTTCTCGAGTACGTGAAATCTCAAGTAGTCATGTGAAATTTGAGAGGCATGAGAATGACGGTTCTCGAAACCGAACGAACGGCGCCCACCGCTGGCGCAACCAAGGACCTTCATACCGAGTCCCCGATCGCGGCTCCCGCGGAACCGCAATCCAGGAACCACCGGAAATATTTATTGTTTGCGCTCTTCGCATTTCCCAACCTGCTGCTGATTGCAGTTTTTGCCTATTGGCCGATCCTGGGAAATCTGCTCTTGAGCCTCACCGACTGGGACATGATCTCCCCGTTCCCGAACTTCATCGGCTTGGAAAACTACACCGCGCTCTTCACCGACCCCGGCTTCGTCGACGTCATGCGGCGGACCCTGACCTGGGTCGTGGCAGTGGTCGGGGCAAGCCTCGTCTGCGGCCTGGGCATGGCGCTGCTGTTCAACGGCGGCGCCAGGGGCACCAAGGCAGTGTCCACCTTGGCCTTCACGCCGCATGTTATTTCCGGTGCCGCGGTGGCAGCGGTCTGGCTGTTCGTCTTCGACCCCAACTACGGCCTGTCGCGGCTGCTGTTCAACGCCATCGGCATGGACTCGCCGCACTGGACGACGGATCCGGACATGGCGCTCTCCGCACTGATCATCGTTGCAGTGTGGAAGGGTGCGGGCTTCGTGGCCATCGTCTACCTGGCCGCATTGCAGTCGATTCCACGTGACGTCATTGAAGCGGCGCAATTGGACGGCGCTGGCCGATGGAAGACCTTCAGCAAAATCGTCTGGCCATTGCTGACGCCGACAACCTTTTTCCTGTGCGTCACCCAGATCATTGGCGCCTTCCAGGCATTCGACCTGATCGCCATGATGACCAGCGGCGGGCCGGCAGGTTCAACCACGACGCTGAGCTGGTACATCTACGAGCAAGGATTCCAGGAATTCAATATCGGATCCGCGGCAGCCTCCTCGGTTTTCATGTTCATCATCCTGCTCGTGGTCACCGCGGTGCAGATGCGATTCGCAGAACGAAAGGTGCACTACTCGTGAGCGCCCTGGCATCCCTTACACGTGAGACGACAACCGCGGCCGGCGGTCGTCCACCGGCCAAGCGCCGGAAGCGCCATCTCGCCAGCTACCTGCTGCTGGGCCTGATCGCCCTGGTTTTCCTGGTGCCGGCCTATTGGATGGTCTTGGCGGCGATCAAGCCCAACGACGAAATCTACCAGTGGCCATTCACGCCGTGGCCCAGCGAGCCAACCACCGAGAATTTCTCGGCGGCGTTGGCCGCCGCGCCATTCGACCAGTTCTTCATGAATTCGCTGCTGGTCACCACCGTCGGCGCCACGGTGAAAGTGGCGCTCGCGGCCCTCACCGCCTACGCCTTCGCATTTCTGCCCTTCCCCGGCAAGAAATGGCTGTTCCTGGGAGTGCTCGGCGCGCTCATGGTTCCGGGCCATGTCACCTTGCTGCTGAACTACTCGACGATCAGCAACCTCGGGCTGATCAACACCTATGCCGGCATCATCCTGCCGGGGCTCGGCTCCGCCTTCGGAACCTTCCTGCTGCGCCAGCATTTCATGGGCCTGCCCAAGGAAGTGCTGGAAGCGGCCGAACTCGACGGGGCCGGCCACCTGCGCAAGCTGTGGTCCTTCGTTCTGCCGATGTCCAAGCCGGCGGTCATCACCGTGGCGCTGATCGCGGTCATCGACGAATGGAACGACTTCATCTGGCCGCTGCTGGTCACGAACACCCTCGACATGCGCACGATGCCCATCGGCCTGATGTTCCTGAAGCAATCCGAGGGACTGGACGACTGGGGCATGATCATGGCCGCGACGCTGATGATTGTCCTGCCCATGCTGCTGCTCTTCCTCTTCGCCCAGAAGTACATCATCAACGGCATGGCCGGCGCCGCAGTGCGCCGCTAGGCCGTAAACCCCGAAATCCGCAAACCGCCCGCATTTCACCGCAATCACAAAGGACCCAACCATGCAGAACAACCCGCTTGCCAGCACACTGGAGAAATCATCGTCGCGCCGCAGCTTCCTTGGCGCCCTCGGCCTCACCGCCCTGGCCATCCCGGCACTGGCGGCCTGCGGGAACTCCTCCACCGCAACCTTCGCGCAGCCGGCCACAAAGGTGCCCGCCGGCTTCGCCGGCCGCCGCAACGTCGTGATCTGGAGCTCCTGGGGAGGCGACAACGGCAAGATGTTCGCCGACCTGATCAAGAAGTTCAACGAGTCGCAGACCGCGATTTATGCGGAGGTCCAGCAGTTCGACGGCTATGACGGAGTGGGCGAGAAGCTCACTGCAGGCCTGCGGGCCAAGCAGGTTCCGGATCTCGCGGTGCTCTCCGACATCCACTGGAACCGCTACTTCCTCTCCGACGCGCTGGAGCCACTGAACAAGTACCACGACTCCAGTTTCGGCCCATCGGTATACACGGAGAACTTCTACAAGGAAGGCACCGTGCGCGACGAGTCCTACTGGGTTCCCTTCGCCCGTTCGACTCCGCTGTTCTACTACAACCGGGATCTCTTCGCCAGCGTAGGCCTGCCTGATCGAGCCCCGGGAACCTGGGATGAATTCCGCAGCTGGGGCAAGGAAGTCACCGGTGTGAAGTTCAAGGGCAACACCATGAAGATGCGCGCCCTGACCGGCGCCGACGACTGGTACTTCAGCGGACTGCTCTGGGCCTTCGGAGGCGCGATCTCCAACGGGCTGGACGTGCGTCTGGACAGCGCCGAGTCGCTGGCCGCCGTGGACTTCGAACGCCAGCTGGTCCACGAGGACAAGAGCATGTACCTGGCGCAGAGCTTCGTCAACGACTTCAGCAACGGCCAGTGCGCCACCGTCACCCAGTCCACCGGCGGGCTGACCAGCGTCACCAAGGCAGCCAAGTTCGAGGTCGGCACCGGCTTCATGCCCAAGGGCCCTGCCGGGACGGGAACTCCTACCGGAGGCGGCGGCCTGTCCGTCCTGCGTCAGATCAGCGACGAGCGCAAGGCCGATGCGGTCGAGGTCCTGCGCTTCCTGGCCAACGACGAAATCTCCTCGCAGTGGACCGTCGGCACCGGGTACCTTCCGGTGACCAAGGGGGCAACCAGCTCCAAGCTCGTCACCGACCTGATGGACAAGAATCCCAACTACCAGGTCGCCGTGGACCAGCTGCAGATCGCCTCGGGTCCGGACGATGTGCGCCGCTACGTCACCTCCGCCATTTCGGAGCTCAAGCAGATGGTGCAGAAGAACTACACCTCCAACGTCAAGCCGGAGGAGCTGGTGAAGCCGGTAGCTGCGAAGCTGCGCGCCGAAGCGGACAAGATCCGCGCCACCTACGAAGAGAAGGTTGCCTAACCATGAGCCAGATGACTGGAATGCGACTTGTCGGGCACCGCGGCGCCATGGCCCATCGCCCGGAAAATACGCTGGAATCCTACCGCTATGCCGAAGAGCTGGGTGTTGCCGAGATCGAGCTGGATATCAGGCTGTCTGCCGACGGCGAGGTGTTCATCCTGCATGACGAGACGATTGACCGGGTTGCCCCCACACCGGGTGCCCTCGCCGGCATCAATGTAGCTACCCTGACGATGGAAGAACTTCGAGGTGTCGATCTGGGGGAGTGGCTGGGTATTCCTACGCTCACCGAGGCACTGGACGCCACGACCACCGCCATCCAGATCGAGATCAAGGATCCCCGTGTCGTCCCGGCAGCTGCTGCGATCGTCAATGCCAGGCCGCAGGACTTCGAGCGGCTGCAGTTCACGAGCTTCAACCATGAGGCACTGGTGCAGATCAAGACATTGTGCCCGCAGGTTTCGCGGGGATTCATCCTCGGAGGCACCACCACCCTGACCGACGATGTTGACGCGCTGTTTGGATTGCTGGCCGAAAGCCAGGCGACCTTTGTGCACCTGAATGTCCACGCTGTGCGCGATGCTACGGTGCAGGAGCTCCACCGTAAGGGATACCTGCCCACGCTCTGGCCGCTTCGCGGTCCGGACGACGTGCGTCAGGCCTTGGCGATCGGAGCCGCCGCGGTCTGCGCCGATGATCCGGCGGCCGCCAAAACATGGATAGCCGACATCGTGGCCGAGATTCCTGCATAGCCAGCAGATCCATGGCACCGTCGTTCCGAAGCTCACGCTCACCGAATGGCGGTGCCTTCTGCATATATGCAATGCGCACGAAACGTGCGTGGACCGACGCATCGGTCCGCGCTAAAAACATGCGAAACCAGAAACGAACACGACCCACGAGCCCGGCGCAGACGACGTTGTCGAAGGCTGGCCATCAACAGGGATGCACTGACCGGGCAGTGAAAATCTGCCGCCGAATGTCGGAATCTACCAAGACTGCTGGCGAGAGCCGTAGATGCCCGAAGCGCAGCATTGATCCGCATGGCATTGGAGCCCAGAATGTGACACCGGGGTTTTGCCCTATGACAACTCATCTAGCGTGCGGCAATGTCGTAGCAAATTCGTGAAAATAGGCTTTGACCAGAGGTAACGCGGAGATCCAATTGTTACGCCGGAAACCTGATCTAAGGGATAAATCTCCTACCGTAACAATGTTACGCAACACTCAAGGTTATGAACTTCGCTGATCCTACGATGAATGGGTACTACCTCGTCGCTCCCCGCATTCCACGGTAGAATCTCGGGCGCCCAGCGACATTTTTATGCAGTATTGAAAGGAACCAGTTCTCCCCATGTCTTCGAACTCCCAGAACCCAGTTATCGGTTCGGACCGCGTTAAGCGCGGCATGGCTGAAATGCTCAAGGGCGGCGTCATCATGGACGTTGTCACCCCGGAGCAGGCACGTATCGCTGAAGATGCAGGCGCGGTCGCTGTCATGGCGCTGGAGCGGGTTCCTGCCGATATCCGCGCCCAGGGCGGCGTATCCCGCATGAGCGATCCGGACATGATCGACGGCATCATCAACGAGGTCTCCATCCCGGTGATGGCCAAGGCCCGCATTGGCCACTTCGTCGAGGCGCAGATCCTCCAGTCGCTGGGTGTCGACTACATCGACGAGTCCGAGGTCCTCTCGCCAGCCGACTACGAGAACCACATCGACAAGCAACCGTTCACCGTGCCGTTCGTCTGCGGTGCCACCAACCTCGGCGAAGCTCTGCGCCGCATCAACGAAGGTGCCGCGATGATCCGCTCGAAGGGCGAGGCAGGCACCGGCGACGTTTCCAACGCCACCGGCCACATGCGCAAGATCCGCGCGGAAATCGCAAAGCTCTCGGCCCTGCCGGAAGACGAGCTGTACGTTGCCGCCAAGGAACTGCAGGCTCCATACGAGCTGGTCAAGGAAGTTGCCGCCACCGGCAAGCTCCCGGTAGTGCTGTTCACCGCGGGCGGCATCGCAACCCCTGCCGACGCTGCCATGATGATGCAGCTGGGTGCCGACGGCGTCTTCGTTGGCTCGGGCATCTTCAAGTCCGGCAACCCGGTGCAGCGCGCCGAAGCCATCGTGAAGGCCACCACCTTCTTCGACAACCCGGACGAACTGGCCAAGATCTCGCGCGGCCTGGGCGAAGCCATGGTCGGCATCAACGTCGCCGATGTTCCTGTGCCTCACCGTTTGGCTGAGCGCGGCTGGTAAGCACCTGCTCTATCTGATTGAAACCCCCAAGGCCACCTTGGGGGTTTCGTCGTCTCCTGAATAGCGGTGTGCCTTGAACGCGGGTGTGCCTGCTCTCCGCACGAACGATTGCTGTGGTTGCGATTCCTTGTCCACTCAGACTGGCAACGATATCGTAAAGTCCATCGGACGTTTCAAGGGGGGACCATGTGCCGTTGGCTCGCTTATCTCGGTTCGCCAATAGACATCGCAGACATCCTGCTGCGCCCCAATCACTCGCTGATCGACCAGAGCCTGCACGCGCGCGAACTGTACCTGCCCCACTACCGGCTAGCCGAGGGCTTTGCAGCTCATGCGTTCCCCACGAACGGGGATGGGTTCGGCATGGCGTGGGCCGGGTTGCGGGGAACGCTGGGGCGGTATCGGCAGATCGGCCCGGCCTGGGACAGCCAGAACCTGCGCCATCTGGCGCAGCAGATTCAATCCAACTGTGTTCTTGCTCATGTCCGGGCCGCGCCCGGCGGTACGATCGCCGAGCAGAACTGCCACCCATTCGTCCACGACAGCTGGATGTTTCAGCACAATGGAACGATCCCGGAATTCGCCACACTCAAACGTGAGCTCACCTTCGACGTCGACGCGGCGCTCTACCCCTCCATCCTTGGCAATGCAGACACCGAGGTTTGCTTTTTCCTAGCGTTGACCTATGGACTGGATCAGGATCCTGTGGCGGGCATGTCGCGTATGGTGGCACGGGTGGAACGGGCACGCAACGAGCACGGGATCGCCGATCCGTTCACCGCTACCATGTGCGTATCCAACGGGCAGCAATTGATAGTCCTGCGCTGGGTCAGCCCGGATGCGCAGGGCGTCCAAGCCCCGTCGCTCTACCACGCAACGGGCCCTACCGTGTTGCTGACGGTCGATGGCCAAAATGATCGTTTGCCTGAAAATGCGCAGCTGGTGGTTTCCGAGCCCCTCGAACTGCACTGGAGCAGGCATACATGGCGGGAAGTTCCCAGCGCGTCGATCGGGATCCTGGAAACCGGCCAGCCTGCGCGATTTATGCCGATCAACCTCGACTCCTGAGGGGCCCGGCCGGAGCCGGCAGCGTGTTTAGACTTGGTCCATGGGTGAAATAATCTTTGATGCCGCAACCACGCTCAATGGCTATCTGGCCGATGCCGACCACAGCCTCCAATGGCTATTCGACGTCGGAGGGGATGAACAACCAGACCCGGATCTGTTGCCGCGGGACGTGTCCGTACATGTTGAAGGCGCCAACACGTACCTCTGGGTGCTTGAGCATGAGAAATTCATGGAGCACCCCGCAAAATGGCACACCTATTACGGGGACCGGCCCACGTACGTCTTTACGCATCGCGACTTGCCAATCCCGCAGGGGGCAGATGTCCGGCTGCTGCGTGGTGCGGTAGCCCAGCATCTGGACCACATCCGCAATGCCGCAGGCGCTGGCAATATCTGGGTGCTGGGCGGCGGAGAGCTTCTCGGGCAGTTCCTTGACATCGACGAGCTCGACGAGCTGGCGCTGACGATCGCACCGGCAACCGTTGCTGCCGGTGCGTCACTGCTGCCTCGTGCGATAGGCAGCGACCGTCTCAAGCTCGTGGAAGCACGGCAAGCCGGACCGTTCGCGAGGCTGCGGTACCGGGTGCTCAAAAGGGAATGAAGTTCGGCCGCAGCTACGTCAAGGGATGCAAAGCGGCGGGATCGATACCGATTCCGGCCCCTGCCGATCAACAAAGTCTCAAGCAGCTTCTAGGCCCAAGAACGCAGCACCATATGACGGCCTCGCCCAAGGAGCTTCAGGCCGTTGGCCGTGAAGAAATCGGCGCTGGACGGAGTGGCCGCTGCGAGCAATTCGGTCGGGCCCTCGTCTTCGACGGGAGCCAGCGGGTTGATCATCGAACGCGACAGGCCGTGCAGCAGTGCAGTGCCGATGCCCTGACGGCGGAAATCGCTGCCGACGGCCAGCGCATGGACCATCAACTGTCCGCCGAGACCCTGTTGGGCGAAACCGCGGCCGACAATGTTGCCTTCCTCGGTGCGGGCAACCGCATGCTCTACCCGGCGCAACGCCGGGTGGCCACTGGAAAGCTGGGGTGAGGCTTCCCTCCACAGATTCGTGACTGCCAGTTCAGCGGCGTCGGCTCCGGTGGCTTCCGGAACATTGTTGCCAAGGCGGATCTTTCCGTCCCAGCGGTCCATCGGAATGGCCAGCGGCCCCGCATGCCAGGAGACCTGGGCGTTATCGCTGAACCCGGCGGCCTTCAGCTGCGTGGCATCCGCGCCCGAATTCACCCAGGCTTCCACCCGGCGGGCGCCGAGCCGCATGCCTTCGGCCAGGGCGGGGCGCAGGCCTGCAGGTTCCGGGTTTTCCGGGAAGAGCAGCACCAGGCGTCGGCGCACCGGCTGCCAAGCCCATGAGCAGCCGTGGGTGGTAAAAATCTTGCCGCCAGTGGCAACGGCCAGCGCCTGATGCCAGTGGCTCAACGCTTCCTGTGCGGAGGCAATCGTCGTCATTATTCTGCGTTCACCAATCCTCGACGGCGCAGCAGCGGTTCGACCTCTGCATTGCGTCCGCGGAACAATCTGTAGGACTCAAGGGGATCGCGCGTATTGCCGCGCGACAGCAGCTCCTCGCGGAACCGATTACCATTTTCCCGCATTAGGCCACCATTTTCCGCGAACCACTGCACAGTGTCGGCATCGAGCACCTCACTCCAAATGTAGGAGTAGTACCCGGCCGAGTAGCCGTTGGCGAAGATATGCTGGAAGTAACCGGTGCGGTAGCGCGGCGCGATCATCTGCGGATCGAATCCGGCCTCCACCAGCACCTGCTGTTCGAATGCTTCCGGATCGGCGATGACGGTTCCCGGCTCGATGGTATGCCAGGCCCAGTCGAGGACGCTCGCGGCCAGGTATTCGGTCGTCGCGAAGCCCTGCCCCCATAATTCCGAGGCCCGCAAGCTTTCCAGCACGGATGGATCCAGCGGCTCGTCGGTCGCGTAGTGCTTTGCATATCCGCCGACCACATCTTCATGCAGCGCCCACATCTCGTTGACCTGGGAAGGGAATTCCACGAAGTCCCGTGGCACCGAAGTTCCGGAGAGCGAGGCGTACTTCCCATTCGCGAACATCCCGTGCAAGGCGTGCCCGAACTCGTGGAACAGCGTGTTGGTCTCGTCCAGCGTCAGCAGTACCGGTTCTCCGTCCGCTGGCGGGGCGATGTTCAAGGTGTTGGTGACGATGGGGCGCTCATTGAGGAACGATGCGCCGTCGCGCAGCGTCGTCATCCATGCGCCACCCTTCTTGGTGGGCCGAGCCAGGAAATCTCCGCTGTACAACGCCAGTGCGCTGCCATCGGCGTCGAAGACCTCCCAGACACGGACATCAGGATGGTAGCCAGGTAGATCGAATCGCTCGGTGAAGGTGATTCCGTACAATCGGGTCGCGGTGGCAAAGACGCCCTGAACCAGGACCCGCTCAAGCTCGAAGTACTCGCGAAGCGCCGACGTATCTACCGAGAACTTCTCCTGAAGCACCTTCTCCGAATAGTAGCGCCAGTCCCATGCATTGATCGGGCCGCCGGCAAGGCCGGAAAGTATCTCGGCCTCGGCGTTTGCATTGCGCACGGCTGGGGCTGTCAGCTCCGCGAGTCGTTCGGCTACGGCTGCGGTGCTCGGCGCCGTTGCATCGGCGAGCACCGTCTCGGCGTGATTCGCGAAGCCGAGTACCGAGGCTCGTTCTGCACGCAGGGATGCCATTTGTGCCGCGAGTTCCAAGGTCGACTTCAGGCCGCGGGATAGCGACGCCTCGTGAACCTTGCGACGGGATTCCGAGCGAGCCAGTTGGGAAAGCACAGGCTGCTGCGAAGGCGAAACCAGAGGCAGCAAGAAACCGTCTGGATACCCGGCGTCAAGAGCAGCCTTGGCCGCCGCAGCTATTGCCGCGTCGCCCAATCCTTCAAGCTCCGCTGCGTCGGCGAAATGCACCGCATGCTTATTCTGGTTTTCCAATGCCAGATTCGAGAACTGGCTGGAAAGCTCCGAAATTAGTTCGTTCAGCTTCGAGAGCTTGTCCTTGGCCTCTGATCCCAAGGCCGCTCCTGCCTGTTCAAATTCCCTGAGGGTCTGTTCGGCCAGTCGAGCATCCTCACCTACCAGAGAATCAAGGTTTAAAGCTTGTAAACGAGAAAACAAAGTTTCGTTCAGGTGAATGGCGTCCTGCTGGCGTGTCATGATGCTCGACATCTCGCTTTGGATCGCACGCAGGTCCTCGGTTCCGTGGGCGGAGAGCACGGTGAAGTATGTCATCAGCGTCCGACGAAGCACCTGACCTGAGGCTTCGAGAGCTACCAGCGTGTTATCGAATGTCGCAGGTTCATTATTGGACGTAATCGCCTCCAGCTCCTCCTGCTGCAATGCGGCGCCCTGGCGCGCTGCAACAACATAGTCTTCCGCGGTAAGCGACTGGAATTCGGGCCATTGATAAGGATTTTGGCTGGGAGAAAGGAGCTGATTCGACATGCCCTAAGGTTCCCATATTGAACGTGACCCAGCTTGCATTGACGCCAATGTCATGCCAAGGGCGAACTGCGATCCACCGGTATGCTGTGGCGTATGAGCTTTCCCTTGCCCATTCGCTTCGCTGCGCTGACCGTATCAATTGCACTTCCTGCGGCCCTAACATCTGGATGCAGCGTTGCGCCGCAAACACAATCAGGCGCGCTCACATCGACATCTGGCGCACCGACCGTTGAAGCTTCGCAGCCAGCAAAGGACCAGGATGGCCCGAAGGAAACACCAATGGATCGACCCGAGGAGTTGTCCCTCACGGTGACCGGGGATGTGCTGCTCCACCCGCAGTTGCTAGATGAAGCAGAAACCGCTGCCGGGAAATCCGACGGCAATGGCAAGGAATTTGACTTCGAGCCACTCTTGGCTGGCCTCAAGCCATACGTTCAGGACGCAGATGTAGCCCTATGCAATCTGGAGACGCCGATCGGCACCCCTCCTTATTCCGGATACCCGCTATTCACTGTTCCCTCGCAAATCGTCTCCGATCTCGCAGCCATCGGCTATGACGGGTGCACCACCGCGACGAATCACACCGTGGACGCCGGCACTAAGGGCGTCATCCGAACCCTTGACACTCTGGCAAAGAATGAGATGTTCTATACCGGAAGCTATAAGAGCAAGAAGGACTCCGAGCAGCCACCTATTATGGACATCAGTGGCGTGAAGCTCGGTGTTGTTGCCACAACGTACTCGTTGAACGGGATGCGCGCTGATTCTGACTGGCGAGTCGACACGGGGGTCAACTCATTGAAACTCATTGATCGTGCGAAATCTGCACGTAAGGCCGGGGCTGACATCGTGGTTGCTGCGGTGCACGACGGCGCGGAGTACACGAGTGCGCCAACTGAGTCCCAGCGAAAACTCGGCCGAGCATTGGCCAGCTCGGGAGAGTTCGATTTCGTCTACATGCACCATACGCACTCGGTCCTGCCGATCGAGAAGTACAAGGGAACATGGATCGTGTACGGTCTTGGGAACTCGGTCGCAAAGCATGCCACCCCTACGATCCTGAATCGCGAAGGAATAAGCGTAAAAGCAACTTTTGCTCGAGACGGCGAGAACTGGGACGTGTCGAAACTTCAGTGGGTTCCGCACCAGCTAAGCAAAGCGCCGGTGGCATGGTGCCAGGTCGCCACCACAGAAACATGTGTATCCGATGCGGATGCTAAAGCGTCACTTCAACGGACGCTGAAGACCGTTAATGCGTACGGAGCCGTTGACGATGGTCTGGAGGAGTGGATCCTGCCTTAGTGGGCTTCCTCTCCCTTATTCATTTGCGATCAATTCTTTCTTGGTTCTCCAAACGTCCACTTCTATCGGAGAGCTGGGAACTGCAGCTTGTCCGCCGATCGGTTGCCAAGGGCCATTCCCCACTCGAAACTCGCCGCGATATATGGTGGTTAGTGTGACTGTAAAAGTTCCAGTTTGAACATACGAGTGACTCGTAGGAGTCTCATCGTGAAGAGTATGGCCTGGTACTAGCCGGCCTGGAAAATCAAGAATGCGAACGCTTCCATCACCATAATCCCAATTCCATTGAACCGGGATCGCTTTGATTGTCACAGGGGTGTTATCAATTTGGTCGGTAAATGTTTGCTCATTCTCTGTTGCCCACATGTGACTATGGCCGTTGCGCAGAGAGAACTGTTTCGGGTCACTGTGTATTGTTGAACCAAGTATTGGAAACCTTCTAAAGTGTTCTGGTGTAATTTTAATTTCTCGTACAACGTTTTCAGGGACTTCCACGTTGTCCTCCGGGCAAACTAATCGTGAAGTAAATATTTGTCCGTCACTATCGCCTCCAGAATATCGGATAACCAGTAGATACGGCGAAGTTCCATCTGTACATAACCGCGCATCAGGATTGCGGTCACATCCATTAGTCGACTCCAGTCCTATTGGGCAAGAATTGTCATAATCCAAAGTAAATTGTTGTTTGGGCTCCGACTCGTTCTCTTCATAGAAATTTGGTATATCAGTCAGTTGCTTGAGTTTCGTTCTGCATTCTTTTCGAATTGACTCGCCAAAAGTCTTAGTAAAATCAACCTCATAAACTGAATCTGGACAAGTTTCTTCCATCCTTAAGTCAATCAATGCTCTTTCGTGTACTTGCTGAACTGGCATGGCGGAAATAAGAACAGTGGCAAGAACTGCCATTGATTTAATTTGCATCATGGCTACTCATTAATGGAGATCGAGTCAACGATCCATGAATTGTTGTACTTCAAGACCGCGACTGCATGGCTGTTCCCGTCTTGCTCAGGCTGTCTAATGGCGAGTTCGCCTGAGGATTTGTAGAGTTCCGAAGGCAATTTATGCATTGAGAATCCAAGTAGTGCCGTCGATTTGTTGAGTTTGGATGAATAGACCTTATATTCGTATTGACCGCCAACCTGCCAGCCACCCTGAGCTGAATTGAACTGTATTCCCTGGATTATATTTTGATAACAGACTTTGCAGTTATCAGATGTCAATCTTTCCAAAGAACTACTGTTGTAAGTTTCGAATGAGTAGTTCATGACTGCTAAATAATGCTTCAAAAACGCGATAGCGCCCGGTTCAGATTTTTCACCGGCCAGTTCGGGTTTTTCGGGTACGGGGACGTTTTCGGCAGGCCCTTCAGAAGTCGCAGGCTTGTACTCCTTCGTCTTCGTTCCGGTCGAGGTCGAGGATGGCGTACTTGTTGAAGCGGATCCGTCTGTCTGATTTTCTTCACTCTGAGATTGCGTTGGAGTAGGCGGCGTCTCGGGGCCGGACTCGCATGCTGCGAGTGCGATCGAGCTGGCTGCAAGCAGAGCTACACATGCAATTTTCCGAGCGCTCATAGGAACTCTCCGTAATCACTAGGATGCCGTAGTGAGCGTCATCCTATGCCCGGCGCTCAAAGATTGGGAGAGTTTTGTTCAAATCTGTGGATAACTGGCGCAAAGCGATGCAGTCGTGCTTACTTGAAAATTCCGGAATCTACTCAAAGCTGCTGGTATGCAATTCAGACCGCGAGCCCACTAGTGGTAGTCAAGTGCGGAAGTGGGCAACGCAGATAGTTGTCTCGAGCACTTCTGGAGATGCGAAAGAATCGCGACACGCCTGGTAATAAAACCTGTATGAGCTGTGGGGGAGGAATAACGTTGATCCGGCGCTTGCTGGATTGCCTGCGCGCTGTCCCGATGGATTCCGTTTTTTGAGCGTCGAGTCCGTGGGGGATCGATTCAATTGTGAAGGTAGAACCATGCCGCTCTTCGGTGTCCTTGCCCTGCAGGGTGATTTTCGTGAACACCTCGCTTCGTTGACAGAACTTGGTGAAGTCGCTGTGCCCGTGCGTACTGTTGAAGATCTGGGGCGGATCGACGCGCTAGTTATTCCTGGCGGCGAGTCGTCGGTGATTGACCGACTGTCGCGCATTTATGGTCTCGCTGATCCGATTCGCCAACGTATTGCCGACGGCATGCCGGCCTACGGTTCTTGCGCAGGAATGATCATGCTGGCTGATCGTCTGGAAAATCCCGCCGTTGCCAGCAATAGCGCGGTCCAGGAGACTTTCGGCGGGATCGACATGACGGTTCGTCGCAACGCTTTCGGACGGCAGGTCGATTCGTTCGAGAACCGACTGGATTTCAACGGCGTCAACCTCGAAGCGGTGTTCATCCGAGCACCTGAAGCGGTGCAGGTTGGCCCGGACGTTGAAGTGATCAGCACCGTACCCGGAGCGGATCCGTCGTCACGAGGTAGAATCGTTGCAGTACGTCAGGGAAATCTGTTGGCAACCAGCTTTCATCCGGAGGTATCCGGAAGCGCTGCCATCCATGAATTCTTCATCAAAATTACGCGAGGAGACGCTTAAAGCATGTCAGGCCACTCCAAATGGGCAACAACCAAGCACAAGAAGGCAGCCATTGACGCCAAGCGCGCCAAGGCCTTCGCGAAATTCATCAAGGGCATCGAAGTAGCAGCCCGTGCCGGCGGTGCCGATATGGCCGGCAACCCTGCTCTTGAACTTGCGGTCAGCAAGGCCAAGAAGAACTCCGTGCCGATCAACAACATCGACCGCGCCGTCAAGCGTGGTGCAGGCCTGACCGGCGAGGTCGTCGACTACACCGAAATCATCTACGAAGCGCGCGGTCCGCAGGGCTCCGCACTGCTGATCGAGTGCCTCACCGACAACAAGAACCGTGCGGCCTCCGAGGTCCGCGTGGGCATCACCCGCAACGGCGGCTCCGTTGCCGACCCAGGCTCCGTGAGCTACCTGTTCGCCCGCAAGGGCGTTGTCCGCCTGCCGAAGGGCGAGCTGACCGAAGACGATTTGCTGATGGTTGTCCTGGACGCGGGTGCCGACGAGATCCTGGACGAGGACGACAGCTTCGCCATCGTCTGCGAGCCAAGCGACCTGCGCGCCGTGGCAGCTGCGCTGGATGAGGCCGAAATCGCCTACGAGTCCGACGAAATGGAATTCCTGCCGTCCATGAAGGTGGACCTGGACGTGGACGGGGCCCGCAAGTTCTTGAAGCTGTTCGACGCGCTGGAAGAGCTGGACGACGTGCAGAACGTCTACACCAACGCCGACCTGTCCGACGAGGTTCGCGCAGCGCTGGACGAGGAGAACTAGGGGTTTGTCCCTTCGAGTCGTGGGCGTCGACCCCGGCCTGACCCGCTGCGGGTTGGCCGTGGTCGACGTTTCTGCAAGCCGACTAGTAGAACTCGTCGACGTCACCGTCGCGGGCACGCCGCCGGGCACCCCGCTGGATGCCCGCCTGCTGGCCATCGCGAACGCGATCGACGCCTGGCTGGATACCCACAAGCCGGACGTGCTGGCCATCGAACGGGTTTTCGCCCAGGTCAACGTCTCAACGGTGATCGGCACCGCGCAGGTGACCGGCATCGTCATCACCGCCGCCGCCCGCCGCGGCATCCCCGTGGCGTTGCATACCCCGACCGAGGTCAAGGCCGCGGTCACCGGCTCCGGGCAGGCCACCAAGGCCGCCATCGGCAAGATGGTCGCGAAGATCTGCCGCCTGGACGAGCCACCCAAACCAGCTGACGCCGCCGACGCGGTCGCCCTGGCGATCGCCCACGCATGGCGCGGCGCGGCCGCCGGCTCCAATGCCTCCGCCTCCGCTGCCAGCTCCTCCGGGTCCCGGCAGCTCACCACCGCCCAACGCGCCTGGATCGCCGCCGAGGCTTCGGCCAAGCACCGCGCCGCTCGGCGCTGAGACTCACCCGCGACAGGCAGACGTCGCGCTTCGTAGGTATCTTCGATAAACTGTCTGGGATCGAACATATATCCCAAGGAGTGGCATGATCAGCTCATTGACCGGCACCGTCCAAGCGGTGTCCCTGAACACCGCCGTGCTCAACGTGAACGGCTTTGGCATGTTGGTCAATGCCACCCCCGGCACGCTGTCCACCCTGCACCAGGGACGCGAGGCCACCGTGCACACCTCCATGGTGGTGCGCGAGGACTCGATGACCCTGTTCGGCTTCGCCACCACCGAGGAACGCGACGTTTTCGAGGTGCTGATCGGCGTTTCCGGCATCGGGCCGCGTACCGGCCTGGCCATCCTCGCCGTGCACACCCCCGAAGAAGTGCGCATCGCCGCCAACACCAAGGACACCGCCGCCTTCACCAAGGTCTCCGGCATCGGCCCCAAGGGCGCCAGCCGCATCGTGCTGGAGCTGAACGGCAAGCTCGTTCCCACCGGCGCCCCGGTGCCCTCCGGATCCGCAGCCGCCGGTTCCGCCTCGGTCTGGGAACCGCAGGTCATCGAGGCGCTCACCGGGCTGGGCTGGAGCGAGAAGGATGCCACCGCCACGCTCAAGGCGCTGTCCAAGGCGGATCCCGACATCGTCGCCACCGGCAACGTGGCCGACATCCTGCGCGCGGCCCTGCGCAGCATGTCCAGCGCCAACCGCGCCCGATAGGATTACTCCGTGTCTGATTCCAAACCGCTGACCCACGCCGGAAGCGAACCGGAGGAGCATGCGCTGGAAGCCGCGCTGCGCCCGCGCAACCTGGACGACTTCGTGGGCCAGTCCCGCGTGCGCCAGCAGCTTTCCCTGGTGCTCGAAGCGGCCAAGATCCGCGAACGCAGCGCCGACCACGTGCTGCTTTCAGGCCCTCCGGGGCTGGGCAAGACCACCTTGTCGATGATCATCGCCGCGGAAATGAACGCGCCGCTGCGCATCTCCTCGGGACCTGCCATCCAGCATGCCGGCGACCTGGCCGCCATCCTGTCCTCGCTGACCGAAGGCGAAGTGCTGTTTCTGGACGAGATCCACCGCATGTCGCGGCCGGCCGAGGAAATGCTCTACATGGCGATGGAGGACTTCCGCGTCGACATCGTCGTGGGCAAGGGCGCCGGCGCGACCGCCATCCCGCTGGATTTGCCGCCGTTCACCCTGGTGGGCGCCACCACCCGCGCAGGCCTGCTGCCCGGCCCGCTGCGCGACCGCTTCGGCTTCACCGGCCATCTGGAGTTCTACGCCGTCGAGGAGCTTGAGCTGGTGCTGCGCCGCTCGGCCATGATGCTGGACCTGCGGGTTACCTCGGCAGCCTTCTCCGAAATCGCCGGACGCTCCCGCGGGACCCCGCGCATCGCCAACCGCCTGCTGCGCCGCGTGCGCGACTGGGCGCTGGTGCACAAGCTCGAGGAGATCGACGCCCAATCCGCGGCAGCCGCGCTGGACATGTACGAGGTCGACTCCAGGGGATTGGACCGACTTGACCGGTCGGTGCTCGAGGCGCTGTGCCTGAAGTTCGGCGGGGGACCGGTGGGCCTGTCCACCCTGGCCATTGCGGTCGGTGAGGAAACCGAAACCGTGGAGACCGTCGCCGAGCCATACCTCGTGCGCGAGGGCTTGATGGGACGCACCCCGCGCGGGCGAATCGCAATGCCCAGCGCCTGGCAGCATCTGGGGATCGCCATGCCCAAGGACGCCATTTTCGCCAGCGCCCAAAGCTATGAAAACGATGAGGATTAGACCAGCATCGCTTCACCGGACGCGTAAATGGTTCGCCCGTAGTCGCGCACCCATTAGACTAAAGACGCCTGACCTATGCCCTCGACAGGGCCTGGGTGGGGCGTCTTTGCTGTTTTGCGCGTCGCTGACGCCCGCAGCATCCCGAATTTTCAGCATTCGCAACGAATCGTTAGCAGGTAATTTACGTGAACTCTCTGGTGATCGCCCAAGCCGCCGGCGGCGGCTTCAACCCCTCGATGATCCTGATGATCGCGCTGTTCGCAGTGCTGATTTTCATGATGTTCCGCGGGCGCAAGAAGCAGGCAGCCCAGCAGGAGAAACTGAAGAACAACACCGTCCCGGGTGCGAAGGTCATGACCAATTCGGGCATCTTCGGCACCGTCGTCGGTATCGACGCCGAGGACCGCGTGCAGGTCGAAGTCGCCAACGGCGTGGTGCTGACCCTGCACCGCCAGGCCATTGCAACCTTCCTGGACAACGACGCTGCTGCCGCGGCGGCCGCCCCTGCTGTGGCCGAGGCCGATGCCCCGTCGTCCACCGTGGAAACCCCGGAGGAGTCCCTTCGTCGCCTGAACGACGAGGGCAAGGACGAGCGCAACGCCTAGCCAGGCCGATTCGCGGCGGTCCGCATCTGGTCCGCCTAGACGAGAAAGCACATTAGATGTCATCAATTAGACCTGTGAAGCAGGCACGCAAAGCCTTGCTGTGGCTGCTGGTGGTCTTCCTCATCGCCTCCGGCGTGCTGGTGGGCGGCGTGCTCAGCGGCAAGACGAGCTTCGCACCGAAGCTCGCGCTGGACCTGGAGGGCGGCACCCAGATGATCCTGGCCCCGCGTGTCCAGGGCGACCAGGCAATCAGCCAGGAGCAGCTGGACCAGGCGGTGGAGATCATCCGCCAGCGCGTTGACGGCGCCGGCGTGACCGAATCGGAAATCACCACCCAGTCCGGACGCAACGTCGTCGTCTCGATGCCGGGTGTTCCGAGCCAGGAGACCCGCGACCTGATCCAGGCCTCGGCGAACATGGAGTTCCGCCCGGTGCTGATCACCGGCGCGTTCACCGCCACCCCGGAGGCCGACCGCACCCCTGCCAAGGACCTGCCGAAGCCGACCGGCAAACCGGAGAACCCTTCGGATACCAACTGGATCAGCGCAGACCTGTACAAGCAGTTCGAGGCCTACGACTGCCCGACCGAGCTGAAGGAAGCCAGCACCACCACGCACGATCCTGCCAAGCCGATGATCTCGTGCGATGAGCGCATGGGCGTGAAGTACATCCTCGGCCCGCAGGAGATCCCCGGCGACCAGATTTCCGACGCCTACGCCCAGCTGGCGCGCGGCGTGAACGGCTCGGTCACCGGCGAATGGGTTGTGGTCATCGAGTTCAACTCCGAAGGCACCAAGACCTTCGCCGACACCACCCAGCGGCTGATCTCGCTGACCGGTTCGCGCAACCAGTTCGCCATCGTGCTCGACGGCAACACGATCTCCGCCCCGACGACCAACGCCGTGATCTCCGACGGCCGCCCGCAGATTTCCGGCGGCTTCACCCAGGAGACCAGCCAGGCGCTGGCCGAGCAGCTGAAGTACGGCGCCCTACCGATCAGCTTCGACATCCAGTCCGAGCAGCAGGTCTCCGCCACCCTCGGCGCCGACCAGCTCAAGGCCGGCCTGATCGCCGGCATCATCGGCCTGTTCGCGGTGTTCATCTACTCGATCTTCCAGTACCGCGCGCTGGGCTTCGTGACCATTGCGTCGCTGATCGCCTCCGGCGTGCTGACCTACCTGGCGCTGGTGCTGCTGGGCTGGGGCATGAACTACCGCCTGTCGCTGGCCGGCGTGGCAGGCCTGATCGTGGCCATCGGCCTGATCGCCGACTCGTTCATCGTGTACTTCGAACGCGTGCGCGATGAGCTGCGCGACGGGCGTCCGCTGGCAAGCGCCGTGGCCATCGGCTGGAAGCGCGCCGAGCGCACCATCCTGGCCTCCAAGGCGGTCAACGTGCTGGCGGCCGTGGTGCTGTACATCGTGGCCGTGGGCAACGTGCGAGGCTTCGCCTTCACCTTGGGTTTGACCGCCATCATCGACCTCGTGGTCGTGTACGGCATGACCCACCCGACGCTGGTGCTGCTGGCACGCACGAAGTTCTTCGCCGAGGGCCACCGCTTCTCCGGCCTGGACCCCTCGCTGCTCGGCGCCGAGCCGCTGTACAAAGGCGCGGGCCAGATCCGCCGCTTCACCGACAACGTCGATGCGAACCGCGGGAAGAAGAACCAGAAGGCGGGCGCAGAGGCCGCCAAGCGCATGACCATCGCCGAACGCCGCCGCGCCGAAGCGGTCTCCGCCTCCACCAAGTCGAAGGCCGCCAAGGACCAGGCGCAGGAGGAGAACAATGAATAAGCTGGTCACGTGGGGCAACGAGCTCTACACGGGCAAACGCTCCTACCCGTTCACCTCCAAGCACCGCCTGTGGTTCAGCATCGCGGCGGTCCTGGTGGTCTTGTCCATACTGTTGCCCGTCGTCAAGGGCGGCTTCAACCTTGGCATCGACTTCCGCGGCGGCTCGGAGTTCACCGTGTCGAACACGACCCACACCGAGCAGGGCATCGGCGAGGAGGCAGTCAAGGCCGTCGCGCCGGAGGCCGAGGCGACCGTCACCAACATCGCCCCGGGCACCATGCGCATCCAGACCGAGCGCCTGTCCGACGACCAGACCCTGGCCATCGCCAAGGACCTGGCCGCCGGCTACGGCGTGAGCGCCGACGAGGTCACCAGCAACTTCATCGGCCCGACCTGGGGACAGGACGTCTCCCGCCAGGCCCTGGTCGGCCTGCTGGTCTTCGTGGTGCTGGTGGGCCTGCTGATGGCCGCGTACTTCCGCACCTGGAAGATGTCGCTGGCCGCCATCATCGGCCTGTTCACGGTGATCATCGTGACCGGCGGCATCTACTCGCTGACCGGTTTCGAGATCACCCCGAGCGCGATCATCGGCTTCCTGACGATCCTGAGCTACTCGCTGTACGACACCGTCGTGGTGTTCGACAAGATCCGCGAAAACACCAAGGACTTCTCCAAGCGCAATGAACGCACCTTCGAGCAGCAGGTGAACCTGGCGATCAACCAGACCCTGGTGCGCTCGATCAACACCTCCGTGGTGGCGGTCCTGCCGGTCGCCTCGATCCTTTTCATCGGTTCCTACCTGTTGGGCGCCGGTACGCTCAAGGACCTGTCGCTGGCCCTGTTCGTCGGCATCATCGTGGGCACCCTGTCCACGATCTTCGTCCAGGCCCCGCTGTACGCGTGGCTGCGCCGCAACGACCCCGAGGTCGTCGCGCACACCAAGAAGCTGGAAGCCGCCGCGGCCTAGTCCGCCGGCCCCCGGCCCGAAGAAAATCGGCACCCGCCACCTGTGTGGCGGGTGCCGATTTTCTTAACCCATGACACCGCGGAATTCGTGGACACCGGTTTCACGTGCTATAACGAATAAACTGGAGAACGTGTTTTTACTGGTAGCCGCGGTAACCCCCGCGGCGGCACTGATCTCGACCGAACGCAGGCAGTGGCGTCGGCACCTGGCGATCATCTCGCCGTGCGCGACGCCGTCTCTGTTTGACCGGTGCAACGTGGAAGGAGCGGGGCATGGCCAACACGCCTAACCTGAACAATGGGAAACGACGCTCGATCTCACGTTTGGTGCGCTTCGCAGGCCGCGGCAGCACCCCGAGCACCTCGCCGACGCTGGAACCGCTGCTGCGTACCGTGAAGTCCAAGCACCCCAAGGCGGACCTGGACCTGCTGGTCCACGCCTACGAGGTCGCCGAGAAGTACCACGAGGGGCAGAAGCGCAAGAGCGGGGACCCCTACATCACCCACCCGGTGGCAGTGGCCACGATCCTGGCCGAAATGGGCATGACCGGCTCGATCCTCGCCGCCGCCCTGCTGCATGACACCGTGGAGGACACCGAGTACTCCCTGGAGTCGGTCAAGAAGGAATTCTCCGAGGAGATCGCGATGCTGGTGGACGGCGTCACGAAGCTGGACAAGGTCACCTACGGCGACGCGGCCCCGGCCGAGACGGTGCGCAAGATGGTGGTGGCGATGTCCCGCGACATCCGGGTGCTGCTGATCAAGCTGGCCGACCGACTGCACAACGCCCGCACCTGGCGCTATGTCTCGCCCGAATCCAGCTCGCGCAAGGCCAAGGAAACCCTGGAGATCTTCGCGCCGCTGGCCCACCGCCTGGGCATGAACACCGTCAAGTGGGAGCTGGAGGACCTGTCCTTCGCCGCGCTGCACCCGCTGGTCTACCAGGAGATCGTGCGCATGGTGGGGGACCGCACCCCCGAACGCGAGAAGTACCTGGCCAACATCCGCCAGACGCTGGACAAGGATCTCGGCGAAGTGGCGATCCACGCGTCGGTCTCCGGCCGCCCGAAGCACTACTACTCGATCTACCAGAAGATGATCGTGCGCGGCAAGGACTTCGACGACATCCACGACCTGATGGGCGTGCGCATCCTGGTGGACAACGTCAAGGACTGCTACGGCGCCCTCGGCGTGGTGCACGCGCAGTGGAACCCGCTGCCCAACCGCTTCAAGGACTACATCGCGATCCCGAAGCTGAACCTGTACCAGTCGCTGCACACCACCGTGATGGGCCCCGAGGGCAAACCGGTGGAGATCCAGATCCGCACCCACGACATGCACGTGCGCGCCGAATACGGCGTGGCCGCGCACTTCCAGTACAAGCACGGGCAGCACGCGAACTCCATGCTCTCCCCGGAGCAGAACATGGACTGGCTGCGCTCCCTGATGGAATGGCAGGCCGACACCGAGGACTCCGAGGAGTTCCTGGACGGGCTGCGCTACACCATCAGCTCCGCAGAAGTCTACGTCTTCACCCCGAAGGGCGACATCATGTCGCTGCCGGTGGGCGCCACCCCGGTGGACTTCGCCTATTCCATCCACACCGACGTCGGGCACCGCACCATTGGTTCCCGCGTGAACGGCAAGCTGGTCCCATTGCACACCGAGCTCAAGCAGGGCGACGTGGTGGAGGTCTTCACCTCCAAGGCCGAGGGCGCCGGGCCCTCCCAGGACTGGCAGAACTTCGTCAAGTCCCCGCGCGCCAAGGCCAAGATCCGCGGCTACTTCTCCAAGGAGCGCCGTGAGGAGGCGATCGAGAAGGGCAAGGAGCTGCTCACCAAGGAGCTGCGCCGCAACCAGCTGCCGCTGCAGAAGCTGATGACGCACGACCTGCTCTCCGCAGTGGCCAGCGAACTGCACCACTCGGACATCTCCGCGCTCTACCAGTCGGTCGGCGACGGGCACACCAGCGCGCAGAACGTCATCGAGCACCTCACCGCGCTCATCGGCCCTCCGGAGGCCGAGCAGGTCGACGAGGAAGCCGACGTCAAGGTCAACGCCCCCACCAAGCGGACCGGGAACGACGCCGGCGTGATCGTGGAAGGAGTGGGCGACGTGCTGGTCAAGCTGGCCCGCTGCTGCACCCCGGTGCCGCCGGATGAGATCCAGGGCTTCGTCACCCGCGGTGCCGGCGTCTCGGTGCACCGCACCGACTGCCTGAACCTGGCGCAGCTGGCCGGAGAGCCGGACCGCATCGTGAACGTCTCCTGGGCTTCGAAGCACAACGGGGTCTTCCTGGTGGAAATCCAGGTCGAGGCGCTGGATCGCAAGTCGCTGCTTTCAGACGTGACCCGGATCCTCTCCGAGAACCACCTGAACATCCTCTCCGCCTCGGTGCAGACCAGCAGGGAACGTGTGGCGATTTCCCGCTTCTCCTTCGAAATGGGCGACCCGAAGTTCCTGAGCCACGTGCTGAACCAGGTGCGCCGGATCGACGGCGTGTACGACGTCTACCGCACCACCGCAGGCTCCCGGCGCTAGCTAGGCCGCGGCCGGCCGGTCCCCGTCCAGCTGGCGCTCCGGGGCGAAGGACTCGACCAGCCGCAGCGCCCGGGACACCTCGGGCTGCGCGGGATACTGCGCCAGCCGCTGCGCCACCGCATCCAAATGCAGGAACTTGTCCTGAAGCCGCACCACCTCCGCCAGCACCCTGGTGGCGCTGGGCAGCGGATCGTAGGCCGCGCAGTCGCACACCGTGCGCAGCAGGCTGGTGACCTTCACCCGCTGGCGGAAGATGATCTCCTCCTCGGCCAGCTCGAGCTGCGAGAAGCTCACCTGCAGCCCGTTGCCCGGGCGATAGGGCCGCCGGTAGCCGGGCGAATTGATCCGCAGCGCGAAGGTGTAGGGCAGCAGCCCGTGCACCCAGGCGGCGGTCTCGCGGCAGATCACGTCGTGGCGCTGCAGCTGGCGCCCGGAGACGAACGCGGCGATCCGCGCCCGCACCCCGGCGTCGTACCTGAAGAACATGGGCACGAAGCAGTTGCCCATCGCCTCGCGCACCAGGCCGCGCCCGGCCATGGCCCCGAGTTCATTGCGGCTGAACAGCTCGCCGGCAATCAGCAGATCCTCCGGAATGCGCAACGCGGCGGCGCACCGTCCAGAAGCCGTGGGATGTAGATTCTCCATAGGGCTACTGAAGCAGGTGACGCCGCCGCGTTGGCGGTGCACAGGCGAACTGTGGATTATTACTCGAAGTCGGCTGCCGACTTCTCCAGGGTGCTCAGCCACATGCGGCGGGCGTCCAGGGCTTCCTGGGCCGAAGCGATCTGCTTGGCGTTGCCCTTCGCCTGCGCGGCGGCCAGGTCGGCCTCCAGTGCGGCAATGGTCTCCTGCAGCTGCGAGAGCATGGAGTTCGAGCGGGCCTTGGTCTCCGGGTTGGAACGGCGCCACTGCTCTTCCTCGGCGCTCTTCACGGCGTCCTCCACCTGGCGCAGCGCCGACTCGATGCGCTGCAGGTCCCCGCGCGGCACCTTGCCGGCGTCTTCCCAGCGGCCGCGGATCGAATCCAGCTTGGCCTTGGCGGCGGCCAGGTCGTTG
Source organism: Glutamicibacter soli (assembly GCF_003309065.1). Classification (GTDB taxonomy): domain Bacteria; phylum Actinomycetota; class Actinomycetes; order Actinomycetales; family Micrococcaceae; genus Glutamicibacter; species Glutamicibacter soli. The sequence continues at coordinate 167,399 of NZ_POAF01000001.1, read as the reverse complement.
ATCGGCAGCAGCGCGCGGGCTTCCTCCAGCAGGGCTTCCTTCACCACGAGGTTGGCGGCGAATTCGGCGTCCACGGCGGCGTTGGCCTCGGCGCGGGCCTGGAAGAACACGTCCTGGGCGGCGCGGAAGCGGCCCCAGAGCTGGTCGTCGTCCTTGCGCGAGGCGCGGCGCGACTTCTTCCACTCGTCCATGAGCTTGCGGTACTCTGCGGCGGTAGCGGCCCAGTCGGTGGAGTTCTGCAGCGCCTCGGCGCGCGCGATCAGCCCCTCCTTGACTGCCTTCGCGGCGGCGTTGGTGGAATCCAGCTGCGAGAAGTAGGCGCGGCGGTGGCGGTCGAAGGTCGTGCGGGCGGCGCGGAAGCGCTTCCACAGGGCGTCTTCGGTGGCGCGCGGCAGGCGTACCGAGGAGCGCTGGGTCGCCTTCCAGTTCTCGAACAGCTCGTTCATGGCCGCCGAGGCGGTCTTCCACTGGATCTGCTCAGGGCGCTTGGCGGCCATGGCTTCGGCCTGCTCGACGATGCCCTCGCGCACGGCCAGCTGCTCGGCGCGGGCGGCCTCGTTGGCCTGGCGCTGGGCGGCGGACAGCTCCTGCACCGCCACGCGCACGGTTTCCAGCCGGGATTCCAGCAGCGCGATGTCGCCGACCATGTGGCGCTCGGCCACGGCGGCGGCCAGCGCGTCGATGGTCTTGCCCATCTCGCCGGCCGGGGCCTTGGCTGCCACACGCTGCTCGAGCAGCATCAGCTGGGAGAAGACGTCGTCATATTTGCGCACAAAGTAGGCCAGGGCCTCCTCGGCGGTCGCGTCCGGGTACTGGCCGACCGGGTGCTCGGCGCCGTCGATGATGACGAATACGTGGCCGTCCTCGGCGACGCGGGCGAACTTGGCCGCTTCGTCAAGGGGCGTGGAATGCACGACTGGCTGGGCTACGACCGGCTTCGCGGCAGGCTTTACGGCCTGCGGCACGGGGGTCTTCTGGCTGTCGTCGGATTGCTGACTGGTGGTCACCGCTGAAACTCTTTCACTTTTTGCGCTGTACTTGCTCAGCCAACTCTACCTGTGACCTCCGCTTCTTAGTAAGCCGACGTGCGCAGGTTTCTTCGTGTTGGCGCTATAAGATGGGTAGGTGGCGCGTTCGCACGGCGGTTTGCGCGCAGTTTTTGCCTACAGCACGATGCACCAAGGAGTTTCATGGCACGCAAGGCCTCCCTATCAGGTTTCCCCGAATGGCTTCCGGCCGAGCGGGTGGTCGAGCAGCATGTGCTCGACACCTTGCGCCGCACCTTCGAGCTGCACGGCTTCGCGAACATCGAGACCCGCGCCGTGGAAACCCGGGCGCAGCTGCTGCGCAAGGGCGAGATCGACAAGGAGGTCTACGGCCTTTCCCGCCTGGCCGCCGAGGACGACAAGGACGATCCGAACGCGCTGGCCCTGCACTTCGATCTGACCGTGCCCTTCGCCCGCTACGTGGTGGAGAACGCCGGCCACCTGGCCTTCCCGTTCCGCCGCTACCAGATGCAGAAGGTCTGGCGCGGCGAACGCCCGCAGGACGGCCGCTTCCGCGAATTCACCCAGGCCGACATCGACGTGGTCGGCGAGGGCACCTTGCCCTTCAGCTACGACGTCGAGCTGGCGCTGACCATCGCCGACGCCCTCTCCGCCCTGCCGATCGGCGACTTCCGGCTGCGCGTGAACAACCGCAAGCTCGCCGAGGGCTTCTACCGCGGCCTGGGACTCGACGACCCGGACGCGGTGCTGCGCGCCATCGACAAGCTGGAGAAGATCGGCGACGACGCCGTGGCCAAGATCCTCATCGAGGACGTCGGCGCCACCGCCGAGCAGGCGGCCGCCGCGCTGGCGCTGGCCAAGATCCGTACCATGGACACCTCCTTCGTCGAGCAGGTCCGCGCCCTGGGCGTCGAGCACGAGCTGCTGGACACCGGTCTGGACGAGCTCTCGCAGGTCATCGCCGCCGCCTCCAAGCGCGCCCCGGGCAAGGTCATGGCCGACTTGTCCATCGCCCGCGGCCTGGACTACTACACCGGCACCGTCTACGAGACCGTGCTGGTGGGCCACGAATCGCTGGGCTCGATCTGCTCGGGCGGACGTTACGAGTCGCTGGCCTCCAAGGGCAAGAAGACCTACCCGGGTGTTGGCCTGTCCATCGGCGTCACCCGCCTGATCTCCCGCATCCTCGCCGAGGAAACGGTGAAGGCCGCGCGTTCGGTGCCCTCGGTGGTGTATGTCACCCTCGCCCACGACGACTCCTGGCACGAGGCGCAGGACGTCGCCGCCGCGCTGCGCGGACGGGGGATCGCCTGCGAGGTGGCCTCCAGCGCGGAGAAGTTCGGCAAGCAGATCAAGTACGCAGATCGCCGCGGGATTCCGTTCGTCTGGTTCACCCACGCGGACGGCACCCACGAGGTCAAGGACATCCGTTCCGGCGAGCAGGTTTCCGCCGATCCGGCCGTCTGGGCCCCGCCGGCGCAGGACCTGTACAACACCGTCGGCTAGGCTCCGGCCGCCCTGCACCCGCACCGGGTGCACTAAACTCTTGCGAAGAAGAACTTCGCACTTTGTCGAATCGACCGAAAGGATCGTAGTGCTACGCACTCATCAGCTGGGCGTGCTAAACGCCGAGCACATTGGACAGCAGGTCACCCTCACCGGCTGGGTCGCCCGCCGCCGTGACCACGGTGGAGTGGCGTTCCTGGATCTGCGCGACGCCTCGGGCGTGGCCCAGGTCGTGGTGCGCGACGAGGAGGACTTCCACCCGCTGCGCAATGAGTTCGTGCTGCAGATCAAGGGCACCGTCGAGCGCCGCCCGGAAGGCAACGAGAACCCGAACCTGCCCACCGGCGAAATCGAGGTGATCGCCGACGAGGTGATCGTGCTGAACACCGCCGCGCCGCTGCCGTTCCAGGTTGATGAGCACGTCGAGGTCGGCGAGGAGGCGCGCCTGCGCCACCGCTACCTTGACCTGCGCCGCCCGACCCCGACCCGCAACCTGCGCCTGCGTTCCGAGGTCAACCGCGTGGCCCGCAACCTGCTCCACGACGAAGGCTTCGTGGAGATCGAGACCCCGACGCTGACCCGCTCCACCCCGGAAGGCGCCCGCGACTTCGTCGTTCCCGCCCGCCTGTCCCCGGGCAGCTGGTACGCGCTGCCGCAGTCCCCGCAGCTGTTCAAGCAGCTGCTGCAGGTCGGCGGCTTCGAGAAGTACTACCAGATCGCGCGCTGCTACCGCGACGAAGACTTCCGCGCCGACCGTCAGCCGGAGTTCACCCAGCTGGACATCGAGGCCTCGTTCGTCGAGGAAGACGACATCATCGCCCTGGGCGAGAAGCTGGTCAAAGCCATCTGGGCGCTGATCGACGTTGAGATCCCGACCCCGATCCGCCGCATGACCTACGCCGAGGCCATGGAGAAGTACGGTTCGGACAAGCCGGACCTGCGCTTCGGCCTCGAGCTGACCGAGATGACCGAGTACTTCGCGAACACCTCCTTCAAGGTGTTCCAGTCGGCCTACGTCGGCGCCGTGGTCATGCCCGGCGGCGCCTCGCAGCCCCGCCGCACCCTGGATGCCTGGCAGGAATTCGCCAAGCAGCGCGGCGCGAAGGGCCTTGCCTACGTGCTGCTCAAGGAAGACGGCGAGCTGGCCGGCCCGGTGGCCAAGAACCTCTCCGATGAGGAGAAGGCGGGCCTGGCCGCCGCCACCGGCGCCAAGACGGGGGACTGCATCTTCTTCTCCGCCGGCGACAAGGCCGAATCCCGCGCCCTGCTCGGCTCGGTCCGCGTGGAGATCGGCCACCGCACCGGATTGATCAAGGACGGCGACTGGGCCTTCGTGTGGGTAGTTGACGCACCGATGTTCGAACCTGCCTCTGCCGCGGTCGCCTCGGGCGACGTGGCAGTGGGCGCCGGCGCCTGGACCGCTGTGCACCACGCGTTCACCAGCCCGAAGCCAGAGTTCCTGGACACCTTCGACACCGACCCTGCCTCGGCCCTGTCCTACGCGTACGACATCGTCTGCAACGGCAACGAAATCGGCGGCGGCTCGATCCGTATCCACCAGCGCGACGTGCAGGAGCGCGTCTTCAAGCTGATGGGCGTGAGCGAGGAGCAGGCGCAGACCCAGTTCGGCTTCCTGCTCGAGGGCTTCAAGTACGGCGCCCCGCCGCATGGCGGCATCGCCCTGGGCTGGGACCGCGTGCTGCAGCTGCTCACCGGTTCGGAGTCCATCCGCGACGTCATCGCCTTCCCGAAGACCGGCGGCGGCTTCGACCCGCTGACCCAAGCTCCGGCGCCGATCACCGCGCAGCAGCGCAAGGAGGCCGGCATCGACTTCAAGCCCGAGAAGAAGAAGACCGACGCCGAGTCGAGGGCTGAGGCAGAAGCCAAATAGCCTTGGCCCAAGCTGCCTGGACGGGGCCGGGAGAATCCGCATGGATCCTCCCGGCCCCGTTGCCGTTAAGCCGGGCCCGTGCTGGCGCTTGCCATGGGAAAAAAACTGCACTAGGTTGAAAACTGATCTAGTAGGACGACTTCGGCGAGGCGGCGATGGGCAGCAATCCAGAACTCAGCACAACCGCGAAAATCATCAACTCCTACCCAGCGGGCGACCGCGAATGGGCCGAGCAATTCCATGCGGCCATGGTCATCGCCGATGCCACGCCGGCGCAGTGCGAAGAAGAGCTGCTCGCCCAGCGCGAGTGGATCCATGCCAGTGGCGAATCCGCCGAGCAGCTCCTGGGCAACGGCTGGATTTTTGGCAAGCATCGAGTGCGCGAAATCAAATCCCCCCAACAGCTTGGCCAGGATGAACTGCCCGTTGACAGCTTCCGCACGCTCGTTCTGGGATTCGGCCTCACCATCGGTGCCATGGCCGTCGGCTTCGGCCTCTGGATCGCATTCAGGGACGGCTGGCTCGCCTGGAGTTGGACGTACTGGCAGCTGGGTTGCTTCATCGCGGGAGGCTCCCTTGCCCTCATTGGAACGGGCTTCGCCTACCTGCGTCTCGCTTCGCGTTTCAAGGCGGCATGGCTGTTGTTGTCCGTAGGGCTTCCCACGACCGTCCTGGTGGCAGTGCCGCTGTTCATGATGGCCGGGGAGGATGCGGCGATCCCAGCGCCCAATGCCGTTGTCCCGATGCTTGGCCTGCTGCTCGCAGTGGGCGTCTTCTTCCTGCCAGAGGCGAGCGCGAAGCCGCATTCCCCAGCCGACGAGGCGGCCCTGAATCTGGATCCAGGTCTATGGTTTGCGCAGACCAGGAGAATCCTTCGTGGCCGCTACGGATTCACCCGGCGGGAAGCTGCCTCTGTGCTGGAAGAAGCCAGGCAGGGCTGGCACGAGAACTCCCAGGACGCGAACACCACGGACATCGTCAACGATCTGGGCACACCCAACGAATTCGCCATCCAGGCGGCGCCGGGCAATGCAGCCGCGGTGCATCGTCGCTGGATGCTCAAGAATTGCGCGCTGCTGCTGCTATTCGGCTGCTACCTGTCCGGTAATATAGGCGAAATATCCACCAACGGAATCTCGTGGTGGACTGCCTTCCTCGCCTTTTTGTGCATGCTGCTGCTGGCCTACTTCGCTACCAGACTGCTTCCCTCGCAGCGTGGAGAGCATGTTCAGGCGAAGCTGCGAGCCCTGCAACAGGCAGCCGATGCCGTCAGCGAACGCCAGGACAATATCTAGTGTTTGTAGAACCCTTCACAAGCAGCAACGGTCGCATCAGAACAGGCCGGGCATGACAAGCAATTCACATTTTCCTGCCGGTTGGCAGCGAGCCGTGCTGCCAACGCTGCTGCTGACCCAGCTCGAGAACGGTCCCGCCCATGGCTATGCAATTGCCAAGGCATTGGCCGCCGGGGGATTCGACCCGCCCAAGGGTGCAGCGCTCTATCCCGCGCTGGCAAAACTCGAAGCTTCCGGAGCAGTGAGCACGACGTGGGAAGAAGGCCAGGGCGGACCTGGACGCAAGGTCTACGAGCTGACACCGGCAGGGCGGGAACAGCTCGCCCGGCAGCTGCGGCTCTTTGCGGACTTCGCCAAGCTTGTCGTGGGTGAAAACTGAGAACTACGCCAAGTCCGCCGAATCCACGATGATCGTCATCGGTCCGGAGTTCACCAGCGACACGTTCATCATTTCCCCGAAGCGCCCCGTTTCCACATGCGCCCCGAGCTGGCGCAGGCAGCCCACGAAGTACTCGTACAGCGGTTCGCTCACCGCTCCCGGCGCGGCGGCGGACCACGAGGGGCGCCGGCCCTTGCGCACCGAGGCGTACAGCGTGAACTGGCTGATCACCAGCAGCGGCGCGTTCGTCGACTCGGCGCTGGCCTCGTCCTGGAGGATGCGCAGGCGCCAGATCTTCTCCGCGACCTTGCGCGCGGTCGCCTCGTCGTCCTCGTGGGTGACCCCGAGCAGGACCACCAGCCCCGGGGAGGGCAGTTCGCCGACGATCGATTCCTCGACCTCGACGTGGGCGGTGCTGGCGACCTGGATGACGGCGCGCATGTGATCCTTTCCAAGGCGGCGGGGTGGCGGCGCCCGGCGTGCGGGCGCAGCCTCCAGAGTATCGCTAGGCTGGGTGGGTGAGCGATTTGTTCGATGCCCTGGATGACGATGACTTTGCCGCCGCGCGCAGCGAAGGCGCAATCAATCGGCCGCGTCCGCCGCTGGCGGTGCGCATGCGCCCGCGCACCCTGGACGAGCTGGTCGGCCAGCAGCACCTGCTCGGCCCCGGCTCGCCGCTGCGCCAGCTGGCCGAGCACCCGGAAACCGGACCGGCAGGGCCCGCCAGCGTGATCCTCTACGGCCCGCCGGGCATCGGCAAAACCACCATAGCCCACGTGATCGCCCGTGCCACCGATCGCAAGTTCGTCGAGCTCTCCGCGATCACCGCAGGGGTCAAGGACGTGCGCCGGGTCATCGAGCAGGCCAAGGACGACCGCGATTTGCGCGGGGTCACCACGGTGCTGTTCCTCGACGAGATCCACCGCTTCAACAAGGCCCAGCAGGACGCCTTGCTGCCCGGGGTGGAGAACCGCGTGGTCGTGCTGGTCGCCGCCACCACCGAAAATCCCTCCTTCTCCGTCATCTCCCCGCTGCTCTCGCGCTCGCTGCTGCTGACCCTGCGCCCGCTGACCGACGCGGACCTGGCCGAGCTGGTGGACCGGGCCGTGTCCGACGAGCGCGGCTTCGACGGCCAGGTCGCACTGGATCCCGAGCAGCGCGAGGCGATCGTCCGGCTGGCCCAGGGCGATGCCCGGCGCGTGCTCACCGTGCTGGAGGCCGCCGGCGCCGTCGCCTGGAACGCCGCGGGCAAGGACGTGGCGCCGCCGGTGCAGGTCGAGGCTTCCCACGTGCACCTGGCCATGGACCAGGCCGTGCAGCGGTACGACAAGGACGGCGACCAGCACTACGACATCATCTCCGCGTTCATCAAGTCGATCCGCGGCTCGGACGTGGACGCGGCCCTGCACTACCTGGCGCGCATGCTGGCCGCGGGGGAGGACCCGCGCTTCATCGCCCGCCGCCTAATGATCTCCGCCAGCGAGGACGTCGGCATGGCCGATCCCACCGCGCTGCCGCTGGCGGTGGCCGCCGCCCAGTCCGTGGCGCTGACCGGCATGCCAGAGGCGCGCATCATGCTCGGCCAAGCCACCGTGCACCTGGCCACCGCTCCGAAGTCCAACGCCTCGTACAACGCGATCAACGCCGCGCTGGCCGACGTGAACGAGGGCCGCGGCTCGCTGGTCCCCGACCATCTGCGCGACGCCCACTATCCGGGCGCCACGGCGCTGGGCCACGGCACCGGCTACCTCTACGCCCACGACGCCCCGCATTCGATCGCCTCCCAGCAGTACCTGCCCGACGACCTGCTTGGCACCAACTACTACACGCCCACCGCCAACGGGGCGGAGAAGACCATCGGCGCCAGGCTGTCCCGGCTGCGCGAGATCATCCGGGCCAAGGACCCGCGCCGCAAACGCTGAGCTCCGCCCGGCCGCGGATGTGGGGCAAACCTCACCGCGGGCGCAGGCTCATTCGTGTAAACTTGAACTTTGGCTGGCAAGCCGCATTCTCCCCGGGCGACCGGGGCCTATGCGGTTGCAGTGTTTCATCGGGACGCGACGCCCAAGCACTCTCCGTCCGGGAGGCCAGTAGACTCCGTCGCTTAAATGAAAAGGACACATCAATGGCTAATGCCCGTGCCCGCCGTACCGTGCGCCTCTCGCGCGCCCTCGGCCTTGCCCTGACCCCTAAAGCTGAAAAGTACATGGAGCGTCGTCCGTACGGTCCAGGTCAGCATGGCCGCGCCCGCAAGAAGCAGGACAGCGACTACGCAGTGCGTCTGCGCGAGAAGCAGCGTCTGCGCGCCCAGTACGGCATCCGCGAAGTACAGATGCTCAACGCCTTCAAGGAAGCCAAGCGCCTCGGCGGCCAGACCGGTGACAACCTGCTGGCTCTGCTCGAGTCCCGCCTGGATGCCCTCGTTCTGCGTGCCGGCTTCGCCCGCACCATCCAGCAGGCCCGCCAGCTGGTAGTGCACCGCCACATCCTGGTCAACGGCCAGCGCGTGGACCGCCCATCGTTCCGCGTGAAGCCGGGTCAGCTGATCCACGTTCACGAGAAGAGCGAGAAGATGGTTCCGTTCCAGATGGCCGCAGCCGGCGAGCACGCACAGGTGCTGCCAGCCGTTCCTGCCTACCTGGACGTCAAGCTGGAATCCCTCCAGGCCACCTTCCTGCGCGCTCCTGAGCGCGCCGAGATCCCGGTGACCTGCGAAGAGAACCTCGTGGTCGAGTACTACGCACGCTAAACCCGTGCGCCAGATGGCCCGCAACCGATTTCCGGTTGCGGGCCATCCGCTTAACTACCTGTTCAGGCTCACACTTCGATAAGGTGGACTGGCAGCAAAAACCCAAGCAGAAGAGGAAGCACATGTCGGGTTCGGATATCGCAGGGCTCATCGCCGCTGGAGCGTTCGTCATATTGGTGGCAATCCTCGCGGTGCCGATCATCAAGTTGGGCAAGGTGTTCGACGAGCTGCGCAACTCGATCAAGGACCTGGCAGACGGAACCACCCCGTTGATCGGCGAGGTCACCAACACCGTCGCGACCACGAACGACCAGCTCAAGAAGGTCGACGCGATCACCTCCAACGTCTCCGACGCCACCGCCAACGTCTCGGCGCTGTCCTCCCTGGTCGCCGCCACCGTCGGCAAACCGCTGATCAAGGTCGCCGCCTTCACCGAGGGCGTCAAGGCCGCGATGAACTCCAAGCCCTCAGGCAAGGCCCGCCGCAGCCGCTAACCGCAGACGACCAACTGCCTCTCAGGCAAGGAGACTAGAATGAAAAAGCTCTTGTGGGTTTCGATCGGCGTCGGCATTGGCGTGCTGGCGTCCAAAAAATACACCGAAGTTTCCTCCGGGGCGGCCCTGAACCGCCAGGTCGGCAAGTACGCCGACCGCGTCTCGGAGATCGCGCAGGCATTCAGCACCGCAATGCATGCACGCGAAGAAGAATTACGTTCCGCCCTCGGCGTGGACTCAGCTAAATGAAGGGATCATCCGTAACACGATGAAAACGCAGGAAATTGCCCGTCGATGGGTCGACTTTTTCGTCTCCAAGGGCCACACCGCCGTGCCCAGCGCCTCGCTGGTCTCGGCCGACCCGTCCTTGCTGTTCACGGTGGCCGGCATGGTCCCGTTCATCCCTTACCTGACCGCGCGCGAAGAGCCGCCGTACACTCGCGCCACCTCGGTGCAGAAGTGCATCCGCACCGGTGACATCGAAGAAGTCGGCAAGACCGTGCGCCACGGCACCTTCTTCCAGATGTGCGGCAACTTCTCCTTCGGCGACTACTTCAAGAAGGAAGCCATCCACTTCGCCTGGGAGCTGCTGACCAACAGCCTCGAGGACGGCGGCTACGGCCTGGAGAAGGACCGCCTGTGGGTCACCGTCTACGAGGACGGCGACGAGAAGGACCTCGAGGCCCGCCGCATCTGGGAAGAGGAAATCGGCCTGCCGCGCGAGCGCGTCGTCGGCACCGGCAAGGAAGACAACTACTGGAACACCGGCCAGCCCGGCCCCGGCGGCCCCTGCTCGGAGATCTACTACGACCGCGGCGCCGAGTACGGCCAGGAGGGCGGCCCGGCGGTCGACGAGACCCGCTACATCGAGATCTGGAACCTCGTGTTCATGCAGTACCAGCTCTCGGCGGTGCGCTCGAAGACCGACTTCGACGTGGCCGGCGAACTGCCCAAGCGCAACATCGACACCGGCCTGGGCCTGGAGCGCCTGGCGATGATCCTGCAGGGCGTCGAGAACATGTACGAGACCGACCAGGTCCGCCCGGTGCTGGACAAGGCCGCGGAACTCGCCGCGATCACCTACACCTCCACCGAGGATCCCGAGGATCCGAACCACGCCAACGACGTGCGCCTGCGCATGATCGCCGACCACATCCGCTCCTCGCTGATGCTGATCTCCGACGGCGTCACCCCGGGCAACGAAGGCCGCGGCTACGTGCTGCGCCGCCTGATCCGCCGCGCCGTGCGCGCCATGCGCCTGATGGGCGTGGACACCGAGGTGCTTCCCGAGCTGCTGCCGGTCTCCCGCGACGCCATGAAGGGCGTCTACCCGATCGTTGAAGAGGACTTCGAGCGCATCGCCCGCATCGCCTACGCCGAGGAGCGCGCTTTCCGCCGCACCATCGCCTCGGGCACCACCCGTCTGGACGAAGCGCTGACCCATGCCAAGGCAGAGGGCCACGACCTCTCGGGCGACGACGCGTTCGCGCTGCACGACACCTACGGCTTCCCGATCGACCTGACCTTGGAGATCGCCTCCGAGGCGGGCCTGGCGGTCGACGAGGCGCGCTTCCGCGAGCTCATGAACGAGCAGCGCACCCGCGCCCAGAAGGACGCCAAGGCCAAGAAGTCGGGCCACGCCGACCTGTCGGTGTACACCGCGCTGGCCGAGGCCGGCCATGTGCACTTCACCGGCTACGACACCCTGGCCGGCGAGTCGAAGATCCGCGGCATCATCCGCGACGGCGCCGTGGTGCCGTTCGCCGAGCAGGGCCAGGAAATCGACCTGGTGCTGGAGGAGACCCCGTTCTACGCCGAATCCGGCGGCCAGGCCGGAGATGTCGGCCTGATCACCGGCGACGGCTTCGTGCTGGAGGTCACCGACGTGCAGGCCCCGGTCAAGGGCCTGAACGTGCACAAGGTCATCGTGCGCGAGGGCGAGCTGCCCGCCGAGGCGCTGGTGCGCACCCAGGTCGACGCGATCCGCCGCCACTCCGGCGAGCAGGCGCACTCGGCCACCCACCTGGTGCACGCCGCGTTGCGCCAGCTGCTGGGGGACACCGCCACCCAGGCCGGTTCCTTCAACAAGGCAGGCTACCTGCGCTTCGACTTCTCCTGGGCCGAGGCACTGTCGACGTCCGCCCGCAGCGAGGTCGAAGAGGTCGTGAACCTGGCGATCGCCGCCAACCACCAGGTCGTCACCAACGAGATGGCGCTGGCCGAGGCGAAGAAGCTGGGGGCGATGAGCCTGTTCGGCGAGAAGTACTCCAACGACGTGCGCGTGGTGGAGATGAACGGCGCCTGGTCGCGCGAGCTGTGCGGCGGCACCCACGTGGACTCCACCGCCCGCATCGGCCAGCTGACCCTGCTCTCCGAAGCCTCCGTGGGCTCGGGGAACCGCCGCGTCGAGGCGCTGGTGGGCATGGAGGCGTTCCGCCACGGTGCCGCCGAGCGCGCCCTGGTCTCCGAGCTCTCGGGCCTGTTCCGCGTGCCGAGCAACCAGGTCTCCGAGCGCGTGAACGAGACCGTGGCCAAGCTGAAGGCAGCGGAGAAGCAGATTGCGGAGCTCAAGAGCGCCGCGATGCTCGCGCAGTCCGCGCAGCTGCTGGAGAAGGTCGTCACCATCGGCGCCACCCGCCTGCTGGCGCACAACGCCGGCGCGGTCGATTCGGCCGATGCACTGCGCACCATGGCCCTTGACCTGCGCGGCAAGCTGGGTTCGGACGCCGCGGTGATCGTGCTGATCGGCGTGTCCAACGGACGCCCGCTGGTGCTCGCGGTGACCAACGAGGAAGCCCGCGCCAACGGCTTCAAGGCCGGCGCGCTGGTGCGCACCGCCACCGGCGTGCTCGGCGGCGGCGGCGGCGGCAAGGACGACATGGCCCAGGGCGGCGGCCAGGATGCTTCGCGCATCGACGACGCCCTGGACGCGATCCGCGCGGCGCTGGCCAATGGCTAGCATCGCGCTCGGCGTCGACGTGGGCCTGGCCCGCGTCGGCGTCGCCGTCTCCGACCCCTCGGGCTTGCTCGCCACCCCGGTGATGACGCTGCGCCGCGACGCGAAGAAGAACTCCGACCGCCGCCTGCTGCTGCGCATGATCGTGGACCGCGGTGTGTCCGAGGTCTACATCGGCGAACCCAAGGCCCTGTCCGGGAACGCCACGGAATCCACCAAAATGGCACGTGACTACGCCATTGCCTTGGTCGAAGAGGCAAATGCGGCTAGCATCGAGGTTGAGGTTTTCCTGGTCGACGAGCGCCTGAGCAGCGTCAGCGCCCACCGTGCGCTGCATGCCTCAGGCAAGAAGATGGCTTCGCACCGCGAGGTCGTCGACCAGGCCGCCGCGATCGAGATCCTGCAGCAGGTGCTGGACATGCGACGCAACAGCGTGCGTGTGCAGGCAAGCCGCGTGGTGCTGAAGTAGCGCCCGAACCCGGCAACCCGGGAACCCACCGGAGAAAAGAGAGTTGATGCGAGAGACGACCCGCGCCGAACGGCAGCGCGCCACCCAACTGGCGCTGTACGAGCGTTTCGCCGCGGGCTCGTCCTCGCATCCGGACCCTCTCGCCGCCCCCTCCGCGCCGGAGCTGACCGGGCTGGGCTACTACCAGCTGCAGCCGGTCGACCCGGAAACTTCCGGCACCGCGGGTGCCTCCGGCGCCCAGCCGGCCACCGAGTACATTCCAGTCGCCGCGCCCGCCGAGGGCCAGGCGGCAGACCCCGAACAGCAGCCGCGCAACGAGCAGTCCTACGACGACTACGCCGGGGGTTCGGCGCCCGCCGCGGACCTGGTCGGGGAACCGCTGGACGCGCAGGCCGAGGCCGGCAAGAAGCAGCGCCGCAAGCGCACCAAACGCCGCCGCAACTTGGTGATGCTCGCCGTGGTGCTGGTGTTCGCGCTGGTAGTCGCCGGCTCGGTGCTGACCGTGAAGTCAGTGCTCAAACAGTTCAACCCGGACGACTACCCCGGCCCCGGCGGGGAAGCGGTTGAATTCACCGTCGAGGACGGCTGGGGTGTGCAGGTCATCTCCCGCAAGCTCGAGGAGCTGGACGTCGTCTCCAGCGACAAGCTCTTCGCCCAGGCCGTGGAGCAGTCCACCGCGCCCAGCAAGGTCATCCACCCGGGCAACTACCTGCTCAAGAAGCAGATGCGCGCCGCGGACGCCGCCGGCGAGCTCATCAACAACAAGCCGGACAAGGTCTTCTACGTCGCGCTGAAGGCGAACCTTCGGATGCCGGCGGCGCTGGAGGAGATCGCCAAGGGCTCGGGCCTGGAACTGGCCGAGCTGACCAAGCTCGCCGCGCAGCCCCAGAAGTTCGGCCTGCCCGCCGAGGTGAAGAACCTCGAAGGCTGGCTGCACCCGGGCGAATACCGCTTCGCGCTGGACACCAGCGCGCAGAAGGTGCTGCAGTCGCTGGTCGACGCGACCAAGAAGTCGCTGAAGGCCGCCGGTGAGCCCGACCTGTCCAAGGGCTACCGCGCCCTGAAGGTCGCCTCGATCATGCAGGCCGAGGCCACCGTAAACGACTACCCAGCCGTCGCCGGCGCGATCGAGAACCGCCTGCACAAGGACAACACCGAAACCCACGGGCTGCTGCAGGTCGACTCCGCGGTGATCTACGGGCTGGACCGCTACACCCTGCAGTTCAGCGCCGAGGAGCGCGCGGACAAGTCCAACGCGTACAACACCTACGTGCACCCCGGGCTGCCGCCCACCCCCATCGGCTCGCCCAGCAACGACGCGATCAAGGCCGCGGTGAACCCCGCGCCGAACGACTACTACTACTGGGTCACGGTCAATACGCAGACCGGCGAAACCAAGTTCGCCGCCACCTACGCCGAGCACCAGCAGAACCAGGCCGAATTCCGCGCCTGGTGCGCCGCGAACGCCGACGTCTGCCAATAACCCCTCCAAGCGGCCCCGCTGCCCGCCGCGCCCCCGCGCGCACCGGGCCCGGGGCAGAAAGATCCGGGACACGCCATGGTGCACCCAGCACAGCCGCCGCAGGACAAGCCGCAGGACAACCAGCCGATCCAGCCGCTGCAGGCAGCCGTGCTGGGCAAGCCCATCGGACATTCCAAGTCGCCGGTGCTGCACCGCGCGGCCTATGAGCTGCTCGGCGCGCCCGTGCGCTACGAGGCGATCGAGCTGGACCCCGCGCAGGCCGCCGAGCACATCGCCCGCGTGCGCGCCGGGGGATGGGCCGGCTGCTCGGTGACCATGCCGCTGAAGGACGTGTTCGTGCCCTACATGGACGAGCTCTCCGACCGCGTGGCCCGGCTCGGCGCGCTGAACACCATCGTCGTGCGCGAGGACGGGACCCTGTTCGGGCAGAACACCGACGTGGACGGGCTGGTGCTCGCGCTGGCGGACTTCGGGCTCACGCGCTGCGAGCAGCCCACGATCCTCGGGTCGGGCAATACCGCGCTGGCCGCCATCGAGGCCTGCGCCGAGCTCGGCGCCCGGCGGCTGAAGCTGATCGTGCGCGACGCCTCACGAGCGAACCGCGCCACCGCCCTGGCCAGCTCGCTGGGCATCGAGCCGCAGGTGCTGGAGATCTCCGCACTGGACGGCCAGGCGGTCGAGCAGGACGAGCTGGTGTTCAGCACCCTGCCTCCGCGCGCCGCGGACGGCTGGATTCACAAGCTCGGCCCCGGCGCCGGCATCCTGCTGGATGTCGCCTATGATCCGTGGCCCTCGGCACTCGCCTCGTCCTGGGGCGGAACCATCATTTCCGGGCTGCACATGCTGGTGCACCAGGCGGTCGAGCAGGCCCGGGCCTTCAGCCGCATCGACTTCGATCAGGCGCAGCGCGAGAACGTCACAAATGCGATGTATGACTCCCTGGGGCTTCATCGACACGGTTAATGCGTGCAGGTCATGGCAAAATGGTGGACATGTTGCGTTGGTTGACCGCGGGCGAATCTCATGGCCCCGCCCTTGTAGGAATTCTTGAAGGTCTGCCCGCCGGAGTCTCGGTGGACAGTGAAGCAGTGCGCGATGCCCTCGCGCGCCGGCGCCTCGGCTATGGCCGCGGCGCCCGGATGAAGTTTGAAAAGGACCAGGTCACCTTCCTCGGCGGCGTGCGCCACGGCAAGACCCAGGGCGGCCCGATCGCGATCGAGATCGGCAACACCGAATGGCCCAAGTGGCAGAAGGTGATGAGCGCCGATCCGGTCGACCTGGACGAGCTGGCTTCGATGGCCCGCAACGCGCCGCTGACCCGCCCGCGCCCGGGGCACGCTGATTTCACCGGCATGCAGAAGTACGGCTTCGACGACGCCCGCCCGGTGCTCGAGCGCGCCAGCGCCCGCGAAACCGCGGCCCGCGTCGCCCTGGGCGAGGTGGCCTCCCGCTTCCTGGCCGACCTGGGCATCCAGCTCGTCTCCCACACCACCGCCGTCGGCGCTGTGTCCGCGCCGCAGGACGCCGCCCTGCCCACCGCCGCGGACGTCGCGGCCCTGGACGCCGATCCGCTGCGCTGCTTCGATAAGGAGACCTCCGCCGCGATGGTGGCCGAAGTCGACGACGCGCACAAGGCGGGGGAGACCCTCGGCGGCGTGGTCGAGGTGCTCGCCTACAACCTGCCCCCGGGCATCGGCTCCTACGTGCACTGGGACCGCCGCCTGGACGCGCGCCTGGCCGGGGCCCTGATGGGCATCCAGGCCATCAAGGGCGTGGAAGTCGGCGACGGCTTCGCCACCGCTGCCCGGCGCGGCTCCGCGGCCCACGATGAGATCGTGCGCGGCGACGACGGCACCATCCGGCGCGCCTCGAACCGCGCCGGCGGCATCGAGGGCGGCATGAGCATCGGCGAGGTGCTGCGCGTGCGCGCGGCCATGAAGCCGATCGCCACCGTCCCGCGCGCCCTGCGCACCGTGGACACCGCCACCGGCGAGGACACCACCGCGCACCACCAGCGTTCGGACGTTTGCGCCGTGCCGGCCGCCGGTGTCGTCGCCGAGGCCATGGTCGCCCTGGTGCTGGCCCAGTCGCTGCTGGAGAAGTTCGGCGGCGATTCGGTGACCGAGACCAAGCGCAACATCGACACCTACCTGGCCAGCATCCCGGACAGCCTGGAATCGACTGGCGTCTAGGCGCGCCCGAGGAACAACAACCGCATGATCTACCTCATTGGCCCGATGGCCAGCGGCAAGTCCACCGTGGGCAAGTCGCTGGCCGCCGCGCTGTCGCTGCCCTTCGTGGACACCGACGAGCTCATCGTCGCCGCCCACGGCTCCATCGCCTCCATCTTCGCCGCCCACGGCGAGCAGCGCTTCCGCGACCTGGAAGAGGAAACCCTGGCGGGCGTCCCCGAGGGCGTCATCGCCACCGGGGGAGGCGCGGTGCTGCGCGAGTCGAACCGCAAGGTCCTGGCCGGCGGCACCGTGGTCTACCTGGAGATGACCGCAGACGGCGCCGCCGCGCGCATCAAGGGCGACTCCACCCGTCCGCTTCTGGCAGGTGATCAGGCACTCAACGCCTGGAAGACGCTGCTGGCGGCCCGCAAGGACATTTACGAATCAATCGCTGACGTGCGCATATTGGTCGACGGCAAGCCAGTTCTACAAATTGTCGAAGAGATCGCGGCCCGACTTGGGCGTATGTGATTAGTGCCACGAGATGGCATATCTGCCCGTGTGCAGGGCTACGCTTGAAAAATCAGCACCATCAGGAGGTTTTAAACTGATGCCTTTAGCACCAACCACACTGCAGGTCACCGGAACCACCCCGGCGGAATCCTATCCCGTCCTGGTCGGCACCGGATTGCTGGGCCAGCTGCCCGAGCTGCTCGGGCCCGCAGTCAAGAAGGTCCTGGTGATCCACCCCCGCGCGCTTCGGGCCACCGGCGACGTGGTGCGTGACGACCTGGCCAAGGCCGGCCTCGAAGCGCTGACCGCGGAGATCCCGGATGCCGAAGAGGGCAAGCACATCCAGGTCGCCTCCTTCTGCTGGGAAGTCCTGGGCAAGAACGACTTCACCCGCTCCGACGCCATCGTCTCGGTAGGCGGCGGCGCCGTCACCGACGTCGCCGGCTTCGTGGCAGCCACCTGGCTGCGCGGCGTGAAAGTCGTCCACATCCCGACCTCGCTGCTGGCCATGGTCGACGCCGCCGTGGGCGGCAAGACCGGCATCAACACCGCCGAGGGCAAGAACCTCGTCGGCGCCTTCCATCCGCCGGCCGCCGTGCTGGCCGACCTGGACGCGCTGGCCACCTTGCCGAAGAACGAACTTGTCACCGGCATGGCCGAGATCGTGAAGACCGGCTTCATCGCCGACGAGCGCATCCTGGAACTCATCGAAGAGGACCCCCAGGACGCGATCGACCCTTTTAGCGAGCGCCTGCGCGAGCTGATCGAACGCACCATCGCGGTGAAGGCGGACGTGGTTTCCCGCGACCTGAAGGAATCGGGCGACCGCGAATTCCTGAACTACGGCCACACCCTGGCCCACGCCATCGAGCTGGCCGAGCGCTACCAGATGCGCCATGGCGCAGCGGTCTCCATCGGCCTGTGCTTCGCCGCAGAGCTTGGCCGCTCGGTGGGCTACACCTCCGACGCGGTCGCCGACCGCCACCAGAGCATCCTGAAATCCCTGGGGCTGCCGACCACCTACCGCAACGACCGCTGGGCTTCGCTGCTGGACGGCATGAAGCGCGACAAGAAGGCGCGCGGCAGCCAGCTGCGCTTCGTGGTGCTGGAGGACATCGGCCGTCCACGCATCTACGAAGTGCCGGACAGTTCGCTGCTCTTCGCGGCCTACCAGGAAATCGGGGAATAAGCATGGGCGACTACACCGCATACGCCATCGACGTCGCATCGGTGAACCGCGAGGGCGTCGGCACCTCGATCAACGGCGTGTTGATCGATCCTGAAACCCTCAAGCCGTACATCGCCGACGCGGAAGCCGCCGAGCAGCAGATGCAGGTCGGTTCGCCGACCGACCGGGTTGTCATCCTGCTGGCCCGCGGTGAACTAGCCGCGGCCGGCGAGCTGATCGCCGAATCGCGCCTGCTGGATCCGACGAACGCCCATTTGCGTGTGCTGGACACCGAGCTGACCCGCATGCAGGGCAACTTCGACCGCGCGATCAACCGTCTGCGCAAGCTGGCCGAGGAGTTCGCCGGCACCTTCTACGAGCCGCTGATGCACCAGCACCTCGGTTTCAGCTTCTTCGCGAAGGGCGACTACAAGGCCGCCGCGACCCGTTTCCGCAAGGCCATGGAGCAGCGCATCGCCATGAACGACGACGCCTACCTGGTCAACGCCTCGAGCACCTGCCTGCAGATCGCCGAGGAACGCGCCGCAGCGTAGCCGCCAGTGCCCCGAACGGGCGCTGCGCGGTCGCGCGTAATGCGCGCCACCGCACGAACACACGCCAGCGGGCCCCTGATGGGGTAAACTGGTCAATGGATTTTTGACAATGCCGGCCCTGCGCAGGCGAAAATAGAGGATTGAGGAACCGTGGCGGATACAACCGACATCAAAAACGGCCAGGTCATCAAGATCGACGGCCAGCTGTGGACCATCATCGACTTCCAGCACGTGAAGCCGGGCAAGGGCGGCGCGTTCGTCCGCACCAAGATGCGCAACGTCATCTCGGGCAAGGTTCTGGACAAGACCTACAATGCCGGCACCAAGATCGAGCTGGCCACCGTCGACCGCCGCGACTACCAGTACCTCTACCAGGACGGCGAAGACTTCGTCTTCATGAACCTGGACGACTACGACCAGATCACCGTCGCCGGCGCCACCGTGGGCGACGCCGCAGGCTACATGCTGGAAAACCAGGAACTGACCATCGCCATGCACGACGGCAGCCCGCTGTACCTGGAACTGCCTGCCTCCGTGGTCCTGGAGATCACCTACACCGAGCCGGGCCTGCAGGGCGACCGCTCCTCGGCCGGCACCAAGCCAGCCACACTGGAAACCGGCAAGGAGATCCAGGTGCCGCTGTTCGTCGAGCAGAACACCAAGGTCAAGGTCGACACCCG
Source organism: Glutamicibacter soli (assembly GCF_003309065.1). Classification (GTDB taxonomy): domain Bacteria; phylum Actinomycetota; class Actinomycetes; order Actinomycetales; family Micrococcaceae; genus Glutamicibacter; species Glutamicibacter soli. The sequence goes on along the minus strand of NZ_POAF01000001.1, from coordinate 148,081 downwards.
CACCGGCGACTACCTGGGTCGTGTCAACTAGTGCGAGCCCGAGCCAAAGCCCGACGCCGCGCCCTCGAATTCCTCTTTGAGGCCGAGGCGCGCGATGTTGACCCCATCAAGGTGGCCATCGCACGCCGCGAGAACTCCGACATCAGCCTGAACGAGTACTCGATGACCCTGCTTGAAGGGGTCATGGCGCATCTGGACCGCATTGACGAGGTGCTGGAAAGCTATGTCAAGGACTGGACCATCGACCGCATGCCCGCCGTCGACCGTGCGGCCCTGCGCATCGGCGTCTGGGAACTGCTTTACAACGACGACGTGCCCGACGCGGTTGCCGTGTCCGAGGCGGTCATCAACGTTCGCGAGCTGTCCACCGACGAGTCGCCTGAATTCGTCAACGGCGTTCTGGGCCGCATCCAGAGCGTCAAGGACACCCTGATCGACTAGCACTCCGCACGTCTTCACGCCGCAGCCTGAACCCCCGTTCCCGGGGGTTCGGGCTGCGGCTTTTTCATGCCCTGTCGCTGCCTGGACGCTAGCGCACGGCAGCGCTGGAACGCACCGCCGGGCATGTGGTGAATGCGACAACAGCCCCCGGCGCTGCGCCGAATCCTGCAGGTTGCCCGGGATTGCGCGAGGGTTGGCGGCGCCGCCTTACGACGCCGTGGCGCAATTCACGCCGTATTCACCCTCATGCATACCCTTGCGCTCGAGAATCGGTCTTCACCCGTGATAATTTGAAGTAGCAATATTCCTTTAAGACCGTCCCGTGAGGCGGAGAAGGGAGAGGTGCACAGCATGAATGAAAATTCAGCGTCGGACGGTGCCCGTACGGTTCTTACCGGGGACGACATCGAACGTGTACTGACCCGCGTGGCCTTCGAGATCATCGAGGCCAACAAAGGCATCGAGGACCTCGTTCTCCTCGGCATCCCGCGCCGCGGCTTCCCGTTAGCCCAGCGCCTGGCGGCCCGCATCGCGGCTTCCGCCGACACCCCCATCGATCCGGCATCCTTGGTCGGACAGCTCGACATCACCCTGTACCGCGATGACCTGCGTCATTCAACCACCCGCACCCCAGAGCCCACGAAGCTGCCCGCCGGCGGCATCGACGGCAAGGTCGTGGTGCTGGTGGACGACGTGCTCTACTCCGGCCGGACCATCCGCGCCGCCCTGGACGCCCTGTCCGACTGGGGCCGCCCGCGCATCGTGCGCCTGGCCGTGCTGGTGGACCGCGGACACCGCGAACTTCCCATCCGCGCCGACCACGTGGGCAAGAACCTGCCCACCGCGAAGAGCGAGAAGGTGCGCGTGCACCTGGAAGAGATCGACGGAACCAATGAAGTGATGATCGAGGCTGCTGAATGAAACACCTGCTATCGACCGCCGACCTCTCGCGCGAGGAAGCGGTCAAGATCCTCGACATCGCCGGCGAGATGCGCGAAGCCGGAACCCGCGTGGTCAAGAAGCTCCCGGCCCTGCGCGGGCGCACCGTGGTGAACCTGTTTTTCGAGGACTCCACCCGCACCCGCATCTCCTTCGAGGCGGCCGCCAAGCGGCTGAGCGCGGACGTCATCAACTTCTCCGCCAAGGGCTCCTCGGTGTCCAAGGGCGAGTCGCTGAAGGACACCGCGCAGACGCTGCTGGCCATCGGCGCCGACGCCGTGGTCATCCGCCACCCGGACTCCGGGGCACCGGCCCGCCTGGCCGCCACCGACTGGATCGACCTGCCGATCATCAACGCCGGCGACGGCACCCACGAGCACCCGACCCAGGCGCTGCTGGACGCGTTCACGCTGCGCCGCCAGCTGGCCCTGCGCGACGGGGTCTCCGCCACCGGGCTCGGCCTGGACGGGCTGAAGGTCGCGATCGTCGGAGACATCCTGCATAGCCGCGTGGCCCGCTCGAACCTCTGGCTGCTGAACACCCTGGGCGCCTCGGTGACCATGGTCGCCCCGCCGACCCTGCTGCCGGTGGGCGCCGAGTCCTGGCCGTGCACCATCAGCTACGACCTGGACCAGGTCATCGCCGAGGGTGTTGACGCGCTGATGATGCTGCGTGTGCAGGGCGAGCGCATGAGGGCCGCCTACTTCCCGAACCCGCGCGAATACTCGCGCTACTGGGGGCTGGACGACGCCCGCCTGGGCACGCTTGACGCGGCCGGCGCCGAAACGCTGATCATGCACCCGGGCCCGATGAACCGCGGCTTGGAGATCTCCTCCGCGGCGGCCGATTCCCCCCGTTCCACCGTGCTCGATCAGGTCACCAACGGTGTGGCCGTGCGCATGGCAAGCCTCTACATGCTCCTCTCCGGCGACCTGATCTAAGGAAGAACCCATGAACTACCTCATTCAACAGGCCTCCATCCTGGGCGGCGAGCCCCAGGACGTGCTCATCGCCGACGGGCGCATCGCCCAGCTCGGCTCCATCGCGCCGGCGGACGGCGTGCAGGTCGTCGACGGCTGCGGTCTGGTGCTGCTACCCGGCATGGTCGACCCGCACACCCACCTGCGCGAACCCGGCCGCGAAGACGCCGAGACCGTGGAAACCGGCACCCGCGCCGCCGCCAAGGGCGGCTACACCGCGGTGCATGCGATGGCCAACTCGACCCCCGTGGCCGACACCGCCGGCGTCGTCGAGCAGGTCTACGAGCTGGGCCGCAAGGCCGGCTGGGTGGACGTGCGCCCGGTGGGCGCTGTCACCGTCGGGCTGGAAGGCAAGCAGCTGAGCGAGATCGGCGCCATGGCCGATTCCCGCGCCCAGGTCAAGATGTTCTCCGACGACGGCATCTGCGTCTCGGACCCGCTGCTGATGCGCCGCGCGCTGGAGTACGTGAAGGCCTTCGACGGCGTCATCGCCCAGCATGCCCAGGAGCCCCGCCTGACCGACGGCGCCCAGATGAACGAGGGCGAAGTCTCCTCGGTGCTGGGCCTGCCCGGCTGGCCTGCCGTGGCGGAGGAGTCGATCATCGCCCGCGACGTGCTGCTGGCCGAGCACGTCGGCGCCCGCCTGCACGTGTGCCACGTGTCCACCGCCGGCTCGGTGGAGATCATCCGCTGGGCCAAGGCGCGCGGCATCCAGGTCACCGCCGAGGTCACCCCCCACCATCTGCTGCTCACTGACGAGAAGGTGCGCACCTTCGACCCGGTCTTCAAGGTCAACCCGCCGCTGCGCCGCGAGGAAGACGTGATGGCGCTGCGCGCAGCGGTCGCCGACGGCACCATCGACGTGATCGGCACCGACCACGCGCCGCACCCTGCCGAATCCAAGGAATGCGAGTGGGCAGCGGCCGCCATGGGCATGACCGGGCTGGAGACCGCGCTGTCCATCGTGCAGCACGCCTTGGTTGACACCGGGCTGCTTTCCTGGGCAGACGTCGCCCGCATCACCTCGACCACCCCGGCGCAGATCGGCCGCGTCGCGGACCAGGGCCGCCCGATCGCCGTGGGCGAGCCTGCCAACCTGGTGCTCGTGGATCCGGCCGCGCGCTGGATCGTGGATCCGTACGCGATGGCCACCAAGGGCCGCAACTCGCCGTTCGCCGGCATGGAGCTGCCCGGTTCGGTGCGCGCGACCTTCTTCCACGGCCACCCCACGGTGCTCGACGGCCAGCTGGCCACCCCGAGGCCTGCCGATGCCTAGGGAAGCCATCGTGCCGGTGCTCATCACGGTGCTGGTCATCGTCGGCGCCTGCGCGCTGATCCTTCTCGGTTGGCGCAACCTCAAAGCCCGGCAGGCGAACGTGCCCGAGCCCTTCGAGCCCTTCGCCGACGAGGTCGACCACGAGTTCTCCGGGATGTACGTGGCCACCACCAAGTACGAGGACTGGCTGGAGCGCATCGCGGTGCACGATCTGGGGGTCCGCAGCAATGCGCAGCTGCAGCTCGGCGCCGCGGGCCTGCACCTGGTCCGCCCCGGCACCCGGGACCTCCACGTCCCGTGGAGCGCCTTCGAGAAGGTCAGCCGTTCCTCCGGCATGATCGGGAAGTTCGTCGAGAAGAACGGCCTGATCGTGATCAGCTGGGAGAAGGACGGCTTCGCCTTCGACACCGGCTTCCGCCCCCGGTTCGCCGAGGACACCCCCAAGATTTATCAGTTGCTGGCGTCGCACCACCGCGGCGCAGCCGAGCAGGAGACAAACAAGTGAATTCCCTGAGCAACCTACCCGCAGTGCTGGTCCTCGAAGATGGCCGCATCTTCCGCGGCCGCAGCTACGGCAAGATCGGCACCGCGCTGGGCGAGGCAGTGTTCACCACCGGCATGACCGGCTACCAGGAGACGCTGACCGACCCGTCCTACGCGCACCAGATCATCACCCAGACCTTCCCGCACGTGGGAAACACCGGGGTGAACGACGAGGACAACGAGTCCAAGCGCATGTGGGCCGCCGGCTACGTGGTCCGCGAGGCCAGCCGACGCCCGAGCAACTGGCGCTCGGAGCGCACCCTGGAAGACGACCTGCTCAGCAACGGGATCGTCGGCATCCGCGGGGTCGACACCCGTGCGCTGACCCGCCACCTGCGCGACGCCGGCGCCATGAAGTCCGGCATCTTCTCCGGCGACGCGGCCGCGGCATCCGAGGCCGACCTCATCGCGCAGGTCACCGCGCAGCCGCCGATGGCAGGGCGCAACATCTCCGCCGAGGTTTCCACCGATGAGGCCTACGTCGTCGAACCGGCCGACCACGGCTATGAGGGCCAGGCCAAGCACACCGTCGCCGCCATCGACCTGGGCATGAAGTCGATGACCCCGCACCGCCTGGCCGAGCGCGGCCTGCGCGTGCACGTGCTGCCGTACAACGCCACCCTCGAGGACATCAAGGCCACCGGGGCCACCGGCGTGTTCTTCTCCAACGGCCCGGGCGACCCCGCCGCGGCCGCCGCGCAGGTCGAGCTGGTGCGCTCGGTGCTCGACGCGGGCATCCCGTACTTCGGCATCTGCTTCGGCAACCAGATGCTCGGCCGCGCGCTGGGCCTGGAAACCTACAAGCTGCGCTTCGGCCACCGCGGCATCAACCAGCCGGTGATGGACAAGGCCACCGGCCGCGTGGAAATCACCAGCCAGAACCACGGCTTCGCCGTCGACGCCCCGATCGAAGGCAGCTTCACCGCCCCGATCGAGCGCTACGGCAAGGTCGAGGTCTCCCACTTCTCCCTGAACGACCAGGTCGTCGAGGGCCTGAGCTGCCTCGACATCCCTGCGTTCTCCGTGCAGTACCACCCAGAGGCAGCCTCCGGCCCGCACGATGCCGCCTACCTCTTTGACCGTTTCGTCTCCGCCATGGATTCCGCCGCAGAAAAGGACGCCAAGTAATGCCTAAGCGCACCGATCTCAACTCAGTTCTCGTCATCGGTTCGGGTCCAATCGTCATTGGCCAGGCCGCCGAGTTCGACTACTCCGGCACCCAGGCGCTGCGCGTGCTGAAGGAGGAGGGCCTGCGGGTCATCCTGGTCAACTCCAACCCCGCCACCATCATGACCGACCCGGAATTCGCCGACGCCACCTACGTCGAGCCGATCACCCCGGAGGTCGTCGAGAAGATCATCGCCAAGGAGCGCCCCGACGCGATCCTGCCGACCCTGGGCGGGCAGACCGCGCTGAACACCGCCATCGCGCTGGACAAGTCCGGCGCCTTGGAGAAGTACGACGTCGAGCTGATCGGCGCGAACATCGAAGCCATCGAGCTGGGCGAGGACCGCGAGAAGTTCAAGGGCGTCGTTGAGCGCTGCGGCGCCGAATCGGCCCGCTCGGTTATCGTGCACACCCTTGACGAGGCCTTCGCCGCCGTCGAGGAGCTGAACTACCCGGTCGTCGTGCGCCCGTCCTTCACCATGGGCGGCCTGGGCTCGGGCATGGCGTACAACGCCGAGGACCTGACCCGCATCGCCGGCGCCGGCCTGCAGTACTCGCCGACCACCGAGGTGCTCCTGGAGGAGTCGATCCTCGGCTGGAAGGAGTACGAGCTGGAGATGATGCGCGACAAGAACGACAACGTCGTGGTCGTCTGCTCCATCGAGAACTTCGATCCCGTCGGCGTGCACACCGGCGACTCCATCACCGTGGCCCCTGCGATGACCCTGACCGACCGCGAGTACCAGAACCTGCGCGACATCTCCATCGCCGTGATCCGCGAGGTGGGCGTGGACACCGGCGGCTGCAACATCCAGTTCGCCATCGAGCCCGACACCGGCCGCGTGGTGGTCATCGAGATGAACCCGCGTGTGTCGCGTTCCTCCGCGCTGGCCTCCAAGGCCACCGGCTTCGCCATCGCGAAGATCGCCACCAAGCTCTCCCTGGGCTACACCCTGGACGAGATCCCGAACGACATCACCCAGAAGACCCCGGCCTCCTTCGAGCCGGCGCTGGACTACGTCGTCGTCAAGGTACCGCGCTTCGCGTTCGAGAAGTTCCCGGCCGCCGACGCCACCCTGACCACCACCATGAAGTCCGTCGGCGAGGCCATGGCCCTGGGCCGCAACTTCACCGAGGCGCTGCAGAAGGCCCTGCGCTCCCTGGAGCAGAAGGGCAGCGAGCTGTCCTTCGATCCGATCGACGCCGACGAGCTTGACTCGGTCATGAAGCACATTGAGAAGGGCTCCACCGAGCGCATGTCCCTGGTGCAGCGCGCGCTGCTGTCGGGCAAGAGCGTCGAGGAGATGTTCGAGGCCACCGGCATCGACCCGTGGTACCTGGACCAGCTGGCGCTGATCAACGAGACCGCCGCGATGATCGCGCAGAACAAGGACCTGGGCGAGGACGTGCTGCGCGAGGCCAAGCGCCACGGCTTCTCCGACGCGCAGATCGCCAAGCTCACCGGCAAGTCCGAGGCAGTGGTGCGCGGCGTGCGCCATGCGCTGGGCGTGCGCCCGGTCTACAAGACCGTCGACACCTGCGCCGCCGAGTTCGAGGCCTTCACCCCCTACATGTACTCCTCCTACGACGAGGAGACCGAGCTGGTCGCGCACGAGAAGAAGTCCGTGATCATCCTGGGCTCCGGCCCGAACCGCATCGGCCAGGGCATCGAGTTCGACTACTCCTGCGTCCACGCGGTGATGGCGCTGCGTGCCGAGGGCTACGAGACCGTCATGGTCAACTGCAACCCGGAAACCGTCTCCACCGACTACGACATCTCCGACCGTCTGTACTTCGAGCCGCTGACGCTGGAAGACGTGCTGGAGATCATCCACGCGGAAGAGGAGACCGGCGGCGTGCTGGGCGTGTTCGTGCAGCTGGGAGGGCAGACCCCGCTGAAGCTGGCGGCAGAGCTGAAGGAGGCCGGCGTGAACATCCTGGGCACCTCCCCGGAGGCCATCGACCTGGCCGAGCACCGCGGCGCCTTCCAGCGCGTGCTGGACAACTCCGGGCTGATCGCCCCGAAGAACGGCACCGCAGTGTCCTTCCCTGAGGCCAAGGCCATCGCGGACTCGATCGGCTACCCGGTCCTGGTGCGCCCGAGCTACGTGCTGGGCGGCCGCGGCATGGAAATCGTCTACGACGAGGCCTCGCTGGAGCGCTACATCGCCAACGCCACCGAGATCACCGTGGACCACCCGGTCCTGGTCGACCGCTTCCTGGAAGACGCCATCGAGATCGACGTCGACGCCCTGTTCGACGGCACCGACCTCTACGTCGGCGGCATCATGGAGCACATCGAGGAGGCCGGCATCCACTCGGGCGACTCGGCCTGCACCCTGCCTCCGATCACCCTGGGCCCTGACGTGCGCGCCCGCGTGAAGGAAGCAACCCGCGCCATCGCCGAGGGCGTGGGCGTGCGCGGCCTGATCAACATCCAGTTCGCGCTGGCCTCCGACATCCTCTACGTGATCGAGGCGAACCCGCGCGCCTCGCGCACCGTGCCGTTCACCTCCAAGGCCACGGGCGTGCAGCTGGCCAAGGTCGCGGCACTGATCGGCGTGGGCAAGACCCTGGCCGACCTGCGCGGCAGCTACCTGCCTGCCGAGGGCGACGGTGCGAACCTGCCGGACTCGGCACCAATCGCGGTCAAGGAAGCGGTCATGCCGTTCGCCCGCTTCCGCACCCCGGAGGGCAAGGTCGTCGACTCGCTGCTCGGCCCTGAGATGCGCTCCACCGGCGAGGTCATGGGCATCGACAAGTACTTCGACACCGCCTTCGCCAAGTCGCAGGCCGCGGCGAACAACCCGCTGCCGACCAGCGGCAAGGTCTTCGTCTCGGTCACCAACCGCGACAAGCGCTCGATCGTGATGCCGGTCAAGCACCTGGCCGACCGCGGTTTCGAGATCATCTCCACCGGCGGCACCGCCGAGGTGCTGCGCCGCAACGGCATCCCGACCCAGATCGTGGGCAAGCTGCACGAGGGCGGCGAGTCGATCGTCGACCTCATCCAGGCTGGCGAGATCGGGCTGATCCTGAACACCCCGTCGGGTTCCGATGCCCGCGGCGACGGATACGAGATCCGCGCTGCAGCCACCAGCGTCGGCACCCCGGTGATCACCACCGTGGCGGAGTTCGGCGCGGCCGTCCAGGCCATCGACGCCCTGCGCGAATACGCCTGGGACGTCACCAGCCTGCAGGAGCACGAAACCGCACTGGAAGCAGCGCGCAATGCCTAGTCCGGTGCCATTCGGGACCCGCCTTCGGGCGGCCATGGACTCCAGCGGACCGCTGTGCGTGGGCATCGACCCGCACCCGGGGCTGCTGGAGGCCTGGGGACTGCCGAACACGGCCGAGGGCGTGCGCGTGTTTTCGCTCACTGTGGTGGAGGCGATGACCGGCGTGGCCGCCATCCTGAAACCGCAGGTGGCCTTGTACGAGCGCTTCGGTTCGGCCGGCTTCGCGGCGTTGGAGGAGACCCTCCAGGCCGCGAAGGCTGCCAACCTGCTGACGCTGGCCGACGCCAAGCGCGGGGACATCGGCTCCACCATGGCGGCCTACGCGACCGCCTGGCTGGACGATTCCTCGCCGCTGGCCTCGGACGCCGTGACCCTGAGCCCGTACCTGGGCTACGAGTCACTGCGCCCCGCCATCGACCTGGCTGCGGCCACCGGCAGGGGAGTGTTCGTGCTGGGGCTGACCTCCAACCCTGAGGGCGCTTCGGTGCAGCATGTCGGCGGTGATAAGTCAGTTGCTAAATCAATCATCGAGCAGGTCAGCGCGGAAAATGCAGATGCCGAAGATTTGGGGCATGTCGGCTTGGTGGTCGGTGCGACCATCGGCGACGCACCCGCGAAACTCGGCATTGACCTGAGCGCTTCCAAGGCTCCGCTGCTTACCCCGGGCCTCGGCGCCCAGGGGGCGACGGCGCAGGACATCGCAACGGCGTTCGCCTCCAGCTACCGCCAGGTACTGGGGACCAGCAGCCGCGACATCCTGAAGGCAGGCCCGGACGTGAACGAGCTTCGAGACAAGGCGCGCAGCGTGCGCGACGAACTGCTCGCAGCGAAGTAGCGACAACTAAATATGCGACCCAATCGCGTTGTGGCCGATAGAGTTTCTACTGGCCACAACGCGATTAGTCTTGCCAAACGCGTGTTGGAAAGCTATGTTCGGTTCATAGCCTTAGTCCACTACACATTAAGGATGGCTGAACGATGGTTCTGCGAGAACTCTCTGACGAAGACCGCATCCGGGCACGCGCCAAAGCACTTGCTGCCCGCACCCGTCGTGCTGAAATCAAGGCCCAGTTCAGTGCCGGCAAAATTTCCATCACCGAGGTACTAGACTTGGTATACGAAGATGAGGCCGTGGGACGCATGCGTGTCATGGACCTTCTGGAATCGGTACCGGGCGTTGGTGAAGTACGCGCGGCGAATTTGCTGGAGCGACTTGGCATTTCCCCATCCCGCCGGCTGCGCGGACTGGGACGCAAGCAACGCACCGCAATTACCGAGCACTTCAAGCAAAGCCCGCCAAAAACGAAAGTGTAGTCAATGACCGTTGCGTCGGTAACTGTTCTAGCCGGCCCCACGGCTGTAGGTAAGGGCACCGTGTCCACCTACATCCGAGATAACTATCCAGACGTCTGGCTTTCGGTGTCGGCAACGACACGCGATCCACGACCCGGTGAAACCGACGGAGTCCACTACTTCTTTGTGGGCCCCGAGAAGTTCCACCAGCTCGTCGACGAGGGCCAGATGCTGGAGTGGGCCGTGGTCCACGGCCAGAATAGCTATGGCACCATCCGCTCAACGGTGGAAGACGCGGTAGCCGAGGGCAAGAAGGTGCTGCTGGAGATCGATCTTCAGGGTGCCCGCCAGGTCAAGGAGTCGATGCCCGAGGCAAAATTCGTCTTCCTGGCCCCGCCGTCATGGGACGAATTGGTCCGCCGCCTGATTGGCCGCGGCACCGAAACGCCCGAAGAACAGCAGCGTCGGCTGGAAACCGCTAAACTAGAACTTGCGGCGGAATCAGAATTCGACGTGACCATCGTAAACGACGATGTCGCACGTGCCGCCGAAGAGCTTGTGGCCCTCATGGGGCTGAAGAATGACTAAAGGGAGTCTTGTGTCCAACCTAGAGGGAATCATCAACCCATCGATCGACTCGTTGCTTGAGACGAACGACTCGAAGTACGCGATCGTGCTGAATTCGGCTAAGCGTGCCCGCCAGATTAACGCCTACTACGCACAGCTTAACGAAGGCCTGTTCGAGTACGTCGGTCCGCTGGTTGAAACCAAGCTGAACGAGAAGCCTCTGACCATCGCCCTGCGCGAGCTGGATGAGAACCTCCTGAAGGTGACTCCGGCCGAGGTCACCGAGGACTAGTCGAAAAGGTGGCGCCCCATTAGTGGGCGCCTTCTTTTTCGTTAAGCACCAAAAAACACGCCCGCAACGGGTCGATGCTCCGCGGTGCGGTGAAAATCACTGCGACCGCCCAACCATCCAAGGAAGAGCTGCGTGAAGCGAATCGTCTTAGGCGTCTCAGCAGGGATCGCCGCCTACAAATCCGTGCTCCTGCTGCGCCTGCTGCGCGAGGCCGGACACCACGTCGACGTCATCCCCACCGGGAACGTCGCCAACTTCGTCGGCAACGCCACCTGGGAGGCGCTCTCCGGCAATCCGGTGACCTCCAACGTCTTCGACGCCGTCGATACCGTGAACCACGTGCGCCTGGGCCAGCAGGCCGATCTGGTGCTCGTGGTGCCGGCCACCGCCGACATCCTCGCCCGCGCCGCCTCCGGGCTGGCCGACGACCTGCTCACCGGCACTTTGCTGGCCACCCGCGCGCCGGTGGTCATGGCCCCGGCCATGCACACCGAGATGTGGCAGCACCCGGCCACCGTGGCGAACACCGCCGTGCTGCGCGAGCGCGGGGTGCGCGTGATCGAACCGGCCTCGGGACGGCTGACCGGCAAGGACAGCGGCCCCGGCCGCCTGCCCGAGCCCGATCAGATCTTCGAGTCCATCCAGGACCTGCTCTCCGAGCCGATCCTGGCCGGTCGCAAGGTGCTGATCACCGCCGGCGGCACCCGCGAGCCGCTGGATCCGGTGCGCTTCCTGGGCAACCGCTCCTCGGGGCGCCAGGGCGTGGCGCTGGCGCAGGCCGCCCGTGACGCCGGCGCCCAGGTCACGCTCATCGCCACGCACCTGGAGGTGCCGGCCCCGCACGGGGTGGAGCTGGTGCACGCCTCCAGCGCGCTGGAGCTGCGCGAGGCGGTCTTCGCCCACGCCGAGAGGCAGGACGCGCTGATCATGAACGCCGCCGTCGCCGACTTCCGCCCGGCGACTATCGAGGGCTCGAAGATCAAGAAGCGCGACGAGCATTCGGCACCGGTCATCGAACTGGTGCGCAATCCCGACATCCTGGCCGAGATCGTCTGCGCCCGCGGTGCGAACGACCAGCTGCCGCCGGTGATCGTCGGCTTCGCCGCGGAAACCGGCGACGACCAGGGCAGCGTGCTGGACTACGGCAGGGCGAAGCTCGCGCGCAAGGGCTGCGAGCTGCTGGTGGTCAACGAGGTCGGCGCCAACTTGACCTTCGGGACCGACAGCAACACCGTGCAGGTGCTGTTCGCCGACGGGAAACCTGCAGTGGGCGCCGCCGGAAGCAAAATCGAGGTGGCCCGCGTCGTCATCGGGCAGCTCGCCGCCGAAATAAACGGACATGTTGCCGACGCAAAGTGAGCCGCGCCATATAGCGCTTGGTCACGAACGCAGCAAGTTCTGCCAACCGGTCGATACGACCAGATAGAGTACAAAGGTGACTTCAACAACCCCTGAACTACGTCTTTTCACCTCGGAATCCGTTACCGAGGGCCACCCGGACAAGATCTGCGACCAGATCTCCGACGCGATCCTCGACGCCATGCTGGCGCAGGACCCGGATTCCAAGGTCGCCGTCGAAACCCTGACCACCACCGGCCTGGTGCACGTGGCGGGCGAGGTAACCACCAACGGCTACGTCGAGATCCCGGAGATCGTGCGCCGCACCATCCTGGACATCGGCTACGACTCCTCGGCCAACGGCTTCGACGGGGCGCGCTGCGGCGTGTCGGTCTCGATCGGCCAGCAGTCCCAGGAGATCCACGACGGCGTGTTCAACTCGTTGGAGTCCCGCGAAGGCATCGCGAAGGACCCGCGCGACATGCAGGGCGCCGGCGACCAAGGCCTGATGTTCGGCTACGCCTCGAACGAGACCGCCTCGCTGATGCCGACCCCGATCTTCCTGGCGCACCGCCTGTCCGAACGCCTGACCCAGATGCGCAAGAACGGCCGCATGCCACTGCTGCGCCCGGACGGCAAGACCCAGGTCACCATCGGCTACGACGGCGACACGCCGGTCTCCGTGGACACCGTGGTGGTCTCCAGCCAGCATGCCTCCGAATACGAGCTGAATACCCTGAAGGCCGACCTGCTCGAGGAGGTCGTGACCCCGATCCTGGAGCGCTCGGAGCTGGACATCTCCAGCACCAAGGTGATCCTGAACCCCTCGGGACCGTTCATCATCGGCGGCCCGGTGGGCGACGCGGGCCTGACCGGCCGCAAGATCATTGTGGACACCTACGGCGGCTTCGCCCGCCACGGCGGCGGCGCCTTCTCCGGCAAGGACCCGTCGAAGGTCGACCGCTCGGCCGCCTACGCCATGCGCTGGGTCGCGAAGAACGTCGTGGCCGCCGGGCTGGCAAGCCGCGCCGAGGTCCAGGTGGCCTACGCGATCGGCGTCGCGCGTCCGGTGGGCCTGTACGTGGAGACCTTCGGCACCGAGACCGTGGACCCGGCGAAAATCACCGCCGCGATCAACGAGGTGTTCGACCTGCGCCCGCTGGGCATCATCGAGGACCTTGACCTCAAGCGCCCGATCTACCGCAAGACCGCCGCGCACGGCCACTTCGGCCGCGACGACAACGACTTCACCTGGGAGAAGCTGGACCGCGTCGACGCTCTGCGCAGCTGGTTCAACGCCTAGCAGCAGTGGAGCAAGACGCCCTCATCTCAGCACCCGGCCAGGCCCGCCTCAAGCGGGTCGCCCGGGTGCTGATTGATTCCTCGGTCCCGCACCTGGACCGCCTCTTCGACTACGAGGTGCCCGAGTCCATGCACGCGGCAGCCCAGGTCGGGGTGCGCGTAAAGGTGCCCTTCGGCCCGCAGCAGCTGGCCGGGTTCATCGTCGAGCTGCTGGAGGACCACCAGCCGGCGATGAAGCTGCGCCCGCTGTCGAAAATCATCTCCGAGAGGGTGGTGCTGCACCCGGACGTCCTGGCCGCCGCCTCGCTGGTCGCCGCGCGTTACGCCGGGACCCTGTGGGACGTGGTGCGCCTGGCAGTGCCCACCCGCGCGGCCAAGGTCGAGGCCGAGGAGCTGGTGACCGCCCCGGCGCTGGCGCTGGGGGACGCCCCCAACCAGCTGGAGCACTACGAGCAGGGTTCTGCGGTGCTGCAGGACTGGGCCGACGGGGCCACCCGGCGCGCGGTGGCGAGCTGGGCGCCGAATTTCCACGGCTCCTGGCCCGGGTTCCTGCTGGATGCCGCGCGGCCGGTGCTTCAGCGCGGGGCGCGGGTGCTCATCGTGGTGCCCGACGCGCGCGACCTTGACCTCTTGTGCGCGCACCTGGACGAGCAGCTCGGCGCCCAGTCCTACGCGCGGCTGCAGGCCGACGACGGCCCGACCCCGCGCTACCGCAACTTCCTGCGCGCCATCGGCGGGCACGTGCAGCTGGTGGTCGGTACCCGCTCCGCCGCCCTGTGCCACGTGCCGGACCTGGAACTGATGATCATCTGGCAGGACGCCGACCGCTCGCACCGCGAATTGCGCGCCCCCTACCAGCACAGCCGCGAGGTCGCGCTGCTGCGCAGCCAGCAGGCGGGGATCTCGCTGCTGCTGGCTTCCCCGTCGCGCTCCGTGGAGGCCCAGCGGCTGGTGGCCACCGGCTGGGCCAGCGAGCTGAAGCTGCCGCGCGACACGCTGCGTGCCCACACCCCTCGTGTGGTGGCCACCACCAACGACTTCGAGCTGGGGCGCGACCCGCTGCTGGCGCGGGTGCGCATCCCGTCGCTGGCCTGGCGCGAAGCCACCAAGGCGCTGGAAACCGGCCCGGTGCTGGTGCAGGTCGCCCGCACCGGATTCATGCCGGCGCTGGCCTGCCAGGACTGCCGGGCTCCGGCGCGCTGCCGGCTGTGCCAGGGACCGCTGCAGCTGGCCGGGAAGCAGTCGCATGTGGGCTGCCGCTGGTGCGGGGAGCAGTTCCACGACTACCGCTGCGGGCAGTGCGGCTCGCCGCGCGTGCGCGCCGCCAGCATCGGCGCCGACCGCACCGCCGAGGAGCTTGGCCTGGCCTTCCCCAAGGTGAAGGTGCTCTCCTCCACCGGGGCCAAGCCGCTGGCGAGCCTGGGCGACAAGCCGGCGCTGGTGGTCGCCACCCCTGGCGTCGAGCCCGTCGTGGAGGGCGGGTACGCCGCGGTGCTGCTGCTGGATGCCGACAAGATGCTCGCCTACGATTCGCTGCGCAACACCGAGGAGGTGCTCGCACGCTGGTTCACCGCCGCCTGCCTGGCCCGCAGCAGCGGGGTCGTGGTGCTCACCGGCAGCCCGAGCCCGGCCGGCGCCGCGCTGGTGCGCTGGGATGCCGCCGGATTCGCCGACCGCGAGCTGGCCGAACGCCGCGAGGTCGGGCTGCCGCCGGCCGTGCGCAGCGCCCTGGTCTCCGGGCCCGGTGCCGAACGGCTGGTCGCCGCGCTGGACGATGACATCCGGGCGCTGGTCGCGATCCACGGGCCGAGCATCATCGACGGACCGCCCGTGGAGCACCGCTACGTGCTGTTCTTCAGCTACGCGCACGGCCAGGCGGTCACAGAAGCGCTGCGCGCCCTGCGCGCCCGCATGTCAGCGGCCAAGGAACCGGTAGCGACCATCGCGGTCGATCCCGACGAGGTCCTCTAGGCCACGGCCTGCCCATCCCGCGGCCGGGCGTCCAGGCTAAGGTAGCCGTTGACCGTCGCGTAGAAGCGGTGTCCCGCCCAGTCGCGCCGGCCCACCCGGACGCGCCGCGGTTCGCCCTGCACCTGGCGGTGGCTGGCCTGCACGTACACGTCGTAGATGTCCGGGGTCAAGGGCTGCAGCTCCTGTTCGCCGTGCAGCGCGAACGCGTCCGCCGCGGGGCGCAGGGGCAGGGCCGCGTCCGCGCCGCCGTGGCGTGGGCGCAGGATCAGCTCGGCCAGCTGCGGCGGCGGGCCGGCAGGAACGAAGTGCGGGACTCCTGCGGCTTGCCCGCCCTGCCTGTCCTGCCGCACATTCCAGTGCGCGGCCAGCAGCTGCTCGAGCAGCGCCCACGCCTGCATCTGCCGGGCATCCCCGGTGCGCAGCGCCGCCGAGCGCTGCCGGTGCGGGAAGCCAAGCTGCGATTCCAGCTGCGCCGCCGCCACCGGCCCATCCCCAGCCAGCGTCCGGGCCGGTAGGTGCGCAGGATCTTGCGCCGGTAGAGGTCGAGCACCATGCCCTGTTCCAGATCGGCCGGAAGCCGCGCGGCGCGGACCTGCTCGGCGATGCGCGCCACCGACCGGGTGCAGCCCTCCGGGTCGGCCTTGCGGGCGCTGATGTTGTTGGCGTCCTGGCGGGCGCGCAGGAAGTAGTAGTCGTCGTCCGCCAGTACCGCGGTGCGCTCGGCGGCCAGATAGCAGGCGGTGATGAAGATGCCGTCTTCCAGCCGCACCCGCCCCTCGGGGAAACGCAGCTCCAGGCGCTCGATCAGCGCGCGGCGGATGAGTTTCTGCGGCGCGAGGGTGGCGAAAACCTCGCGCAGCTCGGCCTTGGGGTTGTTCTTGGCCAGCAGCGTGCGGTTCACCGGGCGGCCGTTGAGCCCGGCGATGCGCGGGAGCACCATGTCCGCCTGGTGCAGCTGCGCGTAGTCCAGCATGCTGCGCAGGGCGTGGCTGGCCAGCATGTCGCCGGCATCGGCGAAGAAGACGTAGTCCGCCTCGGTGGCCGCCAGCCCGCGGTTGCGCGGCTGGCCCGGCCACCCGCTGTTGCGCTGGCGGATCACCCGGGTGCGCGGGTGCGCGGCGGCGAATCGGTCCATGAGCTGCGGCCCGCCGTCGGTGGAGCCGTCGTCGACCAGGATGAGCTCGAAGTGCTCCGGATCCAGGTCCTGCGCCGCCAGGCTGTCGAGCAGTTCGCCCAGGTAGGGCATCGCGTTGAAGACCGGGACGATGACCGCGACGCGCGCGCTGCCGGAGCTGGCCGTGGGACCGGTGTCCGACGCTCGGATGCCGCGTTGCGAAAGCCGCGCGCGGACCAGGCCCAGGCACCGCCGCAGCGACCCAGCTAATTCCCCCTATGCCATGCGCCCCCATTTCCCCGGCCAAACCCGCGAACGCAGATAGCGGGCCGGCCTGGTACTCTAGCGCCTGGCGGGGCGGGTCACACCTTCATGACGAGGGCCGCGGACAGGCGCCGCCCCAGCTGCGTGCTTAACCGCCGAGCCCCTCCAGGAAGCGCCGCACCGCGGCCGCAGCCTGGGGCGCCTTCTCATAGTGGATCAGGTGGCCGACGTCGGGCAGCATCAGCAGCCGCGCGTCGGCGAACGTGGCGCGCAGCGCCTCCTGGGTGGCCGGGGAACCCAGCTCGTCCTGCTGCCCGCCGACCATCAGCGTCGGGATGCCGATGACCCGGGAGTATTCGCCCACGGTGTGGCTGATCGAGGCCAGGTAGGCTTCGGCCAGGGTATCGCGGGAGTGGAATCCGCCGAAGTACGCGCGGTGCTGGTCGCGCACATAGCGGCGCATCTGCGGGTCGCGGCTCTTGGTCATCACCAGCGACATGCCGTCGGTGAACAGCCTCGATCGCAGCAGCGGCTCGCCGATGCCGGCCGGCAACGCCGCGCACAGGGCGTAGTAGCCGCTGGTCAGCTGCGCCAGCAGCGCCTGGGAGGATTCCAGCGCCGGTTCGGAGATCGGATTGAGCAGGGTCAACGAGGCGAAGTCGCGCCCGGCGGCCAGCCTGGCGGCGATGATGGACCCGAAGGAGTGCCCGAGCAGGTGGGTGGCCGGGCCCAGCTGCAGCTCGTCGGCCAGCACGTCGAGCATCCGGGCGTAGCCCTCGACGTCGTGCGGGGCCTGGGTCATGGAGCTGGAGCTGCCGAAGCCGGGCAGGTCGGGCACCACCACGGTGTAGCCGGGAAGCTGGGCGATGATGCGGTCCAGCCCGTGGTGGTCGCCGCGGAAGCCGTGCACCGCGAAGAGCACGCCGCGCGATTCGGCAGGCACGGCCCGGTAGGTGAAGACCTTGGTGGCGGAGCCGAAGAGGCGGTGCGTGCTGACAAGTTGCGTGCGTGGGCTCATGCCTCAAATCCTACCCGTCCAGCAGCGCCAGGGCCGCGCCCTCGTCGATCACCAAATCGGTGATCAGCCCGCCGTTCAGCGCCCCGCGCACGGCCTCGATCTTGCCCCGGCCGGCCACCACGCAGAAGCGCTGCGGCACCCGGCGCAGGGTATCGAGCGCGGGCCCGGTGGAGCGGGCGTTGATCCCGATCCCGGAGCTGTGCCCGTGCCGGTCGAAGAACACCGTCGCCACGTCGCCCACCACACCGATCTTCGCCAGCTGCGCGGTCTCCTGCTTGCTCAGGTAGCCGCCGCGGTAGACCTGCGAGGTGACATCCGACCCGGCCGCGCCCAGCGAGAACACCGCCAGGTTCATCTCCGACTGCACCTTGAGCACGCGCTTGACCGAGGTTTCCTGCCACATCGCCCGGCGCGTGGACGCGCGGTCGAAAAACGCCGGCACCGGGAACTGCTCGGTACGCGCGGTGAACGCCTCGCCGAAGCGGGTGAGGATCTCGCTGGCGTAGCGCACGCCGCTGGTGACCGGGTTCGCCGCGCCGTTCAGCTGCACGATCACGGTGTCATGGGTGGGGTGGGAGCTGAGCGCGGTGGACACCGCCTGCATGGTCGAACCCCAGGCCACCCCGATCGTCATCGAGGAGGAGACCATCGCTCCTAGCTGGTGCGCCGCGTGCGCGGCGACGCGGGAGAGCAGTTCCGCGTCGTCCATGGAGCCGTCGGTGGGCACCACCTGCACGTTGATACCGAAGCGCTCGGCCAGCCGGCCGGAGAGCTGGGCTGACATTCCGGCGCTGGGGGAGATGCTGATCGAGACCATGCCGGTGCGCTTGGCGTGGGTGAGCAGCCGCGAGACGGTCGAGCGGGAGGTGCCCAGCTCGCGGGCGATGACCTCCATCTTCAAATCCTGCAGGTAATACAGCTGGGCGGCGCGCAGCGCGTCCTTCTCACGGGTGCCGTACTGCACGGATGTGTCATGCGCAGGGCGCCGGTAGGGCCCTGCAGGGGGTGGTTTCTGCATCAATCTGACCATTTCTGCACGTTTGTGCAATTCATTTGACCGCTTTGCAAACTACCGACAACACTAACCCGTAGAACTACTCAATCGTTACAAAGGGGCAACACGTCGTGAATCGGGAACAGCTGGCCAAACTGCGCGAACGGCCCCAGGCACGGGTTCTGGTCGTCGGCGGCGGCATCAACGGTGTCGCCACCTTCCGCTACCTTGCCATGCAGGGCCTCGACGTTGCGCTGGTCGAACGCGGAGACTACTGCCAAGGCGCGTCGGGCGCCAGCTCGCACATGATCCACGGCGGCATCCGCTACCTGGAAAACGGCGAGTTCCGCCTGGTGCACGAGTCGGTGCAGGAGCGCAATTCGCTGCTTCAGATCGCCCCGCACTACGTCAAGCCGCTGCAGACCACCATCCCGATCTTCTCCACCTTCTCGGGGATCCTCTCCGCTCCGATGCGCTTTGTGACCCACAAGTCCGGCAAGCCGACCGAACGCGGCGCCGCCCTGATCAAGGCCGGATTGGTGATGTACGACGTGTTCGCCGGAGTCGGCGGGCGCAACACCCCGTGGCACAACTTCAAGGCCGGCGCCGCGGCCCGCAAGGACCTGCCGGCCCTGCGCGACGACGTGAAGTACACCGCGACCTACTTCGACGCCTCGGTGCACAACCCTGAGCGCCTGACCCTGGACGTGCTGCAGGAAGGCCTGCGCGCCAACCCGGACGCCCGCGCCAGCAACTACGTGGAACTGGCAGGGGTCGACGGGGGCACCGCGCAGCTGCGCGACGTGCTGACCGGGCAGAGCTTCGACTTCGACGCCGAGGTCATCATCAACGCGACCGGCGCCTGGGTCGACGTGACCAATGAGCAGCTGGGCCGGAAGACCAAGTGGACCGGCGGCACCAAGGGCTCGCACATCGTGCTGGACCACCCCGAGCTGCTCGCGGCCACCGGCGGACGCGAGATCTTCTTCGAGCACGAGGACGGGCGCATCGTGCTGATCTACCCGATGCTCGGGCGCGTGCTGGTGGGCACCACCGACCTGGAGCACGACATGGCCGAGCCGGCGGTGTGCACCGAGGAAGAGGTCGACTACTTCTTCGAGCTGGTCCACCACGTCTTCCCGCGCATCACCGTGCGCCGCGAGCAGATCGTCTACAAGTTCTCCGGCGTGCGCCCGCTGCCGAACCACGACGACACCGCCCCCGGCTTCGTCTCCCGCGACTATCAGGTGCGCGAAACCCGGCTCACCGACACCACCACGATGCTCTCGCTGATCGGCGGCAAGTGGACGACGTTCCGCGCACTGAGCGAGAACCTGGGCGGCAAGGCGCTGGAATTCCTGGGGGAGCGCGAGATCCGCTCCACCGCCGGCGTGCCGATCGGCGGCGGCAAGGACTTCCCGATGAACGAGGGCGAGCTGGCCGCCTGGTACGCCGCGCGCGAGAACGCCGCCGGGCGCGACCGCCTGCGGGTGCTGCTCGAGCGCTACGGCACCGGAGCGGACGCGGTGCTGGCCCAGCTTGGCGAGGACACCGCGCTGCAGCACTCCGACGAGCTGTCCTGCCAGGAGCTGGCCTACATGGCCGCCCACGAGCAGGTAGGCCGCCTGATCGACGTCTTCATCCGCCGCACCAACCTGGCCTTCCGAGGCCTGGTCACCAAGGATCTGGTCAGCGAGGCGGCACGCTGCCTGGCTGGGCCGATGGGCTGGGATGACACCCAGACCCAGGCCGAGATCGCCCATACGATCTCGGTCCTGGCAGGCAGCCACGGGGTCGACCTGGACTGAGCCTGCCGTTGCTGCCGGCGGCAGATCGCCGCCGGCAGGATGTGATATCACCTCAAAGGTCAAAGATGCCCCTGCAAGTGTTCATTTCCGAATTCACCGGTACTTTTATCCTCGTTCTCATGGGCGCCGGCGTTTGCGCCAACGTCTCGCTGAAGGGCACCCTGGGCAGCGCCGCAGGGTGGGTCGCCATCAGCTTCGGCTGGGGCCTGGCCGTCTTCTCCGGTGTCTGGGTTTCGGCCCCGTCCGGCGCCCACCTGAATCCCGCGGTCACCCTGGGATTGATGGTGAACCCCGAAGCAACCGAGCTGGCCCCAGGCATCCCGAAGTCGGCAGCGACCGCGCTGGTCTACGTGGCCGCGCAGTTCATCGGCGCTTTCCTGGGCGCCGTCACCGCCTGGCTGGCCTACAAGAAGCACTTCGACGAGCCGGCCAACCAGGGCAAGGTGCTCGGAGTGTTCGCCACCGGCCCGGCCATCCGCTCCTACGGGTGGAACGTGGTCTCCGAAGCCATCGGCACCTTCGTGCTGGTGTTCGTGATCGGCGGCTTCGGCGGGACGCCGCACGGGCTCGGCCCGCTGGCGGTCGGCCTGCTGGTCGTCGCGATCGGCCTATCCCTCGGCGGAGCAACCGGATACGCTATCAATCCAGCACGTGACCTCGCCCCGCGTCTTGCGCATGCGGTGCTGCCGATCCCCGGCAAGGGGTCCTCGGACTGGGCCTACTCGTGGGTTCCCGTCTTCGGTCCGCTGGCCGGCGGAGCCTTGGGCGGCCTGGCCGTCGCCGTCCTGCTGTAATGCCGCACCCACTAGAGAAAGTTGATCGACAGTGAGCAACAAGTACGTCATCGCCATTGACCAGGGAACCACCAGCTCCCGCGCCATCGTCTTCGACCACGCCGGAGAGGTCGTCTCCGTGGGGCAGAAGGAGCACGAGCAGATTTTCCCGGCCGCCGGATGGGTGGAGCACAACCCGATCGAGATCTGGGACAACGTGCGCGAGGTCATCGGCACCGCGCTGGCCAAGGAGAACCTGACCCGCCACGACATCGAGGTCGTCGGCATCACCAACCAGCGCGAAACCACCGTGGTGTGGGACAAGCACACCGGTGAGCCGGTATACAACGCGATCGTCTGGCAGGACACCCGCACCCAGGACATCGTCGACGCGCTGTCCGCCGAGGGCGGGATCGAGCGCTACAAGGACCGTGTCGGGCTGCCGCTGGCGACCTACTTCGCCGGCACCAAGATCAAGTGGATCCTGGAGAACGTCGACGGGGCGCGCGAACGTGCCGAGGCCGGCGACCTGCTGTTCGGCACCACCGACACGTGGGTGCTGTGGAATTTGACCGGCGGGCCGGAGGGCGGCGTGCACACCACCGACGTCACCAACGCCTCGCGCACCCTGTTCATGAACCTTGAAACCCTGCAGTGGGACGAGCAGATCCTGGCCGACTTCGGGGTTCCCGCCTCGATGCTGCCAGCGATCAAGTCCTCCTCCGAGGTGTACGGCACGGTCGCCTCCAACCAGCTGCTGCGCGAGGTGCCGGTCGCCGGCATCCTGGGCGACCAGCAGGCGGCAACCTTTGGGCAGGCCGCCTTCGGCGCGGGCACCGCGAAGAACACCTACGGCACCGGCTGCTTCCTGATCTTCAACACCGGGCAGGAGATCGTCTCCTCAAGCAACGGGCTGATCACTACGCTGGCCTACAAGCTGGGCGACGCCGCCCCGGTGTACGCGCTGGAGGGCTCGATCGCGGTCGCCGGGTCGCTGGTGCAGTGGCTGCGCGACAACATCGGCATGATCGCCAGCGCCCCGGAGATCGAGGAACTGGCCAGCCACGTCGAGGACAACGGTGGGGTGTACATCGTGCCGGCGTTCTCCGGCCTGTTCGCCCCGTACTGGCGTTCGGACGCGCGCGGCGCGATCGTCGGGCTGACCCGCTTCGCGGACAAGCACCACATCGCCCGCGCGGCCCTGGAGTCCACCGCGTTCCAGACCCGCGAGGTGCTGGACGCGGTCAACGCCGACGCCGAGGTGCCGCTGACCGAGCTGAAGGTGGATGGCGGCATGGTCGCCAACGAGCACCTGATGCAGTTCCAAGCCGATATCCTCGGCGTGCCCGTGGTCCGCCCGAAGGTCACCGAGACCACCGCGCTGGGCGCCGCCTACGCGGCCGGCCTGGCCGTCGGGTTCTGGAAGGACCTGGGCGAGCTGGAGGCGAACTGGTCAGAGGACAAGCGCTGGGAGCCTGTGATGGGTGCCGAAGAGCGCGAACGCAGCCTGCGGCTGTGGAAGAAGGCCGTCACCCGCACCTTCGACTGGGTCGACGAAGACACCAAGGCCTAGCGTTTTCCCGACGGCCCAGCAGTCGGCCGACCACTGATCCCGGTCAACCACCAGGTTGGCCGGGATCCTTTTTCGTTCACCCGCGCCGGTCCGCGGGAGGATCCGTGGCCGGGGGCCCAGCGCCGCCGGGCGGGTCGTCGTCGAGCTGCAGGGCGCCCCAGTAGGTATTGCGCCGGGGCTTCTGCTCGGGATCAAGGTGCGGCGGCAGCAGCACTTGCGGCAGCCCGTTGACGTCGACCACTTTCAGCTGGCCGGAGTGGCGGCCGTGGTGCTCGTTGGAGCACATCGCCGCCCCGGAGTCGACGCTGGTCGTGCCGCCTTCCGCCCATGGCTTCTTGTAGTGGTCGATCTCCACCAGGTCCGGGGGCGTCGTGCATTCGGGCACAATGCACCCGCGATCACGGGCCATCACCGCCATCTTGATGTATCCCTGGTGGAAGCGCCTGGAGCGTCCGACGTCCAGCGGTTGGCTGTTGCCGCCCAGCACCAGCGGGATCACCCGGGCTGTGACCAGTAGTTTTCTCAGCTCGCCCGGCGGGATGTCCACCCCGTGGGCGCTGATGCCATGGGCCTCGGCCAGGTTCTGCAGGTCCTTGAGCCGCAGGTAGACCAGGATCTTCGGCACGATCGGCTTCGCGGCGCTCCCCGTGAACGACGTGGTGAGGATGGCCATCAGCGCGTTCAGCCGGCGCAGCGGGGCGTTCGGCTCCTCGGCGGCCGGCTCCTCGGCGTCGTTTTCATGTGGTTCGGCGTCGGGATCGGGCTTCGGACCGTCATCATCCGCTGCGGCGCCCGCTGGGGACTCCTGATCGGGCTGCTGGTCCGCGCTGCTGGAGGGCTCCGGGTCTTCCGCGGCCCAGTCGGGCATCGGCCCCTCGGGCTGGAGCCAGTCAGGCGTCGGCCGCTGATCGCCGGACGCGGTGCCCTCATTCTCCGCTGCGGGGGATTCCTGTTGTGCGGGGGCGTCCGGGGGCTCGGGCGAAACGGCCTGATCCGCGTCGGGCTTGCGCGCGTGCTTGCCGGCCTTGGTGCGTTTGCTGCCGGACTGGGCCGCTACCGAGCGCAGGTACTCCGCGTGGGCGGCCAGGGTGCGCAGGGTGAAGGTGTGCACACCCCGGACGACTGGCCCGATGAACAGGCCCAGGTCCGGCGGGAGCTTTTCCTCGTGCAGCTCCTTGTAGGTCTTGATCTGCGTGCCGATCTGCTTGCGCGCCTCGATCGGGCCGAGCTCGCGCAGCGCGTCGGCTGCATGCTCCTCCAGCAGCCTGCCGTCGGCCGCGCGGGCGGTGAGCGAACAGGGCACCCCGTCGAAGGTGGTGTCCGGTTTTTCGAGCTTCTCCAGGCTGCGGGCGGTGCCGGCGATGGCGCGGCGGTCGGCCTGGCCCTGGGCGTAGATGCTGGCCAGGTGCTCGAAGCGCGGCGCGCAGATGGTGCCCTGGGCGGTGCGCCGGCCGATGAGCAGGTGCGCGTCGTCGATCCGGCGTTGCGCCTCGAAATAGGTGATGCCCAGCCATGCGGCGAGCAGATCGCCGGCGGTCTTGTAGCCAGCCCGCCCGGAGGCGAACTCGGGCTCGGCCTCCAGATCGCAGGTTCCGGCGCGCAACGCATCGTAGGTGGCCAGGCTGAGCCCGGCCGCGCCGGTGACCTCGGCCTCCAGCGCGCCGGCCAGCTGCTCGCGGTGCACCTGCTGGGCGAACTGCTCCACTAGCTGCGCATGGGCGAGGACCAGGCGGGGATCGCGCGCCTCGTGGACCAGCCGGCCGAGCGCGGTGAACAGTGCCAGGCACAGCGCGCCCAGGCGCACCAGCATGCCAGCGGTGAGCTGGGTCCCCAGATGCTTCGGGGAGGTGCACAAGGTGTGCAGCGCGGTGAGCAGGGCTTCGGTGGTCATGAATCCAGCCTCGGGCCGAAGCCGGCGGCGCGGGGGCAGGCGCCTGCGCAGTGTGGATAACCCGGCCAGCCGATTTTCCGGCTGCGGCCTAGGGCGCCGCGGAGGAGGGTGGCGAGGCAGGGTCCCCAGGCGCCTGCGGCAGCTCCGGATAGGCGTCGTCGGGCAGCGAGATGGTGAAGCCGGCGTCCCACACCGCGTGGCCGGTGACGGCGACCCGGCCCTCTCCCTCCGTGCTGCCCAGCAGCACGGAATAGGAGCTGCCCATCTGCTCGCCGACCAGCACCTGCACATTCTGCGGGGTGACCCCGGCGCCTGCCAGCAGCTCCCGGGTCCTGCCGAGCATGCTCGGCTCCAGCTCGACGCCGGCGTAGGGGGTTGCCACCCGGCAGGCGGCTTCCACGTCCTGGTCGTACGCGGCCTGGACCAGCTGGCGGCCGGCTTGCTCCAGGGAGGCGACAGGTTTCCTGCCGTCGCAGGTGTGCCCTTCGTAGGTGCCGAGCATGGCGCAGCCCGAGAGCAGGAGCGCGCCGACGGGCAGCAGCAGGCCCGGGGCGAGGACGCGGCGCGCACGGCGCGGGAAGCATGGGATCATGAGCCCATTGTGGCCGATGGCGCGATCGACCGCATCGATGTTTCAGGCGCGAAGGTGCCGCGGCGCGGACTGTGGGCAAGCTTGCGCTT
The DNA here is from genome assembly GCF_003309065.1 of Glutamicibacter soli. Taxonomy (GTDB): domain Bacteria; phylum Actinomycetota; class Actinomycetes; order Actinomycetales; family Micrococcaceae; genus Glutamicibacter; species Glutamicibacter soli. Next base: position 122,617 of record NZ_POAF01000001.1, on the reverse strand, counting down.
CATCGATGCGGCATGCACCGCCCGGGGTGCGATAGAATCACCCTATGTATTCCCAGCGCGACCTAGTCTAAGAGCGGCCTGACGGCCGTACCCCCGAGTGGAAATTTGGGGGCTTTTGTTGTGTCTGGAAGCAGAAACCAGTTTTCCGTCAGGAAATTTTTCCGCGAATCTGTGAGAAGAGCTCAGTGACATCATCGACGAACGAGACCAGAACCTACGACTTCAAGGACATTGAGTCCAAGTGGCTACCGGTTTGGGACGAGCTAGAGGTGTTCAAGCCGGCCGACGACGGCACGCGTGAACGCCGCTACGTCCTGGACATGTTCCCCTACCCCTCGGGCGACCTGCACATGGGCCACGCCGAGGCCTTCGCCATGGGCGACGTCGTGGCTCGGTACTGGCGCTTGCGCGGCTACGATGTCATGCACCCGATCGGCTGGGACTCCTTCGGCCTGCCCGCGGAAAACGCAGCGATCAAGAACAACGCGCACCCCTCGGACTGGACCTACACCAACATCGACACCCAGGCCGCCAGCTTCAAGCGCTACGCCATCTCCGCCGATTGGGACCGCCGCCTGCACACCTCGGATCCGGAGTACTACCGCTGGACCCAGTGGCTGTTCACCAAGTTCTACGAGAAGGGCCTGGCCTACCGCAAGGACCACCCGGTGAACTGGTGCCCGAAGGACCAGACCGTGCTGGCCAACGAGCAGGTCGTCAACGGCGCCTGCGAACGCTGCGGCACGCAGGTGACCAAGAAGTCGCTGAACCAGTGGTACTTCAAGATCACCGACTACGCCGACCGCCTGCTGGAGGACATGGAGCAGCTCAAGGGCCACTGGCCCGAGCGCGTGCTGCTGATGCAGAAGAACTGGATCGGCCGCTCCGAAGGCGCCGAGGTGACCTTCGAGATCGAGGCGCACGATGAGAAGCCTGCGGTGAAGATCCCGGTCTTCACCACCCGCCCGGACACCCTGTACGGCGCGACCTTCATGGTGGTCGCCGCGGACGCGGACCTGGCCGGAGAACTGGTCACCGACGAGCACCGCGAAGCCCTGGAAGCCTACCAGGAGCAGGTCAAGGCGCTGTCCGAGATCGAGCGCCAGTCCACCGAGCGCGAGAAGACCGGCGTGTTCACCGGGCGCTTTGGCATCAACCCGCTCTCGGGGGAAAAGCTGCCGATCTGGGCCGCCGACTACGTGCTGGCCGACTACGGCACCGGCGCGATCATGGCAGTGCCCGCGCACGACCAGCGCGACCTGGACTTCGCCCGCACCTTCGACCTGCCGGTGCGCGTGGTCGTCGAAACCGGGCTGGAAGACCCGAACGAGACCGGCATCGCCACCGCCGGCGAGGGCAAGCTGGTGAACTCCGGCGCACTGGACGGCCTGGAGAAGGCCGACGCGATCGCCAAGGCCATCGAGATCGTCCAGGCCGCCGGCACCGGCGAGCACACCGTGAACTTCCGCCTGCGCGACTGGCTGCTGTCCCGCCAGCGCTTCTGGGGCACCCCGATCCCGATCATCCACTGCGAGGCCTGCGGCGAGGTGCCGGTTCCCGAGGACCAGCTGCCGGTGCGCCTGCCCGATGACCTGCGCGGCGAGCAGCTGGCCCCGAAGGGCACCAGCCCGCTGGCGGCCGCCGATCACTGGGTCAACGTGTCCTGCCCGACCTGCGGCGGCGCCGCCAAGCGCGACACCGACACCATGGACACCTTCGTGGACTCCTCCTGGTACTTCCTGCGTTTCGTCTCCCCGAACTACACCGAGGGCCCCTTCGACCCGAAGGCCGTGCGCGACTGGATGCCGGTGGGGCAGTACGTCGGCGGCGTCGAGCACGCGATCCTGCACCTGCTGTACTCCCGCTTCTTCACCAAGGTCATCTACGACCTGGGCCTGATCGACGTGCAGGAGCCGTTCAGCGCGCTGCTGAACCAGGGCCAGGTGCTCAACGGCGGCAAGGCCATGAGCAAGTCGCTGGGCAACGGCGTGGACCTGGGCCAGCAGCTGGACAAGTTCGGCGTGGACGCGGTGCGCCTGACCATGGTGTTCGCCTCCCCTCCGGAGGACGACGTGGACTGGGCCGACGTCTCGCCGTACGGTTCGCAGAAGTTCCTGGCCCGCGCCTGGCGCGTGGCCCAGGACGTGGCCAGCGCCCCGGGCGTGGACTACGCGGCAGGGGACAAGGCGCTGCGCCAGGTCACCCACCGCACCGTGCACGAATCCGCCCAGCTGCTGGACTCGGGGAAGTTCAACGTGGTGATCGCCAAGACCATGGAATTGGTCAACGCCACCCGCAAGACCATCGACTCGGGCGCCGGCGCAGCGGATCCCGCGGTGCGCGAGGCGGCCACCGTTATCGCGCAGCTGCTGAGCCTGTTCGCCCCGTACACCGCGGAGGACATGTGGCAGGCGCTGGGCTACGCCCCGAGCGTCGTGACCAGCGCCTGGCCGACGGTCGACGAGTCGCTGCTGGTGGACGACACCGTCACCGCCGTGGTGCAGATCAAGGGCAAGGTGCGCGCACGCCTTGAGGTCCCGGTGGACATCTCCGAGGACGCGCTGCGCGAGCAGGCGCTGGCCCACGAGGCCGTCGTGCGCATGCTCGACGGGAAGGCGCCGCTGAAGGTGATCGTGCGCGCCCCGAAGCTCGTGAACGTGGTCCCGGCGCCGTAGGTCCGGCCCGACGCGTACCGTAAGCTCAAGACATGACTGAGCGATCCAAGAGCCCACGCACGGGCTGGCTGCACAAGCTGCTGGCCCCGCGTGGGCTTTCTGGCACCCGGATCGGGGTGGTGACCGATTCGGCCTCCTGCCTGCCGCCGGCCCTGCTGCAGGCCCCGGACTTCATCCAGCTGGGCATCCCGATCATCGTGGACGACCATGTGCACGGCGAGGACACGACCGCCCTGATGATGGGCCTTGCCATGGGGCAGGCGGTGAAGACCTCGCGCCCGGCCCCCGGCGAGTTCGCCCGCGCCTACCGCCAGCTGGCCGAGGCCGGCTGCCAGGCGGTCATCTCCATCCACCTCTCGGCGGGGCTGTCCGGCACCGTCGACGCCGCCCGGCTGGCCGCCTCCGAGGCGCCGGTGCCGGTGAGCGTGATCGATTCGCGCACCGTGGCCATGGCCCAGGGCTTCGCGGTGGCCGACGTGCTCGCCGCGCGCGACGCCGGCGCCGGGCTGGGCCTGCTGGAGCAGATCGCCTCCGGCGCGGCGGTGAACCGCGTGTACTTCGCGGTGCCCTCCCTGGAACAGCTGCGCCGCGGCGGGCGGATCAGCGCGGTGTCCTCGGTGTTCGGCAACCTGCTGAACGTCAAGCCGATCCTGGGCATCGCCGGCGGGGTGATCGCCCCGCTGGAGAAGCCGCGCTCCTTCGCGCGCGCCCAGGCGCGACTGGTGGCCCTGGCCCAGCGCGACGCCGCCGCGGCGACGGGCCCGGTGCGGCTGGGCGTGATGCACTTCGGCGCCGCGGAACTTGCCACCGAGATCGCCACCGAGCTGAACCCCTACTGCGAGGGCGAGGTGCTCATCGAGTCGCTGCCGGCGGTGCTGGCCGCGCACACCGGCATGGGGGTGCTCGGCGTGGCAGTGGCCCCGCTGTATCCACAGCCCGCGCCGCACCAGGGGCCTGCGGCCTCCGGCTAGCCCAGACTGGGGTCCATGGGGCGCCATGACTTCTTCAGCAGGTACGCGCCACGTGCCTCGCGGCTGCGTTTTGCCGTGAGCCGCGTGGCGGTGCTCGTGCTGGTGCTGGTGGTGCTGGCCTGGATCGGGCTATCCATCCTGCTGGCCCCGCCGCCGACCACCACGCAGCTTGAGACCGTGCCGCTGGTCTCCGACCCCTCGCCGCCGCCCGGCGCCGCAACGCCGAGCACGGCGGCTCCTGGCGCCCTGCCTTCGGGCACCGCCGCGCCGGGGAACTCCGAGGGCGCGGTGACCGTGCACGTGGTGGGTGCGGTGAAGAAGCCCGGGGTGTACACCCTGCCCGCCGGGGCGCGCATCGTCGACGCGCTGGAGGCGGCCGGCGGCATGCGGCGCACCGCCCGCCCCGAACTGCTGAATCTCGCCGCCCGGCTGGCCGACGGCCAGCAGATCGTGCTGCCCGGCAGCGCGGACGCCCAGGCCGCCCCGCCCTCCGCCGCCGGCTCCAGCGCTCCGGTGGATGGCACGGACGGCGGCGCAGCCGGCGGGAAAATCTCGCTGAACAGCGCCGACGCGCAGCAGCTGCAGGAATTGCCGGGGATCGGGCCCGCGCTGGCCCAACGCATCATCGACTTCCGCGAAGCCCATGGGCCGTTCGCCTCCGTGGAGGAGCTGGACGCGGTCTCCGGCATCGGCCCGGCGGTGCTGGGCAACCTGCGCGAGCTGGTGCAGCCATGAGGTGCTTGTAGTGCGCACCGACTTCCGCGGGCTGTGGCTGCTTGCCGGGGCCTGGCTCGCCGCGCTGCTGCAGCCCCCGGGGTGGGCGGTGCTGGCCCTGCTGGGCGCCTTCGCCGGGCTGTTCGCGCTGCTGCTGCGCGCCCGGCACGACGCGCCGCATGCGGCCCCGTGGTTCACCGGCCCGCTGGTGCTGCTGCTCGGCGCGCTGGCGGTGCTCGGCACGAACCTCGGCGCCGCCGAATGCACCCTGCCCGAACCAGGGGACCAGCAGCGCCGCATCACCGCGCACTTCGAGGACCCGCCGCGGCCCGCCGACGGCGGCGGGGTCGCCGGCGCCGCCCTGCTGACCGGCTACCAGCACCGCGGGCACTGGCAGCGGTGCCCGATCCCGATCTACCTGGCCCTGGCCGCCCCGCTGCCGGGCCACGCGCGGGAGTTCACCGTGATCGCCTCGCTGCAGCCGGCGCAGGACTCCGGCAGCTTCACCTGGTGGGCCCGGGCCGACAGCGAGCCGAAGGTCACCAGCTGGCAGCTGCCCACCCCCGCCTCGAATCTCAAGGAGCGCTTCGCCGCGCAGCTGGTCGGGCTGCCGCCGAACGCCAGGGCGCTGCTGCCTGGCATGCTCTACGGGGACCGCTCCGGGCAGGACCAGGCCCTGGGCGAGGCGATGAAGGGCAGCGGGCTGAGCCACCTGACAGCGGTCAGCGGGTCGAACATCGCCCTGGTCGGCTCGATGCTGATGGTGCTGCTGCGGCTGTTCGCCGTGCCCCGGGTGCTGGCCGGGGTGCTGATGGCTGCCGGGCTGGGGCTGTTCGTCGCCTTCGTGGGGCCCGATCCCAGCGTGCTGCGCGCCGGCCTGATGGGCGCGATCGCGGTGTTCTCGCTGCTCTCCGGGCGCGGCCAGGGCTCGCTGGGCATCCTGGGGCTCAGCGCCGCCGTGCTGCTGCTCGTGGACCGATCGCTGGCCGCCGAGCCGGCGTTCGCGTTGTCGGTGCTTGCCACCGCCGGCATCATCATGCTTGCCCCGCCGCTGGCCGAACTGGCAGCACGCATCCTGCCCGCGCTGCTGGCCGAACCCACGGCCATCTGCGTCGCAGCCCAGTTCACCTGCCTGCCGGTGGTGATCGCGCTGAACGCCGACTTCAGCCTCTACTCGCTGCCGGCGAACCTGCTCGCGGCCCCGCTGCTGCCGGTGATCACGGCGCTCGGGGTGGCCGCGCTGCTGCTGTGCACCGTGATTCCCGGCGCAGCGCACGTCCTGGCCTGGCTGATCGGCTGGCCGGCCGAGGCGATCGGGCAGCTCGCCCACCTGGCAGTGCGGCTTCCCGGGGCCAGCCGCCCGTGGCCCGAGGGGCTGCCGGGCATCGTCATCGCTGCGGGCATCGCGGTGGTCTTCTGCGTGCTGCTCATCTCCGGCAGCCAGACCGAGCGGCTGCGCGTGCGCTGCACCTGCCTGGCGCTGCTCGGGGTGCTGGCGGTGTTCCTGGCCGCGCTGGTGCTGCCGGCGACGCTGTTCTGGAAGCCCCCGCTGCACGATCCGTGGACCATCGCCATGTGCGACGTCGGGCAGGGCGACGCGCTGGTGGTCCGCGACGGCGAATCCTCCGGCTGGCTCATCGACGCCGGGCCGCCGGGCGGCGGGGTCTCCGGCTGCCTGCGTCAGCTGGGCATCACCACGCTGAGCAAGGTGTTCATGACCCACCAGGACGCCGACCACTTCGGCGGCGTGCCGGAGCTGGAGTCCTCGGGCGTCACGCTGGGGGAGCGCCTGGTCTCCGCCGGCTTCCCCGAGGCGCTCTGGCAGCCGCACCGGGTGCTGGTTCCGGGGGACACCGGGCAGGGGCAGGGCGTGTCCTACCGGGTCATCGGACCGGATCCCGCCATGGTGCCGGGGGCCGAGCCGAACGACATCTCGCTGGTGCTGCGCTTGAGCTTCACCCGCGGGGACCGGCAGATCGACTTCCTCACCGCCGGGGACATGGAGGAGCAGGCCATGCACCGGCTGCTCGCCGCCAGCCCGCAGGGGAACGCCACGATCCTCAAGGCCTCGCACCACGGCGCCCGCAACGGCGGGCAGGAGCTGATCGAGGCCGCCCGGCCCCGGGTGTTCCTGGTCTCGGTCGGCGCGGAGAACACCTACGGGCACCCCAACCAGGGCATCATCGACACCGCGCAGCGCCTGGGCGCCCAGGTGCTGCGCACCGACCAGCTGGGCACCGTTCTGCTCACATTGGATGCCGACGGCGTGCACGCGGCCTCGCTGGGGGCGCCGGTTCGGTAGGATCGAAGTATTGCCCCAGCACTAAGGAGTTCGATGGCACGCGCCCAGGCCAATCCCGGGATCTCTTGGCGAGACCTCACCCCGCAGCCGCTGATCCTGCTCTCCGGCTCGGAGCAGTACCTCGCCTCCCGGGCCTTCGAACTGCTGCGCGCCCAAGCCGCCTCCCGCGAGGACATCGCGCACACCCGGCTGAACGCGCAGAGCTACGAGCCCGGTGAGCTGCTGCTGGCCACCAGCGCCTCGCTGTTCTCCACCGCGAACCTGGTCGAGATCCACGACCTGGCGAGCATGAACGAGTACTTCCTGAAGGACGCGCTGGCGTACCTGAAGAGCCCGGCGCCGGAGAACGTGCTGATCATGCACCACTCGGGCGGCACCCGCGGCAAGAAGCTGCTGGACGCCATCAAGGCCGCCGGCGCGGTGATCGTGAATTGCCAGCCGGTGAAGAAGGACGCGGAGAAGATCGAGTTCGTCACCGCCGAGATCAAGGCCGCCAAGCGCCGCATCACCAACGACGCGGTCAAGGCCCTGGTCGCCGCGGTCGGCAATTCGCTGGCCGAGCTCGGCTCCAGCTGCTCGCAGCTGATCCAGGACACCACCGGCACCATCGACCAGGACGTGGTCGACAAGTACTACGGCGGCCGCGTGGAAGTCACTGCCTTCAAGGTCGCCGACGCCGCGATCGCCGGCAACGCCCAGGTTGCGCTGCGCACGCTGCGCCACGCGCTGAGCACCGGAACCGACCCGATCCCGATCGTCGCCACGCTGGCCATGAAGGTGCGCCAGCTGGCCAAGGTGCTGGGCGTGAATGAACCCGCCGCAGTGCTGGCTTCCCAGCTGGGCATGGCCCCGTGGCAGGTGCAGCAGGCGCAGCAGCAGGCCCGCGGCTGGAAGCGCTCGGATCTGGCGGCCTGCGTGGAGACGATCGCGCAGACCGACCGCATGGTCAAGGGCGGGGGACGGTCGCCGGGCTACGCACTGGAACGCGCGATCCTGTTCATCGCGGGCAAGGCCCCGCGCCACTAGCCTGAACCCACCAAGGCGCTGCCAGAAACTGGCGGCGCCTTCGTCGTAGTCCGGCTGAACAGCTGCAGCGGCTGCAGGTTGCCCGGAGTGCAGCACACAGAGGGCAAAACAAAACCCCCGGAACCGAAGTTCCGGGGGAGTTGCAAAGTCTAGCTGCGCTTAGAGGGCGTTAACCTTCTTGGCCAGGGCCGACTTGCGGTTAGCGGCGTTGTTCTTGTGCAGAACACCCTTGCTAACAGCCTTGTCCAGCTTCTTGCCGGCCAGACGCAGTGCGTCGGTTGCCTTGTCCTTGTCACCGGCAACCACAGCTTCGTTCACGCTGCGGATAACGGTCTTGACCTCGGAGCGGACAGCTACGTTACGCAGGCGTGCCTTCTCGTTGGTGAGGATGCGCTTCTTCTGGGACTTGATGTTTGCCACTTAATAAACTCTCTCGTTTATCGTCTTATACGGTCGGTAGAGGGTTCATCCTTCAGGCCATCGACTGAGCGGTGTGGGGCACCTATGGCGACCCGAAGGGGGCGTGTCGCCCAACCTGCGCGACACACAAGTGTTAACTCTAGCAGAACGGGCCCCCAACGGCGACCGGTCAGCGGCGGTTGTTTAGGACCTTCACCACATTGCGGAAGCGGTCTTCGTCGAGGATTGCGCCTTCTCGCCGCACCGCGTCCTGGGACAGCCGGATGATGCGGTCGAGCTTCACCTCGCTGGGGCGCCGTTCGCGATCCCAGGAGCCGGTGCCGATGTCCAGGTAGTTCGGGTTGTGGTGCTGCGAGTTGTTCTTGTCCTTGCTGGTGAGCATCAGGCCCAGCAGCCATCCGCCCTCGCGCCCGATGACCAGCACCGGCCGGTCCTTGCCCTGGGAGTGGTCCTCCTCGTAGGGAACCCAGCCCCAGACGATCTCTCCCGGGTCTGCATCCCCGTCCATGCTGGGGTTGTACTCGTAGCGGACGGTTCCGGTGAAGTCCCCGGGGTAGTCCGTGCTGGTGCCCGCCGCCGGGGCGGGTCGATGGCCGTGGTGGGCGGGTCGAGCGCTTTGCGCGGCGGGACGATGGGAGGTCGAGGCGCCGCTTCGCTGCGGCTTGGCACCGCCCGATTTGGTGCTCTTGGTGCTGGAGGAACTCAGTTCCTTGACCGCGCGGAGGATGAAGTCGAATATCTTCTGTGCATTCAAAGCCATGCACCACAAACTATCAGTGCGCGCCGCGGGGAATATGTCCTCACCCGCAAATCATGACAGAATAGGCGTAATTCAATCATGTCTGCTCATTGCTAGTGAGGTCTGTTTAGGTGTCTCCATTGGCCCGCACCGCTCCGGTGCCTGCCGCGACCGATCCGTCGCTTATCCGTAACTTCTGCATCATCGCGCATATCGACCATGGCAAGTCCACCCTGGCCGACCGCATGCTGCAGCTGACCGGCGTGGTTTCTGCGCGCGAAATGAAAGCGCAGTACCTGGACCGCATGGATATCGAGCGCGAGCGCGGCATCACCATCAAGTCCCAGGCGGTTCGCATGCCATGGGAGGCCGACGGCACGGCCTACGCCCTGAACATGATCGACACCCCGGGCCACGTGGACTTCACCTACGAGGTGTCCCGCTCGCTGGCCGCCTGCGAAGGCGCGATCCTGCTGGTGGACGCCGCCCAGGGCATCGAAGCCCAGACGCTGGCGAACCTGTATCTGGCGATCGAGGGCGACCTGACGATCATCCCGGTGCTGAACAAGATCGATCTGCCCAACGCGCAGCCTGAGAAGTACGCGGCCGAACTGGCGAACCTGATCGGCTGCGAGCCTGAGGAAGTGCTGAAGGTCTCCGGCAAGACCGGCGAAGGCGTCGAGGCGCTGCTGGACGAAGTCATCAAGCAGCTGCCTGCCCCGGTCGGCGAGGCCGACGCCCCGGCCCGCGCGATGATCTTCGACTCGGTCTACGACACCTACCGCGGCGTGGTCACCTACGTTCGCGTGGTCGACGGCAAGCTGGAACCGCGCGAGCGCATCCAGATGATGTCCACCGGCACCACCCACGAACTGCTGGAAATCGGTGTCTCCTCCCCGAATCCGATCCCGTCCAAGGGCCTGGGAGTGGGCGAGGTGGGCTACCTGATCACCGGCGTGAAGGACGTGCGCCAGTCGAAGGTCGGCGATACCGTCACCAACTCGCTGAAGCCCGCCACCGATTCCCTGGGCGGCTACGAAGAGCCCAAGCCGATGGTGTTCTCCGGCCTGTACCCGCTGGACGGCACCGACTACCCGGCGCTGCGCGACGCGTTGGACAAGCTGCAGCTGAACGACGCCGCGCTGATCTACGAACCGGAAACCTCCGTGGCCCTGGGCTTCGGCTTCCGTGTGGGCTTCCTGGGCCTGCTGCACCTGGAAATCACCCGCCAGCGCCTTGAAAGCGAATTCAACCTCGACCTGATTTCCACCGCCCCGAACGTGGTGTACGAGGTCATGGGCGAGGACAAGCAGCTGATCACGGTGACCAACCCCTCGGAATTCCCGGACGGGAAGATCCTCGAGGTGCACGAGCCGATGGTCGCCGCGACCATCCTGGCCCCGAGCGAGTTCATCGGCGTCGTCATGGAGTTGTGCCAGTCCCGCCGCGGCACCATGCGCGGCATGGACTACCTCTCCGAGGACCGCGTGGAAATGCGCTACCACCTGCCGCTGGCCGAGATCGTGTTCGACTTCTTCGACCAGCTCAAGTCCCGCACCCGCGGCTACGCCTCGCTGGACTGGAAGGCCGACGGCGAGCAGGTCGCGGACCTGGTCAAGGTCGACATCCTGCTGCAGGGCGATACGGTCGACGCGTTCTCCGCGATCACCCACCGCGACAAGGCCTACAGCTACGGCACCATGATGACCTCGAAGCTGCGCGAGCTGATCCCGCGCCAGCAGTTCGAGGTGCCGATCCAGGCCGCGATCGGTTCGCGCATCATCGCCCGCGAGAACATCCGCGCGATCCGCAAGGACGTGCTTGCCAAGTGCTACGGCGGCGACATCAGCCGCAAGCGCAAGCTGCTGGAAAAGCAGAAAGAAGGCAAGAAGCGCATGAAGATGGTTGGCCGCGTGGAGGTCCCGCAGGAGGCGTTCATCGCCGCGCTGTCCACCGATGAGCCGAAGAAGAAGTAGCTAGATGCCCTCAGTATTGCCTGACGGCGATCCGGCTCCGGCCGATGGTCTGCTCCCCGCAGCGTGCGCGCACGGTGCGGCGGAGCGGACCATGTCCTTTTATGTCCACATTCCGTTCTGCACGGTGCGCTGCGGCTACTGCGATTTCAACACGTATACCGCAACCGAGCTGGGCAATGGCTCCAGCCAGGCCACCTACGCTGCCACGGTGGGCCAGGAGATCGGCTTCGCCCGCGGCGTGCTTGACCGTTCCGGGGTACCGCACCGCGAAATCGACACGGTCTTCTTCGGCGGCGGCACCCCGACCCTGCTGCCCGCCTCGGACCTGGTTTCGGTGCTCGGCCGGATCCGCGACGAGTTCGGCATCAAGCCCGGCGCTGAAATCACCACCGAAGCCAACCCGGACTCGGTGAGCCGCGAAAGCCTGCGTCAGCTGGCCGACGGCGGGTTCACGCGCGTGTCCTTCGGCATGCAGTCAGCCGTGCCGCATGTGCTGAAGGTGCTCGAGCGCACCCATGACCCGGCGCGCGTGCCGCAGGCCGTGGCCTGGGCCCGCGAAGCAGGGCTGGATGTCAGCGTCGATCTGATCTACGGCACCCCGGGGGAGTCGCTGGCGGATTGGCGTACCAGCATCGAGGCCGCGCTGAGCTACGAGCCGGACCATATCTCCGCTTATGCGCTGATCATCGAGGACGGCACCAAGCTGGCCGCGCAGATCCGCCGCGGCGAGGTTCCGGACATTGACGACGACGACCACGCGGAGAAGTACCAGCTGGCCGATCAGCTGTTCGAGGCCGCCGGCCTGCAGTGGTACGAGGTGAGCAACTGGGCGCGCGGCGAAGGGCATGCCTGCCGCCACAACATCGCCTACTGGCAGGGCGGGGACTGGTGGGGCGCAGGCCCCGGCGCGCACTCGCATGTCGGCGGGCTGCGCTGGTGGAACGTCAAGCACCCGGCCGCCTACCAGCAGCGCATCGACGGCGGCATCTCGCCCGGACACGGCCGCGAGTTCCCCGACGCGCAGGCAGTTCAGCTCGAACGCACCATGCTGCTCACCCGGCTGAGCTCCGGCATGCAGATCAGCGAACTGGAATCCGCCGGCCGCACCAAGGTCGCCGGGTTGATCGCCGACGAGCTGATCGATGCCAAGGCAGCGTTCGCCGGACGCATCGTGCTAACGCAAAGAGGCCGGCTCCTGGCCGACCTCGTGGTGCGTGAACTGCTGGATTTCTAGGACGTTCGCAAGCGCTGGCGTCCCTGCCGCTACTTCATCAACCGCAGGTTGATCGGGTAGCGGTAGGGGCGTCCCTTGTTTGCCTGGATCGCGGCATACGCGCCCATCAGGGTCATGAAGACCCACAGGCACACGGCGATGACCGCGAAGAGCCAGCCGATGCCCGGCAGCAGGTTCAGGATGTTCAGCACGATCGCCAGAATGGTCAGCGGGAAGGTGAAGTTGAACGCTTCCTTGGATTCCTGGGCGGTGAAGGGGCCGCGGTCGCGGTAGACGGCGAAGATGATGGCCGAGGGAATGCAGCCGAGGATCGCGCCGAAATGCGCCATCATGGCCCACTGGCGGTCTTCCGACGGGGAGAGCGGCAGCGCGGACACGTTTGATCCCTCGAAACGCGAATTCTCAGATGATGGTACCTGGCGAGATGTCACGGAAATGTCCTTGTCTTACGGTGCGGCTTCTCCACCATGATATCGAGCTTCCGCTGACGCCCCGCCCAATGGCACCCTGAAAGTCCAAATCTTAGTCAATTGTTAGGAAACCGTAATCTTCCGTGGTAAGGAAATCGATTAGTTCCTCAACTTTACCCAATAGCGCCGGTTCCAGCTGTCCGTAGTGCTTGACCGTGGACAGGATCCGCTGCCAGCCGATGCCGATATCCTCGGCGGTTGCATGCGGCCAGCCGAAGGCGCGCAGCACGCCGGTTTTCCAGTCGGTCCCGCGGGGGATGACCGGCCAGGCCTTGATGCCCAGCGTGTCCGGCTTGATCGCCTGCCAGACATCCACGTACGGGTGGCCGAGGATCAGCACGTTGCCCGCAGCCCCGGGGACCTTCATGGCCTCGGCGACGATGCGCTCTTCCTTGGTTCCGGAGATCAGGTGGTCGACCAGGATGCCCAGGCGGCGGGTCGGCGAGGGGTTGAATTGGCGGATGGCCCCGGCCAGGTCGTCGACGCCATGCAGCGGTTCGACGACGATGCCCTCCACGCGCAGGTCGTGGCCCCAGACCTTCTCGACCAGTTCCGCGTCGTGCTTGCCTTCGACCCAGATGCGGCTGGCGCGGGCGGTACGGGCCTTGAGGTCTGCCACCGCGCGCGAGCCGGAGGCGGAGATCATGGTGCTCGGTGCCTTGGCCTTCTTGACAGGTTCAACGATCTCCACCGGTTCGCCCTCCAGCAGGAAGCCGAAGCCGGCCTGGAAGGAACGGGTCTTGCGGTGGCGGTCCTCCAGCACGATCACGCGCATGCCGCCGGACTTCTCGGTCTTGACGACCTCGCCGACCCAGCCGGAGACCGCATCTTCCAGGATCATGCCGCGTTCAACGGGCACCTGGCGGAGTTTTTTGGGTGCCGGAGCACTCAGGTCTTGCGGTCCCCAGGAGAAATTGGACACGGACTGCCTTTCGCTGTGATCGAATACGCTCGAAATCCAATGCTAGCAACTGCCGAAGGTATTAGACTTGGCACTTGACAGGTTAGAGTGCCAATTGTGCGGGCGTGGTTTCCCGGGAGGTGTTTTCGTGAGCGAAGTACGACGTCTTGACGTGTTGCGCGCCATCGTGGAGGACTATGTCCAGTCCCGCGAGCCCGTAGGTTCCAAGGCGCTGCGCGAACGGCACAACCTCGGGGTCAGCGCCGCCACCATCCGCAATGACATGGCCCTGCTCGAAGAGGAGGGCTTGATCGCCGCCCCGCACACCTCCTCGGGGCGCATCCCCACGGAGAAGGGCTACCGCCGCTTCGTGGACGAGATCGGCGAGCTCAAGCCGCTGTCGCGCGCCGAGCGCGAGGCGATCAACAAGATCCTGGACAGCTCGCAGGACCTCGACGAGATGCTGCACAGCACCGTGCGCCTGCTGGCCCGGCTGACCAACCAGGTTGCCATGATCCAGGTGCCGCACTACGACACCGCGGAGCTGCGCAACCTCGACCTGGTGGGCTTGGGCTCGGGCCAGGTGCTAATGGTGATGATCGCCTCCAACGGCACCGTGGACCAGCGCATGATCGCGGTGACCCGGCCGTACTCGGACGAGGAGCTGGACAACCTCAAGCAGTGGCTGCTGACTTCCTTCGGCGGCCACCGGCTGGCGGACCTCGTCGGCCCGCTGAGCAACGAGGCAGTGGTTCCGGCGCAGCACGAGACGCCGCTGGTGGGCAGCGTGCTGCGGTCGCTGGAGGAAATGGCGCAGGCGGCGAACGTGCAGCGCATCGTCATGGCCGGCACCGCGAACCTGGCCCGCGTCGAGGGGGACTTCCCGCTGAGCATCACCCCGGTGCTCGAGGCGCTGGAGGAGCAGGTGGTGCTGCTGAAGCTGTTCTCCGAACTGGAGGCGGATTCGCGCGGCCTGGCCGTGGCCATCGGCACCGAGAACCACTACGGGCAGCTGACCGACGCGGCGGTCATCGCCACCACCTACAGCACCGACCAGCGCAGCAAGCTCGGCGTGCTCGGCCCGACCAGGATGAACTATTCCTCCTCCATGGCCTCGGTGCGCGCGGTGGCCCGCTACCTGTCGAAGATTTTGGCGAACTAGCCGCGCGGCCGGTTCGCAGCACAACTTGAGAAGTGAAATTTTATAGGAAAGGACACGGCGAAGATCGTGAGCTCGCATTACGAGACCCTGGGTGTCGCCAAGGACGCGACCCCGCAGGAAATCAAAAGCGCCTACCGCAAGCTGGCGCGCAAACTCCACCCGGACGTGAATCCCAGCGAGGACGCGGCCGAGCAGTTCAAGCTGGTCACCCGCGCCTACGAGGTTCTTTCCGACGAGAAGAAGCGCGCCAACTACGACGCCACGGGCGACGAGAACGGCAACGGCCAGCCGGGCTTCGGCGGGGGCGCCGGATTCGGCGGCTTCGGCGACATCTTCGAGCAGTTCTTCGGCGGCGGCCAGGCGCAGGGGCCGATGTCCCGCACCCAGCCGGGCCGCGACGCGCTGATCACCATCACCATCGACCTGGAAGACGCCGTCAAGGGCACCGTCTACCCGCTGGAGATGGAAACCGCCGTCACCTGCAAGACCTGCCACGGCGACGGTACCCGCGAGGGCACCAGCCCGGTCACCTGCACCATCTGCCACGGCGCTGGCCAGGTCCAGCGCCCGGTGCGCTCCTTCCTGGGCCAGATGATGACGGTGGAAACCTGCGCCGCCTGCCACGGCTTCGGCACCACCATCCCGGATCCCTGCATCGAGTGCAACGGCGAGGGCCGCGTGCGCGAACACGTCTCCAAATCGCTGAACGTGCCGGCCGGCGTGGATTCGGGCACCCGCATCCAGCTGCGCGGCCAGGGCGAGGCAGGCCCGGGCGGCGGTCCGAACGGCAACCTGTTCGTCGAGGTCGACGTGCGCCGCCACAAGGTGTTCGAGCGCTCCGGCAACGACCTGCACGCCAAGATGACCATCCCGATGACCGCCGCGGCCCTGGGCTGCGAGCTGAAGCTGGAGACCTTCGACGGCGAGCAGACCCTGAACGTGGAGCCGGGGGCCCAGGACGGGGACACCCTGACCCTGCCGGCCCTGGGTGTGCCGCGCCTGCGCGGCGGCAAGCGCGGGGACATCATCGTGCACCTGCAGGTGGAGACCCCGACCAAGCTGGACGCCGCCCAGCGCGAGCTGCTCGAGCAGCTGGCCACGCTGCGCGGCGAAGAGCTGAGCGCCGGACGCGTCGAGCATTCAGGCGGCATGTTCTCGCGCCTGCGGGACAAGCTGAACCAGCGCTAGGCCATGAGCAACCACAGTTTCGTGATCGACCCGCAGCAGGGGGCCGAGGCCCGCGTGGGCGACACCCTGGCGCTGACCGGGCCGGAGGCGCACCACGCGGTGGCGGTCAAACGCACCCAGGCCGGCGAGCAGCTGGACCTGCTCGACGGCACCGGGCTGCGCCTGGTGGTCGAGGTGGCAGCCGCCTCCAAGGAGCTGCTCACGGTGACCGTGCTTGAACGGCTGCAGGAGCAGCCCCCGGAGCATCCAGCCACGCTCATCCAGGCGCTGTCCAAGGGGGACCGCGACCTGCAGGCCGTGGAATCCGCCGTGGAGCTGGGCGTCTTCACCGTCCGCCCGTGGCAGGCCGAGCGCTCGATCGTGCGCTGGAACGCGGCGAAGGCGGACAAGGCGCTTGCCAAGTGGCGCGCCCAGGTGCGCTCGGCGCAGAAGCAGTCCCGGCGCAGCTTCGAACCCGAGGTGAAGGAGCTGGTCTCCAGCAAGTCGCTGGCCGCGGCGATTTCCGCGCACGCGGCCGCCGGCGACCTGGTGCTGGTGCTGCACGAGCAGGCGCGGGATTCGGTGGCCCAAGCCGTGTCCGGCTGGCTGCCCGAGGCGGCGCCGGGTACCGGCGTGGTGCTGGTCGTCGGCCCCGAGGGCGGCATCAGCGATGCAGAGCTCGACGCGTTCGTGGCCGCCGGAGCGCATCCGGCGCTGCTCGGACGCCATGTGCTGCGCGCCTCCACCGCCGGCCCTGCCGCGCTGGTCCTGGTGCGCCACCTGCTCGGCGAGCTCTAGCCGGATTAATCAGCGAATGCCGCGAACCCCGAGGGGTTTGCGGCATTCGCTGTTTATTCGGTGGTGGGCGGGCGCCGGCGCTCAGCGCACGGTGAACTCGGAGCTGATCTCGCCGACCTTGGCCTTGCTGCCGGCTTCCTCGCCCCAGACGCTCAGCGCGTAGCTGCCGGCGGGCAGCCGGGTGGTCAGCGTGAAGGATCCGTCGGGCTCCACGCTCTCGTCGTTGATCCGGTTGGCGGCGGTAATGACCTTGGACTGGCCGTCGGCGGCCTTGGTCTGCAGGGAGTAGAAGGTGCCGCCGTCGAAGCTGGAGGTGCGGCCGTGGAACTTCACGGCGCCCGCCGCGGTGGTGGTGCCGAACTGCGGGTCGATGATCCAGATCGGGGCCATGTACTTCGCGTCGCGCTGGTAGACGTCCTGCAGGCGGTATCCGCCGAAGACGGTGGCGTTCTGCTTCCCGTCGACCAGGATGCGCACGCTGGCAGGGGTGTCGCCGACCAGGATGCCCGCGTTGGAGGCCGCGGCGGTCGCGGTGAACACCAGCTGCTGGATGGCGCGCTCGGACAGGCCCTCGTCGAGCGTGGCGCTGAAGACCTTGGCCGGAAGGTCCAGCGTGATCAGGTTCTGGTTGTCGATGGAGACCCCGACGTCGTCGGTGGACTTCAGGTGCGTGTACCAGGCCGGGTCGGCCGGCTTCCCGGCGAGCAGGTAGGCGATCGCGTCGCCTATCGGCTCCTGGTGGCGGGTGTCGGTGGCGTATTCGCGGTAGAGGTAGACCCCCGAGTCGGTGTTCTCCAGCCAGTAGACCGGCATCTTTTGCCCGGGGAAAGCCTGTTCCATCGAGTCGGTGGCCTGCGGGACACCCTGCGCCGCGGCGGCGGAGTTAGCAGGCATCTCGAAGCTGTCGTCGCGCGCGGCAAGTCCGCAGCCGACCACCAGGGCCACCGCTGCGATGACGCCGGTCGCCGCGAAACGTCGCGGGATTCGGCGCTTGTACCACTGCTGCACGTTGGGACCAGTCCATCTGTTCTGCGGGGATTCTTGGGCGCCCGGAACGAGAACGTGGTTCCGCGCGCTCATCTAGCGTGCCACATCAAGGTGTGCGATGAGGCCGAAATTCGCCAAACCTACCAATCCGTAACCAAATCTATACCTTTGCGACCTGCTCGGATTAGATTCATTTCATACTAGTTTCAGAATTTTCAGCGCTCGGCGGAGCGCTACGTATCGCGTTGGGAGCCGGGGACTAGCTAGACTGGACTTGCGCAAGTTTTTTTATTTTCCGAGCTCAAAAGGGGCACGAAGCACTGCATGCAGGTTGAACAGAACCAGAGGCAATCCGAGACCGGGCCGGCGACGCTGGCCATCACGTTCGAGACTCCCGAGCTGATGATCGCAACCCTGGGCCCGAACGACGAGTTGCTGCGCATCCTCACCGGCGCCTACCCGGACGTGCAGTTCCGCCCCAACGGGTCGACCCTGAGCCTCCTGGGCGATCCGGTCCAGGTGCGCAAGGCGCAGCGGGTGACCGAGGAAGCCAGGTCGCTGGCGCAGCGCGGCTCGCGGATGAGCGCGGAAACCATCGAGCAGATCATCAAGATGCTCAGCGCCGGGAACCGGGACGCCCCCACCGACGTGCTGGGGCTGAAGATCCTCTCCGGCCGCGGGCGCTCCATCCGGCCCAAGACGGTGAACCAGAAATCCTACGTGGATGCCATCGAGGACTCCACGGTGACCTTCGGCATCGGCCCGGCAGGCACCGGCAAGACCTTCCTGGCCATGGCCATGGCCGTCGCGGCGCTGCAGGACAAGCAGGTCAACCGCATCATTCTGACCCGTCCGGCGGTCGAGGCGGGGGAGAAGCTGGGTTTCCTGCCCGGCACCCTGAGCGAGAAGATCGACCCCTACCTGCGTCCGCTCTACGATGCGCTGCACGACATGGTGGATCCGGATTCGATCCCGCGGCTGCTGGAGGCGGGCACCATCGAGGTCGCCCCGCTGGCCTACATGCGCGGGCGCACCCTGAACGACGCCTTCGTCATCCTCGACGAGGCGCAGAACACCACCAGCGAGCAGATGAAGATGTTCCTGACCCGCCTGGGCTTCGGCTCCAAGATGGTGGTCACCGGGGACGTCACCCAGGTCGACCTACCGGGCAACGCGGTCTCCGGGCTGCGCATGGCCAGCGAGGTGCTGGAGGGCATCGAGGACATCTCGATCTGCCGGCTGGACGCCAGCGACGTGGTGCGCCACCGGCTGATCGCTGACATCGTCTCCGCCTACGACCGCTGGGACGACGACCGCCGCAACGGCCGCCAACGGCCGCGACATACGAAGTGAGCAGCGAAGCAATGAGCATTGAAGTCAACAACGAAACCGAGTTCGACGTCGATTTGGCCGACGTGAACAAGCTGGCGCAGTCGGTGATGAGCGCCATGTACCTGCACCCGGAGACCGAGGTGTCCATCGTCTTCCTGGATGAGGACGCGATGAGCGCGCTGCATGTGGAGTGGATGGACCTGGAGGGCCCCACCGACGTGATGAGCTTCCCGATGGACGAGCTGCGCCCCGGGCGCGAGCACGCCCCCTCGGAGGCGGGGATTTTGGGCGACATCGTGATCTGCCCGAGCGTCGCGCAGGCGCAGGCCGAAGCCGGCGGGCACAGCACCCATGACGAGATCCTGCTGCTGGCCACGCACGGCCTGCTGCACCTAATGGGCTTCGACCACATGGAGCCCGAGGAGAAGGAAGAGATGTTCTCCCTGCAGCGCCGCCTGCTGGAGTCCTACACCGGGCGCCCGGCGCCGAAGGAAACGGTGGAATAACCGCCGTGGGTATACTCCTGCTGATTCTCGCCGTCGTCTTCATCGCCTGCTCGGCGGTGCTCACGGCCGCGGACTCGGCCTTCTACGCACTTTCCCGCCACGCCGCCGAACGGCTGCGGGCGGATTCCGAATCCAAGGCGCTCAGCGCCATCCTGGACGACACCGAATCCCACGCCCAGGCCATCAAGTTCTGGCGCGTCTGGTTCGAGACCGCCTCCGCGGTGTCCGTGGCGCTGCTGGTGTCCACCCGGGTTCAGAACATCTGGCTCGCCGGGCTGATCGCCACGATCGCCATGGCCGCCCTGGGCTTCGTGCTGGTGAGCATGTCGCCGCGGCGCTACGGCCGCTCCAACGCGCAGCGCGTGGTGCAGGCCACCGCCCCGATGGTCCGCCTGCTGCGCCGCGCCCTGGGCCCGGTGGCGAACTGGCTGGCGAACATCGCCAAGGCGCTGAGCCCCGGAGGGACCGACGAGGACGGCTACCTGGGCAAGGAGCGCCTGCGCGACCTGGTGGACCGGGCCAGCGAGGGCGAGGACCTGGACGAGGAATCCGCGGAGCTGATCTCCGGGGTCATCGACCTGGAGGAAACCAACGTGCGCGCGGTCATGGTGCCGCGCACCGACATGGTGGTGCTGGATCCCGACCACACCTTCCACAGCGCGCTGGACCTGTTCATGGCCTCGGGCTACTCGCGCATCCCGCTGATCGGCGAGGACTCCGACGATATCCGCGGCATCATCTACCTCAAGGACCTGATCGGGGAGATCCACGGCCTGCAGCAGGCCAAGGACCTGCTCGAGCTGGCCCGCCCGGTGCGCTTCGTGCCGGAGTCCAAGTCCGCCGCGGAGCTGCTGCAGGAGCTGCAGCAGGAGTCCATCCACTTCGCGATCGTGGTCGACGAGTACGGCGGCACCGCCGGGCTGGTCACCCTGGAGGACCTGATCGAGGAGATCGTCGGCGAGATCGACGACGAATACGACCGCAGCCGCACCGAGCTTGTGGAAAACCCGGACGGCTCGCTGTTCGCGGTGGCCAGCGCCTCCATCGACGACGTGGCAGACCATTTCGACCTGCTCATCGACGAGGAGGACGTGGACACCGTGGGCGGGCTGCTGTCCAAGGCGCTGGAGTCCGTGCCCGTGCTCGGCTCCACCGCGGATGTGAACGGCCTGCGCCTGACCGTGGTCGCCCTGGCGGGGCGCCGCAACCGCATCGGCAAGATCCATGTAGAGCGTCTGGCCAAGGACGCTTTAGACCATATCGAGAACGACGAGGAATCCTCTGATGAGCGATAACCACACCCCGCGCGCCCTGGGCGAATGGCCCGAGGGCTTCCGCTCCGGCTTCACCTCCTTCGTGGGCCGCCCGAACGCCGGCAAGTCCACCCTGACCAACGCCCTGGTGGGCCAGAAGGTGGCGATCACCTCCGCGAAGCCGCAGACCACCCGCCACACCATCCGCGGCATCGTGCACCGCGAGGATGCGCAGCTAGTGCTTGTCGACACCCCGGGGCTGCACCGCCCGCGCACGCTGCTGGGCCAGCGCCTGAACGACCTGGTCGCCGAGACCCTCTCCGAGGTGGACGCGATCGGCTTCTGCCTGCCGGCCAACGAGAAGATCGGCCCCGGCGACCGCTTCATCGCCACCCAGCTGGCGCAGCTGCAGCGCAAGCCGATCGTCGCGATCGTGACCAAGGCCGACCTGGTGGACCGCGAGGCGCTGGCCGCGCAGCTGATCGCCGTGACCGAGCTGGGCAACCAGAACTTCGGCCCGAACGGCTTCGCCGCGATCGTCCCGGTCTCCGCGGTCAAGGAGTTCCAGGTGCAGGAGGTTGCCGACGTGCTCGTGCAGCAGATGCCGGCCGGCCCGCCGCTGTACCCGGACGGCGAGCTGACCGACGAGCCCGAGGCGAAGATGATCGCCGAGCTGGTCCGCGAGGCGGCGCTGGAAGGCGTGCGCGACGAGCTGCCGCACTCGCTGGCAGTGGTCGTGGAGGAGATGGTTCCGCGCGAGGGCCGCAGCGAGAACAACCCGCTGGTGGACATCCACGTCTCGCTGTACGTGGAGCGCTCCAGCCAGAAGGCCATCGTGATCGGCCGCGGCGGCTCCCGGCTGCGCGAGGTCGGCACCAACGCCCGCAAGGGCATCGAGAAGCTGCTGGGCACCAAGGTATACCTGGACCTGCACGTGAAGGTCGCCAAGGACTGGCAGCGCGACCCGAAGCAGCTTGGGCGCCTGGGCTTCTAGCCCGCCGAGCCCCGCGCCACGTTCCGATCCGCCCGCTCCGACCCTGCGTCGGGCCGGGCGGATCAGCCGTTTAATCGAGGAACAGCACCGCGTCGAAGATCAGGTGCACGCTCACCACGTAGGTCAGCGAATCGGTGAGCTTGAAGGTGCAGCCTGCAGCAGGGCGAAGGGGAAGGCCAGCGCCGGGCCCCGGGCCTGGCAGCCGATCTCCCAGAGGAACGCGCCGACCGCAACCAGCCCGAGCGCTGCCAGCCCCAGATGCCGGGCCAGCTCGCGGTCCAGCAGCGCGGCGGCCGGGACGGTTCTCACGCCCAGCGCGGTGCGCCGCGGATCGGCCTGCCGGGTCTTCACACCCACCAGCATGCCAGCTGCGCCCGCCCGGCAACAGGCGTGCGTCTCCGGCCCCGTGTCCACAATGTGACACAACCGCGCAACAGTTTCAGTGCGCGCAGCGGGCCGGTGTTATGCTCAACACGTGCATTTCGAGCTTCTACTACTAATCAGCCGCTGCGAGGATCCAACGGACCGCTAGTGGTCCCTCGGCCGACCCCTCGTTGCGGAGTAAGCTCTTGTCTGGCCCCACACAAACTACGCACCAACTTTTTGTCTAGGGGACAACCGAAATGCAGAACATGCAAAAGCCTTCGAACATGCCGATCCACAAGTATGTTCCGTTCCAGGACCAGATCGAAGTCAACCTTCCCGATCGCACCTGGCCCGACAAGTACATCACCAAGGCCCCGCGCTGGTGCGCGGTCGACCTGCGCGACGGCAACCAGGCGCTGATCGACCCGATGAGCCCCGAGCGCAAGCACAAGATGTTCGACCTGCTGGTGCAGATGGGCTTCAAGGAGATCGAGGTCGGCTTCCCGTCCGCCTCGCAGACCGACTTCGACTTCGTGCGCCAGCTCATCGAGGGCAACCGCATCCCCGAGGACGTCACCATCCAGGTCCTCACCCAGTCCCGCGAGCACCTGATCGAGCGCACCTACCAGGCGCTGGAAGGCGCCAAGCAGGCCATCGTGCACCTGTACAACTCGACCTCGATCCTGCAGCGCGAAGTCGTCTTCCGCCAGGACCAGGACGGCATCGTCGACATCGCCGTGCAGGGCGCGCGCCTGTGCAAGAAGTACGAAGAGCAGATGACCGGCACCAAGATCACCTACGAATACTCCCCGGAGTCCTACACCGGCACCGAGCTGGAGTTCGCCAAGCGCATCTCCGAGGCCGTGGCCGAGGTGCTGGAGGCCAGCCCGGAGAACAAGATGATCCTGAACCTGCCGGCCACCGTGGAGATGGCCACCCCGAACGTGTACGCCGACTCGATCGAGTGGATGCACCGCAACCTGGCCAACCGCGATTCGATCATCCTTTCGCTGCACCCGCACAACGACCGCGGCACCGGCGTGGCCGCCGCGGAGCTGGGCTACCTGGCAGGCGCCGACCGCATCGAGGGCTGCCTGTTCGGCAACGGCGAACGCACCGGCAACGTGGACCTGGTGACCCTGGGCATGAACATGTTCGGCCAGGGCGTGGACCCGCAGATCGACTTCTCCGACATGGACCACATCCGCCGCACCGTCGAGTACTGCAACCAGCTCCCGGTCCCGGAACGCAGCCCATACGGCGGCGACCTGGTCTTCACCGCGTTCTCCGGCTCTCACCAGGACGCGATCAAGAAGGGCCTGGAGGCCATGGAGGCCAAGGCCGGCGAGCAGGGCAAGGATCTGAACGAACTGGTCTGGGCCGTGCCGTACCTGCCGGTGGACCCGAAGGACATCGGCCGCTCCTACGAGGCAGTGATCCGCGTGAACTCGCAGTCCGGCAAGGGCGGCGTGGCCTACCTGCTGAAGAACGACTACAACCTGGACTTGCCGCGCCGCGCGCAGATCGAGTTCTCCGGCGTGATCCAGAAGATGACCGACACCGAGGGCGGGGAGGTCTCCTCCTCGACCATCTGGAACGTCTTCCAGGACGAGTACCTGCCGGCCGAGGAAGGCTCGGACCAGAAGACCTGGGGCCACTACCGCATCGCCTCGGCCACCGCGACCTCCGACGAGGACGGCAGCTTCCAGCTGGACGCCAAGCTGGTCATCGACGGCGCGCCGCATGAGCGCTCCGCCGGCGGCAACGGCCCGGTCTCCGCGCTGGTGCACATGCTCAACGAGGACGGCGTGGACCTGCGGGTGCTCGACTACTCCGAGCACGCCATGAGCGAGGGCGGAAACGCCCGCGCCGCCGCGTTCGTCGAGTGCGCCGTGGGCGACCGCATACTGTGGGGCGTCGGCCTGGACACCAACACCAACATCGCGGCGCTGAAGGCAGTGGTTTCCGCGGTCAACCGCGCGATCCGCGACGCGAAGTAGCCGCCGCTACCGCAAGCGCACGTCATCAACGCCACGGCCGGCACATCCTCGCTGGCCGTGGCGTTGGGCATTCTGTCGGTGGCCAGGTGGGAGAATTGAGCACGTGTCAAGATCAGGTTTCGCCTCCAAGAGCTACCGCACCCGCGGCATCGTTCTGCGCACCCACAAGCTGGGGGAGGCCGACCGCATCATCACGCTGCTGACCCCCAACGGGATCGTGCGCGCGGTGGCCAAGGGCGTGCGGCGCACCTCCTCGCGGCTCGGGGCCACCCTCGAACCGTTCATGGAGGTCGAAGCCCAGCTGGTGATGGGGCGCAACCTGGACATCGTCTCCCAGGCGCAGCTGCGCCACGCCTATGGCCAGCTGCTGGTCGCCGACTACCCGAGCTACACCGTGGCCACCGCCATGGTGGAGATCGCCGAAAAGCTGCTGGAAGCCGACAGCGACTCGAACTTGCGCCAGTACCGGCTGCTGCACGGGGCGATCGCGCTGCTGTCCAAGCACCTGGTGGAGCCCGGCGCCGTGCTGGACTCCTATATCCTGCGCGCCCTGTCCATCGCCGGCTGGGCCCCGTCCTTCACCAACTGCGTGCGCTGCGGGAAGCCCGGCCCGCACGAGGCGCTGCATGTGCAGCTTGGCGGCGTGGTCTGCTCCGACTGCCGCCCGCCGGGGTCGCTCTCGCCGCACCCGGTGACCATCCAGTACCTGCAGGCGCTGCTGGAGGGGGACTGGGACACCGTCGCCCTGGCCGGGCCGCGCGCCCGCAAGCAAGCGGCGGAGATCACCGCCAATTATCTGCAATGGCACCTGGAGCGTGCCGTCAAGTCCCTACGCCATGTGGAGAGATCATGAAGAAGCTGCCCAAGATCACCGGCCGCCGCGGTCCGGTCGCACCTTTCGCGCACCCCCAGAACCCGGTCATGCCGCAGATCCCGACGGAGTTGATCCCGGAGCACGTCGCCATCGTGATGGACGGCAACGGCCGCTGGGCCAACCAGCGCGGCCTGCCGCGCACCGAGGGGCACCGTGCCGGGGAAGCCGCGCTGCTGGACGTCATGGCGGGCGCCGTGGAAATGGGCATCAAATACGTCTCCGTGTACGCGTTCTCCACCGAGAACTGGAAGCGCAGCCCGGAGGAAGTCCGCTTCCTCATGGGCTTTTCCCGCGACGTGCTGCGCCGCCAGCGCGACACCCTGAATTCCTGGGGCGTGCGCATCCGCTGGTCCGGCCGCGAGCCGAAGCTGTGGAAGTCGGTGATCAACGAGCTGCGCGAAGCCGAGGAGCTGACCCGCGAGAACACCGGCTGCCAGCTGACCATGTGCGTGAACTACGGGGGCCGGGCCGAGCTCGGCGATGCCATGGCGGCCATCGCCAAGGACGTCGCCGCGGGCAAGCTGCGCGCCTCCTCGGTCGGGGAGAAGACCATCGGCAAGTACCTTCACGCCCCGGAGCTGCCTGACGTCGATTTGTTCCTGCGCACCAGCGGCGAACAGCGCACCAGCAACTTCCTGCTGTGGCAGTCCGCCTATGCAGAGATGGTGTTCCTTGACCAGTTGTGGCCCGACGTCGACCGCCGCACCCTGTTCACCGCGGTGGAAGAGTACGCCAAGCGCGACCGCCGCTACGGCGGCGCGATCGACAAGCCCGGCGCCTAGCAGTCAAGCATCTTCAGCCACAGGTTCAGGTCCCTGAACGCGGTGGCGCGGGCAGGCTCCGCCGAGGTGAAGACGTCGTGCATGGCACCGTCGAGTTCCGAGAGCGTCACGAAGCTGCCGAGTTTCAGCGCGCGCAGGCGCGTCTGGGTGACGTCGATGACCGAATCGGTATGCTGCATCTGCTCGGAATACGAGGTGCTGAAATGCGAGGTCTTCGAGGTCAGTATCAGGATCGGAAGGCTCAGGTTCAGTCCCCGAGCCACTTGGGCGTGGCCTTTGAGGATCGTGTGCAGCCAGCCAGCAGTGGTGGGAAAGGCCAAGGTGGGGCGCCAGATGGGATGGATATCCCACTGGCCGCTGGCCTGGTCGCTGAGCGACTGCCAGTAGTGGTCGAACTGGTTGGCCAACACCTTGCGCCGCGGATTGCTGCGCGACATCGCTTCCATCAGCCCGTTGATCGGCACGCGCAGGAACGCCGTGCCCTGGAACTCCAGCCACGGCGCGTTGAGCACCAGGCCCTTGATGTTCGGCGAAGTGCGCGAGATCCACAAGCTCAGGATGAGACCGCCCATGGAATGCCCCTGCGCCACCACCGGCAGTTCGGGATGTTCTCGCTGCAAGATGCCAAGGCTCGCGTCCAGCTCGAGGTCGAGGTCTTCCAGGGCCGAAATGTATCCGGGAAGCTCGTGCTCCTTGCGAAGGCTGCGACCGTGATGGCGCAGATCCAGGGCGTAGAAGTGGTAGCCCCGGTGGTGCCAGAACTCGGCAAGTTCGCGGTTGTAGAAATAATCGCTCCAGCCGTGAACCGACAACACCACGCCCTTGGCCCGGCGGCCCAGTTTCCGGAACCAGCCGGAGGGCGCATACCGCACCAGTGTCGCGACTAGCGGCCCCTCGGCGTCGGACCCGAAGTCCAAAGTCTGGTACTCGTAGCCCGGTCCCAGCGGATCGGGCACCCAGACACCCGGCGGTGTGGACGGCAGGAATTCAGGCCATCTCGCTGCGGGAAGAAGTTCTGCGACCGTCATGAAATCAGCTTACCGACCTCAAGTTGTCTACAGACCCCATTTCACGGGAAGATTGGAACCATGCGCATTTATCCTTTGGTCTTCAAGCACGTTTTCGCCAAGATGGATCCTGAAAAGGCCCATCACTTCGCTTTCGATGCGATCAAGATCGCCCAGCGCGTTGGATTGACCAAGGCAGCCCGCAAATTCTTCGCTCCCGCTCCGAAGCTGAAGCGTACCGTGATGGGGATCGATTTCCCCTCGCCCTTCGGGCTGGCCGCAGGTTTTGACAAGGGAGCTACCGGCATCATGGCCTTGAGCGACATTGGTTTCGGCCATGTCGAGATCGGCACAGTGACCGGACAAGCCCAGCCAGGAAACCCGCAGCCTCGCTTGTTCCGTCTGGTTGAAGACCGCGCGGTCATCAACCGCATGGGATTCAACAACGAAGGCGCCGAGGTTGTTGCCGCGCGGGTGGCGCAGGCTCGCCAGCAGTTGAAGTCGGACTACGCGGCAAATCGTCCGGTGGTGGGCGTCAACATCGGCAAGACCAAGGTCGTCGAGCTTGGCGACGCGGTGGGGGATTACCTCGCTTCAACCCGACAGTTGGCCATCCACGCCGACTACCTGGTCGTGAACGTCTCCAGCCCGAACACCCCGGGGCTGCGTCTGCTGCAGAGTGTTGAAACGCTGCGTCCCCTGTTGACCGAGGTCGGCGAACTCGCCGACCATGTTGCAGGCCGGCACGTACCGCTGCTCGTCAAAATCGCACCGGATCTGAACGACGAAGACATCGCCGATGTAGCAAAGCTCGCCACCGAGCTGGAACTCGACGGCATCATCGCCACCAACACCACCATCGGACGCGAAGGGCTGAAGAGTTCCGCGGCGATGGTCGAGAAGATCGGGGCCGGAGGCCTGTCCGGCGCCCCGCTGAAGCAGCGTTCCCTGGAAGTCCTGCGCCAGCTTCGAGCCTTGGTTCCATCCGAGATGGCAATCATCGCCGTTGGCGGCGTGACCGACGCGCAAGACGTGAAAGCCCGCTTGGATGCAGGTGCAAACCTTGTGCAGGGCTACACCGCATTCCTCTACGAGGGGCCTTTCTGGGCGCGCTCGATCAACCGTGCTTTGGAGCAAATGCTCTAACCAAGGCACAGTCAAACACTACAACGTTGCTTCGAACCGAATTGGTTCGAAGCTACGTCGTTTTATAGAGCGTGGAGACTGAACGCCGCTGGTTCACTCCTGGGCGATGTGGCCACGCTGCATGGATGCGGGGGAGTATCGACACGCGAAGGGTCTTGTCTTCCAATAAACAAGATTGAAAGCTTGTTTGCAGATTTCTGTTCAAACGTGCGCATGAGAACTTGTAACCACGGGTACAAGAAAATTTCGCCGAACCAGCAATTTTCGCGCACTTCGCGACGTCAGACTCCGTCAGCTCGGGCCAAGCGCGCCTGACGTTGATAGCGCTCACGAATTTCCAGCCTCCATCAAAGCCCTGACCTTGTAAATGGTCGCCTGCCTGCCTGCGAAAGGGTGACAGGACAAACTTTAAAGCTGGTGAAACCATCCTCAGGGAGGCTCACCAAAGGTTGCGCCGCGTGCGGAATATGTCGATTTCGGTCAAGAGAAAAGGGCGGATTCCGAGTGGAATCCGCCCTTTGAAGTTGTCGGGATCGATTAGTCGATCGATGCTCCGCGCTTGACCTGCGGTTTAGGCAGGCGCAACTTGCGGAACTGCATTCCGCGCATCGTGGCATACATGCGAACACCGCGATCCAGCGAACCAAACTGGGCGACGAGACGACGCTTCAAGATCGAAGTCGTGACGATTGCCTCGATGATGATCACGGCAATCAGGACCCAGAGGGCGCCCTGGACGTACATCTGTACGGCCAGATTACCGCTGAAAGTCAGCGAAACAACGAGGAAGGCGAGGATGAAGAACATCATGAACTCGCCTACCATCCACCGCGAGTCGATGAAGTTGCGTGCATAGCGCTTCTGCGGGCCCTTGTCGCGAGCCATGAGGTAGCGTTCATCACCGGTTTCGTTGGCAACACGCAGGCGATTCTGGGCCTCGATGCGCTGTTGGCGCTCAGCTTCCTTCGCGGCCTTGCGGTCAGTCGGGACCAACGGACGCTGGCGATTCGCCTGCTGCGCGTTGCGCTTGGGCGTCGGGCCAGCCTTACGACCGTCGGTCGATTCAGAAGCCTGCTCAACAGGCTCCACATTTACTTGGGATTGAGATTCATCCTTCTTACGTCCAAACACCCCTCTATCCTAGCGGGGATTGAATCATCAGGTGACATTCGCAACCACAAGAATTGCTAGGCTGAAAGCATGTCATCAAATTCAATGCCTGAGGCCTCCGCACATGGTGTGGACGTAGCTAGCCTCAAGAACCACATCCAGTCGAACTTCGAGCAGATCCTCGAAGAGTTGACCTCGTTGGTTGCCATCCCCAGCATCGCGTGGGAATCCTTCGACCCAGCGAACCTCGAAAAATCTGCCGAAGCGGTCGCGGCTCTGGCCAAGGGCGCCGGCATGCCAAGCGTTGAGATCCTGCGCGAGCCCACCGATTCGGGCGCCATGGGAGCTCCTGCAGTTGTCGCCCGTCGCCCGGCGGCCCCCGGCAAACCAACCGTTCTGCTGTACGCCCACCACGATGTACAGCCTCCAGGCGATGAAGCGGACTGGAACACGCC
The DNA here is from genome assembly GCF_003309065.1 of Glutamicibacter soli. Lineage (GTDB taxonomy): Bacteria > Actinomycetota > Actinomycetes > Actinomycetales > Micrococcaceae > Glutamicibacter > Glutamicibacter soli. Next base: position 93,250 of record NZ_POAF01000001.1, on the reverse strand, counting down.
GGTGTTCGAGGCCACCCGAGTGGGAGACCGGCTCTTCGGCCGGGGAGCCGCAGACGACAAGGCCGGCATCATGGTCCATATCGCCGCCCTGCGCGCCGTCCTGGACTTAGTGGCGGACTTCGGCGTCGGTGTTACGTACTTCTTCGAAGGCGAGGAAGAAGCCGGTTCGCCGTCCTTCCGAAACTTCCTCGAAGCCCACCAGGACAAACTGGCGGCAGACGTCATCATCGTCGCCGATTCCAGCAACTGGGCCGTAGGAACCCCGGCGCTTACAAGCTCCCTTCGTGGTATGTGTGCTGCGGAGATCACCGTGCGCTCGCTTCGCCATGCGGTGCATTCTGGCATGTTCGGCGGTCCGATACTCGACGCCCCGATCCTGGCGGCGAAACTCATCTCCACCTTCCACAACGAGGACGGTGCCGTGGCCATCGCGGGCCTCGTGTCCAACGACGCGGCGGATGTCGACTTCGATGAAGCTGAATTCCGCCGGGATTCCGGTGCGCTCGATTCCTATTCGCTGGCTGGAACGGGAAAGATCACCGATCGCCTGTGGAATAAACCAGCGCTCAGTGTCATTGGTATGGATATGCCAAGTGTCGACCACTCCTCGAACACCCTGATTCCGCAGGCGCGCTTCAAGGTTTCAATGCGGTTGGCACCCGGGCAGGATCCAGCCAAGGCCCTGGAAGCCTTCGAGGAACACGTCATGAATGTGGACCTCAGGGGAGCCGAAGTGGAGTTCAAGGCGGTTGAAGCCGGCAATGCCTATCTGGCGGATCTGGCTGCCTCAGCCAATGGCGCCGCTTCGTGGGCCCTGGAACAAGCCTGGGGAGTTGTACCGGTTCACATGGGACTGGGCGGCTCCATTCCGTTCATCGCCGACCTTTCGGACGTTTTCCCGGAAGCTCAGATTCTGGTGACCGGTGTGGAAGATCCGGACTCGCGAGCCCACTCGGCAAACGAGTCGTTGCATTTGGGAGATTTCCAGCATGCAATTGAGGCAGAGGCGCTGCTTCTGGCACGGATTGACTCCGAAGGTCTATGAGCCGCGTCATAGACGCAGTTCAAGGGGGAGCTTTATTTGGGTCCCCGACGTAGGATAGAACTAAGAACAAAGGCCCCAGGTGCCCGTCACAATGATAAAACCTGGTGCCTAGCCAAGCAGTTTGGGAGGAAATGATGACTGCAGCCGTAGACCAGACCAAGGGTGATCCAACCGAGGTCCCAACTCACGACGTCAATATTTCAGATGTCGCAGCAGCCAAGGTTCGCTCGCTCCTGGAGCAGGAAGGCCGCGATGACCTGCGCCTGCGCATCGCCGTTCAGCCAGGCGGCTGCTCGGGCCTCATCTACCAGCTCTACTTCGATGAGCGCATGCTCGATGGCGATGCGGTCCGCGACTTTGACGGCGTGGAAGTTATCGTCGACAAGATGAGCGTTCCATACCTGGCCGGAGCCTCCATCGATTTCGAAGACACCATCTCCAAGCAGGGCTTCACCATCGACAACCCCGCAGCCTCCGGCTCCTGCGCCTGTGGAGATTCCTTCCACTAGGCCCTAGGGAACTAACGCCGCTGTTCAAACGTTGAAGAAATTTCTCGTTTGAACAGCGGCGTTTTTCGGTATTCTGGGCCCTGAGAGGGTAAGCTCTACGTTAAGTAGTAAAACTATGTTTCGCTTCATAAGCCGCCTCACCGTGCAAGCAGTAATTCGCGAGGTGACTTATGGAGACCACATTCTGCACCAACAAAGAGGAAGGGCCGTCTGTGAGTTCGCAAGACCGAACCGGCAGTCGCGGTAAAGCCAAGGCCAAAGTATTGGCCTTGGTCGGCACCAGCGCATTGCTGTTGACGGGATGTTCAGCGGAAGTTCAACGCGGTTGGCTTCCGAACGTGGACCGCGACACCACCAACCACACTGCAGCAATCCAGGACTTCTGGGTTAACTCGTGGATTGCAGTGGTTGTCATCGGTGTTTTGACCTGGGGCTTGATGCTGTGGTGCATCATCGCCTACCGTCGCCGCAAGAACGATACTGGCTACCCACGTCAGCTGAGCTACAACCTGCCATTGGAGATCTTCTACACGGCCATTCCATTGGTCCTTGTTCTGGTCTTCTTTAGCTTCAACAACAACCTGGTTAACAGCATCAACAAGCCTGTTGACTCGGAGATCGTCGTCGACGTTCGCGCCAAGCAGTGGGCTTGGGACTTCAACTACACCTTCGATGGTGGCCAGGAGAAGCACTACGCCGGCATTCAGGCTCACCTGAACGAAGATGGCTCCGAGGGCATTCAGGAAACTCTGCCAACCCTGTACCTGCCAGTTGGCAAGTCGGTAGAGTTCCAGCTCAACAGCCGCGATGTCATCCACTCGTTCTGGGTTCCGGCCTTCCTTCAGAAGCTGGATATGATCCCAGGTAAGACCAATCACATCTACCTGACCCCACAGGTTGAAGGTACCTTCGACGGTAAGTGCGCCGAGCTTTGCGGCGAGTACCACTCCGAGATGCTCTTCAACTTGAAGGTTGTCAGCGAGGCAGAGTTCAAGGCTCAGATGGCCAAGCTGGAAGATGGACACATTGGTGAAGAATACGATCGCAGTCCGGACACCGTGAACAGCGTGATCGTTAAGCACGAAGGGGAAGGAGAGTAATCGCTATGACTACGTTTGAATATGCAACTGACGACGTGAAGTCGATTGCCCCAGCCGTTGTGCCGAAGTCCAAGGGTCGCCTCTTCGTCGACTTCATTACTTCGACCGACCACAAGAAGATCGGGTACATGTACCTGATCATGTCGTTCGTCTTCTTCTGCATCGGTGGCGTTATGGCGCTGCTGATCCGTGCAGAGCTTTTCGAACCAGGTATGCAGATCCTGCAGACCAAGGAACAGTACAACCAGCTGTTCACCATGCACGGCACCGTCATGCTCCTGATGTTCGCAACCCCGCTGTTCGCAGGTTTCGCCAACGTCATGATGCCGCTGCAGATCGGCTCGCCGGACGTGGCCTTCCCACGTTTGAACGCACTGGCTTTCTGGTTCTTCGCCTTCGGTTCGACCGTAGCGCTGGCCGGCTACCTCACCCCGCAGGGTGCAGCCAGCTTCGGCTGGTTCGCTTATGCACCGCTGTCAAACACCACGTTCTCGCCGGGCATCGGCGGAGACCTGTGGGTCTTCGGTCTGGCTCTGTCGGGCTTCGGCACCATCCTTGGTGCAGTGAACTTCATTACCACCATCATCTGCCTGCGTGCACCAGGTATGACCATGTGGCGTATGTCGATCTTCTCGTGGAACACCCTGATCACTTCGCTGCTGATCCTGATGGCTTTCCCGCCGCTGGCAGCTGCTCTGTTCGCACTGGGTGCTGACCGCCGCTTCGGCGCGCATATCTTCGATCCGGAAACGGGCGGTGCCATTCTTTGGCAGCACCTGTTCTGGTTCTTCGGCCACCCTGAGGTGTACATCATCGCGCTGCCGTTCTTCGGCATCGTTTCAGAGATCTTCCCGGTCTTCTCCCGCAAGCCGATCTTCGGCTACAAGGGCCTGGTCTTCGCGACCATCTCGATTGCTGCCCTGTCGATTTCCGTGTGGGCACACCACATGTACGTCACCGGCTCGGTTGCACTGCCGTTCTTCGGCTTCATGACCATGCTGATCGCGGTTCCGACCGGTGTGAAGTTCTTCAACTGGATCGGCACGCTATGGCGCGGCTCGATCACCTTTGAAACCCCGATGCTCTGGAGCATCGGCTTCATGATCACCTTCCTGTTCGGTGGCCTGACCGGTATTATCCTGTCGGCTCCGGCTCTGGACTTCCACGTTTCCGATACCTACTTCGTTGTGGCTCACTTCCACTACGTGGTCTTCGGTACCGTTGTCTTCGCAATGTTCGCTGGATTCTACTTCTGGTGGCCAAAGTGGACCGGGCACATGCTCAACGAGCGTCTGGGCAAGATCCACTTCTGGTTGCTGTTCGTTGGCTTCCACGGAACCTTCCTCATCCAGCACTGGCTGGGTGTCATGGGTATGCCACGTCGCTACGCCGACTACATGCCTGAAGACAACTTCACTGCCATGAACCAGGTCTCCACCGTCTTCGCATTCATCCTGGGCGCTTCGATGATTCCATTCTTCTGGAACGTCTGGATCACCCACCGCAATGCCAAGAAGGTTGAAGTTGATGATCCATGGGGCTTCGGCGCTTCGCTGGAGTGGGCAACCTCTTGCCCTCCACCACGTCACAACTTCCACTCGATTCCTCGCATCCGTTCGGAGCGTCCAGCTCTGGATCTGCACCACCCGGAATTGAGCGGCCGCGTCACCCCAGAGTCTCCGGTAGCGAAGATCTTTGGCCCCGCTGATCAGAAGGACCTGTAAAGATGAAAGTTGAAGCATGGATGTTCCTGGGAGGAATTTTCTTCTTCATCCCAGTGGCTTTCGTTTACGGTTACATGACCAACTGGCAGGAACTCGTCGGGTTCCCTGCACTGCTGCTGACCGGCGGCCTGTGCGGCATGGTCGGCTGGTACCTGTACTTCACCGCCCGCCGTGTCGGCCCTCGTCCAGAGGACCGCGTCGACGGTGAGATCCACGAGAACGCAGGCGACATTGGACACTTCTCCCCATGGAGCTGGTGGCCACTGGTACTCGCCGGCGCTGCAGCCATCGGCTTCCTCGGCATTGCCGTTGGATGGTGGGTGTTCTTCGTAGGCGCAGGCCTGGCAGTGATCGCACTGGTTGGTTGGGTTTACGAATACAGCCGCGGTGACCACGCACACTAGGCACTAACCCTAACGGGGTGACAAGCAATATTGCTTGCCACCCCGTTAGTCTTTTAACAGCAGTATTCCTACCCGCTTGATATCCAGGCGCGTTGATGAGGGGGAGTTCCCGGTGCGCCATGCTCCGCAGCCGATCGTGCAGGCAGTTCTTGATCCGGACAGCAAGGTCAGCAAATACCGACAGATCAGAGAAATCCTCAAGAACCATGCCCGCGAGGATTGCAAGCCCGGCTACCGCCTCCCGCCAGAACGTGTGCTCGCAGAACACTTCGGAGTGGCCCGCAAGACCATCCGGCAGGCAATCGACGCGCTGGTCGATGAACAGGTGCTCAAGCGTGTGGTGGGTATCGGAACATTCGTTGTGCCTGAGAAGCTCGACCTGCGCGTACGTCTGCACTCCTATTCCGAAGACATGATGCGCCGAGGCATGGTGCCAGACGCCCACGTACTGGAATTCTCCGAAATCAAGGCCAACCCCAACCTCGCATCCCAGCTCATGGTCGAGGAGGGAACCGGTGTCGTGCAGTTCAAGCGCCTCCTGCTGGCCGACGGCACCCCCATGAGCTTAGACGAAAACTACATGCCAGCCGATCTGGTGCCCGGATTCGTCGACGGCGAGCCTCCCTCGAAGCTCTACCAAGCCCTGCACGAACGCTATGGCATCCTTCTGGAGTGGGGCGAGGACCAGGTCGAAAGCACCGCCGCCAGCAAGCGACAGGCGCAGCTGCTGGGCGTGGAACCCGGTTTCCCCCTGCTGCAGATCACCCGCTACGCCTACATCGGCGAACGCCTGGCCGACTACTCGATCTCCTTGTACCGTTCGGACCGCTACAAGCTATTCGTGCCGCTGCAGCGCCTCGGAACCGGCACACCGCGTTATACCGACACGGTGTAGCCGCGGACCCTGATGGACAGGCGCACGGGCGGGGAGAGTGCTCCATCCGACTCTGGGCGCTGTACCGTCCCTTGCTCAGGAGCCTCCGCTTGGAAAGTTCTCCCGGAGCATCTACAAACCTCCGATTAGCGCGAGGTGCGGGAACCCCAGCAGCGCGGGACCAGATCAGTCCTGTCGAGACATCCGGGGCGTGGCGATTCCTGGCCAGTAGCAGATCAGCGGTGGGCATCCTGCCGACGAGAGCCGAAGTCCCCGTTTTGCACTTCACGGCGGGGGAGTCCCGCGCTGAGCCCTCAGCTCGGACTCGATGATGTCGGCAATCCGGTCAATGCTTGCCATGGCCAACAGCTCCTGGTGCCCGTGTAGCAGGGTCAGAACTCCGCCGGCCGACAAGGAACCCACTTGGCTACTGTTGAGGCCCTCAGCGGTCATTCTGCGGCCTGCAGGGTTGCGGGTTAACGAAACGAGGGACATACCTTTCGGTATGTCCCTCGTTTTGTGACTAACGCGAGTCGAGATTACTTCTCGATCGAGTCCTGCTTCTCGCCTTCAACCTCGTGGTGGCCGTGGGCTGCCTTGGCAGCTGCGAGCTCCGACGGGGTTACTGGGGCGACGCGATCTTCGAAGAAGAACTTCGAGATCTTCGCACGACGCTTCTCCTTGCGGGAGATGTGCCCGGCAGCATCCGGCTGGGCCGGGATGTACTGGTTGTCGTTGAAGTTGGTCAGGAGGTAACGCTTGTAGACATCTACTTCCTCGTGCTTCTCCGAGAAGCCACCTTCCGGCGACATCTGGATGATGCCGGCTTCGCGGCCGTGCAGCACGATCTCGCGATCCTTGCGCTGCAGCGACAGGCAGATGCGGCGAGTCAGCCAGAAGGCCACCAGTGGGCCGACGAAGAACAGCGCGCGCAGCCAGTAAGTGACATCGTTCAGTGCGACGTGGAAGTGGGTTGCAATCAAGTCGGACGAGGCAGCTGCCCACATCACGCAGTAGAAGACAACACCAGCGGCGCCCATTGCGGTGCGGAACGGTGCGTTGCGCGGACGGTCGAGCAAGTGGTGCTCGCGGTTGTCCTTGGTAACCCAGCGTTCGATCCATGGCCATGCGAACATGACCGTGAACAGGGCACCTGCAGGAACCAGGGCTGGCAGCAGCACCGAGAGGACCAGGGAGTTGTCGCCCCATGGGAACGGAATGTTCCACACGAAGCTGAAGTCGCCCAGGACACCCGGCATCAGGCGCAGCGCGCCGTCAACGAATCCGATGTACCAGTCAGGCTGGGTACCAGCGGACACCGGCGACGGGTCGTACGGACCATAGTTCCAGACCGGGTTGATCTGGAAGATACCCGAAATGAAAGCAACGATGCCGAAGACGATGAAGAAGAAGCCGCCAGCCTTGGCCGCGTACACAGGACCCACTGGGAAGCCAACAACGTTGTCATTGGTGCGACCCGGACCAGGGTACTGGGTGTGCTTGTGGGTCACAACCATGAACAGGTGGATAACCAGCAGCAGGATAATGACCGCAGGCACGATCATGATGTGCAGCGAGTACAGACGCGGGATCACGTGCTCGCCAGGGAACTCTCCGCCGAAGAAGAACATCGACAGGTAGGTGCCCACAACAGGCAGGGCCTTCATCACGCCGTCGATGATGCGCAGACCGTTACCGGACAGCAGATCATCTGGCAGGGAGTAGCCGGTGAAGCCAGCAGCCAGGCCCATGATCAGCAGCACGCCGCCGACGACCCAGTTCAGCTCACGCGGGCGACGGAACGCACCGGTGAAGAACACGCGCAGCATGTGCACGGAGAGGGAAGCAACGAACAGCAGCGCGGACCAGTGGTGTACCTGGCGCATGAACAGACCGCCACGCACGTCGAAGGAGATATCGAGCGTCGACGCCATTGCGGTCGACATGCCGATACCCTTCAGCGGTACGTACGAGCCTTCGTAGACCACGTGGGCCATCGAAGGATCGAAGAAGAAGGTCAGGAAGGTGCCGGAAAGCAGCAGCAGTACGAAGGTGTACAGCGCAACTTCACCGAACATGAAGGACCAGTGGTCAGGGAAGATCTTGCGACCGAATTCCTTGACGATGGTCGAAGCTCCGACGCGGGTGTCGACGAAGTTGGCCAAGCGGCCGGTCGCGGTCGACGGAGTGTATTCGTTAGTAGTCGCCATGATTACTGACCACGCTCCCAGTAAGCCGGGCCAACCGGTTCGTGGAAGTCGCTGCGGGCTACCAGGTAGCCTTCGGCGTCAACCATGATTGGCAACTGCGGAAGTGCGTGACCTGCCGGACCGAAGACAACCTTGCACTCGTTGGCGAGGTCAAAGGTGGACTGGTGGCAAGGGCACAGCAGGTGGTGGGTGTGCTGCTCGTACAGAGCAATGGGGCAACCCACGTGGGTGCAAATCTTGGAGTAGGCGACGATGCCGTCGACATTCCAGTCTTCGCGGCCTTCGGAGATGTTCATCTCCTGTGGATCCATACGCATCAGCAGAACAACGGCCTTGGCCTTTTCGTTCAGTACGTCCTCGGCCTCGTTCAGACCCTCGGGAATGACGTGGAAAGCCGAGCCGATCTGTACGTCCGAAGCCTTGATCGGGGTACCCGATGGGTCGCGGGTCAAACGAACGCCGGTGTCCCACATGGTGTGACGCAGCTGTTCGACCATTTCGCCAGCGGTCTTTCCGGAACGCTCAAGGTCGCGGAACATGAAGATCGCAGGGATCGGAGCCAGTGCAATGGCGCCAATCAGGCTGTTGCGGATCAGCGGACGGCGCTTGATGCCAGACTCTTCGATGATGGTGTCAACGATTTCGACTGCATCCTGGCGATCTGCTTCGGTGCGAATCTCGTGGCGGCTCTCGACCAGTTCGTGGTCCGGCATCAGGGTCTTGGCCCAGTGAACGATGCCGACACCGATACCCAGCATCGCGAATGCGGTGCCGAGGCCCAGAGCTGCGTTCTGAACACGAAGTTCAGCGAAAGTCATGTCGCCCAGGTGGCCCAGGACGAAGTAGGACACGAAGAAGAACAGCGTGCCGATGATGGAGATGGTAAATAGGAGCGCTACTTGGCGCTCGTGTCGCTTGGCTGCGCGCGGATCGCGGTCTGCGAGACGCGGACGGTGCGGAGGTAGTCCTGGATCCGGGAACCGGTCCTGAGCCACATCGTCAGCCTTAGCAACGGTGCCCGAGTTTTCGGGACTGCCGTGACTATGGTCGCCCATGTTTCTCTCTCATCCTTCTGTTAGGAATTTTTGTACGTAGTGATGTTTGCGGCGCTACGCCGCGAGTGCCTTAGGAAGGACGCGAGGTCAACCAAATGGTGAAGGCGATGATGATACCCAGACCAGCGGTCCAGACGAACAGGCCTTCAGCCACTGGGCCAAGCGAACCGAGAGCAACGCCGCCGGCCGAACCATTAGCTTCAATGGTCTTCAGGAAGGTGACTACGTCACGCTTCTCGTCCGGGGTGATGTTCGAATCGTTGAACACAGGCATGTTCTGTGGGCCGGTAACCATTGCTTCGTAAATGTGCTTCTCGCTGACACCAGCCAGGGTCGGAGCAAACTTACCGCGGGTCAGGGCGCCACCGGCAGCAGCGGCGTTGTGGCACATTGCGCAGTTGACGCGGAACACGGTTCCACCGTGAGCGGCGTCGCCCTTGGTGGTATCCAAGCTTTCCTCATCCGGGATTGCCGGTCCTGCGCCGAGGCTGGCAACGAATGCTGCCAGCTGCGAGATCTGCTCATCGGTGAACTGCACTGGCTTCGCCTGGGCCTGCGGGCCCTGCATCTGCATCGGCATGCGGCCGGTACCAACCTGGAAGTCGACCGATGCGGCGCCGACGCCGATCAGCGACGGACCCGAGTTGGTTCCTTCAGCGTTCATACCGTGGCAGGTCGCGCAGTTGGCGACGAAAAGCTTTCCGCCTTCATCTACATCCGACTGCGAGGCAGTGGTGGTGTCCGCAGCCTTCGCTTCGCTGATGCTTCCCGCTGCAGTGTAGAGACTGCCGGTAATCAGCAATCCGAATAACAGCAGGGCCACAGCGGCGAGCGGGTGGCGGCGCTTTTTCGAAAGAGCCTTCACTTGCTGATTCCTCACTTAATTTCTTGGTGTGGTGTTGCCGTACTTCTGTGGAGGCAACTGATGAATTGTTAGTTGCCTACTTCAAGAAGTAGATGATCGCGAACAGAGCAATCCAGACAACGTCAACGAAGTGCCAGTAGTAGGACACGACGATGGCGCCGGTTGCTTCGAAGTGGCCAAACTTCTTCGCGAGCATCGCACGACCAATGATCAGCAGGAATGCAATCAGGCCACCGGCAACGTGAATGCCGTGGAAGCCGGTAGTCATGTAGAACGCCGAAGCATAGCCGTTCGAGTTCAGAGCAACGCCCTCATGAACGAGGACGGCGTATTCGTAGGCCTGGACCGAAACGAAGATAGCCCCAAGGATGAAGGTGAGAATGAACCATTCGATCATTCCCCATTCCTTGAGGTTGAACACTCCGCCGGTGCGGCGAGGCTTAAATGCCTCGGCCTTGAAAACACCAATCTGGCACGTGAACGAGCTGGACACCAGAATCAAGGTGTTTACCAGCGCGAACGGTACGTTCAGCTTGGCAGTTTCAGTCGCCCAGAGATCGGGCGCGGCAGCACGGAGGCTGAAGTACATGGCGAAGAGGGCGGCGAAGAACATGAGCTCGCTGGAGAGCCACACCATCGTTCCCACCGACACCATGTTTGGGCGGTTCGGCGCATGTGGCGCCGTCGTATTTGGGGCATGAGTCGCAGTTGTCACACTGACATTATGTCTCTAAACGGCCCTCAGATACCAATACAAAAAGGGTCTGACAGTGGTTTCTTCCACCACATCAGCGCAACAACCGCGGAAACACGCGGAAGTTCGAATCAAACTCTTTCTACAATTCGTAGAGCTTGATTCGGCGAGTCACGCGAAACATTTACTTATGCAACACCTGTGTTGCGTAATTCTTCCCTGCAAAGTGCCGTTTTCAGAGGCCGGAGACACAACTTCTTAAGACATGAAGTAGAACGATTTCCGTGCTTCTCGTTAGGCTTACATACGTGTCAACGAGCCTTGTAAACGAAAAGTTCCCAACGTGGCCAAATCTGCTGTCCACACTGATTTCAGGCGGCGATCTCAGCCGTGATGAAGCCGGCTGGGCAATGAACGAAATCATGAACGGCGAAGCAAGCGACGTACAAATCGCTGGCTTTTTAGTCGCGCTGCGCGCCAAGGGCGAAACAGTGGGCGAATTGACTGGTTTGGTCGACTCCATGGTGGCAAATGCACGCCCATTGAGCATCAAAGCACCAACTCTGGACATTGTTGGAACTGGTGGTGATCGACAGAATACGGTCAACATTTCAACCATGGCGACGCTCGTCTGCGCTGGCGCCGGGGTCAATATCGTTAAGCATGGCAACCGCGCCTCGTCGTCATCCTCCGGTTCCGCTGACGTGCTCGAAGCCCTCGACGTGCGACTTGATGTACCAATCGAGCGGCTTGTGGAGGTTTACGACAAAGTTGGGATTGCGTTCTGCTTTGCCAATATCTTCCATCCTTCGATGCGGCATGTGGCGAACGCGCGGAGTCAGCTCCGGATCCCGACAGCCTTCAACTTCATGGGGCCGCTCACCAACCCAGCGCTCCCCAGTGCTTCAGCGATTGGTTGTTCAGACCTTCTAATGGCACCGATCATGGCAGGCGTCTTGGCCAGTCGCGGTGTTCGAGGCCTGGTATTCCGGGGCGAGGACGGGCTAGACGAAATGACCACCACCGCGCTGAATCGCGTTTGGGAAGTCCGCGATGGGCAGGTCAACGAGTTCACTTTCGATGTTCAGGATATTGGCATCGCTCCAGCGACGCTCGAGGATCTTCGCGGTGGCGACGCTCAACATAATGCTCAGGTTGTACGCGACATCGTCAACGGTTCCACGGGTCCGGTGCGCGACGCGGTTCTTGTGAACGCGGCCGCTGGCATCGTAGCGTTCAATGAACAGGCCGAGGGTAGCTTCGAAGACCGAATGGCAGCCGCCCTGGTCATGGCCAAGCGGTCAATCGACTCTGGTGCCGCGGCCAAGGTGCTAACCACTTGGTCCCAAACCACCACTGCGATAGTCGGTAGGTAGCCACATACCGCGGAAAACAAATCGAGGCCTTGGTTCAACGCATTACAAGCGTTGAACCAAGGCCTCTTTTGGATGGTGCGCTTAGTCGCCCAAGTCCAGGGAGAACGCAGCATCCAGGTCGTGCGTGGAGTACGCGCGGAACGCAATATGCGTCTGGGTCGCTTTGATCCCAGGGATCTTGGAAAGCTTGTTCGCGATAACCTCAGCCAGGTCTTCATGCTTGTGCACGTGTGCGATCGCGATCAGGTCCCAATCGCCGGCAACGGAGTAGACCTCGCGAATGCCTTCGATTTCCGAAATCTGCTGGGCGGACTCAGGAATGCTGTCGGTAGCCGTCTGAATCATTACGAATGCGGTAACCATTGATACCTCTCAATGCTCGTGACCCGCCTACTTTTGGGCCATCCTCTTGACTCAACCTTAGTCGACGTTGGGTCAGACTCCAGCTTTTCGAGTACGACCAGAATTACCGAGGTACAAGTTTTAAGATTTGTGAAATAGAAGACAATGTTTTAACATTGTTCCATGATTGTCTTGACTATTGATCAGAGGCGTTCGCGTTCCTCTGACGACAAGGTTGAAGCACTGGTCAAACAGGCCAATGCTACCGTATCGGTGGTCCGCCCGTTCCAGCGAACCGCCGGCGACGAAATCCAAGCCGTGATGGATGATGCTTCGGAAGCGATTCGTCTTGCGGTGATGATGGCGGCTTCGGGGGACTGGAGCGTTGGCATCGGCTTCGGTCAGGTTGAAACGCCCTTGCCTGCCGAAACGCGCGCAGGTCGCGGTCCCGCTTTCGAATTCGCCAGGGTGGCAGTTGAGCGGGCCAAGAACACCAATGCGCATCTAGCAGTGCATGGGCCGACCAATGAAGCGACTCGGTTGGAAGCGGAGTTGCAATTGACAGCTGCGGTCGTATCCAAGCGTCGCGCCACGGCGTGGGAGGCTGGAACGCTGGCTGATGAAGGCATGACCCAGCAACAGATCGCCGCACGTCTTGGCATCACGCAGCAGGCCGTTTCGTCTAGGCTGTCAGCAGCCCTGTGGTTCGAGGCGAACCGCATGATGGATGAGGCGGCCAAGTCGCTTGGCCGCCAATTAAAGCGGATAGGGGAGTAGCGCACGTGTTCTGGACTGCCTGGGTCATTTTGATCGCTGCCACCGGCCTGTCTGTTGCGGCGAGTTTTCTCAGTTACGCAAAAGGACGCCGCGCTTCGATCCGAACTTGGCTTACCATCGCCGCCGCAATACTCGTGCTGGCTGCGCTGGTCTTCGGGCTCATGGGTCACGCGGTCGACGGCAACCAGCCAGTACCGGCCACCCTGGCGATTTCGCTGAGTGTGCTCTTTGCCTTGGCCTTCGGCGGTCCGTTCACCGAATTGGTTTTCACCTTGGCCTCTCGAAATCCCGATCCCTCGGCACAAGAAAAGTCCGATCCGTCGCCGCTGCGTGGCGGGTTGTGGATCGGACTTCTTGAACGTGCGGCGATCGTGGGGACGCTCTGGGCCGGCTGGCCCGAGGGGACTGCGGTCGTCCTGGCCGTCAAGGGGCTTGGCCGATTCGCTGAACTGAAAAACCACCAAGCTGCCGAACAGTTCATCCTCGGGACTTTCGCCAGCGGGCTTGTAGCGGCCGGCGCTTACGGATTAGGCCTGTTGCTTAGCTGAGCGCTTGGCGATCAGCCCTGTGACTAGGCGCCTGCCCAGCAGGAACAGTCCGAGTACCAGCGTGGCAACGATAATGAAGGCCACGGCAGCCGTGTCGTTGAACGCAAGTCGCAACGCGATGCCCAAAGCCACGGTTCCAATCCATATGAGGATTCCGCTGGGCCATAGGTTGTTAATGGTTTTCCACGGGCGCGAGGCCAGGGTCACGATCGCGTAGCCGATTAAGAATGGAAGTGCCGTCCATAAGATCCCGCCAAGCGAGAGCCCGTGCTCATGTTCGCGGCGGCCGAGCAGGGCGAAGATAACGATCAGTACAAGATCAATGGTGACCCAAGCGGGCCACTGACGGATTTTTTGAGCCATGAAATTATCCTAGGTTCTTCTTCCAGCAACAACGAATCAATTGATGGCCCGGACGGTGTTGCGGTGCGGCGGCAGATGCCGGAATCACAGCACAGGCAAGAGAGGCGGATCCCCGAGTGTTGGAGCGCACCAATCGTACTTTTCAAAAGTGGCAGGTGCCCTTGTACCTGCTTGCGGTGGCGGCCGCCGCGGCGTTCGGCCTGATGCGACCTCAGGCGGCCGCCGAGCTGGATGCAGGAATCAATCCGGTTCTAGGCCTGTTGCTCTTCGCGACCTTTCTCGCCATTCCGCTGACTCGGCTCGTCGGAGCTCTGCGCAACATCCGGTTCCTCCTGGCCGTGGTGTTCCTGAACTTTCTTGCGGTTCCGCTGGTTGGCTGGCTGCTGAGCCGCGTGGTTGCCGCAGATGCCGAATTGCTGATCGGCTTGCTGCTGGTGTTGCTCGCACCGTGTGTCGACTACGTCATTGTGTTCACCCGGATCGCCGGGGGAGCGGGCCACCAGCTGCTGGCGGCCACGCCTGTATTGATGCTGCTCCAGGTGGTCTTACTGCCCGTCTATCTGTCCTGGTTTGCCGGCGGAGCATTGGGTGAGGTCGTCACCCCCGAACCGTTCGTCCATGCATTCACGTGGCTGATAGCAGTTCCGCTGGTTTCAGCCATGCTGGTGCAGCTTTTGGCCCGCAGGTTCAGATCGGCCGAGGTTCTCGAGGATCTGATGGGTTTGCTCATGGTGCCGCTGATGATCTTCGTACTGTTCCTGGTGGTGGCCTCACAGGTCAGTTCGGTCAAGGCCGATTTCTCCCGTCTGTTGGCGGTCGTGCCTCTCTACGTGCTTTTCCTGGTCATCATGCTGCCCTTGGGAAAGGGAATCTCACGCATCTTCAAGCTCGCAGTGCCAGCTCGGCGTGCACTAGTCTTCTCCGGTGCCACGCGGAATTCGCTGGTCGTCCTGCCCTTGGCCCTGGCCATGCCTGCGCCATTTGCCCTGGTGCCTGCCGTTGTAGTGGCACAGACGATCATCGAGCTTCTCGGAATGCTGATCTATGTCAAGGTGGTGCCTCGACTGATTCCAGAGAAGCTCGGTCTGGGCAGTTCATCGAATTCCTGACCGCCCTCGGCGGATCCAGCCGCCCTGGCTGAATACCCGTCCGACGGGTCTACACTAGGCAGACCAATCAGAGGGGAGTACCAGCCATGGGCCGCCTGATCTACGGCATGAATGTGAGTCTGGACGGCTACATCGCCGATGCCGACGGGGATATTTCATGGGGCGTTTCCACCGAGGAGCTATTCAGATGGTGGCTTGAGGAAGAACAGTCGATGAGCCTCATGCTGTACGGGCGCAAACTGTGGGAAACCATGAGCTCGTATTGGCCCACGGGGGACCAGGCCCCCGATGCCCGGCCAGACCAGGTTGAATATGCCCGCAACTGGCGGGACACTCCCAAAATGGTGTTCGCTTCCGACTGCCTTCCGCTTGATTGGAATACGCGGCTGTTTACCGGTGAAGCAGTAGCGGAAATCCGAAGGCTCAAGAAACAGTTCATCGGCTCCATCCGCATCGGCGGTGCATCGCTTGCCTCCGCTGCCATGCGCGCGGGCCTGATCGATGAATACACCCTGGTCAGGCATCCGGTGCTTGTCGGAGGCGGCACCCCGTTCTTCGCCTTGATCGACCGTTATATACACCTCGAATTCGTGGAAACCCGAGTCTTCGACGGGGGAGTGACGATGGGTAGGTACCGGTTTGCGGGTTGAGCGCATGGGCCGGTTGTCGCGGCATCTTGGAAACCTGCACCCGGCAATTCGCAACTGCCACACGTTCATGGTTGCTTTCTGGCCCCGGTCGGTACGTGGACGCGAGTTACTGGGCGTCTTCTGGCGGGGCTTCAAGTCATCTGGGAGCCTGTAATCCAACTCACCGTACAAGGAGCTTCGCATGGGTCGCATAGTAGCCGTGAATTTCGTCAGTATCGACGGGGTCATGCAAGCGCCATTGTCGGCAGAGGAAGACCGTGACGGTGGGTTCACTGCTGGAGGCTGGGCCGCAGCCGCAGGTGACGACACCGTGGACGCCGTCATGCGCAAGCTGACGACCTCCGCAGCTGGCATGCTGTTGGGCCGAAGGACCTATGACATCTTCACCGAGGCTTGGTCTCAGGCGGATGCCGCCGACCCTTCCATAGCGTCAATGAATCGAATGCCCAAGTATGTCGTCACCCGGAACACCGACCGGCTTGCATGGGCCAACAGCCGGCGGCTCGGGGGAGACCTGGCCTCTGGAGTCCGCGAGGTCCGGGAATCAACCGAAGGTAGGTTGGTCGTCTTCGGTTCGGGCCAACTGGTGCAGGCCCTGGCGAAAAACGATCTGATCGATGAATACACGTTGCTTCAGCACCCGATCGTCCTCGGATCCGGCAAACGACTTTTCGGCGTTGACGGCCACCGCACGGACTTTATCTTATCAGGCTCGCTGATTTCACCAGCTGGCGTCGCCATCCTGACCTACCAGCGATCTGTGAATCCCTGAACGCAGGACGCAGTTCTCGTTCCGGGATGGTGAACTGCGCGGCCCAGGATCACAGCGGCACGGTTATCTGGCGACAGCGCTGGATCGTCGCCGCTGATCAATCACTAGACGCAGGAATCTACTGACCTGAGGCCGTCGCCAATCGATGCTCGCATGCGCGGTTGAACCGGCAGTACCTGGTCGGTTGGGGAGAGTCAGATTTCCACTACTTTACATAATGTAGATTATCGGCTTATCGACAATGTCCGTAGAAGCCACTACATTCCCTGATTTTGTCGCGCTTCAGCAACGTGAATGAATACGCGCTACGAAGCTTCACCTTCTGCCTGCTGCTCCATGCGGTACCGCGCAAATTCCAAAGTCTGGCGGATGAACTCTCGTGCACGCTCGTCACGCATCGAATAGATCATGTGACGCCCGGACTTGCGGGCTTGCAAGACTCCAGCCGTCCGCAGACGTGTCAGCAGCTGGCTGACGGTCGACGGCGTCACGCCAACCTGCTGGGCCAATTCGGACAACGTACGGTCCTCGTGGCATAGCGCCCACAGGATCTGCAGCCGCGCCGGATCGGAAAGCGTCTTGAGCACCAGCACGGACATATCCAGCAGGTCGCTGTCGATAATTTGGTCGCGCATCGGTTCAGCCACAGATTCACTGGTCATGACGCGCGCTCCCAATCATCCAAATGGCACCGAGACCTTCCCGGAGCCGATACATGCTTCCCGTTCGCAAGTGAGTCCATTATGGTCACGTAAGCGGATAAAGCGATAGGTTCAAGGCAGAGATCTTAGGAACCGTCACTGTATTCAGCTCTCCCGCACCTACTCCCCTAAATAAATCTTCTTGTTCGAATTAACGTAATACGACTCTGACGACTGCGTTTCTGCGCTCTTGACGTTCTTTGGGTGTTCTAGGTTTCGATCGGCGTGGCACGGAGCACGTAAATTGGCCAACCTCGCGCCAGATGGGAAGATTTATATATGCCCTCCATGCCCCCGAAAACAGCACCGGCCAGAGAGCTCGAGGCCCGGATTCTACAAAATATCGAAGGCCATCAGCTGTCCCCGGACGCACAGCAGCTGCGGTTGATCGGCACTCTCAGCTCTACCGCGGCCAGCGGATTCTCGGGCGACCTACACGGCGCCTATATCTTCGGCCCGCCGGGGCGTGGAAAGACGCTGATCATCAATGCGCTGGTTGCCTCGTTGCCGCCGCAAACTACAGCGAGGTTCCACTTCCACGAGTTCTTCCAGAACCTGAACTCCCCCAAAAACCGTGTTCCAGGCCAGCGCCTGGGCGCGATCTTCAGCCAAGGCTTGGAGCGTGAGCTCAAGGGGCTGCAGATCCTGGTCTTCGACGAGTTCCACTGCACCGAACCCGGCGACGCGATGCTGATGGTGCGGTTGGTCAAATACTGCGCGGAACATTCGATCTTCCTGGTTGCCACGTCGAACTACGAACCGGAAAAGCTGCTCGACGACGACGCCTTCCACCACCTGGTGCAGCCCACCATCGCAGCGATCCGCGAGAACTTTGCGGTCTTCGAACTCAATGGAGCCGTCGACTACCGCACGCTGGATTCTGATGATCAGGAATTTAAGCACGGATACCGTGCGGGAACCCTGTCGGTGGGAATCAATGCCGAACCGGGCTCCGAGCTGCGCGAGTTGATCCGGATCGGCTACGACGAGATCGGCCCTGCCTGCGTGGTGGGTGAAACCATTTGGATCAGCTTCGCCCAGTTGTGCGGCACCCGGCGCAACACGGCGGACTACCTCGAGCTGATCCAGCGATTCACCCGCTGGCACATCACGGGAATCCCGGCCAGCCTGGGCCTGCCCATGGACGAGGAGCGCCGGCTGGCGAACGTCCTGGACATCTTCTACGACCGCGACATCGAGCTGCACCTGTACACCGCTGACAGGCTCGAACACCTGGGCTCGATGCTCCACGACACCGAACGCGACCGGCTGGCCTCACGCCTGGCGCAGCTGAAACTTATTGAACTTGAACGGATGGGCCTGTAACCATGAGCATCACCTACTCCCCCGAAGAACTCGAAAACCTGGTCGTCGAGGTGCTCAGCCAGGCCGAAGACAATGTGGTGCCGATCGTCCAGCTGGGACACCCCGTCCTCCGCCAGCCGGCCGCCAGCTACACCGGGCAGCTGCCCAAGGAACTGCTCGACGAGCTGCTGGCCGTCATGCGCCACACCATGTACGACGCCCCCGGCGTTGGCCTGGCCGCCCCGCAGATCGGCATCCCCCTGAAGATTGCCGTGCTCGAAGACCTCTACAACCTGCCAGAAGACATGGCCGCCGAACGCGAGCGAGAGCCGCTGGAATACTTCGAGATCTTCAATCCGAGCTACGAGGCACGCGGCGCACGCACGGCCGAGTTCTACGAAGGCTGCCTGTCCTTCGATGGATTCCAGGCAGTCGTGACCCGGCCAGCCGACATCCGGGCCAACTACGAGGACCGCGACGGGAAACAGGTAGTCCGCGACTTCTCCGGCTGGCAGGCGCGGATCGTGCAGCACGAAACCGACCACCTGTACGGGACCGTCTACATCGACAAGGCGGCCACCCGTTCGCTCATCAATGAAACCGAACTGTGGCGCCACCAAGGGCTCTCGGTGGCCTCCGCCAGGGAAACCCTGGGATTCTGATGCAGGACGCCACCACGCTGCTCTGCCCCCTTTGCCGCGGCGCGCTGGAGCTGTCCATCGCACCCCGCCGCACACTGGCCTGCCCCGCCGGCCACCGCTATGACGCGGCCAAGCAGGGCTACTTCAACTTCCTGACCGGCAAGGGCACGAACTTCCTCGAAGACACCTCACCGATGGTGCTGGCTCGCGAGGCCTTCCAGCACCGGGGGCACTACGCGCCGCTGGCCGCCGAACTCGCAGCCCTGGTCGCAGCGCACCATCCCGCCGACCAGCTGGATATCATCGACGCCGGCGCCGGCACCGGCTACTACCTGGGAGAAATCCTGGACCGCCATCCGGCCACGCGCAAGGACGCGCTGGCCATGGACATCTCCCGCTTCGCCATGCGCCGGGCCGCCAAGCTGCCGGACACGCTGGCCGTCGTCTGGGATGTCTGGCGCGAGATCCCCAGCCGGGATGAGTCCCGCGACGTCGTGCTCAATTGCTTCGCGCCGCACAACCCGGCGCAGTTCCGCCGCGTCCTGCGCCCGCAAGGGCTGTGCCTTGTCGTCACCGGAGCCGCTGACCATCTGGAAGAAGTCCGTGAGCCGCTGGACATGCTGTCGATTGCTGGCGGCAAGCAGGAGGCACTGGTCGAGAAGTTCGGCACGGAGCAGCTGGCCCATCTGGGATCCCGAAACCTGAGCTACGCCATGGAACTTGATCCGGAGGACCTGTTCAATCTGGCCTTCATGGGACCAGCCGGGCACCACCTGTCCCCCGAGGTGCTGCGCGCCAAGGCCGCATCCCTCGGAAGTCGCACCGTCACAGCATCCTTCGACGTACATTTATTCGTCCCGCAGGGCTAGAAAATACCCCAAAATGACTACACCTTTCCCCTGCCGATTACGGCAGAATGGAGAAAAGGCCACTCGCAATTGGCCCTTGATCTATTTGAGCAAAGGTGGAAGCCATGACAACGGCGGAATGGATCGTCAGCAACGCATGGGTCATCTGGCTCGCGGTGTTCCTGCTGCTGGCGATCATCGAGATGCTTTCGCTCGACTTGTACTTCATCATGCTCGGCGTCGGGGCCCTTGGCGGTGTCGCGGTCGCGCTCTTGGGCGGCCCCATGTGGCTTCAGGTCGTCGTCTTCTGCGGTATCTCCCTGCTGATGATCCTGCTGGTCCGACCCATTGCCGTGAGACACCTGAAAAAGTCCCCGGACGGTTTCCGGACCAATATCGAACGCCTGATCGGCGAGGACGCCTTGATCCTGGAACCGACCTCGCGCCTGTCGGGCTCGGCAAAGATCCACGGAGAAATCTGGACGGCCCGCTCCGAGTCGAACTCGCCCACCATGATGCCCGGCACCTACGCGGTGGTCCGCCGCGTCCAGGGCGCCACCGCTTATCTGGAGCCCGCGCCCCAGGCCCCGGAAAGCTGACCCGCCATAGTGGCTTTCCGCCCCATGATTTATCACTCAAGCACAAGGAAAGAGAGTACAAACCATGTCCGGTAATGGCTTTGGCTTGACCATCGTCCTTGTCGTTCTGGCGATCTTCGTGATCGTCGTGCTACTACGCAGTGTGCGTATCGTGCCTCAGGCACGAGCGGGCATTGTGGAACGCCTCGGCAAGTACAACCGCACCCTCAATCCGGGTCTGACCCTCCTGATTCCCTTCGTGGACCGGCTGCTCCCGCTGCTGGATCTGCGCGAGCAGGTTGTGTCCTTCCCGCCCCAGCCGGTGATCACCGAAGACAACCTCGTCGTCTCCATCGACACCGTGGTGTACTTCCAGATCACCGAGCCGCGTGCGGCCACCTACGAAATCGCCAACTACATCCAGGCAGTTGAGCAGCTGACCACCACGACGCTGCGTAACGTCGTCGGCGGCCTGAACCTGGAAGAGGCCCTGACCAGCCGCGACCAGATCAACGGCCAGCTGCGCGGCGTGCTGGACGAGGCCACCGGCAAGTGGGGCATCCGCGTCTCGCGCGTCGAGCTGAAGGCAATCGATCCGCCCCTGTCGATCCAGGACTCCATGGAGAAGCAGATGCGCGCCGAGCGTGACCGCCGCGCCGCGATCCTGACGGCAGAAGGCACCAAGCAGTCCGACATCCTGACGGCCGAGGGTGAGCGCCAGGCGGCCATCCTCAAGGCCGAGGGCGACGCGCAGGCCTCGATCCTGCGCGCCGACGGCGAGGCCCAGGCCATCCAGAAGGTGTTCGACGCAATCCACGCCGGCCGCCCGGACCAGGAACTGCTGGCCTACCAGTACCTGCAGACCCTGCCGAAGCTGGCCGAAGGCACCTCGAACACCCTGTGGGTGATCCCTAGCGAGCTGACCGAAGCGCTCAAGGGCATCGGCGGAGCACTGGGCGGAACGGGCGCTGACAAGAGCCCGACCGCTCCGGGTACCACCGAGGGAATCTGATTCCCCGGGTGATCCGAACAGATCAATAACCACGCTGCGGCGAGGTGCGAAGCTTGCACCTCGCCGCAGACGCGTATAATGGATGTTTTGGTGCGAAAATTTATCTTCCCCCACTTGGGATGGAATTATTTCAGCGCGCCAAACGTTGGTACGTGTAGCGAATTTTTTAGACATCGCGGAGGGAAAACATGAGCGATCGCAGCCTACGAGGCATGCGCCTGGGTGCACAGAGCATGGAATCTGAGGCAGGTGTGGAGCCGGCTGCCCGTCAGCGCGTCGAATACCGTACCGAAGAGGGTGAAACCGTCTTCATCGTCTTTGCCGCCGAGGCAGAGATCCCGGCAACTTGGACCACCAAGACCGGCAAGGAAGCCAAGCTGGTGCACGGCGAGGCCAAGGCCGAGGAAGCCAGCAACGAGAAGCCTGTGCGTACGCACTGGGACATGCTGCTGGAACGCCGCAGCGAAGAAGAACTTGAGAAGATTCTGGCCGACCGCCTGACCCAGCTGCGCACCTCGCGCGGCGAAGCCGTCTAGGCAGCAGCGGCACTGCGGGCCGGTTCCCCTTCCGATTCGGAAGGGGAACCGGCCCGCAGTCTTTTAATGCCCGGCATGGCCGGGCGCAACAATGCGGCGGCCGCGAAGCCTGGGCTTCGCGGCCGCCGCGAGTGGTTTGGGAGGGGATGCTACTTGCGGGAAGTCAGCTTCTTCCAGCGGGCGCCAAGACCCCAGCGGGTCACGTTCCACATCGCTTCGAAAACGATGTTGCCGCTCATCTTCGACGCGCCCAGTTCGCGCTCCACGAAGGTCACCGGGACCTCGACGATGCGCTTGCGCATCATGGCCACGCGGAAGGTCATGTCCACCTGGAATCCGTAGCCACGCGACTCGACCGCGTCGAAGTCGATTTCCTCCAGGGTCTGGCGCTTGAAGGCACGGTAGCCGGCGGTGATGTCGCGCAGCGGCAGGCCGAGCATGGTGCGCGAGTAGAAGGAGCCGCCGCGGGAAATGATCTTGCGCAGCAGCGGCCAGTTCACGACCTCGCCGCCCTTGACCCAGCGCGATCCGATGACCAGGTCCGCTCCGGCGGCGCTGGCTTCCAGCAGGCGCGGAAGCTGCTCGGGCATGTGCGAGCCGTCGGCGTCCATCTCAACCAGCACGTCGTAGTCGCGGGCCAGAGCCCACTCGAAGCCTGCGATGTAGGCGGCGCCCAGGCCGTCCTTGCCGGTGCGGTGCAGCACATGGATGTTGCTGTCCTCGGCGGCCATCTTGTCGGCCAGTTCGCCGGTGCCGTCGGGCGAGTTGTCGTCGACGATCAGTACGTCCGAGTCAGGAACAGCACTCCGGAGCCTTCCGACCGTCAGCGGGAGGGATTCCAGTTCGTTGTAGGTCGGAATGATCGTAATGACGCGCACTCGGCGGCACCTTTCTTGGTAAACGGCTGCAATGAGCCCTCACGGGGCACGGGGGCATGCCCGGAATACTGCGGTATGAGGGCTGATCCAAATTCAAAGTATACTCACCCGGCACGGCGGGCATCGCCCCAGACACAGGAAAACGCAACGATCCCCAGTGACTTCGGCCCTATTTCACAGGTTGGAAAACTTGGGAAATGTTATCTAAGGTCACCGGGGATCGCTATTCAAATTGCGTCATTTCGAACACAATGCTGGGTGCATCACGAAGAGGCGCTTAGTACAGCCTAATGGGTGACCCACCCAGACTGTCAACCGACTGGTGACCAGAATCTTCGTCTAATATCTTCAAGTCAGACAAAATATTGCGAATTTTCCGCAGACCCGCCGCAACGGCTACAGCGAGGCTCCCGCCGCGGCTTCCAGCTGGTCGAACAGGATCCGCCCGGCGCGCACGGTGCGCAGGCAGGCGGGGATCTGCTCATCGACGACCGGGAGCATCGGGGTGCCGGCGCGGGCGTCGGTGCTCCAGGAGCTGATGCGCACGTCCGGGGTCTGCACTGCCAGCTCCGAGGCGCTCCACACGGCGAAGGTCGCCGGGGCGCCGATGACCAGCTGGCCGGCCAGCGGGTTGTTCTCCCCCATGGCGCGGTAGGTGGAGCGGGTCTGGGCCAGGAAGGCGGCGCGGGCGGAGATGCGGGACTCGGCGTCCGCCATGTTCATCGCGGCGCGCACGATCTTCCAGCCGTCCACCTCGGTGACCGGGGCGTCAGAGCCCAGCACCAGCGGCACGCCGGAAGAGAACATCGCGGAGAGGTTGTTCATGCCCTGCGCGCGCTGACCCAGACGAGCCTGGTACATGCCGCCCTCGCCGGCCCATGCGGCGTCGAAGGCAGGCTGCATGGAGACCATGATCGAGTACTGCAGCAGGCGCTGGCGGGCGGCATCGTCCACCATCTCGGCGTGCTCGATGCGGTGGCGGCACATCTGCAGCTTGGCGGTGCCGATCTGCTCGGCGGCCAGGTCGAAGGCGTCCAGCAGGGTGTCCAGCGCGCCGTCGCCGATCACGTGGAATGCGGCCTGGATGCCGCGCTGGCTGCAGGCGACCAGGTGGGCGGCAATCTGCTCGCGCTCCAGGTAGAGGGTGCCGCGGGTGCCCGGCGCATCGGAGTAGTCTTCGCGCAGGTAGGCGGTGTGGCTGCCCAGCGAGCCGTCGACCCGCAGGTCGCCGCCCAGGCCCAGCACGCGGCCGGCCGGGAAGCTGCGCATCAGCTCGTCGGCGCGCTCGGCGTCGGAGACCAGTTCGCCCCAGAACGCGTAGACCGCAGGAAGTTCGCCGTTGTCCAGCGCCAGCAGCTCATCCAGCGCGGCGCGGCCTTCCAGGTGCGGGGCCGCCATTTCCACCACGGTGCCGAAGCCGCGCGAGGCGTAGTGCTCCAGGGCCAGGCGCTGGTAGTCGGCGTCGGCGGCGGTGCCGACCAGGGCCTCGCGCACCGCGTCGTGCTCGGCGCCGCGCACCACACCCGAGGCGATGTCGCCCAGGTCCAGCTCGTCGAGCAGCTTCCGGTTGACCAGGGCGCTGTGCACGTCGCGGCGCACCAGGTAATAGCCGCGCCCGTCGGCGGCGGCAGTCAGCTCCGCCTCGCCCGGCAGCTCCGGCTGGGCCCACGAGGAGTTGTCCCAGCCCTGGGCCAGCACCAGCGAGGCCGAGGCGCGGGCGCGTTCGGAAACCAGCGCCAGCAGCGCGGCGGCGCTGTCGGCGGTGCCAAGGTCGGCTCCGGCCAGGGTGCGGCCCAGCGCGGCAAGGTGGGTGTGCGACTCCACGAAGGCGGGGGTGATCAGCGCGCCGTACAGGTCGATGACCTCGTCCACGGTCTCCGCGTGGCGGTCCGCGGCCTCTTCACCGCCGATCCAGGCCACGGTGTCGCCGTCCACGACCATCGAGGTCGCGAACGGGTCAGCGGCCGAGTACACCGAACCATTGCGGTACAGGGTTTTTGCCATGAGCTAACTTCCTTTTCATTGCAAGCCGCCGGGGCGGGCCCGGCGCGAAAAATCTGCGGGTGCGGCGCGCTAGTCCAGCACGTTCGAATAGGCGACGACGCCGCGCTTGATGCTGTCCGCTGCCTGGTAGGCGCCGCGCACCAGCTGAGGAGGCAGGTCGGTGTTCTTGGCGAACTGGTCAAGGGTGTCGATGACCTGCTTGGCCCAGCGCACGAAGTCGCCCGGGGCCAGGTCGGTGCCGCGCAGCGCGCTGTTCAGGCTGGAGCCGCGAGCCCACTTGTACATCGGCCAGATCAGCCCGGACTCCGGCGGGGCGGTGGGCTCCAGGCCCAGTGCCTCCTCGGCGTCCGAGAGCGGGCCCCAGATGTTGATGGTCTGGGTGAAGATGTCGGCGATCTTCTCGGTGGGCATCTTCGGGTCCGGCCTGTCGTAGTCGCGCCGGCCCTGGTAGACCAGGAAGGCGACCACGGCGCACAGCTCCTCGGCTTTCAGCCCGGTCAGCTTGCCGGTTTCCAGCACCTGGCTGGTGAGCAGGTCGCGTTCGCCGTAGATGCGGCGCAGGCGCCGGCCGGCGTCGGTGATGCTGAAGTCCTCCCCGCCGGAGCTCGGGACCAGGTAGCCGAACTGTTCCAGGACCTTGCAGACCTTGTCGAACTGGGTGGCAATCGTATTGGTGCGGCCGCGGATGTTGCGCCGGGCCTTGTCGGTGTCCTTCTTCAGCTTCCAGTAGCGGTCGGCCCAGCGCATGTGGTCCTCGCGCTCGGAGCAGGCGTGGCACGGGTGGTCGCGCAGTTCCAGGCGCAGCTTCTCGATCTCGCGCTCGAAGGAATCCGAGCCGTCGAAGTCGAAGCTCTGCGCGTCCTGGCGCGGCGGGCGGTGATCGTAGATCGCGTTGCGCAGCGAGGAGGCCAGGTCGCGGCGCTCCTTGGGGCTCTTGCCGGTGAATCCCTTGGGGATGCGGATGCGCGAGACGATCTGCAGCGGCCCGTTCAGGTCTTCGGAGGAGAGCCGGCGCAGCTGGCCTTCCTCGGTCAGCACGGTGTGTCTCGGGTTGTACATCGCCTCATCCAGCGCGACGATCACCGCGCGGCCGAAGCGGCGCCCACCGGGCAGGTCCACCACGTCGCCGCGGATCACGGCCTGCAAGGAGCGCTCGGCGGCCGAGCGCCGCTCGTGCCGCCGCGACTTCGCGGCGGTCTTCTCCAGCGCCGCCAGCTCGCGCTGCAGCTTCAGGTATTCGGTGAAGTCACCCAGGTGGCATTCCATGGACTTGGCATAGCCGGCCAGGGACTCTTCCTTGGAGCGCACCTGCCGGGCCATGCCCACCACCGAGCGGTCCGCCTGGTACTGGGCGAAGGAGCTTTCCAGGATCTGGCGGGTCTGCTCGCGGCCGAACTGCGCCAACAGGTTCGTGGACATGTTGTAGGTCGGGCGGAACGAGGAGTTCAGCGGGTAGGTGCGCCGCGAGGCCAGTCCGGCCAGCGCCTCGGGTTCCATGTCGGGGTTCCACAGCACGATGGAATGGCCCTCCACGTCGATGCCGCGCCGTCCGGCGCGCCCGGTGAGCTGGGTGTACTCCCCCGAGGAAATCTGCACGTGGGATTCGCCGTTGAACTTGACCAGCTTTTCCAACACCACCGAGCGGGCCGGCATGTTCACGCCCAGGGCCAGGGTTTCGGTGGCGAACACTACCTTGACCAGGTTGCGGGCGAACAGGTCCTCGACAATTTCCTTGAAGATCGGCAGCAGGCCGGCGTGGTGGGAGGCGAAGCCGCGCACCAGCCCGTCGCGCCAGCTCCAGAATTCGAGCACGTCCAGGTCCTCGTTGGGGATCCGGTAGGCCACCTCGTCAAGCGCCTGCGCGATTTCGGCGGCTTCCTCGTTGGTGGTCAGGCGCAGATCCGCCATGGCGCACTGCTGCACCGCCATGTCGCAGCCCTTGCGGGAGAAGATGAAGAAGATGGCCGGCAGCAGCCCGGCGCGGTCAAGCCTGGCGATGACCGAGGAGCGCGAGACGCGCTGGCTGAGCCCAGGCGCGCGCTGCGGCCCGCGGGCCGGTCCCCGGCCGCGTCCGCGCTGCACACGCCCGCCGGGGCTGTGGCTGCGCACGAGCTTGCGCAGTTCGGGGTTGACGCTGGCCTTGATGTCGCCCTCGGCGACCTTGTCGAACGCGACGTCCTCGGCGAACAGGTCCACCAGGTTCGGGCCGACCATGACGTGCTGGAACAGCGGCACCGGACGCACCTCGGAGACGATGATGTCAGTGTCCCCGCGCACGGTGTCCAGCCAGCCGCCGAATTCCTCGGCATTGGAGACGGTGGCGGACAGCGAGATGATCTGCACGTTGGAGGGAAGGTGGATGATCACTTCTTCCCAGACCGCGCCGCGGAACTTGTCCGCCAGGTAGTGGACCTCGTCCATGATGACGTAGCCCAGCCCGTCCAGGGTCTGCGAGTCCGCGTAGAGCATGTTGCGCAGCACCTCGGTGGTCATCACCACGATCTGCGCCTCGGAGTTGATGGAGGTGTCGCCGGTGAGCAGGCCCACCTTCTCCGGGCCGTAGACCTTGACCAGCTCGGTGAACTTCTGGTTGCTCAGCGCCTTGATGGGCGTGGTGTAGAAGGCCTTGCGGTTCTCGGCCATGGCCTGGAAGATCGCGAACTCCCCCACCACCGTTTTGCCGGCTCCGGTCGGAGCTGCCACCAGGACGCCGTGTCCCTCGGCGACCTTGCGGCAGGCCTCGGCCTGGAACGGATCCAGGTCGAAGGAAAGGGTTGCCCGGAAGTCCGGCAGGCTGGTGCCGAATTCGACCTGGCGCGCCTTGGAATTCGCGTAGCGTTCCGCGGGGGAAGTCACAGGGGCCGTTCACTTTCTGGAAACGGTGTCACCCGCTTCCGAAAACACGAGGTGGTGGTGTGCGCCGCAGCGGAGGCTACAGCTTGGAGTTCGGTTCCTCGATGGTGCTTGGTGCGTCGATGTCCGATACCGCGCCGGAGGCGAGGCGTTCGTTCTCCGCGTCCTGGATCTTCTGCTTCTTGGCGCGCTTCTTGTCATTGATGTAGCAGAACAAGGTGGCTGCGGCGAAGGTGACGAACAATGGCCCGGCCAGCGCGAACATCGTGATCGCGTCGCCGCCCGGGGCCGCCATCGCGGCGACCAGGGCTATCAGGAATACCGTGATGCGCCAGTTCTTCAGGATCACCTTGGAAGACAGCACGCCGACCATGTTCAGGCCCACCATGAGCACCGGCACCAGCATGGCCAGGCCGAAGGCCAGCAGCAGCCGGAAGACGAATGGCAGGTAGCTGTCGACGGTGACCAGGATCTCGGAGTTTACCGGGGTCAGGCCGATGAAGAAGTGCAGCGCGAACGGCAGGATGAAGTACGCCATGGACACGCCGAAGAGGAACAGCGGAACCGCGACGGCCGCGAAGGCCATCGACATGCGGCGTTCTTTCTTCTTCAGCCCCGGGACGATGAACGCCCAGATCTGGTAGATCCAGACCGGCGAGGAGATCACCAGGCCGACGAACAGCGCGACCTTGATCATGATGTCGAACGGTGACATGACTGCCGTGAAGTTGACCGCGCCACCCGCGGCGTTCACCGGGGCGATGATCAACGCCAGCAGCTGGTCATAGAGGAAGAAGCCGGCGATGGTGCCAAGCGCCAGAGCGATCAGCGACTTGAACAGCCGGTTGCGTGCCTCGACGAGATGCTCTTTGAGAGACATCCGCCCTTCGTCGTTTTTGACCCGCTTCTTCTTCGTCCGCGGGGGTTTCTTAGCGTTAGTTCCCACTGAAAAGGTCTACGAGTTGTTCTTTTCGTTGGGATTCGAGTCATTGACGGTTCCGTCAATGGTCTCCGATTTAGGGTCGTCGTCCTTCATCTGGCGGACTTCCGACTTGAAAATGCGCAGCGACTGGCCCATTGAACGCGCCAGTCCTGGAAGCTTCGGCGCGCCGAAAAGCAGCAGCGCCAAAACGATAATGATGACCAAGTGCCATCCCTGCAAGCCACCCATGTGGATTCCCTTCTCTCAAGTTCAAGTCTACGTTAGAACAGGCCCAAGTCCCGCATGTTCTGTGCCTGGCCTCGCTTGGCGCGACGCGCCACGCGGCGCACCCGTCGTGCCTGGATGCGTTCTGCCTTGCCCTTGCGCAAAAGCTTTTTGATTTTCTTCGGGTCAGCGTGGGTTGCCGCGGTGCCGTGCGGGTAGCGGCGGCCCACCGCGGCATACTCCACGACGGTGCCGGGCTTGGCGAATTCGGCGCCCAGCTGCTCGGAGGCCTCCCCCAGCGTGTCGAACACCTTCACGCCCTGGCGGAACAGCCGGAAGCCGGCCAGCACCGCGCAGAGCAGGGTCGCCAGGACGAGTACCGTCCACAGCAAGGTCCAGAACCACCAAGGGAGCATTTATTTATCCTCATACATCCGGATAGCTTCGTCCAACCACTCGCGCACGCGTTCGCGCGTAGCGTCGGGAGAGATCACTGCAATCTTACCGCCGTGGCGGGCCACCAGCGGCGCAGGCACCAGATCGTAGGAGATCCGCACCTTGGCCAGGTAGCCGTTGCCGATTTTCGAGCTCGACCATTCCGAAGGTTGGAAGGACTCCACTGCCGGCAGCTCCTCGTCGTCCACGTAGAGCACCGCCTGCAGGTCCTCGGCCGAGCCGCGGTAGCGCATGTCCAGTTCCTCGTCGTCACGGTGGCGCGGCCCGCGCTCGAAGACCTCTCCGGTGGCCTCGGCATCCAGGATGCGGTCCACGCGGAAGGTCAGCAGATCTTCGCGGGTGCGGCACCAGGCGCGCAGGTACTGGGTCGCGCCGTCCTCCACCAGCCGCACCGGCTCCACCTCGCGGCGCTGGTGCGCCTGCGAGTGGGCGGAGTAGTAGTCGATGGAGAGCACCTGGGAGCCGAGCACCGCATCCACCAGCTGGGCGGGGATGTCGTGCTCGCGCACCTGGGACAGGGCGAAGCCCAGCGAGCCGTTCCAGCCGTCGAAGCGGGCCACCGCAGCGTTGATCTTCTCCAGCGCCGAGGCCAGCACCTCGCGGTGCTCGAACTTGGGGATGCTGGCCAGCGCGTTCAGCCCGCCGAGCACGGCGACGGCTTCCAGCGGGGCGAGCTTCTGCGGCTCGGCCAGCAGCGCGGCGTTGGAGATGGTGACGGTGTCAGCCTCCAGGTCCCCGTCGTTGACGTTGATCAGCTCGTCGTGCTGGCCTCCCGGTACGCCGCACATCATGATCATCGCCAGTTCCTCGCGGACCTTGTCCACCGGCATCTGGTAGCGATCGGCGAGCTCCTTGATCTCGACCACCCCGTGGGAGACCACGTACTGGATCATGTCGATGTTGCGCAGCACCTGGGTGGCGGTGGTTCCGCGCCCGGCGGCGCGCTGCGCCCTGAAGGAGGCATTGTGCATGCGCGGGTCCCCGGCCAGCTGCACCTGGGCGTCGCGGGCGGCGCGCAGCGTGGCGGCGACCTGCTCGGCCAGCGGCGCGGGCTCGAGCACCTTCACCGCGGGGCCGTAGGCGGCCAGCTCGGAGGCGAAGGACTCGGGGTCGGCATAGGCGATGTGCAGCGGGTTCTGGCTGGAGGCGCCGTTCAGGGCTCGCACGCGCAGCGGGGTGGCGGCGTCGTCGCGGATTTCAACGGTGGCCAGGTGCCCGGGATTGCGCAGGTCGAAGTCCAGCAGCACCTGGGACATGCTGAAGTCCGCCGGACGCGGCCGGTAGCCGGCGCTGCTGGTGCCGCCGCGCCGAATGGTGGTCTTGAAGTTGCCCACCACGCGCGAGAGACGGAAGACGCGCTGGGCGTCGCGGGTGTGGTCGAAGCCGGTGAAGTACCAGTTGCCGAAGCGCTGGCCGATCCCCCACATGTCCACCTCGCGCACCGATTCGACGTTGCCGGCGGTGACGTAGTTGAACTTGACGGTTTTGCGGTTGAACACTGCCAGGGCGCATTCGCGGAAGTTCGGCTCGTCCAGCGAGAGCCGGGGCAGCAGCGAGCCTGCGAACGGGGCGACCGGCGCGGGGGCGCTGGAACCGGTGATCCGCGCGGCGGCCTTCAGGCCCAGGGCCTGCAGCTTGGAGTCCTTCCACAGGCTCGCGGCCAGGGAGATCATCGCCGATTCGGCCGGGGTGAAGCTGACCTCGGGAAGGAACCAGTCGCTGGTGTCGATGCTGTAGCGCATCTCGCCGTCGACGTCGTCGGCGATCAGGCGCAGGCCGAAGTCGTTGCGGATCTCTTCGCGCAGCCGTTCCACTGATTTTTCGCGGGCGGAGTCGCTTCCCTCGGGGGTGAGGTATTCCCCGATCATCGCGGTGGTGAATTTCCGCGGAGTGGTGGCCAACGCGTAGATGAGGCTGGTCAGGCGCTCGGCCTTGCTCGGTCCTGAAGATTGCTTTGTGCTCACGAGATAACCCTAGCGATTTTTGGCGTTGACCGCAGACTTTTAAGACGGCTGTGGCCCCGAAGATGTCGGGGCCACAGCTTTTTGCGTCAAGCGGTCTGGCTACTTGGTGCCCATCAGGTCAACCACGAAGATCAGCGCTTCGTTCGGGGCGATGGCGCCCGGGGCGCCGCGTTCGCCGTAGGCCAGGTGCGAAGGGATTTCCAGGCGACGGCGGCCGCCGACCTTCATGCCCAGCAGGCCCTGGTCCCAGCCCTGGATGACCATGCCGACGCCGACCGGGAAGTCGAGGGTCGAGCCGCGGCCCCAGGAGGAGTCGAATTCCTCGCCGGTGGACCAGGCGACGCCCACGTAGTGGGCCTGGACGGTGGTGCCGGGGGTGACCTCGGCGCCGGTGCCCTCGATCAGGTCGGTGATGACCAGCTCGGTGGGTGCATCGGTGCCCGGGAAGTCGATTTCCGGCTTGGTGCGGTCGTAGTTGCGTTCTCCGAACGACATGTTCACGGCCTTTCTATATTCGTTGTCCGGCTGGCTGTTAGCCGGCCGCGGCGGATACCTCGGTCAATTCTACGTAGAACACCAGGGTTCCGGTGGGCGATCCGCCGGTAGAGGAATCACCGTAGGCCAGATCGGCGGGGATGGTCAGCATGACCTTAGAGCCCGCCTTCAGGCCGGTCAGGCCCTGGGTCCAGCCCTTGATGACCTGGTTCAGGCCGAACTGGGTGGCGTCGGCGTCGAAGTTGCCGTCGAACTTCTTGCCGTCGGCGTAGGTGACGCCCAGGTACTTGGCCTTGACCGTGGAGGTCTCGGTGGCTGCTTCGCCCTTGGTGCCCTGCTCCAGCACGTCCACGACCAGGCCCTTGGGCGCCTCGACATCCTTCGGGATGTTAATGGTGGGCTGCTTGTCCTTGAAGCTGACGGTCGGCAGCTTGCCTTCCTTCTTCAGCTTCGCGGTCTCCTCCTCGGAGAGCTTGGAGCTGGCCGGGGTGGTGCCCTCGATGGTCATCACGATGATGCGCTCGGCGCGGCTGCCCGGCTCCGGGGTCTTCTGCGCGCCATTGGCGTCGACGCTCTCGATCGCCGAGTAGGCGACCCAGTCGCCGACGTGGCCGTCGATCAGCACGTTGTAGAGCGAGGGCATGGTCTGCTTGAACTGGTCGTCCAGCACCATCGGGGCGGCCTGGCCAGTGAAGTTCTCGTTGGTCAGCTTGCCGTCGATGGTCTTGTAGAGCCCGGACTTCACCTGGATGGTGTCACCCGGGTTGATCTCGGCGCCCTCGCCCTTGACCACGTTGACCGCCTCGTCCTTCTCGGTCAGGAAGGGGGCGTCGATGCTGACCTCTGGAGCGGTGCTGGCGTCCTTGGCCGGGGTGACCTTGATGTCGGCCAGTTCGCTGCTGCTCGAGGAGCCGCAGGCGGCCAGGGCGAGGATTGAAGCGGTGGCGGCTGCTGCCAAAACTTTGCGCACGAATCTACTTTCGTTCTTCCGGTATTTCAAAAATTGCGTGGCGAACCTGCGTGTCAGCGGAACGCGCTCGCTTGCAAGCCTAGTTCGGCTTGCTGTGAAAAGTCTTTCCACCAGCTCCCTAGACGGGCTGGCTCATGATCTGGATCAGCTCATCGACCTGCGGGTTGCTGGTCGCGAACGGGTCCTTGGCAAGCACGATGCCGCCGGCGCCTTCCTCGTATTTCATGTGCACCCAGTCGGCGCTGTAGCGCCGGCCGGTGGCGCGGGCCGCGCGGATGAACTTGGCGCGCAGCGCTGCGCGGGTGGTGGACGGCGGATTCACCACGGCGTCGCGGATCTGCTCGTCTGACACCACGGAGGTGGCCAGCCCGCGCTTGGCCAGCAGGTGGAACAGCCCGCGGGCGGGGTCGATGTCGTGGTAGGTCAGGTTCAGCTGGGCCAGCCGGTGCGAGGAGAGCTCCAGCGAGTTCTTCTGCGCGTACCCGAGCAGCAGCTTGCGCTTGATGGCCCAGTCGATGTCGCTGTCGATGGCGGAGAAGTCCTGTGACTCGATGGCGGTAAGCACCCGCTCCCAGAGTTCCAGGATTTGCTCGACGCGGTCGTGGTGGGCGCCGTGGCGCTCCACGAATTCCTTGACAGCTTCGAAGAGCACCCACTGGATCTGCAGCGCCGTCGGCTCGTCCCCGCCCATCAGGCGCACCACGGTCTGCCCGGTGAAGTCGTGCGAGACCTGGCGGATGGAGCGGATCGGGTTCTCCAGGCGCAGATCGTGGTAGATCTCCCCGGATTCGATCAGCCGCAGCACCAGGTCGGTGGCGCCGATCTTCAACAGCTGGGTGGTTTCGCTCATCGTGGAGTCGCCCACGATCACGTGCAGCCGGCGGTGGTATTCGGCGTCCGCGTGCGGCTCGTCGCGGGTGTTGATGATCGGGCGCGAACGGGTGGTCGCCGAGGAGACGCCCTCCCACATGTGGTCCGCGCGCTGCGAGAAGACGTACCTGGTCTCGTCGTCCACCTGCACCAGGTTGCCCGCGCCGCACAGCAGCTGGCGGGTGACCAGGAACGGGATGAGCATGTCGGCCAGGCGCCTGAATTCGATCTTGCGCGGGATCAGGTAGTTCTCGTGGCAGCCGTAGGAGTTCCCGGCGGAGTCCACGTTGTTCTTGAACATGAAGATCTTGCCCTCATGCCCCTCTTCGGCCAGGCGGTCCTCGGCCTGGTCCACCAGGTCGAGCATCAGCGCCTCGCCGGCGCGGTCGTGGGCGATCAGCTGCAGCAGCTGGTCGCATTCGGCCGTGGCGTACTCCGGGTGGGATCCCACGTCCAGATAGAGCCGGGAGCCGTTCTCCAGGAAGACGTTCGAGCTGCGGCCCCAGGCCACGATCGGGCGGAACAGGTGCCTGGCGGCGTCCTCCGGGGTCAGCCGGCGTCCGTCGGACGGCACGTAGTTGAGCCCGAATTCGGTTTCCAGCCCGAAGATTCTGCGATCCACTCGAAAGTACTTCCCTTCAGCTGCGGCGCCTGGTCCGGCGCCTATGGATGGTGGCGGCAGCCCGGAAGGCTACTGGCCGCCCTTCTGCACGAAGCCGCGGACGAATTCCTCGGCGTTGGATTCCAGGACCGAGTCGATCTCGTCGAGCAGGTCGTCGACGCCGGCGGACTGGCCGGTGGTGTTGACCTGGATCTGCTCGGCATGCTCCTGGGTCTCGCTCTGCCGGCGGGACGAAAAGCTTTCCTGGGTCATGGCCCTCTCCTTCTGCTTGAAACTACGCTGCCGCGAATTACGCACCGGCAGTGATTCTTATTCTGCTCGCTCTAGGCGCGCGGCGCCAACTTGTTGATGAACTCGTCGATCTCCAGATTCGCCTCGAACAGTCGGCCCACGTCCTTGCGCGAGCCGCCCAGCGGCTCGGAAAGGAACACCCGGTTCACCCGGCGCGCCCCGGGCACCGCGAAGGTCAGCGCGTCCCAGTTGGCCGCGACCACATAGGGGGCGTAGCGCTGCAGGGTCATGCCGCGCAGGTAGGCCCGGGTGTCCTCCGGCGGGGCGGCGACCGCCTGGTTGATCTGCTCCTGGCTGAACAAGCTCTGCATGGCCCCGCGCGCGGCGAGCCGGTAGTACAGGCCCTTGTCCTGGCGCAGGTCCGCCCACTGCAGGTCCATCAGCCCGATCCGCGGGTCATCCAGGCCCAAACCGTGGCGCTGCGCGAAGGAGGTGACCAGCTTGTACTTGGCGATCCAGTCGACCTGGTCCGCGGCCAGCAGCGGATCGCGCTCCAGCAGATCCAGGACGGCCTCCCAGCGCTGCAGGATCTCGGCGGTGTCGGCGTCCTCGATCCCCCGGGAGGCGCAGTACCCCTGGGCCGCCAGCAGGTATTCGCGCTGGATCTGAATGGCGCTCAGGCGCCGCCCGCCGCGCAGCCGCACCGCGGTTGCCAGGCTCGGGTCGTGGCTGATCTGCTGCAGCGCCGCCACCGGGTCCTCAAGCTCCAGCGCGGGCGCGAGGCCCGCCTCGATGAGGCTGAGCACCAGGTTGGTGGTGCCCACGCGCAGCAGCGTGGAGATCTGCCCCAGGTTCGCGTCGCCGATGATCACGTGCAGCCGGCGGTACTTGTCCCAGACCGCGTGCGGCTCGTCGCGGGTGTTGATGATCGGGCGGTTGATGGTGGTTTCCAGCCCCACCTCCGCCTCGAAGAAGTCCGCGCGCTGCGAGATCTGGAATTCGGCGCGCTCGCCCAGCATGCCCCGGCCCACGCGCCCGGCGCCGCAGAAAATCTGCCGGGTGGCGAAAAACGGGGTGAGCCCGGAAACCAGTGCGGAGAACTCCACCGCGCGGGGCACCAGGTAGTTCTCGTGCGCGCCGTAGGAGACCGACTTGTTGTCGGTGTTGTTCTTGTAGAGCAGCAGCTGCCCGCCGCCCAAGCGCTGCGCGGAGTCCGCGGCGCGGCGCATCACCTCGTCGCCGGCCTGGTCCCAGAGCACCGCGGCGCGCGGCGAGGTGGATTCGGGGCTGGAGTACTCCGGGTGCGCATGGTCCACGTACAGGCGCGCGCCGTTGCCCAGCACCATGTTCATCACCACGTCGGTGGTGTCCTTCTCCTGGTACAGGGTGGAGCCGATGCGCGCGTCATTGCCCGACAGCGCGATGGACTCCGCGGTCCAGATGCCCTCCTGCTGATCCGGCTCCACATCGGTGAGCTGGCTGGGATGGGCGTCGGCGCGGTTGATGGCGAAGCCGCGGGCATCCTGCAGCGGGGATTCGTCGGCGTAGTCCCAGCGCGCACCCTGCACCCGCGCATCCCCCTGGGCGACCAGCTGGGCGTAGGAGTCGACGATCTGCGCGGAAAGCACCGTGGCGTTAGCCTTGGGCATGCCGGGGCGGATGATGCCGTATTCGGTCTCCAGCCCGACCAGCCGGCGGGCGCTCACTTGGCG
Source organism: Glutamicibacter soli (assembly GCF_003309065.1). GTDB lineage: Bacteria > Actinomycetota > Actinomycetes > Actinomycetales > Micrococcaceae > Glutamicibacter > Glutamicibacter soli. Next base: position 57,010 of record NZ_POAF01000001.1, on the reverse strand, counting down.
CCCCGCTGGTTCACCAGCGAGCGGATGTTGCTGATCCGCTCCCCCTTGCGCCCGGAGATCCGGGCCCAGTCGTCGGGGTTGGTGGTGTTGGGCATGTCCTCGTGCTCGGCGAACTCCTCGCGCACCGCGCGCAGCAGGTACTCCATCTTCAGCCCGCGCTCGCCGCCGGTGATCAGCGCCTTGATGGCGTGCTTCTTCGCCCGGTCCACCACGTTGTGGATGACCGCTCCGGAGGCGAAGTCCTTGAAGTAGAGGATCTCCGAGGCGCCGGTCACGTAGGTGACCTCCAGGAACTCGTTGATCGGAGCGGTGGAATACATGGCCTCGACGGTGCCGCGGATCATGCGCTCGATGGTGGCCTGCGCGTCGGCGTCGGCGGCCAGCTCCTCGGGGTGGATGGGCAGGTCGGTGGTGAGGTACTTGCCGAAGATCTCCGCGGCGCCCTCGGCGTCCGGGCGGCGGATCTTGATCTTCACGTCCAGCCGCCCGGGGCGCAGGATGGCCGGGTCGATCATGTCCTCGCGGTTCGAGGCGCCGATCACGATCACGTTGTCCAGCCGCTCCACGCCGTCGATCTCCGCCAGCAGCTGCGGCACGATGGTGGTTTCCACGTCCGAGGAGACGCCGGTGCCGCGGGTGCGGAACAGCGATTCCATCTCGTCGAAGAACACCACGACCGGGTCGCCGTGCAGCGCCTTCTCGCGGGCGCGGGCGAAGATCAGCCGGATGTGGCGTTCGGTTTCGCCCACGTACTTGTCCAGCAGCTCCGGGCCCTTGATGTTCAGGAAGTAGCTGCGGGTGGCGCCTTCGCCATTGCGCTCGGCGGCGCGCTGGGCCAGCGAGTGCGCCACGGCCTTGGCGATCAGGGTCTTGCCGCAGCCCGGAGGGCCGTAGAGCAGGATGCCCTTGGGGGCGCTCAGCCCGTGCTCGCGGTAGAGCTCCGGGTGGGAGAAGGGAAGCTCGACCGAATCCTGGATCGCCTCGATCTGCGAGTTCAGCCCGCCGATGTCCGAGTAGGCGATATCGGGGACTTCCTCCAGCACCAGGGACTGCATGTCGGTCAGCTGCACGCGGCTCATGGCCAGCCCGGTGCGCGGGTCGAGGGTGAGCTGGTCGCCCACACGCAGGTGCTGCTCGCGCAGCGGCTGGGCCAGGGTGATCACCCGCTGGTCGTCGGCCCGGGCCATGACCACCGCCTGGTGGTCCTCCAGCAGCTCCTTGATGGTGACCAGCTCGCCGGTCTCCTCGTAGCCCAGCCCGGCGATGACCACCAGCGCCTCGTTGAGCAGCACCTGCTGGCCCACGTGTAGCTTCTCGAAGTCGAGCAGCGGGGAGATAGTCACCCGCATCTTGCGCCCGGAGTACATGACGTCCACGGCCTGGATCGCGGTGGATTCGATGCCCAGCCCCGGTTCGGGGTGGCGGCGCGGGTGCTTGGCGGTGATGGTGCCGTAGCTGAACGGGGCGTCGCCGTCGCGTTCCAGGGCTGCCTTGAGGTTGATGATCTGCTCGCGCGTGGTTTCCAGCAGCGCGACCAGGCGCTGGTTGTTGCCACCGATCCCGGCCAGCTGCTTGTCCAGCGCGCGGTTCTTGTCCCGCAGCACGTTGACCTGGCGTTCGGTCATCTGCAGGCGCTGCGCCAGTTGCTGCGCCTCAAGGCTTTCGCTCACGTTACTTCTCCCTACACTCGTTCGCGCCGCGTGCGGCTAACTCCATCGTACGGACAACGGCCCCGGGTTCAGCGCACCCGGGGCCGTTGATTCACCATCTGAGACGCAACGTCTCAGATGACGGACCGCTCACCGGCTAGTCCTGCTCCTCGGCGGCCGCCGCGGCGTCCTCGGCGTGGGCGGCGCGCACGCGCACCGCCTGGTTCGCATCGCGCGCCGCGCGGCGCAGCTTCTTGTCCGACAGGCCGCGCTCGCCCAGGGCCTGCGCGGTCCACTCCTCCTCGGAGTGGTCGCGGGTCCAGGCGCTCAGGTCCTCGGCCGAGTAGGAGTGCTCCTTGATGCGCTTGGCCTTCGGGATGCCGTTCGCGGCGTCGGCCAGCCGGCGGGTGGTGATCAGGAACGCGGTGTGCGCGACCATGCGGTGGTCCGGGCGCACGGCCAGGCCGTCCACGTGCCAGCCGCGCAGCAGGGTCTCGAAGCACTCGGGCTCGGTGAACTGGCCGGATTCGCGGATGGCCTCCACCACGCGCGACATCTGGGTCACCGAGGAGACGTAGTTGGTCCACACCCCGCCCGGGGCCAGCACGGTGGCCACCGCATCCAGGCACTCCCAGGGGCTGAGCATGTCAAGCACCACGCGGTCGATGCTGCCCGGCTCCTCCAGCTGAACCACGCGGTCCTGGAAGTCGCCGATGGAGATCTGCCAGGCCGGGTGCTCCCCGCCGAAGACGGTGGAGACATTGCCGCGGGCGATGTCCGCGAATTCCTCGCGGCGCTCGAAGGAGTGCAGGTAGCCGCCGTCCCCCACCGCGCGCAGCAGCGAGATGGACAGCGCGCCGGAGCCCACGCCGGCCTCCACCACGCGGGCTCCGGGGTAGATGTCGCCGAACTGCACGATCTGCGCGGCGTCCTTCGGGTAGACCACGGTGGCCCCGCGCGGCATGGAGAGCACGAAGTCCTTGGCCAGCGGGCGCAGCGCCTGGTAGCGGAAGCCGTCCACGTTCTCGATGACCGAGCCCTCGGGCAGCCCGATGATGTCCTCGTGCGGCAGCACGCCCTTGTGGGTGTGGAACTCCCCGCCGGGCTGCAGGGTGATGGTGTTGATGCGGCGCTTTTCATCGGTCAGCTGCACGCGGTCGCCCACGCGGAAAGGGCCGCGGCGGGCGTGCGCGCCGTGCGGGGCGGCGGCTGGCTGGGGCTGCTCGGAACTCTGGCTCACGGTGTTGTCCTTCATTGGTTGGTGCTTGGAAGTTTAATGGGGTTATTTCCTGCGGCCGGTGACCGCGTTGACGATGTCGGTCTGGTGCAGCAGCCCGACCACGACGCCGCGGCTGGAGATCACCGCGTATTCGGCGGTGGGCACGCTGGCCAGGTAGTCGATCAGTTCGCGGCCGTCGGAGTCCTCGGCCACCACGGCGCCTTCGCCCAGCGCCCGGGAGACCGCCAGCGCGGGCGCCTGCGCGGCGTGCGCCGGATCGACCCGGGCCAGCGCCGCCTCGTCGACCACACCCACGGGCATGCCGCGCGGGTCGACCAGGATGACCTGGCCGCCGCGCTTGGCCCGGCGCAGGTGCACGTCGGCCACGGACGCGGCCGAGGCCATGGCGCTGGCCGGCTGCATCAGATCGGAGGCGATCACGGTGGGCAGGTTCAGCATCAGCTTCGAATGCCCGATCAGCGCGGTGGTCGCCTGCCACATGAACACGGCCACCATCAGGCCCACCACTGCGGTGATGATCTGCACCTGCTGGCCGCGCAGAAACGGCCAGGCCACGAAGAAGAAGACCACCGCGACGGCGATCGCCCGGCCCGCCCAGGCCGAGGCGATGGTGCCCTTGTACTGGGATCCGGTGGCCTTCCAGACGATCGACTCGACCAGCCGGCCGCCGTCCAGCGGCAGCCCGGGCAGCGCGTTGAAGGCGCCCAGCAGCAGGTTCGCGTACACGCCGAAGTCGAGCAGCAGCTGCAGGTAGATGTTCAGCTCGACCAGCTGGCCGATCCCCCACCCCAGGCCAGCCAGCGCGAAGTTGGACAGCGGCCCGGCCAGCGCCACCCAGAGCGAGGCCCCGGGGCTGGCCTTGAAGGAGCCGAACTGGGTGTGCCCGCCCATCAGGGTGAGCACGATGTGCGCGTCGGGCCACTTGAAGGCGCGCGCCACCATGGCGTGGGCGACCTCGTGCACCAGCACCGCCAGCGCGATAGCCACCGCGCAGGCGAAACCCAGCAGGTAGGCGCCGGCCGCCGGGATCAGCGCGGTCTGCGAGAGCTGCACGCCCATGGAGACGGTGATCACCGCGGTGATGATGAACCAAGAGGAGGACAGGTAGACCGGCACGCCGCCGATCTTGCCGAGCTTGAGGCCCGGCGCCTTGCGGGTTTCTTCGCTCATGCGTTCACCTGGGCCAGCCAGGAGGCCATGGTCTGCAGATCCAGGCCCGCCAGCGAGTCGATCCGGCGCCACGGCCCGTGCCCGGGGTCGGTGGCGTTGGGGATGAGCACCGCGTGCAGGCCGGCGGCGCTGGCGGCGGTGATGCCGGGGGCCGAGTCCTCGAAGCCGATGCAGCGGGCAGGATCCAGCGGCGCGCCGGCCAGCTCGGAGAGCAGCTGCAGCCCGCGCAGGTAGGGTTCGGGGTGCGGTTTGCCCTGGGCGACTTCCTCGCCGGTCACGCTCGCCTGGAAGATGCCCTCGGGCAGCAGCGGCAGCAGGTCCGCGACGATGCTGCGCTCGGACATGGTCACCAGCGCCTGCGGCACCCCGGCGGCGTGCAGCGCGGTGAGCAGTTCGCGGGCCCCGGGGCGCCACGGCAGCTGCTCGCGGATGCCGGCGGCCACGCGGGCGCTGAGGGTGTCGATGATCTCGCGCACCGGCAGGTCTACCCCGGCGGCCTGCAGCACCCGGGCGGCGTCCGGCAGCGCGCTGCCGACCAGGGCGTGGGCCTGCTCCCCGCCCCAGGTGCCGCCGTGGGCGGCCACCAGTTCCCCTTCGGCGGCGATCCAGTACGGTTCGGTGTCGATCAGGGTGCCGTCCATGTCCCACAGCACGGCGTGCGGGCCTTCGGGCGGCAGATTTGTGTCAAAGGCAAAACTGGTGCTTGGCATGAGTCCATTCTAGATGGAAGAGTGGGGCTAAGCCGTTTCGGCACCCCCGCCGGGAAAGCCCGAAACCTCACAGGAAACCCGCAAAGGAGTCCCGGTTGACCGATCAATACCACGCACCGACGCTCAACGGTTTCATCGCGGGTGGCGATCACGAGCGCCGCCCGGCGGTGCTGGTCGCCGCCTTCGAAGGCTGGAACGACGCAGGCTCGGCCGCCAGCGATGCGGTGCGCAGCATCCTTGACACCAGCGCCGCGGAGCATGTGGCAACCATCGGCCTGGACGACTACTACGACTACCAGTTCACCCGGCCCACCTCGAAGCTGACCGAGCGCGGCCGCGAGGTGCAGTGGCCGCAGACGGACATCTACCGCATCGCGCAGCCGGGGGCCGACGCGGACCTGCTGGTGGTGCTCGGGGTGGAACCGACCTTCCGCTGGCAGGGATTCTGCGCCCGGATCCTGGAGCACGCCGCCGCGCAGAACGTGCGCGCGGCGCTGACCCTGGGCGCGCTGCTGGCCGACGTGCCGCACACCCGCCCGGTGCCGACCTCCATGGCCAGCGACGATCCCGGGCTGCAGGAGCATTTCAACATCACCGCCTCCAGCTACGCCGGGCCCACCGGCATCCCCTCGGTGCTGGGCATCGAGCTGCAGCGCAGCGGGATCCCGACGATGTCGCTGTGGGCGCAGCTGTCCCACTACGTGGCGCAGGCACCCAGCCCGCGGGTGCAGCTGGCGCTGGTGGAGCTGCTCGAAGAGCTGCTGCCGGTATCGATCCCGGCCCAGCAGCTGCGCGAGGACGCCGTGGCCTGGAAGCTCGGGGTGGACGAGCTTGCCGCTTCGGACCCGGAGGTCTCCAAGTACGTGCAGCAGCTGGAGGCGGCCACCGACGCCAGCGAGCTGCCCGAGGCCAGCGGGGAGACCATCGCCCGCGAGTTCGAACGCTACCTGCGCCGCCGCGGCCGCTACCGCACCGACGGCTCGGGGCCCGACTTCGAGATCTAGGATCCCGGAGCCGGGCCCCGTGGCGGTGCGCTTTGGCTACTTGAGCTTCAGGCCCAGCAGCGCGTCCAGCCCGTCCACCAGCAGCGCTTCGCCTTCGCCGTCGCCTTCCGGCGCAGTGGCGGCCCACTGGTCGATGGCCTGAAGCGCGGCCGGCGCGTTCAGGTCCTCGGCCATGCGCGCGCGGATGCGGGTCAGCAGGGCGGTGGCTTCGGCCAACCCGGTGCCGGCCAGACGCTCACGCCAGGCGGAGATGCGCTCCGTGGCCTGCGCCAGGAGCTCGTCGGTCCAGAACCAGTCCGAGCGGTAGTGCTGGGAGAGCAGCACGGCGCGGATGGCCACCGGCTCCACGCCTGCGGCGCGCAGCTTGGAGACCAGCACCAGGTTGCCCAGCGACTTGCTCATCTTCTCGCCATCCAGGCCCACCATGCCGGTGTGCAGGTAGGCCTGGGCCAGCGCCTTGCCGTCGACGGCTGCGGCGTGCCCTGCGGAGAATTCGTGGTGCGGGAAGATCAAGTCCGAGCCGCCGCCCTGCACCGTGAACGGCGCGGGCAGCGTGCGGCGGGCGATCACGGAGCATTCGATATGCCAGCCCGGCCGGCCTGCGCCCAGCCTGCCGCCCTCCCACGACGGCTCGCCTTCGCGGGCCGCGCGCCACAGCAGCGGATCCAGCGCGTCGCGCTTGCCGGCGCGGTCTGGATCGCCGCCGCGTTCGGCGAAGAAGCCCAGCATGGTTTCGCGGTCGTAGCCCGAGACGGTGCCCAGCTTCCAGGCGTCGTTCTGCGCGGCGATGGAGTCGAAGTACACGTCTCCCTCGACGCCGTCGGCCCCGGCCGGCACGGTGTAGGCCAGTCCGGCGTCCAGCAGCTGCTCGACCACCGGCACCAGCCAGTCGATGGATTCCACGGCGCCCACGTAGTGGTGCGGCGGGATCACGTTCAGCGCTTCCATGTCCCTGCGGAACAGCTCGATCTGCGAGGCCGCCAGCTCGCGCCAGTCCACCCCGGTGGCCTCGGCGCGCTCGAGCAGCGGGTCGTCCACGTCGGTGATGTTCTGCGTGTAGGTCACGGTCCGGCCGTTATCCAGCCAGGTGCGGTGCAGCAGGTCGAAGGTGACATAGGTTGCCGCATGCCCCATGTGGGTGGCGTCGTAGGGGGTGATGCCGCAGACATACAGGCTGGCCGGCTCGTTGGCCTTGGCCGCCTCGGCGGTGGCCCGGAGGGTACCGGATGAGGTGTCGAAGACCTCCAGGATCGGGGCGGAGCCCACGATGTGCGGTACTTCCGGGGATTTCCACGCGTGCACTGTTGTACGTCCTTTCGCAGATGCGACGATTGAGTTCTTTAAGTCCAAGTCAAGCAGAGTTGGGTTTATTCCCGTTAACTGCGAAGTGTCCGTGAATCGCTTCACGGACACCTGCGGCTGGCGGATTCTAGGCGTTGATCAGGCCCATTCCCAGCACGACGTACAAGCCCAGGCCCAGCAGGATGCGGTACCAGACGAAGACGCGGTAGGAGTGGTGCGAGACGAACTTCAGGAACCAGCCCACGATCAGGAAGCCGACCACGAAGGCCACCAAGGTGGCCAGGCCGGTCTGCGCCAGGGTGTAGACGCCGGGCTCGTCGAAGGACTTGGCCAGCTTGTACAGGCCCGAGGCGAACACCGCGGGGATGGCCAGCAGGAACGAATAGCGCGCCGCGGCCTCGCGGGTGTAGCCCATCAGCAGGCCGGCGGTGATGGTGCCGCCCGAGCGGGAGACGCCGGGGATCAGGGCCAGCGCCTGCGCTAAGCCGAACAGGATGCCGTGCTTCGGGGTCAGCGTGTCAAGGGTTCGCGTCTGGCGGCCGTAGTGATCGGCGATGGCCAGGATCAGGCCGAAGACCACCAGCGTGGTCGCAACGATCCACAGCGAACGGAAGTTGGTGTCGATGTAGTCTTCCAGCAGCAGGCCGAGCACCGCGATCGGGATCGAGCCGACGATGATCAGCCAGCCCATCTTCGCGTCGGGATCCGAGTGCGGGACCTTGCCGACCAGCGCCTTGCCCCAGGCGCCGATGATGCGCACGATGTCCCGCCAGAAGAAAACCACCACGGCGGTCTCCGTGCCCAGCTGGGTGATCGCGGTAAAGGCGGCGCCGGGATCCTGGGCGTTGGGAAGGATTTCGCCGACGATGCGCAGGTGGGCTGAGGACGAGATCGGGAGGAACTCTGTCAGGCCCTGGATGAGTCCAAGGAAAGCTGCTTCAAACCAATTCACCCCTCGACATTACTTCACCTGCCCGGCGCGCAGCGCACTGGAAACACCTGAGCGGGAAAAATTCATACCGTGGTCGTGCTCACTGGTCATCCGAAGGTATCGTGAACGGCAGAAGTTCGGAATACTGTTCGTATAGCGCATCTTCGTAGTCTTCGAAAGCATCGGCGAGCGACCCGAAAGCCGTATCAATGGCGGCATCGGCCGATCCCCTGCTTTGGGAAACCACAGCCAGGTGTTGCTCCAAATGCGCGATGAGCGCCTGCAGTGCGTAGCTCGGATCAGTACTCATGGCATCACGCTACAACGCAATCATTTATTCCGATAGGGGGTTCGATGCTTCAGGAAGTCATTAAGGCGCCGCTGCACCAGGAAAACGATTCTCGCTACGAATACATGGTGATCACCGCTTTTCCCGGCGAGTCCAAGCACGTCGCGCGCGCTGCGCTGCGCGAGCATGCTGACAACGGCAAGTGGGAACTGATGCGCACCTGCCGCTACGAGGGCGGCGCCTACAAGTACTGGCTGCGCCGCCGGGTCATGCGGATCCAGAGCACCCTGCCCCCGCTCCCCTAGCCGCATCAGCGCCGTTTTGCCGACTGCCGCGCGTCATGACTCCAGCGGCCCGACCAGCCAGCTGGCCACGGTATTGGCCGCGGATGCCGCATTCGACGGGTGGTACCAGCTGGCCTGCACGTCGCGGTACAGCCGCTCGAATTCGCTGCCCCGGAAGTACGCGCCGCCGCCGAGCAATTGCCCGGCGTCCTGGACGTTTTCCCGGGCAGTCTGCCCAGCCAGGGTGCGCAGCGTGACCAGCTTGGGGAACCAAGCCGCACCGTGGTCGACACCGGATTCCAGGTCTCCGGCCACGGAACGCTGCAACGCATCCAGGGCCAGCGACCGCATCGCGGCGTCGGCCAGGATCCCCCTTGCCCGCACGTCCTGCGAATACTTCACACCCTCATGGTGCACCCGTTTGCCCAGGGAGTCCGCGGCAAGCTCCACCGCGCGCTCGGCGATGCCGACATACACGCTGGCGGTCAGGGTCAGGAAGGATGCGAAGATGCCGAAAACCAGCAGATCCGGGTTCGGGCCCACCGGCAGCCGGGAATGCACCCAGGCTTCCGGCGCAGTGGCTGACTCCAGCTTGGTGGTGTGCGACTGGCTCGCGCGCATGCCCAAGGTGTCCCAGTCCCCGAGCGAACGCACGCCGGCGCCGCGCTCCACGAAAGCGTGGACCAGCTCGCCGGAGACGGTGTCCTTGCCGAAGACGCCCAGGCGCGTGAACGCCGGCGACAGCGAGGTGAAGATCTTGGTTCCAGTGAATGACACCGAACCATCGGAATGGGTCACCGCGCTGGTCTTGGAGTCGAAGAGCACCGCATCGTTGCCCGGCTCGGAAATGCCGAACGCCATGACCTCGCCCTTGGCCACCCAGTCGATCACCATGTCCAGCCGGCGGTCGCCGCGGGCGGCCAGCAGATGGGCGACCCCGGCCCACACCTGATGCATGTTCACCGCCAGCGCAGTGGCTGGCGCGGCCGAGGCCAGTCGGCGCTGCGCCAGGGCCAGCTGCTGGAAATCCCAGCCGAGCCCGCCATGTTCGACCGGAACCAGCGCCCGCAGGTATCCTGCCGCGGCCAGTTCTTGGAAGTCCTCCTCTGCGAAGCGGTTTTCGGTGTCGTATCCGGCCGCACGCTGGCGGAAACGCTCAAGCAGCTCGTCGCTGAGCACGGTTTCAATAGACAAGGTATTCCTCCTGTGAATCCGGTGGTCTGGAAATCTGGGTGTCAGTAGCTGCGCAGCAGGCTTTCAAGCACACGCACGCCGAACTTGACCGAGTCGACCGGAACCCGTTCGTCGACCCCGTGGAACATGCCGGTGAAATCGAGTTCGGCCGGAAGCTGCAGCGGCGCGAACCCGTAGCCGGTGATCCCCAGCTTTGCCAGCCATTTGTTGTCCGTTCCGCCGGAAAGCATGTACGGCAGCACCACCGCGTCCGGGTCCTCCGCCAGCAGCGATTCGACCATGGAGTCCACCAGCGAACCGGCGAAGGGGACCTCCAGCGAATCCTGCTCGTGCACCATGGACAGCTCGACGTGCTCCCCGGCGAGCTCCTTGATTTTCGCGACCGCCTGCTCGTGCTCGTCGGGCAGGGTACGGCAGTCCACCAGCGCTTCGGCGTGCCCCGGGATCACATTGTGCTTGTAGCCGGCCTCCAGCGCCGAGGGGTTGGCGGTGTTCTGCAGCGTCGCGCCGACGAACCGGGAGACGTTGCCCATCGCTTCGAGCAGCGGGGCCGGGTCCTCCTCGGTGAATTCCAGGCCCGCGAGCTCGGCGACGTTTTCCATCAGCGCCCGGGTGGTTTTCGTATAGGACAGCGGCCACTGGTGGCCTCCGATGCGCGAAACCGCGTCGGCCAGGCGCGTCACCGGGTTCTCGGTATTGATCTGCGAACCGTGACCCGCGGTGCCGTGCGCGGTGAGCTTCAGCCAGGCGATGCCTTTCTCGGCGGTCTGCAGCATGTAGGCGCGGCGGCCATTGATCTCCACGGAGAAGCCGCCGACCTCGCTGATGGCTTCGGTGGCGCCGTCGAAGAGCTCCGGGTGGTTCTGGACCATCCATCCGGCCCCGTAGTCGCCGCCGGCTTCCTCATCGGCGAAAAACGCGATGACCAGGTCCCGCTGCGGGACGATCCGCTCCCGGCACAGGTGGCGGACGGCGGCGATGATCATGGCGTCCATGTTCTTCATGTCCACCGCCCCGCGGCCCCAGATCATGCCGTCGATGAGCTCGGCGCCGAACGGGTCCACGCTCCAGTCCTCGGCGATCGCGGGGACCACATCCAGGTGCCCGTGCACAACCAGCGCCGGAAGCGAGGAATCCGAGCCCTTGAGGCGCACCACCACATTCGCGCGTCCAGGCGCGGATTCATAAAGTTCCGGCCGCAGCCCGACCTCTTCGAGCAGCGAGACGACGTAGCGCGCCGCCTCCAGTTCGCCGGCCCCCTTGTTGCCGCCGTAGTTCGTGGTGTCGATCTGGATCAGTCGGCGGCAGAAGTCGACCGCTTCGTTCTCCATGAGTTCTACAGCTGCAGGCTTCGGCATGGAAGGCCTTCCTCTCGCGAACGGGTGCTTGTGGATTCAACACTAGTGCGCTAAACGATACGCGCAACAAATGACACCACGTCAGCCTAGCCATGAAGTTCCCGATAGGCCTGGATGGCCCCGGGGTGCAGCGGCTGCCCTGCGGTGCTGATCAGCGTCTGCGGGGTCAGGTATTGGATGCCGGCGCTGCCTGGCGGAATCAGCTCCTGGGCGCGTTCAACCAGCAGCCTGACCACCTGCCCCGCGGTCTGCGCGGGAAAGCTGGCCGGCACGATCAGCAGGTTCGCGACGCCCAGGCTCTGCGCCTGTCCGACGCCGGGATAGGTTCCGGCCGGGATCATCACCCGGTCGTAGAGGCCCGGATACCGCGACCGCAGCCCGGGCAGCACGGAGGACAGGCCGATGAGCCGCAGCTCCACCCGCGCGGCCAGCTCCGACACGGCACCCACGGGCATGCCGCCGAAGAGGAACAGCGCATCGATCCGGCCGGATTCCAGCGCCGCAAGCCCGTCGCCGTAGCCGAGCTTGGTTTCCCTCGGCGCGTTTCCGCCCGACTTCAGCCCGGCTTCCTCCAAGATGCGCTGCCCGGTCACCCAGGTCCCTGATCCTGCCGCGCCAGTTCCCAGCCGGCGCCCGGCCAGGTCGGGCAGGGTGCGGATGGGAGCGTCGGCCCGCACGATGCAGTGGAAGTAGTTCTGGTACACGCGGCCCAGCGCCAGCGGATTGCCCTCATTGGCGGCAGCGCGGCACTGCGCCACGGTGTCGGCCAGGGCCAGCGAGAGCGAAGCCTCCTGCTTCGCCAGCAGGTGCAGGTTCTGCGCGCTGGCCTCGGTCTGCAGCGCGGACGAGTGCTCGGCGATGTTGGAGCGTACCAGCGCCTGCGAAAGCAGCGTGGCGAATTCGAAGTACATTCCGCCGCTTTCGCCGGCGGCGATGTCCAGCCGGTCATGGCGCGGTCCCGGAGTGCACCCTGCAAGCAGCGCGGCGGCCGGGGCGGCCAGCGCGTAGCCCAGCACCGCGCGCCGGGTGGGAATTCCGCTCATCTCAAGCCTCCTACGCTCCAGCATCGTCTTGGGTCCCGGCCAGCCGCAGCGTCACCTGCAGTCCCCCGCCCGCCGCAATTTCCAGAAGCAGCTCGCCGCCATTGGCCCGGACCAGCCGGTCGACGATCGCCATGCCCAGCCCGGTGCCCGGGGACTGCCGGGAGGTCTCGGCCCGCCAGAAGCGCTCGGTCGCGGCCTCCAGCTCGGCGGCCGGCAGGCCCGGCCCGTGGTCGCGGATGACCACGTCAACGACGCTCCCGCGGGCCGCCACCGAGAGGTCGACCTGGCTCCCGGAGGCGTACTTGAAGCAGTTTTCCAGCACCTCGGCGATCATCTGCTGCAGCTCGAATCCGTTGCACAACGCGCGGGCCGTCCGGCTGCCGGGAGCATCCAGGTCCAGCCGCAGCAGCATTCCGCGTTCCCGGGCCGCCGCGCTTTGGCGTTCGACCTCCTCGGTCAGCAGCCTGGCCGGGATCACGGTCCCGGCGTCGGCGCCGGCAGGGACTGCCCCGCCGGCGCTGCGCTCGGAGAGCCGGTGCTCGGCGCTGGCCAGGCGCAACACCCCGTCCAGCAGCATTTCAACACGTTCAAGTTCGCGTTCCACAGCGGCGACTCCATCCGGGTCGGCCTTCTCCCCCAGCCGCATTTTCAGCAGGTCCACGCGCAGCCGCAGCGCGGCGATCGGGTTGCGCAGCTGGTGGGAGGTTTCGGCGATCAGCTCGCGTTGCTGAGCCAGGCTGTCGGTGACGATCTGCGCCATGTTCTCAAAGGAGCGGGACAGCGCCCGCAGTTCCGGCGGGCCTGCTTCCTGCAGCGGGGCGGGGATCTGCGTGCTGGCCAGCTCGGCCACCGCGTCGCTCAGCCGGTGCACCGGCCGCAGTACCCAGGCGGTCAGCCGCTCGGCGAGCAGCAGCATGCCTGCGCAGACGCTCAGCGACACCAGCACCACTGCTCCCCAGCTCTGCAGGATCGCCTGCCGGGCATCGTCCAGGTTGACCTCCATGACCACCGAGCCCAGCACCTGGGTCGAGTTCCCGAACGGCCGGGCGATCAGGGCAGGTTCCTCGGAGAACGGGCTGATTTGGGGAATCCCGGTCTGGTCGAGGTTCAGGGCGGCACGGCGCCGCACTGCGTCGACCTGCGGATCCAGCGGGTCGATGCCGCCGGAAGTGAACTGCAGCCCGCCCAGGCTGATCAGCAGGCCCTCGTCGAACAGCTGCGAATACGCGTCCATTTCCAGCTGCAGTTCCTCGTGGTCGGTGGCATCCTGCGCGTGGGTGCCCAGCTCGACAAAGCGGTTCACCGAAGCCAACCGGCTGAGCTGGACGTCCTGGGTGGTGTTCCGGCTGATGCTCTGCAGCATCAACGTGCCCAGGATGACGGCGATCAGGCACAGCAGCGAGCCGAGCACCCCCAGAACCCGCAGCCTCACGCGTCCACGGCCTCGATGCGGTAGCCGACCCCGCGCACGTTGACGATCATGCCCGGCCGGTCCAGCTTGGAGCGCAGCCCGGTCAGGTGGACGTCCAGGGAACGGGAGACCGCCATGAACGCGTCGCCCCACAGCGAATCCAGGATCTGCTCGCGGGTGACCACGGATCCTGCATGCTGGGCCAGCAGCGCCAGCAGGTCGAATTCCTTGGCGGTCAGCGACAGCTCGCGCCCGGCCAGGGCCGCTTCGCGCTTGCCGGTGTCCACCTGCAGGTCCCCGACGGCCAGGACACCCGCGTCGGGCGCTTGAACCCGGGAGCGGCGGGCGACAGCCTCGATGCGCGCCAGCAGGACGGCCAGCCCGATCGGCTTGACCAGGTAGTCGTCGGCACCCTGGCGCAGGCCGCGGACCACGCTGCGTTCGTCGTTGCGGGCGGTGAGGATCACGATGGGCACCTCGGTAACCTGGCGCAGCTTGCGCAGGACCTCCAGCCCATCCATGTCCGGCAGGCCCAGATCCAGCAGGATCAGCTGCGCCTGCTGATGCCGCAGCAGCGCGTCGGCACCGCGGGCCGCCCGGAACGCCTCGTGGCCGGCGGCGTTCACGGCATCGATCAGCGCCAGCGCGACGGCATCGTCATCTTCGACGACCATTAGGTGCACGGTGGTTCCTCGGATAAGTGGGCTCTGAATTGGTCAATTCTATCAGCCGGGGGCCTGCGTGTACTTTGCGTCACGTCCTTTCCTAAGGAAGTGTTAGTTCTTCGCGTCCAGCTTGGCCGTAACCGGCATCACTCCTAGATTTAGAGATGTTCTTCCAGCCCGCGGCCATTCAATGGTGAACTCCTGCCGCAGCGGCTGACCGAGGTGCCGGGCTACGGTCCGGCAATGATCGACATTCGTAAAGGACTGGCTCACATGTCAGAAAGCACGCGATCGCTGAATGCGGATCTCGACGGCGGTTCACCGCCGAAATGGAAAATCGTCGGCCCCGGCCTGGTGGTCGCCGCCACCGGCGTGGGCGCGGCCGACATGGTCGCCACCCTCGTGGCCGGCAGCCAGTACGGCTACGCGCTGCTCTGGGCGGTCATCCTGGGCGTGATCCTGAAGATCGTGCTGGTCGAGGGCGCCGGACGCTACACGCTGGCCACCGGCAAAACCATCTTCGAGGGATGGCGCACGCTGGGACGCTGGACCACCTGGTACTTCGGCCCCTACATCATCATCTGGGGCTTCGTCTACGGCGCCACCGCGATGAGCTCGGCGGCGATGCCGCTGGCGGCGCTGTTCCCCGCCATCGACCTTAAGATCTGGTCGGTGCTGATGGGCCTGGCAGGTTTCGCCATGGTCTGGTTCGGCAAGTACAACTTCTTCGAGAAGGTCACCGCGGTGCTGGTGGGCATCATGTTCGTCACCGTGGTCGGCCTGGCCGTCATCGCCGCGCCGAACATCCCCGAGATGTTCTCCGGCCTGATCCCGATGATTCCCGAGGGCGGCATCGTCTACACCCTGGCGCTGGCCGGCGGCGTCGGCGGCACCATCACCCTGGCTGCCTACGGCTACTGGCTGCGTGAAAAGGGCTGGTACACGCCGAAGTGGATGCGCGTGATGCGCATCGACAACACCATGGCCTATGTCATGACCGGCATCTTCGTGATCGCCATGCTGATCGTCGGCGCCGAGGTGCTGCGCGCGGCGGGCGTCGCCATCTCCGGCGGCGACAAGGGCCTGCTGGAACTAGCCGACGTGCTGCGCGAGCGCTACGGCGTTGTGGTGGGCAACGGCTTCCTGGTCGGCTTCTGGGCCGCGTCCTTCTCCTCGATCATCGGCGTGTGGAACGGCGTCTCGCTGATGTTCGCGGACTTCTGGGGCCACATGCGCAAGAAGCCAGCGAACCACCCGGACACCATGACCGGCGGCAAGTACTTCAAGTTCTACGTGCTCTGGCTGACCTTCCCGCCGATGGTGCTGTTCCTGCTGGACAAGCCGATCGCCTTGATCCTGGCCTACGGCGTGCTCGGCGCCCTGTTCATGCCGTTCCTGGCCGTGACCCTGCTCGGCCTGCTCAACGGCAAGCGCGTGCCCAAGGAATGGGCCAACCGCTGGCACACCAACGGCGCGCTGGCCGTGACCGCGATCCTGTTCATCATCCTGGGTGGACAGCAGCTCTGGAAGTCTCTCTCGCCGCTCTTCGGCGGCTAGCTTCCAGTTTCCCCAGGCTGCCGAACCATGTGCCCCCAAGCATGGTTCGGCAGCCTTCTGTCTTAATCGACGGGCGCGCGATTGGGCCGGCGGGCCGTGAAACACCCAGAATGGATCCTATGGATATCAAGCATTTCGGAATTCTGGGGGCCGGCCGGGCCGGCACCGCGTTGGCGCGGGTCGCTGCGGCGCAAGGCCTTGAGGTCCAGATCGCCTCCACCCGAACGCCGAGCGCGATGAAATACCACCTGGCGCAGTACGCCACCAAGGCCCGGGCAGTTTCCGCCGAGGACGTGGCGCAAGGTGTGGACCTCGTGGTGCTCATGGTGCCCCAGGAGGAGCTGGAGGACGTCGACCCGAAGACGCTGGCCGGAACCGTCCTGGTGGATGCCACCAACCGCTGGGAGGACGAACCGCTGCCGCAGTGGTTCGAGCACGGACTGGAGTCCGGGCTTACCAGCAGCGAGGTCATCGCCGCCCGTTTCGCGGGCTGCCGCGTGGTCAAGGCGCTGAACCACATCAGCCACTGGGACCTGGATGCGGACAAGGCCTCCCGGCGCAGCGCCCAGCGCGCCCTGGGGATCGCCTCGGACGATGCCGAAGCCGCCGAAGCGGTGGCGCAGCTGGTCCGCAAGCTCGGCTTCGCGCCGGTGATCCTCAAGAACCTGGCCGCCGGACGCATGCTGGAACCGCAGGGCCCGGTCTTCAACGAGGTGCTGGACGCCGAGAGCCTGCGTCGGCTGGTCGGAGCCGACGGGTAAGCCTGCTGCTCGGACAAGACGGTTCCATCCAGCGGGACTGGGTCCCGGTGAGTCGAACGCGCACAGCTAATCTTCTGGTTACTTTTGGTCCGTTTCGAGAGGATGCCCACGCATGTCCGACACCAGCACGTTTAACATTTCAGCCAGCAGCATCGACAGCTGGGATTTCGAGGCCGACGTGGTCGTCGCCGGCTACGGTATCGCCGGGGTGAGCGCCGCCATCGAGGCAGCCCGCGCCGGATCCGAGGTGCTGGTGCTTGAGCGTTCAGGCGGCTGGGGCGGCGCCGCGTCCATGGCCGGCGGCTTCATCTACCTCGGCGGCGGCACGCCCCTGCAGCAGGCCCTGGGCTTCGAGGACACGACGGAGAACATGAAGGCCTTCATGAAGGCAGCGCTGGGCCCGGGGACCGACGATGCCAAGATCGACGCCTACTGCGAAGGCAGCGTGGAGCACTACAACTGGCTGGTGGACGCGGGCGTCGTCTTCAAGGAGTCCTTCTGGGGCCAGCCGGGCTGGGAGCCGCCCTACGACGACGGGCTGATGTACTCCGGGGGCGAGAACGCCGCCCCGTTCAGTTCCACGATTCCCCCGGCCCCGCGCGGGCACGTGCCGCAGATGTCCGGCAAGAAGACCGGCGAGCAGGGCGGCGGCTACATGCTCATGAAGCCGCTGGTCGACACCGCGCAGGCCCTGGGCGTGCGCGCCGAATACGATCTGCGCGTCCAGTGCCTGGTCATCGATCAGGACGGGCGCGTGGTGGGCGTCGGGGCCAAGCGCTACGGCGAGGACGTCTTCGTGTTGGCTCGCCAAGGCGTGGTCCTGGCGATGGGCAGCTTCGTCTACAACGGTCAGATGGTCCGCGCCAACGCCCCGCGCATCCTTGGCCGCCCGGCCGCATCCATCGAGGCGCACGACGGGCGCGCCATCGCGATGGGCCAGTCGATCGGCGCCGCCACCGCCCACATGGACGCCACCGAGGTGGCGTTCTTCTGCGATCCGCAGCTGCTGGTGCGCGGCATCCTGGTCAACGGCCGAGGCCAGCGCTACATCACCGAGGACACCTACCCGGGCCGGATCGGCCAGGCGACGCTGTTCCACCAGGAGAACCAGGCGTTCCTGGTCATCGACGAGGCCGCCTTCGAGGAAGGCTCAGCCAGCGAGACCTCCAGCCCGGAGCTGCTGATGCAGCCGACCTGGGTGGCCGAGTCCGCCGCTGAGCTGGAAGCCGAGATGGGACTGCCCGCGGGCAGCCTGCAGGCCACCATCGAGCAGTACAACCGGTTCGCAGTGCAGGGCACTGATCCCCTGCTGGGCAAGAACCAGAAGTGGGTCAAGCCGCTGCAGGGCGCACTGGCCGCGATCGACCTGCGCGGCCGCACCGGAGGATTCACCCTGGGTGGGCTGCAGACCGATGCCGACTCACGGGTCCTGCACGTTTCGGGCGCACCGATCCCGGGACTTTTCGCGGCGGGTCGTTGCACCTCGGGAGTCTGCGCCGGAGGCTACGCCAGTGGCACGAGCCTGGGCGATGGAAGCTTCTTCGGCCGCCGCGCCGGAATCAGCGCGGCCCAGGAAACGAGCGTTCAGAATGAATTGGCGGCCGCCCAGGGCGGCAAGGCCTGATTCTTGAGAAGTTCGCGAATCGGGTTTGCACCCCGCGTGGCACCATCGCTTCTGAAGCACGTCCGGCCCGGGAACGCGCCCGGGCCAGACACCGTTTCTTGCCTATAAGCCCCGTTCGGGGCATATAAAAAATCCCCGGTTGACCGAAGTCAACCGGGGATTTACCTGTGCGCGAAAGGGGACTTGAACCCCTACCCTCTATTCGAGGACCAGCACCTCAAGCTGGCGCGTCTACCTATTCCGCCACCCGCGCAGGTTGTCTGTTGTTCGCGTTGTTATCGCTGGCAACGAAGTAAAACTTTACCACCGCTTTCGCATGAATTCCAATCGGGCGCCAGCCGGCCCGAAGAGGCCGAAACTCCCGGAATTTCGCGGAATAAACGGGGTTGAGTAGGCAGTTTCAGCGATCGCGGCGCAAATTCGTGTCAAGGGTCACAACATTTTGGCCGGAATTAACAGTTTTCCGCTCCTGCGGACGTAAGCTGGCAGCGATTCCGGCAATCCACCACACTTGGGCCCAGGAGCGAGCGACATGAGCGGTCACCACGACAAGCCAGCCATGCCCGATGTCTCGGGCATGCTCCCCCTGGACGATGGGCACCAGATGTATTGGGAGCAATGGGGCAATCCCGACGGCCAACCGGTGATGTACCTCCACGGCGGCCCGGGCGGAACGCTGGGCGCGAGCGGCTATCGCCACCGCTGGGACCTGGGACGAACCCGGCTCGTCGCTTTCGAGCAACGCGGCTGCGGCAGGTCAACTCCCTCCGCCGCCAATCCCCTGGTGCCGCTCTTGGACTTCACCATGGCGAAGCTCATCAGCGACATCGAAAGGCTGCGCAGGTCGTTGGGCATCAAGCAATGGGTACTCAACGGCGTCTCGTGGGGATCCACCCTCGCGCTGTCCTACGCGCAGGCCCATCCCGAACGGGTGTCGGGCCTCGTGCTTTTCGCGGTCACTTCCACCAGCGAGGCTGAAGTCCGCTGGATCACCGAGACGGTCGGTGCGGTCTTTCCCGAGGCCTGGGACGAGTTCGCGAGCTTCGCCGAAATCCACCATCCCTCCTACACCCGCGGCTCCGGCCGCATCGTCAAGGCCTACGCCGACCTGCTGGCCTCACCCTACGGGCAGCTGCGCGACGCGGCTTCGCAGGCCTGGGCGCTGTGGGAGGATACGCATGTTTCCCTGGGCCGGGATCCCGTGGTGCGCGACCCGCGCTGGGACGATGCCCGCTTCCGCCAGGCCTTCGCCAGGCTCACCACGCATTTCTGGTCGCACGCGGGATTCAACGACCCGCCGCTGCTGGAGCGGATGGACCGCGTCGAGCACCTCCCGGGGCTCCTGGTCCACGGCAGGCAGGACGTGTCAGGCCCGCTGCGCACCGCGTGGGAGCTGCACCGGCGCTGGCCCGGCTCGCAGCTGGTGATCTGCGAGCACGACGGGCACGGCGGGGAGCAGATGACGGCCCACTGGGAGTCCGCCAACAACACGATGCTCGATCGGCTCAGTTGATAGCATCAAGGGTGGGCCGCTGCCGCGGCCTGTTCGTTCATTAGGAAATCCGGAGCCCTCCGATGCGCATTGCCATGCTCTCCTTGCACACCTCCCCCATGCAGCAACCCGGGTCGGGCGATGCCGGCGGCATGAACGTGTACATCCAGAATCTGTCCTTCGCGCTGGGCGCGCTGGGGCACGAGGTGCACATGATCACGCGCACCGCCGCGGACTCCGAATCCCGGCAGGTCGCCGAGGGCGTGTGGATGCACCAGGTGCAGATCGCCGCGCACCAGCAGCTGGACAAGGAAGACCTGCCGCAGATCATCGACCCGGCCGCGTCCGCGATTTTCGCGCACCTGCACGGCCTGGACATCGACATCATCCACGCCCACTACTGGCTCTCGGGCATGGTGGGGCTGCAGCTGGCCCGCGAGTTCTCCGCCCCGCTGATCGTCTCGATGCACACCTCGGCCGCCGCAAAGGAATTCGAATCCGGCATCGAGGAGCCCGGGCCGCGCAAGGAGGCCGAGAAGCAGCTGCTGGCCGAGGCCTCGCGCGTCATCGCCAACACCCCGGTGGAGGCCCGCCAGCTGGCCCGCTTCTATGAGGTGGACCGGCAGAAGCTGGACGTGGTGCTGCCCGGGGTGAACCACCGCATCTTCCACCCCGAGCAGGACAAGCTCTGCCGCCCGCTGGGCCCCGACGACCTGCATCTGGTCTATGCCGGACGGCTGCAGCCGCTCAAGGGCGCGCACGTGATGCTGGAGGCGATGGGCCTGGCCCGGCGCAGCCATCCGCAGCTGCGTATTACCGCCTCGCTGTTCGGGGCACGCTCCGGCAGCGCCGACTACGACCTGCAGGCGCTGGTGCAGCGCGAGGGCCTGGACGACCTAGTGCGCTTCTTCGGTCCGCTGAAGCCACAGCAGCTGGCGGCGGTCTTCGCCAATGCCGACGTGGTCGCGGTGCCCTCGCTGTCCGAGACCTTCGGCCTGGTCGCCGCCGAGGCCCAGGCCTGCGGCACCCCGGTGGTGGCCAACGCGGTCGGCGGGCTGGGCTATGCGGTGCGCGACGGCTACTCCGGATGGCTCATGCCTGAACCGGACCCGCAGCTGTGGGCGCAGAAGCTCGTCGAGCTGGCCGGCAACCCGCCGATGGTCACCCAGGCCGGGCACGTCGCGCTGGAGCATTCAGGCGAGTTCACCTGGGAGCGGGCTGCGGTGGCCTCGCTGGCCAGCTACCGCATGGCGCAAGGCGCCCTGATCGGCTGAGCCCCCGCACAAGCAGCGATGGCGCAGGACCGTAGAGGTCCTGCGCCATCGCTGTTTGTCTTAGGCCTGCGTTTCAAGCGTCAGCTCGAAGTGCGGTTTGCCCTTGCGGGGGCTCCACGCCGCCACCTCGAAGCCAGCTTCGGTGCGGCTGAAGGCCAGATCGACGCTGGCCGGCAGCACCACCGGGGTCTTGAACTCGATGCTCCAGCGGTACTCGCCCGCCGCCGGCTCGATGCCGGACAGCGCGCGGGCGGCCAGGTAGATGCCGTGGGCGATGGCCCGCGGCATGCCCAGCGCCTTGGCGCTCAGCGCGGAGAGGTGGATCGGGTTGTAGTCCCCCGCCACCGCCGCCCAGCGCCGCCCGGTCCCGGCATCCAGCGTCCAGGACGCGGTGCGCTGCGGCGGATCGAAGGCAGCATGCACCGATTTCTCCGGCACGGCGCCTTCGAGCTTCACGCCCTTGGCCAGGAAGGTGCTGCGCAGCTCCATCCGCTGTTGCCCGTCCACCACGATGCGCACCACCAGGTCGAAGGCCGCGCCCTTGGGATGGGCGACCAGGTTCTCGCTGCGCACCTCCACGTCGAAGGCCTCGTCCTCGGCCAGCGGCCGGCGCACTGCCACCTGGTTGCGCAGGTGGATCATGCCCAGCAGCGGCAGCGGGAAGTCGCCTCGCAGCATCAGCGACATGGCCAGCGGGAAGGCCAGCGAATGCACGTAGAGGCTGGGCAGCACCCCGTTGGCCGGGGCGCCGACCGCGCGGCGGAACGCATCCAGGCCGCCGGGGTCGGCCGCGGCCGAGCGGTGGACCAGCACCGTGGAGGGCAGCACCGGGTTGCGCCCCTTGCGGCCCAGGGTCTTCACCGCCTTGGCGTAGACCGAGCCCATGGACGGGATCTGCTCGACCAGTTCGGCGCCCATCTAGGCACCCACCAGCGACTGCCCGCACACGCGCAGCACCTGGCCGTTCAGGCCGGCGGCGGCGTCCGAGCTGAGGAAGGAGATCGCCTCGGCGACGTCCTGCGGCAGCCCGCCCTGCATCAGCGAGGGCAGCACCATGCGCGCCACGGTGCGGGTGCCCAGCGGGATCTTGGCGGTCATCTCGGTTTCGATGAAGCCCGGGGCCACCGCGGCGATGGAGCCGCCCTGCTCGGCGAACAGCTTGGCGCTGGAGCGCACCATGCCGATCACCCCGCCCTTGGAGGCGGCGTAGTTGGTCTGCCCGCGGTTTCCGGCGATGCCGGAGGTGGAGGCCAGCGAGACCACGCGCAGCCCCGGCAGCTTGGCGGCGAGGAACGCCTCGTTCATGCGCAGCTGCGAGGCGATGTTCACCGCGATCACCGAATCCCAGCGGGCCGCGTCCATGTTGGCCAGCAGCTTGTCGCGGGTGATGCCTGCGTTGTGCACGACGATGTCCAGCGAACCGTGGCGGCCGATGGCGTGGTCCATGATCTGCTGCGCGGCGTCCTTCGCGGTGACGTCCAGCTGCAGGGTGGTCGCGCCGATCTGGTTGGCTACCGCGGCCAGCGCCTCGCCGGCGGCGGGCATGTCCACCACCACCAGCTGGGCGCCGTCGCGGGCCAGGGTGCGGGCGATCGAGGCGCCGATGCCGCGCGCGGCGCCGGTGACCACGGCAACCTTGCCAGCCAGCGGCTTGTGGAAGTCGGCAGGCAGCTCGCCGTCGGTGCTGCGCACGGTGAGGAACTGCCCGTCCACGTAGGCGCTGCGTCCGGAGAAGAAGAAGCGCAGCGCGCCAAGGGTTCCGGGGCTGAGCAGGTCGGTGCCCTCGGTGAGCACGATGCCGTTGGCGGTGGCCCCGCCGCGCATTTCGCGGCCCAAGGAGCGCATGGCGCCGTCGATGCCCTGGCGCACCGCAGCCAGGGCCGGGGCGTCGGTGTCCAGCGCCGGGCGGGAAATCGAGACCACGCGGGCCCCGGGCACCAGCTTGCGCAGCGCCGCGCCGGCGGCGAGCATCAGCGGCGAGAGCTGCTCGGGGTGGGTGAGCTCGTCCAGTAGCAGCACCAGCCCGCCCAGCTTCGCGTCCCCGGCATCGTGGCGGCGCACGTCCAGGTCCCAGCCCATCAGCGTGTCGCTCAGTTCCTGGGCGCGGGCCGAGCTGCCCAGCACCAGCACCGGGCCGGGCAGCAGCGGGGTGGTTTCCCCGTAGCGGCGCAGCCGCGGCGGGCGCGGCAGGCCCAGCAGCTTCGCGAGCTTCTTGGTCATGCCGGTGTTGACCAGTTCCATGTACTTGTCTGCCATTACTTGCGTGCCTCCACGATCGCGACGACTCCCTGGCCTCCGGCGGCGCACACGGAAACCAGTGCGCGGCCGCTGCCCTTTTCTGCCAGCATCTTGGCGGTGCTGGCGATGATGCGCCCGCCGGTGGCGGCGAACGGGTGCCCGGCCGCCAGCGAGGAGCCGTTCACATTCAGCTTGCCCCGGTCGATGGCCCCCAGCGGCGCATCCAGTCCCAGCTTCTCACGGCAGAACGTCTCGTCCTCCCAGGCGGCCAGCGTGGCGAGCACGGTGCCGGCGAAGGCCTCGTGGATCTCGTAGAAGTCGAAGTCCTGCAGGGCCAGGTTGTTGCGCTCCAGCAGGCGGGCGGTGGCGTAGGCAGGGGCCATGAGCAGGCCCTCGGCGCCGTGCACGAAGTCCACCGCGGCGGCCTCGAAGTCCACGAAGTTCGCCAGCATCGGCAGATCGTGCGCGGCGGCGAATTCCTCGCTGCCCAGCAGCACCGTGGAGGCGCCGTCGGTCAGCGGGGTGGAGTTGCCGGCGGTCATGGTGGCCGCCTCGCCCAGGTTCTTGCCGAAGGCGGGCTTGAGCTTGGCCAGCTTCTCAAGGGTGGAGTCGGCGCGCAGGTTGTTGTCGCGCGAAAGCCCCTTGAACGGGGTCAGCAGGTCGTTGAAGAAGCCGCGGTCGTAGGCGGCGGCCAGGTTCAGGTGGCTTGCCAGCGCCAGCTCGTCCTGGGCTTCGCGGGTGATGTTCCAGGCCTTGGTGGTCAACGCCTGGTGGTCGCCCATGGACAACCCGGTGCGCGGCTCGCCGGTGCCCGGGGCGCTGGGCGCCAGGTGCGAGGGGCGGATCTTGGCCAGCGCCGCCAGCTTGGCCTTGGTGGACCTGGCGCGGGAGAGCTCCAATAGGATGCCGCGCAGCGATTCGGAGACCGCGATCGGCGCGTCGGAGGTGGTGTCCACGCCGCCGCCGATGCCGGATTCGATCTGGCCCAGCTTGATCTTGTTGGCCAGCGAGCCGATGGCCTCCATGCCGGTGGCGCAGGCCATCTGCACGTCGTAGGCAGGGGTGGCAGGGTCCAGCGAGCTGCCCAGCACGGATTCGCGGACCAGGTTGAAGTCCTTGGAGTGCTTGAGCACCGCGCCGCCGGCGACGGCGCCGAGGCGCTGCCCCTGCAGCCCGAAGCGCGCCACCAGGCCTTCCAGCGCGGCGGTGAACATGTCCTGGTTGGAGGCGTTGACGTAGGCGGTGTTTGACCGGGCGAACGGGATGCGGTTGCCACCGATGATCACGGCATTGCGCACTGAGGGCTGGCTCATCTGGGTTGAACTCCTAAAGGGAATTTGATGTGACAGGTATTACTGTAACCAAGAGTACATGATACTGTGAGTAACGTGAACAAGATCACCGAAGTATTCGACCCGGCAGCCGACGGCCGCGCCTCCCGCTGGGAGGCCCACCGCACCGCCCGCCACGAGGAGCTGCTCAAGCTCGCCCGCAAGGCGGTGCACCAGCTCGGCCCGCAGGTTTCAATCCAAGAGATCGCGAACCACGCCAAGACCTCCAAGCCGGTCTACTACCGCTACTTCGGGGACAAGGAAGGGCTGCGCCAGGCGCTGGGCGCGATGGTCATCAACGACTTCCGCCAGCGGGTGATCGCCGCGGGCCTGGCCAAGCAGGACGAGGCCAGCGCGCTGCACGCGATGGTCACCGCCTACCTGGAACTGGCGGCGAACTCCCCCAACCTCTACTTCTTCGTCACCGCAGTCCCCCGGGACTCCGGTGCCACCGACGACGCCTCCGGCGCGCTGAACGACTTCTTCGAGGAGATCAGCTCGCTGATCGCCCAGCGGCTGACCGGACTGCCGGCCGCCGCCGGCGCCACCGCGATCAGCCTCTGGCCGCGCGCGGCGCTGGGCATGGTGCGCGCCGCCGGCGAGCAGTGGCTGCGCCAGCCCGAGAGCGGCGGCAAACCCAGCTTGGCCGCACTGGCCGACGAACTGAGCCGCTGGCTGGTCCACGGCATCGCCGCCCGCTAGCAACCATCCCGACACCCAACCCATCAACATTGTGCAGTGAACGAAAGGTACCGACATGAGTGAGACCCGCATCGACGTCAAGGCCCTGGCCGAGCAGCTGCTCGGCCCCTACGCCGAGGTCCGCAAGGCCTCGCGCGCCCGCGCCGCCCGCCCCGAGCTGCAGCGCGACCCCTCGCTGCCGATGGACGCGCACCGCGCCCGCGTGCTTCAGCAGCTGGGCATCCTGGTCCAGGAGCAGGCGGTGCAGCGCGCCTTCCCGGCACAGTTCGGCGGCCACGACGACCACGGCGGCTCGCTGGCCTCTTTCGAGGAACTGGTTGCCGCCGACCCGTCGCTGCAGATCAAGGCAGGCGTGCAGTGGGGCCTGTTCGCGGGGGCGATCCTGCACCTGGGCACCGCGGAGCACCACGCCAAGTGGCTGCCGGACGCCATGAGCCTGAAGACCCCCGGCGCCTTCGCGATGACCGAAATCGGCCACGGCTCGGACGTCGCAGCCGTCGCCACCACCGCCACCTATGACGAGGACACCGAGGAATTCGTCATCCACACCCCGTTCAAGGCCGCCTGGAAGGAATTCCTGGGCAACGCGGCGCTGCACGGCAAGGCAGCCACCGTCTTCGCCCAGCTGATCACCAAGGGCGTGAACCATGGCGTGCATTGCTTCTATGTGCCGATCCGCGATCAGGACGGGCAGTTCCTGGACGGCGTCGGCGGCGAGGACGACGGCCTGAAGGGCGGGCTGAACGGCATCGATAACGGCCGGCTGCACTTCACCAAGGTGCGTGTGCCGCGCACCAACCTGCTCAACCGCTACGGCGACGTCGCCGCCGACGGCAGCTACAGCTCCCCGATCGCCTCCCCGGGCCGCCGCTTCTTCACCATGCTCGGCACCCTGGTCCAGGGCCGCGTCTCGCTGGACGGTGCCGCCACCAGCGCCTCGAAGATCGCCCTGCAGATCGCGGTGACCTACGCGAACCAGCGCCGCCAGTTCAACTCTACCTCGGACACCGAGGAGACCACGCTGCTCGACTACCAGCGCCACCAGCGCCGCCTGCTCACGCGTGTGGCCCGCACCTACGCCTCCTCCTTCGCGCACGACGACCTGCTGGACAAGTTCGACGCGGTCTTTTCCGGCCGCGAGGACACCGACGAGGACCGGCAGGACCTGGAGACCCTGGCCGCGGCGCTGAAGCCGCTGAGCACCTGGGACGCGCTGGACACCATCCAGGAATCGCGCGAGGCCTGCGGCGGCTCGGGCTACATGGCCAAGAACCGGTTCAACCAGCTCTACAACGACCTGGACATCTACGTCACCTTCGAGGGCGACAACAACGTGCTGCTGCAGCTGGTGGGCAAGCGCCTGCTCACCGACTACGCCTCGGAGTTCCGCAAGCTGGATACCGGCGCGGTGGCCCGCTACGTGGCCAAACAGGTCGGCAGCACCGCCCTGCACCGCTTCGGGCTGCGCGGCGTGGGCCAGTCCTTCGCCGACGTGAGCGACGAGCGCAAGAGCGCGAACTTCTTCAAGGACCCCGCCAACCAGCGCGCGCTGCTCACCGAGCGCATCAACGCCAAGGTCGTCGAGGTCGCCGGCGCGCTGCGCGCCGCGGGCAAGGACCCGGTGAAGGCGGCCAATGCCTTCAACGAGAACCAGGACCTGCTCATCTCCGCAGCCCGCGACCACGGACAGCTGCTGCGCTGGGAGGCCTTCACCGCCGCCCTGGCCAAGATCCAGGATCCGGCCACCAAGGAGGTGCTGACCTGGCTGCGCGACGTCTTCGCGCTGACCGTGATCGAGGACGACCTGGGCTGGTTCCTGGCCAACGGGCGCCTGTCCATGCAGCGTGCCCGCACCCTGCCCGAGTACGTCAACCGGCTGCTCGCCCGACTGCGCCCGCACGCCCAGGACCTGGTCGACGCCTTCGGCTACACCCAGGAGCACCTGCGCGCGGAGATCTCCTCCGGAATCGAGTCCCAGCGCCAGGACGAAGCGATGGAATACTTCCGCCGCCTGCGCGCCAGCGACAACGCCCCGGTCAGCGAGAAGTCCCTGCGCAAGAGCGGCGCCAAGGCCTAGCCTGAACCGCCGAACCGCGTGAATGCCTGCCGGCCCCGCCGTCCTCCCGGATGGCGGGGCCCGCAAGTGCTTAGGGGTACGTGTAGCGCCTGCCAAGCAGCCAACCGACGTCGGACGTTACTTCAAGCAGGTATTAGGCGGGCAGAAGGAAGACCGATATCCAATATGCCTGTCGAGGCGCTAACTCCGGAAAGAATTCCTCTCGGCTCTTTGCGCCATGGCTCCTGGATGAGGAAGCGAGACCCCTCAAACTAGGACAGCTCGTGGAATTGCGGCTCGAAACCGGTTGACGTAGTACTAGCTGGCTCGATGCAAAACCTGACGGCGTTCACGATCGACGAATCCCGCAGTCTTCTTTTGGCCGTACTTGTCTTCGTATTTGCGCATGATCTTTTCTGCCAGCTCTTTTTCGAAATCCGAAATCGGTTCGGCCTGACCTGACTGAATTCGCTGGCTCAGAAAGCCTATTTCGCTAGATCGCATAGTCATCATCTGCCTCACGTTCATTATCGCCTGCTGCCTCTTCATCGTCTACAACCGATCCCGAACCTTGCAGGACCACTTGGTACATTAACTCTTCCAAGACAGCACCATGCTTCCCAAGCAGCACGTCGATGAAGCTAAGTCCGACTATGCGCTTGGCGCTCGAATCCGACACAGCCATGTCGATTGCCCATTCAACTTGTTTTCTGGCGCTTTCTTCCGCCGCTGTTGCCTTCGTGACACTGGAGCAGTAAACCGTTGCCGCGTACGCGACACTCGCGGCCGCCACTGCGAAGATGCCTGCAGCTGGCGGCCCAGACCAAAATGACCGCCAGAAAGAATCATCCAGAACAAATGGCGGCAGCTACCTTGCCAGGGCAAAACCAAAAAATGAAAGCCAGCAAAGACAGGACGAATGGAATTCTCTTAACCCGACCGAAGTGCTGGGGGACGCTTCTAATCATTCTCAGGATGAATCCGCCCTGTCGGCTGTACTGCCAAAGTTGCAGCGATAGCCGAGTCCATGGCAATACCGTATTCCATGGAACCTAGAATTTGTCTGCATATCGGTGTAACGAGATTGGGCCAGAAATTCATCATCCCGCGCATCGCTAATGGGAATATCGACCACAAATACCGGAAAGCAGAAGCGCTAATCCGCTGAGCACGCTATATCTTAGGCGGCTCAACAGGAACCGTCTCCAGGAGGTGCTATTGCTGGACCGTATCTGAGCCGTTGATTGGACGAATGATCCAGGCTTCCTGAGTGCGATACATGGTAGATCTTTGGACCATCGCGGGTGATGCCCAAAAGGGACTGTGCTTCCACTGAGATCCAGAAATACCAGAAAGCGAACTTCCACCACAGCAGGTCGGCTGTTGATTGCTGCCGTCCAAGGAAAGGCGGCAATGCCACGCCAACGCGTCGAGGAGCAGAGCCTCGATGCTTTGAATTGTTGAAGCTTGTTAACTGCAGCTCGGGCAATCCCGAAGTAGTCTTTGAAAAGATATTCACCGCATAGGACGTCGCCCTACGATAGTCGTTGCGCCAACGCGATGATCAACCCCTCGGGACCACGGATGTAGGCCATGGACCAGATGCCCTCGTATTCGCCGATGCCCCCGATCAGCCCGTAGCCGCGTTCCTGCAGCCGGCCCACCAGCAGGGGCAGGTCCTCCACTTCGAAGGCCAGGCTGCGCAGACCCAGTTCGTTGGCCATCGCCCGAGGCTGCCCGGGCCCCGGCGCCGGGCGGTCGAAGCTGGACAGCTCGATGCAGACTTCGGTTCCTGGCACCGCGAGCATCACGATATTGGTGCGCGAATCCGGGATGCCGCAGACGGTGTCGAGGAACTCCCCCTCCATGCCTTCCTGGCTTCCCTGGACCTCCAGGCCCAGCTCCACGAAGAACTCGGTCACCGCTTCCAGGTTCGACACCGTGACGCCGACATGGTCGAACCTCTTGATCTGGGGCATTGGTGCATGGCTCATGGCTCTTCCCTCTCCACGGGGTTTCCGGTACTTTAGGCGCAGGTTATTGCGCCTCATGCTACGCCCGCGGTGCGACGGGTCCAAGCAGATTCGGCGGCTCCCAGACGAGAAACAGGCAGGCAGAATGAGCATCGAGATCTTTCCGGCGGATGCCGAGCGGTTGAACGACATCCGGCAGATTTTCGGCATGACCGGCGATCCTTCCTGGTGCAAGTGCCAGTACTTTATCGACGAGAACTGGAACCAGGGCGCCGATGCCAACGACTTGGCGCTGCAGACGCAGGTCTGCACCCAGGAGGTCCCGGCCGGTCTGGTGGCCTACGCGGACGGCGAGCCCGCCGGTTGGGTGCAGGTCGGGCCGAGCACGCGCTATCCCCGATTCAAGCCGCGGGGCCACCAGGCGGCGCACTCAATCTGGGCGCTGACCTGCTTCGTGGTCCGCGACGGCTACCGGAAACGCGGGGTTGCCCGCGAACTGCTGCGCGCGGCGATCGGGCATGCGCGGGATGCCGGGGCCGAGTTCCTGCGCGCCCGCCCCACCGACACGGCGATCAATGCGAAAAACAGCGCCGGGCTGTTCACCGGCGTGCTCAGCAGCTTCCGGGCCGAAGGTTTCGAGATTGTGAACCGCAACCACAGCATGACGCTGGTCCAGCTTCGCCTCGCGGCCGAACCCACGTAGGCTGACCTCGACAGCCGCGGTGGTCACCCGCGTGGTTCGACAACGAAGAGGCTCCCCATGAATCCCCAACCGGAAATGGTTCGTTCGCGGCAGCTGGCTTGGCTCGGCGTCGGGGCGGCACTGCTTTCCATGTTCACCACGAGCTCGGCAGTCCTGCAGTTCATCTGCCTGACCCTGGGCGCCATTCTGTTCATCATGTCCGCCCAACGGCTCCCCGCAGACACCGGCGCCAAGGGATTGCCTTCCCGCAAGGCGCTGATCGTGCTGCTGGGTATCGCCGCCGCCTCGTTTGTGCTGCGCTTCGTGCTGCTGCTGGCGGTTTCCACGCCTGCGCCCTACGCCGACTACATGCCGGAGACCGGGCCGCGGGCAACCCAGTTCATCGCCGCGAATACGACGTTCTTCTACCTTTTCTCGGTGCTGGTGATGTTCGGGGCCACGCTCGGCGCAGCGTTGGCTCTGTTCGGCCGCAAGCAGCGCACCGCCTGAGCAATTCAGTCGCTAAGCGGCAGGCTGCGGCCGATAGAAGGTGAAGGCGAGCACCCCGGCCAGGGCCGCCAATCCCAGGGTGGGGATCATCAGCGCAGGGTCCATGGTGACCCGCGTCGGGTCCTGAGCATCCAGCTGGGAGGCGATCAGTGTCAGGTGCATTGCGTTGACTCCCAGCGCGAAGAACACCCCGAGGCCAACCCCGACCCGGGCCAGCAACGCCGAGGCGCCGCGGCGGGCGATGGCCAGCCCGCAGACCAGGGCGCACAACACGATGGCCGCGGCCGAAAGCAGCAGGTTGATCCCGAACAGCGGTTCGAAGCCGCCGGCGATATTCTGCTCGTTCCACTGCGTGGCCAGTTCCTCCGGCAGCCGCTCGGAGGAACAGACCGACCACAGGCGATCACTGCGGAGACCAGCGCGATGCAGGCAACGGTCCCCCAGCCCCAGGAGCGGTCGTAGCCGCGCAGGTCCCACTTGGCCACTACAATTCCCCTTCCACCCGGTCCGCAGGCAGCGGCGCGAGGAATTCAAGCCGGTTGCCGAAGGGATCGCGCGTATGGAAGCGCTCATAGCCTTCAAAGCTGGTGCGTTCGCTGAAATCCACCGGGCAGCCCAGCGCGCGGATGCGTTCGGCCATGGCTTCCAATTCCTCGCGGCCGGCCACCAGCAGCGCCGGGTGCGCCTTTGCAGGCGGCTCGAACTCCGGGTCGACACCCAGGTGCAGTTCCGAGCTGATCGAGCCCTCGTCATAGGCGCGGAACCAGCACCCGCCGCGGCAGCGCAGCGCCTCCGGCTTTAGCACCTCGGTGAATTCCAACGCGCCGGCGTAAAACTCGCGGGCGAGCTGCTCGCTACCGGGCTGCATCGACAGCTGCACGTGATGGAGTTTCATCGGCGGTGCCTACGGGTTGCGTTGTCTGGCTAGCCGTCGAGCTCTGCGACCTCGACCAGCCCGCGGCGGGTCGGCACCGGTGCCACGTGGGTGCCGGCGGTCGAGACCAGCTGGACCTCAAGCAGGCGCGGGGCGTTGCCCTGCGCGGTGTGCAAGATCCACGGACCGACCATCAGGTAGGAGTGGTCGTTTTCCGCCTCGGTGACCACGCCGGTGACCAAGAAGTCGCCGTAGGGTTCCTGGCTGAAGGAGGCAACCACCAGGTCGCCGTGCGTCAGGTCCGCCGCCTCGACGGCCTGCGGCTCGAAGCTGCCGTCGAATTCCGCGGGGAACGCGCGCACGTCCTTGTCCGGCTGGCGTACCGCGCTCTCCTCGCCGTCCGACCCCTTGGCGGTCTTCTTGGCCGCGGCGGCGTTCAGCCCGCCGACCATCAGGTCGTCCAGCACCGTGGCGTGGGCCTGCCCGCTGATCAGGAAGTTGCCGAAGCGCGCGGTCTTGTAGAGCACCGAGACGACGTCGCCCGCCGACACCGTGCCGAAGGCGGCCTTCATGCCTGCCACGTCGCGCTTGGAGGGTCCCTTGATAAAGGTGTCCACTGGTACTCCCGTTCCTGCTTGTCCTGCGTTCTCTGGCTTAACCCTATTCGACCCCCGAATCGGTGGCGAATCAGCGCCTTGCGCGCCCCGCGGCATGCGGTAGGCTGAAGCGGCCGGCCAAAATTCTGCCGCGCAAGTAGTCTCAAGCACTTGTTTCACAGCTAAGCTGGTGTGGTGGACATACTAGAACGCTATGCACCGAATGAAAACCTCCGCCGGGACGAGGCCGCGCTGCGCGCCGCCGACATCACCTGGCACTTCGCCGAGGTCCAGCTGGATCTTTCCAACGCGGTCGACCCGGCCGCCACCAGCTACCAGTCGGTCACGACGCTGAACTTCGACACCGCCAGCGGCGAGACCTTTGTGGACTTCATCCACGAGTCCGTGCAGGAGGTCCTGGTCAACGGCAATCCGATCGACCTGGACGACGCAGTGCTCGACGCCCGCATCTACCTGTCAGGGCTGCGCACCGACGCGCCGAACACCGTGAAGATCACCGGCAAGGCCATCTACTCGCGCTCCGGCGAGGGCCTGCACCGCTTCGTTGACCCGCAGGACGGCGAAACCTACCTCTACACCCAGTTCGAGCCCTCCGAGGCCCGCCGCGTCTTCGCCTGCTTCGAGCAGCCGGATTTGAAGACCAGCTACCGCTTCACCCTGACCGGCCCCTCGGCCTGGCACCTGGCAAGCAACCAGCCGATCGTGGACGAGGTCTTCCACGAGAACGGCACCAAAACCGTCGCCTGCTCCCCCACCCCGAAGATCTCCTCCTACATCACCGCCGTGCTGGCAGGCCCGTACCACGTGGTGCGCGACGAGCACGTGCAGCAGCTGGCCGACGGCGAGGAACTGGTCATCGAGATGGCAGCCACCTGCCGCGCCTCGCTGGCCGAGCACTTCGACGGCGAAGAGATCCTGGAGCTGACCAGCCGCGGGCTGGCCTACTTCCACGAGCTGTTCGACTACCCCTACCCGTGGGGCAAATACGACTCGGCCTTCGTGCCCGAGTACAACCTGGGCGCCATGGAAAACCCCGGCCTGGTCACCTTCACCGAACGCTACGTCTTCACCTCGCACGCCACCGAGGGCCAGCACGAGCAGCGCGCGAACACCATCATGCACGAGATGGCGCACATGTGGTTCGGCGACCTGGTCACCATGAAGTGGTGGGACGACTTGTGGCTCAAGGAGTCCTTCGCGGACTACATCGGCACCCTGGCCAACGATGCGGCCACCGACTTCACCACCGCGTGGACCACTTTCGCCGCCCGCCGCAAGGCCTGGGCCTACGTGGCCGACCAGATGCCGACCACCCACCCGATCGTCGCCGACATTCCCGACCTGCTGGCAGCCGACCAGAACTTCGACGGCATCACCTACGCCAAGGGCGCCTCCGTGCTCAAGCAGCTGGCGGCCTTCGTCGGCGCGGACGCCTTCCGCGACGCCGCGCGCAGCTACTTCCGCACCCACGCCTACGGCAACACCTCGCTGGATGACTTCCTGCAGGCACTTGAATCGGCCAGCGGCCGCGACATGGGCCAGTGGGCCGACGCCTGGCTGAAGACCAGCGGCGTGCCCAAGCTGCGCGTGGACTACGCGGTGGACGAGGCAGGGCTGGTCACCGAGGCGACCCTCGTGCAGTTCGGCACCGACCCGATCAGCGGCGAGCCGATCCGCCGACCGCACGTGCTGAGCGTCGGCGCCTACACCCTGGACGAGGGCGCGCTGACCCGCAGCGCGGTGCAGTCGGTGGAGCTTACCGGCGAAAGCTCGCCGCTGGACTTCCTGGTCGGCCAGCCGGCTCCGGCCTTGGTCCTGCCCAACGACGGGGACGAGACCTACGCGCTGATAGAGTTCGATCCCGCCTCCAGGGCCACGCTGCTGGCGAACCTCTCCGGCCTGACCGATTCGCTGCCGCGCGCCACCTGCTGGGCCTCGCTGTGGGATGCGGTGCGCTCGGCCACCCTGGTCGCGCAGAGCTACGCCGGCGCGATCCTGGACCACGCGCACACCGTCGCCGACGCCGGCGTGTTCGGCGTGCTCACCGACCAGCTGGTGTCCACGATCTCCCGCTACGCCGCGCCGGAACTGCGCGCCGGGCTGCGCGACCGCGCCGCCGCCGTGCTGACCGGCTGGCTCACCCGGTTCGAGGCAGGCAGCGACCAGCAGATGACCACCGCCCGCACCCTGGTCAAGCTGGCCCGTGCAGGGGTGGCCGGCGAGGTCGTCGACGCATTCCTCGCAGAGGGCGAAAACCAGTACGCGGTTCCCGTGGACGAGCAGCTGCTCTGGGACTCCTACGTGGCGCTGGCGGCCTCCGGCCGGCTGGACGAGGCCGCCGAGCAGCGTATGCACGCCGCCGCGAAGGCCAACCCGACCAGCGTGGCGCTGAACGCGGTGCGCACCGCGCTGGCCGCCCGCCCGGACGCCCAGGTCAAGGAGCACGCCTTCGACACCGTGTTGATGGCCCGCGACGAAGACGGCGCGCTGTCCAACGACGCGCTCTCGGCGGTGGCCCTGGGCTTCTCGATGGGCTCGGCCTCGCTGCTGGCCCCGTTCGAGCAGCGCTACTGGGCGGCGATCCAGCCGGTCTTCGAGACCATGAGCATGGAGTTCGCCACCCGCGTCATCGAGGGCCTGTACCCGATGAACCAGGACCTGGAGGGAGCGATCGAGCAGAACACCGCGCTGGCCGATGCCACCGCATGGCTTGAACGCCACGATGGCGCCCCCAAGGCCCTGCGCCGCATCCTCATCGAGGAGCGCGATGCGCTGCAGCGCGCGCTGAACGCCCAGGCCTTCAGCCGCACCAGCCGGTAGCAACCCGCCAGCCTCCGGACCTTGCGCTGAGCACTCAGCGGCAACGGCCCGGGGCTGGCGTCAATTTCATCCGCGCACGCGCCGACAAGCCCTGGTTGCGAAGTCGTCAAGCGCAGCGATCACTTTGGGTGCGATCCACGCCCTCTGCCCGTTGACATGGCCCGCGGCCTTCAATGCACCCGCCTGCTCAAGGCGTTCGATACTCCGGTAGGCGGCACTGGAGGATTGGCCGATGGCGTGCATGAGCAGCTGGGCGGTCATGGCCGGTTCGCGGAATATCAGTTCCGTTGCCTGCTTCAAGCCTTCGCCGGGTGGCCGAAGGAACCCCGCAAGAACCTGTTCGCGGACATTTCGGATGTCCGCGGCCAGCTTCCTGCCGTTGCCAGTCGCCCTCAAAGTGGACTTAGCGAACATATCCACGACGGGTTCGATGTCGCCCTCGCGGTAGGCTCCGAGTGCATCGAAATATGCCGCGGTATCGGTGAGCAAGCTGGATGACACCGGAATCGTGACCTTTTCGGTAACTCCCTTGTTCCTCAGCATCGACCCGACCAGTGCGCGGCCGGTTCGACCGTAGCCGTCCGGGAAGGGATGGATGGTCTCGAACTGCGCATGGGAAATGGCCGTCTGCGTCAGCGCGGGAATATCATCACGTTGCATGAACCGCACCAAATCGGCGATGCCCGGGCCGACCCTGTCCTCGTGCGGAGGAACAAACATGGCTGAATGCGGGGAATTCCCGCCGATCCACACCGCTTCAGCGCGGTAGCGTCCAGCTAGCTGGGGCTCGAAGCTCTCAAGCAGCCCGCGGTGCATGGCCAGGATGTTCTCGCTGCAGAGGTTTTCCGCGAGGTCGATTGCCGCCGACATGGCGGAAATATTGGAAGCGACCCAGGCAGCATAGACGCTGGAGCGGTCCCCCAATTGAGCGAAGGCCAGGCGCCGCGCGCCAACGGTCAGGTTCTCAATCTGCGAGCTGGCTGCAGACTCGCTTCGGAGCAGCAGTGCGGCAAACGGTGCGGCGGCATCACCCAGATCACGGTCGAAGCGAACGGTCTCGATCGTGGCTTCTTCGACCAGCGCAGAGGTTCGCCCTGAAACCCGCGGGTCGCAATCCGCGATCTGCGGAACAACTGCGGCCCTAGAGGGGCCGCGGGCGCACAGTCGCTACCGGGCCAATGCGTCGCATCCGCAGCTACCAGCCACGCGATCTCCTCAAAGGCAAGAGCTGGCCATGTGGGACGGCATTTCACCCTGGATTCCGGACCGCGGTGAACGGACCATTGGCTAGGCACCTTCCAAGATCTGGGAATGAACTTCGCCTACATTCCCACAAATCACAAAATGCGGGAATACAGGCGGCTCCATTCCCAATGGCCCCCCAACGAATTCCGCGCCCGGCGTCGCGTCCGGGTTACGGAACCCTGGCCGTCCACTGCTCGGTGTCGAACTTCGTCGCGGCCAGTTCGCGGGCTGCCTGGCGGGACTTCTCGTCCAGTTCGGCGCGCACCGCGCCGGTGCGCTGCGCGAAGGTGTCCATCATGACCTCGATGATTTCCCCACGGGTCAGCTGCGTCTGCGACTTCAGCGGATCCACGCGCTTGACCGCGGAGGTGATGCCCTTGTCGGAGATCTTCTCGCGCCCGATGCGCAGCACCTGGGTCATCTTCTCGGCGTCGATGTCATAGCTCATCGTCACGTGGTGCAGCATGGCCCCGTTGGCCAGGCGCTTCTGCGCGGCGCCGCCGATCTTTCCCGCCGCCGTCGCGATGTCGTTCAGCGGCTTGTAGTGTGCGGTGATGCCGATCTTCGCCAGCGCTTCCATGACCCACGAATCCAGGAACGGGTAGGAGTCCGCGAAGCTCATGCCGTCCACGAGTGATTCCGGGGCGTAGAGCGAATAGGTGATGCAGTTGCCGGCCTCCATGAACATGGCCCCGCCGCCGGAAATGCGGCGCACCACCTTGATGCCGTGATGTTCGGCCTGCTGGCTGTCGACCTCGTTGCGCAGCGACTGGAACGAGCCGATGACCACGGCGGATTCGTCCCAGTCCCAGAACCGGATGGTGGGCTTGCGCTCCCCCTTGGCGATCTGCCGGGTCAGCACCTCGTCCAGGGCGACCTGCTCGGCCACCGGTATGATCTCCGGGCCCAGGATCTGCCAGTCATGGTCTTCCCACTTGGTGGCGTGGCCCAGCGCGCGGCGCACCACCCGGGCCACTGCATCGGCATCAAAACCGAACATCACCGCGCCCTCGCGCAGTCTTGCGGTGACCGCGTCGCGGATGGTGGAGTGGCTGGCATCGGTGCGCAACCCGGTGAGAGCTGCATTCAGGTCTTCCAACGCGTCATCGGGCTCAAGGAAGAAGTCCCCGTTCAGCGAAGCGGCGGTGATCACCTCATCCGCGGTATCCAGATCCACAACGACCAGTTTGCCGCCGACTACCTTGTATTCACCGTGATGCATCATGCAGCTATTCTATCCCTGAGCACCAGCTCGACGAGCGGTTGGGCCTTGGCGCTCACGCGGTGAGGCGCACCGCGGTGCGTCCGCGCACGAGGCCTGCGAGGATCTCTTCGGCCCGGTCCAGCACCTGCTCGAGTTCGATGGTGGTGCTCATCCCTGCAAGCAAGCTGAGATCGAGATCCTCGGCCAGCAGCTCCCAAGCCCGGGTCCGGGTGGCCAGCGGCGCGCTGACGGTGTCGGCCCCGGCCAGGGTGACATCGCGCAGAATGTGCGGGAAGACGGTAATGGACAGCTCCGCGCTTTGGGCCATGCCGCAAGCGACCACCAGTCCCCCGTACGAGGTTTGGGCCAGCACGTTGGCCAGGGTGGTGCCCCCGGCCACGTCGATCGCGGCGGCCCAGAGCTGTTTTTGAAGTGGGCCGCCAGCGTCGCCGGCCAGCGTCGCGCGGTCGATGATCCGTTGCGCACCGAGCTCCTTAAGGTACGCTGCTTCCTCGTCGCCGCGCCCGCTGGAGGCGACCACCTGGTAGCCATGGCGGGCAAGCAGCGCGCAGGCGATCGAGCCCACGCCGCCGGCTGCGCCAGTGACCAGGACCTCGCCGTCGCTGGGAGCCACTGCCGAGTCGAGGATTTTCTGCACGGCGATCGCGGCCTCGAACCCTGCCGTGCCAATCGCCGCGGCTTGATGCGCGGCGAGCGTGCCGGGAAGCCTGACGAGGAAGTCGGGTGCGACCCGCGCTTGCTCTGCATACCCGCCATGGGTGCTTTCGCCAATCCCGGACCCGTTGAGGATGACGGTGTCGCCGGAGTTCCACTCGGGACTTTCCGACCGGGTGACACGTCCGACAATATCGATTCCAGGGATCAAAGGCCAGGAGCGCGCAATGCCCTGCCCGGTCAGGGCGAGCCCGTCCTTGTAGTTCAGGCTGGAGTACAGCACGTCTAGTTCGACGGGGCCGGCAAGAAGGCCCGGATCGGCATCCGTGAGATGCGCCGCGGCGCCCTTGGACTCGATGAGCAGTGCGCGCATGTTCTACTCCTGTTGACTTGCTACCCGGTCGGTGCATGGATCATGTGGTTATCCGGGCCCTGTCGCGCCGAAGCATCCAACGGGGGCCCAGGGCCGATAAGTCCGGCAAGCACCACGATACGACGACTCTAGCCAATGGCCGTTGCCTCGGGCAACCTCCCCGGCTGATTGCCCGGCGAGCATGCGGCTAATCCCGGGACGCCTTGGAGAATGCGGGCATCTGCGGTTAAAGCAGCAACGGCGTGCTTCCAGAAAATCTGGAAACACGCCGTGAAAGCCTGCGAGGGGCGAAGAATTACTTCTTGCCGCCGAAGCCCTTGAAGCGGGCGTTGAAGCGCTCGACACGACCGGCGGTGTCCATGATGCGCTGCTTGCCGGTGTAGAACGGGTGCGAAGCTGCCGAGATTTCGACGTCGATGACCGGGTAGGTGTTGCCGTCTTCCCACTCGATGGTCTTGTTCGAGGTAGCGGTCGAACGGGTCAAGATCTTTTCGCCGGAAGCCAGGTCGTTGAAGACAACTGGGCCGTACTGCGGATGGATATCAGCCTTCATAGCTATACACCTTTTTGTTTGTGGCCACTGGATTTTGCCAGCAGCTGATTACTCGGAAAATTGCGCCTGCGCACGGCCCACCGGGTGGATCGAAACACACAGACATTCCATCTTAGCTCACGCACCGGGCTGGGCAAAAACCGCTCAGCGTGGCGAAGAGCACAAATGCCAGAAGGCGATGGCGCTGGCGGCGCCGACGTTCAGCGAATCCACCGCGCGGTGCATCGGAATGATCGCTGTCGTGTCGACCGCCGCCAACGCCTCGTCGGTCACTCCGCGGCCTTCGTTGCCCAGGATCATCGCTGCCTTCTCGCCCGCTGACAGCTGGATCTCGTTCAGCGGCACGGCGTTTTCGGTCAGCTCCATGGCGAGCATCCGGTAGCCGTGGACGCGCAGCCGCTCGATGTCCTGAGGCCAGGATTTCAATCGGACCCAGGGCAGGTCGAACACGGTGCCCATGGAGACGCGGGCGCTGCGCCGGTACCAGGGATCAACGCATTTGGGGGTGAGCAGCACCGCGTCGATGCCCAGGCCCGAGGCCGAACGGATGATCGCCCCGAGGTTCGTGTGGTCCGCGATGTCCTCCAGGATCGCCACCCGGGAGCTGGCGGCCAGCACCTCATCGAGGTCCAGCGGAGCCGGGCGGTTCATCGAGGCCATGGCGCCGCGGTGCAGGTGGAAGCCGACCAGGTCCTGCAGCTGCGCGTCGTCGCCGATGAAGATCGGCGCGTCAGGGAAGCGGTTGAACTCCGCCACGAGCTGGCCCAGGTGCTTCTGCGCGAGCAGGAAGCTGCGTGGGGTGTGTCCGGCGTTGATCGCGCGCTGCACGACCTTGGTGCTCTCGGCGATGTACAGGCCGTTTTCCACGTCGGTGCGCATGCGCAGGTGCGCCTCCGACAGGCGCAGGTACTCGTCCAGCCGCTCGTCCTGCAGGTCCGCGACGTGCAGGATCCGCTCGGGGTTCAGGATTTCTTCGGGGAACTCAGGCACCGGCCACCAGCTTGTAGACCATGTTCGCCAGGGCCACAAGGCCCAGGATGACGATGACGGTGCGCAGCCAGCCCGGGGAGAGCTTGCGTCCGACCTTGGCGCCGATGAACCCGCCGATCAGCGAGCCGACGGCGATGAGCAGCACGATGATCCAGTGGATGCGCTCGGGCGCGATGACCAGGTACATGACCGCCGCGACCAGGTTCACGATCAGCGAGAGGATCACCTTGATCGCGTTGGACTGCTGCAGCGAGGCCTGCAGGAAGACGCCGAACACCGCCATGAGCAGCACACCCTGCGCGGCGGTGAAGTAGCCGCCGTACACGCCGATGACGAACACCAGGATGTACAGGATCAGCGGGATCTTCGCCTTGTCCGCCGCGTCCGGGTCGGTGCCGCCCTGCGCGGCCTGCCGGGTTTTGGCCCAGGCGGCCAGCCGCGGCTGGAAAATCACCAGCACCAGGGCGCACACCAGCAGGATCGGGGCGACCACGCCGAACACCGATTCGGGCAAGTTCAGCAGCAGCAGCGAGCCGATCAGGCCGCCGACCAGGGAGACCGGAACCAGTTTCAGCAGCGTGCCCTTGACGCTGGCCGCCTCGCGACGGTAGCCCCAGGCGCCGGAAAATCCCCCGGCGACCAGGCCCATGGCGTTGGAGACCACCGCGTTGACCGGGGCGATGCCCAGCGCCACGAGGATCGGGAAAGTCACCAGGGTGCCCGAACCTACGACGGTGTTGATGGTTCCGGCCCACAGCCCTCCGAGGAAGACCAGGGCTTCACGCCAGAATTCGATCATGGTGCGGTACTCCCTTAGGTGCGGTGTCTCTTAGCTGCGCGCGAACGCCGAGAAGCGGCCGCCCTCGCGGCGCAGGGCCAACGGCATGGAATAGGTGGCTTCGAGGTTCTCCTCGGTCAGCGTCGCCTCGATCTCGCCGGCGGCGACCACCTGGCCCTCGCGCATCATCAGGATGTGCGTGAAGCCCTCGGGGATTTCTTCCAGGTGGTGGGTCACCAGCACCAGGGCCGGGGCGTACTCGTCGGCTGCAAGCTCGCCGAGCTTGGCGACCAGGTTCTCGCGCCCGGCAAGGTCCAGGCCGGCGGCCGGCTCGTCGAGGATCAGCAGCTCCGGGTCGGTCATCAGGGCGCGGGCGATCAGCACGCGCTTGCGTTCGCCCTCGGAGAGCTTGGAGAAGGACTGGTTCATGAAGGTGGACATGCCCCAGTCGTGCAGCAGGCCGAAGGCGCGGCGCTCGTCGAGCTTCTCGTACTTCTCGCGCCAGCGCCCGGTCATGCCGTAGGCGGCGGTCAGCACCACATTCAACGCGGTCTCCCTGCCGGGGATCGAGTTGGCGACCAGGGCCGAGCTCAGGCCGATCAGCGGCCGCAGCTCGAAGACGTCCACGCGGCCCAGGGTCTCGCCCAGGATGCCCGCGGTGCCCCGGGTGGGGTGCATCCGGGTGGAGGCAATGTTCATCAGGGTGGACTTGCCGGCGCCGTTCGGGCCGAGCACGATCCACCGCTCGCCCTCGTTGACCTGCCAGGAAACGTCCTTGAGCAGGTCTTTACGCCCGCGCACCACGCTGACATCATTGAAACTTAGCACTTCGCTCATGGTATTTAAGCCTAGACTTCCGACCCTGCGAATCACTAATTAGCTTCGTCTTTAACGCCGTGCGAGCCCGGGGCCGGCCGCGGCCATGCCCGACTATGACGTTGGCTACACCAGCGGGTGCCCGGGCTCGCGACGTCATTTTTGGTCGCACGGCGCACGCCGACGAAAATGGAACCATGGCCTCTACCCTTGTTTTCGTCTCCCGCCCCTTGCTGCCCCGCAACGTCTTCGACAGGCTGCTGGACGGCGCCCGCGCCGCCGGGCTGGTCCCCGCCGGCGCTGAAGTCTCGATCCGCACCAGTTCCGAGCGCCTGGTCGCCAAGGTGGCGCTGGACGAGTCCCGGAGCGCTGGGGCGCGGCAGGCAGCCGCAGAGTACCTTGCCGCTCAGGTGGCCGCCGGAACCGTGGCCGAGTCCGACGTGTGCCTCGCCGTCGTCGACGCGGCCCTGACCGGGGCCACGCAGCTGCTGCTGGTCATGGATGTCGATTCGACCCTGATCAAGCAGGAAGTCATCGAACTGCTGGCCGCCCATGCAGGACGCGAAAAGGAAGTCGCCGCGGTCACCGAGGCCGCCATGCGCGGCGAGCTGGACTTCGCGCAGTCGCTGATCCAGCGCGTGGCCACGCTGAAGGACCTGCCGGCCACCGTGCTCGGCGAGGTGGGCGAACGCATCATCTTCTCCGACGGCGCCCGGGAACTGGTCAAGCGCTTCCACGCCGCGGGGCACAAGGTCGGCGTCGTCTCCGGCGGATTCCAGCAGATCCTGGACCCGCTGGCCGAGGAACTGCAGCTGGACCACGCGCTGGCCAACACCCTGGGCATCGAGGGCGCGGTGC
The DNA here is from genome assembly GCF_003309065.1 of Glutamicibacter soli. Classification (GTDB taxonomy): domain Bacteria; phylum Actinomycetota; class Actinomycetes; order Actinomycetales; family Micrococcaceae; genus Glutamicibacter; species Glutamicibacter soli. The sequence continues at coordinate 14,757 of NZ_POAF01000001.1, read as the reverse complement.
TGGACGGCACCGTGCACGGAAAGATCGTGGACCGCGCCACCAAGGAGGAGATGCTGCGTTCCTGGGCGGCCGGGCACGGCATCGACATGGCCGCCACGATCGCCGCCGGCGACGGCGCCAACGACCTGGACATGGTCACGGCCGCAGGCCTGGGTGTCGCTTTCAACGCGAAGCCGGCCCTGAAGGAAAAGGCCGGGGCCCAGATCAACTTCTCGCGCCTGGACGTCATCGCCGACCTGGTTCTGGACGATCTGAACTAGGCCAAATCCAACAAGTCGATAACGATTAGCCCGGAAAACGCTGGTTATCGGCTTGTTGGTTGTTCCAGCCGATAGTATTTCAGGTGACGCAACCCTTGACCCAGGCAGCTTGTCGGGGTATGTGCCGTAATCTGACCGCTTTTCGAAAGAGCCAATAGACCAGTGCAGACCCCAACACCGGAGAATTCATCCAACGTCGTCCAGCCCGCCACGCCTGCCGGAAACCCCAAGGACGGCAAGCGCAAGAGCACGGCCAAACCGTGGATCATTGCCGGTTCGTGTGTTGTCGCGGCGACCGCCGCCTACTTCGGCGCGGCGGCCTTCATCAGTTCCCAGGTTCCGGCGAACGCCACGATCGCTGGCGTCAACATCGGTTCGCTGAACCAGGACGAAGCGCGTACCGCCCTGGAGAACCAGGTGGTGCCGCTGGCGCAGGAGCCGATCGAGACCACCGTCAACGGCAAGGGCTACGAACTCGACCCCGCCAAGGCTGGATTGAGCCTGGATGTCGAGCAGACCATTGCGGACCTGACCGATTTCGAAGCCAACCCCGTGAAGCTCTATGAACGGCTGACCGGAGACTTCTCCGCCGAGGCGGTCATCGACGTGGACCAGGACAAGCTGACGGCCCAGCTTGGGAAGCTGGCGGCCAAGGCCGACGCCAAGGTCACCGAGGGCACCATCACCTTCAAGGACGCCCAGGCAACACTGTCCAAGCCCGTGGACGGGGTCGCCCTGGACGTCGAGAAGTCCGCCGAGAAGATCGCCACCGACTGGGAAATCGCCGGTCCGGCCATGGAGCTGCCGGCCGAGGTCACCAGCCCGGAGGTCTCCGCGCAGAAGCTGCAAGCCTTCTACGACACGCAGGTCGCCTCCCTGCTGAAGAAGGACGTCACCCTGGTTTCCGGGGACAAGAGCACCGCCATCTCCCCGGCCTCCATGGCCGCCGCCGCGAGCTACTCGGCCAAGGACGGCGAGCCGCAGCTGGCGCTGGACGACGAGAAGCTCTACCTCGCGGCCACCAAGAACTCGGATCTCTCCAGCACCGCCAAGGATGCGAAGATCGTGCTCAAGGGCGGCAAGCCGACCATCGTGAAGTCCGTGAAGGGCATCTCGCTGGAAACCAAGGACCTGGGCGCAAAGGTGCTGGCCGCGAGCCAGACCGAAACGCGAAAGGCCGAGGTCGCGATGGCCGAAAGCGATGCGGACTTCACCACCGCCGACGCCGAAAAGCTGGGCATCAAGGAGGAGATCGTCGAGTTCTCCACCCCCTATCCCGCCTCGGACACCGTGCGCACCAAGAACCTGAAGGCGGGTTCTGCGCGCATCACCGGAACCATCGTGAAGCCGGGCGAACGCTTCTCGCTGCTGCAGGCGCTGGGCCCGATCACCACCGCCAACGGCTACTACAGCTCCGGCGTGGTGGAGAACGGCTTCAGTTCCGAAGCGGTGGGCGGCGGCCTGTCGCAGATCTCCACCCAGATGTACAACGTCGGCTTCCTGGCCGGCTACGACGACATCACCCACAAGCCGCACTCGCGCTGGTTCGACCGCTACCCGGCCGGCCGCGAAGCCACCCTGTGGGAGGGACAGGTCGACATGATCTGGGAAAACAACACTCCCTACGGCGTGATGATCGAAGCCTGGGTTTCCGGGGACGCGGTGCACACCCGCCTGTGGTCCACCAAGTACTGGAAGGTCACCCAGGACAGCTCCGGCAAGTACAACCAGACCGACCCGAAGACCGTGCACAACAAGGCCGAGAAGTGCATCCCCGAATCGGGCGGACGCAAGGGTTTCAGCATCGACATCACCCGCTACCGGGAAACCGTCGACGGTTCCAAGAAGCTGCCGGCGGAGACCAAGTCCTGGACCTACAGCCCATGGAACAAGATCGTCTGCGACTAGGCACCATCGTGCAGGGGCCGCGACTTCCGCCACATCGGCGGGAATCGCGGCCCCTGCTGCGCGTCGAGCGTTCTCAGGCGAACAGCGGCGACACGACCACTACCAGCGGCAGCACGCTGGATGAAACGGTGCCATTGAGGCTGCCGCCGCGCGGCTTCCAGTAGCCCATCGCGTCCGCGGCGGCCATGGCCAGGCTGGCCAACAGCATGTACCAGCAGAAGCACAGCACCACCACGGTGCCCGCCAGCGGGTCGCCCCAGCGGATCATCGCCAGGCCCGCGATCGCTCCCAGGGCCGAGAGCAAGTTGCGCGCCCCGATGCAGAAGGACCACAGCTTCACCGAATCGGCATGTTCCGGATCGACGCTCAGGAACTTGGCCACCTTGGGCCGCCCGTAGAAGAACATTTCCAGCGGCGCGACCACGATCAGGATCAGCGCGCTGACGAGGGCCGCAAGCTGCCCCGCAACATTTAGTGTTTCCATGGCCGTCTCCCTGGCCTCATGACTCCAATCGCAAGCGCTCCGCGCCCGGGCCATCCAACCGGCCCAGCCAGGCATTCCTGCCCGTCAGGAGCAGCAGCAGGGCCTCCATCGGCCCCTCAACCAAGGCTCCCTCCCCCGCCGACCACGAGGCGTCGCTCGCCTGCAGCCGATATCCGGCCAGCTTGCGACGCGCGTAAAAGGGGAATGGCAGCCTCCACACCAATTCGGCGCCGGCCTGCGCGCCCGCCACCGGCATGGACGGGTAGTCCGCGTCCAGCGCGATGGAAATATCCCTAGCATGGACCATGATGTCCATCAGCGGGGTGGCGCCAACCGCCCCGGGAGCACGGCGCTGCGACGTGGCGAATCGCCGGTAGTCCGCCGCGATCTGCTCCACCGGCGCGTCGCCGCGGCGCCTACCGTCGAAAAAGACCATGCTGTTGAAATCGCCGCGGGTCCGGATCATCTCTCGCAGGACCGTGCCGAGGCCGGTGGTGGCCGGCGCGATCGCATGGGCCGCCACGTCGCGCACCCGCCATCCGGGGCACAGCGAATCGGCGTTCCATTGCTCCTCGTCCAAGCCTTCGAGCAGCCCAGCCAGCAGCAGGCGTTGCTCGGCGACCAGCTCCCACATCCGATTCCGTTGCATCGCAGCACCCGTTTCACTAGCTTTAAGGTCAGCTTTACTGACTAATATTAGTTCGTTACACTGACCATATGCAAGGGGAAAAATCCACGGATCCGGGGCCATTCAACGTCGGACTGCTGCTGTTCATTCCCTACCGGGAACTGGAGGAAAGGGTGTTCGCTGCGGTGCAGGACGCCGGCTACACCGACACCACCCTGCCCCAGGCACGGCTGTTCCAGCGGATCTCCGCCGAGGGCTCGCGCATCACCGAGCTGGCCAGCCGCGTCTACATCACCAAGCAGACCGCCAGCGTGCTGGTCAGCTCCATGGAACGCAACGGCTATGTGCGGCGTGTGCCCGATCCCCTGGACGCGCGGGCCAGCCGGGTCATTGCCGACGAGCGCGGCCTGGCGGCCGGCAAGGTGGCGGCCGCGGAAATCCAGCGGATCGACCGCGAATGGCGCCAGGCTCTGGGTTCGGCCCGTTACGACCGTCTGCGGCGCGACTTGCAGGTTCTCGCACGGCTGACCAACAGGCCGCAGTAGAGCCGCATTAAATGGCGCACGGGGCGTCCGGCCGTGACGGTCGGACGCCCCGTGGCCAAGGGCATCTCGGGCTACTTGCCGGACTGCTTCAGGAAGTCCTCGGCGCCGCCGACCAGCTCGGTGTGGCCGGTTTCGACGTCGGCGAAGACCATCTTGGCGACCTCTGCGCCGAACTCCTCCACGGAGTACAGCTTGCCGGCCTGCTCGCGGCGGGCCTCGATGGCTCCCGGCTCCATGCGGTTGAGCAGGGTCGCGGTAATGGTGCCCTCGATCATGTCGCCGGAGACGACCACGAAGGTGATGCCCTTTTGGGACAGCAGTGGGATCAGCTCGCGCAGCGCGTCCTCGCCGGCGCGCTTGGACTTGGCCACGGCGTCGTAGGCGTCCATGGTGGAGACCTCGTTGATGAAGTGCGCCTGGTGGCTGGTCACGAAGACCACGCGGCCGCCCTCGCTGAGCTTGGGCAGCGCGGCCTGCAGCATTTCGACCTGCGCGTCTCGGTTCAGGCGCAGCGCGTAGTTCTCGCCCATCGAGGTCTCCATGCCGCCGGAGGCGTTGAGCACCAAGACATCCAGCGAGCCGAAGTTCTCCACGGCCGCGTCAACCAGCGCCTGCCGGCCCTCGACGGTGGTCAGGTCAGCACCGACGGCGACGGCCTGGCCGCCCTTCTCCTCAATGGCGGCGACGATCTTGTTCGCGCGCGGGGCCTTGGCGCGGTAGTTGACCACCACGCCGACACCCTGCTCGGCCAGCAGCTGCGCGGTGACAGCGCCGATGCCGCGGGAAGAACCGGTGACGATTGCACCCTTGTATTCGCTCAACTTCACATACTCCTTAAAATGGGGAAAAATTCGGGGGCTACGGGCTAGTGGCCCATGCCCAGGCCGCCGTCAACCGGAATGACCGCGCCGGAAATGTAGCCGGCCTCGTCGCTGGCGATCCAGCGCACGACGTTGGCAACTTCCTCCGGCTCCGCGAAGCGGTTGGCCGGGATGCTGGCCAGGTAGCCCTTCTGGGTCTCCTCCGGCAGCACCGAGGTCATCTCGGTGTTGATGAAGCCCGGGGCGACCACGTTGGCGGTGATGCCGCGCGAACCGAGCTCGCGGGTCAGCGAGCGGGCGATGCCCACCAGACCGGACTTGGAGGCCGCGTAGTTGATCTGGCCCGGGGAGCCGTACAGGCCCACCACGGAGGAGATCAGCACGACGCGGCCGCGCCTGAGCCGGATCATGCCCTTGGCGGCGCGCTTGACCACGCGGAAGGCGCCGGTCAGGTTGGTGTCGATCACCGAGGTGAAGTCGTCTTCGCTCATGCGCAGCAGCAGGGTGTCCTTGGTGACGCCCGCGTTGGCGACGAGAACCTCAACTGGGCCGTGGGCCGCTTCAACTTCCTTGAACGCGGCGTCGATGGACTCGGCGTCGGTCACATCGGCCTTCACACCCAGCAGCCCGGCAGGGACCTCGCCGCTGCGGTAGGTGATGGCGACCTTGTCGCCGTTGGCTTCGAAGGCGCGGGCGATGGCCAAGCCGATTCCACGGTTTCCGCCGGTCACCAGGACGCTGCGGCCAGTTTCTGGTTCAGTAGTCAATGTATATCTCCGTTCACGCACGCCGAAATGCCGTTCCGGCTGCCGCCGGACGGACCCGTGGTGTGCGCTGTGCCTAGGTAAGTAGCTGCTTCTGAATTCAATCCTATTAGTTACCAGCTGGTTTTACCGCTTCGACGTACGGTAGAAATTCGATTCTCGCAGCCGTGAGTGAGACAATGGAACGACCCCAGCCCCGATGAAGTGAAGTTCCACTCAATGTCGCACCAGCACGCGCACCACGGCTCGGACGAGCCCCACGTGCATCGCATTACCGAAGCCCGCGAGTCCCACACCGTCGAGCAGGATACCCGTGTGCGCAAATACACGATCACGATGACGGTGCGCGTGGTCTGCTTCGTCCTGGCGTTCTTCACCACGGATTGGCTGCGCTGGTTCTTCCTGATCGGCGCGATCTTCCTGCCCTACGTGGCAGTGGTGATCGCCAACGGCGGCGCGGATATCACCCGCCGCCAGCCGCCGGCAGAGTTCTACGAGCCCACCGGTCCCGAGGCCCTGGAGGGCGGGCACGCAAACGTCGCCCCGGCTCCGGAAGGCGCCGAGATCATCGACGGCACGCTGGTCGAGGATGAGCAGCCGCCACGGGATCCGGGGGACGATACCGCGAACGGCAAGGAGAACTGATGGACCTGCTCGGATCGCTGTCGGGCCAGCAGGCCCAGGCTCCGGTGAAGTGCTCCCGCAAGGGCTGCCGCCAGGACGCCGAGTACCGCCTGCTGTGGAACAACCCGAAGATCCATACCCCCGAACGCCGCAAGACCTGGCTGGCCTGCGCGGAGCACCGCCAATGGCTGGAGTCCTACCTCAAGGACCGGCTGCTGTACAAGGAAACCCTGCCGCTGCACGACGCCGAAGGAGCACAGCACTAGATGTATCGTTTTCTGGCCAGCTCACGCTGGATCGGCTGGCTGCTGCTGGTCGCCCTCTTCGCCGTGGCCTGCGTGTCCCTGGGCAACTGGCAGGCCGACCGGCGCCAGGAGGTGCTCACCGGCATCGAGCGGGTGAACAAGAACTACTTCGCCGAACCGCTGACCGGCCAGGCCGCCCTGGACTACTTCGAGGCGCTGCCCGAGGATAAGATCTGGAGCACCGTCGAGCTGACCGGCAGCTACTTGGCCGAGGACACCCGGATCGTGCGCAACCGCATCAAGGCCGGCGCCCCGGGCTACGAGGTGCTGGTGCCCTTCAAGACCACCGCCGGCGAGGTCGTGGTGATCGACCGCGGCTTCCTGCCCATCGGCAACCAGGAAAACGGCCACCCGGACGCAATCCCGGTCCCGCCGGCCGGCGAAGTCACCGTGAAGGCGCGGCTAAAGCCCGGCGAGATCCGGCTCGACCGCGGCGCCCCGGAGGGCCAGCTGGCCACCATCAAGCTGGAGGACTACTCGGCGGCCCTGGGCTACCCGCTGGCGCAGGGCTCCTACGGCATCATGTACGAGGAAAGCCCGGCCCCGGCCAGCGCCCCGCAGCAGCTGGACCCGCCGGACATGGACGAGGGCCCGCACCTGTCCTACGAGATCCAGTGGTACATCTTCGGTGTGCTGGCGTTCGTCGGCTTCTGGTACGCGGCGCGCACCCAGAAGAAGATCAACGCGGAGGAAGCCGCCGAGCTGGCCGAGGCCCAGGCGCTGGGCTACGACGAGCCGGTGCATACGGTGCGCAAGGTCCGGGCCAAGGGCCCCAAGGTCCATCGCCGCGACGGCTCGCTGACCGACGAGGCCATCGAGGACGCGCTGCTCGACCAGCAGGATGCCACCGACGCACGCTGAACGCGCGAAACCGGCGGGAAGAAGCTTCTTCCCGCCGGTTTCGGCGTTAATAAGGTATCGGCCTACGGTTTCCAGCGCAGCCCTTCCTGGCTGCAGGCGGGGGTGCCGGACAGCGCCGCATCCCGGCAGGCCCCGTCCACCAGCGCGCGCTCCCCCAGCGGCTGGCCCAGGTCCAGGATATAGGGCACGGTGTCGTTCATCGGGCAGTCGTAGGCGCCCTCGGGCAGCGGCTGGACGTAGACGGTGACCACCACCTGCTCGGTGCCGAATTCGGTGTCTGTGGACGCCACGTCGCCGGTTTCGCCTCCGGCGCAGGCCGCGCGCACGACACCCAGCTGAAGCGTGGTGTCCTGAGGCGCCGGGGACTTTCCCCCCAGCAGCGACCAGTTCGCGTTGGGTTCCTCGGGCGGAACCTCTGCCGCGGAGCACCCGGAAGACAACAGCGCCGCCAGGAGGATCCCGGCGGCGCTGAATACGCTGCGATGGGCCGTCATGCGGCCATGCTACTAGGTCAGGGTGACCAGTTCCAGATAGTCCTCGCTGAACAGGTCCTCGTCGCCGTCCGGAAGGATGACCACGCGCTCGGGCTTCAGCGCCATCACGGCGCCCTCGTCGTGGCTGACCATGACCACGGCGCCCGGGAAGGTGGACAGCGCGCCGAGCACCTCGGCGCGGGAGGCCGGGTCCAGGTTGTTGGTCGGCTCGTCGAGCAGCAGCACGTTCGCGCTGGAGGCGACGATGGTGGCCAGGGCCAGGCGGGTCTTCTCGCCGCCGGAGAGCACACCCGCAGGCTTGCTCACGTCGTCGCCCACGAACATGAAGGAGCCCAGGATCGAGCGCACGTCGGCGTCGCCCAGGTGCTCCGGGGCGTTGCGGCGCATGTTCTCCAGCACCGTCGCCTCCGGGTCCAGGGTGTCGTGCTCCTGCGCGAAGTAGCCGATCTTCAGGCCGTGGCCTGGCACGATGCTTCCGGTATCGGGTTCGGACACGCCGGCCAGCATCCGCAGCAGCGTGGTCTTGCCGGCGCCGTTCAGGCCCAGGATGACGACCTTGGAGCCGCGGTCGATGGCCAGCGAGACGTCGGTGAAGATCTCCAACGAGCCGTAGGCCTTGGACAGGCCCTCGGCCATGAGCGGGGTCTTGCCGCAGGGGGCCGGATCCGGGAAGCGCAGGGCGGCAACCTTGTCGTGGGCGCGGACCTCTTCCAGGCCGGCGAGCATGCGGTCCACGCGCTTGAGCATGGACTGCGCCGCCGAAGCGCCCGAGGCGCGGGCCTTCATCTTGTTGGCCTGGGCCAGCAGCACCGAGGCCTTCTTCTCGATATTGCCGCGCTCGCGCTTGCGGGCGCGCTCGTCGGTCTCGCGCTGCACCTGGTAGCGCTTCCAATTCATGTTGTAGACGTCCACGGTGGCTCGGTTGGCATCCAGGTAGAGCACCTTGTTCACGGTCTCGTCCAGCAGCCCGGTGTCGTGGCTGATCATCAGCACGCCGCCGGCGTAGTTCTTGATGAAGTCGCGCAGCCACACGATGGAGTCAACGTCCAGGTGGTTGGTGGGCTCGTCGAGCAGCAGGGTTTCGGCATCCGAGTAGAGGATGCGGGCCAGCTCCACGCGGCGGCGCTGGCCACCGGAGAGGGTGCGCAGCGGCTGGTTCAGGATGCGCTCGGGCAGATCCAGGTTGGCGCAGATCGCCGCGGCCTCGGATTCCGCGGCGTAGCCGCCGGCGGCGATGAACTCGGCCTCCAAGCGGTCGTAGCGGCGCATCGCCTTGGCGGAGACGGCGGCGTCCTCGCTGGCCATTTCCTCGCGGGTGCGGGCCAGCTTGTTCAGCACGATGTCCAGGCCGCGGGCGCCGAGGATGCGGTCGCGGGCCAGCTGCTCCATGTCGGGGGTCTTCGGGTCCTGCGGCAGGTAGCCGATCGAGCCTTTGTGGGTGACTTCGCCGATGGTGGGCTGCGATTCGCCGGCCAGCACCTTGGTCATCGTGGTCTTTCCGGCGCCGTTGCGGCCCACCAGCCCGATCTTGTCGCCCTTGTCGATGCGGAAGTTCACTTCGTCCATCAGCAGGCGGGCGCCGACGCGTAGCTCGAGGTTGGCTACGGAAATCATAGGGTGGGCCTTTCAGCGGGTCCGGCAAAAACTTTGGCGCCCCGTCAACAGGGCAACTTAACTAGTTTAGCCGTGCAACGGCCCTGGTGGGGCGAACTGTGTTTGATTCGACAGCCGCACCCCGGCGTTTGCCCGCCGCATGGGGTATGATCTGCACCACCTTGAGAGGAAGGCGCACCATGAGCACGAACCTGGCGGCACTGGTGGTCCTGGCGGCCGCGCTGATCGCGCTGGCGGTATTCGCGTGGGTGCCGGCGCTGGCGTTCCTGCCGGTGGCAGGTGTCCTCTACGCCTGGAACCCGGCCGGCCCCGAGCCCGGGCCTCAGCCGTTCAGCGACGAGCGGTAGTCGTTCATCTGGATCAGCCGGCGGCTCAGCGACGCCTCGCGGCGCAGGTCTGATCCGCTGGTCTTCTCGATGTGTGCCTTGCCGAAGCGCCAGAGCAGCACGTCGTCCAGCAGCCGATCCGGACCCGGCGAATAGCGGTGGTCCAGCGCGGCACGCACCTCGCGCACCACCTCCGCATCCAGCAGCCCGACCAACTGCCAGGTCGCGTCGATGCCGTGGGCGCCGAGCAGCTCCGCGGCCCAGGACCAGTCGTCGTCGCGCTTGCGGTCCACGTGCGGCAGCAGGGTCTGCCAGATCTCGCCGATCTTCTCGCCGGTCAGCTTCGCGGCGCCCAGCCCGTTCTTGTCGTGGTAGCCGTTGAGCCGGTGGTAGAGCTCGTCGATGTCGGTGAAGTAGTTCTCCACGGTTTCCAGCATCGCCGCGGTGGCGGTGAAGTGGCGGTCGATCTGCGGGTTCCAGGCCGCCTCGCCGGGGTGCTTGAAGCGGATGTCGTGCTCCATCTCGCTCCAGGCGTGCTGCAGGATGGTGCGGATCTGCACCTCGAAGATGAAGTTGCCGCTGGGCACCACGGTTTTGCCCAGCGCCTCCTGGAAACGGCGGACGGTGGGCTCGTTGCGGGTCTTGAGCAGCAGGTGGCGGGAGGAGTAGCCGTAGGTCCCTGATTCCACCGAGCCGATGTCCTTCTCGCGGTCGCTGCGGCAGTCGAAGGCCTCGCGGTGCGACTTGATCAGGCTGGCGACCTGCTGGATCTCGTGCGGCAGCATCACGATGATGCGGATGCCGACCATGTCGTGCACCTCGCGCAGCGGGTTGGGGAATTCGAGCACCGGGTCGCTGTCGGCGTTCTCCTGCAGCCGGCGCGAGGCCTTGGCCTGGAATGACTCGGTGGACTTCACCCGGCCGGTGATGAACAGCGGCTTCACCTCGCTGCCCGCGAACAATCGGCGGATCTTCGCCTTCATGGCGTTGAGCACCGAGTGCAGCTCGCCGCTGACGGTGCCGTACTGCGCGACCGCGGCGGCGATCTGCGCGGAGAACCCGTCGCCGGTCGTCTCCTGCTGTGGATCCATCACTGATGCCTCCTGGAACACCTGGCGCTGCGGCCTATACGGGGAGAGCCGAAGGGGCGCAGCCCGCGGGCCGCGCCCCTTCGGGAATGACTTGAGGTGGTGATTCCCGCAGGTGGCGGGAATGCCTGGTTACGGACGGGTCAGGCGCTTGGCCATGTCCTCGTACAACGGGGCCTTGGCGTCGCTGTTGGCCGCCGGAGCGGACTTGGCGGTCTGGTTGGCCGGCGCGGCGGGCTTGATCGGGGTGACCTTGGCGTCGTTGCGGGCCGCGGCGATCGCCTCGGCGCGGGCGCGGGCCAGGTCGTCCTGGTGGTCCTGCTCCAGCTGGGCGAAGCGCTCGTCCTCGGCGGTCTTCGCGTCGGTCAGCGCGGCGTTGTAGCCGTCGTCATAGGCCACGCCGTACTTCTCGGCGTTTTCCTTTTCCTCGTCGTACTCCAGCTCGGCGCGCAGCTTCGCGGCCTCGGACTTCTTCTGGTACATGTGCACGGTCAGGTGGGTGATGGCCAGCAGCACGATCGGCGGCATGGCTGCGACCAGCGCGGAAACCAGCGGTGGCACGCCGTCCACGATCGAGTCGACGGTCAGGATGGCGTGGGTGGAGTTCGCGGCGGTCGAGACGATCGCGCCGAAGAACAGCAGGGACCAGGGGTAGATCATGGCGCGGCGGTTGAACCCGTTCAGGGCCACGATGGCCACGGTGGCGGCGACGATCATGCCGTCGATGATGATCGGCCAGATCCAGGCCAGATTCGACTGGATGCCGGAGCGCTCGGCCAAATCGGTCAGGGCCGCGAAGGACAGCACGAATGCGCCGATCGCGATCAGGACGGTGGCGCCGACTGCGGTTCCGAGCACTGCCTTATGCGGTTCGTTCGGAACTTCTGGTTTCTTGTCTTCCATGCTTCGCTTGGAACCTGTACTTTCGCATTATCGGGGACGTTCAGTTGACGCGAGTCGGGCCGGCCGGCATGGCTTGCACACCGGGCACCGGATCCATTTTAGCGTTTAACCCCGCCGGGTGCGCAGTGTTCGTCCACACACTTTCGCAGATCAGGCCCGGCGATCGGCGAATCCGGTGCCGGTGAGCACCCCGGCCAGCGACCGCGCGCGCGGGATCAGCCAGAAGCACAGGGCGCTGAGCACCGCGTAGAGCATGACCGCCGAGCTCAGCCAGGGCAGGTCCGGATTGTCGTTGATGCTGGTGGAGATCTGGAAGAAGAAGGTGATGCCGCCGAAGCCCAGGATCGTGCGCAGCCCGGCCCGCCAGGCCGCGGCGCCGCGTCCGTCGCCGCCGGTGATGCGGATCCAGGCGCAGCGCTGGCCCAGCGTCGCGCGCCCCGGGGCCAGGCTCGGCAGCAGGAACACGAACAGCACCACAACTGCCGGCACCCAGATGTTCACCAGGCCCGGGTCCACCTCAGGGCCGCCGAGCTTCTCCACCAGGTTCAGGCCTGCGGCGATCACGAAAACCGCGGCGCCGGTGAAGGAGGAATCGAAGAAGTCGGCCAGCGCGCGCCGCGTCCGGGTGACCGGGCGCGGCGGGGCATCCTCGGCCCGCGGTTCGCGCGGGGAGGACAGGAAGGCGAAGACCGGCAGGTAGGCGATGATCGCGCCGAGCAGCGCGCCGAAGGTGTTCATGATCAGGTCGTCGACGTCGGCGACGCGGTAGGCGCAGGTGTACAGCCCCCAGACGCCGGTGTACTGGGTCAGCTCGATGGCCAGGCTGGCGGCCAGGCCCAGCACCATGCCGGTGAACATGTTGCCGCGCAGCCAGCGCACGGCCAGGATGCCCAGCGGCATGAACAAGATGATGTTGAACAATACCTGCCACAGGGTGAAGCTGGTGGCCAGGCCGCGCAGGCCCACCTGGGCGTAGACGTCGGCGAAGTCGTTCAGGAAGTGCCCCGGGGTCAGCTGCGGGACCGCGACGCCGGGCCTGCAGAACGCGTCGCGCGTGGCCGGCAGCGGCAGCATGGTGTAGCTGAACAGGCCGAATCCATAGAGCGCTGCCGCCGCCGTGGTGATGGTGCGGCGCCAGGACAGGCGCCCGTGGCGGCGGTACTGCAGGGCGAGCAGGAAGATGCCGGCGACGCCCAGGAAGAGGACGCTGCCGAGGATGGCAACCGCTCCAGGCCAGATCATGCTGTTCATATCTCCATCTAACCGCACCCCGGGCCTCCTGCCGCACCCCGGGCGCCGCCCCGGCACTGGAAGGTCGCTGGGAATTTCCGCCATGGCTACGGCGGATTGACTGGGGACTCTGCCCTCCCCGGCAGGTGCGACGTGAGCAATCTCCGCCCGCGCCACCGGCTGCGGCGGGCCGGTGATGCGCCCATTGCCGCGACGAGTCGATAAGCTTTAGTCCATGTCTACCCCGTCCCCCGCGCCCATGACCGGCGCCCACAAGCTGCAGCTCGGCCTGGTCATGCTCGCGGCAGGAATCCTGTACGTCGTCCACTCCTTCCTGCGTTTCGCGCGCTTCGAGTCGCGCGGGTACGACCTGGGCATCTTCGACCAGGCGGTGCGCCAGTACGCGATGTTCAAGGCGCCGATCGTGCCGGTCAAGGGGGTCGACTTCAACCTGCTGGGCGACCACTTCCACCCCATCCTCGCGGTGCTCGCGCCCTTCTACTGGATCTGGAACGACCCGCGGATGCTGGGCATCGTGCTGGCGCTGCTGCTGGTTTCCACCGCGATCCCGGTGTACCTGTTCACCCGCCCGCGCTTCGGGCACCTCGGCGCCCTGCTGACCAGCGCCGCGCTGCTGCTGTGGTGGCCGTTCCAGGCCATCGTGAACTGGGACTTCCATGAGATCGCCTTCGGCGTGCCGATCATGGCGTGGATCATCTGGGCCTTCGACAAGGGCCGCTACTGGCTGGTTACGGGGCTCTCCGCCAGCCTGCTGCTGGTGCGCGAGGACATGGGCATCACCATGGTGGCCGTGGGAATCGTGCTGCTCTTCCACCGCCAGTGGCTCAAGGCCGCGCTCACCGCGGCGCTCGGCCTGCTCGGGTACCTGGCGGTCACCGGCTACCTCATCCCGCTGTTCTCCCCCGAGGGCGAATTCTCCTACTGGCAGTACACCGCCCTGGGCGCCACCGCAGGCGCGGCAGTGGTCTTCCTGGTCACCCACCCGCTGCAGTCGATCGCAATCCTGTTCGACCACCAGCTCAAGTGGGCTTTGTGGCTGCTGACCTTCGTGCCGCTGGCGCTGCTGCCCTTCGCCTCGCCGTACGTGATCCTCGGCGCCCCGCTGTTCCTCTCTCGCCTGTTCAACGACCGGCTGAACACCTGGGCCCCGGTTTACCAGTACGACGCGATCATGGCCCCGATCCTGATCATGTCCGCGGTCCATGTGCTGGGCAAGCTCGCCATCCGCTTCGACTGGTGCCGCGCACGCCTCATCGGCCCGGCCTGGCTGCTGTCGATCTCGGTCATCGCCACCCTGTTCTTCCCGATGGTCTTCCCGCTGGGCAAAACCGTCACCGGCCAGGGCTGGCCGCCGGCCGAACTGATCGCCGCCAAGGAAAAGGCCGTCGCGATGATCCCGGACGGCGTGTGCATCGAGGCCGCCGACAGCGTCGTCCCCCACCTCACCACCCGCACCTATGTCGGGCTGCACGGGGATATCGGCGACGACCTCTCCAGCTGGATGATCATCGACTTCAACGTCGAGGAGCTGGGCGGATGGGATCCGCTGACCCCGGACCAGGCGCTGGAACGCGCCACCGACCTGGGATTCAAGCCGGTGGCCCCGGAGGACCAGGGCATCCTGGTGCTCCACCGGGACATCCCGGTCGACCCGGTCTGCTCCTCCTACCTGCAGCGGTAGATTCCCGGGCCCGGCACCCTCAGGGTGCCGGGCCCGAGTACCTTCCAGCCGCAGGGCCTCGCAACCCGAACTCGAGATTCACAGGCAATATTCGAATCTTTATTCGATCAAACGCCGTACAATTAACACATGTACGAAGCAATGCAGCAACGCCACCGCCCGCCCGTACCACCGGTCCACACCGAATGCACCGCGGTGCT
>NZ_POAF01000019.1 GCF_003309065.1 Glutamicibacter soli | reverse complement strand
CTACGGGTCGGGGTCTTCGAGGGGGTCTTCGAGTTCCTCCCGGGTCCAGGGTTTCCCGCGCACCCATTTGGACTGGGTGAGCAGGTCCGGGAACTGCCGGTGCCGGTACCCGGTCACCGGCGGGGCGACCGACCGGTAGTAGGCTCCGGTGCCGGGGTTGATCCGGATCGAGTGGGAGAACTCCCCGACGGGCACTTCGACCCAGTTCGGTGATTCCTTGGCCTTGTTGCATAACGCGCAGCGTCCGTCGGCGTTCAGCACGTTGGTCGGGCCGCCGAGGTGGTGCTGGATGACGTGGTCGACTTCTTCGACCAGTCCGTCGCAGTAGGGGGTGCGGCAGTGCTTGTCGCGGATCTTGATGAATTCCTTGAGTCCGGGCGGGAAGGCGCGGGCGGTGGAGTCCATGGCGATCAGCTCGCTGTCGCCGGGGGCGGTGTAGAGCCGCTGGATGTCGGGGAAGGTTTCGATGCGCAGGGCCAGGTCGTCGTGCGCGTCGGGGTAGTGGTGGAAGTAGTCCTCGTTGCGGATTTCCGCGCCGGCGATGAGTTCTCGGGCGTGCTGGGCGGGGATGTAGCCGTAGCCTTCGAGGTAGGCGGGGGTGCGGTCGCCGAGGAACAGGGTCTTGTCGGTCATGACCAGTTTGATGTTGAGGGCCAGGGGGAGTTTGTCGGGGTGCCCGGCGAGGGGGTAGGCGGTGAACAGGTCCGCCTGCAGTTGGGTGCGGGTGCGCGGGTCGCCGTGCTGGCGCAGCCGGCGGGATTCTTGGCGCAGGTGCTGTTGCAGGGCGGTGCCGGCGGCGAGGGGGAGTTTGCCGTTGACGCGGATGCAGTCGCGGTCCTTGGTGAAGCGCAGGTAGCGGTCGGTGCCCGCTTCCTTGATGCGGTAGGACTTGGTGTGGCTTTCGAACTGCAGGGTGTATTGGGTGACGGTTTCGCTGATCTGCTTGGGGCCCATGCCGTCGAACAGGTCCGGGGTGGCGCGGAAGTGGGTGTCAAAGGCGGTGCGGCGGGCGGCGTTGACGTCCTGCAAGGGGGTGAGGATGGCCATGGCCTGGGGTTCGGTGAGTTCCCCGAGGGCGAAGCGTTGGGCGAGGAAGGGGGTGTCTTCGGCGAGGATGCGGGCGTTGGCCAGGTAGGAGCGGTGGCCGCGGGGGTCGCGTTTGCGGGCCAGGGCGACGGTGCTGGCTGCTCCGCGGGTGAGGTCGTTGGCGTGGGTGCCGTTGTTCTCGTTGGTGCGGAAGACTTCTTTTTCCAGCTGGTGGGCGAGCATCGCTTTGAGGTAGTCGTAGCCGGCGGTCAGGGCGGTGAGTTCTTCGATGGCGGCGGCGCAGTCGGCGGTGCTGCCGCATTCGAGGGTGCGGGCGAGCTGGGTGGACAGGGCGGTGAGCACCGCGGTGCATTCGGTGTGGACCGGTGGTACGGGCGGGCGGTGGCGTTGCTGCATTGCTTCGTACATGTGTTAATTGTACGGCGTTT
>NZ_POAF01000018.1 GCF_003309065.1 Glutamicibacter soli | reverse complement strand
CCATACCGAACCCGGAAGCTAAGGCCCATTGCGCCGATGGTACTGCACTCGTGAGGGTGTGGGAGAGTAGGTCACCGCCGGACTTAACTTGAGAAGTGGGAGGCTCCAACAGTGTTGGGGCCTTCTGCTGGTTTAACCGGTGGATCCACCTGGCTGGGTGGTCTGGCCGGGACGGCCTGGCTGGCCAGCTGGCTGGTGCGGTTGGCTTGGCCGGTGGGGTGGGGGAGTAGAAGCTCCCCCGTTTTGTTGTTTAAGCGGGGGTTTTCGGTGGCGGCGCGGTGCCTTCTGGGCGGTCTGGGGTGCTGTCCTGCGGCCGGCCCCGTGGGGATGGCGTGGGGCAAGGCAGTTTGGTAGTGGGGGAGCAGAAGTTCCCCCGTTTTCCTGTTTATGCGGAGTTCAGCTGCAAGGTTAACTTTTAGTGCTCTGTGTCGAGTTGTCCAATACCGGGACTCGGCCCCTCAAGCTGCGGAGCTTATGTTGGCAGTATTCTGCTGATTAGCTAGTCGAAATCTATTAACCTTGAGTTGGCGATGCTAATTCGGCAGTATTCTACCGAATTGTTTACCTCTTGAGGCTATGATGATTAGACTGCTACTTACGGCGATATTCTGCCGGTCTGGAGATTCTCATGAGTTCATTGTCGGAGATCGGCGCAGTGATTCAATCAGTGCGTAAGGAGAACGGCCTTACTCAGGAACAGCTTGCCGACCTGGCGGGAATCTCTGAACGAACATTGAGATCGATGGAAAGTGGGCAGGGCAACCCATCTTTTAGCGCCGTTGTTTCAACTGCATCCGTATTGGGAATAAAGCTCATGGTGGAGAAGTGACCTACGAACTTCAGGATCTCAAACAAGTACAAGAGGCGGATGTCTACTACGAGGATGTATTGCCGGGAAGCTAGTTCGACGTCAAGACGGCAGCGTGGTGTTCTCCTACTCCGACTCATATTTGGCTTCGGGTGCACCGCGCATTGCATCCTCTTTGCCGACCCGCGAAGGGCCGTATACCGGCGCACGGGGTGCCCTTCCCTCCTTCTTCTCAGGGATGCTTCCTGAGGGTCACAGGCTCACAGTGCTGAAGCATGCGGCTAAGACGAGCATGTCAGACGAGCTGACACTGCTCATGATCGTAGGGGCGGATACACCGGGCAACGTCAGCATCGTCCCTGCCGGAACAGCGCTGACGCAACCGCCGGCACTTGCAGAATTTTTGAAACCTTCTGAACTGGACTTCACAGCCTTGGCGAAGTGGCTTGATCTGCACTCAATTCCTGGGGTTCAGGAAAAGATCAGCGCCACGATGCTTACTACGCCGATGTCATTGGCTGGGAATGCATACATGCTCAAATTGGATCCACGCGATCATCCACATCTCATCGTAAATGAAGCAGCACCTCTCGCTGCAGCAAGGTTTCTGAAACTCCCTGTCGTGAAGAGCAAGCTGGTCCATGACGCGCATCAACTTGGAGGACTGCTGGTTGAACGTTTCGGCAGAGTGTACAGAGCTGGTGTATCTGGATCGAAGAAGTTGGCATTGGATGACGCTACGCAGGTGCTGAACCCTCCACCGAGCGCGAAGTACTTGGTAACCTCCGAGGAAGTATCCGAAGCCCTGGCTCGGAATTGGCACGCTCCACTCCTTGCCAAGAGGAACCTCTACATTCAGTTTCTCTTCGCATGGCTCAGTGGCAACGGTGACTTACATGGAAAGAACGTATCCATGCTGGCTGGCCAAGACGGACGCTTCGCGATTGCACCAATTACGATGTTCCGTGCACTTTAATCTATGGCGACGATACATTGGCCCTCACGGTTGCGGGCAAGACAAAGAACCTCCGCCGTAAGCACTGGGAAGAGTTTGCGCGGGTACTCGGCCTGACCGACAAAGCCGCAGCTTCCGCAAACTAGCTGGCCCTGAGGGCAGCGAACAGCATCGACCTGAGCGCGCTTCCTTTCAGTGGATCTCCTCTACGCGGGACACAAAGGGAGCTGCGTTTTCGCCGGCTAGCAGTCAGCTGAAGCATCAGTCGTTACATGCTCGGTGCTATTCTCGGGAAATCTTCTTCGGGCGCTAGTTCTCTTGGCTCGTTCGTAGCCAAACGAGCAGTCTTGGGCAGAGGTAGCCAGTTTCATCGTTGATCCTGCTGTGGCGCGAAGGCGGAACGGTTGCTCGCCCCATACTGGCGTTCCTTGGACGAGTGGTGTCCACAAAACTGAATGATCGAGCGTTGGCGAACACTAGTTTGCATGCACACCTGTTGTTGGCCGGGAATCCAGGTTCACGCCATACGTTGCCTTCGCCGAGCTAGCACACTCTTTCGCTCATGCATTACTATCGAACCCGCATCACGGCAGATCTGCTGGCCTGAGGGCAGGCAACGGTCAAAGACCTCTTATCGGTGTGAATATCTGCAAACTGCAGGGGAAATCGTCCAGCATGTTGCCCAGAAGGCCACGGCGTTCTACCTATGGTAGGGCCGAGACTAATTTACGCGCCTTGGTCTGAAGCTGGCGCTGAACGGGCAACAGAGGTTCTAGAAGCCTTTCGCCCCGATGGGCAGCGCCGGCTATCGGAAGCACAGCAGGCCCGCACGCTTCGCTTCCAGCCACATGCCATACTCCGTCTTGCCAACCATACCTTTGCAAGTAGACGGATCGAAAGTACGTTCGAGTGAGCCAGTCGTGGTTCCCTGCGGGTAACTGCAGCTCCGGCAACCGGAGGCTCTTGACTTCGAACCGCGGCGGAAGCAACCCGATCAATAGATGCTGCCGGGCGCTCACAGGTGTTGGCGGGTTGCCAGAATGCCGGTGCCAGCAGAACCGATGTACTACGAGATATTGCAACTGCGCAGAATTGGCAAGGTCGTTTGGAAGAACGATCATGAGCTCTGCACCGTGACTGAAGTTTGGGCAGAGCGCGGCGAAGTACTGGTGCAATATTGAGACTGCCTAAGAGTGCCCCATCAAAATCATTGGAAGCAGGGATCTTAATACAGGCTCCCCAGATGCAGCAGGCTGTCGTGCACGGGGTGGGAGTCCACAACAACGACGTGAACGGTTGGGAGTCTTATGGGCCTTCGCCGGCAAGGACGTTTCGCAAGTTTCCGGAAGGTGATTCCAGGAGCGTGAAAGGGCCGGCCCGGGGTCGGGCGGAATCCACACTGTAGATTGCTGCCCATCAGTCGACTGGGCTCGTTATTGCTTCCTGCGCCTATGGGCATACAAAAAACATCGATTATCGGGATCCAGAAATGGCCTCGTTTTTATGTGTCCACGCTCACCGCCCCGCAGCACCCCGCCGATTTGCAGACCCCCGACAACCCGTGTATAGTTTTTCCTTGTCGCC
>NZ_POAF01000017.1 GCF_003309065.1 Glutamicibacter soli | reverse complement strand
TGGCGTGGGGCAAGGGAAGCGCTGCCGGGGCCGCGGCGCGGTGCGGTTGGCTGCGGAGCGGGGAAGAGCCCGGACCACAACAAAACCCCTGGGCAAGAGATGCTGAATATTGACGTCCGAGCAGCATAGGCACGATTCGTCAGGCATGTTCGGGTCGGTAATGCCTACCGATCCAGGAAAAGGTTTTGACTTCCGCCTGAGCACTTGAGAATCCACAGTGAGTCTTTGGCCACTGGAGGAAGAAGTCAACGGGCGCGGGACCGAATGCTGGTCCTTTTCAACTGCTCTCTCTGCGCTCATGAGCAGGCACCTTCAGTTTGGCACCGAACTCGTTGACGAACGTCTCGAAGGGATTGGGCGAAGTTGTCATTACCCGAGGCTGCATCGCTGCTGATAAACGAGGAGTGCCCCGATACCCTTGACAGCGCCAAGGCGATGATCGAGCCGCACGAGGCTTCTGAATCGTTGAAAAACAAGTACTCCAGGGTAGGAGCGGGTGCCAGTTGGTAATAGACCGGTACGGGCGTTTTGCGCGGAGTTCTCCCGCCCGTCCTTGCCTGACGGGTGCACCCGATTACTGATGCGGGCCTCTGTACAGAAAACGTGGCAGAGAACGTGGCGACCAATGGATTGCACTCCATGATGCCGGCCATAGGCTTCGCGACCACGGATTTTTCGATACCCACAGGGCATACTCCTGGATAGAGCAATCGCGAGGAAGCTCCAACCCACGGACACGTATGCGATGGATATTTCCCGAACCGCCAGGGGACCAACATCTGGTGATGGCGCTAGTCCGGCCTCGCGTTTAGCAGCGCCGTGCGAGTTCCGTTGGCGACAAGTTCTCGGCGTACGCGTGCTTCAGCCATTTGCATGGCTTAGTCTCCCTTGAGTCATGCAGTTACTCATGCTGGGACCTGTGTTCCTTGAGTCGATACCTTCATCGTCGTGCTGGCGGCTCGAGGAGCCTCGACCTCGTATCGTGGCAACCGATGCCGGCCAGCCGTTTGCGCATTGCGGTGGCGCGGACCTTGCCTCATTTTCCCTAAACGAAGCCTTCGACGATGCCCAGATGGTCGTCGATGGTCTTAGCCTGGCAGAGTATCCAGAACCGGGCGGGACCTCGGCACCCGTTCGATCAGCTGCATAACCGTGTGGCGGAAAGTGCCTGACGATTCACTGACGGAGTGAAATGACAACGCTGTTTCGTCGTAAGCTCTGTAGATTTCTTAGATGCCTCGGCCATGGCTCGTACGGAGCGGCTTCCGTGATCCGACGCGCATTGACGACTGGAATCGTCATCATTGATGGTGGAGCGCCAATGGGCATAGGTGACTTTTCATATGGCTAGTGACGAGAAAGAGATGATTGCGCCACGGTTCGCGGCCGCCTGCCGCAGCCTTTCGTCGGCGCTTACTGTCGCTCCTGGCGCTGTCAGATGTAGTGTCTGAACTATGAGCCCGAATGACCAGGAAGTCAGACCACGCATGCGACGCAATAAGAAATTGCTTGATGAGCTCACGGCGAGATTTCCTGCAGGCATGGTATCCGTTAGTGATTCCGTGCTCATGGAAAATTCGAGAGATTTCGGCCAACTGGCAGATGAGCCCATGATGCCACTCGCTGTCGTTTTTCCAACAAAAGTTGGGCAAGTTCAGGAACTAATGCAGCTGGCCAGTGAACACCGGCTCTCGGTGATCAGCCGCGGTGCTGGTACTGGCGTATCGGGCGCCGTCCATGTCACTGATGAAGCTATCATCCTGAATCTCAGCAAGATGAACAGGATCATCGAGATTCGGCCTCAGGACGAAGTCGCGGTCGTCGAGCCCGGCGTGATTAACCATCATTTGAATCTTGCCGTCTCCGAGTTCGGTCTGATGTACGCTCCGGATCCGGCAAGTTACAAGATGTCGACCATCGGTGGAAACATTGCGACGAACGCCGGGGGATTGCGTTGCGCGAAGTACGGTGTCACCCGGGAGTCGGTTCTTGGGCTAGACGTTGTCTTGGCGGACGGGAGCCTAATACATGTTGGAAAGAATACGTTCAAGGGCGTTGCCGGCTATGATCTGACAGCCTTGTTCACAGGTTCCGAAGGAACATTGGGTGTGATCGTTCGCGCGGTGCTACGGCTTCGTTATTTGCCCGTTGACGAACGAGACGTCGCATTAGTTTTCGAGGATCTTGAAGTTGCTGTCGAAGGAGTCCAAAGGATTGCCAAGGCACGTATCCAACCAGCGATTCTGGAGTTGATCGATCACGCAACGATGAAGGTCTTGGACGCACAGTATGGGACAGCTCATGCTGGCAGTGGCGGTGCAATGCTGCTCGTTCGACTAGACGGATATGGTGCAGAGCAAGAAGAAGCGGTTCTTCGTGAAACCTTCAAGAACGACTCCGTACGGCTGAGCGAGAGCGGCGATGAATCTGCAACGGCTCTCATTGAAATGCGTCGCACCAGCCGTGGAGATGCGAAAGACGATGCGTACCGTACTGGTGAAGACGTAGCCGTCCCCAAAAGTCTCATGGTTGAGTACGTTCATCGTGTGCAACAGGCCGCGACGCAAGAACAGGTTCAGTTGAGGCTGATTTCCCACGCCGGTGACGGAAACCTGCATCCGACGTTCTACGTCGACCCCTCGGATGGGCCGAACCCGCTGGAGCGACTGGACCGCGCTGTGCAGGAGTCCGTTCGCATTGCCCTTGAAATGGGAGGCACGATTACAGGCGAGCACGGCGTCGGACTCATCAAGAAAGACTGGCTCCCCTGGGAGCAATCCAGCCAAGTTATCGAATTGCAGCAAAAGATCAAGGGGCTGCTGGATCCAATGAACATATTGAACCCGGGCAAGGCGATATAGACTGCGACAAGCGCTTCTATTACGACAGATACGTACGATGACAATCGAATCGAAGCCTCGATTATGCGATCTGAGGTAACCGGGTGTAGAGTAAAAACGTTCTTGATTACGGGATATGGCGCAGTTTGGTAGCGCGCGTCGTTCGGGACGACGAGGTCGCAGGTTCAAATCCTGTTATCCCGACCAGAACGCAAGGAGGAATCTTCGGATTCCTCCTTGTTGTTTAACTGAAGCTCACAAATGCAGGCTGAACAGCCAGCGAGTCTTAGATCACTATCGAAAAGCTACTCAGGATGTGCGATATCCAGATTTACTGTGTATAGTTATATCTCGTGCTAAGGCATCCAAAAGATCATTACCTAGCTAATTGATTCTGGCGGAGGCCAAGTCATATTGGGATATGGTGTAATTGGCAACACAACGGTTTCTGGTTCCGTCATTCTAGGTTCGAGTCCTGGTATCCCAGCGCTTCACCGGAGCAATTCGGTGAGCTGAAGGAAACTTCAGCATACGGCCCCATCGTATAGCGGCCTAGTACTCCGCCCTCTCACGGCGGCAACACGGGTTCGAATCCCGTTGGGGTCACAAATCTAAACGCGGAACTTCGGTTCCGCGTTTTTTGTTTAACCAGTTCTTCTTGTCCGTCCGCAGGAAGAGAGTTCTCGACTCCGGGCTAGAGGCCAAAATGTAGGGCTATAGGCCACAAAGTGTGTCTGGCCCGGACAGGTCGCCAAGGCCAGACCCCACTATTCACAAGATTCGCCACGCTGGCTTCAGAACCAATGAGAACCGGATAAGGGCTTGGGCCTGTGGTGCGTACAAAGCGGAGTAGCTATGCGTTGGGGCCCGACTAGTTTCTTGGACCCAAAGTTCATGGTCATGCCAAGAGCTTGGGATGAGGAGCTGCGCACTTGGGCCGACAGCAATCGAAAGCAGTATGGCGACGCCCTATGGGGCAACGAATGGTTCAACTGATTGAACGAACATCGATGGCGGCACTACAAGCCGGCCTTGTTTCCCGATGAAGTCAGACTGTATGAAAATCCGAGTGGGTTTTAGGCACGTGCGGTCAGCAAGCCATCGATTCATGGACATCTCCGCTAGCCCGTGCTTATTGGGTGACAAGTCATATGATTCTGGTCTGCGTTGAATTCGACGCCGTGAACGTCAACAGGCGGGCGTTGACACTGCTCTCGTCGGACATGTCCAACGCAGGGTGCAAGACATCTGCTGTATCAGTGGACCACGGATGCGACTACTAGCCAGGAACCATCCCGGATTGCTGTCGTTGGGTAAGCGGTTTGTTTTAGGAGGGAAGGTCGCCCTAGGGCTTAGTCTCACCGCGGTTGCACGGAAACTTGGCAGCGTGAGATATCAAGACATCGTCGCAACGGATACCAGGAGTGAACCCATACATCGAACCGGGCAGCTATGAAACCCAATGAACTGTAGCTGGCTTCATCAGCTCATGCTGTCGACCGGATAAGGCCCATTGCCATGCTGTCCGTTCTGCCGGTGACCTCCGGCAGCATTCGGAGAGAACACCGCTTACAAGTTTTCGACTAGCTGGCCCCGAGCCCGCAGTATCCAGCAAGCAGGGAACCGCGCTCTCCACAGACCGGAGCTCGTGCTGTCACGTTGGTTTGGCGCGGCAGCCTGTCCGGAGAGCAGGCGGCATTGGGTAACTGCTTATCGTGCGCACCGGCCCTCTAATGCCTGTGGCGACAGTCACCCGGAAAAGTAGCCCTACGATTTGTAAGTGCCGAAAAAGGTGTGTATAGTTTTTATCTGTCGCCGAAACAAGGTTCGATGAAATCTGAACCGAATTCGAAGCGAAAATCCCCGAGATTCAAATGATCTAAAAGATTTGTTTTGCAATTTCGGAAACTAACGCTGGACGATATCGCCTCCTGGAATGGGGTGGCGGAGAACCGGTAAGTGTTTGTTGTTTGAGAACTCAATAGTGTGCCAAGTTTGTTGATACCAAATTATTTTTTGTTTGGTGAATACGAAACATTTTGCTTGGGATGATGCACCCCCGTGTGTTGTTCCGAGTGTTTTTATTCGCCAGGATTTCATCACC
>NZ_POAF01000016.1 GCF_003309065.1 Glutamicibacter soli | reverse complement strand
CAAGTTAAGTCCGGCGGTGACCTACTCTCCCACACCCTCACGAGTGCAGTACCATCGGCGCAATGGGCCTTAGCTTCCGGGTTCGGTATGGGACCGGGCGTTTCCCCCACGCTATGACCGCCGTAACAATCACGAAGCACACAAACCAACCATGGTGGTCCGGTGGATTCGTCCTTGCAAAGTCTCTTACTTTTTGTGGTTCGAGGTTGTTGTCTCGTAACCGCATAGTGAACGCGAACAATCAGAAAAACGTATTTTGTCGACACACAGTTT
Organism: Glutamicibacter soli; assembly: GCF_003309065.1. Classification (GTDB taxonomy): domain Bacteria; phylum Actinomycetota; class Actinomycetes; order Actinomycetales; family Micrococcaceae; genus Glutamicibacter; species Glutamicibacter soli. The sequence continues at coordinate 5,392 of NZ_POAF01000016.1, read as the reverse complement.
AGATAGTGTGTTGTAAGCCATCGGCCTATTAGTACAGGTCAGCTACACAAGTCTTTGGTCCTTGCTTCCACATCCTGCCTATCAACCCAGTAATCTAGCTGGGGGCCTCACCCACACACAGTGGATGGAAATCTCATCTCGAAGCAGGCTTCCCGCTTAGATGCTTTCAGCGGTTATCCCTTCCAAACGTAGCTAATCAGCGATGCACTTGGCAGTACAACTGACACACCAGAGGTTCGTCCGTCCCGGTCCTCTCGTACTAAGGACAGCCCTTCTCAAATTTCCAACGCGCGCAGCGGATAGGGACCGAACTGTCTCACGACGTTCTAAACCCAGCTCGCGTACCGCTTTAATGGGCGAACAGCCCAACCCTTGGGACCTACTCCAGCCCCAGGATGCGACGAGCCGACATCGAGGTGCCAAACCATGCCGTCGATATGGACTCTTGGGCAAGATCAGCCTGTTATCCCCGAGGTACCTTTTATCCGTTGAGCGACGGCCCTTCCACGAGGTGCCGCCGGATCACTAGTCCCGACTTTCGTCCCTGCTCGAGCTGTCACTCTCACAGTCAAGCTCCCTTGTGCACTTACACTCAACACCTGATTGCCAACCAGGCTGAGGGAACCTTTGGGCGCCTCCGTTACATTTTAGGAGGCAACCGCCCCAGTTAAACTACCCATCAGGCACTGTCCCTGAACCAGATCATGGTCCGAAGTTAGGTGACCGGTACAGCCAGAGTGGTATTTCAACGATGACTCCACCCGAACTAGCGTCCGAGCTTCACAGTCTCCCACCTATCCTACACAAGCTGCACCGAACACCAATACCAAACTATAGTAAAGGTCTCGGGGTCTTTCCGTCCTGCTGCGCGTAACGAGCATCTTTACTCGTACTGCAATTTCGCCGAGTTCATGGTTGAGACAGCGGGGAAGTCGTTACTCCATTCGTGCAGGTCGGAACTTACCCGACAAGGAATTTCGCTACCTTAGGATGGTTATAGTTACCACCGCCGTTTACTGGGGCTTAAATTCTCAGCTTCGCACACAAGTGTGCTAACCGGTCCTCTTAACCTTCCAGCACCGGGCAGGAGTCAGTCCGTATACATCGTCTTGCGACTTCGCACGGACCTGTGTTTTTAGTAAACAGTCGCTTCCCCCTGGTCTCTGCGGCCCACACCCGCATCCGGAGAGCAAGTCTCCATCACGGGGCAGGCCCCCCTTCTTCCGAAGTTACGGGGGCATTTTGCCGAGTTCCTTAACCATGATTCTCTCGATCGCCTTAGTATTCTCTACCTGATCACCTGTGTCGGTTTAGGGTACGGGCGGACTGGGACCTCGCGCCGATGCTTTTCTAGGCAGCATAGGATCACCGAATCACCCCACAAACGGGGCGCCTATCAGGTCTCAGAAACAATGAACAGCGGATTTGCCTACCGTTCTTCCTACACCCTTGGACCAGGTCAATTCCATTGCCTGGCTCGGCTACCTTCCTGCGTCACACCTGTTAATACGCTGACCTCACAACATCGGTTCCCACCACACCAACCAACAAGACACCTAAAAGGCATCAACGCTGGAATCCGTCATGGTTAGCATCCATTGCTCAGTATGGGCGGTCCTTCGCCGGTACGGGAATATCAACCCGTTGTCCATCGACTACGCCTGTCGGCCTCGCCTTAGGTCCCGACTAACCCAGGGCAGATTAGCTTGACCCTGGAACCCTTGATCATTCGGCGGACGGGTTTCTCACCCGTCATTCGCTACTCATGCCTGCATTCTCACTCGTGTGGCCTCCACCGCTGGTTTCCACCGCGACTTCACCGTCCACACGACGCTCCCCTACCCATCCAAACCACTGGACCACAAAGGCCAATGACATGTTTGAATGACGCAACTTCGGCGGTGTGCTTGAGCCCCGCTACATTATCGGCGCGGAATCACTTGACCAGTGAGCTATTACGCACTCTTTCAAGGGTGGCTGCTTCTAAGCCAACCTCCTGGTTGTCACAGCAACTCCACATCCTTTCCCACTTAGCACACGCTTAGGGGCCTTAGTTGGCGTTCTGGGCTGTTTCCCTCTCGACTATGAAGCTTATCCCCCACAGTCTCACTGCTGCGCTCTGACTTACCGGCATTCGGAGTTTGGCTAAGGTCAGTAACCTTGTAGGGCCCATCGCCTATCCAGTAGCTCTACCTCCAGCAAGAAACACGCAACGCTGCACCTAAATGCATTTCGGGGAGAACCAGCTATCACGAAGTTTGATTGGCCTTTCACCCCTACCCACAGCTCATCCCCTCCATTTTCAACTGAAGTGGGTTCGGTCCTCCACACGCTCTTACACGCGCTTCAACCTGGCCATGGGTAGATCACTTCGCTTCGGGTCTAGATCACGCCACTCACTCGCCCTATTCAGACTCGCTTTCGCTACGGCTTCCCCCCACGGGTTAACCTCGCGACGTAACACTAACTCGCAGGCTCATTCTTCAAAAGGCACGCCATCACAACCACAAGTGGCTGCTCTAACGGATTGTAAGCGCACGGTTTCAGGTACTATTTCACTCCCCTCCCGGGGTACTTTTCACCATTCCCTCACGGTACTGATTCACTATCGGTCATCAAGTAGTATTCAGGCTTACCAGGTGGTCCTGGCAGATTCACACAAGGTTTCACGGGCCCCGTGCTACTCGGGCATCCACACAAGAACGGCAGACACGCATTACACCTACGGGACTATCACCCTCTCTGGTCCGGCATTCCAACCGATTCACCTATACGCCTGCACCTCATCCCACCAGCGTAGATAGAACTGGTACATGTGGACCCCACAACCCCGATGATGCAACGCCTATCCGCTATCACACACCAACCGGTTTAGCCCCATCCGCGTTCGCTCGCCACTACTAACGGAATCACTATTGTTTTCTCTTCCTGCGGGTACTGAGATGTTTCACTTCCCCGCGTTCCCTCCACACAGCCTATACATTCAGCTGCAGGTCACACCACATAACATGGTGCGGGGTTCCCCCATTCGGAAATCCTGGCCTCAACGTCCGGTTATCGACTCCACCAGGCTTATCGCAGATTCCCACGTCCTTCATCGGCTCTTGATGCCAAGGCATCCACCGTGCGCCCTTAAAAACTTCAACACAAAACAAAGTTCTCAAAAATTGAGCTATAAAACAATCAACAAAATCACTACAAACAAGACTCAAACACCACACACACCCAGGACAGGCACGCACAGCTCATCTTGTCTGCAAGATGCTCGCGTTCACTATACAGTTCCCAAACAACAACCCCGCACCCCCAACAACAGCACCCCACACACCAGCCCCAAAAGGACCAGCCAGGACACCATGCCAGCAGACACAGGACAAACACCGAAACACCAAGCACCCAACCCACCAAACCCCGCAAAGGGACCAGGCGGCCAGGAGGCTTGTTGCCTCAAAACCCAACAGTGCACCAAACATTATCTATCGCATCACACGACCCATGCGCCCTTCCAACACCACCAACCCCCACAAGAGGGGCGGCACTGCGTACTAAACCACACACGCCACACAACACAAACCATGCCAACACCCGAACCCCCGAAAACAACCACACGATCGCCCTCGAAAACCCGTTTCCCAGTGTTGAGTTCATTGACATTCCACCCTCGAGCAACCCACCTGCACCACACTCGGGCACAGACATGGGCAACCAAAACTGGTTAGCTCCTTAGAAAGGAGGTGATCCAGCCGCACCTTCCGGTACGGCTACCTTGTTACGACTTAGTCCCAATCGCCAGTCCCACCTTCGACGACTCCCCCCACACAAGGTGGTTAGGCCATCGGCTTCGGGTGTTACCAACTTTCGTGACTTGACGGGCGGTGTGTACAAGGCCCGGGAACGTATTCACCGCAGCGTTGCTGATCTGCGATTACTAGCGACTCCGACTTCATGGGGTCGAGTTGCAGACCCCAATCCGAACTGAGACCGGCTTTTAGGGATTAGCTCCACCTCACAGTATCGCAACCCATTGTACCGGCCATTGTAGCATGCGTGAAGCCCAAGACATAAGGGGCATGATGATTTGACGTCATCCCCACCTTCCTCCGAGTTGACCCCGGCAGTCTCCCATGAGTCCCCGGCATAACCCGCTGGCAACATGGAACGAGGGTTGCGCTCGTTGCGGGACTTAACCCAACATCTCACGACACGAGCTGACGACAACCATGCACCACCTGTGAACCAGCCCCGAAGGGAAACCCCATCTCTGAGGCGATCTGGAACATGTCAAGCCTTGGTAAGGTTCTTCGCGTTGCATCGAATTAATCCGCATGCTCCGCCGCTTGTGCGGGCCCCCGTCAATTCCTTTGAGTTTTAGCCTTGCGGCCGTACTCCCCAGGCGGGGCACTTAATGCGTTAGCTACGGCGCGGAAAACGTGGAATGTCCCCCACACCTAGTGCCCAACGTTTACGGCATGGACTACCAGGGTATCTAATCCTGTTCGCTCCCCATGCTTTCGCTCCTCAGCGTCAGTAAATGCCCAGAGACCTGCCTTCGCCATCGGTGTTCCTCCTGATATCTGCGCATTTCACCGCTACACCAGGAATTCCAGTCTCCCCTACATCACTCTAGTCTGCCCGTACCCACCGCAGATCCGAGGTTGAGCCTCGGACTTTCACGATAGACGCGACAAACCGCCTACGAGCTCTTTACGCCCAATAAATCCGGATAACGCTTGCGCCCTACGTATTACCGCGGCTGCTGGCACGTAGTTAGCCGGCGCTTCTTCTGCAGGTACCGTCACTCTCGCTTCTTCCCTACTGAAAGAGGTTTACAACCCGAAGGCCGTCATCCCTCACGCGGCGTCGCTGCATCAGGCTTGCGCCCATTGTGCAATATTCCCCACTGCTGCCTCCCGTAGGAGTCTGGGCCGTGTCTCAGTCCCAGTGTGGCCGGTCACCCTCTCAGGCCGGCTACCCGTCGTCGCCTTGGTGAGCCATTACCTCACCAACAAGCTGATAGGCCGCGAGTCCATCCCCAACCGATAAATCTTTCCACCCTCAACCATGCGGTCAAAAGTCATATCCGGTATTAGACCCAGTTTCCCGGGCTTATCCCAGAGTCAGGGGCAGGTTACTCACGTGTTACTCACCCGTTCGCCACTAATCCACCCAGCAAGCTGGGCTTCATCGTTCGACTTGCATGTGTTAAGCACGCCGCCAGCGTTCATCCTGAGCCAGGATCAAACTCTCCATAAAAAACAAAAAGCCACCACAACCCCACCGGAAAAAGACGGGGCCACACGTGGTGATGAAATCCTGGCGAATAAAAACACTCGGAACAACACACGGGGGTGCATCATCCCAAGCAAAATGTTTCGTATTCACCAAACAAAAA
>NZ_POAF01000015.1 GCF_003309065.1 Glutamicibacter soli | reverse complement strand
AGCACCGCGGTGCATTCGGTGTGGACCGGTGGTACGGGCGGGCGGTGGCGTTGCTGCATTGCTTCGTACATGTGTTAATTGTACGGCGTTTAATCGAACTTGTATTCGAATATAGGGCAGGCTTTTCCTCAGGAAAAGCTAAAGGTTGTCCGCTAATTCCAGAAGGCGGGCAATGCCGGAGCGGGCTCCGAGCTCGTCGTTGTAGCCAGAGCGGAGAATTGCCGCGGACACCGCCTGCGGGGTGATGCCCAGCGTCTGGGCCACCGCCTTCTGTTGCCCGCGCACCCCGGGGGTCAGCAGGTCGACCACAGCCCATTCAGACTCGCTGCGGGTGCGAATCGACTGCCCGAGCAGGCGCAGTAGCCCTTCGAGCTCGGCGTCCAGCTCGGCGTTGCCTGTGGAGACGCAGATCGGCACGCGTTCCCCGCGGTGTTCTGCCGCATCGAGAGCGCCCTGGGCCCGGCGTAGGGCCCTTCCGTCGACCTGGTCCGCTTCGGCGGGCACCGGTTCGTACAGCGCGCCGACGCCCAGCCCGATATGGCAGAAGTTCAGCCGGGCCGCGCGCAGGACTGCGTCGACGGCGGCATCGGCATCCGCGGGCACCCCCAGCAGCAGTTGGCCGCTGACGGCCGTGAACGCGGCGTGCGTGGATACCTGGGCCAGTTGGTGCCAGAGCGCCTCGCTGGCGGCGGCGACATCGGTGACCGAGCGGGGCCGGGGGCTGAGCGCAACGACAAACATGGCTTAAGTATTGCTTGTGAGGCCGGGTTTGTCGCGTATCCGAGATATATGGCGGAGGTCAGGCCCGCTGCGGCAGCCGCACGATGGTGAAGCGGAAGAACAGCTGGGTGGCCGGGCCGATGAGCAGCGCATAGGCCACGGTTCCCACTCCCACCGGGCCGCCCAGAACCCAGCCCAGTCCCAGCACCGACAGTTCAAGCACGGTGCGGATCAGCCGGATAGACTGCCCGGTGCGCAGGTGCAGTCCGGTCATCAGCCCGTCGCGTGGCCCGGGCCCGAGGTGGCTGCCGATGTACAGTGCGCCGCCCAGCCCGTTGACCAGGATCGCGGCGGCAACCGCCAGCACCTGCCAGCCCAGGCCGTCGATTGCGGGAAGGAAGCGCAGGAAGAAGTCCAACGCCAGGCCCAGATACAGCGTATTGGCGATGGTGCCAAGGCCGGGCCACTGCTTGAGTGGAATCCATGCCAGCAGCACCAGCGCCCCGACCAGGATCACGATGGCACCCAGCGACAGCGGCACGTGGTTCGCCAGGCCCAGATGCAGCACGTCCCACGGATCGACACCCAGCTGGGCGCGGATCAGCATCGCCATAGCCAGTGCGTAGAGCGTGAGCCCGGCAAAGAGGTTGGCCAGGCGCAGCGGGAGGCGTCCGGCGCTCAGCTGCTGGCGGGGAGTCAGGTTCGTGATGGTCATGTAGACAAGCTTCCGGTAAATTGGCCATGGAAAAAATAGCCAATTTTGAACTGGTGGATCCATGGGACGCATCACAGCCTCGGCGCTGGCCCGCATGCTGGGGGACCCGGACTCCTCGATGTCCGCGTACCGCTGGCTTTTCCTCGCGCTGCGCTCGCTCATCGCCAACGGCAGGATCCTGCACGGGACCGCGCTGCCCAGCGAACGCGACGCCGTGGCTGCCCTGGGGCTGAGCCGCACCACGGTCTCCCGCGCCTATGCCGAGCTGCGCGAGAGCGGGTACGCCAGATCCCGCCGCGGCTCGGGCACCGTGGCCCAGCTTCCCGGCGGGCCGGTGGCCGGAGGCGCCGAACCGCTGCCGCTGGGCGGCTTCGGCCCGTTGCCCGGAAGCCAGGCCGTGGACCTGACCTGCGCGGCGCCCAACGCGCCGGCCGGCATGCTGGAGCAGTTCGAGGCCGCGCTGCACGAACTTCCGCGCTACGCGGCGGGCATGGGCTACTACCCGCTGGGCATCGAGCCGCTGCGCGCGGCGCTGGCGGAGTACTACACCCGGCGCGGGCTGCCGACCGGACCGGAGCAGATCATCGTGACCTCCGGGGCGTTGTCCTCCGTGGCCGCCGCCGGGCGCGCGGTGCTCGGGCGCGGCCAGGGCGTGCTGGCCGAAACCCCGACCTACCCGAACTCGCTGCTGGCGTTGAAGGCCCACGGCGCGAGGACCGCGGCGGTGCCCATCGGGCCGCAGGGCTCCGACCTGGACCAGATCGCCGCAGCGCTGGCCGAGGTGCGGCCCGCGGCCATGCTCTGCCTGCCTGATTTCCACAACCCGGTGGGCACGCTGCTGGATAACGCGGGGCGTCAGCGATGGGCCGCCGAGCTGGACCGGGCAGGCGCCGTGGGCATCATCGATGAGACCTGTGCCGAGCTGTGGCTGGATGACCGCCCGCAGGTGCTGCCGATGGCGGCGTTCTCCCCGAACCTGGTCACCGTGGGCAGCGCCAGCAAATCGCACTGGGGAGGGCTGCGCCTGGGCTGGTTGCGTGCCCCGCGCCACCTGGCCGCTGCGTTGGCCCGCGCCCGGATGAGCATGGATTTGGGCGCCCCGGTGCTCGAGCAGCTGGTGCTGGCCAACCTGATCTCCTCGGGGCAGACGTTGTCCGAAGCCACCCGCACCGCGCTGCGCGAAAACCGGGACTGGATGATCGGGGAACTGGGCCGCATCCTGCCGGACTGGGAGCCGAACCGTCCGGCCGGCGGGCTGAGTCTGTGGTGCCACCTGCCGCGGCCGCGCTCCTCGGCCCTGGCCCGCCGGCTCACCTCGGTGCTGCTGGCCCCCGGATCCACCTTCGCGGTCGAGGGGCACGGGCTGGAGCACTACCAGCGCCTGCCCTTCGCTCAGGACCGCGCACAGCTGGAAGCGGCGCTGCCCGCCATCGCCGCGGCCTGGGAGCAAGTGGCCGTATAGCTACAGGCTTGCCGCCACGAGTTCAACCGCTGCGAGCAGCTGTTCCATATCCCATGCGGAGGCCGGCGCGGCGGTGGAGGCCGCCCGCAGATCGGTTTCCCGCCCCACGCCCGCTTCCGTTCCGCCCGGACGCAGCGCGGGGACGTGGATGAACAGCGCCGGGACCGGTTGCGCGTAGGCCAGATAGGCGACGTGGTTGCAGACGAAACGTCCGGCATTCCGGGAAACCTGCGCGGCGAACCCGGCTGCGGCCAACAACGCGGTGATGCGCTGGGCATCGAGGCTCGATGGCAGCGACAATGGGCCGTCCGAGATGATCGCTGCACCGCGGGGCCGGGCCCCGTCGTTGTCCGGGATCCGCGCATCGTCTTCGTTGGCGGCCCTGGCCTCGGGCGTCACTGCGGCACGTCCGCCGGCCTCGCCCACGCAGATCAGCGCATCGGGCCGGTGCTCCGCAAGCAGCGCGGAGAGCGCCTCGCCCGAGCGGTGGAAGGAAACCGGCAGGATCGCGGTGGTCAGCCGGCGCCCGGCAATGCTGGCCGGAAGCGCCGACACCACGGCGCTGCTGGCGTTGAAATTATCGTTTCCGAAGGGCTCGAACCCGGTCACCAGAATGTGCATGGCACCTATTATGTCGAACTGTCGGTGGCGGCTGATAGAGATTGAGTTGCTCTCCAGCCGGTTCAGGGAAGGTTCGATTTCATGATTATTGCCGTTTTTATCCTAGTCATACTCAATATTCTTGCGGCAGTATGTATTGCGCTACTGTTGATCCGGCGCACCGGCGGCGTGGATGACCAGGTGATTCGGGAGGCAGTGCGCTCCACCCACGGCGAGTTGCGCCAAGACCTGAGTGCCCAGCGCGGCGAACTGCGCCAGACCCTCGGTCAGGTGCGCACGGAGATCGACGCGAAGCTCGGCGCGATGGCCGACGGCAACGCCCGGCGCCACCTGCAATTGCAGACGCTGATGCAGGAGCAGATGGACAAGCTGCGCGCCGGCAATGAAGCCAAGCTGGAGCAGATGCGCGAGACCGTGGACGAGAAGCTGCAGGGCACGCTGGAGAAGCGGCTCGGGGAGAGCTTCGAACTGGTGAGCAAACGGCTGGAAATGGTGCAGCAGGGGCTGGGTGAAATGCAGTCCCTCGCGCAGGACGTCGGCGGGCTCAAGCGCGTGCTGACCAACGTGAAAAGCCGCGGCACCTGGGGCGAGGTCCAGCTCGAGCGCCAGCTGGAGGACATCCTCACCCGGGACCAGTACGAGCAGAATGTTACGATCGTGCCCGGAAGCCGGGAGGCCGTCGAATTCGCGGTCATCCTGCCCGGGCGCGAGGATGGCACCATCTACCTGCCCATCGACTCCAAGCTGCCGCAGGAGGACTACGAACGGCTGCTCGACGCGCAGGAATCGGGCGACAAGGCCGCCGTCGAGCAGGCCAGCCGGGCGCTGGACAAGGCAATCATCGAGCAGGCCAAGCTGATTTCCGGCAAGTACATCGCCCCGCCGCACAGCACCGACTTCGCCATCATGTACCTCCCCACCGAAGGCCTGTTCGCCGAGGTGGTGCGCCGCCCGGGACTGGCCAGCAAGCTGCAGACCGAGCACCGCGTGCTGGTCACCGGGCCGACCACGCTGATGAGCCTGCTCAACTCGCTGCAGATGGGCTTCAGGACGCTGGCCATCGAAAAGCGCAGCAGCGAGGTCTGGCAGGTGCTGGCCGCCGCGAAAGACGAATTCCGCAAGTACGGGGATGTCTGGGACAAGCTGGGCAAGCAGCTTTCGGCCGCGCAGAACACCGTGCAGGCCGCCGGAACCCGAACCCGCGCCGTGGAGCGGACCTTGCGGGACGTGGAGTCAGTAAACGTTGAACCTACGACTTTGCCAGGAATCATGCCTGGAATTTAGTACGGTTTCATACATCGGGATCGACCGTGGATGATGGAACGCCAACGTCATACGTATTCGTCGAGAGTTTTGACGAGGTACCCCGTGATGATTCAAAACTAGGAGGGTCGCGCAGGCGGTGTTCCCCCCAGTGACCACCCGGTAGCTGTGTAGAAGAATCTCGCCTGGTAAACTGCCACGAGTCGTCGCCCAGAATGGCGCTAAAAGCCTTGCAAAAGATGCTCGCTATTCGTCAACCTATTTGGTGTCATTCGCCAGTGCGCTACCTGTATTTGCTGACCTGCGAGTCGAGTGCACGACGGTCTCTGTGCAAAGCCACCCGCGGATTTCAACGGTTGGCACGGGGTGACGAAATCACCTGAACAGGCTGTTCTCAGTTCTCAGATATACAGCCATATCACGCCACCGACGCAACTGATCGCCCCGGCGATGCCGATGCGTCGGATAACGAATGTGATGGCGTTTGCCGGAGTGGTGAGGTATCGAACAAGAGCTTCGAAACCCATTCCTCCTGCACCTCCGAATCCAAGGCACGCGCCAATGATTCTTTTTACCTCGGGGTGAAGAAGAGCAGCAGGTTGGGCAACGCCTATGCCAGAGATGCCCGCGACCGGAGCATCTGCGCCGGATGCAAGCTTTTCGATGACTCGACCTCTCTTGTCGAGGGTCAAGATTTCTCCGCTATCCATATAACGCATGGCGGCGACGCTGGTGGGGAGCTTTTGTTTACCTGCTGTTTCGCGTGAATGGTTGATAATTTTGAGCGTAGAGGGATCAATGGATTCACTGATTCCGGGCCCTAAGTTACTACCCAGGGAGATTGATGCTGGCGCCGACGTTCCAACAGTTTCACACGACAAGAAGGTATTGGGAGCCTCAATTGCGTGCACCGGCGCGGAAGTGACGTCTGTCGACTCAGCAGTCTTCTCGACGCCGAAACTTGCAGTCGGCGCAGTGACTAATAGTGTTGCAGCAAGTGCGGTTGAACTGAGCATCGTTACCCTCTTTTTGAACATTTCGAATGTTTCCTTTGATTCAAGAAGTGGCTGCGCAGAGTGATGTAGGTTGGCGTGACGAGAGTTTGATTCAACGCAACGGCTAGAACCGATTAACTTAATCTATTTGCGAATAATACTAAAACTACTCGAAACCAATCATATAAAAGTATGATTGATTAAAATGCTACAAACAGAGGCGTAATATTTGAATAACGTGTAACCGCAAGATCAGTTGTGCATTTTCTGACTTGAGCCCAAACTCGATGAGGTTGCGGTCTACCTGTTGCTGCCATTATTCGGCGGGCTACTTCGCACATGGATGCGCTCGGCGATCAAAGTGCTCACGAGCAGCGATCCGAAGCCGCACAACGCTGGAATGTAGGCAGCAAACCCGGAAAGGGGCGAGAGTAACCAAGTGAATAACGCGAAGACTGCAACGGAGACGATGAAGCAGATGAGGAACGAGCCCCATTTCGTCCGCTCGCTTACTCCGTGCCAGAGCGGCAAAGTATCTTGAGATGATTCGCCGGACAAGCCAAGCCAGGATGAAAATTTAGTCATTGTGAAAGATCCTCTCGGCAAGGGAATATACATACAAGAAGATTAGATACTATCTGTTAGCATCACTTTCACGGTACGGTTCAAGTTGAGCATTGCGCAATCATACTTTTGACTGACTAGGACGTCTGGCCGGCAGTGTGGCATGTGGCGGAATACGTCAAAGTTTCAACGATCGCATGAGGCGGAAAGATGAAACCGAGCCCGTCACTAGCGCGACAATTCATGACCTGATGCCATCGGGTTCCATAGAAGCGGGCGTTCCGGGAATCCATCGTTTGGCCATGCATTTAGGTTGCTAATGACCCATGTAAGAACTTCAGTGGCATCGCATCATGCTTGACAGATTCGAACACTGCTGAGGAGGGGCCTGAAGCAATGGAAGTCGAGGGGTTTGTTCCCGGGTGTCGTCGCCTATGAAAATCATTGCAAGGACTCATGCGGCGATGACAGTTTTCGGTGTCTTGTTGGGGCTTGGCCATGTACAAGTTGATTCGCCCAACGTAAGAGGACGGGAGCATGAGAAATCGGGAAAAAGAATGGCGGCAACCAAGTGGTTGCCGCCATTCGTAGCACTTAGGCCTTGAAGCGCTCGATGGAGCGAGCCAGCTCGGCTTCGGCGGCCTCGCGGCCCTCCCAGCCCTCGGCCTTGACCCACTTGCCAGGCTCCAGGTCCTTGTAGCGGGTGAAGAAGTGCTCGATCTCCTTGATCAGCCACTCGTCGATGTCCTCGAGCTCCTTGATGTGGTCAAAGCGCTTGTCCGAAGGAACGCACAGCAGCTTGGCATCTCCGCCGCCGTCGTCGGTCATGTTGAACACGCCGATCGGGCGGGCCTCAACCACGACACCCGGGATCAGGTCGACGCCCGGGATGTACACCATGGCGTCCAGCGGATCGCCGTCTTCGCCCAGGGTGTCGTCGAAGTAGCCATAGTGGGTTGGGTACTGCATCGAGGTGAACAGCACGCGGTCCAAACGCAGACGGTGGGTCTCGTGGTCGATCTCGTACTTGACGCGCGATCCGGTAGGGATCTCGATGGTCACGTCGTGGCTCATGAAAAGCACACTCCTAAACTAGTCTTAGGGTTATCCGCCCTTAAGCGTATCGCCCCCGGGCGCTGCCTTGATAAACCCGCGAAAGGAATGTCACCGCATGAACACCGCCGCCCGTCGCGTGATCACACTGGGCGCGGCCGTGGTTGCGGTGGTGGGCATGGTGCTGGCCATGCTGTTCGCACCGCGTTTTTTCACCGATGAACCTGAAGCTTTCTACACCCCAGCCAGCGCGCAGATCGCGGAAAACGCCCCAGTCACCGTGCAGGACCTGAACCCGGATGCGGTCATGCCGGACACCGCCGTGTTCACCGCCCAGCTGGACGCGATCCTGGAGGACCAAGGTGATGGAACGAAGTTCACCGCCCAGGTGGTGGAGGTCGCGACCGGCACCGTGCTTTATGACAAGAACTCGACCGCCAACGGCACCCCTGCCTCCAGCCTGAAGGTGGTCACCGCCCTGGCGGCCGTGGATGTGCTGGGCGCCGACACCCAGCTGGGCACGAGTGTTTGGCTGGACGGGGACACCCTGGTGCTGCGCGGCGGGGGAGATGTGCTGCTGGGCGACGGCGCCTCGGATCCGTCCTCCACCAAGGGCTACGCGGGACTCGCAACGCTGGCCGAAAAGACGGCCGCCGAGCTGGAAAAGCGCGGTGTGGACTCCGTGAAGCTGTGGCTGGACGACTCGCTGTTCGGCACCGCGCAGTCCAATCCGGACTGGGACAAGTCCCTGTTCACCTCGAACAACATCGCGCCGGTCTACCCGCTGGCGCACTATGCGGGCCGTTCGAGCGAGAACCTCGCCTCCCCGTATCAGCAGGATTCGGCGCAACAGGCGCGCCAGGTATTCGCCGCCGCGCTGGGTTCCTCGGTCACGGTGGCGCAGGGCGGGCGCGGTGCCTACGAGGGCGGCGAGCAGGTCGCCGAGGTGCGCTCGGCCCCGCTGCGCGACGTCGTCAAGCACATGCTGCTGGTCTCGGACAACTACATCGCCGAGACCCTGGGCCGGCTGGTGGCCCTGGCCGAGGGGCTCCCCCCGGAACAGGCAGGGCCCGCGGTAGCCAAGGCCGCAGGGGAGCACGGCGCCCAGGGCCTGGCGCTGTCCGACGCCAGCGGGCTGGCCGCTGCCAACCAGATTTCGCCCGCGGCGTTGACCACGGTGCTGCGCTCGGCGGCCACCAGCGGCAAGGCTGGACTGCGCGAGCTGGTCTACTCGCTGCCGGTGGCCGGATACAACGGCACGCTGAGGCAGCGGCTGGGCGGCGACGCGACCCTGGGAATGGTCCGCGCTAAAACCGGTTCCCTGACCGGGGTGGCCACGCTGACCGGCATGACGCCGACTAAGGACGGCAGGCTGCTGGCCTTCTCCATCTTCGCCAACCAGCCGGACGGAACGCTCGCACCGCACAAGCCAATCATCGACCTGGCAGTCACCGCCATCCGCGGCTGCGGCTGCCGGACATAGTCAGGAGCACGCATGAAGCAATTCATTGACTGGGACGTCGCTGTCGGAACCGCCAAGACCCTGATGCCGGCTGGCCCGGCCATCGACGGACGGCAGGCGGCGCGGATTATCGAGGGGCTGCGCATCGCCGGCGGCCAGGGCCTGGTCGAAGCGGAGAAGATCTCCCTGCTGAGCTCTACCGCGCCATCCCAGACCCTCGTGGTGGACCGCGCCGGCTGGGCCAAGGCGGTCAGCCAGAACTTCGCGGCGATGCTCCCGGATGGTATCGACGCCCCGGGCGCGGTGCCGCTGGTCGCCGGCGCCGAGCTCGGCGCGGTGCTCGCGGTGCTCGGCACCCGTGTACTGGGCCAGTTCGACCCGTTCGTCGGCCCCCGGCTGCTGCTCAACGCCCCGACCATCACCCAGCTGCGCGGCGAACTGAACCTGAACGCCAAAGACTTCTACCTGTGGATCGCCACCCATGAGCAGACCCACCGACTGCAGTTCGAGCATGCGCCGTGGATTCCCGGGGTCATGAAGCAGACCCTGGCCGAGGTGTTCGAGCCGCTGCGCGGCACCACGCATTCGATCAACGACCTCGGTTCCAAGCTCAAGGCCATGAAGTCGGAGGTCAGCGAGCTGACCAGCATCATGTCGGTGCTGGAGGGTCACGCCATGGTGGTGATGAACGACGTGAAGTCCATCGGCACCATCAAAACCATCCGCCGCCGCTTCGAGGCGCGCGGGGAGAACCGTTCGGCGCTGGCCACCCTGGTTGGCAAGCTGCTGGGCATGGAGGCCAAGGCGCTGCAGTACAAGCGCGGGGCGAAGTTCGTGCGCCACCTGGTCGACGAGATGGGCTACGAAGGCTTCAACACGATCTTCAGCGAACGCGAGCTGTTTCCCAGCGCCAAGGAGCTGGACCACCCCGAACGCTGGCTGGCCCGCACCCGATGAGCCGCGCCATTGACCGGGCGCGCCACGCGGTCGCCGCGGCGGCGCCCACCGGACTGAGCCTGGCCGCGGTTTCCGGCGGGGCGGATTCGCTGGCCCTGGCGGTCGCCGCCAGCCAGCTGCCCGGGGACTTCGGGGCGGTCATCGTGGACCACGGGCTGCAGGCCGGCAGCGCCCAGGTCGCGGACCGGGCGGCAGGGCAGTGCCGCGAACTCGGGCTGGAGCCGGTGCTGGTGCTGCGGGTGGACACCCGCCCCGACGAGGCCTCGGCCCGCGCCGCCCGCTACGAAGCCTTCGACCGGGCGCTTCAATCCACCGGAGCGCAGCGCATCCTGCTCGGGCATACCCGGGACGACCAGGCCGAACAGGTGCTGCTGGGGCTGCTGCGCGGCTCCGGCACGCGGTCGCTGGCCGGCATGCCGGCGGTGCGCGGGGCCTACGCGCGCCCGCTGCTCGACCTGAGCAGGCAGGACACCGAGCAGATCTGCGCCGGCGCCGGGCTGGAGTACTGGGAGGATCCCAGCAATACGGACACCTCCTACCGCCGCAACCTGGTGCGCAGCGAGATCCTTCCCTACCTGCGCGGACAGCTGGGCGAACACATCCCGCAGGCGCTGGCGCGCACCGCGCAGCTTGCCGCGGCGGACGCCGACGCGCTGGACCAGTGGGCCGGCCGGGCCTGGGCCGAGCACGGGACCAACCTGAAGTCGCTGGCGGACCTGCCGCCGGCCGTGGCCTCCCGGGTGCTGCGCCTGGCGGCCGCCGATGCAGGCGCCAGGAACCTCGGCCGGGAGCGAACAGCGGCCCTGTGCGCTTTGGCCGGGGTCGGCACGGAAAAGTCCAAATCAGCCGGGCCAGTGCAGTTGGAGGGGAAAATCAGCGCCTACCGCCGGAGCCCGGTGATTGTTTTCACCGACTCGCGCTAAGCAACCACCGGTGAAATGTGGCACTCTAGGTAGGTACCACACCTCTAGAATCAGGAGAACCCTCGTGGATTCCAATGCCGTCAAGGCCGATCTGACACACGTTCTGTACACCAAGGAAGAAATCCAGGCCCGCGTCGAAGAACTGGCAGCGCAGATCGACAAGGACTACCAGGGCCGCGACATCCTCGTCGTCGGCGTGCTGAAGGGTGCGGTCATGATCATGGCTGACCTGGTGCGCGCACTTGATTCCCACGTGAGCATGGACTGGATGGCCGTGTCCTCCTACGGTTCCGGCACCCAGTCCTCCGGCGTGGTACGCATCCTGAAGGACTTGGACTCGGACCTCATGGGCAAGCACGTGCTCATCGTCGAGGACATCATCGATTCGGGCCTGACCCTGTCCTGGCTCAAGGCGAACCTGGAGTCGCGCGGCCCGGCCAGCGTCGAGATCTGCGCGCTGCTGCGCAAGCCCGCAGCCGCCAAGGTCGAGATCGACGTGAAGTACGTCGGCATGGATATTCCCAACGAATTCGTCGTCGGGTACGGTCTGGACTACGCGGAGAAGTACCGCAACCTTGACTGCGTGGGCACCCTTGCCCCGCACATCTACGAGTAGGGAACTTTTCGCGCCGGCCGGGCGTTGAGAAGAATCGAAGGTGGCGTGCCCCGGACGCCATGACAGCGGGTGAGGGAGATGCGTAGGGCGCGGGACCCGGCGGATCAATGAAAACAAAGAAGCTATTTAACAGCTGGATCATTTGGGTTCTCGTGGGAGTCGTTGCAGTCGTCCTGTTCCTGCCGATGGTTTTCGGCAACAACACGGCGAAGATCGACACTTCGCAGGGCCTGCATGAGCTGTCCAGCGGCAATGTGACCCAGGCGAAGATCTTCGACGGAGACCAGCGCGTGGACCTGACGCTGCGCAACGCCCTGACCGTCGACGGCGTCGAAAAGGGCACCAGCGTCAGCTTCTTCTACTCCTCGGCCCGCGCCGTGCAGGTGGTCGACGCGATCAACGACGCGAAGCTGGACAAGTTCACCGACCAGCCGGTGGAAAGCAACTGGCTGCTGTCGATGCTCGGCGTGATCGTGCCGTTCCTGCTGATCGCCGGCATCTTCTGGTTCATCCTCGCCCGCTCCCAGGGCGGCGGCTCCAAGGTCATGCAGTTCGGCAAGTCCAAGGCGAAGCTGATCACCAAGGACATGCCGCAGGTGACCTTCAAGGACGTCGCCGGCGCCGACGAGGCAGTGGAGGAGCTCCACGAAATCAAGGAGTTCCTGCAGGAACCTGCGAAGTTCCAGGCCGTGGGCGCCAAGATCCCCAAGGGCGTGCTGCTCTACGGCCCTCCGGGCACCGGCAAGACCCTGCTGGCCAAGGCAGTGGCCGGCGAGGCCCAGGTGCCGTTCTACTCGATCTCCGGCTCGGACTTCGTCGAGATGTTCGTCGGCGTGGGCGCCTCGCGTGTGCGTGATTTGTTCGAGCAGGCCAAGAACAACTCCCCGGCCATCATCTTCGTCGACGAGATCGACGCGGTGGGCCGCCACCGCGGCGCCGGCATCGGCGGCGGCAACGACGAGCGCGAGCAGACGCTGAACCAGCTGCTGGTGGAAATGGACGGCTTCGACGCCACCACCAACGTCATCCTGATCGCCGCGACCAACCGTCCGGACGTGCTGGACCCGGCGCTGCTGCGCCCGGGCCGCTTCGACCGCCAGATCCCGGTGGAGGCGCCGGATCTGAAGGGCCGCGAAGACATCCTGAAGGTGCACGTCAAGGGCAAGCCGATGGATGCCACGGTGGATTTGAACGCGGTGGCCAAGAAGACCCCGGGCTACACCGGCGCCGACTTGGCCAACGTGCTCAACGAGGCCGCGCTGCTCACCGCCCGCTCGAACGCCAACCTGATCGACGACCGCGCGCTGGACGAGGCCATCGACCGCGTGATGGCCGGCCCGCAGAAGCGCACCCGCCTGATGGACGAGCACGAGCGCAAGGTCACCGCCTACCACGAGGGCGGCCACGCCCTGGTCGCCGCCGCGATGAACCAGACCGCGCCGGTCACCAAGATCACCATCCTGCCGCGCGGCCGCGCCCTGGGCTACACGATGGTCGTGCCGGAGTCGGACAAGTACTCGGTGACCCGCAACGAGCTGCTGGACCAGATGGCCTACGCCATGGGCGGGCGCGTCGCGGAGGAGATCGTGTTCCACGACCCGTCCACCGGAGCCAGCAACGACATCGAGAAGGCCACCGCCACCGCGCGCAAGATGGTCACCGAATACGGCATGAGCGAGAAGGTCGGCGCGGTGCGCCTGGCCAGTTCCGCCGCCGAGCAGCAGATGGGCACCGGGGCGCGCGAGTACTCCGACGAGATGGCCCACCTGGTCGACGAAGAGGTGCGCCAGCTCATCGAGGGCGCGCACAACGACGCCTACTGGGCGCTGACCACCAACCGCCACGTGCTCGACCGCCTGGCCCTGGCCCTGCTGGAACGCGAGACGCTGAACCAGAAGGAGATCGCGGAGATCTTCTCGGACCTGGTGAAGATCGACAAGCGTGTGGTGTGGCTATCCAACGACGAGCGCCCGGTGCACCCCGAAGGCCCGGTGTTAAGCCCCAAGGAGCGCGCCGCGCAGTCGACCGACTAGGATCGAAGCGTGACTGAAGAAAATCTGATCGACCAGCCGCGCATCGCGGCAGCCGTGCGCGAAATCCTGTTGGCCATCGGCGAGGACCCGGACCGCGACGGCCTGCAGGACACCCCCAAGCGGGTGGCCAAGGCCTACGCGGAATTCTTCGCAGGGCTGCACCAGCGTCCCGAAGAGCACCTGTCCACCACCTTCGACATCGAGCACGACGAGATGGTGCTGGTGAAGGACATCGCGTTCTACTCGACCTGCGAGCACCACCTCGTGCCGTTCTACGGCCGCGCCCACATCGGGTACATCCCGGGCAAGGGCGGCAAGGTCACCGGCCTGTCCAAGCTGGCCCGGCTGGTGGAGGTCTTCGCCCGCCGCCCGCAGGTGCAGGAACGGCTGACCACGCAGATCGTGGACGCCCTGGTCGAGCACCTGAACCCCTCCGGCGCGATCGTCGTCGTCGAATGCGAACACATGTGCATGTCGATGCGCGGCGTGCAGAAGCCGGGCGCGAAGACCGTGACCAGCGCGGTCCGCGGCCAGCTGCGGGAAACCGCCACCCGCGCCGAAGCAATGAGCCTGATTCTCGGAAGGTAACCCCCTATGTCTCTTGGAGCAATCCCGGGCACCGGTCCGGCCACCAGCCCGTTGACCGTGATCCGCAAGATCAAGCAGAAAACCTTTGCCGACCTGCCGACCGACCGCACCCTGGTCATGGGCATCCTGAACGTCACCGAGGACTCCTTCTCCGACGGAGGCGCCTACCTGCAGCGCGAGGCAGCCATCGCGCAGGGCCTGAAGCTGCTCTACGCCGGCGCCGACATCATCGACGTGGGCGGGGAATCCACCCGCCCCGGCGCCGCCGCGGTGGACCCGGAGATCGAGCAGGAGCGCATCCTGCCGGTCATCGAGGCGCTGGTCAAGGCCGGTGCGGTGGTCTCCGTGGACACCATGCACGTGGACACCGCCCGAGCGGCCATCGCCGCCGGCGCGCACCTGATCAACGACGTCTCCGGGCTGACCTACGAGCCAGGCATGCCGGAGCTGATCGCGCTCACCGGTGTTCCCTACGTGCTGATGCACCGCCGCGGCACCGCGCAGAACATGGTCACCCAGGCCAACTACCAGGATGTGGCAGCCGAGGTGCTGGCCGAGCTGCGCGCGCTGCGCGACGACTTCGTGGCCCGCGGCGTGAAGCCCGAGCAGATCATCCTGGATCCGGGGCTTGGCTTCGCCAAGGACGCCGCGCACAACTGGGCGCTGCTCAAGAGCCTGCAGGCCTTCGAGGACCTGGGCCACCGCGTGCTGGTCGGCACCAGCCGCAAGCGCTTCCTGGGCGAGCTGCTGGCCGAGGGCGGCGCTGCGCGCGAACCGCTGGGCCGCGACGCGGCGACCCTGGCCACCACCGTGCTGGCGGCCGCCGACGGCGCCTGGGCGGTGCGCGTGCATGACGTGCAGGGATCGCGCGACGCCCTGAAAGTCGTGAAGGCCCATGGACCGAATTAGCATTTCCGGGATTTCCGCGATCGGCTACCACGGCGTTTTCGACTTCGAAAAGCGCGACGGGCAGAGCTTCGTCGTCGACGTGGTGCTGCACGTGGACATCTCCCGCGCGGCGGCCAGCGACAACGTCGCCGACACCGTGCACTACGGCGAGGTCAGCGAGCTGGTGGTCGCCCAGATCCAGGCCGGTCCCTGGGACCTGATCGAGAAGCTCGGCAGCGAGATCGCCGAGGCGATCCTGGCCGGCTACCCGACCGTGGCCACCGTGGAGGTCGTGGTGCACAAGCCGCAGGCGCCGATCCCGGTGCCGTTCAGCGACGTGAGCATTTGCCTGGTCCGCCACCAGACGCTGCACACCGCGGTCATCGCGCTGGGCGCCAACCTGGGCGACCCGCAGGCCACGCTGGCCGCCGCCGTGGCCGAGCTCGGCGAGGAAGTCCAGATCCTGAAGGTCTCCCCGCTGGCTGTCACCAAGCCCGTGGGCGGCCCGCCGGACCAGCCGGACTACACCAACCAGGTCATCGAGGTGCGCACGCAGCGCTCCCCGCATGAGCTGCTGGATCTGTGCCAGCGCATCGAGGCCGCGCACCACCGCACCCGCGAGGTGCGCTGGGAGGCGCGCACGCTGGATCTGGACCTGATCACCTACGACCACCTGGTGCTCGAGGACCCGAGGCTGACGCTGCCGCATCCGCGCGCCGCCATCCGTGGCTTCGTGCTGGCCCCGTGGAGCTGGATGGACCCGGACGCCGTGCTCGGCGGCCAGCTGGTCTCCCGGCTCGCGCAGCAGGCGGCGGACACCAAGGACATCATCCGGCTATGACCCGGCTGAAGGTTCTCTCGCTGGTGTGGTGCACCCTGCTCGGGGCGGTCCTGGGCTGGGTGGCGCTGCGCCTGTTCGTCGCGGCGGGGCATTCAACCCCGGTGCTGGACTACACGGCGCTGTATTCGCTCGGCGCGGTGTGCGCGGTGGTGCTGTTCCTGGGCATCCGGGTCAAGCGCTCGACCCTGGGCAAGGCCCACTTCGACGCGATCGCCGCGGCCCGCACCCTGGTGCTGGCCCAGGCGGCGGCCTACGCCGGCGCGCTGATCACCGGCTGGCATCAGCCGGCGCTGGTCAACCTGTGGGTGAACGCCGGCGCCTCGCCGAGCCTGACCCGCGCCATCGTGCTGGCCGGAGCCGGCCTGTTCATGGTGGTCATCGGGTATGTCGTGCAGCACCTTTGCAAACTTCCACCCGAAGATCCGGAGGACAATACCGATGGAATCGCCGATGGAACGGTCACCGAATGACTTCCGGCCGGTCGCTCCCGAATACTTCACCGTCAAGCTGATCGGCTGGGCGCTGAACACCGCCCTGTACCTGCTGATCGCGCTGGTGCCGCTGATCCTGCGGCTGTTCGGCGTGCAGACCCCGAACTGGCTGGCCATCGCGCCGCCGCTGGCGGTGCTGCTCGTCGCCCTGCTGGTGCTGCGCCTGCTGCGCCGCCGAGTGCGGGCGCTGGGCTACCTGGAGCGCGAGGAGGATCTCGTGGTGCGCTCCGGGGTGATGTGGCGCAAGCAGCTGGTCATCCCCTACGGGCGCATGCAGTACGTGGAAGTCACCAGTGGTCCGCTGGAACGCAAGTACGGGCTGTGCAAGCTCACCTTGAACACCGCCTCCGGCTCCGCCACCGCAGTGATCCCCGGCCTTGGGCAGCGCACCGGCGAAGACCTGCGCGAACGGCTGAGCGCCGCGGGCGAAGCGAAGATGTTATGACCGACCAGTGGCAGCGGGTCCATCCGGCCAGCCCGTTTGTGCGCGGCTGGGTGGCCATCGTGGGCCTGGCCTACATCTACTGGCAGAACACCAATGACCTGACGCTGGCCGAGCGGCTCAGCGGCGAAAGGCTGCGCTGGACCGTGGTCATCGGTGCGGGAGCGCTGCTGGTGGTGCTCGTGTTCTACGCCCTGTCCTGGTATTTCACCCGCTACATGATCACCCCGAGCCACGTGTACGTGAACTCCGGGATGATCTTCCGCAGCCAGAAGCAGGCGCGCATCGACAGGGTGCAGGGAATCGAGGTGGCGCAGCCGCTGGTGGCCCGGCTCCTGGGCCTGGCCGAACTGCACTTCGACGTGGCCGACGGCAGCCAATCCATGCTGCGGCTGTCCTTCCTGCGCAAGGCCGACGCGCAGCAGCTGCGCGCGCTGATCCTGGACCGGGCGCACGCAGCCCGGGGAGGCCAGGCGCAGCCGGACGTGCCGGAAACGGAACAAGCTCCCCACGACGTCGCACCGGCCGGTGCCGCGCCGGAGACCGGTGTGCTGATGGCCAAGGTGCCCCACGGCAGGCTGCTCGCCTCCCTGTTCCTGCGCATGCCCACCATCATCGGCCTGCTCAGCGCGCTGGCCCTGGGCATCATGACGCTCAGCGGCATCGGCGGCATGGTGGCCGGCTTGATCCCGGCGCTGCTGGCCTTCGGCGGCTGGTTCTACAAGGAGCTGAACAACTCCTGGAACTTCAGCGCCGCGGCCACGGACACCGGGCTGCGCGTCAGCCGCGGCCTGGCCGACACCCGCCAGCAGTCCATCCCCGCAGGCCGCGTCCAATCCATCCAAGTCACTTCCCCGGCCCTGTGGCGGCTGCTGGGCTGGTACCGCGTCGAGGTCAACGCGCTGGGCGTCGGCTCGCAGGAGGAGGCCCAGAACCTGCTGGTGCTGCCGGTCGGGGACTTCGACGCGGTTGCCCGGGTCATGGGCATCCTGCTGCCGGACCTCGGGGTGGAGAACCAGCGCAAGGTGCTGTTCACCGCGATCAACTCCGGAGGCGAGGAGCACGGATTCACGCTGTCCCCGCAGCGGGCCAGGCCGCTGTCACCGGGGGCGTGGAAAAACCAGGGGTTCCTGGCCACCGACACCACAGTGATTACCCGCTACGGCTGGCTCGCCCGGGTCACCGCCTTCACCGCGCACAACCGGGTGCAGGGCCTGATGCTGCGCCAGGGCCCGCTGGAGCGCCGCCGGCAGCTGGCGGGGCTGCGCATCTACAGCGCCGGCGGCACTGTCACCGGCTACATACAGCAGGTGGATGCCCAAATCGCTGGTAAGTTCTTTGAGGAACAATCCCGCCGCATCGCCGGCAGGTAATTTTTCGTCGCGGAAGGTAGGACGTGGACGCACCACGCTTGGGAATCGGCATCATCTCCGCCGGCAAGGTCGGCACGGTGCTCGGCGCCGCCCTGGCCGCCAGCGGCCACCGGATCACCGGAATCCATGCGGTCTCGCAGGATTCGAAGGACCGCGCGGACGCGCTGCTGCCCGGGGTCGAGATCCTGGACCCGGCAGAGATCCTGCGGCGCAGCGAACTGGTGCTGTTCGCCGTGCCCGACGACGTGCTCGGCGAACTGGTGGCGGGGCTTGCCGCCGCAGGGCACTTCACCAGCGGGCAGCTGATTGCCCACACCGCCGGACGCTACGGCACCGGGATCCTGCAGCCGGCGCTGGATACCGGCGCCTTTGGGCTGGCCATCCACCCGGCCATGACCTTCACCGGCATGAGCATGGACCTGCAGCGGTTGACCGACTGCGTCTTCGCGGTGACTGCCGACGAGATCATGCTGCCGGTGGCCCAGGCGCTGGTGGTGGAGATGCGCGGGGAGCCGGTGGTCATCGCCGAGCAGGACCGCGTCAGCTACCACGCGGCGCTGGCCCACGCCGCCAACCACCTGAACACCATCACCGCGCAGTCCGCGGACATGCTGCGCCGCATCGGTGTCGAAGAGCCGTCGAATACGCTGCGCGCGCTGATGTACGCGAGCCTGGACAACGCGCTGCGCTCGGGAGCCGGTGCGCTGACCGGCCCGGTGTCCCGCGGGGACGTCGGAACGGTGCAGGCGCACCTGTCCGCGCTGGAATCCGATCCGGCGGAAACCAACGACAGCTACCGCAGCCTCTCGCGCGCCACCGCGCTGCGGGCGGCCGCCCGGGGCCTGATATCCCAGCCGACGCTTGAGGAACTGCTGCGAGTTCTAGAATAAGAGGGTGAAAACCCCAAAAATCGTCAAGACCCGCAGCGAATTGAAGGCAGCCATTGCCGAAGCAAACCCGGGGTCCCTGGGCTTTGTCCCGACCATGGGCGCCCTGCACGACGGGCACGCGTCGCTGTTCAAGGCGGCCCGCGAGGAAAACGAGCTCGTTGTCATCTCGGTCTTCGTGAACGAGCTGCAGTTCAACGACGCCGCCGACTACTCCAAGTACCCGCGCACCCTGGACTCCGACGTCCAGCTGGCCGCCGGCGCCGGCGTCGACATCGTGTTCGCGCCCGAGGCGCAGGAAATCTACCATGCGGGGCTGCCGCTGATCCGGCTGAATTCCGGTGCACTGGGCGAGATGTACGAGGGCGCCTCCCGCCCGGGGCATTTCGACGGGATGCTGGCCGTGGTGGCCAAGCTGCTGCACCTGGCCGACCCGCGCCAGGGCGAATACCGCGCCTACTTCGGGCAGAAGGACGCCCAGCAGGTCGTGCTGATCCAGCGTATGGTCGCCGACCTTGACTACGCGGTGCAGCTGCGTTCGGTGCCGATCGTGCGCAGCGAAAAAGGCTTGGCTCTGTCCAGCCGCAATGCGCTGCTCAACGAGGAACAGCTGCAGGCCGCCCTGGTGCTGCACCGGGCGATATCGCTGATCGCCGGCCGGGCAGCCCGCCACGAGCCGCTGAACCTGGAGGACGCCATCGGCATGTTCCAGATGGAGCCGCTGGTGGAGCTCGACTACTTCGTGGTGGTCGATCCGGCCAACCTGCAGGAACTGGCGTTCAACTGCCAGGACACCCCCTTCACCGGGGAGGGGCTGATCCTTGTCGCCGCCACCGTGGGCGGCGTGCGGCTGATCGACAACCAGCCGATCTAGGCGAAGCGCTGGGCGGCGTCCGACAGGATCCTGCGGAAGCCTCCCAGCTCGGCCAGCACCTCGGCGCAGGTTTCCTCGCGCTGGACGAATTCCACAGCTTGGCCCGCATAGACGGGGGCCAACGCCACGTCCGCCTCGGCGCGGGCGCGGACCATGCGTTCGCGCAGTTCCTCGGTGGCTTCCAGGGACACGAGGTCATCGGCGTAGCGGTTGCTGAAGTCATTGGCCAAGGCGCGGCCGCCGAACTCAGGGGCCCACGGCAGCTGCTGGGCTATGTCGAAGGCCCGGGTGTAGACGGTGTCATCCAGCCCCGAAGCGCGCACCGCCGCTTTCAGGTTCTCGTGTCCGCTGGCTTCCTTGGTGGACAGGAACCGGGTTCCGATCCAGGCCGCTTCGGCGCCGGCGGCAAGCACTGCGGCGATCCCCGCAGCGGTTCCGATGCCGCCAGCCGCAATCACCGGCTTCTGCGTCTGGGCGCAGGCCAGTTGCAGCAGCGGCAGTGTCCCGGATTCATTGCGGCCGTGTCCGCCGCCTTCGCCGCCCCGGGCGATGACGATGTCGATGTCGTCCTGCAGTGCACGTTCCAGGTCTGCGGCGTTGCCAACCTGCATGGCTGTCAGCACGCCCGCTTCGTGGGCCAAGGCCGCGGCGCGGGTGACATCGCCGAAGCTGATTGAAACCAGCGAGGGGCCGTACTCGAGAAACGATTCAAGCGGTGACAGGTCCGCCTCCAGCGCCCAACCCATGAAGCCGACACCCCAGGGAGTGTCGATCTCCGACACGTGGGATGCCTGGGCCTTGATCCACTCGGCAGTGGGCGCCGGGGAGACCCCGATCATCCCGACCCCGCCGGCCGCGCTGACGGCAGCGGCCATGGCACCACCTGCGGCTCCTGCCATGGAAGCATTGAAGATTGGTTCACGGTATCCAAGAAGTTTCTGCAGGTCGCTCATACGCCCAGACTAGAACAGCACCATGAATGTGACCTAGAACGCGGCCCGCCGATTTGAAACATCCGAAAATGACCTGTATAGTTTTTATCTGTTGCCGCAAGGGAAACAGCCCGAAATACACGAGCTGTTCACGCGGTGGCCAATCACTTTTCACTTGAAGATTTCGATCGATTTTGATCGGCTCACGAAGTCTGGTAAGCTTGAAAAGTTGCTCCGGAGCGAAGCAGCTCGAACCCTTCGGGTTCGGGATGCGGTGTCGAGAGTGTTTGTTGTTTGAGAACTCAATAGTGTGCCAAGTTTGTTGATACCAAATTATTTTTGTTTGGTGAATACGAAACATTTTGCTTGGGATGATGCACCCCCGTGTGTTGTTCCGAGTGTTTTTATTCGCCAGGATTTCATCACC
>NZ_POAF01000014.1 GCF_003309065.1 Glutamicibacter soli | reverse complement strand
GGGTCTCGATGACGTCGACCTCTTCGCAGCCGCCGTAGTAGCGGCGGCCCGGGTAGCCCTCGGCGTACTTGTTGGTCAGCACCGAACCCTGCGCCTGCATCACGGCCTGGGCCGTGTGGTTTTCCGAGGCGATCATTTCCAGGCCGCGCTGCTGGCGGGCCAGCTCGGCATCGATACGCTGCGCGACCTCTGGATCCAGCTCGGCCAGGGACTGGGTCAGCGATGCCGGTGCCAGTGATTCATAAGTCTTGTTGCTCATTACTCGACGTTTCCACCGTTCGCGCTTGCGTAGTCGGCTGCGGAAAGCAGCGGGCCTTCGGACTCGACCTCGACGGTGAACAGCCAGCCTGCGCCGTATGGATCCTCGTTCAGGATGGCAGGGTTGTCCGCTGCTTCCTGGTTGACCTCGACGATGGTGCCGGTGACCGGCGAGTACAGGTCGGAGACCGACTTGGTGGACTCGACTTCGCCGCAGGTCTCGCCGGCGGTGACGGTGTCGCCGACCTCTGGCAGGTCTACGTAGACAACGTCGCCCAGCGCGTCGGCAGCAATCTGGGTGATGCCGATCTTGGCTGGGGACGATGCGTCGATCCACTCGTGCTCGGCCGAGTAGCGCAACGATGACAGAACTTTACTCACGATTTTTCCTCTCCCAAGGGGAAATAGGGGGCGTTAGGCTATGCCCTCTTTGTTTAACGTTACTTGGCGCGCGTGTAGAACGGCAGTTCCACGACAACAAATGGCAAAGTCTTACCTCGCAGGTCGACTTCCAGCTCGGTGCCCACTTCGCTGAAGGCCGCATCGACGTAGCCCAGGCCGACCGGGTAGCCCAGGGTCGGCGAAGGTTGACCGGAGGTGATCTCTCCGATGACGGCGCCGTCTTTGACGATGGCGTAGCCGCCGCGGCCTGCGCGCTTGCCCAGGCCCTTCAGGCCCACCAGCTTGCGGGCAGGGGTCTGCTCGCGCACTGCCTCCAGCGCGGAGCGGCCGACGAAGTCCTCTTCCTTCTTGAAGGAGACCACCGCGCCGAGGCCCGCGTCGAACGGGGTGCGCTCCAGCGAGAGCTCGTTGCCGTACAGCGGCATGCCGGCTTCCAGGCGCAGCGAGTCGCGTGCGGCCAGGCCGCACGGAACCAGCTCATGGTCCTTGCCGATCTCCACGATGGTGTCCCACAGGCCGGCGGCGTCGGCGTTCTTGATGATCAGCTCGAAGCCATCCTCGCCGGTGTAGCCGGTGCGGGCCAGGATGGCGTCCACCCCGCCGAGCTTCGTGTAGGCGGCCGAGTAGTACTTCATCTCGGTGACGATAGCTGCGCCGGCCTCGTCGGCGGCGAGCTTGGCCACGATGGCCTCGGCGTTCGGTCCCTGGACCGCGATCAGCGATTCATCAGCGGAAGCGTCCTGCACCTGCGCGTCGAAGCCCTCGGCGCGCTTGGCCAGCTCGGCGGCGACCACCGGGGCGTTGCCGGCGTTCGGCACCACCAGGTACTTTTCGTCTTCCATGCGGTAGACGATCAGGTCGTCGATGATCTTGCCGGCTTCGTTCAGGATCAGCGAGTACTTGGCCTTGCCGACCTTCATCAGGGCGAAGTTGCCGGCCAGCGCGGTGTTCAGCGCGCTGGCTGCCTGCGGGCCGGAAACCCAGACCTCGCCCATGTGGGACAGGTCGAACAGGCCCGCGGTGGAGCGCACCGCCTTGTGCTCTGCCAGTTCCGAACCGTACTTCAGCGGCATGTCCCAGCCGCCGAAGTCGGTGAAGCTCGCGCCCAGGGCTTCGTGCTTGCCGTGCAGCGCGGTGTGCTTGGTGATGGTTTCAGTCATTGCGATGTTCCTAGTCTTCGAAGGCTTCTGGAGCAGGGCAGGAGCAGATGAGGTTGCGGTCGCCGCCGGCGCCGTCGATGCGGCCCACCGCAGGGAAGTACTTGTCCACCTTGAGGCTGGCGACCGGGAAGGCTGCCTGCTCGACGGTGTACTTGCGGTCCCAACCACTGTTGACCACTGCCGCCACGGTGTGCGGGGCACGGCGCAGCGGGGATTCGGCCAGCTCGTAGACGCCGGCCAGCACTTCTTCCATTTCCTGGCGGATGGTGATCATGGCTTCGATGAAGCGCTCGATCTCTGCCAGGTCCTCCGACTCCGTCGGCTCCACCATCAGGGTGCCGGCGACCGGGAAAGCCAGGGTCGGTGCGTGGAAGCCGAAGTCGATCAGTCGCTTGGCCACGTCTTCTGCGGTGACGCCGGTCTTGGCGGTGACTTCGCGCAGGTCCAGGATGCACTCGTGCGCAACCAGTTCCTTGTTGCCGGTAAACAGGATCGGGAAGTGCTCATTCAGGCGCTTGGCGATGTAGTTCGCGTTCAAGATCGCGTGCTTGGTGGCGCTGGTCAGGCCCTCGCCGCCCATCATCGCGATGTAGGCCCAGGAGATCGGCAGCACACCGGCCGAGCCGAAGGCGGTGGCGACCACTGGCACGCCGTCGCGCTCGGAGTAGGTGCCCGAGGCGTCGCCCGGCAGGAACGGCACCAGGTGCTCGCCCACGCCGATCGGGCCGACGCCCGGACCGCCGCCGCCGTGCGGGATGCAGAAGGTCTTGTGCAGGTTCAGGTGCGAGACGTCGCCGCCGAACTTGCCCGGCTGGGCGAGACCCACCAGGGCGTTCATGTTCGCGCCGTCGATGTAGACCTGTCCCCCGGCGTCGTGGATCTTGCCGCAGACCTCGCGCACGTCGGCGTCGTACACGCCGTGGGTGGACGGGTAGGTGATCATGATCGCGGCCAGCACGTCCTTGTTGGCCTCGATCTTGGCATCCAGGTCGCCGGCGTCGATGGTGCCGTCGGCTGCGGTCTTGACGACCACAACCTTCATGCCGGCCAGCACTGCCGAGGCGGCGTTGGTGCCGTGGGCCGAGGCGGGGATCAAGCAGACGTTGCGCTGCGACTCGCCGCGCGAAGCATGGTAGTCGGAGATCGCCAGCAGGCCTGCGTACTCGCCCTGGGACCCGGCGTTCGGCTGGATGGAGACGCCGGCGTAGCCGGTGATCGCGGTCAGGCGGCCTTCCAGGTCGGTGATCAGCTCGCGCCAGCCGGCGGTCTGCGCTGCCGGGGCGTACGGGTGGATGGAGGCGAACTCAGGCCAGGTGATGGATTCCATCTCGGCGGCCGAGTTCAGCTTCATGGTGCACGAGCCCAGCGGGATCATGGTGCGGTCCAGGGCCAGGTCGCGGTCCGAGAGGCGGCGCAGGTAGCGCATCATCTGGGTCTCGGAGGAGATGGTGTTGAAGATCGGGTGGGTCAGGTAGGCGCTGGTGCGCACCTGGCCCTCGGGGATCTCGAAGCCTTCCGGTGCTGACAGTTCCACGCCGAAGACGCCGGCCAGGGCCTTGACGGTGGCGGAGGTGGTGGTCTCGTCGGTGGAGATGCCGACCTGGGTGCCGGAGACCTTGCGCAGGTTGATGCCTGCATCGTTGGCCTTGGCAATGACTTCCTCGGCGTCCTTGACGGTCACGACCACGGTGTCGAAGAAGGCCTGCGATGCCAGTTCGAAGCCGCCGGCGACCAGGGAGCTGGCCAGCACGCGGGCGTGGTTGTGGGCGCGGGTGGCGATCTGCTTCAGGCCTGCAGGGCCGTGGTAGACGGCGTACATCGAGGCGCAGATGGCCAGCAGCGCCTGGGCGGTGCAGATGTTGGAGGTGGCCTTCTCGCGGCGGATGTGCTGCTCGCGGGTCTGCAGGGCCAGGCGATAGGCGTTGGTGCCGGCGTCGTCGGTGGAGACACCCACCAGGCGGCCCGGCATGGAACGCTCAAGTCCCTTGGCCACGGCCATGTAGGCGGCGTGCGGGCCGCCGAAGAACAGCGGCACGCCGAAGCGCTGGGTGTTGCCGACCGCGATGTCGGCTCCCTGCTCGCCCGGGGCGGCGATCATGGTCAGCGAGAGCAGGTCGGCGATCACGGTGACCATCGCGCCGGCGGCCTTGGCGGCGGCGATGACCTCGGCGTGGTCGGCGATCGAGCCGTCGTTGCCCGGCTGCTGCAGCACGATGCCCGAGATGTCGCCTTCCGGCAAGCCCGCGGACAGGTCGGCGACCTCGACCTCGAAGCCCAGCGCATCGGCACGGCCCTGCACGACCTTGATGGTCTGCGGGAAGATGTTGGAGTCCAGCACGGTCTTGCCGTTGGACTTCTTCTTGTTGGCGCGGCGCATCATCAGCACGGCTTCGGCGGCGGCGGAGGATTCGTCCAGCAGCGAGGCGTTGGCGATCGGCATGCCGGTCAAGTCCATGACCATGGTCTGGAAGTTCAGCAGGGCTTCGAGGCGGCCCTGGGAGATCTCAGGCTGGTACGGGGTGTAGGCGGTGTACCAGGCCGGGTTCTCGACGATGTTGCGGCGGATGACTGCCGGGGTGATGGTGTCGTAGAAACCCTGGCCGATCATCTGGGTCTTCATGACGTTCTTGGAGGCCAGCTCACGCAGGTGGGCCAGTGCCTCGGTCTCGGTCAGTGCATCCGGGATGTCCAGAGCGGCATCTTGGCGGATGTCGGCGGGAACTGCCGTGTCGATCAGCTCGTCCAGGCTGTTGTAGCCAAGGGTCTGGAGCATGGTCTCGACGTCGGACTGACGCGGGCCGATATGGCGGGACACGAATTCGCTGTTCGTGTTAGCAGAAGTCTGCGTGATGGTCATGGTGCAGGTGTCTCCATGGGGATCTGTCTTGGCGCATGCCAAAGGAAGGTCGCTGTCCCTCCCCATCCCTGTTGCACAACCTGAGAGTTTTACGCAGCCGGCCTACCAAACCGGTTGCTTGCACCTTCGGTGAACCGGAACAGGCCGGTTACTTTCCAGAGTTGCCTCTTGATGGCGGTACGGGTGCCTGAGAGTTTCCTGGGGAGGAATTGCTCCTACGGCGCCCGTCCATGGTGTGAACGGGACTCTCCCGCCATCCTTCTATGGCGTCGGTTGCGGGCCAATGACCCACAACACACCTCCCATGGTACCCGCCCCGGGGCCAACTGCAAACAATCTTTCGGCCCCGGAGCCCCTGCATGACGCGCGCTAGCTGCTTTCCGCGCCCAGCCGGATGTAGTCCGGGTATTTTGCGCTCAGGCTGTCCCCCGAGGAAGTGCCTGTCAGGCGGCGTTTGACCCATGGAGCCAGGTATTCCCGGGCCCAGCCGAGGTCCTGGCGCAGCTTCTGACCGCGGGCGTTCACCGCAGCCGCTGGCAGCACCGGAACTTCGATGTCGGAGGACCAATTGCCCTCGGTGACGCCATGGGTTCCGAGCACGTCCAGCACCTTGGCGGCCATGAGCGTGTGGCCGGCGGTGCCCATGTGCAGGCGGTCCACGGCCCAGTAGCGCACGTCCGAGAATTCGCGCCAACGCCAGTAGTCGGCGACCAGCGTGTTGTAGCGGTCGGCGATCTCGCGCACCTTTTCGTTGTAGATCGCGGTCCGCGGGCGGGTCTTGGAGAACAGCGGCGAGTCGACGGTGTCGAAGCCGGTGAACAGCAGCACGGTGATCCCGGCATCGGCGAAGCGCTTGACCATGCTGTCGTAGCTGCGCATCAGCGCCTCGAGGTCGGCCTTGGGCCGCAGGATGTCGTTGCCGCCGGCGTAGAGGGAGACCACGTCGGGCTTCATGGACAGCGCCTGGTCCATCTGCTGGTTGATCACCTGCCCGATCTTCTTGCCGCGGATCGCGAGGTTCGCGTATTCCCAGTCGCCGCGGGCGCACAGCACCTCGGCCACCCGGTCCGCCCAGCCGCGCACCTGGTTGGGGCGCAGCGGATCGTCGTCGCCAACGCCTTCGGTGAAGGAGTCCCCCATTGCCAGAAACTTTGCCATGCTCTTCCTCCTAGCCCTTGGCCTGCATCATTTTGCCGATAACCACCTGGCGCGCCAGCTGGCTGAGCTGCACGCCCGTGGAAATGCTCTTCTCGCCCTCGTTGCGCGACGGAATGTAGGCGAAGCCGAGCTGGTAGGCCGGATCGGCGAAGGCCAGCGAGGAGTTCGCCCCGTCATGGCCGTAGGCGAAGATCGAACCATAGTCGTTGCGGGCGGTGGCCTTCATGAATCCCAGGGCAAAGGCCTGGAGCAGCCCGTTGGTGCGGTCGTGCCCGTAGACGAGCTCCGCGGATACCCGGGACCAGGTGTCCTCGCTCAGGAACCCCCGGGCGGCGCCAAGTGAGGGCACCGGGCCGAAGGAGGCCGCGTAGATGGCCGCCAGCGACTGGGCATCGGCGACGCCGCCCATGGAGGCCGGGCCGAGCCTGCGGACCTGCCGGGAGTTGGCCAGCTCGTGCCAGTTGTAGACCGGACCGCTGTCCAGCGCGAACCCGGAGGCCGAGTTGACTGCCAGGCCTGCCGGGGAGAAGGGGTCGAAGAATGCCGGTTCGGCCGGGGCGGCGGGGAGCACGTCACGGTAGCGCGGTTCCAGCGAGTCGTCCTGCCCGATATACGCGTCCACGCCCAGGGGCTTGCGGATGCGTTCCTCGAAGACCTCTTTCAGCTCTTTGCCGGTGACCCGGCGGACCAGTTCCTCCATGAGCACACCCATGGTGATGGCGTGGTAGCCCACGATGTTCTGGCCCAGCGGCCAGATGCTCGGCATGGTGGCGAGGATCTTGGCATATTCCGAGGAGTTCAGCAACACCTGACTGGGCACCCCGCCGGGGACGCCCAGCACTCCGGCCTGGTGGCTGAGCACTTCCCCGACGCTCAGTTTGCCCTTGCCGTGGGTGCCGAATTCGGGCCAGTAGTCGGTGATCGGGGCGACCGGATCGATCAGCCCGTCCTGGACCAGCAGGGCGATGACCAGTGCGCTGAGCCCTTTGGTGCAGGAGAACACGCAGGTGAGCGCATCCCCCGAAAGGTGCTCCCCCACGCTGTGGCTCAACACCAGGGCGCCGCGGTGGTACACGGCCAGCTGCGCCGAGTAGCCGTCCTCCACTGCGGCACGGTCCTGCAGCGCCTGCGCGAGCGGGGCAAAGTCGTCAGTTATGACCGATTCCATCTAAATCCTTCGAAAGCATGTCTCTTTGCAACTAACACTAGTAGCCGCAGCGGAAATTCGCGTTCTCCGGCGAAATCACGCCTGAACCATAAGTTCCTCAAAAAGCCATTCTCAATAAACGGAGGAATAACCTCCGAAAAAGGCCGGAACGACAAGCATTTATTGCTGTTAGCATAGTGATCGATTTCGCCCATTGAATAGACGACGACAAAATATGTCGCATTCTTCAGCTCGAATCGAAGATTGGAAAGGCTCATCCGCCTATGACTGCAACCCGAGAAGACTCAACTCCAGGCGGACAACCCGCCGAACTCAAGCGGGTCATCGGCCCCAAACTCCTGATGTTCCTCATCATCGGCGACATCATCGGCGCAGGCATCTTCGCGATCACCGGCAAGGTCGCCGGACAGGTCGGCGGCGCCGCCTGGCTGCCGTTCCTGATCGCCTTCGCCATTGCGACGCTGACCGCCTTCAGCTACATGGAGCTGGTCACCAAGTATCCTCACGCGGCGGGCGCTGCTTTGTATATTCACAAGGCCTTCGGCATCCATTTCGTCACCTTTCTGGTGGCCTTCACGGTGGCCTGCTCCGGCATCACCAGCGCCGCGACCTCGGCCACCCTGGTTGGGCAGAACCTGCTGATCGGCTTCGGCCAATTCATCGAGGGCGTGCCGACCACACCCGAAGCCGGTATGTTCGCCGCCATCGCGATCATCGTGATCCTGGCCCTGATCAACCTGCGCGGCGTCGGGGAATCGGTCAAGTTCAACATGGTGCTCACGGTGATCTCCCTGGGCATCATGGCAGTGATCATCTCCATCGGCATCGGCGCCATCGCCAGCGGCCACGGCGACATCAGCCGACTGGTGGTCTTCGAGGCCCCCGAGGACCGCAGCCTGTTCGCAGCGGTCACCATGGGCACCGCCATCGCGTTCTTCGCGATGGTCGGCTTCGAGGATTCGGTGAATCTGGTCGAGGAAACCAAGAACCCCAACAAGACCTTCCCGCGCATCATGCTCATCAGCCTGGGCATCTGCGCCGTGATCTACATGCTCGTCGCGGTCACCATCATCATGGTGATCCCCACCGGCGACCTGCTGAACCCGAAGAATCCTGACGCGGGCATCCTGCTCGATGTCGTGCGCATCGGCGCCCCGGGCCTGCCGGTGGACGCGATCTTCCCGTTCCTGACGGTCTTCGCCGTGGTCAACACCGCCTTGATGAACATGCTCATGGCCAGCCGCCTGCTCTACGGCATGGCCCGCCAGGGTGTGCTGCCGCAGGTGCTGGGCAAGGTGCATTCCAAGCGTCGCACCCCGACGCTATCGATCATCTTCACCACGCTGCTGGCCATCGCGCTGGTGGTCTACGTGAACCTGGATACCGAAAGCGGGATCGTCGGCTCGCTCGGCGGCACCACCGCCCTGTTGCTGCTGGTGGTCTTCACGATGGTCAATATCGCACTACTGGTGCTGCGCCGCGACAAGGCGCCGGAGGATTCCTTCCGCGCACCGACGATCATCCCGATCCTCGGCGCCGCCACCAGCGCTTTCCTGATCGGGCCATGGGCCCGCTCGCGCGCGGACTGGGTGCAGTATGAGATTGCGGGGCTGCTGCTGGCCCTTGGCGTCGCGCTCTGGGCGGTCAACTGGCTGGCCAACCGCATCAACTACAAAAAGGGCAACATCTCCTCGGGGCACTTCTAGCAATCCGCCCCGGCAAAACGGCAAAGGCACGAACCGTGCGGGGTTCGTGCCTTCGCCGTTTGGGGCGGGATGCCCATCGCCTTGCGGCTACTGCTGGACGGTTTCCTGGCGGAAGCGCAGCTTCCAGCCGCTCTCGGTGCGCTGCCACCATGAGGAGACCACGAGGATCGTCGAGCCCTCGACCTTCATGCGGTAGGCCAGCAGGGCCAGATCCCTGTCGACCTCGCGGGCGGTGAGCACCTGCACCTCGCCGGTGGCAGGCAGCTGCGCCCCGGCTTCGAGCTGGGTGCGCACCGTGGCGACATCCAGCAGCCCGCCACCGCGGGTGACTTCCTGGTATCCCGGATGCAGGAAATCGCTCAGCTCGGCGAAGCTGGTGCGGATCTGCGGGTCGAGGAAGCCCAGTTCAAGTTCATAGATCGTGGCAGCCGTATCCTGGGCGGACTTGGGAGCGGTTGCTTCAGCGGGGGCGGCAGGGGCTGCGGTGGAAGCTGCCGCGGCAGATGCCGCTCCGGCGGTGTAACCGGGGCCCGGGTCCGGCGCAGTGCCTTGCTGGTGCGCGGTGGCGGCGGCACGGGCACGGTCGTCGGCAGCTTCGTTCAGGTCATGCCCGGCGTGGCCCTTGACCCATTCAAAGGTGTACTTGCGGTCCTTGATCGCCGCATCCAATTCCTTGAGGATCTCCTGGTTCAGCACCGGTTTGCCGTCGGCCTTTTTCCAGCCGCGCTTTTTCCATCCCGGCATCCACTTGCTGATGCAGTTGATGGCGTACTGGGAGTCGCACAGGATCTTCAGTTCCTGCTCCGGGTACTGGGCGGTGGCGCGGAAGAGTTCGAGGACCGCCTGCAGCTCGCCCATGTTGTTGGTTCCATGGTCCCAGCCGCCGGAGGCCCAGTTCGCCTCGTCGATGTACCAGGCCCAGCCTGCCGGGCCGGGGTTTCCTAGGGCTGATCCGTCTGCCGCTGCGGTGATCGTCATGGCTTTAATCCTGCCACCTGACCTCCCCCGCCGCCTAAAGAGACGTGCGAAGGCTCCGGAGTCCTTGCGCCGCGCCAACGCCGCGGCGCTGGCGATGGTCCGTAGGATGGTGAACTGTGAAAAAGATTCTGCCGCTCCTCGTTGTTGCGACCCTGGGCCTGGCCGCCTGCTCGGGTCC
Organism: Glutamicibacter soli; assembly: GCF_003309065.1. Classification (GTDB taxonomy): domain Bacteria; phylum Actinomycetota; class Actinomycetes; order Actinomycetales; family Micrococcaceae; genus Glutamicibacter; species Glutamicibacter soli. Next base: position 32,519 of record NZ_POAF01000014.1, on the reverse strand, counting down.
GTCGCCCGACGACCTGCGCCGCAGCGATCCCGAGGGCAGCACCGCGTGCATCCACTACGGCGGCAGCCTGACCGCCCCGGGCGATATCGGGCAGACGAATCGGCAAAAGGCCGCCGAGCATGGCTCGGCGGCCTCCACCGATTCGATCCGCAACGCGGTATCGACAGATGCATCAGGTCAGCCCGTGATCACCGACGACGAGGCGTTTGCCGCGGCGTGCGAGCAGCAGGGCTTCGACTTCAAGAGGTAGCCCGACCGCTGCCGGCTATTTTCCTTCCAGCGGGTACAGCGGGTTGTGGCCTGCTGCGACGCGTTCCTCGGTGCGGACTTCGCCCGGAGCGGTGCCGCCCAGGAATGGGCCGTTGTCCGCCAGCTCGTCGCGGTTATGGGATTCGAGCCAGTTGGACAGGTCCGGGCCTTTGGGCACGATCTGCGTTGGATTGATGTCCTCGTGGACCTTGTAGTAGTGGTCCTTGATCTGCTCGAAGTCCACGGTGTCGCCGAAGCCCGGGGTCTGGAACAGGTCGCGGGCGTAGCCCCAGAGGTTCGGCATCTCGATCAGCTTGTTGCGGTTGGCCTTGAAGTGTCCGTGGTAGACCGGGTCGAAGCGGATCAGCGTGGTGAACAGGCGCACGTCGGCTTCGGAGATGTAGTCGCCCATGAGGAAGCGGCGGGTGGCCAGGCGTTCTTCGAGGTAGTCGAGGGTGGTGAAGATCCGGTCGTAGGCGTCCTCATAGGCGGCCTGCGTACCGGCGAAGCCCGCACGGTAGACGCCGTTGTTGACCTCGGTGAAGATGCGCTTGATCAGCGGGAGCATCTCGTCGAGCTGGTCCTCCATGACCAGGTCCGGGGCTCCTTCGCGGTGGAACTGCTTCCACTGCGTGGAGAAGTCCCAGGTGATCTGCGGGTAGTCGTTGGTGACCACCGCGCCGCTGGGGATGTCCACGATGGCCGGGACGGTGATGCCACGGGGATAGTCGGCGAAGCGCTTGAAGTAGTTCTCCTGCAGGCGTTCGGTGCCCAGCACCGGGTCCTTGCCGCCCTCGTCCAGATCAAACCGCCAGCTGCGCACGTCGTGGGTCGGACCTGGCAGGCCCACCGAAATCGCATCCTCCAGGCCCAGCAGGCGGCGCACGATCAGCGTGCGGTTGGCCCACGGGCAGGCGCGGGCGGCCACCAAGCGGTAGCGCCCTGCTTCGACCTGCCAGAGCTGGGCGCCTTCGCCCAGGGCCGCATTCGGGTGCCCGATCTTGCTTACCGGCTCCCCGTGGGAGAACGCCTCCGGCCGCGGATCGGCAACGATGCGGTCCTGGATGTAGTTGGTATCGCGCGTGAATTCACTGCCCGTGACGTACGCGCCCTTGGTTGAATAGTCCTGCGACATGCTCGATCCTCCACAATCTTTGGCTTGGTTGCCCGCTCTGGGGCAAGTTCTCGGGTGATACGGCAAACGGCGGGAAGGCCTGGTACAAGCTTCCCGCCGTTTGCACTTGAACGCTAGGCCGTTCAGGCAGCGTGCAATTAGGCGCTGACGGATGCGGCGGCGCGCACCGAATTCATGGCTTCGGTCCAGGCCAGCAGCTGCTCGAACATCGGCTGCACCGAAGCGGCGCCCTCCGCGGTCGGCTTGAAGTTCGAGAAGTTCTCGAAGTCGGTGAACAGGGAGAACAGGCCGGTCTTCTGCACGTGGGCTACCTGCAGCTCGGAGAGGATGCCGCGCAGGTGCTCGATGGAGCGGGCGCCCAGGGCCGAACCGTAGCCCACCAGGCCGGCGGCCTTGTTGTTCAGCTCGACGTTGATGTAGCTCAGCGCGTTGGCCAGCGCAGGGGAGACCGAGTGGTTGTACTCCGGGGTGACGAAGATGTAGCCGTCGAACTCGTTCATCTTGGCGGCCCAGGCCTTGGCATGCTCGCCCTGGTAGTTCTGGTAGGCGGCCGGGAAGGCTTCGTCCAGCACCGGCAGGTTGAAGTCCGCGATGTCTACAAGCTCGAAGTCGGCGCCGCCAAATGCCTGCGCCTGCTCCAGCACCCACTGGGCAACGCTGATGTTGTTGCGGCCTGGACGAGTAGAACCGGTAACGATGGCGATCTTCGACATAGTATTTTCTCCTTGGGGAAGTTCGTGCGCCGAACTCTTTAGTTGATGCGTCATCAACTCTTGCTAAATCCAACAATACCAGAGATAATTGATACGTCAACAAATGAGCGCGGACCCGCAGCATGCCGGGTACGCCACGTAGAGAAGGAGCGCCCACGGATGGCTGCCGATGAGACCCGCTGGCTCGATGACAAGGAACAGGCCCTCTGGCGGATTATCCGCGAGTTCCTGTGGCAGTTCCCCAGCGCCATGGACCGCCAGTTGAGCGTGGATTCGAGCATGCAGACCGGCGAGTACTCGGTGCTCGCGGTGCTCTCCGAAGGACCCGCCACCTCCCTGCGCCCGGCGGACATCGCCGACAACCTGCGCTGGGACCGCTCGCGGCTGTCCCACCTGCTGCGCCGCATGGAAGCCAAGGGCATGATCACCCGCTGCTCGGATTCAACCGACCGCCGCGGGCAGCAGATCGAACTGACAGAGGCCGGATGGAAGACCATCCGCGAAGCCGCCCCGAGCCACGTCACCTTCATCCGCGAAAAGCTGTTCGACTCGCTGGACCAGCACGAACGCGCAGCGCTCGAAACCGCGCTGCCCAAGATCCTCGGCGCCCTGGAGACTTGCGAGTCCGACCCGTCCTGCAAGGCGTCCGTCCCCGGCGGCCCGCAGGACTGCGAAGAGGACTAGCCGACCCTGTCGGCGAACTCGCTGTTCGCCACGAGCCGGGCGAAGCGCCCGCCCTGCTCCACCAGCTCGGCGAAGGTTCCGGATTCGACAATCCGCCCGCTATCGAGCACCACGATGCGGTCGGCCCGCAGCACCGTGCTCAGCCGGTGCGCGATCAGCAGCGTAGTGCGCCCGACCGCCAGCTCGTCCAGCGCCTGCTGCACCAGCGCCTCGGTGACGGTATCCAGCGCACTGGTCGCCTCGTCGAGGACCAGCACCTTGGGCCGGCGCAGCATGGTGCGCGCGATGGCAAGGCGCTGCTGTTCCCCGCCGGAGAAGCGGTGTCCGCGCTGGCCCACCGCGGTTTCCAGCCCGTCGGGCAGCGAGCGGATCAGCTCGGCGATCTGCGCCGCTTCCAGCGCCTGCCACAGCTCGGCCTCGCTGGCCCCCGGCGCCGCCCACAACAGGTTCTCCCGCACCGTGGTGTGCAGCAGGTAGCTTTCCTGCGCCACCACCGACACCGCCCGGGAAACCTGCTCGGGGTCCAGCTCGCGCAGGTCGACCCCGTCGAGCAGCACCCGCCCCGAGGTCGGATCCAGCAGCCGCGGAAGCAGCGAGCCCATGGTGGATTTGCCCGACCCGGTCGCCCCGACCACCGCTGTCATGGTTCCCGGCTCCAGCACCAGGTCCAGCGCCTCCAGCGTCGGCGCGGCAGCCCCGGGGTAGCGGAAACCTACCCGCTCCAGCACCACTTCCCCGCGCATCGCCGCGGGATCCAGCCGGCGCGGATGCTCGGGCAGCGGCAGCGCCTGGTCGGTATCCAGGTATTCGAAGACCCTGCCGAACAGCGCCATCGCGGAGATCCACTGCACCGAGATCTGCATCAGCCCCATGACAGGCCGGAAGATGCCTGCCTGCAGCCCGGTGAAGGCCACCAGCGTGCCGATGCTCATCCCGTCGCCGGTGGCCGGCAGCCCCGCCACCAGGTACAGGACCGCGGGAATCACCGCGAAGATGATGCTCATGGCCGCCATGCGCCACCGTCCGGCCAGCGCGCTTTTCATTTCAAGGTCGATCAGCCGGTGGCTGGACTGCGCAAAAGCCGACGCGTCGGCGGCGCCGGTGCCCATGATCTTGGACAGCCGCACCCCGGAGATGCTCAGGCGTTCCTCGATCAGCGAGGTCAGGTTCGACATTTCACGCTGGCGCCGGCCCGTGACGGCGCGGCGCAGCCGGGCGGTCTGCCGGGCCAGGATGATCGCCGGCGGCAGCACCACCAGGGAGATCAGGCTCAGTTTCCAGGAGATCGCGACCATGGCGCAGGCCGTGGCGACCACGGTGGTCAGGTTGGAGGCGATGCTGGTCGCCGAGTTCGTGATCACCGACTGCATCTGGCCAACGTCGTTGATAAGCCGCGACTGCACGTCGCCGGATTTGGAGTTGGTGAAGAATCCCAGCGACTGCTTCTGCAGGTGGGTGAAGAGCCCAGTGCGCAGCCCGTGCATGACCCTCTGCCCCATCAGGGTGGCGCGCCAGGTCTGGACCACCTCCAGCACCGAGGAGACCAGGGCGATCAGCACCAGTCCCCCGGCGCCGGCGAGCAGCAAGTCCACCTCCCGGTTCGGGATGGCGACGTCGATCAGCTCGCGGATGATGAAGGGCTGGGCCAGTCCGATGAGCGAGGAGGCGACGATCAGCAGCACCACCACGATGACCGTGCCCAGATGCGGGCGGAAGAGCGCGGCGATGCGCTTGACGGAGACCGGGTGCTCAGCCAGCCACTTCTTGTCGTCGGCGCTGCGCGCCGCCGAAGCCGGCGGCCTTCCGCCGCCCATTGGCGCCATCGGGTGCATGGGTGCTCCCTTCCACTGGTTGTTCCACTGTGGATTACAGAATAGCAGAGGTTACCTCACTATGTGGTTACATCTTGAAACTGTTCGGGAAAACACACTATCCTTGACCCTATGCACACCGATGAGTCCAAGCCTGACTTGACCGATCTATTCCTGCAGGCGTCCCGGACCATCCGCGGCCGCTGGCGCGACAGCCTGATCCCCGCGGGCGTCACCCCGCACCAGTCCCGGGTGCTGTCCATCCTGGGCCGCGCCGAGGAGCAGGGGCTACGCAACTCCCAGCTGGCTGAGCGCCTGCACATCGCTGCGCGTTCGACCACCGAGGTGGTGGACCAGCTCGCGGCCAAGTCACTGGTGCTCCGCACCCCGGATCCGGGCGACCGCCGCGCTACCTTGATTGTGCTCAGCGACGCCGGCCGGGAGCTGCTCGGCGAGCTCTCGGCGCTGCGCAAGAGCAGCATGGACGGCTACTTCGACAAGCTCGGCGCCGAGGACCGCGAGGAGCTCACCCGCCTGCTGGGCATCCTGAACCGAGAGAACCCCCGCCCTCCGCGCGCCGGGACCTGCAAGCCGGGCACCGCAGACCGGACCGCCAACTGACCCCGTCCCGGCGTGGAATGCGCAGAGGCCCCCGCCTGCCGGCGATGTTTCCGGCGGGCGGGAGCCCCTTCCAGCGTGCGGAGGAAGGCTAGTTCTCCTGCTTGCCCCGGCGCCAGTAGCCCATGAACGCCACCTGCTTGCGGTCGATGCCCGCGTCGCGCACCAGGTAGCGGCGCAGCTCCTTCACGGTGCCAGCCTCCCCGGCGATCCAGGCGTAGAACGGGGCGGACTGGGCCTGGCCGGTTTCCCACAGGATGTCCTCGTCCACGTTGATGTCCTCCGGGTCCGCGGTGGTCTGCACCACGCCGGCGCCCGGGATGGCCACGGCGCCGCGGACCGCGTCGCGCAGCAGCGAGCCGTGCTCCGCGGTGCCGCGCGTCAGCCACTGCACGGAAATGCCCGAGCGGGTGGTGGTGCCCAGGATGTCGGTGGTTTCCGGCACCTCGATCAACGCGTGACCGGTGACGTTGGCCGGCAGCGATTCAAGGATCGCGCAGATGGCCGGGGCCGCGGTCTCGTCGCCGGCCAGCACGATGCGGGACGCGGCACCCGGGCGGAATTCGATGCCGCCATAGCTGTCGTCGGTCAACGCCTTGTTCGGACCCAGCAGCAGCAGCGGGTCGCCCGGCTGCGCGCGGTCGCCGAACTCGGTGGCAGGACCGCCCTGCAGCCGCCCGTCCACCACCTTACCGTGCAGCACGAAGTCGATGTCCAGCTCCGGGGTCGTCCCCAGGTTGTCGCGGTGCCCGGCTTCGCGGAACGCGCGCACGGTGTAGGTGCGCATGTAGCCGCGCTGCGCGGGGTCGATGGCCAGCCAACGCTGGTACCAGCCCAGCTGCTCGGCTGGGCTGGTCAGCGCATCCGGGCGCAGGCTGGCGATTTCGCTGTTCGGCCCGAAGCCTGCCTCCGGGGGCAGCAGCAGCTTGATGCGCATGTCCAGCGGGTGGCTGTTGGTGCCGAAGTCCTCCAGGTCCGCGCCGCCCACGGTGAGCCGGCGGAAGGACGGGGATAGCTGCTGGCTGCGCAGGACCGTGGTCTGGAAGGCCAGGGTCTGCAGATGCTCGCGCGCCGGGCGGGCGAGGTTCGGGTCCGCCTCGGCGACGGCCCGGGTGGCGGCCTGCGCCTCCTCCTCGATCACCGCGGAGTCCTGCTCCAGGCCTTCGGCCAGCGCCCGCGGCTCGTTGACCGGCGCGTCGCCGCGGAAGATGCCGTTGGCGGCGAGCACCGATTCGGTGCGCAGCACACGCTGGCGGCCGATGGGCAGCACCAGCGGGGTGCCTGCCACCGGGTCCGGGATGACGCGGCTGGGCATGCCGAACACCGCCTTGACCGTCTTCTCCGTGACCACCTCGGTGGGGTGCCCGGCGGCGTAGATCTTGCCGTCCTTCAGCGCCACCAGGTAGTCGGCGTAGCGGGCTGCCAGGTTCAGATCGTGCAGCACGATGACCACGGTGATGCCGCGGGTGCGGTTCAGCTCGCTGACCACGTCCAGCACTTCCAGCTGGTGGGCCACGTCCAGGAAGGTGGTGGGCTCGTCAAGCAGCAGCAGGTCGGTTTCCTGGGCCAGGGCCATGGCGATCCATACGCGCTGGCGCTGGCCGCCGGAGAGCTCGTCCACCGGGCGGTCGGCCAGGCCGGCGGTGCCGGTCAGCTCCATGGCGCGGTTCACCGCCGCCTCGTCCTCGGCCGAGAAGCGCTTGAACAGGCCCTGGTGCGGGTAGCGGCCGCGGCTGATCAATTCGCGGGAGGTGATCCCGTCCGGGGCGGTGGGCGACTGCGGCAGCAGGCCCAGGGTCTTGGCGACCTCCTTGGCCGGCTTGGAGTGGATGTCCGCACCGTCCAGCAGCACCTGTCCCCCGGCCGGCTTCAGCAGCCGGGACAGGGCGCGCAGCAGCGTGGACTTGCCGCAGCCGTTGGCCCCGACCACGATGCTCACCTGCCCGGCGGGGATGTCCAGTGACAATTCATCGACGATGGTGACCTTGTCGTAGGCCAAGGTCAGCCCGCTAGCCTGCAAAGTGGCCATGGGTTATCCCCCGTTTCCAGTAGAGTTGGCGCGCACCAGCACCCAAATCAGGAACGGTGCGCCGAATGCGCCGGTGATAACGCCCACCGGCAGGTTGATCTGCGCGAACAGGTTCGCGGCAAAGAAATTGGCGACCACTACCAGTGTCGCACCGGTCAGCCCGGCCAGCGGCACATGGATCGCAGAGCGGGACAGCGCGGCGGTGATCGGACCGGCCAGGAAGGCAACGAAGGCCAGCGGCCCGGTGACGGCGATGGGGATCGCACCCAGGGCCACCGCGGTGAAGACCAGCAGCACGCGGGCCCGTCCCACGTGCAAGCCCAGCGCCGCCGCGGCGTCCTCGCCCAGCTCCAGCAGCTTCAGCTGCCTCAGCACCACCGGCAGCAGGAAGATTCCCGCCGCGCCGAGGCCGATGCCCAGCACCGCCGCGCGTTCCCAGGTGCTGGCGGACAGCGAACCGGTCAGCCAGCGCATCGCGTCGCTGGCGGTGTTCACCTCAGTCTGGGTCAGCAGGAACTGGATCAGCGCCTGCAGCATGGCCCCGATGGCCAGGCCGGCCAGGATCAGCCGAGAACCGGTGCGCTGGCCCGAGGCCGACAGCCAGTAGATCACCGCGGCCACGGCCAGGCCCCCGGCGAGCGCGAAGGCGCTCAGCTTCCAGTCGTTCACGCCGAAGACGATCATCGCGGCGATCGCGGCGGCCGAGGCGCCGAAGCCCACGCCGATCACGTCGGGGCTGGCCAGCGGATTGCCCAGCCAGCGCTGGAAGAGCGCGCCGGAGATGCCCAGCCCGGCCCCGGCCAGCGCCCCGACCACCAGCCGCGGCAGCCGGTCCTCCATGAGGATGAAGCTGGTGCCGGGCACGCTCGCCCCGCCCAGCACCTGCAGGACCTCGTCCACCGGGAGCCGGTCGCGGCCCCAGAAGATGTAGGCGGCGGCGGTGGCCAGCAGCACCAGGAGCATCCACAGCGCCGCGATGCGCACCCGTGCGGAGCGGCGGGCCGCGACGCCGGTGGGCCGCCCCGGCTCGTGCCGCCGCGTGGACTGCTCGATGGCGCTCATAGCTTCACCGACTTCATGCCGCTGCGCATCATGATGATGAAGATCGGCCCGCCGAGCATGGCGCACATGACACCGACCTGGATCTCGCTTGGCGGGAGGACCAGCCGTCCGGCGGTGTCCGCGAGCAGCAGCAGGATCGGCCCTGCAAGCAGGCTGGCGGGCATGATCCAGCGGTAGTCCCCGCCCACCAGCAGGCGCACCGCATGCGGGATCATCAGGCCGACGAAGGCGATGGGCCCGGCCACGGCGGTGGCGGTGCCGGCCAGCAGCACCACGCCGACCGAGCCGAGCAGGCGCGCACGGTTCACGTTGATGCCCAGGGCGATCGCGGTGTCCTCGCCCATGGCCACGGCGTTGCAGGCGCGGGCGGTGGACAGCACAACCAGCGCGCCGACGGCGATGACCGGCACTGCCAGCAGGTAGGTTTCTAGGCTTCCGCCGGACAGCGAGCCGATCTGCCACATGCGGAATTCATCCAGCGTGGACTTGGAGATCATCAGAATGGTGTTGGTGATCGAGCCGACGCCCACGGCCAGCGCCGCACCGCCCAGGGCGAGCTTGATCGGGGTGGCGCCCTCGCGCCCCACGCTGGCGACCACGTAGACCAGCGTCATGACCAGCGCCGCGCCGAGGAAGGCCGCCGCCATGACCAGCGGCAGCGAGGCCGCCCCGGCGAGCGCGACCACAACCACCACGGCCAGCGAGGAGCCGGCGTTCAGGCCCAGGATCCCGGTGTCCGCCAGCGGGTTGCGGGTCAGCCCCTGCAACCCGGCGCCGGCCAGGCCCAGGGCGGCGCCCACCACGATGGCCCCGACGGTGCGCGCCATTCGTGATTGCACCACCACTTGGTCCCCGTCTGCGGGGTCGACATTGGACAACGCGGCCAGCACGCTGTCCAGGCCGACGTTGCGGGCCCCGAGCAGCAGCGAAGCGAGGACGGCAGCTGCCAGCACCAGCACCAGCAGCGCGAGGGCACCGAGTTTGCCTCCCAGCCCGGGGCCGGAACGTTGCGCTGCGGGGCGCAATGTACTTTCGGTTGCGGTCATTGCTTCCTACACTCGTTGTCATGGATCATGTTTCTGCGCCCACAGTTCTGGCGCCCGGCATTGCCGTGCTGCGTGCCGACAACCCTTCGGAAATGACGCTCGACGGGACCAATACCTATCTGCTGTTCGCCCCCGAGGCGAGCCTTGCGCCCGGGACCCCGGTGATCGTGATCGATCCCGGCCCCGAGCTGGAGCCGCACCTGCAGGCGCTGGCCACCTACGACGTGCAGCTGGTGCTGATCACGCACCGCCATCCGGACCACACCGAGGGCATCGACCGCTTGAGCGAACTGACCGGGGCCCCGGTGCGTGCCTTCCTGGAGCAGTTCTGCCGCGGGGCCGAGGTGTTCGCGGACCGGGAGGCCATCGAGGCTGCCGGCACCGCGGTGCGGGTGGAATTCACTCCCGGGCACACCTCGGACTCGGTCTGCTTTGTGCGCATCGGCGCCGAGGAGCACCTGTTCACCGGGGATACCGTGCTGGGCCGGGGCACCACCATCCTGGAGCACCCCGATGGAACGCTGTACGACTACCTGTCCTCGCTGGAGCGCCTGCTGGAGCTGCCGGACATGCCGCTGCATCCCGCCCACGGCGAGCAGCACCGGCAATCCCACCCGCTGCTGGAGGGATACCTGGCGCACCGGGAGGACCGACTGAACCAGGTGCGCGCCGCGCTGGAGAAGCTCGGCAAGGCCGGGGCGGACGCAAAGCCAGCAGAGCTGCTGGATCTGGTCTACCCCGACCTTGACCCGCGCCTGGCCGGCGCGGCGAGTCATTCCCTTGAGGCGCAATTGCACTACTTGTCGCGAACTGCCTAAGGGCTACTTGGCGGCCGCCGCGTTCTCGGCGGCCTTCACGATATTCGGCACCACGTGCTCCAGCGCCCATTCGATGGACAGCGGGGAGGCCGCGGAGATGGACAAGGTGGCCTGGTCGGTACCCGGCAGGGCCACCGCGTCATTCTTCACAGCGGGGATCTGGCCGTACAGCGGCTGAGCCTTGACGATGTCGTCCACGGAGTTTCCTGCCACGGCGGAGGCGAAGACGACGTCCGCGTCCCATTCGTTGACCTTTTCCGGGGAAACGGTGAAGTAGAAGGCGTCCTTGGCGGCGTTCTCATCCACATACGGCGCCTGCTTCATGCCCAGCGCGGTCAGGAATCGCGGACGGGTGTCCCCGGTGGAGTACACGTAGGAGGTCTCCGGCGAGGAGAGGTCGGCCGCGATGAAGGTGGAATCCTTCAGCACCGGGTTCTGGTCCCCCACGGCCGCCATCTTGCCCTCGATCTCCGAGATCAAGGCGGTGGCCTGGTCCTGCTTGCCCAGCATCTGGCCCGCCGCTTCGGTGGCGTCCTGCCAGCTAGTGGTGTAGTTGGCTTCGATCGGCCCGACGACCTTGGCGATCTTTTCCAGCTTTTCGTATTCTTCCTGCGTCATGCCCGAGTACGGGGCGAAGATGACGTCCGGCTTGAGCTCGGCGATGCCGGTGAAGTCGATGCCGTCGGCGATGTCGAACTGCTTCGGGGCCTTCTCGGAGCCGATGGACGCGCCCAGCTCGGCCAGCGCGGCGTCCTTCCAGTCCGTGGAGTTGTTGGCGTTCTGCCCGTAGGTGTCGGTGTCCATGCCGGCCGGCACGGTGTCCAGTGCCAGCAGGGTGTCGGCGTTGACCCAGGAGATGGTCGCGATGGTTTCCGGCACCTCGGTGATTTCGGTTTCCCCGTAGATGTTCTTGATGGTCACCGGGCTGAAGTCTGCCGAGGCCGACGGCACGGCCGAGGAATTGGCGCCGGGTTCGGCGCTGGAGCCGCAGGCGGTCAGGCTCAGGGCGAGGATGGCGGCGGAGGCGGCGAAGATGCCGGTGCGGCGCGAGATATTCATGGGCGGGGTTATCCAGACTATGCGAGGTTCCGTGAACTGTGAATTCGAATAGGTAAGGCATGCCTACCCGAACCACAGGTCACAATACGCGTTTTCGTCCGCATTACGCAACACGGTTAATCCCTAATCGGAGAAAATCTGGGCTTTTCGGGTATCCGTCCCCTACCTTGGAGCCCCGGAAATACCTGCTAGACGCGCTCGGCGAGCAGCCGGCGGGGGTTGGCCACGCTGATGGCCGCGCGGATCAGCACCAGGCCCAGCACCACGGCCAGGATGACCACCAGCACCGTCAGCGGCTTGATCAGCACCGCAACGCCGGCCAGCGGCAGGACCAGCACCACCGAGGCGTTGGCAAAGCCGATCGAAGCGGTCAGCGCCGGGATCATCAGCGATTTGGTACGGGCCGCATTCATCACCTCGTAGCCCATGCCCAGCTTGTGCAGTCCGTCGTAGAGGTCCGCGCGGTCCAGGGTGCTGGCGCTCTGCGAAATCGAGGCCGACGCGGCCACGCAAACAAAAGTAATAACCAGGGTCAGCAGCACCCCGGTGAGGATGTCCTGCGGCAGGTAGTCGAACCAGGTGCCGGTCGACTCCTGACCGTTGCCCATGCTCATCAGCGCCGCCCCGCTGCCGCCGACCACGGCGACGAAGGAGGCCATCGCGACGCCTGACACCTGGCGCCAGGATTCGCCGGGGTTCTCCAGGATCATGCGGGCCGCCAGCAGCTGCTCCGGCTTGACCGCCTTCTTCAGCTTGCTCCGCCCGACCGTGGCCACCAGCCACGGCCCTGCCAGGTTCAGCACCAGCAGGCCGAAGCCGAAGCCCAGGATGATCACCGCGATGATGGTGCCGAATTCCTGGCTCACCACACCGATGTTGGTGAAGACGAAGTAGAGCAGCGCCACCGAGCCCAGCGTGACCAGCACCCGGATCCAGCTGGGCACCGGCACGCTTTGCCGGGTGGCCACGGCCAGCGGGGTGATGATGAGCTTGCGCAGCCCGGCCAGCGAGCTGATCACCGCCAGCAGCACGATGACCACCACCGCGATGGCCACCGCCCACCAGGGCAGGTAGATGGCGTCACCCAGCGGCGCGCCCTGGAAGCGGATCATCGCCACCAGCGGCGAGGAGGCCAGGTACAGCACCACGCCCGCCAAGGCCCCGGCCAAGGCGGTGCCGGCGGCCTGCAGCAGCGAGACGCTGCGGATCTGGCCGCCGGTCGCGCCCAGCAGCCGCAGAGAGGACAACGCGCGGTCCTGCGTGCGCGCCGACAGCCGGGCAGCGGCCGAGCCGAGCACCATCAGCGGCACGGCCAGCAGCACCACCGCGAATCCCGCCAGCGGCAGGTAGGTCGCCTGGGCTTCGCGTTCGAAGCTGGTGAACGAGTAGGCGCCGCCCAGCACGATCAGCAGCATCGCGCTGACCATGGCGTAGGCGCTGACGGTCAGGATCTGCGACGAGCTGCGCGTCGAGGAGGGACGGCCCAGCATCCAGGCCAGGTGCACCGAATTCATGACCAGGCTCCTGCCTGGCGCTCCTGGCGCGCCGTGCCGTCCAGCAACCGGCCGTCGCTCAGGTGCACGATCCGGTCGCAGCGTTCGGCCACCGTGCGGTCGTGGGTGACCATGACCAGCGACTTGCCGGCGCCGACGGTGCAGTCCAGCAGGGTTTCCAGCACCTCGGCGCCGGTGGCCGAGTCCAGCGCTCCGGTCGGCTCGTCGGCGAAGACCACGCTGGCACCGGTCACCTGGGCGCGGGCGATGGCCACACGCTGCTGCTGGCCGCCGGAGAGCTGCCCGATGCGGCGCTCCTCCATGCCCGCCAGCCCCAGCTGCGCCAGCGCCCGGGCGGCGCGGTCCATCGCGTTGGAACGCGGCACAGCGTTGATCATCAACGCCATGGCCACGTTCTCAATGGCTGTCAGCTCCGGGATCAGCAGCCCGGATTGGAATACGAAGCCGAAGGCCTCGCGGCGCAGCTTGGTGCGGGGCTTGTCCTTGAGCGATTCGATCTGCACCGGGGCGCTCCCCGGCAAATTCAGCGTGATCTGCCCGGAGTCCGGCAGGTCGATTCCGGCCAGCGCGTGCAGCAGGGTGGACTTGCCGGATCCCGACGGGCCCATGATGGCCAGCGACTGGCCCAGCTGGATGTCGAGGTTCACGTTGTCCAGGGCAGCGGTGCTGCCGAAGTTGCGGTACAGGCCGCGGGCGGAGATGACTGCCGGGCGTCCCAAGGAATTTTCTAGCATGCTTCCATGTTTTCAATGTCGGCGGCCGGGCGCATCGTCTCGGGGAGCGAAACCGGCCGGCCCGGGCACATACCCTGGTATGAGGCCCGCACCTCGCGCTCCATCCCCCGGCAGGAGGAACACCGGATCCATGAAGCTGGAACTGTACTCGCAGCCGTTCTGCGCGCCCTGCGTCAGCACCAGGTCGCTGGTCCGCCGCGTCCAGCGGCTGCTGCCGGACCTGGAGGTCGAGGAAATCAACGTGGTCGAGCAGGTGCGGCGCGGCGAGGAGCTGGGCATCACTTCGACCCCGGTGATCCGCCTGCTGGTCGACGGGCAGGAGCGGTTCCGCGGCGGGCAGCCGCCCACCCTGAACCAGCTGCTGGCCGCCATCGCCCGCGCCAGCGACTAGCCTCACGCGGGATTGGATGCGCAGATGCACGGTTGCGCCCCTTTTGTGGGGGAGAATAGAGCACGTGATTACAGTGCCCGGTGTCAGCCATGAATGCTTCGAACGAGTTCTCGCCGATTCGTCCAACCGCATCGAGTGGCTCCGGGCCCGGTCGCAGGGCATCACCGCGACCGACGTGGCCAAGCTTTCCACCGAGAAGTCGATCAAGAACGCCGCATGGGACAAGCTCTACGGCAACGGCTTCTCCGGGAACCCCTACACGGACCACGGCCGCAAGCGCGAGCCGGTGATCGCCGCCTGGGTCCAGGAGAACTTCAACATCTTCCCTTCCACCCAGCTGTTCCACGCCCAGCACTCCCGACTGCACTTGGCCACCCCCGACGGCCTCGGGTTCGACGCGGCAGGGGTGCCGGTGCTCGCGGAAATCAAGACCACCAACAAGCCGTTCAAGAAGATCCCGAAGAACTACCTGCGCCAGGTGCTCTGGCAGCAGCACGTCATCGGTGCCGAGCGCACCCTGTTCGTCTGGGAGGAGCACGACAACTTCGTCCCGCTGCGCGACACCCCGGAGTACCTGTGGGTCGAACGCGATGACGACCTCATCCGGGACCTGATCGACAAGGCCGAGTCGCTGATCTCGGCCCTGCGCGACGCCACCGCCCGGCAGCAGCGCTACAACGACTACGGGCCGGCCGCGCTACGGCTCTAGTCCAGGCCGGCCGCCTCAGCCGTCCTCGTAGCCGCAATGGCCCCGTGGAACGCACCGCAGAAGCGGCGGTTCCACGGGGCCATCTGCATATATCGCTACACGGTCGGGGCGTTTGGCAGCGTGCGCGGATCCGGCAGGCATTCGGGATAGCTCTGCACCAGTTCGCCCAGCAGCTTCTCGCGGACCATGTTGCGCAGCTCCCACAGGTCCGAGGGGTTGCGCGCCGATAAAAATATGGTCAATGTCTGCAGGCCGCCCTGGACGTCGGTCACGTTTAGGGCATTGGTGCGGCCGTCCCACCAATCGGAGGATTCAAGCAGTTCGGTGGTGCGCTGGCGCAGGTACTCGATCGGGGCGTTCAGCTTCAGCTGCAGCACCACATTGCCGGAGATCTCGCTGCTGCGGCGCGACCAGTTCTCGAACGGGGTGGTGGTGAAGTAGGTGGAAGGCAGGATCATGCGACGCCCGTCCAGCAGCAGCACCACCACGTAGGACAGGGTGATTTCCTCGACCGTGCCGCGTTCTTCTTCCACCACCACGGTGTCCTCCACGCGGATCGAATCGGTGAACGCGATCTGGATGCCGGCGAAGACATTGGCCAACGTGGACTGCACGGCCAGGCCGACAACCACCGAAGCCAGGCCGGCGGAGGCGAGAATACCGGCGCCCAGCGCCCTGACCTGCTCGATGGACAGGAGCACCGCCCCGATCGCCAGCACGCACAGCACCGCGGTCAGCACCCGGCGCAGCAGGCCCACCTGGGTGCGTACCTTGGCCAGCTTGCGTCCCGGACCGAACCTGACTTCCACCCGGGTCAGCACCGAGGTCTCGATGACCTTGACGACGCTGATGATGAACCAGGTGAGGAAGAAGATCAGCAAGGCGAGGATGACAAACTGCCAGGCGTTGTACCAGGGCCTGTCCCGGTAGAAGATCGAGAACACCGATTTGACGACGATCGAGGTCATCGTGGCGAAGAACGGAGTCCTGGTCGGTTTCACGGTCCCGGCCGGAATGCCCATGCGCGAAAGGATGCGGCGCGCGACGCCGCTGAAGACGACCGTCAGGATCCCGGCAACGACTGCACCAATAGCTATAACCACCCAGAATTGCAACGATTCGGGTAGGAAGCTTGAGGCCTGAATGACATCTTCAACAGTTTCGTCGATGGGTGCGGTAGGTGTTGGAGTCATCCTTAAAGCATGTCATAGGGCTCTGGCCGGGAGCTGTGTAGCCGCTTGTGTCATTCCGAACTTCTCGGCCTCCGTCACAGATCAATATCGGTATCGTTCCGTTTTCTCCAGACTCTTGCCTTTTCCCCGGCCGCGGCGCTTTAGTAGTGTGACCGGCCACGTGAATCGGCCGGCTGGCGCAACCACAGAAAGCCGGTGATCACCGTGCGCCGAACAAAATTCGGAATCGTCGCCGCCACGGCGACGGCAGCCATGCTGGCAATGACGCCCGCAGCAGTAGCAGTACCCACCTCCACCGCAGCCTCGACCTGCGCAACCGTTTACTGGGGTTCCTTGGCCAAGACCAAGACCTTGTCCACCACGTCCGCCCTGACCAACGTGCGCACCGGCCAGCACACGTGCTACGACCGCATGGTCATCGACCTGAAGTCCAAGCCGGCCGGCTACACCGTGAAGTACGTCGACAAGTTCGTCGGCATCGCTTCCGGAATTGAAGTGAAGACCACCGGCGGGGCGAAGCTGCAGATCCAGCTCCATGCCCCGGCAAGCACCTCGTACAATCTAGGTGCCCAGGTCAAGACCCTGAACTACAAGACGTTCAAGCAGCAGGTCTGGCTGGGAAGCTTCGAAGGGGAAACCCTGCTCGGCGTCTCCACCCGGGCACGGCTTCCGATGCGTGCATTCCTGCTCAACGGCCCGGGGACATCCTCCCGGCTCGTGATCGACGTCGCCCACCAGTGGTGACCGCAAAAAATATTCGGTGCGGTTCGGCACTTTTTGCATGACGTTCCGCGTAACACCCCGTCAACCTGCTGACGAATGTGCCACGATGCTATGTATGAGCAGCACATTTGCCTATCAGCAGGTTGACGTTTTTGCGGCCACCGAATTCAACGGCAACGGCTTGGCCGTGGTCTTCGACGCCGACCATCTCAGCGACGACCAGATGCAGCGTTTCGCCAAGTGGGTCAATATGGCCGAGACCGTGTTCTTCGTCGAGCCGACCGAGGAGGAGGCTGACTACGCGATCCGCATTTTCACCCCGACGACGGAGCTGCCCTTCGCCGGCCATCCCACGCTCGGGGCCGCCCACGCTTGGCTGGAATCCGGCGGCGAACCGGGCCCCAGCGGCTCCCTGATCCAGGAGTGCCGCAGCGGCTTGATCCGGCTGCGCGTCGAGCGGAAAGGCACCGCCGAGCACTCCCAGCGCATCGCCTTCCTCGCTCCCCCGCTGACCCGTTCGGGCCCGCTGGAGCCCGACGTCCTGCAGTGGGCAATCTCCGGCCTGGGCCTGCAGCCCGAGGACGTCATCGACCATTCCTGGCTGGTCAACGGCCCCCAGCCGGCAGGCCTGGTGCTGCGCGACGCCGACGTGGTGCTGGCCATCGAACCGGATTTCGACGCCTTGGAAGGCCTCGAAGTCGGAGTCATCGGCCCGTACACCGCATCCAGCGTCTCCAACGGCAGCTGGCAACCGCGCCAGTCGGTCCTGCCGCGCCTGGCAGGCACCCGCGAGGAGCTGCTACCGCTGGACTCCTCGGACCTCGAACGCTCCGAGGAACGGTTCGGCTCCGTGGTGATGCAGCCGCCGGCGGATTTCGAGGTCCGCAACTTCGTTCCCGGCGAAGCCGTCCCCGAGGACCCCGCCACCGGCAGCCTGAACGCCGCCTTCGGCGTCTGGCTGACCGAGACCGGCTACGCCCCGCAGCGCTACACGGTGCGCCAGGGCACCCGGGTGGGACGCGATGCGATCCTGCACGTCGAGGCCGACGACCAGGGCGTCTGGGTCAGCGGCGACGTGGTGACCAGGGTCTGCGGAACTGTGAGCTTCGACTGATTCAGCTTCAATAGTCTTCCTATTTATTTCGCATTGCGCCCGAACGCACTAGTCTTGACCAGTGCCACAAACAGCGAACACCCCCACTGAATTCAACAAGAAAGCCGCGTGGAACGCCCTCTGGGCGCTGGTCATCGGCTTCTTCATGATCCTTCTCGACACCACCATCGTCCATACGGCCATGCCGGCGATCATGGAGGACCTGGACTCCGACATCTCCAGCATCCTGTGGATCAACAGCGCCTACCTGCTGACCTTTGCGGTGCCGCTGCTGGTCACCGGGCGGCTGGGCGACCGCTTCGGCCCGCGCAACATCTACCTGCTGGGCATGGTCATCTTCACCATCGCCTCGCTGTGGAGCGGCCTGTCCACGTCGCTGGCCTCACTGATCCTGGCCCGCGCCGTCCAGGGGCTGGGCGCCGCCCTGATCTCGCCGCAGTCCATGACCATGATCACCCGCCTGTTCCCCTATGCCCACCGCGGAGCGGCCATGGGAGTGTGGGGCGCGGTGGCCGGCATCGCCTCGCTGGTCGGACCGATCGCCGGCGGCCTGCTGGTCGACTCGGCCGGCTGGGAATGGATCTTCTTCATCAACATCCCGATCGCCGTGGTCAGCATCGCCATGGTGTTAAAGTTCGTGCCCAAGCTCAAGCCGCAGGCGCACTCCTTCGACTGGATCGGCGTGGCGCTGTCCGCCATCGGCATGTTCAGCCTCGTCTACGGCATCCAGGAAGGCGACGCGACCAACTGGGAGCCGTTCATCGGCCCGATCAGCGCCTGGCACCTGATCATCTTCGGCATCCTGATGATGGCGCTGTTCGTCTGGTGGCAGTCCAAGACCAAGGCCGAGCCGCTGGTCCCGCTGCGCCTGTTCACGGTGCGCAACTTCTCGCTGGCGAATATCGCGATCACCTTCATGGGCCTGGCGATCGCCACCATCAGCCTGCCCATGGTGTTCTTCCTCCAGGAAGTCCGCGGACTGACCCCGACCGAGTCCGCGCTGATGATCTCCCCCATGGCCGTGGTAGGCATCATCATGGCGCCGATGATCGGCAAGCACATCAACAAGTTCAACCCGCGTACCTTCGCCCTGCCAGGCTTCTTCCTGATGGGCGGCGGGACCATCGCCTACGCGTTGATGATGCACGCCGATATTCCGCTATGGCTGCTGCTGATTCCTTCCGCGATCCAGGGCTTCGGCTCGGCCATGATCTGGCCTTCGCTCTCGCTGGCCGCCACCCGGGACCTGACCGCCGTCGATGCGGGCGCAGGCTCCGGCATCTACAACACGACCAGGCAGATCGGTTCGGTGCTGGGATCGGCGCTGATCGCGTTCATGATGGATTCGAGGATCACCGCGCAGATCGGTGAACTGAATCAGCCCGCCGACCAGTCCGCGATCTTCGAAGCCACCTCGGTCGGGCTGGGCCAGGCGCTGATGCTGCCTGGCATCGTGGCACTGGCCGCGATCTTCTCGGTGCTCTTCTTCAAGTCGCATCCGTCGGAGAGGAAGCTGCGCGGATAACGCCCCCGCTGGCTAAACCTCGCTTCACGCACACCGCCCCTGGACACGAGTTCGTACTCGTGGCCAGGGGCAGTATGTTCTGCTCGATTCCTGATCAAAAAATTTGATCAGGACAATGCCGAAAAACAGGTTCAGGCTTCGCCGTTCGGCTTGTTGCCGCCCTTGAATTCCTCGACCTTCTCGCCGATCTTCTCCTGCGCGTCGGCGGCGAACTCCTTGACGTTCTCGGTGGCGCCGGCGGCGAACTCCTTGACATTTTCCGTCGCGTCCTCGGCGAACTCCTTCACGTTCTCCGCAGCGTCCTCCGCGAATTCCTTCACGTTCTCGACGGCCTCGCCCAGCTTCTTCTTCGCATCATCCAAGAAACCCATGCAACTCTCCTCATCACTAGAATCGGTTGTGACCACGGAAAATTAGTAGCCCAAGTATCAACTTATGCTGTCGCTCCGGGGCACCCAAGAACTTTGGCGAATTACTTCTTCTTGTTCTTGGCCTTCTTGGTCGAACGACGCCCGAAAATCAGCGCCACTGCCATGCCCGCAAGCCAGACGTCCTTGGCGAGGGCCGTGCCGTCCTGGGTCGGGCGGATGCCGTCGGATTCGGTGAGCCCCGGGGTGCGCAGATAGGAAGCCAGGATGACTCCGGAGAACGCTCCCAGCCCCAGGCCGGCGAGCCGCGAAGGAATCAGGGGCAACAGCAGCGCGCTGCCCAGCGAGATCTCTCCGATCGAGAGCATCTTGCCAAAGGCCGCCGGCTCCATTTCGCCCAGCTGCGGGACGCCGTTGGCCGCCATCTGCTGCAGGCCTGCGGCGCTGGCCTCGTCCAGACGCAGCTTGTTGATGCCGCTATTGAGAATGAATGCGCCACTGACCAAACGTAGCGCTGCGTTTGCGATCGAGATTCCCATGGGGCCTCATTCCTTAGGTTCGTCATTGGCCGCCCGAACGGGTTGCCTTGTTGCTCAGCGTAGTCATCGACTTGGGTGTTCACAATCTTTTGCGTGTCGTTTTCAGCCAAGGGCAAGAATCCCGCTGCGGGAATCATGCTAGATTTTTGAATCATGATCCCCTCCTCCGCCGTGCCTTCCGCCGCCCTGAATCTGCTGATCACCCAAGGCTTCGATGCCACGAGTGTCGACGAGTTGGCGACCGCGGCGGGAATCTCGCGTTCAACCTTTTTCCGCCGTTTCGGCTCCAAGGAGAACATGGTGTTCGCGGATCAGGAAATGATCATCACGCATGTCGAAACGACCCTTGCCGCGTCCTCCGTGGATGCCACGCAGACGCTGATCGATGCCGCGCACGTGGTTTTCGACCAGTACACGGCCAATCCGGAGGCCGCCCAATTGCGCCACAAGCTGCTGTCCTCGGTGCCTTCGCTGCGCGAGCGCGAACTGGTATCCACGCATCGCTACGAACGGGCGTTCTACCAGTTCCTGGCCCGCCGCGATCTGGTGTCCACCCCGGCCGCCCATGCCCTGGGACTGGGGATCAGCGCCGGCCTGGTGGCGATCCACAACGACCACCTGCGCATGTGGCTGCGCGAGCCGCACAGCACCGACCGCACGAAGCTCGCCCACGACGTTTTGATCTTCCTTGAACGCTTCTCCGACGTGCTCAATCCGAACGACGAATTGCGCAAACCAGCCAGCGCCGCCCCGAGCGTGGTGGTTTCAGTGCTGCCCGCCGGCGCGGACGAGCAGTCGATCCTGGACGCCGTCGCCAAGGCGCTGCGAGAACGCCAGCACTGACCTCGTCTCCGACGCAACACACCACATTTGAAACCTAGTATCTTGACATGACACTGCGTTCCACTACGCTTGAGGTAGAACATTTTCTCCCAGGCCCCTAAGGAGCGCCCACATGACCCAGCAGCAGACCGGTTTCGCCTTCCCTTCCGGAGTCACCGAGCCGCAATACGACCTGTGGTCAGACGGGGTCAACATCGATCCCACCGGCATCTTCTCCGAGCTGTCCGAGGCTGACGCGGCCTGGCGCGCCAAGGCCCGCAAGTTCGTGCTCGACGAGGTCAAGGACGACATCCACGAGTACTGGGACAAGGCCGACTACCCGCTGCACCTGGTCAAGAAGCTGGGCGACGCCGATCTGCTGCGCGACGGCCTGGCGATCGAGGGCCGCCAGGAGATGAGCCCGCTGGCCGCTGGCCTGATCAATATGGAGATGGCCCGCGGCGACGGCTCGGTGGCCACG
This sequence comes from Glutamicibacter soli, assembly GCF_003309065.1. Taxonomy (GTDB): domain Bacteria; phylum Actinomycetota; class Actinomycetes; order Actinomycetales; family Micrococcaceae; genus Glutamicibacter; species Glutamicibacter soli. The sequence goes on along the minus strand of NZ_POAF01000014.1, from coordinate 11,182 downwards.
ATCATCGGCGTGCAGGGCGGCCTGGCCCTGCGTTCGGTCATCTACTGCGGCAGCCCGGAGCAGATCGCCAAGTACGGCATGCCGATGCTCGCCGGCGAGCTGCCCGGCGCCTTCGCGCTGACCGAGCCGACCCATGGTTCGGACTCGGTGTCGCTGGAGACCGCAGCGCGCAAGGTCGAGGGCGGCTACGCCCTGAGCGGCGAAAAGAAGTGGATCGGCAACGGCTCCATCGGCGGGGTGTCCATCGTGTGGGCCCGCGACGAGGAGGGCAAGGTCCGCGGCTTCATTGTCCACCAGGAGGCCGAGGGATACCAGGCCGCCAACATCGAGAACAAGCTCTCTCTGCGCGCCATCTGGCAGGCGCACATCCGCATGGACGAGGTCTTCGTCCCCGACGAGGACGTGCTGCCCGAGGCCAAGAGCTTCAAGGACACCTCGCGCGTGCTGTTCGCGACCCGCCTGGGTGTCGCCTGGGCCGCCGTGGGGCACGCCACGGCCTGCTACGAAAGCGCGGTGAACTACGCCAAGCAGCGCATCCAGTTCGGCCGCCCGCTGGCCGCCAGCCAGATCGTGCAGGAGCGCCTGGCGCGCATGCAGTCCGAGCTGGCCACCATCCAGCTGCTGGTCATGCAGGCCACCAAGCGCGAAGCATCCGGCGAGCTGACCGGCCCGCAGGCTTCGCTGGCCAAATACACCGCGACCCGCACCGCGCGATCGATCGCCTCCAACGCCCGGGACCTGCTGGGCGGCAACGGCATCCTGACCAGCAACCGCGTGGCGCGCCACTTCGCCGATGTGGAGGCAATCCACACCTACGAAGGCACCGAGACCGTCCAGGCCCTGATCATGGGCCGCGACATCACCGGCATCTCCGCCTTCGCCTAAGTCGCCTACGGCACACCGGTTTCCGGGCTCCGCGCACCTCGCGCGGGGCCCGGCTCGCTTTAAGCGTTGCCTCCGGCCTCGCGCTTCAGCCTGTTCTTGGTCGACGCGGTCGCCACGTGCTCCCAGGGGTTCTCCGGCCAGGGGTGGCGCGGATAGCGCCCACGCATTTCGGAGCGGACCTGCGCATAGGGGCCGTTGAAGAAGCTGACCAGGTCGTCGGTGACCGCCAGCGGCCGTCCCGCGGGCGAGAGCAGGTGGAACTGCACCGGCAGCTTCTGGCGCACCAGCTTGGGCGAATTCTCCATCCCGAAGCATTCCTGCAGCTTCACCGAGACCACCGCCGGTCCGGCGTCGCCCACCGGCGGGTAGGCCACGGTGATCCGCGATCCGGAGGGCACCTGCAGGCGCTGCGGCACCAGCTCATCGAAGTCGTGGGCGTGCTCCCAGGGCAACAGCGTGCGCAGCGCGGAATGCAGCTCGATCTTCGCCGCGCTTTTGCCGGCGGCCAGCTGGCGCAGCGCCGGGGTCAGCCAGTCCTCGGCGCGGGCGATCAGCGAGGCCTCGTCCATCGGGACGAAGGGCTCGCCCAGCAGCCGGTGCGCCACCGCCATCCGGCGGCGCAGCGCCTCGAAACCTTCTTGCGTCCCGAACACCGCCAGGCCCTGTTCGGCGAGCGCTGCCTGCGCCGCCTGCAGCCCCAGCTCCCCGGTTACCTTGATCGGCTTGGAAGACAGTTCGATCTCGCCGAAGGACTCGATCCTGCGGGCGCTGATCCTGCCGTCGAGCAGCTGCGCGGTGTCGCGGATCCGGTGCATTTGCGGCAGCAGCTCGCAGGCCGTATCGAAGTCGATGCCCGCGGCCTTGCGGATCATCGCTCCCCCGCCGGTGCGGGAGACCTCGGCCACCGCCAGGTATTCGAAATGCTCCAGATGGCTGCCGCGCGGCAGCGAGGCCCTGGTGCCGGAGGCCAGCAGGTATTCGGCCGGCCCCATGCGGCGCGCGATCCACTGCGGATAGGCCAGTGCGCAGATCCCAGCCACGGCGTCCGCCGCCGCCTGCGGCCGGGCCGCGTTGCCGTCTTTCCCTGCCGGGGCCAGCGCGGCCAGCCGCTTGGCCTCCCGGGCCCAACTGCGGTGCCCGGGGTGGGAGGTGCGCCGCAGCGCCGCGAGCAGCTCGCCGAGGTCGGCGCTGGCCACCCGTTCGGATCCCGCCAGCATCGCGACCACCTCTGCGGCGGCCTTCGCGCCGAAGCGCGCGGTGCCTTCCAGCAGCGCCCTGGCGGTACGGGGATCGGTGGGGATCTTGGACATGCGTTCGCCCAGCGCGGTGATCCGGCCGGATTCGTCCACGGCGTCCAGCGCGTGGAGCACCTGCTGGTCGGCGCGCATGGTCGCGGCCGGAGGTTGCTCCCACATGGACAGTCCTTCCCCGCGTGGAGCTCCCCAGGCGGCCAGGGTCAGCCCGGCGTCCACCAGGTCCGCGGTGCGGATCTCGGGGGTCGAGTGCGCCGGGGCCGCGGCGAAGGACTTCGCATCCAGGGTGCGCACCACCGTGCCGGGTCCCAGGCGTCCGGCGCGGCCGGCCCGTTGGGTGGCGGCGGCACGGCTTGACACCACGGTGACCAGGCCGCTGAAACCGCGGCCTTCGTCACGGCGCGGTTCCCGGGAGTAGCCTGCATCCACCACCAGGTGCACCCGCGGCACGGTCACCGAGGATTCGGCGATGGAGGTGGACACGATGATGCGCGCAGGTTCCGCAGCGTCGGGGACGCCGAGGATTGAGTCTTGCTCGCGGGAGGAGATCTGCGAGTGCAGCGCGAAGCTGCGCGCGCCGGAGGCTTCGAGGTACGAGCAGACCCGCTGCACCTCCCCGGCGCCGGGCAGGAACACCAAGGTGTCCACCGGCTGCCCGGCAACGCGGTTGGCCAGCTCGGAATGCTTGAGCGCGCTGCGGGCCACATGCCTCAGGTAGTCGTGGGAGAGCCCGCGCTCGGTATTGCGCTGGCCGGAGAAGCTATCGAACAGTTCCTGGACCGGGAACTGGGCGCTCTGGGCGCTGAGCACCGGCGCCGGGGCGTCCCGGGCGAGCAGCTGGGAGAGCTCCTGCGCGTGCAGGGTGGCGCTCATGACCACCAAGCTCAGGTCGTCGCGCAGTTCGGAGACCTGGTTGGCCATGGCCAGCAGCAGGTCTGTGTCAATGGAGCGCTCGTGGACCTCGTCGATGATCAGCGCGCTGACGCCATCCAGGTCCGGGTCCGCCAGCAAGCGGCGCAGCATCAGGCCCGCGGTGGCGAATTCGACCTTGGTGCGGTCGCTGAGCATGCGTTCGCCGCGCACGGAGAAGCCCACCCGGTCCCCGAGCTTGGAGCCGTCGAGCTGCGCCAGGCGCCGGGCCGCGGCGCGTGCTGCCACGCGGCGCGGCTGGGTGACGACGACCCGTCCATCAAGCCCGCGGCCTGCCAGCGCATTGGCCACGGTGGGCGGCACGATGGTCGTTTTGCCGGATCCCGGCGGTGCCTGGATCACCAGCGGCTGGGCCGGGTCGGCCTTGACGCTGTTGAACAGCTCGTGGCGGCTCGGCCCGAAGGCCAGGCCGCGGGAGACCGCGTCGAGGTCGAACAGCGCGGAACTCATCGCCGGCGGCCGTTCCAGAAGGACTCGATGGCCTGGACCACCGGTTCGATGGGGAACAGCGTGCTGCCGTGGGTGCGCCCGGGCAGCGCGACCATGCGCGCGTTAGGCAACGTGTGGGCCATGATCTTGTTCTGGTCGAAGCGCGGCTGGTCGCGGGTGCCGATCAGCAGCAGCGTCGGGACGCGGATCTGGGCCAGCTCGGCCAGCTCGACGTTCTGGACCGTTTCCGCCGCCTCGTAGTAGGCGGCCAGGGCCAGCGGGTCGTTGGACTTGAACGCCATCCGGGTGGCGGGATCCAGGCGTCCGCGCGTTTCCTGGCCGGTGACGAAGCCTTCAATATCCCCGTCGCGCAGCACCTGGAGGTAGCCGGGGAAAAAGAGCTTGCCGATTTCGCCCGGGGTGATTTCGAAGGTGCCGCCGAGCATGATCAACGACAGCACCGAGGCCGGAGAGGTCATCGCCAGATGCAGCCCGGTGCGCGCGCCGAACGAGTACCCGACCACGTGGACGGATTCCAGGCCGAGATGGCCCAGGAGCGCATGGATGTCCCCCATAACCTTTTCCATCGTGTAGTCGGCGACGTCGTGGGACTTGGAGGAGCGGCCGTGGCCGCGCAGGTCCATCCGGATGTTGCGATGACCCGCGCCCAAGGTCTTGGTGTAGCCCAGACCGCGCCAGATGGATCGCGAAAGGGCGGAACCGTGCAGGTACAGGATCGGCTCGCCATCGGAAGCATCGTCGTCGAAGAAGATTTCTGCACCGTCAGCGGGGTTCTTGATCATCGGCATACCCTCGATTAAATCCCTTCCTTTCCTCTGAAGGAAATCGCCTGTCCTTCCCAGCCCTCGACAACCTGGGCTAGAAGGAGAACACTGAGGTTACAGTGGCTTGGCCATTTGCCGGCCACGCGTTGAGAGCTATGAAAGGGGAATGACATGAGCGAGCAACCCAATGGAGAGGATCTCGAGAAGAAGCTGCACGACGAGCATGACGAGCAGCTGGTCGAGGAATGGGAAGACGAGTCATTCCCGGCCTCCGACCCACCCTCGAATTACTAGGCACCAATCGTTCAAGCTGTCGCACACGCGACTCTCAGGTTATCTCAAGCCTTCGCTCCTAGTCTTGGTACTACCTTCTCAAGGTGCGAGTGATCTGGAAGAACCGATCTGCGCAGGCGTTACCTCCTTGGCCTGACAGATCGGTTCTTCATTTAATCCGGCAACCAGCCCCGAACCAATAGCCAACTGGTTAGAATCATCGGTCCACCAGCCACTCTTGGTTGTCATAAAGCCCTAGCTGATCTGCACAAAGATAGACTTCAAGAACCGGCTAAGCCGGCCGTGGCTGCATGGTACCCCCATAAACCATGCAGTTGCGGGATACGGAAGCACCCCCAAGCTTTCGTATCGCAGGGCCCATCGCATGCCACGCGCAGGCGGTGGGTCCGCTCATCTCCACATTCCTTCCGAGCGATTCGGTTTCCACCCAGAAATGTCTCAAAAATCTGACATATGGTGGAGCAGAGAGATTTTTCCATCGCACTGATCGGCTTCAGCCGGCAGAAAGGTTTTTCATGGAATACGAGATCGTCAACCCCGTGAACGACACCCACCGCCCCTATGTGGCCGCGGCTGACCGCTACGAGCACTTCGGATACCGCCGCGTCGGCGATTCGGGCCTCATGCTCCCACCCCTCTCCCTCGGTCTGTGGTGGAACTTCGGCGACAACCGGACTTTTGATTCGCAGCGCGAGATCCTGCGTCATGCGTTCGACCACGGAATCACGCACTTCGACCTGGCCAATAACTACGGTCCGCCGGCGGGGGCTGCCGAGGAGAACTTCGGACGCATGCTGCGCAAGGACTTCAAGCCTTACCGCAACGAACTGGTCATCTCTTCCAAGGCCGGTTGGGACATGTGGGCCGGCCCCTTCGGAACCCTGGGATCACGCAAGTACCTGATCGCCTCCTGCGACGCCTCGCTGGAGAAACTGGGTCTGGACTACGTGGATATCTTCTATTCCCACCGCTTCGATCCGAAGACGCCACTTGAGGAAACCATCGGGGCGCTGGATACGCTGGTACGTTCCGGCAAAGCGCTGTACGTCGGCATTTCGTCCTACTCGGCCGAGCGCACGGCCCAGGCCAAGGCGATCGCGAAGGATCTGGGGACCCCGCTAGTGATCCACCAGCCGTCCTACAACATCCTGAACCCATGGGTGGAGCACGGTCTGCTGCAAACGCTGGCAGAAGAGAACATGGGAGCCATCGCCTTCACCCCGCTGGCGCAGGGGCTGCTGACCGACAAGTACCTGACCACGACCGACGTCGAGCGCCAAGGCGGCCGCCGGGCGCTGACCGAGCAGCTGACCGATGAGAACCTGACCAAGATCCGCCGCCTGAACGACGTGGCGCAGCGCCGCGGCCAGTCGCTGGCCCAGATGGCCATCGCCTGGCTGCTGCGCGACGGAGCCGCGACCTCGGTGCTGATCGGAGCTTCCTCCACCAAGCAGCTGGACGAGAACCTCGGCGCATTGAAGAACGTCGATTTCACGCAGGCCGAGCTGGACGAAATCGCGCAGATCGCGCAGGGCGATGCAGGCATCGACTGGTGGCGCAGCTCCGCCATCGGCTAAATGAGGACTGCGCGAACCCGCATGGTGATCTGAAAGTGTCGCACTGGTCTGGAGAATTTTCCAGGCAGTGCGGCATTTTCTGTCTCTCCAACACTTCCTAGTGAAAGTTCGTTTAGCGCAGCGATTCCATGCTGGCAGATTCTGCATTGTATGGATAAGCTCAGAGTGGACGCGATATGAAGTGAATTACATTCATTTATTGGTTATAGTTCAATAACAACCAGCTACGTTCGCGTAAAACCGACCAACATGCACAAAGACAGGAGCATCGATGAGCGCCCCAACCTACAAGGTCTTGAACCCGGCGACCGGCGAGGTAGTCGAGGAATTCGACGTTGCCACCGATGAGCAGATCGAGCAGGCACTAGCCTCCGCGCAGTCCGCATACGAGTCCTGGCAGGACGTTGACATCAACGAGCGCGCCAAGATCGTTTCCAAGGTCGGTGCGCTCTTCGCCGAGCGCGCGGAGGAACTGGGCAAGATCATGACCACCGAGATGGGCAAGCCACTGTCCGAGGCAGTGGGCGAGGCCCAGTTCTGCCAGGAGATCTTCGAATACTTCGCTTCCGAGGGCCCGACCCTCGCGGCGGACCAGGAGATCAAGTCCTTCTCCGGCGGCAAGGCCATCGTCCAGAAGCTGCCCGTAGGCCCGCTGCTGGGCATCATGCCATGGAACTTCCCGCTGTACCAGGTCGCACGCTTCGCCGCTCCGAACCTGATGCTGGGCAACACCATTCTGCTGAAGCACGCAGAGTCCTGCCCACGTTCAGCTCTGGCCATCCAGGAAATCATGGATGAAGCAGGCGTTCCGGCAGGCGTGTACAACAACGTGTTCGCCACCCACGACCAGATCTCCACCATCATCGCCGACAGCCGTATCCAGGGTGTTTCCCTGACCGGTTCGGAGCGCGCAGGCGCCATCATCGGCGAGCAGGCAGGCCGCAACCTGAAGAAGGCAGTGCTGGAGCTCGGTGGTTCGGATCCATTCGTGGTTCTGGATTCGGATGACGTGTCCGGGATCGCCGAAGCCGCATGGAGCTTCCGCATCGACAACACCGGCCAGGCATGCAATTCGAACAAGCGCATGATCGTCATGGATGACATCTACGACGAGTTCGTCTCCGAGCTGACCAAGCATGCCGAGGGCCTGAAGCCCGGTGACCCGATGAAGGAAGAGGACGGCTCGTTCGCGCCGATGTCCTCGCGCAAGGCCGCAGAAGACCTGCACGCACAGGTTCAGGACGCAGTTTCCAAGGGCGCAACCCTGCATGCCGGCGGTGTGCTGCATGACGGTCCTTCGGCGTACTACTCCCCTGCCGTGCTCACCGGTGTCACCAAGGAAATGCGCGCCTACTACGAGGAGCTGTTCGGCCCGGTCGCAGTGGTCTACAAAGTCACCAGCGACGAGGAAGCTGCGGAGCTGGCCAACGACACCATCTACGGCCTGGGCGGCTCGGTGCACTCCACCGACGAAGCCCGCGCCGCAAAGGTTGCCCAGAAGCTTCAAGTCGGCATGTCCAACGTCAATGCCGCCAGCGCAGAAGGCGCTGAAATGCCATTCGGCGGAGTCAAGCGGTCGGGCTTCGGCCGCGAGCTTGGCCCGCTGGGCATGGAAGAGTTCGTCAACAAGCGTCTGTTCTACGTAGGCGAGTAGCCCGTTCTACATAGGCTGATATTCGCCTAACGGCCACTAAATAGAAGGTGCGCTCCTGACGAGGAGCGCACCTTCTGCCTATTCGGTCATTCAAGCTGAAACAGGTATCTTCGCTGTTTCTAATTCATCCTGCTTTGTTTCTCCGGTTTGAATTTGTTCCGGCATAGGGCGTCGACCCCCGAATACCTTTCTCCAGCAGCCTGCCAGCCAAGCCTGCACGGTAAGCCATGAAGTGCTGGATACCAATACTGCGTCGGCGGACGCCATGATTCCGGAGAAGAACGGCAGTCCCATGACGACCGCAATACCGAGGTGCATCCCCAAGACCAGCACTAGTGCGATACGCCGACTGAGCTTGTTAAAAAGCATGAAGGGAAAAGCAATCTGGATGATAACGGTCATGTAGGTAATCAGCACTACGACCCATGCATTCCACGTGATCAGCGAGCTTAGCCACGGAAATACGCCGTAGGCTTCCGAGCTGATCGGATAGTACATAGCCGTGCCTTCTTGCCATAGCGCACCCTGAACCTTGTACATCCCGGCTTCGAAGTACACAATGCATAACTGGGCAACCACAAGACACAGCGACAAGTTATGGAGAATCGTCGCGAATTCACGCTCACGCTTCTTTTTTGCCTTTCGATTCGTAAGCCATGAATCGAGTGACCAACGCTTAGATAAGTCCGCGAAGATCAGATAAATGAGCATGATTCGGATAAAGTAGTTCCCTCCATCTGAAATGGGCGTGTTTTGAGCATTGATGGCGGTATAGAAGACAAAGAGCAACGGCGTGACAAACCGAGTCTTCCAGCCAATCATGAACGCCACAGCCAGCAGGATCGCTGCAACATACCAGGTTACGAACAGCCCCATGCTTGCATCTCGAAGAATGTCCAAGGGCCATGGGTAACCCAGCACTGAACGGTATGGTTCCATATAGGCTGATCCGGGACCCCAGATCTTGGCAGCGACCGGCGCATTTACCAATAGCCAACCGAGAATCAAGGCACCAGAAACCATTCGCATTACGGCCAGCCCATACGAGGCTTTCCGATCGACCGAGAACCAATCATAAATCCACTTCAAGCCATCGGTTGGTAGTCCTCGATGGCTCTTGATCCATGCAAGAACTGATGGATACTGATTCGGTGTATTATTCATTTCCATACCGCCAGAGTCTGCTCGTCGAATTCTTTCGCATCGCGCCAACCGATGTACACCTCTGAGACCTTGTTTTTATGCCCTTCCTCGTGGCGCAGGTTAAAAGGTGTCACGGACTCGCGCCGCAATTTAATTTCGACCATCGAGGCTCCGCCCCATTGCTCTTGCGCATAGAGCGTCGCGAACCCAACAGCGGTGTCTTCCATGCGTTTGTATGCACGGAGGCTAGTCCGCTCAGATGCCGAATATTTCTGGGCCGCTTCGCCAGAATCTAGGTCCGTTCCGAATACGGGGACACCGAGTACAAAGGGTTTCTCGATTTCTTTCTTCGCTTCAGAGCTGAGATCGGAAACTGCACCCCACAATCGTCCGTGGATTGCTTTTGATTGCTTGGCTTCTCTATTCGAAAACACGTTCCCTGCTCGGGACACCATTTCTTCAGCAGTGACATCCCTCCACTCGGTGAATTCAGCACCGTTCTTTGCGCCTGCCGCACAGGTTTTCCCATCCGACACGCAAGCTCGCATGGTGAAGTATTCGTCTTGGGAGTATGGCCCTGGAGCGAACAAGCTCCATCCTTGATCGAGTGGACCCAGAAAGTACTTGTTGAGCTCGGGTTGCAGCGAACTCTTAATAGGAGTCGAGGGGCCCGTAAACGCGAGTGTTGCACCGATGTGTGCCATCGCCAATAATCCAGCAATCAGCAGCACAGCCATAGATAGGATCTTCGGTTTATTTTTTCTTTGCCGCATGGGGCCCTTCTTTGTTACAAACATTCACACAAAAGTCGTGAACACTCGAGGAGTAAACTGCGAAGCGGAAGGGGCATCCGAAGATGCCCCTTCCTCTTACTGACTAATTCCTAATGCCCTATGCCTTTCGCTTGCGGGCCAATAGGCGAGCTGCAACCCCTAGGAGAACCAGCAAGAGAGCTCCTGCTCCAAGGACAAGTGCCCCGTTGGAACCAGTGTTCGCAAGTTGGTCGCCCTTAGCGTCGTTATCCTTAGAACCATTTCCGTTCTCGGAAGCATTCTCACCCGCGTTATCCGCAGTGTTCACATCGGTGTTCTCAACCGCGTTATCCGCAGTATTCACGTCCGTGTTCGCATCGGTGTTCGCATCGGTGTTCGCAGCCGCGTTATCCGCAGTATTCACATCCGTGTTCTCAACCGCGTTATCCGCAGTATTCACGTCCGTGTTCGCATCGGTGTTCGCATCGGTGTTCTCAACCGCGTTATCCGCAGTATTCACGTCCGTGTTCGCATCGGTGTTCGCATCGGTGTTCTCAACCGCGTTATCCGCAGTATTCACGTCCGTGTTCGCATCGGTGTTCGCATCGGTGTTCTCAACCGCGTTATCCGCAGTATTCACGTCCGTGTTCGCATCGGTGTTCGCATCGGTGTTCTCAACCGCGTTATCCGCAGTATTCACATCGGCGTTCTCAACCGCGTTATCCGCAGTGTTGTCAGCGCCGCTCTCGGCTTCCACGACGCTGAACGTGGTGAAAGCATACGAGCCAGTTTCCACGTCCGTAAGAATCAAGATGTAATTGCCTAACTCGATATCAGCGGTATCCACCATGAAGGAGATATCGCCAGCATCATCGGCAGTTATTTCTGGTGGCAGTGCTGCGGCCATGGCCTTAGTCATTGAGGTTTCGGTTGCACCAAGAGCACTCTGCTGGATGCTCACACTTCCGCCAGGCGTAAAGCCCTTGGCCGTCACTTCGCCCGACTCGCCCTTGATCAAGCGGTTCGGTGTAATGTCTACGGCGACATCAAGTGGTGCTTCATCCGACAGCTTGACTTCGAAGTATTCGTTGTAGGTTTTGCCAGTTTCAGGATCGGTGACTTCAATGATGTAGATTCCTTCTGGCAGTCCTTCGGTGCTGAAGTTGTGCTTGAAGTGTCCCTTGCCATCAGCTGAGAGCCTGAGGTCCAGGACAGGATCGCCCTCACCATTGACATTCTTTACCTTGAGTTCCACTGGGGCATCCGGAGCGAATTTGTCACCGATGAAGGTCACGTCATCCCCTGCTTCGACACTGTTTGGCAGCACAGTAAGTGTCGGATGCTCCGTATTATCCGCGGTGTTGTCTGCGGTGTTCGCATCGGTGTTCTCAGCCGCGTTATCCGCAGTGTTCACATCCGTGTTCGCATCGGTGTTCGCAGCCGCGTTATCCGCAGTGTTCACATCCGTGTTCGCATCGGT
>NZ_POAF01000013.1 GCF_003309065.1 Glutamicibacter soli | reverse complement strand
GGGTTTCAAGGATCGTGCGCAGCTACTGCGCCGAGCACCGGATCCCCTACACCGTGGCCAGCGTCCGCGAGTCCTACGCCCAGGTCATCTCCTACCTGAACAAGGTCGGGCTTTCGGGCCGCGACCCGTTCGAGTGCCCCATGATTTCCGGATACCGCAGCAGCTAGGGACCAGATGGACCCTGCCCGGCTACTTGCTGCGTGTGAGCGTGCCGATCTGGTCGCCCTTGGCATCCGAGAAGGTCATCTTGTCGCCGGAGATCGTGGCGGTGGCGGCCCCGCCGAGCCAGGAATCGACGCCCTCGCAGTACATCTGGGTGCTGCCCATGGCGCCGAAGTCCACGGTGCCGTCCTTTTCGGTCCACTGGCCGATGAGGTTGTTGCACCCGTCGCTGCCGCTGATCTTGCCGTCGGAGCCGAGGTTCAGCCACGGCTGGCCTTCGGCCTCCGTGCCCCAGGTGCCGTCCAGACTCGCCGGGGCCTGTTCGGCCGGGCCGCTGCTCGATCCGCATGCGGCCAGGCTCAGCGCCAGCGCTCCTGCTGCCATCAATCCTGCAAGTCGTTTCATGTCTTCCAGCTTAAGCCACGCTTAGCGCGCTGACCAGTGCAATCGCAGACCCGGAGCGTCGTTTCGGCCTGCGGTGCCAGCCCTGCTATTGAGGCTGGGCTCCGTGGTGGTCGTGGCGCCAGTCGGCCACGGCGACCCAGAGCGTGGCGATCACCAGCAGGCCCGTGGCGGCGAAGGACAGCGTCATCGCCAGCGGGTAGCCGACAACCTGGTTCATGCCGTAGAACACGGCGGTGATGACCGCGATGCCCACGGCGGTGCCCACGCGCTGCGAGGTCTGCATCAGCCCGCCGGCGGAGCCAGAGTTCTGAACGGGTACCTCCATCAGGGTCAGTGCCTGGTTCGGGGAGATGATGAAGCCCTGGGCGGCGCCGATGAATGCCAGCGAGAGCAGCATCCACCAGATGCTCACGATCCCGCGCGCCTCCAGCTCGACCACGGCCACCGTGACGACCAGCCCGAACAGCGCGCTGAGCGTGCCGCCGATGACCAGCCGGCGCCCGGCGGTCATCACGTAGCGGCCGGCGACGTTCGAGCTGAGCGCCGAGAGCAAGGCCGCCGGCAGCGCGATCAGCCCTGCCTGCAGCGCGCTGAAGCCCAGCGCCTGCTGGGTGTAGACTGCCACCAGCACCCAGACGCTGGACACGCCCATGAAGTACAGGCCGGCGATTACTGTGCCGTTGGTGAAGCTGCGCACCCTGAACAGCGCCAGGTCCACCATCGGGGCCGCGCCGCGCGCCTTGTAGCGTTTCTCCCATGCGATCCACAGCAGCATGAACAGCAGCGCCACCGGCAGCAGGGCCCACAGCCACGGGTTCTCGCGACCCTGCACGAACGGGAAGAGGAAGGCGAAGATGCCCAGCGCCAGCAGCAGCCCGCCCACCGGATCCAGATCGAGCCGACCGGAGGGTTTGGTGAACAGCGGACGCGGCAGCCAGATGACTGCCAGCAGCAACGCGATGATCCCGATCGGCACGTTGATCAGGAACGTGGAGCGCCAGCCTGCCTCGGCCCCCAGCCAGTTGATCAGCGCCCCGCCCATCACCGGGCCGATGGCCACGGAGAATCCGATGACCGTGCCCAGCAGCCCGTAGGCCCGTCCGCGTTCCGCGCCGGTGAAATGCTGCTGGATCAGGCCCATGACCTGCGGGTTGAGCAGGCCGGAGCCGACGCCCATGACGAAGCGGGCGATGTTCAGCATCAGCGGGTCGGCGGCCAGCCCGGCCAGCACGGAAGCCAGCGTGAAGATCACGACGCCGGCGATGAACATCATGCCGCGGCCCAGCAGGTCCCCGGCACGCCCGGCGGCTACCAGCACTACGCCGAAGGTCAGCGCGTAGCCGGCGAGCACCCACTGCATGTCGGCCTCGGTGGCCTGCAGGGTGGTTTCGATCGAGGGAAGCACCACGTTGACGATGCTGACCGAGACCAGCGACATGAACATGACGGCCAGCAGCACACCGAGCAGCTTCCAGCGTCCGGCCGGCGAAAGCGCCCCAGGCGCCGGAATGGCGGCTGCGGCGGGCGCAACCTCGGCAGCCAACGGGGGGTCTTGCGGGGGCTGGATGGCAGGCATGGCAACTTTCGGACAACGGCTGGCGGAGCTGGTTCGGTGCGCGCCGAAGCCGCCGGGCGGTTCATGGCACGCGCTGGGTATAGCGTCCGGAGGCACCGGGATATTCCCCGCACCTGCTGCGGGGCTGGCGTTTGCTCTGGTCAGTCAGCGGCTGGCAGCGCGTCCAGCATTCCCTGGATGGAGAGGATGCGCAGCTGGAGCAGCTCTTCGAACAGGTCGTCGCTGTCCATGCGCGGCTGTTTCAGGGATTCGCGTACCAGCGGGGCCTCGGCCTCCGGGTAGCGCTCCAGCCAAGCCTGCGGCACCACACGGGAGATGTAGTCGTTCCGGCCTTCCGGGACACGGTCCAGGAAGTAGTCCGCCTGCAGGGCAAATGACATGATGTCGCGGCTGAACGCCCGGATCAGGGTCAGCGCCTGCGGCATCTCGAAGCCCATGTCCGTGTAGAACCGCAGCAGCCGTTCCATCATCTCGATGTAGCGCGGTCCGCCGTCCACCTCCACGCGCTCGGAGATCGGAACCACCGCAACCAGCGGATAGGTGCGGTACAGCGCTCGGCTGACCCGGTAGAACTTGCGCACGGTGTCACGCCAATTGACCGGGTCGAACTCCAGCAGCGGCGTGCTGCGGATGAAAAGCTCCACCGCCATGTTCACGACCTCCTGCCGGTCGCTCACGTAGTTGTACAACGCCCGCGAGGTGGCCCCGAACCGTCCCGCCAGGCCGTTCATGGTCAGCGCGGTAAAGCCTTCGGAACCGATGATCTTCAACGCTTCGGAAGCGATGGCTTCCTTGGTGATGGGAACCTGGGAGGCGTCCTTGCGCGGGCGTCCCCGCCCCCGCTTCACCGGAGTATCGTCTTCAGTGCGATCCACGTCGCTCATCTGGCTACCCTTTCACGGTGTTCATCGTCCATCATCCGGCAACGACCCCTGGTTACAACAGCGCCAGCAGGTTTCGCGCCCGTTCATGCCACATGCCGGCGGCCAGGGCCAGGTGGCCGCCGGCGAAGGACATCGCCCCGGCAAGCCACGGCCACAGCAGCGGCGCTTCGTAGGTGGTCGGCAGCGCCGCGATGAAGCCCGCGACCATGACCAGCAGGCCGGTGGCGATCAATGCGATGTGGCTCCAGCGCCGCCGCAGCGGAAGCAGCAGCGCCAGGGCCGCAAGCGCCGCCGCCGGAACAAGGATCAGCCACGCATTCCCGGTGAAGCCCTGTAGGCCACGGTAGGTCGTGTAGCCGATGGCCGCAAGCAGGGCCGCGGAAGCGCAGATCAGCCAGGCCGGACCGGGGCTGGCCATGGATCCGCGCATCATCAGCAGCGGGGTAAACACCTGCGCCCAGAGCAGCACCGCCAGCGGGAGGAGGAACGCGCCCAGGCTCGCCAGTCCCAGTACGCAGGCGGCGGTGGTCGCCAACGCTCCAATGACCTGCAGGACCAGGCCGGGAATTCCGTGGACAACCAGCGGCAGCAGGCTGAAGAGCACCGGGATGAAGGCGAAAATCATCACCGCGGAGCCCAGCGACAATTCCAGCTCGGCTAGGGTGCCGAAGATCGTGCCGTCGACGTAGCCGAAGGACAACGGCTCGGCGAGCGCAACAAATTGCGAACCGAGCACCAGCAGCGCGGCGGTGAGCACCGACAGCGCGAAGATCGGCCAGGCCAGAATGCGGGTCAGGAATTGGCGGCCGCTGCTGACCTTCAGCACCGTTGGTTCGGTAGGGGTGAACCCGGCGGCGACCGCAGCCGGCTCCCCCAGGCGGCGCAGCAGTTCGGACTTGCGCCGGCCCTTGCCGGGTAGCCGGGATATCTGTTCGCGGGTATGTGCAAGGATCTCGGTGCGCTCGGCGTCGGAAAGAAAACTCAATTCCCGACGCAGCTGTTCAAGATAGTTGCGCGCGGCCCGCGGCAGATGAGATTGCATCCATCCAGCTTACGTGGCCAGCCTGAGAGTTGGCGATCGTCTGGCGGTTCGCGCGGCGCGCTCCAGCTGCACGGGGGCGACGCGCTATTTTCCCGCGCCGGCGGTCAAACCGCCCACGATGTACTTCTGCAGGAAGAGGAAGAGCACCATGACCGGCAGCGCCGCCAGTACCGCCCCGGCGGCGAACACCGACCAGTTGGAAGTGAACTCCTCGGACACGTAGGAGTACAGTCCCACCGCAAGTGTCTGGTTTTCCGGCGAGACGAGCACAACCGAGGCGATGACGAAGTCCGACGTGCTGGAAATGAATGACAGCAGCCCCACCACGGCCAGGATCGGTGCGACCAGGCGCAGGATCATGGTGAAGAAGATCCTGGCGTGGCCGGCGCCGTCGATCTTGGCGGCTTCGTCGATCTCCACCGGGATGGTGTTGAAGAATCCGTACATCAGGTAGGTGTTCACGCCGAGCGCTCCGCCCAGGTACACCATGATTAGTGCAATCTTGTTGTCGATCCCCAGGGCCGGGTACACATCGCCCAGCGAGGTCAGCAGGATGAAGATGGCCACGACTGCCAGCAGCTGCGGGAAGATCTGGACGACCAGCAGGCTGACCAATCCGAAACGGCGCCCGGTGAAACGCATGCGCGAGAAGCTGTAGGCCGCCAGTGCGCCGAGGAATACCGAAGCGGCGGCGGTGGTCAACCCGATGAGCAGGGTGTTTCCGAACCAGGCGGCGAAGGGCCGCTGCTCGTTGCGGAACAGGTCGACATAGCTTTGCAGGCCGAGCTGGGTGAACAACCCGTTGGATGAGAGCAGCGTTCCGTTGGGGTTCAGCGACGCCGAGAGCACGTAGAGCAGCGGGAACGCCGCGTAGATGCACAGCGCCACGCCGATCAGGTGGCGCCAACCGGTAGTAGCGAACCATTTTCCGAAGCTGCGGCGTGCTGCGGGCTGCTGGACGGGAGTTTGCGTCGACATTAGTTCAGCTCCTCCAGAGCCTTGGTCTGCTTGAAGCTGATGACCGCGATGACGGAGACCAGCACGAAGATGATGATGGAGAATGCACTGGCCAGGCCGTAGTCGCGCTGGGAGCCGACGAAGGCGACCTTGTAGACCATGGAGATCAGGATGTCGGTGGAGCCCACGTTGAGCCCTGCCCCTTCGAGCCGCGGTCCTCCCTCGGTGAGCATGTAGATCACGTTGAAGTTGTTGAAGTTGAACGCGAACGAGCTGATCAGCAGCGGGGCCACAGAGACCAGCAGCAGCGGGAGCTTGATCAGGCGGAAGACCTGGAACGGCTTGGCACCGTCGATCTTGGCCGCCTCGGCCAGTTCATCCGGGATCGACTGCAGCGCCCCGGTGCAGACCAGGAACATGTAGGGGAAGCCGAGCCAGAGGTTGACCCAGAGCACGGAGAACTTCGCCAACCACGGATCGGTCAGCCATGGGATCGGCGCACCGCCGAAGAGCACCTGGTTCACGAAGCCGAAATCCTTGTTGAGCATGCCTGCCCAGACCAGGCCGCCCAGGAACGCCGGGAAGGCATAGGGCAGGATCGAGATGACTCGGTAGATCTTGCGGCCCTTCATACGCAGGTCGTTGAAAACCAGCGCCAGGAACAGGCCCAGGAAGAAGGTGGTGGCCACCGACAGCAGGGCGAAGGCGAAGGTCCATGCGGTCACCGATCCCAAGGCGGTGCGAATGGAGGAGTCGGTGAAGGCCTTGGCGAAGTTGTCGAAGCCCACGTTGATCGACCAGCCGGGCATCAGCTGGGTGCCGTCCGGGGCGGTGAAGGCGCCGACGCCGGTGTCGCTGTAGACCACCGAGGTGGTGGAGTCCGTCATGGTTCCGGCGGCCTCGTCGTAGACCAGGTTCGACGTGTACTGGTAGGCGGTGCGCCCGTCGGAGGTGCGCAGCGACCCCTGGGCCGGGTCATCGCTCATCGGCACCGCCAGGGAGGTGACTTCCTGCTGGCGGCCGAGCAGGTCGGCGAAGCTGAGCTGCGTGTATCCGGCAAGCTCATCCGCGGTGATCGGCTCCAGCGGCTGCTCCGTGGTGCCTGCCATCTGCACCCCGTCGCGCTCGACCAGCAGCGACAATTCACCGCCGTCATCCAGCACCGTCACGGGCAGCCCCGGGGAGTCCGGGACGCGGCTCTGGTTGGACTGGAGCAGCGCCATGACTGCGTCGTCCTTGTCCGAGTTGTGGCCCGAACCGTAGTTGGTGAAGGCGATATAGCCGGTGTAGCCGATCACGAACACCTGGAAAATCAGCAGGAAGATGGTGCCCGGCAGCAGGTACTTGGCCGGCAGCCAGCCCCGCTTGAAATACACGACGTTGATGGCCGCGGTGATCACGGCGACCACCGCGGCGATCGCCCAGGCTTCGCGGCCGATCGCGGTGAACAGCGCGAATATGGCGGTGGCGTCCACGATGCCGATCATCGCGATCTTGGCCAGGATCAAGCCGGTGGAGGTTGATGCTGCGGTGGACAGCCGCTTGGCGGCCGGGGACAGCGCGTCGGCCTGCTCAGGCTCGCTGCTGTGCGGCGGCTTCTGGTGGGTCAGTGACATCTGTGGCTTGTTCCTGGGTCGGAGGTCGGCGAACTTGCGGTACGGCGTAGGCCGTGCCGAGGATGTGGTCGCGTGTCGGGACGGCAAATTGCCGCCCCGACACGTCCGGCACGCGCACGTGCGGCGGTGTTACTTTGAGATGGACTTTTCGATATCGGCGGTCATCTGCTTCCAGCGCTTGGCCGGTTCGGCCTTGCCGGAAATGATCTCTGCTTCGGCGACGCCCCAGAATTCCCACACGGCTGCCATTTCAGGGATGTTCGGCATCGGAACGCCGTCTTCGCCGACCGCGCCGAAGGCCGCGATGGTCTCATCGGACTTGGCCGCCTCGAAGGCTTCCTTGTTGGCCGGCGGACGGTTGCCCACTTCGTAGAGCTTGGTCTGGACCTCGGCGGTGCCGATGTAATTGGTCAGGAACTCCGTTGCTGCCAGCAGGTTCTCGGTCTTGGAGGAGACGAAGAAGCCCTGGACTGCCACGAATGGCTGTGCTTCGTCGCCGCCGGCGCTTGGGATCGGGTCGATGGCCAGGTCGATCTTGGCGTCTTCGGCCGCTTCCACGTTCCACGGGCCGGTCAGCAGGAAGGGCGAATCGCCGGAAATGAACTTCTCCTTGGCGATGTCAGCGTCCACGGAGGTCTTCAAGGTTCCCGCTTCGCCCTGGTCGGCGAGCCACTGGGCGAACTCCAGGCCGCCCTCGTTGCCGATCTGCAGGTCGCTGGCGTCGTAGGCGCCGTTTTCATCGGTTCCGAACACCGGAGCGTCAAAGGAGGTCTGGAATGGGTAGGCGTGGAACGGGTCGCCCAGCTCCGATACCTGTACCAGGAACGGGAATTCGGTGCCCGCCTTCTCTCCCTCGGCGATCATCTCGTCGAAGGTTGCCGGGGCCTTGTCGGCGAGATCCTTGTTGCGCAGCAGTGCGAGGTTCTCCGTTGCGTACGGGACGCCATAGGTGTTGCCCTCATAGCTCATCGCGTCCATGGCGACATCCTGGAAGTCCGCGCTCTTGTCGCCAAGCTCGACCGGCTGGACTACGCCGTTGTTGACGAGGTTGCCCAGCCAGTCGTGGGCACCGATGGTGATGTCCGGGCCCTTGCCGGTTGGTACCTGCTTGAGGAAGTCTTCCTGGATCTTGGAGAAGTCCTTGATCACCAGATCGACCTTGACGCCCGATTTGGCCTGGAAATCCGCTGCGGCATCCTTCAGGACCGGCTCGCGGTTGGCATCGACCCACACGGTCAGCGATCCTGCTTCGGCGGCGGCCGGCGAGGACTGCGCAGCCGTTTCCGAAGGCTGCGGGGTTGAACTGTTCGAACCACCGCAGGCGGTCAGGGATAGCGCCGCAATTGCGGTCACCGCCCCACCCAGAAGAAGGGAGCGCTTGTTCACCATCATGGGGGTGTCCTTTCGTGACAACTTTGTCCAGAGGACCGGATCGACTGCGAGTCACCGCGGTATGGGCCGGTCGGTTCTTTCGAGTGCGAGTGACAACTCGAATGTAAGCGTTTCCAGAGTGGCATAGATCATGCTTTTTGACAAGAAATTCATGTAAATCAGTCATTTTCGCGCCAGATTCCCCAAAACAGGCAACACCTAGCGGCGTCTACTAGGCCGATAATGTAAGCGTTTACATATGCCGAAAATTCGTTTATGGTTACCGTCATGACTGAAATCCGCTCCCTCGCAGAGACCCGAGAGCCCGAGGCGGCTACCGATTGGTGGCGCTCTTCGGTGATCTACCAGATCTATCCGCGCTCCTTCGCTGATGCGAACGGCGACGGCATGGGTGATCTACCAGGAATCACTGCACGGCTGCAATCCTTGGCAGACCTCGGGGTCGATGCCATTTGGCTGTCCCCCTTCTTCAAATCCCCCCAGAAAGACGCCGGCTACGATGTCTCCGACTACTGCGATGTGGATCCCCTGTTCGGGACGCTGGAAGACTTCGATGCCATGATTGCCCACGCCCACGAGCTGGGGCTGCGCGTCATCGTGGATCTGGTGCCGAATCACTGTTCGGATCAGCATCCGTGGTTCCAGAAAGCGTTAGCCTCCGCACCGGGGTCCCCGGAGCGTGAACGTTTCATTTTCCACGATGCGCCGGATGCGGGGCTTCCGAACAACTGGGAATCGGTATTTGGCGGTCCCATGTGGACGCAGACAGTCAACCCAGATGGCACCCCGGGGCAATATTATCTGCACATCTTTGATTCTTCGCAGCCGGACTTCAACTGGCACAACGATGAGGTCCGGGAGATGTTCCGCGACGTGCTGCGGTTCTGGCTGGACCGCGGAACGGACGGCTTCCGGGTGGATGTAGCCCATGGACTGATCAAATCCGATGGGCTGCCGGATTACGTGGTAGACCCGGCCGCTGCGTCGATGGGCGGCACCGAGGAGCTGGCCCCGTGGTGGGGCCAAGATGGCGTGCATGAAATCTACCGCGACTGGCGCAAGGTGCTGGATGAATACGAAGGTGATCGCGTGCTCTGCGCGGAAGCCTGGGTCAGCCCGTTATCCCTGATGGCCAAATGGGTTCGTTCCGACGAAATGCACCAGGCCTTCAATTTCCCGTACTTGTCCTGTAGCTTCAACGCCGCTCAAATCCGCGCGACGATCGACGAATCGCTGCAGGAGTTCGCAGCAGTCGGCGCACCGAGCACCTGGGTGCTGTCGAACCACGACGTGGTCCGCCATGCAACTAGGCTCGCGCTAACTGAGGACAATCCCCAAGGCGAGGGCATAGGCCCACTGACACCGAACCTCCCGGATCCCGCCATCGGCCTGCGCCGCGCCCGTTCCGCCAGCACGCTGATGCTCGCGTTGCCCGGCGGAGCCTACTTGTACCAGGGCGAGGAACTCGGGCTCCCGGAAGTCGTCGAGCTGCCCGACGAGGCGCGCCAGGACCCCACGTGGTTCCGCACCAACGGCAAACGCTACGGCAGGGACGGGTGCAGGGTGCCGATTCCGTGGGAAACAGGAGCACCCGCTGCGGGCTTCTCCCCTACTGGAAACAGCTGGCTGCCGCAGCCCGCGGGGTGGGAAGACTACGCCCGGGACGTTCAAAGCGCGACCCCCGACTCCACCCTGAACCTCTACATATCTCTGCTCCGACTGCGCCGCAATCACGATCTGGGGCTGGGGACACTGGAATGGCTGGACACCGGCGACCCCGACGTTCTGGCCTTCAAGAACAATGACGTGGTGGTGGTCTCCAGCTTCGCAGGCTCCGAGCGCGAGCTGCCTGCCTGCACCATAGACTTGACCGTCATCGCCTCCAGCGCACCTCAGCCGTCGGAACGGCAGATCGCAGCGGAATCCACTGTATGGTTACGCGGCTGATCGCCCCAGCAGGTAGTCTGGTGAACAGGGCGCGACTGGCCTTCCCGGTTCCGTCGCGCCCAGTCAAACCTATATTGTATTTTCATCCACCACTGTGTCGGAAGGAATTTCTTGGCCGGCATCAAGGACGTAGCCCGAGCCGCGGGCGTCTCCGTGGCGACCGTTTCGCGCGCGCTTTCCGGACGCGGCAACGTTTCCCCTAGCGCGCTGGCCGCGGTCCAGCAGGCCGCCCACGATCTGGGGTACGTGGTATCTTCCACCGCCTCGGGGTTGGCCTCCGGGCGCACCCGGAACATCGGCGTGCTGGTACCGGTAATCAACCACTGGTTCTACGCCAGCGTGCTGGAGGGCATCTGCACGGCCCTGATGCGCGAGGGCTACGACACCACGCTCTACCAGCTGACCAAGGATCCCGCACAGCGGCACCAGATCTTCTCCGATTTCCTGCAGCGCCAACGGGTCGACGCAGTTATCGCAGTGAACGTCGAACTCAGCGAGACCGAAGTGGTGGCCCTGCACGCACTGGACAAGCCGCTGGTCGGAGTAGGTGGTCCGCTGCCGGGTGTCCCGACGTTGCAGGTGGACGACGAAGCGGTATCCGCGCTGGGCACTGCGCACCTGCTGTCCCTGGGGCACACCCGGGTGGGCTACATCGGTGGTTCATCGGAAACCGATGTGGATTTCCGTGTCCCTTCCCACCGGCGCATCGGCTACGAACGTGCGCTGGCCGAAGCTGGCATCGACCTCGATGAGGCTCTGTGCGTCGGCGCAGACTTCACGATGGCCCAGGGATACACGGTGGCCAAGCAGCTGCTGGGAAACCCGGATGCCCGTCCCACCGCCATCTTCGCAGCCAGCGACGAAATGGCTATCGGCGCCATCCTAGCTGCCAGGGATCTGGGGATGCAGTTGCCCCGCGAGCTTTCGGTGGTCGGCGTGGACGACCACGAACTGGCCGAGTTCTTCGGACTGACCACCATCCGGCAGCTTCCGCACGAGCAGGGTGAACTCGCCGTTGCGATGCTGCTGCGCGCCATCCGCAAGGAGGAACCAGCACGGGCCCACACGCTGGGCCACGAACTGATCGTACGCAACTCCACCAGCCGGCCGCCGGCCGACCATTAGCCACTCCTGGAAGCAGCCCTATCTGCTCCCAGGTTTACGTCCCGAAAAGGGCCAGGCGGCCCGCGTCGAACGCGGGCCGCCTGGGCCTTGGATAGCTGCGCCGGCATCGGCGGCTGAGACTAGTTCGAGTGGTGCTTGCGCTCGACCTCTGCCTCGTGGGCGGCCGCGGCCGCCAGCTCCTCGTCGATGTCCTCCACGTGCAGGTTGCGCCCGCGGGTCTCGCCGACCCACAGCACAGCCGCCACCGAGATGATGGTCAGCACCATGATGTAGATGGCGATGGAGATCGAGTTGCCGGTGGCTTCGAGCAGGATCTGCGCCACGGTGGCAGCGAACGCGCCGCCGAGGATCGCACCCAGCGCGTAGCCAATGGAGATGCCCGAGTAGCGGATGTGCGCCGGGAACATCTCGGCGTACATGGCCGACTGCGGCCCGTAGGACAGGCCCAGACCGATGGTCAATACGAAGACCGCCACGCCGTAGAGCATGATGTTGCCGGTATTCACGAGCAGGAACATCGGGATCATCCAGACGAACACCAGCGCGTAGCCGATCACAAATGTCGCGCGGCGGCCGATGACGTCGGACAGCCAACCGCCAACCAAGGTGAAGATCAGCCAGCCGAACGAGCCGATGGTGGTCGCAAGCAGGACCGGCGCGACCGGCATCTTCAGCACGGACGTGGTGTAGGAGATGAAGAACGCGATCACCAGGTAGCCGGCGGCGTTGTTCGAGATGAAGATCAGTGCGGCCTGGATCACCTGCTTGAAGTTGCTCCGCATGAGCTCCTTCAGCGGGGTGTGCTCCGAAGCCTTGCGCAGTGCCATCTGCTTGAAGATCGGGGATTCCTCCACCGCGCGGCGGATCATGTAGCCGACGATGATCAGCACGACGGACATCAGGAACGGGATGCGCCAGCCCCATGCCTGGAACTGCTCGGGAGTCATCGAAATGCGCAGGACGTACAGCAGACCGGTCGCCAGGATCATGCCCAGGGGCACACCGATCTGCGGGAAGGCACCGAAGTAGCCACGACGGTTATTCGGGGCGTGCTCAACGGCCATCAGGGCCGCGCCGCCCCACTCGCCGCCGGCCGAGAAGCCCTGGATGATGCGCAGCGCCACGAGCATGATCGGTGCCGCGATGCCCACGGCAGCGTAGGTCGGCAGCACACCGATCAACGCGGTGGCTACACCCATCAGGATCAGTGTCAGGACCAGAATGCGCTTGCGTCCGTAGCGGTCACCGAGGTGTCCGGCGACGATGGCGCCCAGCGGGCGGAAGAAGAAGGAAATGCCGATCATGGCGAAGGAGAGAATCTGTGCCAGACCCGGGTTCGATTCGCCCAGCGGGGCGAGGAACAGCGGAGTCAGCAGCGTTGCCGTCAGCTGGGCGAAGATGAAGAAGTCGTACCACTCGATCGTGGTGCCCACCAGGGTGCCGGCAAGGACCCGGCGCTCCTCCTGAGTGCGCGAAACGTTCTGAGACATAGTGAATGATCCCTTGATGCGAATTAAGTTACCGACCGTTCGGACAGTTACGTAGACAACACTATAAACGACAAGTGAATCACCTCACAACATGGAGTGATGCATATTTCATGGCAGCGAGGTCCGGGTCACGATAAATCCCCGGGTTACCCGCGAAATTACCGCACCGTCCGGACAATCTGTTCTAATAGAGAACACGAGGACCAGAATCCCCATTCGCTCGAACCAACGGTGCCCGGCCCTGTCCCTGGTCCGCCCCGCGCCAGAATGACTATCGACATGCCAACTTCACAGACACTTTCCCGAGGCATTCGCGTGCTGGAAATCGTCGCCGCCTCATCGACCTACCTGTCCATCGCCGAGGTCGCCGCCGAGCTCGAAGTGCACCGCTCGATCGCCTACCGCATTATCCGGACGCTGGAAAACCACCGGTTGCTGAGCCGGGACGAGGCCGGGCTTATCCGACCCGCCTCCGGACTTGCCGTGCTGGCTCGTTCGGTGCAGCGCGATCTGCAGGCCGCGGCGACGCCCGAACTGACCACGCTGGCCAACAAGCTCTCCATGACCGCGTTCCTCGCGGTGTGGGAACACGATTTGTGCACCACGCTGCAATCCGTGGAACCGCTGCATTCGCACAGCGCCATCGTGCACCGGCCCGGATCCGTGCACGGCATGGACGTCGGCGCCGCAGGCATCGCCATCCAGTCTATGTACACCAAGGAACAGTGGCAGGCGCTGGATACAAAGATCGAATACCGGGCGCAGGCGCGCGAAGCCCGGATCGACGGATACGCCACGAGCGAGAACGAGGTCATCCAAGGCGTTGCGTCCATCGCCGTGCCGATCCCCAGCCCGCTCACCACCCCGGCGTCGCTCGCAGTGGTATTCGCGGCCAGCACCGTCACCGACCGGAACAGCGTGATCCGCGCACTGAAGGAAGCAGCGCTGAACATCGCCGAGGAGCTGGGCAGCTAAGCGCCAGCCGGCTGGACACGCTGGCTGAAATACGAGCGCGAAAAACAAACCCGCCGATGGAATCCGGAAATTCCATCGGCGGGTTCGTGCGTGAAGCTGCAGGTCCTAGCGGACGCGCTTCAGGGAGGCGGCCCGGGAGGCGAGGACCTTCATGATCACGCCGGCCAGCAGGATCACGAAGGCTCCCCCGGTGGCGACCCAGAATGCTCCGAGGTAGCCCAGCGAGTCGGCCAGCAGGCCTGCCAGTCCGTTGCCGATGGCGGTGCCCACGACGATGCCCGCCGAGAGCATGGTCATCACGGTGGACAGTCGCTGCGGCGGCGCGACCTCGCCGCCAAGGGTCATCACGGTCACGATCACCGGGCCCACCGCGAAGCCTGCCACGAACAACGCGGCCAGCATCCAGGGGGTCGAATCGGCCACGTGCAGCCCGAAGCTGAGCACGCTCAGCGCGGCGCCGCAGGCGATCCAACGGCTGATCTGGCTGAAGCCCTGCGGCCAGGCGGCGACGGAAATCGCGGCGATGGCGCTGGAGACGCCCATGGCGCCGTAGAGCAGGCCGCCCTGGTTCGAGTCGCCCTGCGCCCCGGCGAAGGCCAGGGTGCCGGCGGCGGTTGAACCGAAGACGGTGCCCAGCGCGATCATGCTCAGCACCAGCGAACCGATCGCGGCCACCTGTCCCGCGGTGATCTTCACCTTGGCGGCGGAATGGGCGGCGGCTCCCGGCTGCAGACCCCCGGCGGTGCGGTGCATGGCGAACAGCGGCACGAGCACGATGGTCAGCGCGGCGGCCAGATACAGCGGAAGCACCGGGGAGACCAGCGAGGCCAGCAGGCCGACCGCCACCGGTCCGAACACGAAGCCGAGCTCGTCGAGCATGGATTCCAGGCTCAAGGCGGCGGTCAGCGTCTTGGGTTTCTGGTTCTGCCTGCGGGACATGGCGATCCAGCGGACCCTGGACATCGGGCCGACCTGCGGACCGGTGGCTCCGGCCAGCAGGCTCAGGGCGACCAGGGTTCCGACCGCGAGCTCGGAGCCGGAATTGGCGAACAACGTGAAGGTGACCAGCAAGATGGTGTGCAGCACCGCGGCGGCCAGCAGCACCGGACGCTGTCCGCGCCGGTCGGCCAGGTAGCCGATGCTCGGCCCGCCCACGGCCGAGCCGAGCCCGACCATCGCAGCGGCCAGGCCGCCGAGGCCGTAGGAACCGGTGTTGGCGGTGACCAAGGTCATCGAACCGATGGTGAGCATGGCCAGCGGAAGGCGGGCCAGGAAGGTCAGCGGAATGTATGGCAGTCCCACCATGGGGACCAGCGCCGAATATCCGGATTTCATCGCGGATTCCTCAGCATTTTCGCGCGACAAGATATGTTGAGACAACACAACTCCATGACGAAGCGTGCGTCGTCCCACACCCCCCGACGCACAATCTGCCCAAATATGCCGATTGGCACTATCCTCAACATAGCCAGCCCCACCGGACATGTCCAGTTCTAGATGGACACCAGCGGCTGCACCTCGCGTTCGATGCGCGAACCATGCTGGGTCTTCACCACCGTCACCCGGTTGGTGATCCGCTGCTTCATCTCCGCCACGTGCGAGACCAGGCCGATGGTCCGCCCGCCGGCGCGCAGGTTCTCCAGCGCGCTCATGACCTGCTCCAGGGTCTCGGCGTCCAGCGAGCCGAAGCCCTCGTCCACGAACAAGGTCTGCATGTCAACCGCGCCGGAGTGGTGCGAGATGACGTCGGCCAGCCCCAGGGCGAGGGCCAGCGAGGCCATGAAGGTCTCGCCGCCCGAGAGCGTCTGGGTTTCGCGGTGCTTGCCGGTCCAGGCATCCAGCACGCGCAGGCCGAGCCCCGACTTGTTGTTGCCCTGCTTGGAGTCGTCGTGGTGCAGCGAGTAGCGCCCGCCGGACATGACATCCAGGCGCTGGGAGGCGGCCACTGCTACCTCCTCCAGGCGCGCGGCGAGCACGTAGGTGCTCAGCGTCATCTTGTAGAGGTTTTCTCCCCCGCCGCGGATGACGTCGGCCAGCCCGCGAAGCCGCCGGTAGGCCTCGATCACCGGCCCTGAATCCGCCCTCAGCGCCTCCAGCGCCGCCACCGACTGCTCGTGCCGGGTGGCGGTGCTCTGCGCCAGCACTTCGCGCTCGCGGGCCTGCTCGAAATCGGCATCCGCCTGGGCCACCGACTCGGCGGCCAGTTCGAGATCCAGTTCGGTGGGAGGCTCGATGCCCTCGGCGGCCAGCTTCGCGGCGCGACGGCAGTCCTCCGAGGCTTCCAGGGTGGTGATGGAGCTGGCCCGGTCGGCATCCGCTGCGGCCAGCGCGCGCAGCTGTGCGCGCTCGGCCTGAGGAAGCAGCGCGGCCTCGTGGGCGGCCTGATCCGGGAAGCCTGCGGCCTTGCGCTCGGTGTGCCAGGTGTTCTCCGCCTTCAGCGCCGCCGCATCGGCCTCGCGATAGTGGTAGACGGCGTTGTGCCCCCGGGTGTAGTCGGCCACGGCCCGCTGCAGCTTGTCGACCAGCTGCTCCAGGCTGTCTTGGCCCTGGCGGACCTTCTCCAGCTTGGCATCCAGGTCCGCAAGCTTCTCGGCCAGCGCCTCGGCGGCCTTCACCGCGGCTGCATGCTCCACCGCTGCCTGCGTGGCGCGCTCCGCTTCCGATTCGATCCGGGTGCGCAGCTGATCGATTTTTTTGATCACCGCGGCGATCCGGGCCTGTTCCTGCTCGGCGGTCTCCAGCTGCTTGGCGCCGGCGGCCAGTTGCTCGCCGAGCACGTCGACGGGCTGCCCGGCGGCCGCTTCGCTGGCGGCCTCGAACTTGGTGACGGCGATGTCTCGTTTGCTGGTGGCCGCATCCAGTGTGGCGCGTTCGGCGCGGACTGCGTCGTCCAGCCGCTGGATCTGCTCGTCGTCGACCAGCTCCGCCCCGGCATCGGCCTGGGCGGGGTTCGGATGCTCGGTGGCGCCGCAGACCAGGCAGGCCTGGCCGTCTTCCAACGCCGCGGCCAAGCGCAGGGCACTCTGTTCCAGCTGCTGGCGCTGCAGCGCAACCAGCGACTTTTCAGCCTCGACAACTTTCAGGCTTTGTGCGGCGAAGTCCGATTCGGCCGTTGCCACGGTCTTTTCCAGCTTGTCGCGGGTCTTCGCATGCTCCAGACGGCTGGCCAGCAGCTGGGTGGATTCGCGCAGCTGCTGCACCAGCGCGGCCGCGGATTCCTGGTCCAAATCCTGTTCTTCCAGAGCTGAGCGTTCGGCGCGCAAGACGGCAAGCTGCTGATCGGCTGCGGTTTTGGCGCTCTGCTGGGCGGCGACCTGGGCGGTGAGCGCGTCGAGCTTGGACACGAGCCCGGCACGGCCGGCCTCCTCAGCGGCCGCGTCCTTAGCCCGGGTCAGCTCCGCTTCGTTGTTCTTGAGCAGCTTGGCCAGCCGCTGCTGGGTGTCGGCGTCGGCCTGGCCGGTGACATCCCATTCCTTGGCAAGCTTGGCCTGGATCTCGCGCCAGGCAGCGGCCGTGGCCCGGTGCTTCTGCGCGGCCTGGTCGGCCTGCTCCTTGTAGGCCTTGACGGCAACGGCCCGGGCATCGCGGTCGAGTTTCTCCCCGGCGGCTTCCGCGGCCGGATGCTGTTCGGCATAGGCCGCCTTCAGCTGCGCCAGCTCCTGCCGGCGGGCGAACACCCGGACCTGCTCGGCCAGGTTGGCCGAACGCTCCCGCGCGGCGGACAGCTTGGTGCGCAGCTGGCCTGCGGCGTCGGCGAGCCGGTGGTGGGTTCGCACGATCCGCTGCTGGTAGGCCTCGAATTCCTGCTCCACGCCGATTGCCTCGGCGGCCGGGTCGTCCCCGATTTCCTCCGCGATGTCCACGGCGGGCTCGGCGCCGCCACCCGTTTGTGCAACCGGTTCGAGAACCTCATGGACGGCCAGGAAGCCAGTGGCGTCGGCGCGGATCGCATTCTCGCTGGCGGCCAGCGTCGATTCCAGCGCCTCGGTCTTCTGACGCTCGGCGGCCAGGCGTGCGGCGAATTCGACCTCGATGGCGGCATAGTCGCTGGTGTCGAAGAGGTTGGCCAGCAGGTCCTCGCGGTCCTTGGCCTTCGCGCGCAGGAAATCTGCGAAGCCGCCCTGCGGCAGCATCACGACCTTGGTGAACTGGTCGCGGTCAAGTCCCAGCAGCCCGCCGAGCACCTGCCCGACCTCGTCGTTGCGGGTGGAGAGCTGTTCCCAGGCGCCGCCGGTGAATTCGCGCAGCAGGCTCACTGCCTTCTGCTCGGTGACCTTGTTCTTGCCGCGCTTGGCCGGGCGCATCCACGCCGGGGAGCGGGTCACCTCGAAGCGGCGGTTGCCAATGGTCAGTTCGCAGACCACCTGCGGTTCAAGCCCGGCGGCGGCGTGGTCCGAGCGGATCTGGCGGCTGCCGGTGCGGTTGCCGGGCAGCGAGCCGTAGAGCGCATAGCAGATGGCATCCAGGATGCTGGACTTGCCGGCGCCGGTGGGTCCGTCGAGCAGGAACAGCCCGCCCTCGGCGAGCTCGTCGAAGTCGACCACCTCGGTTTCGGCGAACGGGCCGAACGCCTGGATCTGCAGCTTGTGGATTCTCATCGGCTGACCTGTGCCTCTCGGGTGCGCTGGATGACTGACTGGAGGATGTCGCGTTCGGCTTCATCGGCGGCGCGTTCGCGTACGTGCTCGATGAAGTCCTGAACAACCTCCTCGGTGCTGGCTGCCTTGGCCAGCCGTTCGGCGTAGCTGGTCGGCTTGTCCTTGTCCTCGATTCCCTGCGGGTCGAAGTTCAGCACCACGGTGTCCGGGAAGCGGCCGCGGACCGCCTGCATGGCGTCGGCAGGGCGTTCCGGGTCGGTGAGCGTGACCTGGCACCAGGCGTCCACCGCGTATTCCAGCTCGGGGTCCGCCAGCAGCTGCTGCAGCTCGCCGCGCAGGATCACCAGCTGCTTCGGGACACCCAGCAGCACCTCCTCGATGCCGGCAATCCCCTGCGGGCCGGTTTCGATAATCCACACGCCCTTCTTGTGGTTCGCCTCGGAAAAGGAATAGGCCAGCGGCGAGCCCGAGTAGCGCACATGCTCGCGCACCTGCTGGCGGCCGTGCAGGTGGCCCAGGGCCGAATAGTCGAAGTGCTCGAACAGCTCCACCTGGACCACGTCCAGGTTGCCGGTGCTCAGTTCGCGTTCCGAATCGCTGCCGACTCCCCCGGCGGCGAACAGGTGGGCCAGCGACACGCAGACCACCGCGGTGCCCTCGGCGCGCAGCTGTTCGAGGTGCTCGTCGATGCGGGTGATGGCAGCGGCCACCACCGCCTGGTGGGTGGCCTTCTGCACGCCCAGCTGGTCCATGACCATCCGCGGCTCCAGGTACGGAATGCCGTAGATCGCCACCCGGTGGTCCGGCGCGTCGAGCACCGCCGGCTGCAGCATGCGCTCGAGATCCGCGATGATGTGCACCCCGGCGGCGTCCAGCAGGTCCGCGCCGAAGTTCAGCCGCGAGGCGGAGTCGTGGTTGCCGCTGGTCATGATGATCCGCGCCCCGGTGCCGGCCAGCTCGCGCAGCGCCCAGTTGCACAGCTTCACCGCATCCACGTGGGGCAGCGCCCGGTCGTAGATGTCCCCGGCAATCAGCACCGCGTCGATGTTCCGCTCGCGGGTGATGTCGATGATCTCCTGGAGGACCGCCCGTTGGGATTCAAGCAGAGAAGCGCCGTGGAAGGTGCGGCCCAAATGCCAGTCTGAGGTGTGAAGCAATCGCATAAAACCCACCTTATGCAAAACCACCGACACAAAGGACATTAGACTGGGAGATGTGAATGAAACCGGTGAAATTGCACTCCTGCCAGAGAACTACTCAGACAAGGTGTTCGCCATCCTGCTCGGCTTGGCCGACGGCGCAACCCACGCCCGCGACGACATCGATCCCGGTGCCACCGAAATCCTCCCGCTCTACCTGGCCGACGGCCTGCTCGAAGCCCTCGAATGGGCCAACGACGGGGTGGCCAGCGACGAAGCCGCCTGCATGTGGCTCGCCGCGCTGCGCGGCTACAACAAGCTGGCCGGGTCCTTCCCGGACAACGCCCCGCAGCCGCTGAACCGCTGGATCGACGAGGAATTCTCCCGCGTGGAGATCTTCGAGACGATCCACCCCGGCGACCCGCTGAACCTTGCCGGCCTGGACTCCAAGGACATGGGCCAGCCCGGGCGCCCGACAGGTCCCGGCGCCGACTCCACCGGCGTGCTGCCGCGCGCCGCGATCGCCGCGCTGCTCGGGCGCGTGCCGGTGAGCACCACCGCGACCCTGGCCCGCGCTGCCGCGTACCTCACCCACGACGCCCAGGCCGCCGAGACCTGCATCGCCGCCGCGAAGATCATCCGCTCCGCCATGGAACGCGGCGAGGACGCCGCCGCCGAGTGGCAGCAGCTGCTGGAGCCGCTTCAAGGCACCGCCGCGCAGGCGCTGCGCGAGATCGTGTCCCGCGTCGGCGAGGGGCTCGGCCAGTCGCCGGTCGACGCCTACAACGCCTACTTCGCCGAGGACGAGCAGGAGCAGGCCGAGGAGGACTCGGACATCGCCGCCATGCCGGCAGCTTCCTCCCAGGCCGAGGTGGTCCGCGATCCGGAGGTCGACGCCTACGCGGTGGCCCTGCTGTCGGCCATCCACGGCTCGGATGCGGTGGGCGAACGCCCAGCCAGCGCGCTGGATGACATCATCTCCGAGCTGCACGACCGCTGGATGGCGCTGCTCGTCTAGCCCGCACCAAGCCCGGATAAAAAACGCCGCGCACCCTTCGGGGTGTGCGGCGTTCTGTTTTAGGTGGCCTGCTATGCGTGCGTGCCGTGCGGGTCGGCGCTTCCCGGCTGCGTGGTGCGCAGTCCCGGGGCGAAGCTGAGGAACGCTGCGGCGGCTCCGGCCAGGCCCAGCCACAGCGCGGTGTCGAACACGGTTTTGGCGACGATCCCGCATTCGCCGGCCGCGGCGCCCAGATCCAGTGCCCCGGCGGGCATGCCGCAGGCGGCCCCCTGGAAGGAGAGCGGACACAGCATGGCCAGCGCTGCAGCGCCGGTCAGCAGGACCGCGGCCCCGGCGATGCAGGCGCCGCAACGGGCCATGCGGGTGCGCCGGGCCAGGAAGATGGCCAGGCAGGCGGCGAAAAGCAGTCCCGCCAGCGACAGGACAAAACCTGCCGGCGGTTCGGAAAGAAAATCGATCATGCACAGTGCTTCGTTCGGCGGCTAGTTCAGTGCAAACCTATCAGCTGCGCGGCGTGCCGGAGGTGAACACCAGCGGTATTCCCAGTGAACTGGCACCTAGGCGGTCAGCCCGAAACCGCCGACCATCTGCAGGAATTCGCCCTCGGAGATGATGGACACGCGCTGGCCCTTTTCGCGCAGGCGCAGCACGTGTTTGGCCTTGTTGGTCAGCCGGCCGGTGGCCAGATCCTGCGGGACGAAGCCGTCGCCGACCACCAGTGCGGTGGTGGCGCGGGTGACGCGGGATGCCGACTGGGCGCCGTGCTCGGCCGCCATTTCCTTGGCCTTGGGCCGCGGCAGGCTCAGGTTGCCGGTGAACACGATGACCTGGCCGTAGAGCGGGTGGCTGGGATCCGAATCCAGGTTCGGCTGCGGGTTGGGGCCTTCCTGCGGCCAGTTGCCGAACTCACCCTGCGGGGGCAGCGGGTTGCCGGAGGCAAGCCAGCCCTGCGCGTCGCGGGTGGCACGGGAAAGCGCGTCGCCCGGGTTCCAGGCCTGGGTCAGGCCAAGCCCCACGCGGTAGTGGTCGGCGGTCTGCAGCACCGAGCTGGTGCCACTGCGCTCGGCCATGTCGATCATCGCCCAGGCGCAGGCCACGGAGTCGGCGAGCGCCTCGTGGTGGTTCTCGATGGGATGGCCGGCTTCTTCGGCCACGAACGGCAGCGAGTAGCTGGGCAGGTCGTAGGCCTTGCGGGAGAGCTTGACGGTGCACAGGTGCGCGATCTGCGGCACCGGGCGCTCGCTGGCCTCGGAAGCCGCGCGGATCACCCCGGAGTCGAAGGCGGAATTGTGCGCCACGAGCACGTCGGAGCCGACGAAGTCCAGCAGGTCAGGCAGCTTCGTATCCACGCGCGGAGCGTCGGCGACCATGTCTGCGGTGATGTGGTGGATGGAGACGTTGCGCGGGTCGAAATGGTCGAACCCTGCCGGCGGCTTCATGAGCCATTGCTCGGTTTCAACGATGCGCCCGGAGCGTACCTTGACCAGGCCGACCGAGCAGGCCGAGCCGATAAA
This sequence comes from Glutamicibacter soli, assembly GCF_003309065.1. GTDB lineage: Bacteria > Actinomycetota > Actinomycetes > Actinomycetales > Micrococcaceae > Glutamicibacter > Glutamicibacter soli. The sequence continues at coordinate 22,427 of NZ_POAF01000013.1, read as the reverse complement.
ACCGTTTGCTGTCTCAAAATCTACTGCAGTGAAGTCCAAAGCCACGCCACACAGTTTACTCTGCTTTGCAGCTCCTGGCTGTGACGCAGGCCCGGTGGGGCGCGCTCCCGGCGGCACCTTCTCGTGGGCGGGCGGGTTGCGGGCCGAGTTGCCAAGGTGCCGCTCCAGATCCCCGCATCTTCGTGGTGACCAGTGTTTTCATCGGTATTCGGACGGCCTGCCGGACCGCGACTACTTTCTGGTTTCCGCATCCACCCCGCAAGGCGTCTCACATGGCCGCACGACGAGCGGGCATGGCAACGGCGGACCGGGGTCCTGCCGCATTCCGCACAGGCTTCCCGGTCCGCCGTATCTCCAGGACTTCGTCTCCCGTGCCCTAGATGGTGGCCTTGCGCAGGGTCAGGTAGGACGATCCCGCCAGCAGGACGGCCAGTCCTGCGCCGAGTGCCGTGACCCCCGCCGCGGTCCAGCCTGCCAGCCAGCGGCCGACCTCGGGCCAGCTTTCGGTCAGCGTGATCAGCGCAACCGTTCCCAGCAGGGCAAGCCCCAGTCCGATGGTGAAGACCAGCACTCCGGTGGTCCGCCAGCGCATGTACAGCGTCGCGGCGTAGAAGCCGACCATGAACAGCAGCACCGTGAGCATGAAGTAGAACAGGATCTGCGTCAGCCAGTTGTTCTCGGCGATCCACTGCAGGGCGAAGAACCGGCCGTCCACTCCCCAGCCACCGGTGGCCTCCTCCAGCAGGCCCATCAGGTAGTAGAAGACTGCCAGCACCATGGCGCAGCCGCCGAACAGCGCGAGAGTTCCCAGGTAGAAGCTGCGCCGCGAGACGCTCATGGCCATCGCGAACGGGAAGGTGAGCGTCAGGGCCTGGATGCCGAGGGCCAGGAAGTACCACATGGGCGCCTGGGCACCTCCGCCGTAGAGGGTTCCTTCGCCTCCGCCGCGGCGTACCAGGTACCAGACGGCCAAGGTGAACAGGAACGATCCGGCCAGCACGATCAGGGGGATGCCGATGAACGTCCACTTGTTGATCAGTTGCATGCGTGCGACTTTCATGATGCGGCTCATTTGATGGCCTGCCTCTCGGTAGTCTGTTCCCGGTCCGATTGGGAGCTCAGCGTGCTGCGGACCACCAGCTGCTGCAGCGATACGGGGCTGAGTTCCAGCCCCAGGATCTGCGCCCGTGCGCGCTGTTCGGCGGTGAGCCGGGCGCGGATGGAAATACTGGCCAGCGAGCCCAGTGCATCGCGGTGGATGACCGGGTAGCCGGCGATGAATTCCTCGACCTTCTGGGCGCTGCCGGTGACGGTGACGGCCGCGCCCTGCAGATCCTCGGCCTCGGAATCGATGATGATCCTGCCCTGGTCGATCACGATCACGTGCTCCAGCAGGTTGGCGACCTCGTCGATCAGGTGGCTGGAGAGCACGATGGTGCGCGGGTGCTGCGCGAAGTCCTCGACCAGGCGGTCGTAGAAGATCTGCCGGGCCACGGCGTCCAGTCCCAGGTAGGGCTCGTCGAAAAAGGTGATCTCGGCACGCGAGGCCATCCCGATGATCACGCCCACCGCGGAAAGCTGGCCGCGCGAGAGTTTCTTGATCCGCCGATTGAGCGGAAGGTTGAAGGCCTTCACCAGGTCCTGGGCGAGCTGCTCGTTCCAGTTCTCGAAGAAGATAGCCGCGGCGCTGAATGCCTGTCGGACCTTGAAATCGTCAGGGTACTTCTGCGATTCGCGGATGAAGCACAGCCGCGCCAAGGTGGGGTCATGCTCAAAGGGTGTGTGCCCGAAAATTTCAGCCGTGCCCCGGTCCGCGAAGTTCTGCCCGGTGAGGATGGACATCAACGTGGTTTTGCCCGCTCCGTTGCGTCCGAGCAGCCCGTAGATCCGGTTCGGCGCGAGATTGAGGCTGACCCCATCCAGCGCCCTGACATCCTTGTAGGTCTTGGCCAGGTCCCGGGTGGTGATGGCTGGTGTTTCACTCATGGCTCATTCCTGCCTGTGCTTCTAAGTCCGGCGGTGTTAACCGGCCGAGGTTGATTTGATCATGGCAATCAGTTCATCCATTTCGATCCCGAGCTTGGCCGCTTCGGCGGTCAAGGGGGTGACGAACTGTTTGGCGAAGTGTTCCCGGCGGCTGCTGCGCAGCTTGGCCGGCGCGCCCTGGGCGACGAACATTCCGATGCCCCTTTTCTTGTACAAAAGCCCCTCTTCCACCAGCCTGTTGATGCCCTTGGCGGCGGTTGCCGGGTTGATCCGGTAGAAGGCGGCGAACTCGTTGGTGGATGGAACCTGCGACTCTTCGGGCAGGGTTCCGGAAATGATGTCGTTTTCGATCAGTTCGGAAATCTGCATGAAGATCGGCTTGGAATCATCGATCATCTTTGCTCCTCTCCACGCCCGATCCCACACCTCACTTAGTGGGTTCGTTACTCATGTAACTAACCATAGGACCTTGGCAATGGTGACGCAATACCTCGGGGCGAATGGATTCTAAGAATTCTTAAACTGCTTGCTCAAGCAAAGTCGTCCAACGCCCGGATTCCCGCAAAAATCCAGCGATTCCATTCACAGCAAAGAGCTCCGCCGGAAGCCCGTTGACCCGAATCTGACCTGCGCCTTAGGTGTTTCAGGAGGCAGCCAAAGAAAGCACACAGTCACTGGTACAAAGCTGAAAGCGCCCCTCCCCAACGTCCCATCCAAGGAAGAAACCCCATGAATATCCTGCTTTTCGCCGCCGTGGACCTGGTAGCCATCGCGGTGCTGGCCATCGGCCTCTACCTGCCCCGGCATCGACGACGCGATCTGGTGGTGTCCTACTTCGGCATCAACATCGGCGTTTTCGCCGTGGCCGCGGCCCTATCCGGCAGTTCCGTCGGCATCGGCATGGGACTCGGCCTGTTCGGCGTTCTGTCGATCATCCGCCTGCGTTCCACCGAGCTTGAGCAGCATGAGATCGCCTACTACTTCTGTGCCCTGGCCATCGGCCTGATTGCGGGCATGGCCCCGGATCCGCTGTGGCTGCCGATCGCGCTGATCACGCTGATCCTGCTGGTCATGTTCGCCGCCGACGGCTCCAAGGTGCTGCCCCGCTACCGACACCAGGAAATCGTCCTGGACCGGGCCGTGGGCGGCGACGAGGAGCTGCACGCCTATCTGTCCTCGGTGCTTCCCGGTGCCCGGATCCACCAGTGCACGGTGCAGCAGGTGGACCTGGTCAATGACAAAACGATCGTCAAGGTCCGCTTCTCCGCCGCCGCGCCGTCCAGCGGGCTTGGCGGCCCTGCTTCGGCCAGACCCGTTCCGCCGCTGCCGCGCACGAAGCCGGCCGGCACCGCACTGACCGCCGAAAACCACGAAGTCATCTCCCAGGAGTCGCGATGAACCGGGAAATCGTCACGGATTGGGTCCATCAGCTTCCCTCCATCACCTTGGAGGAGCTCAACGACAACGCGGCCCTGCAAACCCGTGTCGACCGCAAGTACATCCTCACCGCAGCGCAAGCAGGTCAGCTGCTCCCGGTGCTGGCCGCCGGGGCCCAGGTGCTGCAGATCGACCAGCTGCGCAGTTTCAGGTACTCGTCGGTCTACTTCGACACCCCCGAATTGGCCAGCTTCCACCTCGCGGCCCACCCGCGGCGGCGGCGCTTCAAGGTCCGCACCCGAAGCTATCTGGACACCGGAGCCTGTTTCCTGGAAGTCAAGACCGAAGGCGCACGGGAGCAGACGGTCAAGGAGCGCATCGAACACAACCCGGCTGAACGCAGCAATTTGGACGCCGAAGCCCGCGACTACGTCCGGCAGACGCTGGAGCACGAACTGGGCGACTGCCGAATCGACGTGGAACTGCTCGCACCGGTCATCGAGTCCTCCTACCGGCGCACCACGCTCTACCGGGCCGAATCCGGCAGCCGCGTCACGATCGACGAGCAGCTGCGCTGGGCCGATCCGCTCGGGCGCGGCCTGCTGCGCTGCAACGAGGTGGTGCTGGAGACCAAGTCGGCGCTGAATGCCGGGGAGGTCGACCGGCTGCTGTGGCGCCACGGGGTGCGCCCCTCGCGCATCTCCAAGTTCGCCACCGGAATGGGCCTGCTGCACGCAGGGCTCCCGGCGAACCGCTGGCACCAGAGCACCAAATACAAGATCACCACCGAGTTTTCCCTCCAGGACTAGGAGCACGGAACATGTATCCCCGCGACAAATTCACGCATTCCGCCCCCGACGGTCCCCGGCGCGGCGCCCGCAACCTGATGACCATGGCCGCGACGCTGTCCATCGCCGCCATGGCGCTGGCCGGATGCAGCCCGGTCCCCGGCGCCCAGGCCTCCGACGGCATCGTCAACACCCAGGTCAGCGCCGAGACCGCGAGCTTCTTCAACAGCGACTCGGTGCACGAGATCAACGTCGAGGCCGACGAGCAGGACGTGGCCGCAGCGCTGGAGGCCTATGAGTCGGAGCAGTCCAAGGAATGGATCAGCGCAACCGTCACCATCGACGGCACCGTATTCCTGAACGCCGGCCTGCGGCTGAAGGGCAATTCCACGCTGCGCCAGGCGGACACCGGTTCGGACCCGCAGGACCTGCCCTGGCAGATCCGGCTGGACAAATTCGTCGACGGCCAGAGCTACGCGGGCCGCACGCAGTTCGTGGTGCGCACCAACACCTCGCAGACCTCGCTGAACGAGGCAGTGGCGCTGGCGTTGCTCGGCGAGGCGGGGCTGGCCACCGAGCAGGCGGCGGCCACCCGGTTCACGCTGAACGGCTCCGCGGCCCAGCTCCGACTGGTCATCGACAATCCCTCCGATGAGTTGTACAGCGCGGCGGTGTTCACCGGCGAAGGCATCACCTACAAGGCCGATTCCAGCGGCGACTACTCCTACCGAGGCGCCAGCGGCAGCGACTACGACAGCGCCTTCAGCGTGGAGTCAGGGGCCGAGGACCTGACGCCGATCGCCGAGTTCCTAGACTTCGTGAACAACTCCTCCGACGCGGACTTCGCCGCGCAGCTGGCCGAGCACCTGGACGTCGACCAGTTCGCGACCTATCTTGCGATGCAGGACCTGGTCGCGAATTCCGATGACATCGACGGGCCGGGCAACAACTCGTTCCTGCGCTACGACACCTCCAGCGGCACGATGACCGTGGTCGCGTGGGACCAGAACCTGTCCTTCGGCGGCATGGGTGGCATGGGCGGTGCTCGCGGCGACGCCGACGGCCCAGTCGGGAGCGGCCCGGGGACCGACGCGATGCTCGAACGCTTCCTTCCCGCCGGCGCGGATGTGCAGGCGGCGACGGCGCAGATCACGCAGGGAATCTTGCCCGAGGGCGCGGCCCTGCCCGAAGGCATGAAGCTCACCGGGGACACCACCTTGCTGCAGGTGCTGCAGCAGCTGGCCAAGGGCGAGATGCCCGCCGGCCTGTCACCGCAGGACGGGCAGGGCCCCGGGCAGCAGGACGCAGGCGGATCTGCCGACCCCGGGGCGCAGGGCGACGGGCAGGGCGATCTCCAGGCAGGGCGCCCGCGCGCAGCGAACGACAATCCGCTGGTCACCCGGTTCCTGGCCAACACGGACTTCAGTGCCAAGGTCGAACAGGCGAAAACCGAACTGACCGCGAAGCTCTACGATTCGGGGGCGGCGCAGCAGATCCTGGACACCTGGAGCGCGCTGCTCACCAGCCAGGCAGACGACCTGGTCGACGCGGATACGGTGGCATCGGAGGCGGAAGCGATCAGCGCCTACTTCACCAAGGACACCGGCTCGGGCGCGGGCCAGGCGCCGGGTCTGGTTCCGGGGCAGGCTCCGCAGCGCGGTTCCCGGCAGGACGAGGCGACGTAAAACACGGCGGACCCCGACTCCGGCCAGTCCTGAACCATCCAGGGGCAGGAAAAAATCCGGCATCCCGCCACTGCGAGGCGGAAGGATGCCGGATTGTGATGTTGCGGCCGGCTGCTAGCGGGCGGCGAGCGCCCTGGTCACCTCGTCGATGATCACCGGCAGCAGCGCGGCGAACGCGCGGGCGCGGTGCGAGATGGCGTTCTTCTCCTCGGGGGTGTGCTCGGCCATGGTCTTGCCGGAGCCCTCGGGTTCGAAGATCGGGTCGTAGCCGAAGCCGTGGGATCCGGCGCGCTGGGTGCGCAGCACTCCGGCCGAGGTGCCCAGTTCCACGTGCTCGGCACCGGCCGGGGTGGCCAGCGCGGCGGCGCAGACGAACTGCGCGGCGCGGTGCTCTGCGCCGATATCCCCCAGCTGAGCGAGCAGCAGGTCGATGTTCGCCTCGTCGTCGCCGTGCACGCCCGACCAGCGGGCGGAGAAGATGCCCGGGGCGCCGCCCAGCACGTCGACGCTCAGCCCGGAGTCGTCGGCCAGCGCGATCAGCCCGCTGGAGGCGGCGACCTCGCGGGCCTTCTTCAGCGCGTTGCCGGCGAAGGTGACCTGGTCCTCGACCGGGTCGCTGGCCCCGGCGGCGGCCGCGTCGATCACTTGGGTGTCGACGTCCAGCCCCGGCACCTTGCCGCGCAGCAGCTCGCGCAGTTCGCGCAGCTTGCCGGCGTTGTGCGAGGCCAGGACCAGCACGGGCGCGCTCACTGGGCGGCCCGCAGGGTCTCCCGCTGGATCTGCGCGAGCTCGTTGGTGCCGCCCAGGGCGAGGTCCAGCAGCGCGTCCAGCTCGGCGCGCTTGAACGGCGCGCCCTCGGCGGTGCCCTGCACCTCGACGAAGTCGCCGGAGCCGGTGACCACGACGTTCATGTCGGTCTCCGCGCGCACATCCTCCTCGTAGGGCAGATCAAGCATCGGGGTGCCGTCGATGATGCCCACCGAGATCGCTGCCACCGAGTCGGTCAGCACCGTGGCACCGGACTTGAGGATGCCCTGGGCGCGCGCCCACTCGATGGCTTCGGCCAGCGCCACGTAGGCACCGGTGATGGCGGCGGTGCGGGTACCACCGTCGGCCTGCAGAACGTCGCAGTCCAGCACGATGGTGTTCTCACCCAGCTGCTTGGTGTCCACCACGGCGCGCAGCGAGCGGCCGATGAGGCGGGAGATCTCATGGGTGCGCCCGGAGAGCTTGCCCTTGACGGATTCGCGGGAGTTGCGGGTGTTGGTGGCGCGCGGCAGCATGGCGTATTCGGCGGTGACCCAGCCGGTGCCCTCGCCCTTGAGCCAGCGCGGCACCCCTTGGGTGAAGGAGGCGGTGCACAGCACGCGGGTGTTGCCGAATTCAATCAGGGCCGAGCCTTCGGCCTGGGCGGACCAGCCGCGGGTGATGGTAATGTCTCGAAGTTGCGCGGCGCCTCGGCCGTCGGCACGTAAAGTCATGCTTCCATCCTATCCACTGGCCGGGCTCCGCCGCGCACATCGGGCCTACGCTTCGGGGTGGATCACCACACAGCAGCGCCCCTCGGCGGGGCTGAGCTCGGCGCGCCGCGCATCGCAGCGGCATCCGGCGAGCACCCCGGAGATCAGCTCCTGGTTCATCGAGCAGACCATCTGGGTCTGGTGCTGGGCCACCAGGTGGAAGGGGCAGTTGGCCATGGTGATGCCGCCGTTCTCCTCCTGCACCGGCTCGTAGCCCAGCTCGCGCAGCAGCTGCATCAAGTCCTCGCCCGACTCCCCCAGCTCGATCCCCTCGCTGCGCGCGGCGGCCAGCAGCGCACCCATCACGACGCCGCTGCTATCGCTCGCGGCAGCGGTGGCCAGCAGGCTTCCGAGCAGCCGGTAGTTGCGCGGCGGCACGGTCAGCGAGATCTCCTGCTGCGCAGGCTCGTAGAGCTTGGCCGGACGGCCGGCGCCGGGCCCGGTTTTCCCCTGCAGCCGGGCATAGGTGGTCGCGAGCAGCCCGGCCTCGCTCAGGTTGTCCAGGTGGTAGGCGGCCAGCGTGCGGCTGATCCCGGCCGCGGCCGCCGCCTCGTCCCGGCTAACCGGCTCGCTGCGGGAAAGGACGTAGTCGAAGAGGCGGCGGCGCACCGGATCCGTCAGCGTTTTGAGCATTTGCTGGGACGTGGGTTTCTGCATCTTCGACATGACCGAATTCTATCAACAATAGATCTTGACAAATAGGGTTAAGCGGAGAATTCTAAGATGCACATACATTAGTTTTAGAGGGTGGTGATCATGAATGCTGCCTACAGCGGGCGTCTCCCTGCGTCCCTGGCCCCGGCAACTTTTGGTACACGGATCTTCAGTGATCCGTCGTTCGGTGCATTCTGGATCTTGCGTATCGGTTTTGTCCTCCTGCCGCTGCTGATGGGCGTGGACAAGTTCTTCAACGTCATGACCTACTGGCCGGACTACCTGGCCCCGTGGGTTCTCTCGCTGCTGCCGTTCTCGGCGGCCACGGCGATGTACCTGGTCGGGGCGGTGGAGATCATCGCAGGCATCGCGATCGCGATCAAGCCGCGCTATGCCAGCTACATCGTTGCCCTCTGGCTGCTTGGCATCATCGTGAACCTGTTGCTGCTCGGCGGCGTGCTGGATGTCGCCCTGCGCGATGTCGGGCTGCTCGTCGCGGCGCTGGCGCTCTCCCGCCTCGCCGCGGAATTCGATCCGCCCTTCGGTGCGCGCCAGCGGAAGGCACGGACCTCATGAATCCACTCGACCAACTCGGCGAGGCCTTGGCCGAGGTGGAGGAACTCGGCGGGCAGGCTCCCGGCCTGCCCGCCCGGGTGCTGTCTCCTCAGCAGGCCGGGGAAATGGACCTCGCGGGCGCCGAACACGCCGCCGGCGAATTCCTGCGTGCACTGGGCATGGACCTGGGCGCGGTGCATCTGCAGCGCACCCCCGCCCGCATGGCGCAAGCCTGGGCGCAGATGCTGACCCCGCGCGACTTCACCTTCACGACATTCCCCAACGAGGAGCACTACGACGAGCTGGTGGTGCTGCGCGATAATCCGGTTCGCCCGGTGTGCGGGCACCACCTGCTCCCCTTCACCGGGCGGGCCGGCGTGGGCTACCTGCCCGGCGAGCGCAGCGTGGGCCTGTCGAAGCTGGCGCGCATCGTCGAGCACTTCGCCTGCCGTCCGCGGACCCAGGAACGGCTGACCCAGCAGTTCGCCGATTGGCTGCGCAAGGTGCTGAGCCCGCGGGCGGTCGGAGTGGTGATTTCAGCCGAGCATTCGTGCATGAGCCTGCGCGGGGCCAACATCCCGGGCACCAGCACGGTGACCTCCGCCCTGCTCGGGCACCTGCGGGACAACGCCGGCGCACGCCAGGAATTCCTGTCCTTCTCCGGCCTGATGAACAACTGAGATTCCGGCTCGACAGCGCTTTGCCCGGGCTGTACGCCTAGTGAAAGGAACATCCAATGAGCACCGATGGACATCTGGTGATCGTCGGCGGCGGGTTGGCCGCGGCAAAGAGCGCAGAGCACCTGCGGCTGCAGGGCTACACGGGGCCGGTCACGATCTTCGCCGGCGAGGACCACCTGCCCTACGAGCGCCCGCCGTTTTCCAAGGACTACCTGCAGGGCAAGTCTGAGTTCGACCAGGCGCTGGTGCACCCCAAGCAGTGGTACGCGGTCAACCACGTCAACGTCCGGCAGGCAACCAGCGTCGTGGCGCTCGACCCGGTGGACAAGAAGCTGCGGACCTCGGCCGGGGACACAGTGGACTGGGACACCCTGATCCTCGCCACCGGTTCCGCCCCGCGCCGCCTGCCGCTGCCCGGCACCGACGCTCAGAACGTCTACTACCTGCGCACCGTCGAGGACTCCACCGCGATCCGCGAGCACTTCGGGCCCGGCCGGCGGCTGGTGCTCATCGGCGGCGGCTGGATCGGACTCGAGGTCGCCGCCGCAGCGCAACGGGCAGGAACCGAGGTGACCATCCTGGAGGGAGCCGCGCAGCCGCTGCTGGCGGTGCTCGGCCCGGAGATCTCCCCGCACTTCGCCAAGCTGCACACCGACCACGGGGTCAACCTGCGCTGCAGCGTGAAGATCACCGAGGTCGCCACCCAGAACGGCAGGGCCGCCGGGGTCCTGCTGGCCGACGGCGAGGTGGTGCCGGCCGATGCGGTGGTCATCGGCATCGGCGTCGCCCCGCAGATCGAGCTGGCGCAGGCCGCCGGGCTGAAAACCAAGAACGGCGTGCTGGTGGATTCCGCGCTGCAGAGCAGCAATCCGGACATCTACGCGGTGGGCGACATCGCGAACCACAACCATCCGGCCCTCGAACGCCGGGTGCGCGTGGAGCACTGGGCCACGGCGCTGAACCAGCCGGCCGCCGTGGCGGCGAGCATCACCGGCACACGCACCGAATACACGGAGCTGCCCTACTTCTTCAGCGACCAGTACGACCTGGGTATGGAATACATCGGGCACGCACCCAACGGGTCCTACGACCGCATCATCGTGCGCGGGGATCCGTCGGTGCGCGAATTCATGGCGTTCTGGGTCAATGCCCAGAACCAGGTGCTCGCCTGCATGAACGTGAACATCTGGGATGTCATGGACGACTTCAAGGCGCTGATCCTGTCCCGGAAGGGCGTTGATCCGGCCAAGCTCGCCGATCCGTCAGTTCCCCTGGGCGATCTGTTCTAGGAGATCCGGTCAGGCACCATCTGGTTAAAGCAGTCGGCCATCCGGAACCTCCCTTCTGGGAAGTCCCGGATGGCCGATTGCCTTGGCCGCCAGCCAGCGGCTACATGCTCGCGCAGTGCTCCGTGGACGGCGCGGCTGCCTTCTGCTTGGCGCGCGGGACGATCTTGTCGAAGACCCAGGCAAAAACGAAGGTGTAGATCAGGAAGAAGACCAGCAGGCCTGCTTCCAGCATCAGCGCCTCAAGAATCGTGACGCCGAGGATGAGCGCAAGGATGGGGACCAGGATGACCACCAGTCCGCCCTCGAAGCCCAGCGCGTGGGCAATGCGGCGGCGCAGCGTGCGCTGGGTGTTGTCCTGCCGCTGCTCCCACGCGTCGAACATCATGTTGAAGAGGTAGTTCCAGATCAGCGCGACCGCCGAGGAAACGACTGCGACGGTGGATGAATGCGATCCGGAAAACCCGAGAAGCGAAAGGCCGAAGGTGGTCGCGACTATGGCGATGAGCTCATAGCTGACCACGTAAACAACCCGGCGAAGCGTGGCGGACACGAAAATCTCTCCCAATACGTTGATGCCACAGGAAGTCCTCGATGAGGTTTCGCGTCCATGGTCAGTGAATAAACCGGCAAGGCGGCGGTAATCCTGCCTGCCCTGCTGATTTAACGCTAGCACCAAGGAAACACCGGGGCATTAACTGGTAATCAAGCTCACCACCTGCGCATTAACTCATCAGGCCCGAAACCGGTGATACCGGTTCCGGGCCTGATGCGCGTTGCCGCGCTGCTACTTCTTGCGCTTGAGCAGCGGGAACTTGCGGGTCTTCTCGTACTTGACCACCGGCAGTGTACCGGTTTCCGAGACGATGTAGTCGGTGCCGCGGTCGCCCTTGAACAGCTCCGGATCCTTGCCGTCCTTCAGGCTGCCCGAGTACACGCCGTAGGTGACACCGGAAACCGCCACGGCGATGCCGCGGTCGTAGGTTTCCCGAGCCTCTTCGACCACCTTGTTGATGTCGGTCCACACCGGGATGTGGGTCAGCAGCATGCGTTCGGCCTGTGCGGCGGTCGCCATTTCGCCGGCACGCTTGCCAGTCAGGTGCACGCCGTCGATCGCGTCGTCGCGGCCTTCCTCGAAGGCTGCCTCGCACAGGAACATGTCCGCCTTGTGGGCTGCATCGACCAGGCCCTGGCAGGTGTCGGTGTCTCCCGAGTAGGTAAGCACGCTGGTCATGATCTCGCCCTCGGGGGTCGGTTCGCGGGCCTCCACGCGCAGGGCGTAGGCCTCCTCGATCGGGTGGCGCACCGGGTACGGGGTGATCGTGAACGGTCCAAGGTGCACCGGCGTCAGCGGCTCCCAGACCTGGAAGTTGTAGTCCTGGTGCATGGTGTCGCCCTCGGGCAGCCCGTAGGCGGTCTCGATGCGGTTGGCCGTGTCGGCCGGGCCGTGCACCAGCATCTTCTCGCGGCCCCAGCCGGTGGGATCCCAGCGGATCGCCACGTGCAGGCCGCACAAGTCCATGCAGTGATCCGGATGAAGGTGCGAGATCATGATCCCGTCGATGTCCTTCAGATCGGTGTAGCGCTGCAGGACGCCGAGCGCGCCGGAGCCCAGATCCAGCAGGATCTTCCAGTCACGCGTGCCATCAAAGGCCGACACCAGGTAGCAGGACGCGGGAGAGCCCGGCCCCGGGAACGACCCGGTGCATCCAATGATGGTCAACTTCATTCGGTTCTCGCTTTCGACGCGGCGATCATCTGCGGGGTAATCCGCGCGATGGCTCCTGTCGGATAGTGGGCGGCCACATGGTCCACATGGCGCACCTGCAATACCTCGGGGCCGAGGAAGCGGCGTGCCAGTATCCCAAAGCTATCAGCGTTGCCCGTCGCAAGGAATTCGTGACGCGCCGTCGCCCCGTCCTCGCGGACCAGGGAATGCTTGGTCAGCGCCCTGAACGCGTCCTTGGCGGTCTCCTCCGCGGAGGACACCAGGGTCACCGAATCCCCCATCACGTAGGAGATCACGCCGGTGAGCAGCGGGTAGTGGGTGCAGCCCAGGATCAGCGTGTCCACGCCCTTGGCCTGCAGCGGGGCCAGGTACTCCTCGGCGATGCCCAGCAGCTCCGGTCCGGCGGTGATGCCGGATTCGACGAACTCCACGAACCGCGGGCACGCCACGGAGGTCACTTCCAGGTTCGGGGCGGCGGCGAAGGCGTCCTCGTAGGCGCGCGAGCCCACGGTGGCCTGGGTGCCGATGATGCCGATCTTGCCGTTCTTGGTGCCTGCCACCGCGCGGCGCACGGCCGGCTGGATGACCTCGACCACGGGGATGCCGTAGCGGGCGGTGTAGCGTTCACGGGCGTCGCGCAGCACCGCGGCGGAGGCCGAGTTGCAGGCGATGACCAGCAGCTTCACCCCGGCGTCCACCAGTTCGTCCATCACGCCCAGCGCGTTCGCGCGCACCTGGGCGATGGGCAGCGGGCCGTAGGGAGAGTTCTTGGTGTCCCCGACGTAGATCAGCGACTCCCCCGGCAGCTGGTCGATGATGGCGCGCGCGACGGTCAGCCCGCCCACGCCCGAGTCGAAGATGCCGATGGGGGTGTCGGCGTCCGGTGCGGAAACCTGTCCGGTGGCGAAAAATGAGTTCACGTGTCCTAGTACTCCGCATTCATCAGCGCGTGCATCAAGGTGTCCTGCACCCAGGAAACCAGGTTGTAGACCAGGCCCAGGTATTCCTCCGAGGTGGTCACGTCCTTAGCGTCGTTGATCTGCGAGATGCGCTCGGAGTCCGCCTCGCTGCGGATTTCCAGCCGCTCGGAGAGCACCAGGCGCACGTCGTTCAGCGCCTGGGCGAAACGCCGGGCCCCGGCCGGGTCGAGCACGATCTTGTCGGTTTCCAGCAGGAATTGCGCCTCGCGCAGCCGGCCGATCTTCTCACCGATCAGATCCGATTCGGTCAGCCGGCGGTGCTCCTCGGCAACCTGCGGGTCATCGCTCGCGTCGGGCAGCAGCCGGGCCAGCGCCGGGTCGCTGATCGGCGGCAGCTTCAAGTCCGCCGGGCGCATGCCGGTCAGCGCGTACAGCGGATCGATGTCCTCGGGCAGGCGGTGCATCTCGGCGCGCTCTTCGAGCATGTGGATGATGTCGGAAAAGAGGTCGCGCAGCAGCTTGCGCTCGGCCGAATGCAGCGAGCCGGTGATGCCCCGCGAGCCGTACTTGAAGGCTTTCGCCACGCCTAGGCCTCCTGGGTCATGGTGGCCTGCAGTCCGAAACCGTGCATGGCGTGCACGTCGGACTCGATCGCCTCGCGCGCGCCGCTGCGCACGGTGCAGAAGCCGTCGTGATGCACCTGGAGCATCAGCTTTTCGGCTTTTTCCGGGCTGAAACCAAAGTACGAGCGGAACACGTAGGACACGTAGCTCATCAGGTTGACGGGGTCGTTCCACACGATCAGGCGCCAGGCCTTCTCGGTGGATTCCCGGATTTCAGGGGAGGAAAGTACATCGGGCATTGCGGTCATGCCAACCATTTTACGCCCGCTTCCTGAGCGCGGCGCCGTCCGGCCCGAATCACGGCAATGCGGTCAGCCGTTATACAGTAAAAGCTGGTTCGCCTCCTGGGAGGCGGCAGAGTCCAGAGCACACACACGATTCAGGAGCGTTCATGCGCACCAGCCTCTTCACCGACCACTACGAGCTGACCATGCTGCAGGCCGCCCTGGCCTCCGGCGCGGCGCACCGCCCGAGCGTGTTTGAAGCCTTCTCCCGCCGGCTGCCCGAGGGACGGCGCTACGGCGTGGTCGGCGGAACCGGCCGCCTGCTCGAAGGACTGGCCGACTTCCACTTCGGCGATGACGAGTTGAAGTTCCTCTCGGACAACAAGGTCGTGAATGCCGAGACCCTGAAGTACCTGGAGAACTTCACCTTCACCGGCACCATCACCGGCTACGCGGAGGGCGAGCTGTACTTCCCGAACTCGCCGCTGCTCATGGTCGAGTCCACCTTTGCCGAAGCCTGCGTGATCGAGACCTACCTGCTCTCGGTGATGAACCACGACTCGGCCATCGCCTCCGCCGCCTCGCGCATGATCGCCTCCGCCGCGAACCGCCCGTGCATCGAGATGGGCTCGCGCCGCACCCACGAGGAATCCGCGGTCGCCGCGGCCCGCGCCGCGATCATCGCCGGCTTCGACTCCACCTCCAATCTGGAGGCCGGGGCCCGCTACGGCTTGAAGACCGTGGGCACCTCCGCGCACTCTTTCACCCTGCTGCACGACACCGAGCGCGCGGCTTTCGAAGCGCAGGTCGCCTCGCTGGGCCGCGACACCATCCTGCTGGTGGACACCTACGACGTGGAAACCGGCGTGCGCACCGCGGTGGAGGTGGCCGGTCCCGAGCTGGGCGGCGTGCGCCTGGACTCTGGAGACCTGGTCCAGCAGGCCGGCTGGGTGCGCGCCCTGCTGGACGATCTGGGCAACTGGAACACCAAGATCACCGTCACCTCGGACCTGGACGAATACGCCATCGCCGCGCTGGCCAGCGCCCCGGTGGACTCCTACGGCGTGGGCACCGCCCTGGTCACCGGTTCCGGCCACCCGACCGCCTCCATGGTCTACAAGCTGGTCTCCCGGCAGAACGACGCCGGCGACTGGATCCCGGTGGCCAAGGCCGCCGCGAACAAGGCCAGCGTGGGCGGACGCAAGTACGCGATGCGTGAGCTGAACGAGCGCGGCCGCGCCGTCGCCGAGGTCGTCTCCACCTCCGAGTACACCACCGGCGGACCCGAGCGCGACCTGATGGTCCCGCTGGTGGTCAACGGCGAGATCGATGCTTCGTTCATCGGCGCGCAGGGCGTGGCCAAGGCCGCCGCGCGGCACCGCGCCTCGATCCAGGAAATGCCCGGCGAGGCCCGCAAGCTGCAGCGCGGCGAACCGGTCATCCCCACCGTCATGGTGCGCAGCTAACCCGCACCCGACGCCCACCACGCGCACAGCGGCGGGCGTTATGATCCATCCACCCGAGCGTTATACCGCCACGCCCCAAGGAGGCTGCCATGAACCGCGCCCTGCTGATCATCGACGTGCAACCGGACTTCTGCGAAGGAGGTGCGCTGGCCGTGGCCGGGGGCAACCTGGTCGCCGCGGGCATCGCCGGGGACGTGCGCTCGCGCCGCGCAAGCTACGCCGCGATCGCCACCACCCAGGACTGGCACATCGATCCCGGGGCGCACTTCTCGCAGGAGCCGGACTTCATCGACTCCTGGCCGGTGCACTGCGTGGCAGGGAGCGACGGGGCGGCCCTGCACCCGCAGATCGCCGGGCTCCAGGTCGACGCGCATTTCGCCAAGGGCCGCTTCGCCGCCGCCTACTCGGGCTTCGAGGCGCGCCGGCTCGACCCGGCCGCCGACCCCGCCGACGAGTCCGGTGCGCTGCTGGGCGACTGGCTCACCGAACGCGGCATCACCGCCGTGGACGTGGTGGGCCTGGCCGCCGACCACTGTGTGCGCGCCACCGCCCTGGACGCGGCCGCGGCGGGCTTCGCCACCACCGTGCTCGCCCCACTGACCGCCGCGGTTTCCCCGGAGAACATGCCGGCGGTGAACGACCAGCTGCGCGCCGCCGGGGTCACGGTGCTGACCCTGGGCTAGCTTTCCCTCCACGCTCCTGCGGCAGTCCGCCGCCGGTTTTCCGGCGGCCTGTTGCGTTGCGCTGACTGGTACCGCCTAGCGCGGTGCGACGGCGTGGGCCGGGTCGCTGCTGGCCGGATTGCTGCGGGCAAGGTCCCGGCGGGCGAAGTCCACGCACAGCGCGCTGAATCCCAGGGTGTAGAGGCGCTGCACGGTGCCCGGGTGCAGCTTCGGGGAAACCAGGCTCGCCGCGCTGGCCGCCAGCAGGCCCAGCAGCGCGGGAGCCGCCAGCCGGCGGCGCGCCGAGGCCCCTGGCTGCCGGCCGAACTCCCGCCAGTAGCTCGCCACCAGCCCCATCGAAGCGGCCGAGGCCAGCGCCGTGGTTACATAGTGGCGCCCGTGGCTGGCGCTGGTTCCGGAACCGTCCGGGCGCTCGGCGCGCCGCGGGGATCCTGGATCGTCGAAGGACACCGGGTAGTCCAGCGGGCTGAGCGCATCGCCGATGGTCGCGGCCCCGAAGGCGGCCAGCGACGCGCTCAGCAGCCCGGGCGGATCCGAGTCCCCCGGCCGCGAGGCGCAGGCCGCCACCAGGTAGCACCCGGCCGAGGCCATATCTGTCCATTGGAAGAGCCCCCGATGCCAGCGGTCCCGGGCCGCCAGCTCGGAGAGCATGGCGGTGCGCGGATCCAGCGGCCAGCCAAGCACCGCCTCCCCCAGGATGCCCAGCGAGTAGGCCGCGGCGCCCGCGCCCAGCGCCGCCGCCCGGATCCTCGCACGCCGCAGTTCCGCGCCCCCGCCAGGGTCTTGGATTTCGTTCATTCTCCTGCGCTCCCTTCGCCGTGCTCCGCTGCGTCGTGCTCCCTCTCGGAGCCGCCCGCCTTCAGCGCCGGCTCGGCCGGCAGTCCTGCGCCCGGGCTGCCCAGGGTCAGCCACAGGCAGGATCCAAGGCTCAACGCGATGGCGCCGTACTTGGCCAGCTCCCAGCCCTCGCGGGCCGCATCGCCCAGCAGCAGCATGCCTGCAATGCCCGGCACCACCACCTCGATCACGGTGAACACCGCTGTCGCCGGTCCCACGTGGCCGAATTCCAGCGCCCGGGTGTAGCCGGCCATCGCCACCACCCCGAAGCCGAGCACCAGCCAGAGCATCGGCTCGCGCAGCAGCTGGATCACCCCGCCGTCCAGCACCAGCCCGCGGGCGCCCAGCGCAGCGCCGGAGGCGGCCAGCCCGGCGAGCACCGCGGTCGGCATCGGCGCCCGCTTGCGGTAGAGCACTGCCAGAGCCGCAGCGAGCACCGGCAGCGCTCCGGCCAGCGTCCAGACCAGCGGCTGGGCGGCGGGCTGCGCTGGCTGGGTTCCGGTGGACAGGGCGAGCACCGCCAGCCCTGCGATCAGCAGGCCCATGGCGAGAAGCTGCGCGCGGCTCAGCTCGCTGGCGAACACCCAGCGCGCCAGCAGCATGGTGACCACCAGCGATCCAGCCAGCAACGCCTGCACCGTGAACAGGGTCAGATGCTGCAGGGCCACCAGCGAGCACAGCCAGGCCAACAGGTCCAGGCCGATCCCGGCGAGGTAGAGCGGGTGGGCGTAGACTTTCGCCCCGCCGACCCGGCGCGCCGCCACGGCTTCCAGCACCGAGGCGGTGCCGTAGCCGATGCTGGCGGCCAGCGCCGCGGTGAGCCCCGGCAGCATCAGGCACGCTCCGGACGCAGCCTGGGCAGCGCCGGCAGCTCGGCCAGCCCCTCGGCCTGGGCCATGCGCAGGCCCTGGGAGAGCCACAAATCCACGGTGCCCACCGCGGCGTAGCGTGGCTGCCAGCGCGGATCGTACTTCGTATTGAAGCGGTACAGCGACTCCACCTGGGCGTGCTTGGAAGCCTGCTTGGCGACCAGGCGTTCGAACCAGCCGCCGGCTGCCTGTTGCCCGCCGGCCACCGCCTCGCGCAGCACCGCGAAGTTCAGCCCCAGCTCGCCGCCACCCTCGCCCGCCAGCTTGCCGAGCATCTCGATGATCAACAAGTCCATCAGGCCGCCGGGCAGCTGCCCGGAGGTGCTGCGCCGCATCACATCCAGCGACCAGCCGCGCAGCGCGGGGGCCGGCACCCACTGGATGAACGCCTGCGGGGTGCCGGCCCCGTCGTAGGCGATGGACAGCAGCAGGCCGGTGTCCGCCGGGTCGAACAGGCGCGAGAGCGTCATGGAGAAGCCGCGCTCAGCCTCCCCGCGCCGGCTCTCGCCGGCCAGGTCGGCCAGCCGGGCGCGCACCGCCGGATCCAGCCGCAGCGGGTCCACGTGCTCGACGCGGTAGCCCGCGCGCAGCAGCCGGGCGTGGGATTGGCGCAGCGACTTGGATTTCTTGCCCGCCAAGCTGAAGCTTGCGCTGTCCACGATCGCCTCGTCGCCCAGGTACACCGTGCGCAGGCCCGAGCGCTCGTAGGTCTCCAGCCAGTTTTCCGCGGCTCCCAGCACGCTGACCGACCAGCCGCGCTGCTCGGCGAACACCATGAATTCGGCCCAGGTTTCCCCGCGCTCGGCGGCCGGCCCGATGGGATCCGGGGAGACCAGGCAGACCGAGCCGCGCACCGCGTAGGCGATCACGCTCTGCCCCAGGAAGAACCAGCGCTTGTCGTCGCGCAGCGCGAAATAGTCAAGGGTGCCGCCGCCGTGGCGGGCGACGATCTCCCGTGCCCGTTCGCGGTCGGCCAGGTGCGCGGCGGCATCGGCGGGGGCGGTGTGCGAGCCGGTGTACTGGTACCAGCACAGCAGCCCGGCCAGGCCCAGCAGCACCGCGGCGACCAGCGCGAAGCTCAGCGCCAGGTGGTGTTCATGCAGTTCGGCGTCCAGCACCGCGGCGAACTGCCGGGCGCCGGAGCCCAGGTCCTGGTCGGTGGCCAGGGCCAGGCGCAGCACCAGCGCGCCGACCAGCAGGCTCGCCAGCGCCAGCGCCGCCCCGGCCACCAGCAGCGCGCGCTTCAAGGCCAGCCGCCCGGGCCAGACCGGGAAGGCGCGGTATTGCAGCCCCAGCCAGAGCGCGGCCGCCGCGCAGAGCGCCGCCAGCGGCCAGTCAGCGCGCTTGCCCGCGTGCAGCACCGCGATCAACGCCAGCAGCAGCACCGATCCGGCCCAGGCCACCCGGTTGCCCGAGCGCAGGTAGCGCGCGAGGACGAACAGGCCGAAGGAGCCGAACACCACGTAGATCGCGGAGACCTGGATGAGGAATTCGGGCAGCACCGCCAGCGGCCCGTGCAGCCACGAGTGCAGCGGGCGCAGCAGCGCGGAGAGCAGGCTGAGCAGCCCGAGTCCGATGCCCAGGTACGCGGACGCCGCCCGGGAGCGGTCGCGCCGCTGCACCCGGACGGCGATGGAGGGATTCCTGCTGGTCATAGCAGGAAGTATGCCACTTAAGCCGGGCGGCGTGCGCCCGGTTCCGGCGGCTTATTTGCGGCCGACGAACCAGTCGGAGAGCTTGTCCAGCCGGGCCTGCAGCTGCTCGGCCGTCGCCTGCGGCACGGCCGGCCCGCCGCACACGGTGCGCAGCTTGGTGTGGATCTGCGCGTGCGGGGTTCCGGTGCGCGCGGACCAGGCCGACACGTTCTTGGACAGCTTGGTGCGCAGGTCCATCATCCGGCGGTGGTCGGAGACCGGGGCGGGCTTGGAGGCGCCGCGGCTGATCTGCTTGTTCTGCTGCGCGCGCAACAGCTCGGAGACCTGCTCGGTGTCCAGCAGCCCGGGGATGCCCAAGAAGCCCAGCTCCTCGTCGCTGCCGATGTCGGCGCCGGTGCCGAACTCGCCGCCGTCGAACAAGACGCGGTCGAAGGAGGCTTGCGAGTTCAGCGCCTCGAACTTGTTGCGCGTCAGCTCGTCGCTGGCCTTGTCCTCCTTGTTGGCTTCTTCCAGCAGCGCATCGTCCAGGCCGTCCTCGACCTTGTCGCCCTCGCGATCCAGCGCGTGGTCGCGCTCGACCTCCATCTCGTTGGCCAGCGCCATGAGCACCGGCACGGAGGGCAGGAACACGCTGGCGACTTCGCCGCGCTTGCGGCTTCGCACGAAGCGGCCCACGGCCTGCGCGAAGAACAGCGGGGTGGAGGTGGAGGTGGCGTACACGCCCACGCACAGCCGGGGCACGTCGACGCCTTCGGAGACCATGCGCACAGCGACCATCCAGCGCGAATCGGACGCGGAGAATTCGTCGATCTTTTCCGAGGCCTTCGGGTCGTCGGAGAGGATCGTAGTGACCTTCTCCCCGCAGATCGCCTCCAGCTGGGCCGCGTAGCCGCGCGCATCCTCGTGGTCGGTGGCGATCACCAGGCCACCGGCGTCCTTCACGGTGCGGCGCACCTCGGACAGGCGGCGGTCGGCCGCCTGCAGCACCGAGGGGATCCAGTCGCCGTGCGGGTCAAGCGCGGTGCGCCAGGCGTGCGCGGTGACGTCCTTGGTGAAGCCCTCGCCGAGGTTAGCCTCCATCTCCTCCCCGCCGGCGGTGCGCCAGCGCATGTTGCCCGAATAGGCCATGAACAGCACCGGGCGCACGACGTGGTCCGCCAGCGCGCTGCCGTAGCCGTAGGTGTAGTCGGCCTTGGAGCGGCGGATGCCGTCGCCCTCGTCGACGTACTGCACAAAGGGAATCGGGGCCGCGTCGGAACGGAACGGGGTGCCGGTCAGCGCCAGGCGCCGGGCGGCGGGCTCGAAGGCCTCGCGGATGCCATCGCCCCAGCTGAGTGCGTCGCCTGCGTGGTGGACCTCGTCCATGATCACCAGGGTGCGCGCGTTCTCGGTTTTCGCGCGGTGCACCGCGGGCTTGAGCGCCACCTGGGCGTAGGTCACGACGACGCCCATGTAGTGCGAGCCGTGGCGCCCGTCGGAATTCTTGTAGTTCGGATCCAGCGCGATGCCCACGCGCGCCGCCGCGTCCGCCCACTGCTTCTTCAGGTGGTCGGTAGGCGCGACGACGATCATTCGGTTGATCTTGCCGGAGTCGATCAGCACCTTGGCCAAGCGCAGCGCGAACGTGGTTTTGCCCGCTCCGGGGGTCGCCACGGCCATGTAGTCCTTGGGCTCCGCCTCGAAGTACTTGGCCAGCGCCTCGGCCTGCCAGGCGCGGAGCTTCGGCCCGGTGCCCCAGGCCGCTCGCTCCGGATACGCTACCGGTAGCTTGTCTTCCAGAGGAAGCTTGTCACCAAAGTCAAAAAGTGCCTGCGTCATTTACCCTTTTCCCGGCCGCGTGCAGAAGTTGTAGGAAGTGCGTGCTTGAAACGCCGCACTACCCCATCAAGGATTCGTAGATTTCCTTGCACTCCGGGCATACCGGGAACTTCTTCGGGTCGCGGCCAGGGGTCCAGACCTTGCCGCACAGGGCGATCACCGGCTCGCCGGACAGCGCCGACTCCATGATCTTGTCCTTCTGCACATAGTGCGCAAAACGCTCGTGATCGCCGGCCTCGACGCTCTGGGTCGTCTCGGTGCGTTCGATCGTGGCCGTGCCACCGCGGGTTTCTTCAGACTGTTCCACCATGCCATCCAGTCTAGTACGTACGACGCTTTCATGGGGCGCACAGGCATGGGAGCTTGTCCACATCGCCCGCTCCTCCCCCGCCTCCCGGCGCTTCCGCCGCACACGGTATCTACAGGTCACAGAGTGTTCTATCGATGTTCGACCGCTCCGTCGACCCGCCGCATCCGCGCCGGACAGCGTCCAGTGCCGTGTCCCACACGCCATGGTGCCGCGTGGCATGTCCGGAACCCGCAAAAAAATTTTCCGGCACTTCTCCACAATCCGCACCCCACCCCCAACCGCCGCACGATCAGTCGGCGTTCACTGGAGCCATGAACACCACCGCACTGGCCCAAGGCCTCACCAGCCTGCACCACGTACTGACCCAGGTACGTCCCGCGCCCGGTGCCGCCCTGCCCGAACTATCGGGCACCCAGCTGCGGGATTTGCGCACCAGCCTGCTGGACACCTTCGCCGCCCTGCGCGAAACCCTCTCCGATACCACCGATCCCCGCCTGGCCCTGGAACTGGCGACCACCGCCCAGCAGCTCGGCTTCGAAGCGACCCGCATGGATTTGGTCGCCGCCGAACGCGCGTTGAACGCGCTGCTGGAGATCCTGCTGGACGCCACCGGCGAGGACCCGCCCGGAACCGCCTTCGGGGACGGCGGCCCGGGCCAGGGATCCCTCTTCGATTCCGACCCCGCGAACGCCGACGACGGCAGCGCCGGCAAGGCCGGCTGGGCCGAGGACGGGGACGAGTGCTCCGCCGGGGACCCCGACA
>NZ_POAF01000012.1 GCF_003309065.1 Glutamicibacter soli | reverse complement strand
GCACCCCGGCGTTGGCGACCCGCGGGTTCTCCGAGGAGGCGTTTGCCGAGGTTGCGGAGATCATCGCGCAGACCCTGATTGCCGGGGCCGAAGGCAACACCGGGGTGTTGCCGGAGTTGAAGGCCCGGGTTCTGGAGCTGGCCGCAGCCCACCCACTGTACCCAAACCTGAAAAAGATCGGAGAATAGCCATGGCTGATTTGCTGCCTGAGCACCCGGAATTCCTCTGGGCCAACCCGGAGCCGAAGAAGTCCTATGATGTCGTCATCGTCGGCGGCGGCGGCCATGGCCTGGCCACCGCCTACTACCTGGCCAAGAACCACGGCATCACCAACGTCGCCGTCCTGGAAAAGGGCTGGCTGGCCGGCGGGAACATGGCCCGCAACACCACCATCATCCGCTCGAACTACCTGTGGGACGAATCCGCGGGCATTTACGAGAAGTCCCTGAAGCTGTGGGAGCAGCTGCCCGAGGAACTGGACTACGACTTCCTGTTCTCCCAGCGCGGCGTGCTGAACCTCGCCCACACCCTGGGAGATGTGCGCGAATCAGTGCGCCGCGTGGAGGCCAACAAGTTCAACGGAGTCGACGCCGAGTGGCTCACCCCGGAACAGGTCAAGGAAGTCTGCCCGATCATCAACATCGGCGACGACATCCGCTACCCGGTCATGGGCGCCACCTACCAGCCGCGCGCCGGCATCGCCAAGCACGACCACGTGGCCTGGGCCTTCGCCCGCAAGGCCAACGAAATGGGCGTGGACATCATCCAGAACTGCGAAGTCACCGGCTTCCTGAAGGACGGCGAGAAGGTCACCGGCGTGAAGACCACGCGCGGCACCATCCACGCCGGCAAGGTCGCCCTGGCCGGTGCCGGGCACTCCTCGGTGCTGGCGGAACTGGCGGGCTTCGAACTGCCCATCCAGTCCCACCCGCTGCAGGCCCTGGTCTCCGAGCTGTTCGAACCGGTCCACCCGACGGTGGTCATGTCCAACCACATCCACGTCTACGTCTCCCAGGCCCACAAGGGCGAACTGGTCATGGGCGCGGGCATCGACAGCTACAACGGCTATGGCCAGCGCGGCGCGTTCCACGTGATCGAGGAACAGATGGCCGCCGCGGTGGAGCTGTTCCCGATCTTCGCCCGGGCGCACGTGCTGCGCACCTGGGGCGGCATCGTGGACACCACCATGGACGCCTCGCCAATCATTTCCAAGACGCCGATCCAGAACCTCTACGTCAACTGCGGCTGGGGTACCGGCGGCTTCAAGGGAACCCCGGGCGCCGGTTTCACCCTGGCGCACACCATTGCCAACGACGAGGCCCACGCGTTGAACGCACCGTTCAGCCTGGAACGTTTTGAAACCGGCCACCTGATCGACGAACACGGCGCAGCAGCCGTGGCCCACTAGGAGCAGCCACCATGATGCTGATTGAATGCCCGAACTGCGGGCCGCGCAACGAAACCGAATTCTCCTACGGCGGCCAGGCCCATGTGGCCTACCCCGAGGACCCGAACGCCCTGAGCGACAAGGAATGGTCCCGCTACCTGTTCTACCGCGAGAACTCCAAGGGGATCTTCGCCGAACGCTGGGTCCACTCCGGCGGATGCCGCAAGTGGTTCAACGCCCTGCGCGATACCGCAACCTATGAATTCAAGGCCGTCTACCGGGCCGGGGAACCGCGTCCGGAACTGAACACCCAGGGAGGATCCCGATGAGCCAGAACACGTCCTACCGGCTGCCGGCCGAGCAGTCCCCGGCCGCCCGGATCGACCGCGGAGAAGCCCTGGTCCTGACGGTCGACGGAAAGCAGCTGGAAGCCTTCCGTGGCGACACCGTAGCCAGCGCCATGCTCGCCAACGGCCAGCGCGCCTGCGGCAACTCGATGTACCTGGACCGCCCGCGCGGTATCTTCTCCGCCGGCGTCGAGGAGCCCAACGCCCTGGTGACCGTGGAGGCCCGCCACGAGCAGGACATCAACGAGTCGATGCTCGCCGCCACCACCGTTCCGGTGACCGCCAACCTGAGCGCCACGCTGCTGCGCGGCCTGGGCGTGCTGGACCCGAGCACCGATCCGGCCTACTACGACCACGTGCACGTGCACACCGATGTGCTGGTGGTAGGCGCCGGCCCTGCCGGCCTGGCCGCCGCCCGCGAGGCGTCCCGCTCCGGGGCCCGTGTGCTGCTGCTGGATGAGCGCGCCGAAGCCGGAGGCTCGCTGCGCGATGCCGCCGGCGAGCAGATCGACGGCCAGGATGCCGCAGCGTGGATCGATGCGACCGTCGCCGAGCTGGCAGCGGCCGAGGAAACCACCCACCTGCAGCGCACCACAGTGCTCGGCTCCTACGACGCGAACTACGTGGTCGCCGTGCAGCGTCGCACCGTGCACCTGGATAGGCCTTCCGGCGCCGGCGTCTCGCGTGAACGCATCTGGCACATCCGCGCCAACCAGGTGGTGCTGGCCACCGGCGCCCACGAGCGCCCGATCGTGTTCGAGAACAACGACCGCCCGGGCATCATGCTCGCCGGCGCCGTGCGCAGCTACCTGAACCGCTACGGCGTGCGCGCCGGGGCGCAGATCGTCGTGGCTACCACCAACGACTCCGCCTACCCGCTGGTTGCGGACCTCGCCGCCAGCGGTGGAGTAGTCGCCGTCATCGATGCCCGTACCACGGTGTCCGCCGCGGCGGCGGAAGCAGTGGGCGCCGGGGTTCGTGTCATCACTGGCTCCGTCGTCGTGGACACCGAAGCCAACGAGTCAGGCGAACTGTCGGCAGTGATCGTCGCCGAGCTGGGCGAGGACCGCGACCTGGGCGAGCCGCAGCGCTTCGAGGCCGACGTGCTGGCAGTGGCCGGCGGCTTCAACCCGGTGGTGCACCTGCACTCACAGCGCCAGGGCAAGCTGGTGTGGGACACCTCGATCCACGCCTTCGTCCCTGACGCGGCAGTGGCCAACCAGCACCTGGCCGGCGCGCTGACCGGCCTGTTCGACACCGCCAGCGCGCTGTCCACCGGCGCCGCGGTGGGGGCCGCGGCGGCCACCGCCGCGGGCTTCGAGCGCATCGCCCAGGTGCCGCAGGCGCTGCCGGTGCCGGCCGGGGAAACCCGCCCGGTTTGGCTGGTGCCCTCGCTGAACGGCGACCAGGCAACGAACTACACCACCCACTTCGTCGACCTGCAGCGCGACCAGACCGTCTCCGACGTGCTGCGTGCCACCGGCGCAGGCCTGGAATCGGTGGAGCATATCAAGCGGTACACCTCGATCTCCACCGCCAATGACCAAGGCAAGACCTCTGGCGTCGCGGCCATCGGCGTGATCGCCGCGGTGCTGGGCATCGAGAACCCGGCCGAGATCGGCACCACCACCTTCCGCGCCCCGTACACCCCGGTCGCCTTCGCCGCCCTGGCCGGCCGGACCCGCGGTGAGCTGCTGGACCCGGCGCGCATCACCCCGATGCACTCCTGGCACCTGGCGCAGGGCGCGAAGTTCGAGGACGTGGGCCAGTGGAAGCGTGCCTGGTACTACCCGCAGGACGGGGAGGACATGGACGCTGCGGTCTACCGCGAATGCGCAGCGGTGCGCGAGTCGGTCGGCATGCTCGACGCCACCACCCTGGGCAAGATCGAGATCCGCGGCGCGGATGCAGCCGAGTTCCTGAACCGCATCTACACCAACGGCTACACCAAGCTGAAGGTCGGCATGGCCCGCTACGGCGTGATGTGCAAGGCCGACGGCATGGTCTTCGACGACGGCGTGACCCTGCGCCTGGCCGAGGACCGCTTCCTGATGCACACCACCACCGGCGGCGCCGCCGGCGTGCTGGACTGGCTGGAGGAATGGCTGCAGACCGAATGGCCGGAGCTGGATGTCACCTGCACCTCGGTGACCGAGCAGCTGGCCACCGTGGCGGTGGTCGGTCCGCGGTCGCGCGATGTGGTGGCCAAGCTGGTGACCGGGCTGGACGTCTCCAACGACGCGTTCAAGTTCATGTCCTTCCAGGACGTGACCCTGGATTCGGGCATCGAGGCGCGCATCAGCCGCATCTCCTTCTCCGGCGAACTGGCCTACGAGATCGCGATCCCGTCCTGGCACGGCCTGCGCGTCTGGGAAGACGTGTACGCCGCCGGGCAGGAATTCAACATCACGCCGTACGGCACCGAAACCATGCACGTGCTGCGCGCCGAAAAGGGATTCATCATCGTCGGCCAGGACACCGACGGCACGGTGACCCCGCAGGACGCCGGCATGGAATGGGTGGTCTCCAAGCTCAAGGACTTCGTGGGCAAGCGCTCCTTCTCGCGGGAAGACAATCTGCGCGAGGATCGCAAGCACCTGGTCTCCGTGCTGCCGGTGGACACCGCGCTGCGGCTGGCCGAGGGCGCCGCCCTGGTCGCCGACGGCGCGGTGGAAACCGAGGGCTGCACCCCGATGGAAGGCTGGGTCACCAGCTCCTACAACTCGCCGGCGCTGGGCCGCACCTTCGGCCTGGCACTGATTAAGAACGGGCGCAGCCGCATCGGCGAAGTGCTCAAGACCCCGGTCAACGGCCAGCTGGTCGATGTCCTCGTCTCCGATCTCGTACTTTTCGACCCGGAAGGGAGCCGCCGCGATGGCTAGCAACACCCTGATTGAATCAACCTCCGTGCGCCGTTCCCCGGCCGAGCACCTGGCCGAAGCCATGGCCCAGGGCTCCACCGCCGGCACGGTCCAGCTGCGGGAAATCGCCTTCGCCACCCAGGTCGGCGTGCGCGCGGTGCCTGGCAGCGGCGGATTCGCCGCGCTGGCAGAAGCCGTCGGCACCGGGCTGCCGCAGCAGGTCGGGGAGGTCGCAGGCTCCGTGGAGGGCACCGCGGTGCTCTGGCTCGGACCGGACGAGTTCCTGGCCATCGCGCCGGAAGGCGCGGAACTTGCCGCAGAGCTGGTTGCGGCGCTGGGGGACGAGCCCGGCCAGGTGGTCGACCTGTCGGCCAACCGCAGTGTGCTTGAACTGTCCGGACCGGCCGCGCCGCTGGTGCTGCGCAAGAGCTGCCCGGCGGACCTGCACCCGCGCGCCTTCGGCGTCAACCGCGCCATCACCACCACGCTGGCGAACATCCCGGTGCTGCTGTGGCGCACCGGCGAGCAGTCCTGGTACATCCTGCCGCGCGCCTCGTTCACCGAGCACACCGTGCACTGGCTGATCGACGCGATGAGCGAATTCGCCTCGGAGCCGGTCGCCTAGCGCGGCGTAGTCCTCCATTCCGGGCGCTGGCTGGTTTGCGGCCCGACCGGTTCCCGCCACGTCCAGTGCCGGGAACCGGTCGGTGGCGACCGGCGCCGGCGTTGCTCAGCCGGGATGGGCTGCGCCTCGCCGCCGCATTGGGAGGTCCGGCGGCGGAGCGTTGAGCGGTCCCTGCCCGGCGGGTTGATGGTTCCCGCCGGGCACCGGGGCTTCACCGGTTCAGCCCGCCGAGGGGGAGTAGCCTGGGAGCACCCCGGGCGAAGAAACCAGACACAAACTTTTTCGCGGAGCACGCCCCGAGTGCGTGTTCCGCCCCAGACACCTGAATGGAAGTGGATCATGAGCGAACAGGTTCGGCACGTCTTGACCCTTCAGTGCCCTGAAGGCATCGGCATCGTGCACGCGGTGACCGGTTTCCTGGTCCGGCACCAGCGCACCATCGTGGAGCTCAAGCAGTACGACGACATGAGCGCCGGACGCCTGTTCCTGCGCGTGGATTTCGCCGGCGACTCCGCCCCGGATCTGTTGGACGCCCTGCGCAGCGAGTTCTCCGAGGTCGCCGCGAAATTCGACATGGACTGGCAGCTGCGCGAGCGCGGCCAGAAGACCAAGGTGCTGATCATGGTCTCCAAGTTCGAGCACTGCCTGCAGGACCTGCTTTTCCGCATGCACTCGGGGGACCTGCCCATCGAGGTGGTCGGGGTTGCTTCCAACCACCCGGACCACCGCTCGCTGGTGGAATGGTACGGAATCGGCTTCCACCACATCCCGATCAGCAAGGACACCAAGCCGCGGGCCGAGGCCGCGCTGCTTGAACTGATCGATCAGACCGGCGCCGAGCTGGTGGTGCTGGCCCGCTACATGCAGGTGCTCTCCGACCACTTGGCCAGCGAGCTGACCGGAAAGACCATCAACATCCACCATTCGTTCCTGCCATCCTTCAAGGGCGCCAAGCCTTACCACCAGGCGTGGGAACGCGGCGTGAAAACGGTGGGCGCCACCGCGCACTACGTGAATTCGGAACTCGACGAGGGCCCGATCATCGCCCAGCAGGTGGTGGAGGTGGACCACACCTACGGCCCGCAGGACCTGGTGGCCGCCGGCCGCGACTCGGAATGCAAGGCGCTGTCCAACGCGGTGCGCTGGCACTGCGAAGGGCGCGTGTTCCTCTACGGCAACCGCACCGTGGTGCTGCGCTAGCATCCGGGTCGCAGGAGGCCAGCCGTTGCCCGTAGGCTTAATGGCAAACCTCCACCCAAGCGAAGGACGGCTCATGGCCAGCAAGAAGCGTCAAGGCAAAAAGAACTCCGGCGCAGGAAACCCTGCCAAGGCGGCCCAGCGCGGCCGCAGCGTGCACAAGATCCAGGCCGAGCTGTCGGTTGACGCGCTGCGCGGCCAGTACGTCGCCTGGGTCGCCGCCCAGGTTCCTGCCTTCTCTCCGGCGGACGCAGCCCAGGCCGCGGAGATCCAGTTGGACGTCATCCGCACCATCGGCGGGGAGTACGCCGAAACCGCGCGCAGCTCCAACCTGTTCGACCTGGACCCGGAGCTCTTCGGCCAGGCCCTGGCCGACTTCCTGGTCAACCTGCCGGACAACGTGGCGCCCGAGCCGATCTTCTCCACCTGGCTGGACTTCTTCAGCTTCGCCGAGGACACCAGCCTGTGGCAGGGCGGCGCGGATAATCTCGAGGAAGTGCGCGAGATGCTGGAAGACGCCCTGGACGGCTTCGCTGAAGGCGATGCGGAAATCTGCGCCCTGCTGCGCGCCACCCCGCTCTTCGACGCCGTGAAGAACTTCGCGGTGGCCATCGGCGACGGCATCGCGACCAACGACTTCACCGATTCCGCCAGCTCCTCGCGGGCCCAGGTCTTCGAGGCCATGGGCATCGACGCGCAGTCCGTGGAAGCCGACGCCCCGGCCCCGCTGCGCTTCAACTACATCTGGAACGCGGCGATGATGTCCGTGGTGACCACCACCGAAACCAGCATCGTGCGCGACGAGGAAGCCTTCGCCGAATTCCTGGACGGCGAGCAGGCCGACAGCGCCCAGCTGCTCTTCGAGATGGCCGTCGCCTGCGTGCAGGCGCACCTGAACCCGACCATGGACACCAGCCTGCGCGACGAAGCCCACTACCTGGTGGTGCGCAACCTGCTGGTCACCGCGTCCACCGGACGCGACGGGGACCTGGAAGGCCTGCGCCGCAATGTCGGCGCGAAGATCTACGACTCGGTGCTGCCAGAGGCCACCGAGGCAATGGCCTCGCTGGCAGGTTTCGGCCTGCTGCAGCGCGACGGGGAAACCTACAGCATCGACGAACGCCTGGTCCCGGTGGTCTCCGCCGGCATCAGCGAGGTGGAAGCCTTCTTCGAGGAAGCCGTCTAGTCATCCCCGCGTGAAAACGCAATCGCGATGAGCCTGCGCAGCACCGACTCGTCGACGTCATCCAGCTTCTTCACGTAGACGCAGCCTGCTCCCTCGGTATACGTGCCGAGTTCCGGGAGCAGCGCTGCGCCTGCGGGCAGGTCCTTGAGCCCGTAGATGGACAGCGCCGTTTTGCGCGGCGAGAATCCGGTTTTGGGCCAGATGCCGGTGGTGCGCGCATTGGCGGGGGAGACATACCGGTACTGGCCGTAGCCCACGATCGACGGCCCCCACATCACCGGGTCGGCCCCGGTGGTTTCGGCGAAGATCCGGGCCAGCTGCTCGCCGTCGGTCCGGCGTTTGGCCGGGGTGGCGGCGGCGAGGAACTCCTCGACGCTGGCATCGGTGGGCTGGGTCTTGGGTGCACTGGCCATGGCGGGCTCCTGGTTCTAGCTGGCTTCGGCGGCCGGCGTCGGCTCGTCCGAAAGGAAGATGGCGGACAGCTTGCGGTACTGCCCGGTGGTCATGGCCAGCAGCGCGGCCAGGATCATGACCAGGCCGCCGACCAGGAAGATCAGCGCGATCCCGCGCGCCTGCCCCTGCCCGACCAGCCAGCCGAAGGCGGCGTCGCCCTCGGCGCTTTTCATGAACGGGATGATCAGGTACTGGGCCAGCGGGGCGACCAGGAATGCGGTGATCGGGGCCGCGGAAGCCTCCATCATCTGGGCGAAGCCGAACACGCGGCCCTGCCGCCGGAACGGCACGACCTTCTGGATCACTGTCTGCTCGGCCGCCTCGCAGGCAGGAATCAGGCACATGTACAGCCAGATGCCCGCGATATACAGCCATACCCATTCGCGCACCGTGAAGACCGCGCCCAGGAAGCCCATGCAGGCGACCAGGATCAGCAGCGTGCGGATCGGATTCCTGCCCAAGCCGAACTTCGCCACCAGCGCGCCGCCGACGATGAAGCCGGTCGAGGCCAGACCGAAGGTGATGCCCCAGGCCTCCACCGACATCACGGTCAGCCCGTAGGGATCCATCAGCGCCATGTAGATGCCGCCGATCAGGTTGTTGAACATCGAGAAGATGATCAGCGCCAGTAGCCCCGGGATCGCCATCACCGTGGTGAAGCCCAGCCGCAGGTGCGCGGTCTTCCCGCCCGAAACCTCGGGGTCGGCCTGCGGCTTGTCCTCAGGGATGGAGATGGTGACCAGATGCAGCATCGTCAGCACCACAAGCGCGATGGAGATAACCAGCGTCCAGCCCATGCCCAGCAAGCCGATCGACAGCCCGGAGAACACGCTGGTGACGATGAACGCCAGCCCCTGCACGGTGCCGACCAGGCCGTTGGCGTTCGCGTGCCGTTCCACCGGGATCAGCAGCGTCACCGTGGTGGACAACGCGATGCCCCGCATCTGCTCCACGATGGCGCCGAGCAGGATCACGATGCAGAACAGCCAGAATTCCCAGCCGTCGATGTCCAGGATTCGCTCGGTGGGCAGCCACAGGTAGAGCAGCCCCGCCAGCGTGAACATCACCGCGGTCACGGCGGCGGAAAAGACGAATACGATTTTCTTGCGGTGCTGGTCCACGATGGTGCCGAAAACCATGGAGAACAGCGCAATCAGCAGCATGAAGGCACCGCCGATGATGCCGGTGGCCATGACGTTCTCGGTTTCCAGGTACACCCAGAAGGTCAGCGCGAACCACAGGTAGCTCGTGGTCAGGTTGGCCACGGCGGTATTGATCAGGATATGCAGGAATGAGCGCATTCCATGCTCCGGAACCTGCGGGTTCGAATCATGAACATCGCTTCCCTGCGGGATCTCGCTCATGTCGATTCCTCGGGTCGGTGCAGCGTATATCGGTAGTGAAAAGGATACGGACACCCACCCACAGAGTCAGCAGGCGCTGCGCGAATCCCTGCCTGCTCCAACGGTTGCCGCAACCTGTCTGATCCTGTGCTGACCTGTACGGAAGGAAGCGGCAGTTGGCCGCTGTCGGCGAATTCAGACGCGAAAAAAATTCTTCTGCATGCCGCCGGAGGCAGGACCTAGAATTGCAGGCGGGGCGTGGCGCATCTAAGCCTGCCCCGTGGACATCCACCGGCCACCTGAAGGAGCCAGCCAATGATTTTCGGTAAAAAGGGCGACGACGCGGTCCTCGCCAAGCTCGCCTCGGCACCGGAACCCTACCGCGGGATCGCCGAACGCCTTCACGCCATCATCCGCGAGACCGCGCCCGGCCTGGAGCCCGTTCTCCGCTGGGGCCTGCCGTTCTATGTCAAGGACGGCGAGGACGTCTGCTACATCAAGCCGGACAAGGACTACCTGGTCTTCGGCTTCGGCGAGGTAGCGAACCCCGCCTTCGAACAGGGCGCACACATGCACCCAGTAGCCTGGACGCTCACCTCGCTGGACGATGCCACGGAGCAGCGCATCCGGGAGCTGGTGGCCAAGGCGGCCGGCTAGCTCCGAC
Source organism: Glutamicibacter soli (assembly GCF_003309065.1). Lineage (GTDB taxonomy): Bacteria > Actinomycetota > Actinomycetes > Actinomycetales > Micrococcaceae > Glutamicibacter > Glutamicibacter soli. The sequence continues at coordinate 39,799 of NZ_POAF01000012.1, read as the reverse complement.
CCCGATGGCGGGAAGCGTCGGTGGACAGGCACAGGGTCCGCCGCTGCTTGGCTGGACACGGGCCGCGCGTTAGGGTGTGGAATGTGACGCCGGACACCACGGCGCCGCTGCCGCCCATCCGCTGAAGACCCAGGGAGTACACGCATGAAGGCCTATGCCAAGGGCGAGAACGAACCAGCGCTGCTCGATAAGACCATCGGCGCGACGCTTCAGGACACCGCTTCCCGCTTCGGGGCGCGCGAGGCGCTTGTCGACGCCGCCGCCGGCCGGCGCTGGACTTGGGCGGAACTGGACGCCGACGTCAACCGCCTGGCCAAGGGGCTGCTCGCCGCCGGGCTGCACGCGGGGGACCGGCTGGGCATCTGGGCGCCGAACTGCGCCGAATGGGTGCTCACCCAGTTCGCCACCGCCAAGCTCGGCGTCATCCTGGTCAACGTCAACCCGGCCTACCGCACCCACGAATACGCCTATGCCGTGAACCACAGCCGGATGCGCATGCTCATCACGCTCACTCAGTTCAAGACCAGCGACTACCGGGGCATGGTGCAGGCCACCGCGGCCGACACCCCGAGCCTAGAGCGCGTGGTCTACCTGGACACCGGGGACTGGGACGAGCTGCTGGCGCAGGGAGAATCCGTAACGGACCAGGCGCTCGCCGAGCGGCTGGCAGCCACCTCACCGGGGGACGCCATCAACATCCAGTACACCTCCGGCACCACCGGCTACCCCAAGGGTGCGGTGCTCAGCCACCACAACATCCTGAACAACGGCCACCAGGTCACCGGCATGATCGACCTGACCGAAGAAGACCGGCTGTGCATTCCGGTGCCCTTCTACCACTGCTTCGGCATGGTCATGGGAAATCTGGGCTGCGTGGCCCGAGGCACCGCCATGGTCATTCCGGCGCCCGGCTTCGACCCGGAAGCCACCTTGAGGGTGGTCGCCGAGGAGCAGTGCACGGGCCTGTACGGGGTACCCACCATGTTCATCGCCATGCAGAACCATCCGAACTTCGCCGACTACGACCTCTCGCTGCTGCGCACCGGCATCATGGCCGGATCCATCTGCCCGGTTCAGGTCATGCGCCGTTGCGTGGAAGACATGGGCATGAGCGCGGTGTCCATCGCCTACGGCATGACCGAGACCAGCCCCGTCTCCTGCCAGACGCGCAGCGACGACGACTTCGAGCACCGCACCAGCACCATCGGCCGCGTCCATCCGCACGTGGAAATCAAGGTCATCGATCCGGTGAGCGGCGAGACTCTGGAACGCGGCGAAACCGGGGAATACTGCACCCGCGGCTACTCCGTGATGCTCGGCTACTGGGACGACGATGAGAAAACCCGCGCCGCCATCGACGCCGAGGGCTGGATGCACACCGGGGACCTGGCGGTCATGCGCGAGGATGGCTACTGCACCATCGTCGGGCGCATCAAGGACATGGTCATCCGCGGCGGGGAGAACATCTACCCGGCGGAGATCGAGGAATTCCTCTACAAGCACCCGGACATCGAGGACGTCTCGGTCATCGGAGTGCCGGACCCGAAATTCGGCGAGGCCATCTGCGCCTGCATCCGGATGAAAACCGGGCGCGAACCGTTGGATGTCGAGCAGCTTCGCGCCTACTGCGAAGGGCATCTGGCGCACTACAAGATCCCCGCCTACGTGCGCATCCTGGAGGAATTCCCGACCACCGTGACCGGCAAGATCCGCAAGAACCAGTTGCGCGAGGACGCCGCGCAGCAGCTTCGTCTTTCCTAGGCGCGCAAAGCTGCGGATTCCGGGTGCACCGCACGGCGAGTCCTGTACGAACTCCGAGGTGATGGGATAGGTTTTAGCTGGGGTCCCACAGCTGAATATTTTGCCTATTTCCGAAAGATAGTTATGCACAAGCATTTCGGTCGCCTCGTGGGTATCGCCGTCATCGTCATCGTCGTGCTGGCAGCGCTGCTGCTCTGGTGGGTGCTGAGCGCCAGCGGGACGACTCCGCAGATGTGGCACCCGGTCAAGGTGCAGCTCGGCGGCATCTGGTCCACGTTCTACAGCACCCAGTTGCCCGACCTGTCGATCCTCATTGGCGCGGTGCTCATCGCCCTGGTCCTCATCCTGTTCGTCGTGGTCGGCGAACGCGTGGTCACCCTGCGCTACCGCCGCACCCCGATCCAGAAGTCCTCCCGGCCGCTGGCGCCCAAGCGCATCATGGACCGCACCCGCGGCGTGTACGCCGGGCCGGTTACCGTCACCGTGCTGATTCCCGCGCACAATGAGGAAACCTCGCTGGGGCACACCATCAACGCGCTGAAGCAGCAGAGCTTCCTGCCCGCCCGGATCCTGGTGGTCGCGGACAACTGCACCGACGGCACCGTGGACGTCGCCCGAGCGCACGGCGTCGACGTGTTCGAATCCGTGGACAACAAGCACAAGAAGGGTGGCGCGCTGAACCAGGCGCTGGCGCAGATCCTGCCCGGCATGGGCGACAACGACTGCGTCATGGTCATGGATGCCGACAGCCAGATCGGCACCGACTTCCTGGCCACCGCCCGCGACCGCTTCACCGCCGACCGCGCGCTGATGTCCGTGGGCGGGCTGTTCCACGGCGAAGAGGGCCACGGGGTGCTGGGCCAGTTCCAGCGCAACGAATACGCCCGCTACCAGCGCGAGATCGCCCGCCGCGACGGCCGCGTTTTCGTGCTCACCGGGACCGCCTCGGTCTTCCGCGCCACCGCGCTGCGCGAGGTGGCCGCCGCCCGCGGCACCACGATCCCGGGCAAGCATGGCGAGGTCTACGACACCGCGGCGCTGACCGAGGACAATGAGCTGACCATCGCGCTGAAGTCCCTGGGCGCGCTGATCACCTCCCCGAACGAGTGCACCGTGGTCACCGAGCTGATGCCCAACTGGAAGATGCTCTGGGCGCAGCGCCTGCGCTGGCAGCGCGGGGCGCTGGAGAACCTGGGCGCCTACGGCGTCACCCCGCAGACCGTGCGCTACTGGTCGCAGCAGATCGGCATCGGCTACGGGGTCATCGCCCTGTTCAGCTACTTCTTCCTGATGGTGCTGATGCTTGTTTCCATGGACACCTGGGTGTGGTTCCCGTTCTGGATGCTGCTCGGCCTGGTCTTCGCGGTTGAACGCGTGGTCACCGCCTGGAGCGGCGGCTGGAAGGCCCGGCTCCTGGCGGCGCTGGTGCTGCCGGAGCTGGTCTACGACGCCTTCCTGGACCTGGCGTTCCTCAAGGGCGTTTGGGACATCGCATTTGCCAAGAGCGCCGACTGGAAGCACGTCGAGCACGCACCGGCCCGAAAGGAAGCCTAGTCATGATGGAATTAGCGATGCATGTCCCGCGAGGCATACTGCTTCCCGAGTCGGTGCTCTACGCGCAGTGGTTCAGCGTGCTGGCGTCGTTCGTCGCGATCAACACGGTGATCTACCTGATCCTGGGCATCACCAAGATCCTGCCGCCGATCCGCTTCGGCGGCTCCAAGGGGCGCGAGCGGCGCTCAGAAACCCGGAGTATCGATCCCGACGCGCCGGTTTAACTCGCGCATGGCATCTGCAAGCTCCGCGGCGGGCAGGCCCCGGCTGTAGTAGAACCCCTGGGCGTAGCTGAAGCCCAGCCGGTCGACCAGCTCGATGTGCTCCGGGGTCTCGACGCCCTCGGCCAGGGTCCGGGCCCCGGTCTCCCGGGCGGCCTCCAGCAGGTTGGCGACCATGCCGCGTACCTCGGCGGAGGACTCGTAGTTGATGATCATGCTGCGATCCAGCTTCACGATGTCGGGATGCAGGCATTCGATGCGCTCGCGGTTCGCGTAGGCGACGCCCGCGTCGTCGATCAGCAGCAGACAGCCAAGGGTATCGGCGTACTGCCGGGCGCGGCCGGAGCTGCAGGGCTCAGATTCCTCATTCAGCTCCAGCCCCCAGACCAGCCGCCCATCAAGCTTCATCGCGGAAGCGGCGAAGGCCTCGATAGTCGGGCCCGAGGCATTGAGCGTGACCAGGTACTCGTCTGGCAGCCGGCGGCTGGCGTCGAGGATTCCCTTTATGGCCTCCAGCTCCAGCTCGACGATCCGGCCATCGGCGCGGGCTTCGCTGAAATGCTCTTGAGGGCCGCGGCCGTCGTCGAATCGGGTCAGTGCCTCGAAACCCAGTAGAGTTTTGTTTCGAAGATCAATGAGGGGCTGGAAAACGAACTTCACTATTTGCCTAACGGGTGAGGGACCGTACGTTGCGTCTGGCCAAGGTCAGCCGGAGCTTACGCCCGAAGCAGATTTTACACATCCGGCCGATCCGATGCGGTCCGTTTTTGAACAATTTGTAGACAATGGGGTGGCGGGGCTTGGAAAAACAGGTAGAGCGGCGAAGTCAGACGGGTATTTCATGGCGCTCCAGGCTGCTTCCCGCGCGAGTCCGCGCCATCACCAGTATGGAGATCGCGGTGACCGGCATCGTCGCCTGCTTCCTGTCCGTCTTCTACGGCCTGAACCTGTTCAGGACCTTCCCTTCGGAAGCGCTGCAGCTAGTGGCCGTAGGGCGGTTTGCCGGGGCCCTGGGTGTCGTGACGCTGGTGGTGATCCTGCGCGACGCGTTCCCGCTGTGGCTCGCCTACCTCGGCGCCTTGGCGGAACTGACGGCCTTCGTCTACTTTGTGGGCTTCACCGTCGACCACGAGCAGTTCGTCTTCCGGCTCCAGGAGTTCCCGCTGATCGCGCTGTACATGGCGTGGCTCTTCCCTTCGGTGATCTCCCGGATGACCATTTATCCCATCCTCGTCTTCACCCTCACCTATTCGCTGCTGTTCGGCCCGGCGGTGGGCACCGAGCACCAGAACGGCCTGCTTAACGTCCTGAGCCTGGTGTTCTTCACCGTGGTCGGCATGTTTGTCGGCAGCTTCGTGAAACGCAAATTCAAGCAGCAGACGGAAATCGACGTGCTCACCGGCGCCTACAACCGCCGGGCGCTGGGCCGGATGGGCGATGCCGCCCTGGCCCAGGGGCGCCGGCAGAACCAGCCGGTCAGCGTCGCGTTGGTGGACATGGACGGCTTCAAGCAGATCAACGACCAGTTCGGCCACGCGGCCGGCGACGAGGTGCTGCGCGGGCTGGTCCGGCACTTGAAGCGCGCGACCCGCAAGAACGATGTGATCACCCGGCTGGGCGGCGACGAATTCGTGCTCCTGATGCCCCAGACCGGATACGACCAGGCCCAGCAGCTCATGGAACGCGTCCACGAATCCTCCGAGCACAGCTGGAGTTTTGGGGTGGCCACCGCGGAACCGGACGATAACCTGAGCATGGTCATCCTGCGTGCGGACCGCGCCATGTATATCTCCAAGCGCGAGCGGGCGGAGCAGCGCGACTAATCCAGGTTGCCGCTGAGCCGGTCGCGGAACCTGGCGCTGGGCTCGTTCAGCCCGCGGACCTCGACGCTCTTGCCGTAGCCGGCGTACTTGGCGGCTACGGAATCCAGCGCGGCCACGGTCGAGGCGTCCCACACGTGCGAGGCGCTTAGGTCAATCACTACCTGCTGCGGATCCTGCGCGTAGTCGAACTGCGTGTACAGGTCGTTGGACGAGGCGAAAAACAGTTCGCCGGTCACCGTATAGATTGCGGTGTCCCCGTCCACCCTGCGGTCGACCGTCACGAAATGCGCCACTCGGTTGGCAAACAGCACCATCGCCGTGAGGATGCCGGCGCCTACCCCGATGGCCAGGTTGCTGGTCGCCACGGTCAGCACCACGGTGACGAGCATGACGAAGGTTTCGCTCTTGGGCATCATCCGCAGCGTGGAAGGCCGTATGCTGTGCCAGTTGAAAGTCGCGGCGGAGACCACTACCATCACCGCGACGAGCGCGGCCATGGGGATCTGCGCCACCACGTCGCCGAACGCCACGGCCAGCACCAGCATGAACACGCCCGCGAACAGCGTGGAAATGCGCGTGCGCCCGCCGGAAACCTTCACCCCGATCATGGTCTGGCCGATCATCGCACAGCCGCAGATCCCGCCGAAGAAGCCGGTCACCACGTTGGCGGCCCCCTGCGCCCAGGACTCGCGCGTCTTGTTCGACGGCGTGTCGGTGATGTCGTCGACAAGCTTCGCCGTCAGCAGCGACTCCAGCAGGCCGACGAACGCCACCGCCACCGCGAACGGCGCGATGATCCGCAGGGTTTCCATGTCGATCGGGACAGTGGGCAGCGTGAAGACCGGCAGCGACTCGGGCAGTTCGCCCTGGTCGCCCACCGTGGGCACCGTGATCTTCGCGAACACCGTCACCGCCGTGAGCACCGCAATGGCGATCAGCGGCGCCGGAACCGCGTTGGTCAGCTTCGGGAACAGGTACACGATCGCGATCCCGACTGCCACCAGTGGATACACGGCCCACGGCACATCGACCAGCTCGGGCATCTGTGCCAGGAAGATCGAGATGGCCAGGCCGTTCACGAAGCCGATCATCACCTGCCGCGGTATGAACCGCAGCAGCTTGGCCACGCCCAGCGCGGCCAGCAGGATCTGGATGATTCCGGCCAGGATCACGGCCGGGAACAGGTACTCCACGCCGTGGGTCCTCACCAATGGAGCGACCACCAAGGCCACCGCTCCAGCCGCCGCGGTAATCATTGCCGGCCGTCCGCCAGTGAAGGCGATGACAACTGACATGGTGAACGAGGCGAAAATGCCGACCCGCGGATCCACCCCGGCGATCACGGTGAACGCGATGACCTCCGGAATCAGCGCCAGCGAGACCACCAGCCCGGCGAGCAGCTCGGTTTTCAGCAATCGGGGAGACTTGAGGGTTCGCCACACCGACTGCCGTTCTAAGGGGGTCAATGCCGCCGTTGCCATGGTGGACCTGTTCTTTGGCTCGCCGAATTCCGTACCTATGTATTCTAGTTGCCCGGCAGGTTCCAGCACTGCGCTTGGCTGTTAGATTACTGCCATGGCCATATTGAAGGATCCCACCAAACGCACCATCAATATCTGTGAAGCCGCGGGGAAGCAGCGGTACCGCACTAACGCGATCGCACTCAAGGCCGCGCTGAGGCATTCCACGGTAGCTGGCAAGCAGCTGGGCACCTACGCATGCGAACAGTGCAAAGGCTGGCATATCGAAGGCCAGGGCGGTTAAAGAAAAGTTCCCGTTGGGAGGAAATCCAACGGGAACTTCACGATCATCACTCGCACCTTTATGAGGTACTTCAATTCTAGGAATGCACCCTGTGCCGGAGCTTTGGAATTCCGAGCCGCTAGCTAAGCATTTCTGCGGTGTCCACGCAGCTGGCCGGACGTTAAACTCAAAACCCCCACCGAAATCATTTCGTTGGAGGGTTCTCGATCATCACTCGCACCTTTTGAGTTACCTTCACTGCACTTCCGGTTCCTATGCCGGGCCTGGACACCATCTGGAGAATGCCGGCGCATCGGTGATGCGGCGCTCGAAGGTTTCTTAAAAATACTGGCTCCGTTGCCGTGCGCAACGGAGCCAGACTTACATCATCACTCGCACCTTTGAGGAAGGTAACTTCCATTTTAGGGAGCAAGGCTATGCCTCGGCTTTGCCCGAGCCCGGCGCAGGCAAAGAGTCTGCATCAGCCATGGGACGCAGGAAAGTGAAAACTCCCGCCGGCTGAAGCCGGCGGGAGTTTACGATCATCACTCGCACCTCAAGGAGGTGTCTACGACATTACTGCCCGACTCTGTGCAGAAGCTTGGCTCAGCCTCCACGTTGTCAAAAGACGCGTGGTCAGATGGTGGGTAGACTACCAAGCATGGCGCAGAAGGCAACAGGAAAACTCACCCACACGGTGGCGCTGCGTGTTGTCCAAACCATCGCCCCGCGCGTCGACTACCCGCTGAACATCATGGACGAGCGCGGGATCATCATCGCTTCGTCCGACCCTAAACGGTTGGGGAACCCGCATCCGGATGCGCTCAGGGCCCTGTCGGAGAACCGCACAATTGTCACCGCCCAGGCCGACCCGGTGTCCGGGCAGCTGCCGGGCGTCAACGTGCCACTTTATGCGGACGGCGTCGTGCAGGGTGTCGTGGGGGTGACAGGGGCACCGCAGGAGGTTGCGTCGCTGGCCCAGCTGATTTCGCTGACCGTGCAGCTGCTGCTTACCCAGCACGAGGAGCATGTCCGAAGCACGGTGCGCGCCACCCAGATTAGTGACATGCTCTCCGGACTTGTGTCGGGATCCGCGAGCGACGAAGCCTTGGCTGAGCAGCTCGAGCAGCTGGGCTTGAGCGCGCCATGGTCGCTGAGCCTGCTGCTCGACGAGGACGGGCCTGAGCAGTACGAAGCAGCATTGACGATTAACAATGCCCGATGGGTGCTGTCCTCCGGTCCAATCGAGGATCCTGCTTCTGCCCGCGCGATCCTCGGGCCCCCTCGGACACAGCCCAGCGACCTTCTGGTCGACGCCGAGAACCTGCGGACCCTGGGCGCGGTGCCCGCGCTGGTTCCGGCTGCCGGACTTCGCGAGCTCTGGAACGAGGACATGGCGCTGTCGGCGGCCAGAGCACCGGAAGCGTACTGCCGTTCGCTGGCCCGGCGCACGGCCCAGATCAGTGCGGAGCATGCGTTCACGCTGCTGGCGCTGGCCGCCAGTTCGACGCAGTCCGAAGCCATCGCAAGGCTCACGGTCCACCGCAATACGCTGATCCAACGAATGGACCGGATCAAGCAGGTCACCGGCAGCGACCCGCGGGTTCCCGGCGAGCTGATGGCCTTGCTCAGCTCCATCTACGCCCGGGTCCGGCTGGGCGAAATGCACATATTCCAGTATTCGAAGCAGCTGAAGTATGGGCTTCGGCCTATAGGACTTGTGGAGGAATCTCCATAGGGTTAATGCATGACCTCAACACCGAACTCTTCGCCGGCCACTGGGTTGCAAATCGCCGTGGTGCCGGATTCCTTCAAAGGCAGCGCTCGCGCCAGCGAGGTCGCCGAAGCCATCAGGACCGGATTCCTCGCAGGTGCCGGCAGCCTGGGCCGTGAAATCTCCGTGACCGCGGTGCCCTTCGCCGACGGAGGCGAGGGAACCCTGGAAGCGCTGATCGACGCGTGGGGCACCGAACCGGTTCCGGTGCAAACCGCTGATGCCTTAGGCAGACCGGTGCAATCACGGCTGGGGCTGTCTGCCGACGGGAAGATCGCGGTGGTCGAAGCAGCCGAAGCAGCCGGCCTGCCGCAGGTCGCCGATGCGCCGCGCCAGCCGCTGTCGGCCACCACCTACGGGCTCGGCGCGCTGGTATCCAAGGCGCTGGACCTCGGGGCCGAGCAAATCATCCTCTGCCTGGGCGGCTCCGCGACCACCGACGGCGGCACCGGTTTGCTTTCCGCTCTGGGCGCCAAGTTCCTCGACGCCGACGGCAACCAGCTGCAATCGGGAGGCGGCCCGTTGAACGAGCTGCACAGCATCGATGTCAGCGGGCTGGATCCGCGCGCCGCCGGGGTAGTGTGGCAGATCGCTTGCGATGTCACCAACCCGCTATTGGGCGAGAACGGCGCCGCAGCGATCTTCGGGCCGCAAAAGGGTGCTTCCCTGAAGGATGTCGCAACCCTCGACGCCGGGCTGGGCCGGCTGGCCGATGTGCTGGAAACCGCCACCGGCCGGGTGCTGCGCGACCGAGAAGGCATGGGCGCCGCCGGAGGCCTGGCCTTCAGCCTGGGCAGCTACTTCGCGGTCGACCTGGTCCCCGGGTGGGAGCTGGTCGCCCGGGTGCTGGACGCCCACCGCATCATGGGCGGCGCGGATCTGGTCATCACCGGCGAGGGCCGGCTGGACTCGCAGTCCCTGCAGGGCAAGGTGGTATCCGGGGTACTGCAGGCCGCCGGGGGAGACGTTATCGTGATCGCCGGATCGGTCAGCCTGGAAGACCAGGTTTTGGCCGACGCCGGAATCCTCGCGGCCTACTCGATCGCTCCGGGCCCGGCGAGTTTGGCCGAGTTGTCCGCCGACGCGCTGAAGCTGCTGGAGCGCACCGCGTTCAGCGTCGCACGGACCTATCTGCGCTGAAGCGCTCGCTGTCGCTTTGCGCAAAACCCTTGCCACCGTCGAGGACCGATGCCTAGCGTGGGAGGCAGCGCGGCAAGTGCCGCGCCCTTCGTCGGAGAAAGGGCCAGCATGGCAACCGTGAAAGTCGGAGAAGAGAACACCACCGATATCGAGCTGTACTACGAGGACCACGGCTCCGGGCAGCCGGTGGTGCTGATCCACGGCTACCCGCTGGACGGATCCTCCTGGGAGCTGCAGACCGCGGCGCTGCTCGGCGCCGGCTACCGGGTCATCACCTACGACCGCCGCGGCTTCGGCAAGAGCTCCAAGGCGGCCGTCGGCTACGACTACGACACCTTCGCCGCCGACCTGCACACGCTGCTGGAAACGCTTGACGTGAAGGACGCAGTGCTGGTGGGCTTCTCCATGGGCACCGGCGAGGTAGCCCGCTACCTGTCCACCTACGGCTCGGCCCGCGTCGCGAAGGCCGCCTTCCTCGGCTCGCTGGAACCGTTCATCCTGCAGACCGATGACAACCCCGAGGGTGTGCCGCAGGATGCGCTGGACCCGATGGCCGAGGCCGCCAAAACCGACCGCTACGCGTTCTTCAGCAGCTTCTTCGAGAACTTCTTCAACACCGAGACCTTCCTGGGCAACCGGCTGAGCGAAGAGGCGCTGGCCGCGAACAAGGCCCTGGCCTATGCCGCCTCGCCCTACGCCTCGGTCGCGGCCCAGTACACCTGGACCACCGACTTCCGCGCCGACATCCCGAAGATCGACGTGCCCGCGCTGATCGTGCACGGCACCGCCGACCGGATCCTGCCCGTGGACGTCACCGGCCGGCGCTTCGCCGAGGCGCTGCCCGCCGCCGAGTACCACGAGGTGGATGGCGCCCCGCACGGGCTGTTGTGGACCCACGCCAAGGAGGTCAACGACCTGCTGCTCGGCTTCCTCTCCCGCTAGCAGCAAGGCCCGCCGGGCCCGGGCACTGCGTGCGCCAATATGACGTCGTGCGACGGCTGGATGCTGCCGCGCGCCTTCGCGATCTGGGCCCGGCGCGGGTTCCAAACTCCCAATATGACGCAGTTTTGCGGTGCGTTCCGCCGCGTGACGGGGCGGTTCCCTCAGGCTTCGGCGGCGTGCTTGAATCGGTGCACACCATCCAGAGCGGCTGAGAGACCTGGCTCCGCGACGCCGCAGCAAGCCTGTAATCCGCAGGGAGTGCTAACGCCAGGTTCGATGGAGCCCGGGCCGCGTCCCGGTATCCCTCGGAAGTCCAATTCCAAGGAGCCCGATCATGACCGTCACCGCATTGCCCCGCGTCCCGTACACCGGCACCGCCAGCGAGGCCGAACTGGAGCGCTGGCGCGCCGTCGCCCGCCAGGTTGCCGGCACCCTGGCCGCCGACGCGCTGGCCCGCGACCGCGCCAACAAGCAGCCCTTCGCCGAGGTGCAGCTGCTGCGCGAGGCAGGGTTGCTGGAGCTGCTGGTCCCGGCCGAGTTCGGCGGCGCCGGCGGGCACTTCGAGACTGCCTTCGAGGTCATCCGCATCCTGGCCGCCGCCGACGGGTCGATCTCCCAGCTGCTGGCCTACCACTACATCAACCAGTCGGGCATCGCCTTCTACGCCCCGGCCGAGGCGCAGGCCGACTGGTGGCGGCGCACCGTGGAGGGAAGCTGGCTGTGGGGCGACTCGGTCAACCCGGTGGACCCGAACCTGGTGCTGACCCGCGAGGGCGATGGCTACCGGCTGAACGGGGCCAAGCGCTTCTCCACCGGCTCCGGGGTGGGCGAGGTCATCGTCGTCAACGCGGAGGTCGAAGGCAGCGGCGAGCTGCTGGCCTTCGTGGTCCCGCGCGAGGCCGAAGGACTGCGCATCGTCGACGACTGGGACTATCTGGGCCAGCGGCTGAGCGCCTCGAACTCGCTGGTGTACCGCAACGTGCGCATCGAGCCGTCCGACGTGCTGGGCCCGGTCACCGACGAGCCGGTGGCCACCCTGCTCACCCCGGGCATCCAGCTGGCCTTCGCGAACTTCTACCTGGGCATCGCGGAGGGCGCGCTGGCGCGGGGCCGGCAGATCCTGCTGGGGCGCACCAACGCCTGGTTCCTCTCGCAGGCCGAAACCTATTCGCAGGACGTCGTCTTCCAGCGCACCGTGGGGGAGCTGAAGGCCCGCACTGCCGCGGTGGCCGCGCTGGCGGAGAAGCTGGGCCGCCGCTTCGATCAGGTGCTGGGCGGGGCAGTCAGCCAGCCGCAGCGCGCCGAGTTGGCGGTGGCGATCGCGGAGCTGAAGGTCGTGGCCAGCGAGGCCGGCGTGGACGTCGCCAACCGCATCTTCGAGGTCACCGGATCCTCCTCCACCAAGAGCGACGTCGGGCTTGACCTGTTCTGGCGCAACGTGCGCACGCACTCGCTGCACGACCCGGTGGACTACAAGAAGATCGAGGTCGGCGCCTACTTCCTGCGCGGCGAATCGCAGCCGCTCTCGCTGTACACCTAGACACTGGACGCCTACGCCACCCTGCCTGCAACACCGATTGGAACACCAGATGATCGCCCTGTCCACATCCCGCCTGGCGGGGCTGCGCGAACGCTTCGCCCCGCACTTCCAGGCCATCGCCGACGGCGCCGCCGACCGCGACCGCACCGGCGAACTGCCCTACCGCGAGGTCGCCGACCTCGCCGCCGCCGGTTTCGGCGCGATCCGCGTCCCGGAATCCCACGGCGGCGCCGGCGCCACCTTGCCCGAGCTGTTCGAACTGCTCACCGACCTGGCCGCCGCCGACTCCAACATCGCCCAGGCGCTGCGCGCGCACTTCGCGTTCGTGGAGGACCGGCTGGTCGCCGCCCCGGGCCCGGGGCGCGATACCTGGCTGGCCCGCTTCGCCTCAGGCGAGCTGGTCGGCAACTCCTGGACGGAGGTCGGACCGGTGACAGTGGGCGAGGTGATCACCAAGGTCAGCCCGGACGGTTCCGGCGGCTTCACGATCACCGGCGCCAAGTACTACTCCACCGGATCGATCTTCGCCGACTGGCTGGACACCTACGCGCAGCGCACCGACACCGGAACCCGCGTCATCGCCGCGGTCTCCCGGCACCAGCCGGGCGTGGAGCTGGCCGAGGACTGGGACGGCTTCGGCCAGCGCACCACCGGCACCGGCACCTCCACCTTCACCGGCGCGGCGGTGGAGGAGCTGATCGAGTTCGACACCCGCTTCAAGTACCAGACCGCGTTCTACCAGCAGGTGCTGCTGGCGGTGCTCGCCGGCTCCGCCAAGGCCGCCGAACGCGAGTTCGCCGCGCAGCTGGCGGCCCGCAAGCGCACCTTCAGCCACGCCGCGGCCAACATCGCCGGGCAGGATCCGCAGCTGCTGCAGGTCATCGGCGAGGTCTCCGCGGCCGCCTTCGCCGCCGCGGCCACCGTGGAACGCGTCTCCCACGCCCTGCAGGGCGCCTACGAGTCGGCGATCTCGCTGCACTCCGGCGGCTCGATCCAGGAGGACGAGGCCGCCAACGACGCGGCCGAGCTCGCCTCCGCCCAGGGTCAGGTGGTGCTGACCCCGCTGGTGCTCACCGCGCTCACCCACGCCTTCGACGCGCTGGCCGCCTCCGCCACCAGCGTGTCCAAGAACCTCGACCGCCACTGGCGCAACGCCCGCACCGCCGGCAACCACAACCCGTGGGTGTTCAAGGCGCGGCTGATCGGCGACCTCGCGGTCAACGGCACGCAGCTGCCGCGCGTCTGGGCAATCGGCGCCTCGAAGTAATCCACAATCCGCAGCTGCGGCGGCCCGCCCTCCCGGCGCCCGCCGCACGCTGGGGACATGCAGACCTCCACAAGCACCGAAGCGGTCGGGAAACTGGCCGAGGCCCGCAGCCTCATCGCCGCGGCCTGGGCGGACGTGGCCGACGCGGACCTCCCCGCCGGCCACGCCGCCTACTTCGCGCTGCTTGTCGAACAGCTGGGCCAGGAGTTCGCCCGCGCCCAGCTCTTCGCCGCCGACCTGCTGCGCCGCACCGGCGCCCACCAGCTGGACGCCGACTCCTTTCAGGCCATCGCCGACGCCGGCGAGCACCCCTCCGCCGAGGACCTCGCCCGCGCTGCCGGGCGCACCACCATGGGCCGCACCCCCTACAAGAACACCGCCGGGCTGCTGCACAACTGGCTGGGCATCCCGCTGGGCACCGCCCGCGACCGCCTGGCCCAGACCGACTGCCTCATCGCCCAGGTCACCACCGCCGGGCACCGCGCCGCGCCGCTGCTGCCCCAGTTGGCCGCCGAATTCACCGCCCCGCGCTCCGACCCGCGTCTGGTGCTTTCCGCCTCCCGGCTGATCCACGGCGCCCAGAAGGACTTCGGGCCCGGCCCCGCCGGGCAGAAAGCGCGCGCCAACATCCAGGCGGAGGCCGTCGCGCTGATCCGCGAACAGCCCGCAACCGCCCGCAAGCACGTCGCCGACCTGATCCACCAGCTCAAGTCCGGCAAGCGGCCGCTGGGCGCGCTGCTCTCCGAGATCGGCCTGTTCAAGCTCGGCCGCCGCAAGGGGCTGGAACACTACCTGCTGCGGGTGCTGCCCTCGCAGGCCGAGGTGGTCGAGGCGCACCTGCGCAAGGTGGACAACCCCAAAACCGAGACCGGCAACCGCGAAGAACTCCACCGCCAGGCCTCCGCGGACCTGGCCGCCGAAAACGGCGACCCCGCCCCGCCGGACTGGGACGATTCCGAGACCATGCCGGATTGGGCGCAGGACCCCAAGGAAGCCGACGACGCGGCCGCTGAAGAGCCGGACCACGAAGATCTGGATACAGACCGCACTGATCATGAAGGCTTCGACGTCGACAGAGAACCCGCCGAGGACATACCGCCGGCAGACCCTGAAGCCGCCGAGCTGCTGGTTCCCTTCGAGGACATGCGGCCCGAACTGCGCCACCTGATGGGCCTGCTTGCGACGCTGAGATCCGCCAGAACGGGCAAGCGCCAACGCTCCGCCACCGAGGTCGGCATCATCATCGACTACGACAAGATGGTCGAAACGGGGCAGGACTTCGCGGTGACCATCACGGGCAAACCGATTTCCGCGGGCGAGGCCAGGGCCGCGGTCTGCAATGCCGGCATCTACCCGGTGGTCCTGAACGGACGCGACCGGATCCTCAACCTCGGCCGGTCGCAGCGGCTGTTTTCCAAGAGTCAGGCCAAGGCCCTGCGCACCGCGCGACGCGGCTGCGCCTTCCCAGGGTGCACCATGCCCGCCGAACGCTGCGAACTCGACCATCTGGACGCATGGGAAAAGGGAGGCCGGACGGACATCGACCGCAGCGACCTCTACTGCACGGTGCACCACATCGGGCGCCACTGCGGCTTGTTCCATGCAGTCAAGGTCGAAGGCAGCAGGCCCATGGTGCTGCTGCCCAAGAGCGTGGACCCCGAGCAGCGGCTTCACATCAACACGCACTTCCTCACTCCTGCCGAGTCGAAACGCGCCTTGGCCTGGGCCGCCGAAGCGACCCAGCTCTGGAAATCCGGAAAGCTGAAAGTGACCATCGCCGAGGCCTGAGCGCATCTCGGGCGATCGAAACTGCGAGCCGTAAAATCGTCGGGTTCAAAGGTTGTTTTCGGGCGTACAGTGAAAGAACGGGTATTCGGTTTTTCACATCAAAGGAGATGTCCAGCCATGCAAGCTGACGTCAAATTCAAAATGCCGTTTAACTTCGTCCAGGTGTTGATCGCCGCCTTTGGCGCCATGGCCCTGAGCATGCTCACGTTCTTCATCGCGGAGGCCGCCGGGGCATCCATGAAATTCTCCGACGGGATGTTCCGAAACCTCGATTTCATCCACATCATCCGGTTCACCGTGCCTCCGATCGTGGTGCTCGGCTTCCTGACCTTCCTCATCGCACGCGGCCGTCCGGGCTTCTGCCGCGTCGCCCAGGTGATCGGGCTTGCCCTGCTGCTCCTCTCGGCCGTGACGCAACTGTTCTTCGCCGAAGACGCAGGAAGCGCGGTTGCGGTCGCCATCATGCACGTGATCGTCGGCGCCAGCTGGTACATCGCGGTGAACAACTCCAACAAGAGGGCCAACGAGCGAGCCATGGCAGGGTGATTGGGCTTGGCACGTTCTGGGGGCGTGCCAACTCGCGGATAGCTGGTGCGGGCCGGGTGTTGCGGAAGTCACCCGGCCCAAGTGTTTTGGCTGGATATGTTCGACTATAGAATCGTTGAGAACTGTCAACGATATTTTTAGGGAACGCCAATGGCCCCGCAGGGAACCCCAAACAGCCCATTCAATTTCATCCAGGTAGCGATCGCCGCGCTCGGCGCAGGGTACCTCAACGTCATCATCTTCTTCATCGGCGGCTCGGCCGGAGCCTCCATGCAGATCGGTGAAACTTCGCACGATGTCGTGCACTTCGCCCAGGTTCTGGGTTACACCTGGGCTTCGGTGATTGTCCTTGGCTTCGTGGTGTTCCTGCTCGGCCGCGCCAAGAAGGGCATCACCAAGGTGGCCCAGTGGATCGGCCTGATCATCGCCGTGGCGTCGATCGCCTTCCCGATCATGAATTCCGCCGACGCCGCCACCGCCATCACCCTGAGCCTCATCCACATCATGACCGGTGTGGCGTGGTTCTTCGCCGTGCACTACGGAAACAAGAAGCTGCATACCGAAGCGCAGGCACTCGCCATCGCCTAGCGACAGGTTGAAACTATCGGCATCGGAGGTCTTCTCCGGTGCCGATTTTGCATCCCGGGGCGACTACGGCTGGCGGTGGACCAGATGGATCAGCATCGCGATGATCTTGTGCAGGACCACGATGGAGAAGATTCCGGCCAGTAGGAAAAGGCCGATGCCCGACATGGAGGCCACCGTCAGCCCCCATGAGTTGATGGTGATTGCACCGTTCAGCGTCAAGTAGGCGTTGGTACTGTTGGATGCAATGCCCAGAGCCCAGAGGATGATGGCGAACCAGAAAAAGACCAGGGTGTCGTAGCCGGGTTTGCGACTGGAAGAGGCGAACTACCTTTGAGCGTTCGAAGCGCATGGCCTGTCCAGGCGGCACATTATCAACGCTAGGCGCAGGCGCCATGGGCCGCCAAACGCTCAGCGGTCGGTGTCGGAGGCCAGCACGGTGCCCGCTTGCCCGGTGTGCTTAACAGGCCGTCACTTTTCACCTTCCACGATGGCCCGGGCCTGGCGCAGCAACGGCTCGTCGACCATCTGCCCTTCAAACGTGAAGGCGCCGGCGTTCCCTTCGGCGGCGGCCAGCAGCCGCCGCGCCCGATCCAGCTGTTCCGCGGAGGGAGCGAAGGCCTCGCGGATGACCTGCATCTGGCTGGGGTGGATGCTGGCCTTGGCGGTGAAGCCGCTGGCAGCGGCGTCGGCGGCCTCGACCCGCAGCCCGTCCAGGTCCGCGATGTCCAGGTAGACCGAGTCGATGGATCCCTTGCCGTGCGCTGCGGCCTGCAGCAGCACCTGCGCGCGGGCGAAGCGGGAGACGTCCCGGTAGCTGCCGTCGGGGTGGCGCGATGAGGTGCCGCCCAGCGAGGCGGTCAGGTCCTCGGCGCCCCACATGAGCGCGGAGACGTTGGCGGCCGCCGCAATCTGCGCGGCGGCGTTGATGCCGCGGGCGGTTTCGCACAGCGCGATGACCTCGAAGGGATCCAGCTTCAGCACCTGCTCGGCGGATTCGCACTTGGGCAGCATGATCCGGGTGTACCCGGCCTGCTTGACCGCGCGCAGATCGGCGACGATGTAGTTGGTGTCGAACGGGTTCACGCGCACGATGGTGCGTTCGGGGTCCAGCGAGCTCTCAAGCACCGCCTGCCGGGCGGACTCCTTGTGCTCCGGGGCGACGGCGTCCTCCAGGTCCAGGATGACGGTGTCGGCGCGGTCGGCGGCCTTGGCGTAGCGGTCGGGCCGGTCGGCCGGGCAGAACAGGATCGCAGGTCCGAGTTTCATTGCTCCTCCTTGTTCAGTGCCGCCTCGTGGGCGGCCTTGGTCCACATCAGGCAGGTACGGGTGGCGGTCGCGACAACCACCCCGTCCTGGTTGCGCCCGGTGTGCCGCATGGTGGCGATGCCCTGGCCGGGGCGGGATTTCGAGGGGCGGACCTCGACGATTTCGGTTTCGGTGTACAGGGTGTCCCCGTGGAACACCGGGTGGGGGAAGCTGACCGCGTCCAGCCCCAGCTGGCCGATGATGGTGCCCTCGGTCAGCTGCGGCACCGACTGGCCGATCATGGTGCCCAGCGTGAACAGCGAGTTGACCAGCGGCTTGCCGAAGGGCTGCGTGGCAGCCCAGGCAGCGTCCAGATGCAGCCCCTGGTTGTTCATGGTCAGCGTCGTGAACAGCACGTTGTCCGACTCGGTGATCGTGCGGCCGGGCCGGTGCTCGTAGAGCTCGCCCACGTTCAGTTCGTCCAGGTACAGCCCGCGCTGCACGATGCGGTTAGCCATTTTCGTCCTTTCGCGTATGCTCATCATCGGCGCTCGGCTCGATGGTGGCAAGGGTCTGCTTGGTGGTGACCAGGTCGCCGGGCTTCAGCGCGGGCATGCGCACGATCCCGTCGGCCGGCGAGGCCAGCTGGTGCTCCATCTTCATCGCCTCCACGATCAGCAGCACCTGCCCGGCGGCGACCGCGTCGCCGTCGGCCGCCTTCACCGCGATCACGGTGCCGGGCATGGGGGAGGTGACATGCGGGCAGACGGTCGCGTCGGCTTGGGCCTGGCGGATCTGCTCGCGCCGGCCCAGGCGGCGCACCGCGGTGCTCCAGCCCTCGGAACCCAGCCAGAGGGTGTCGCCCTCGCGCGCCCAGGAGATGTCGGCCAGCTGCCCGTCCAGCTGCACGCCGTTGGGGGTGTCGAGCAGCTCGTGGGCCTCGCCGTCCACCACCGCTGTGCCGGCGGACAGCGACACCTCGTGCACCCGGTCCCCGGCCTCCAGCTGCATCCGCCGCGGTGCCGGGGCGCCGGGCCGCCAGCCGTCGGCCGCCCAGGGGCCGGTGCCGGGCGCCGGGCTGAGCAGGTGCGCGGCGAGCGCGAGCTGCGCCGGACCGGGCCGGCGGAACTCGAAGCTGCGGCGCTCGATCAGCGTGGTGTCCAGCTTGCCGGCGACGACGTCGGGGTCGGCCAGCAGCAGGCGCAGGTACTCGATGTTGGTTTTCACGCCCAGCACCACGGTGTGCGCCAGCGCCCGGTCCAGGGCGCGCAGCGCGGCGGCGCGGTCGGGCCCGTCGGCGATCACCTTGGCGAGCATCGGGTCGTAGTGCGGGCTGATCTGCTGGCCCTCGCGCAGCGCGGCGTCCACGCGCACGGCGCCGGGCAGCCGCAGCTTTTCCACGGTGCCGACGGAGGGCAGGAACCCGGCGGCCGGGTCCTCCGCGTAGAGCCGCGCCTCGATCGCGTGCCCCTGCAGGCCGACCTCCTCCTGGTTGAAGTCCAGCCGCTGGCCGGCGGCGATGCGCACCTGCCAGGCGACCAGGTCCAGCTTCTGCCCGCGCACGCGCACCACCTGCTCGGTGACCGGGTGCTCGACCTGCAGCCGGGTGTTCATCTCCATGAAGTAGAACTCGTCCGGGTTCGCGTCGCTGAGCAGGAACTCGACGGTGCCGGCCCCGACGTAGCCCACCGAGGCGGCGGCCGCGACCGCCGCGGCGCCCAGCTTCTGCCGCAGCCCGGGGCCAACCAGCGGGGAGGGCGCCTCCTCGATGACCTTCTGGTGCCGGCGCTGCAGCGAGCATTCGCGTTCGCCCAGGTGCAGGACGGTGCCGTGGGCGTCGGCCAGGACCTGCACCTCGATGTGCCGGGGGCTGGGGACCAGGCGCTCCAGGAACAGGGTGTCGTCGCCGAACGCCGAGGCAGCGGTGCGCCGGGCGCTGGCCAGCGCCTCGGGCAGGGCCTCGGGGGAGTGGACCGCCACCATGCCCTTGCCGCCGCCGCCGGCCGAGGGCTTGATCAGCAGCGGGTAGCCGACGCCCGCCGCGGCGGCGGACAGCGCGGCGTCGTCGAGCCCGGGTTCGGCGATGCCCGGGGTGGTCGGCACCCGGTGGGCGGCGACGTGGTTCTTCGCGCGGATCTTGTCGCCCATCAGGTTGATGGCGTGAACCGGCGGGCCGATGAAGGTGATGCCGGCGGCCTCAAGGGCGCGGGCGAAGTCCACGTTCTCCGAGAGGAAGCCGTAGCCCGGGTGCACCGCCTGCGCGCCCACGGCCCGGCAGGCGGACAGGATCGCGTCGATGTCGAGGTAGCTCTGGGCGGCCGGGGCGGGGCCCAAGCGCACCGCCACGTCGGCGGCCGCCACGTGCGGGGAGCCGGCATCGGCGTCGGAGTAGACGGCGGCCGAGCGGATGCCCAGCGCGCGCAGGGTGCGGATCACGCGCACGGCGATCTCCCCGCGGTTGGCGACAAGTACTGTGTTGAACATGCTCACATCCTGAACAGGCCGAAGGTGGTGTCCGGCAGCTGCCCGGCGCAGGCGTCCAGCGCCAGGCCGAGCACGCGGCGGGTGTCGGCCGGGGCGATGACCCCGTCGTCCCACAGCCGGGCGGTGGAGTACCAGGGGCTGCCCTGGGTTTCGTACTGCTCGCGGATCGGCGCCTTGAAGGCCTCCTCGTCCTGTGCGGGCCAGTCCTGCCCGGCGGCTTCCAGCCCGTCGCGCTTGACGGTTGCCAGCACGCTGGAGGCCTGCGCCCCGCCCATCACGGAGATGCGCGCGGCCGGCCACATCCACAGGAAGCGCGGGGAGTAGGCCCGCCCGCACATGGAGTAGTTGCCGGCCCCGAAGGAGCCGCCGATGACCACGGTGAACTTGGGCACCCGGGCGGTGGCCACCGCGGTGACCATCTTCGCCCCGTGCTTGGCGATGCCGTCCGCCTCGTAGTCGCGGCCCACCATGAAGCCTGCGAGGTTCTGCAGGAACACCAGCGGGATGCCGCGCTGGTCGCACAGCTGGATGAAGTGCGCGCCCTTGAGCGCCGACTCGGAGAACAGCACCCCGTTGTTCGCGATGATGCCCACGCGGTGCCCGTACAGGGTCGCGAACCCGGTGACCAGGGTGGTGCCGTACTCGGCCTTGAACTCGTGGAACCCGCTGCCGTCCACCAGCCGGGCGATCACCTCGCGCACCTCGTAGGGGGTGTTGACGTCCACCGGGACGATGCCTGACAGCTCGGCGGCGTCGTAGAGCGGCTCGGTGTACACGGCGCTCCGGGGCTCCGGCTCGGGCAGGGTGCAGATGATGTCGCGCAGGATCTGCAGCGCGTGCTCGTCGTTGTCCGCCAGGTGGTCCACCACCCCGGAGGTCTTGGCGTGCAGCTCGCCGCCGCCGAGCTCCTGTGCGGTGACCACCTCGCCGATCGCGGCCTTCACCAGCGGCGGGCCGCCCAGGAAGATGGTGCCCTGGTTGCGCACGATCACCGTCTCGTCGCTCATCGCCGGCACGTAGGCGCCGCCGGCGGTGCAGGAGCCGAGCACCGCCGCCAGCTGCGGGATCTTGGACGCGGAGAGGTTCGCCTGGTTGTAGAAGATGCGCCCGAAGTGCTCGCGGTCCGGGAACACCTCGTCCTGCATCGGCAGGAAGGCGCCGCCCGAATCCACCAGGTACACGCAGGGCAGCCTGTTCTCCAGCGCGATCTCCTGCGCGCGCAGGTGCTTCTTCACGGTCATCGGGAAGTAGGTGCCGCCCTTGACGGTGGGGTCGTTCGCCACCACCATCACGTGCCGGCCGTGCACCAGCCCGATGCCGGCGATCATTCCCGCGCCCGGGCTGGCCCCGTCGTACATGTCCTCCGCGGCCAGCGGCGCGACCTCCAGGAAGGGCGAGCCGTCATCCAGCAGCCGGTCCACCCGGTCGCGGGGCAGCAGCTTGCCGCGCTGAACGTGACGCGCCCGGGACTTTTCCGAGCCGCCGCGCGCGGCCCGTGCCAGGCGCTCATGGAGCTCGTCGACCAGCGGCTTGTACTCGCCGCGGCGGCGGGCGAAATCCTCGGAATCCGCGTCAACGTGCGTGGGCAGGGTCTTCATCGTGCTCCTTCGGGGTCGTGCGGTTCGCTGTCCAGCCGGGCGGGAACCGGCAGCTCTTCAGGGACGGCCGGGTCGGCCGCCAGGATGCGCAGGGCCATCTGGATGAAGTTCAGCTGCACCTGGGCCAGGGCCAGCCGCCCGCCGGGGCGGTACCAGTGCGCCACGCCGGTGCCCATCTCCATGATGGCCAGCCGGGCCATGCCCGCATCCGGGGCGTGGAACAGGCCCGCGCGCTCGCCGTCGGCCAGCGCGTCGGTGAACAGCTGCTCGTATTCGTCGCGCAGGGCCTGCATGGCAGCGCGGTGCTCGCCGGACAGCGAACGCATCTCGTATTCGGCCACGCGCGCAGTCTGCGGGTTGGTGGCAGTGAAGCCGACGTGGAAGGCGACCAGTGCGGCCAGCCGTTGCGCGGGGTCGGCGTCCTCGATGGCGTCCTGCGCGCCGTCGATCATCGCGTCCAGGCAGTTGCGGATCACGCCCAGCAGCAGCTCCTGCTTGCCGCCGACGTAGTGGTAGAGGGTCGCCGAATTCAGCCCGACCGCGGCGCCCAGCTCCCGGATCCCGGTGGCCGCGAACCCCTGCCGCGCAAAGCAGGACACCGCCGCCTTGTGGATCTGTCCCAGTTGCATGCCGCTCCCAATCGATCGATTGACCCCCAGTACACCGCACGTCGCCACGTGATGTCAATCACTTGATTGGGTTTTGCTGTTGAAGCGACGATTCTTGACAGCGAATATGCTGGAGCCCATGGAACAACGTTGCGGTGGCCGTACCGCGGCTGGCTTCGAGAGGGCGAATGAACCGGATCGACGTGCGGTGGAACGTGCGCGAACAATGCGCAGAACTCGTGGTCGACGGGCGCAGCCTGGAGGAGATCGTCGACCCGGAGCGCGCCTGGGGGTGTCGCCCTTTGCCCGGAGATTTCTGCGCAGGCCGCTGAAGGAGACGCTTGCGACCTACCGCGCGGACTTCAGTCGTCGTGATGACCGGATGAGCGGGAGCGAAATCGAACTCCACGTCTGCTGCGCCTGCGGCGATCTGGGATGCGGTAATCTGGCGGTCGATCTGGACCTCGGCCCGGAGCAAGTGACATGGTCGCGGCCGCACTGGGCGGCTGATGACGACGAGCCCGAGGAACCAGAGGAGTCTGTGCCCGGGGATCCGCTGGAACTCATGCCGCAGGAGCTGGTCTTCGCGCGCGCCGAGTACGATCGGGCACTGGCGAAGATCGAGGCCTATCTGTCACGGCCCGGGTGGCGCCAGGTACCCAAGGCCGACCCGGAAAACATCGTGCTGCGCCGAATTGTTGCCTGGGTTTCCGGCCGCGAAGGGCGTCGCTGGCAGGAATAGCGCGAAGGGCGCCGGAACCCTCGAGGTCCCGGCGCCCTGTCAGTCGCTTAGCCGCGCAGCCACGCGGTGGTGGCAGCCGGCAGCCTGCCGTCCACCAGCTCCCCGCTAGCCAGCAAGGGCGCGGAGGGCAGTTCCTGCGGCTCGGCGCTGAAGTTGGTGATGCAGGTCCAGCCGTTCGGGCGGCTGAATGCCAGCACCCCCGGTGCGGAGGGCAGCCAGGCCAGCGATTCGCCGCTTTGCAGCTCGCGGCGCAGCGCCAGTGCGGAACGGTAGAGCTCCAGGGTGCTGCCGGGCACCCCGTCTTGGGCGGCGACCGACAGGCCTGCGAACACGGCCGGTTGCGGCAGGTGCGTCCCGCCGCCGCCAAAGCCCAGCGAGCTTCCGGTAGTTGCCCATGGCAGCGGTACGCGGCAGCCGTCGCGCCCCAGATCCACGTCGCGGTTGCGGAAGAAGGTGGGATCCTGGCGCTGCTCGTCGGCGATCTCGTGCACCTCCGGCAGGCCGAGCTCCTCGCCCTGGTAGAGGTAGGCGCTGCCGGGCAAAGCCAGCTGCAGCAAGGTGGCGGCGCGGGCGCGGCGCAGGCCCAGCGCGGTGTCCGCCACCGAGGCATCGGCGCCCCGGAACAGCCACTTGCGGGCGGCCTCCGGATCGCCGGCGGGTTCCAGTGCGTAGCGGGTGGCATGGCGGACCACGTCGTGGTTCGAATAAACCCAGGTGGTGGAGGACCCTGCAGCCGCGGCCTGGTCGAGGTTGAAGGTGATGATGTTCTTGAAGGCCTCGGGGAGGAAATCGGCCTGCAGCAGGTCGAAGTTGAACGCCTGGCCCAGTGAGGTGGAGCGGGCATAGGCCGGGCGGCGTTCCGCGTCGGTCCAGGCCTCGGCCACGGCGATGCGCGGTGGGGTGTACTCGTTGAACAGCGCGCGCCATTCGGCGTAGATCTCGTGCACCTCGTCGCGATCCCAGATCGGGTGGCTTCCGTCCCACGGCATGGCGTCCAGTTGCGCCTTGGTGGGCAGGTCGCGCTCGGCGATGTCCTTGGTCAGCGCGTGGGCGACGTCCACGCGGAAGCCGTCCACCCCGCGGTCCGACCAGAAGCGCAGCGTGGTGAGGAAGTCCTCCCGGACCTCAGGGTTCGCCCAGTTGAAGTCCGGCTGTTCGGGGGCGAACAGGTGCAGGTACCACTGACCGTCGCCCACCGGTGCCCACGACGGGCCGCCGAAGACCGATTCCCAGTCCGCTGGCGGCAGTTCCCCGTTGGCCCCCAGCCCGTCGCGGAAGATGTAGCGTTCTCGTTCCGGCGAGCCCTTGGGGGAGGCCAGCGCGGCCTGGAACCACTTGTGGCGGTTGGAGGAGTGGTTCGGCACGATGTCCACGATCACCTTGATGCCGGCTTGGTGCAGGGCGGCGGCCATCGCGTCGAAGTCCTCCAAGGTGCCCAGCCGCGGGTCGACGTTGCGGTAGTCGTCCACGTCGTAGCCGCCGTCGGCCAGTGCCGAGGGGTAGAAGGGGGAGAGCCAGACCGCGTCGATGCCCAGCTCCTTGAGGTAGGGCACGCGCGAGGTGATGCCAGGCAGGTCGCCCAGGGAATCGGCGTTGGAGTCCGCGAAGCTGCGCGGGTAGATCTGGTAGACGGCGGCCTGGCGCCACCAACTGGCGTCGATGGCGGAGTGCTTTTCGGTTTCCTGCATGGTCATGGGTTTTCCTTTACTTGATGGCGCCCTGGGTCAGGCCTGACATGACCCAGCGCTGGGTGAAGAGGTAGGCGATGATGCTCGGAGCCATCGCCAGCAGGTAGGAGGCGAACGAGACGTGGTAGTTGTTGGAGAACTGGGTCTGGAATAGCTGCTGGACCACCGGCAGGGTCTGGTTGGCCTGTTCCGCGATGATCAGCGAGGGCATCATGAAGTCGTTCCAGGAGCCTAGGAAGGCGAAGATCGCGACGGTCGCGCTCATCGGGGCGATCAGCGGGAAGATGATGCGCCAGAACGCGGTCCAGGTGCTGGCCCCGTCCATGCGGGCGCTTTCCTCCAGCTCGGCGGGCAGCCCGCGCATGAATGCGGTGAACAGCAGCACGTTGAAGGACAGCCCGAACATCACGTGCAGGATCGCCACGCCGAAGGGGTTGTCCAGCCCGGCCAGGCCGGTGAGCTTGACCTGGGACAGGGCCAGCACCGGGAAGGGCAGGAACATTGCGCCGAGCAGGTAGTAGAAGCTGTAGCGGTAGAACTTGCGGTTCCAGTTGCGGTGGATCGCGTAGGAGGCCATGGAGGCCACCAGCACCCCGCCGCAGACGGAGATCAGCGTGATGAACAAGGAAATGGTGAATGCCCGCGGGAAGTTCACCAGCTCCCAGGCCGCGGTGAAGCCCTCCACGGAGAACGGGTCGGGCCAGGAGAAGGCTTTGCCGTCCACTGCCTGCCCGGCGGACTTGAACGCCATGGAGACGGTGACGAACAGCGGCATCAACACACTGAAGGCGCAGGCGGCCAGTATGGCGGTGGCTGGCCAGTTGGTCTTCTCGCGGCCGATGCGGGCGCGGGAGGGACGGGTCAACCGCTGTTGCAGGGTACTCACTTGGACTCCTTGGAGGTCAGGCGCAGCTGGATGAGCGCGATCAGCAGCGAGATGAGGAAGAAGACGGTGGCGTTGGCCATTTGGTAGGCGTAGTCGCCGCGTTCGAACCCGGTGAAGATCGTCATCGCGATGGAGCGGGTGGCAACACCCGGGCCGCCATTGGTCAGGCCGACGATGATGTCATACGCGGCGAGGAAGTTCTTGAACCCCAGGATCATGTTGATGCCGATATACCCGGCCATTAACGGCAAGGTGACGTGGCGCAGCTGGCCCACGGCACCGGCGCCGTCCAGCGCGGAGGCCTCGTAGAGGTCGTAGGGGATCGCCATGAGCCCGGCGATGTATATCAGCATGGCCGAGGGGATCGCCTGCCAAGCGGTGACGATGACGATCGAGATCCATGCCAGATCCGGGTTGGCCAGGATCGAGCTGCCCAGCGTTTCCAGTCCCATCGCCTGGCCGGCGGCGGGCAGCGTGTTGGAGAACAGGAAGTTGAACACGTAGGCGATTACGATGCCGGAGATCACCATGGGCATGACGAACACGGTGCGCAGCACCACTCGGGCGCGGATCTGCGCGGTCAGCCCTAGTGCCAGTAGGAAGGCCAGGGCGTTGGTCAACAGCACCGTGATCAGCGAGAAGCCGATGGTGAAGGCGTAAGCGCCGAGCACAGCGGGATCCGTGACCAGAGCCGCGTAGTTGCGCAGCCCCACCATCTCGAACTCGCCGAAGCCCACCGAATCGGTGAAGCTGAAGAAGATGCCCATGATCGCCGGCACGGTAATCGCCAGCGTGAAGCAGGCCAGAGCGGGCAGCAGGAACAGCAGGTGCATGCTGGGCCGGCGTCGCGGACGGGCCGGGCGGGGCGCTGCGGCCGGAGGCGCGCTGACCGTGGATTCAATTAGTGCCATGGTGCGTTCCTAACTGCGTCGGGCCAGCCGGGCCCAGTCGGCGTCGAGGGTGGCCAGGGTCTGGTGCACGTTGCCGCCGGTGGCCACCGACTGCATGTAGTTCTCGAAGGGGATGGTGCGCGGGATGGCGGTGGACACGCCCTGGTAGATGCGGCCGGCATCAATGTACGGTTGCATCTGTGCCAGGCGCTCGTCGGTAGCCGGCGGGGAGTCGCTGCGCACCCCGAAGCCCAGGGCAAGCTCGTTGTAGGCGTTCTGGATTTCGGGCTGGCACAGGAACTCCAACAGGGCCCGGGCCTCCTGCTGGTGCTCGGACTGCTCCGGGATCCATAGGGCCAAATCGATGTTGGCGCGGACCTTCAGGTCCGCCGGGTCCTCGGTCATCGGCAGCGGGAACGTGCCGATGGACGCGTCCGGGTTGCTCTTGGCGATTTCCGGCAGCGCCCAGGGGCCCTGTAGGTACATCGCTGCCTTGCCCTGGGCGAAGGCGAGGTTGCCATCGCCGTAACCGCGGCTGGTCGCATCCTCGTTGGAGTATCGGGCCAACTGCTGCATCCGGGTGAGCGGTTCGGCGAAGAAGGCGGAAAAGGAGAGCTCTGAGCCCGGGGTGAAATCCGCCCCGGCCTCGCGCAACGCGGCGAACAACGCACCGATGTCCACCGCGCCACCCAGCGAATAGTCGGCCAAGCCCTGGCTGGCGGTCCACGCGTCCTTAAAGGTGGAATAGATCGGGGTGATGCCCAGGTCCTTGAGCTGCTCGCACAGCTCGACGAGCTCCGAGTACCGTTGTGGGATCGGCAGATTGTGCTGCGCGAAGATCTCCTTGTTGTAGAGCACCGCGGCGCCCATCATCGAATACGGCAGCACCGAGGTGCGACCCGGGTAGTCCGGGTACAGGGCCAGCAACTCCGCGATGAACGGCGCGTTCATCTTCACCTGCGGCAGGTCAGACAGGTCGCTGAGCGCGCCGCGCTCCTGGAAGCGGGCCATCTCGAAGTTGTAGTTCAGACAGCCCAGATCCGGCGGATCCTGGCGGGCGAACGCCGCCGAGAGCCCCGCGGTGACTTCGTGGACCGCGGTGATCGAGTCCTGAGAGGTGTTGAACTGCTCCAGCAGCGTGCGGAAGTGCGTGACGACCTCCGGCTTGGACTGGTTGAAGCGGATGGTGGAGCGCGCTTGGGCCGGACTGCACCCGGGTAATCCGGCCAGCGCCACGGTGCTGGCCAGCGCGCCGAGGAAGGTGCGGCGGCCGAAATGCCTTGGTATGCTCATGGGCTCCTCCGGGTGGGGTGATGTGGTTCACATGCTGATCGGATATAAATTTAGCATCTAAATAAAGTCGAGTCTATACTCGAGATTGTGAATTCCAGCGATGCACCAATAGCCCAGCAACCCGGCGCCCACCAGCTGCGCCGGAGCAACTCGCGAAAGATCCTGCATGCCGCTTGGGACCAGGGTCCGGTAACCGCCAGCGAGCTGATTGAAGCCACCGGGCTCACCCGCGCCACCGTGCTGAACCAGGCCAAGGAGCTCGTCGCCGCCGGATGGCTGCGCGAAGCCGCCGACACCCGCAGTGCTGGCGAGTACTCCAAGGGACGCCCTGCCCTGCGCTATGAACTGGACGACAGTTCTGGGCTGATCGCCGGCCTGGACGCCGGCCAGCATCGCATCACCCTGGCCCTGGCCGACCTCACCGGCGCTGAACTGCTGCGCGAGGAGGTCCGCACCGATCCGGAGGCCGGCGCCGAACAACGCATCACAGCGGTCATCGGGTTGCTGCAGCGCACCCTGGGCAGTCTGGGAGTGCAGCGCTTCGCCGCCCTGGTCATCGCCGTGCCCGCCCCCGTGGACTCCGCTGGGCGCTCGCCGGAACACCCTGAAGGCTTCTGGCAGCGGATGAACCCGAATTGGATTACAGCGCTGGAGCCCTACGCCCAGCTGCTGGCGGTGGACAACGACGCGAACCTGGCCGCGGTCGCGGAAATGCGCGCCGGCGCCAGTGGCTCCTTCGCTGCGCTGATGGTCGGAGAACGCTTGGGCGCGGGCATTGTCGTGGACGGCGCCCTGCTGCGCGGAGGCCAGGGTTTTGCCGGGGAAATGCGCGCGCTGTCCTACGTCAGTGGGGTCGGCAACGCGCTGGGCCTGGGATACCTGGCCCGCAAGGAAGCACGGGAGGCACTGGAAAATGGGCGCGTGAGCACCCTGCGCCGCGAGGGCCTGGACGCGCGGCAGGTTTTCCGCGTGGCCGCTGCAGGGGACTTGCTGGCCGGGGAAATCCTGGAGTCACTGGGCGAACGGCTGGCCCGGATCGCTGCGGTGACCGCCGGATTCCTGGGGCTGGAAAGGATCGTTTTGTGCGGGGCCATGGCCGAATACCTGGACCCGGTGCTGTGCATCGCGCACCGCGAGCTGGCCAAGGATCCCGAGCTGGCCGCTGTGCAGCTGGCGGCCTCCAGTCTGGGCGCGGATGTCGCCCTCAAGGGCGCGCTGGCCAACGCCCTGGACCTGGTGCGTCGCGCCGCCCCCTTTGCCAAGTGAACGCACCGGCCGCGCCCACCCGTGAGAACCGCCGTGCCCGCGGGGCCGTCGCCGCGCTGTTTTTGACCAACGGGGCATTGTTCGCCAACATGGCGCCGCGGCTGCCCGAGTTCAAGGCGCAGCTGGGGCTGGACGCCGGGGCCTACGGACTGCTGGTCGCCGCCTGGCCGACCGGGGCGATCATCGCCGGGCTGGCCGCCGGGTCGCTGATCCGGAGGTTCGGATCGGCCGCGGTCGCGGTGTTCGGCACGCTGGCCACCGGGCTGGCGGTGCTGGGCGCAGGCTCGGCAGGAAGCCTGGTCCTGGTGGCGGCGGCCTTCGTCGTCGGCGGGGCCATGGACGCGATCACCGACGTCGCGCAGAACGCGCACGGCCTGCAGGTACAGCGGCGCTACGGCCGACCGATCCTGAACTCCTTCCACGCGCTGTGGTCCGTCGGCGCGGTGCTCGGCGGCCTGATGGCGGCCGGAGCCATGGCGCTGGGCCTGCCGCTGGCCGCGCACTTCACGATTTCCGCGCTGCTTTTCGCCGCCGTGGCGCTGACCGCGTTCAAGTTCTGCCTGCCGGCGCGCGGGCCCGTCGAACCGGTCGGGGAGCAGGCCGCCGACGCCGGGCCGGTGCGGGTCTTCACCCGCGCCCGCATCGTGGTGGCGATCGCGGCGCTGGTGCTGATCGCCTCGGCCGGGATCATGGTGGAGGACGCGGGCAACTCGTGGGCCACGCTGTACCTAGGGTCCCTGGGCGCGCCGTCCGCGCTGGCCGCCGCGGGCTATATCGCGCTGGTCGGGGCCCAATTCATCGGCCGCATCCTGGGTGATGGTCTGGTGCACCGCTTCGGCCAGCGGCTCGTCGCGCAGCTCGGTGCGGTGCTGGTGGCCGGCGGCATGGGCCTGGCGCTGGCCTTCCCGAGTATCCCCGGAAGCCTGCTGGGTTTCGCTGCCGCCGGATTCGGGGTGGCCATGCTGGTGCCGGCGGCCATGGAGCAGGCCGACAAGATCCCGGGCCTGGCCCCGGGCACGGGCCTGAGCGTGGTCTCCTGGCTGATGCGCCTGGGTTTCCTGCTCTCCCCGCCGCTGGTGGGCTTCATCGCGCAGGCCTTCTCGCTGCGCGCTGGCCTGCTGGTGGTGCCGGCCGCCGGGGTGATCGTGCTCTTGTGCTCGCCGGTGCTGAATGCGCGCCGATCGAAGGGCCGACGGTAGTGGCAGATACCGTTGGCTGTTGTGGCAACATGACTTGAAGTATGTGACCTGGACTCACGGACGAAGCGACTCGAGGCGTTGGGTAAATCGGTAAGGGTCTCGTCATGGTGTAAGCCCTCGATGCTTTGATACTGGTCCATGCTCAGTTCACGCACCTGTGCAAGGAACCCGACAAGGTGACGTCGTGTATCTTCGGTGCTCGGGTATAGGGAAATATAGTGAAGTATAGTGAAAAGTTATACATGTATATATTTTCTTATACTAGGGATGTGAATGATGGAAGCGGAGCTCAATCCTTATCATCCGGGCGCGGGGATGGTGCCTAGGGTTTTGGCTGGTCGCAGCGGTGACATCGATGCTTTTGACGCTCTCATCGCACGAGCAAAACGTTTCTCACCCGTACGTCCCATTATTTTCAGTGGGTTGCGCGGCGTTGGCAAGACGGTCCTGCTTAATCGAGTTCGAAGTCTCGCTGAGCATCACCGTTTTCATGTTGTTCAATTCGAGGCTAGGCCTGGCGATGCAGGTGGCAAGGCTGCACGCAGGGAATTGACCGCAGGCTTTGTGAAAATCTCCGCACGCTTTCGCTCTCAGATATCGAAAGACTTAGTCAAACGCATGCTTGGAACCGTTTCTTCGTTTTCCGTGAGCCTTGGCATTGAAGGGGTCTCTCTGGGAATTGAACGCGACGTAACGCGTGCGTCAAGCGGATTAATCGATCTTGACCTCCAGGACACCATCGAAGACATTTCGCGTTTGCTTCGAAACGAGCGAAGCGCATTGATGATCTTCATTGATGAGATGCAAGAGTTGGACAGTGAGCTCTTGGAATCGCTACTCACCGCCCAGCATTTTGCCTTGCAAAGAGAGCTTCCGTTCTATGTCATAGGCGCTGGACTTCCTAACCTGCCAACAAAGCTGACTGATTCAAGAAGCTATGCCGAAAGGCTCTTCGAATATCGGGGGATTGGAAAGCTCGATGACGCAGCAGCACGAGAATCCTTAGCAGGACCAGCTCGCCAGATGGGGCAAACTTATACCGATGAGGCGCTCGACATATTGGTAGCCGAAGCAGGGAACTACCCTTATTTCTTGCAAGAATTCGGTAGTGCAATGTGGACGGTGGCAACGGCATCGCCGTTCACATCGCAGAACGCCGAAGCTGCTACTGCTCTAGGTCGGGCGAAACTTGATTCTGGTTTCTTTCCTGCTCGTTGGGAACGGGCAACCCCGGCGGAACGAGACTATATGAAGGCAATGGCCTTGGATGGTGACGCAGGTTCACGGAGCTCCGACGTTGCCAGCCGGCTCTCGAAAACCCCGCAAGCGCTGGCGCCAGTCAGGGCTTCGCTAATAACCAAGGGTATTATCTATTCGCCGCAACGAAGCTTCATCGCCTACACCGTTCCGGGGATGGCTAACTTTATTGAACGCTATCGCAGACTCCTCGAGGATTGATCGTCAGTAGTACACCGCCAGCGGTCCCTCCGGCCCGGCGATCACGCGCACCGGGGTCTCGAATACGTTGGTGAGGATCTCGTCATCCATGATGCGCTCCGGGGTGCCGAACTCGACGACCTTGCCCTGCTTCATGGCGCAGATGTAGTCAGCGTAGTGCCCGGCGAAGTTGATGTCGTGCAGCACGATCACGATGGTGCGGTTCAGCTCCGCGGCGGCGCGCTTGAGGTGGCGCATCATGATGACCGAGTGCTTCATGTCCAGGTTGTTCAGCGGCTCGTCCAGCAGCACGGTGTCGGTGTCCTGTGCCAGCACCATCGCCACGTAGGCGCGCTGGCGCTGCCCGCCGGAAAGCTCGTCCAGGTAGCGGCCTTCCAGCTCGGAGAGGTCCAGGAAGTCGATCGAGCGGGAGATGATCTCCTCGTCCGCCATGGTCAGCCGGCCCTTGGAATGCGGGTAGCGGCCGAAGCCCACCAGCTGGCGGACGGTCAGGCGGGTGACGAAGTGGTTCTCCTGGCGCAGGATCGAGACGATCTTGGCCAGGTCCTTGGAGTTGGTCTTGGAGACGTCGTAGCCGGCGACCTCGATGGACCCCGAGTCGATGCCCAGCAGGCGTCCGACCATGGTCAGCATGGTGGACTTGCCGGCGCCGTTCGGGCCGACCAGTGCGGTGATGCCGCCGGTGGGGATCTGCAAGGTGACCGGGCCGATCGAGACCTCGGATGAGTACTTCTTCTGGACGTCGTTGAGGGTAATCACAGCCGGCCCTTTCGCAGGATGAAGATGAGGAATGTAATGCCGCCGACGGCTTCGATGATGATGCCGACCACGCCCTGGGCGTAGAAGACGTTTTTCATGATGAAGTAGGACCCGGCCAGCACCACGAAGCCGGCCAGGAATGCCATCGGGTAGATGAAGCGGTGGTCGTAGGTGTCGGCCAGCTGGTAGGCCAGGGTCGCGACCAGGAAGCCCAGGAAGGTCAGCGGGCCGACCAGGGCGGTGCTCACAGCCATCAGGATGGAGACGAAGAACAGGGTGACCATGACTTCGCGGCGGTGGTTGATGCCCAGGTTGATGGTGGTTTCCTTGCCCAGGGCCAGGATGTTCAGCTTCTTGGAGCTTGCCACCAGGTAGCCGCCGGCGACGATGAGCAGCGGGATGGCCAGCGGCATGTAGCTCATGTCGGCATTGGTCATGGAGCCGAACAGGCGTGCGGTGAGCACGTCGAACTCGCTCGGGGTGAGCATGCGCTGCATGAATGTCGCCACCGAGCCGAGCCCGGTGCCGATGATGATGCCCACCAGCAGCATGATCTGGATATTGCCCAGCTTCCCGGACAGCAGCCAGCCGTACAGCGCCACGGACAGGGCCACCATGATCGCCACCTGCAGTGCGAACTGGCTGACGCCGGTGAAGAAGGTGATGCCGGCGACGCCGAGGAAGAACACCGCGCCGGTCTGCACCACGCGGTACAGCGCCTCGAAGCCCATGATGGACGGGGTGAGCAGGCGGTTGTTGGTGACGGTCTGGAAGGAGACGGTGGCGATCGCCTGGCAGGCGGCGACCACTGCCATGGTCAGGATGCTTCCGGCGCGCATCTTCGCGATGATCCAGAAACCCTCGGAGCCCACCGGCATGGGGTTGTCCCAGGCCAGCAGCCCCGCGGCGAAGACCAGCGCGAGCGCGATCATGATCCCTAAGGTGATCCAGTAGCGCTTGCGCACCTTGGAGGTGGGCATCGCGCCGGAGGCCCGGGAGGAGTTGTGGCCGGCAAGTGCCGGCAGTGAAATCAGATTAGCCACGTTTGCGCTGCCTTAGAAGCATGATGATGAAGACGACGGCGCCGACCACACCCAGGATCAGCGACACCGGGATCTCGAACGGCATGATGATGGTGCGGCCCACGAGGTCGCACACGGTGGTGATCGCGATGCCCAGCAGGCACACCCACGGCAGGTTGCTGCGCAGGTCGTCGCCGCGCACCATGGACACGAGGTTCGGCACGATCAGCCCCAGGAACGGCAGGTTGCCGATCACCACGGTCACCACGCCGGTGGCCACCGCGATCAGCGCGGTGCCCAGCAGCATGACGTTGCGGTAGTTCAGCCCCACGTTGGTTGCGATCTCCTCGCCCAGGCCCGCCACGGTGAAGCGGTCAGCGACGATGAAGATCGCCACGGCCACGGCGGCCACGATCCACAGCACCTCGTACTGCCCGCGGATCACCGAGGTGAACGAGCCTGCCAGCCAGATGCCCAGGGACTGCAGCTTGTCGGTGGTCAGCGCCAAGAACGTGGAAAACGCCCCGACCACCGAGCCAAGCATGATGCCCACGATGGGCACGGTCAGCGAGGCCTTCAGCGAGACGCGGCGCAGGAAGAGGAAAAAGAGCATGGTGCCGGCGAAGGCGAAGACGATCGCCACTGCCATCTTGGAGAGGATGGAGGCCTGCGGGAAGAGCACCAGCATCACCAGCAAACCCAGGCCCGCCCATTCGGTGGTGCCGGTGGTGGTCGGCTCGACGAACCGGTTCTGCGTCAGCAGCTGCATGACCAGCCCGCTCATCGCCATCGCCGCGCCGGCCAGCACCAGGGCGATGGTGCGCGGGATGCGGGTGATGGCGAACATCTCGGCGCCGTCCTGCGCGCCGAAGACGTCGTACACGCCGGTGAACAGGGAGAACGCCAGGAGGATGAGCACACCGATGATGCCCAGGAGCAGCTGCCAGCTCAAGAGCCTGCCCTTGGTGCGAGGTGTGGACAACGTGGTAGTCATGAAGCCGCCGATGAAAGTGTGGTGGTGGTGCAAAGTGGCGGGACCGTCGCCGGGCCCGCCACTTCTACGCTGTGATGCGCGGTTGGATTACTTCGCCGCTTCCAGGGCGTCGGCGAATTCGTTGAGGAACTCGGTGTAGGTCTGGATGCCTTCGTTGGTGTAGGTGTCCGCC
Source organism: Glutamicibacter soli (assembly GCF_003309065.1). Lineage (GTDB taxonomy): Bacteria > Actinomycetota > Actinomycetes > Actinomycetales > Micrococcaceae > Glutamicibacter > Glutamicibacter soli. The sequence continues at coordinate 4,808 of NZ_POAF01000012.1, read as the reverse complement.
GGCATGACGACGACGTTGCCTTCCTTGGCGGCGGTGACGTTCTTCAGCGCCTCGGAGTTCTCCAGCAGTTCCTTGGCCGGCTTGTAGCCCTCGGCGTCGGCCTCCACGGCTGCGTCGCGGTCCATCAGGATGATCCAGTCCGGGTTGGACTTTGCGATGGCCTCGACCGAGACGTCGTCGCCTTCGTGGTCGGTGGAAGCTTCGTCCAGCTTCAGCGCCGGGGTCAGGCCCAGCACGTCGAACAGCGGGCCGACGGTGCGGCCGGTGCCCGGCGCGGAGTAGCCGAACTCGCCACCGGAGGTGATCAGGCCCATGACGGTGTCTTCAGGGTTGTAGGCGTCGGTGACGCGCTTCTCGGCGGCCTGGAGGTCCGCGACCAGCTTGGCCGCTTCGTCCTGCTTGCCGAAGATCTCGCCCAGCACGGTGGTCTGGCGCTCCAGCTCGGCGTCCAGCGGCTCGCCGTCGCGTGGGTCGAGGTTCACCAAGGTGGCCTTCGGGGCCAGTTCCTTGAGCTTGTCGGCGTGCTGGGTGAAGCGCTGGCCGTTGATGATCAGGTCGGGCTGGACCTCGACGACTGCTTCCAGGTTCGGCTCGCGGTGGCTGCCCAGGTCGACGATCTTCTCGTCCTTGGTGTAGGCGATGGTGTCCGGCATCAGCGCAACGGCGCCAGCCTTCAGCTCCACGCCCCAGTCGGAGAGGGTCTCGAAGGTGCGGTTGTCGGTGGCGACGACGGAGGCCGGCGGAGTGGCGATGTTCTTCTCGCCCTCGTTGTCCGTGATGGTTACGGTCTTGGCTGCGGTGTCGGTGTCGTCGGAAGCGGCCGAGGTGGTCGAACCGCAGGCGGTCAGGGACAGGGCTGCGATGCTCAGCAAGGCTGCTGCGCGAAGCTTCATGGAGGCCATGGTTTCCTTCGTGTCGAAGCAACCGTAAAGGTTGCTGGAACAAGTGATTTAAGTATTAGCTTAGCCTTAGCTGCAGGAAATACGTTAAGCCGTTGTCCTGTTGTGTGGGACACATAAAATAGGCCTGCATTGGCTAACTTCGGGCGAAAACCCCGGTTTTCCGGGCATTAATAGACGCACCTAAGATTCATGGTTGATAATTGCAACCGAAAAAAGTTAGCTATTTGTGACTTGCCGTGGCGACCAATGGGCCGAATTCTGGCTCAGGCCGGCTGAAACGCCATGGAATAAGCTTCTTGGTATGGAAGATTCTCTGAATAAAGTCGCCTGGCCCGTAGCCACCGAACGCCTGACCCTGCGCAGGCTCGAATCCGAGGATCTGGAGGCCACCTGGCGGTATCGCCAGCTTCCGGAAGTGACCCGGTGGATCACCTCCGCTCCCGGAACCCTCGAGGAGTACCGCGTGTATTTCCACGAGGAAGGCCGGGTGGAGCGCGATGTGGCAGTCGAGGTCACCGAGGACGACGGCAGCAAGGTGCTGATCGGCACGGTCATGCTCAAGGTGCATGATGCCTGGGGACAGAGCGAAATCCTTGACCAGACCCGCCACGTCGAAGCGGAGATCGGCTGGAGCTTTGACCCTGCCTACGGAGGCAAGGGCTACGCCACCGAGGCCGTCCGGGCGGTGCTGGAGCTGAGCTTCGGCGCGCTGGGGCTGCGCCGCGTTGTCGCGGAGAGCTTCGCGGCCAACGACCCGTCTTGGAAACTCATGGAACGGGTCGGCATGCGCCGCGAGTCCTACAACCGCCGCAACGGGCTGCACCGCAGCGGCGAGTGGATGGACGGCGTGGTCTACGCGATGCTGGCTGACGAGTGGGGAGAACTGGTCACCGCCTAGGGTAGGTCACCTGGCATTCCGGGCCGATCACCGCGCCCGGGCTGAGTTCGGCTTCCGTAGCCGACTCGACGATATGCAGCACCCTGGCACCGCGGGCCATCAGGTGGTCGGCGATGATGCGCCGGTGGCAGCGCCACCACACAGCCTCGGAGCACATCAGCGCCATGCGCTCGGAGCCTGCCTGCGCCACCAGATCCCGCGTGGCGGCGTCGAATTCCCGTCCCAGCGCATGATCCGCGTAGTTGTGGAAGCTGCGGTTCTCCCACCAGGCATTGGTCTCGAACGGCACCGTTGTGCTCACCGGGCGCCGTCCCTCCAAGGCCGGATCGGCGCGCAGTCCGATGCCGTATTCCGCCAGCGAGGCGCCCAGGGCGTCGGCGTTGAACTGCGGGTATCTGTTCGAGCCGCGAAGCTTGCGCACGTCGATGACCGTCTGCACCTCGTTGGCGCGCAGCAGTTCGATGAACTGCTCGATGCTGCGTGTCGAATGGCCGATGGTCAGGATCGTTGGTTCGGCCATGATCTAGTCGTCGAGCAGCCGAAGCGCCTGGCCCTTGTGCGCCGCGATGTGATCGGTCTTGTCACTCTTGATCTCGTATTGCGGATCCTCCGAGGACGCCCGGTGGGTGTGCCCCTTGTAGTCGAAGTCCCGGTGGTGGACCTTGACGATGCGGCCCGAGACGCGTCCTGCCTCGGAATTCCACGAAACGTGGTCGCCGATCTTGAATGTGCGTGCCATGGGAACCTCCTTGGTGGTTACGGCCATTGAATCAGCCGGGCGCGGAGGCAGCAACCGTTCATGAGGATTGCCCACATGCAGTCCGTACAGGAGCCGGGAGTTCGGCCCGAGGTGCGCCGCGCACCACCAGGCCCATGGAATAGTGGGCCGAATCGCGAGGTTATGCGAAGTGGAGACCAAGCAGGAAGGAAAGTTCATGACCGAATCACGACGAGTAGTCATCATTGGCGGCCACGGCAAGATCGCATTGCTGGCCGCCCCCAAATTGAAGGCCAAGGGGTTCGCGGTGGACGCGCTGATCCGGAACCCGGAACATGCCTCGGATGTCGAGGCCGCATCGGCCAACCCCGTGGTGCTCGACATCGAACGTGCGGGGATGGACGAGCTGGCCGAGGTGTTCAACGGTGCGCAGGCCATCGTCTTTTCGGCAGGCGCTGGCGGAGGCAACCCCCGGCGCACCAACGCCGTAGACTTCGAAGCTGCAACGCGGGCGATCCGCGCGGCCCAGCAAAGCGGCGTAAAGCGATTTGTCATGGTGTCCTACTCGCGCGCCCTGGTCGATGTCGACAACCTCGACCCTGCGCATTCCTTCTACCCTTATGCCCGCGCCAAGCACGATGCGGACCAAGCGTTGCGCGACTCGGATTTGGACTACACGATTCTCGGCCCCGGAACGCTGACCTTGGGTCCGGCGACGGGCAAGGTCGATGTCGCCGACGCGTCGGGCAAGATCGATGGCAGCGACCCGGCCTCGGCCGATACCTCGCGCGAGAACGTAGCCGAGGCGATCGCGCTGGTGATCGGCAAGGGCCTGCTCATTCGCCAGACGGCGAACTTCTTCGACGGGCAGACGCCGATGGAGGAAGCCTGGAGCTAGCGCCCTTGCAGCCAGGTAGAGCTGATAAACTCCTAGGCCTCCTCGCGAAGCCGCAGGAAAACCCTCCGTCCGCTGCTGTGCTTCTCGAATTTTCATGATGAGCGACGAGACACCTTAATAAAAACGAGTCTGGGTGGGCTTTATGCCCACCCAGACTCATTTGGTAATTGCTAGATGCGTTTAGCGCGTCTGAATCTCGGTAGCCTGAGGACCCTTAGGGCCAGCTTCAAGCTTGTATTCAACGGCTTGGCCTTCTTCAAGGTTTTTGAAGCCGAAGCTCTGGATCGCACTGTAGTGTGCGAAAACGTCGGCGGATCCGTCTGAAGGAGCGATAAAGCCAAAGCCCTTTTCCGAGTTGAACCATTTAACAGTGCCAGTAGCCATGTGTATTCCTAAATCTTTGCCAGCGGTGAGACCGGGGTTTAAGCATGTGCCGCCTGGGCAGCACGCAGTAAGTCTGGGATGCATCAAATGATTTTTCATCGAGCCCAAGTGGGCTCTTCGACCAGAACATCGAATTCTGAGTCCGGGTATACAGAAACTTCGATCCAGATGCATGTGTGAGCGGTCGGATAGGTCCTATAGAAACCAGGTGTCCAACCGAATGCCCGACATAAGAAGTCGGGACGAATATTTCAAGAGACGCGACTCGCTCATATGGAAGTTTCTTCCGAGGAGGCGCTTATTAAAAATCCAAAAAAGAGGCGATACAACTTTTGCTTAGCGGCATAGCATCCACGAGTGAGCCTACCATGCTTAGCGCGGTTGACTCATTCAGGTCGGCGGTTAGGCGGATTCGGTGAGCATGCCTGGAGCCATCTTCAGCGTTTCACCTGCTGAACGAATGCTGTTTACGAGAGCCGGTACCCGGAAATCATGGGGCACTCGAACGGGTCGCGGCCCGAAAGCCCGACCTTGTTCAAGTAAGAGATGACCTGGGCGTAGGACTCGCGGACGCTGGCCACGGTGTAGGGGATCCGGTGCTCGGCGCAGTAGCTGCGCACGATCCTTGAAACCCCTGCCAGATTGGCGCGCGGCATCGCGGGGAACAAGTGGTGCTCCACCTGGTAGTTCAACCCGCCGTAGACGTGCGAAAGCACGCTGTTGCCGAAGCTGGAGCGAGCCAACACGTTGCGTCCCGTGAGCACCTGGCGCGAGAAGAAGTCGATGCGGGCGTCCGCGGGCACCAGCGGCATGCCCTTGTGGTTGGGCGCGAACGAGGCGCCCATGTAGATGCCGAAGACAGCCAGCTGCACGCCGAGGAAGGCGAAGGCCATGCCTATCGGCAAGAGGAAGAAGACGGCGCCCAGGTACAGGGCAATGCGCAGGCCGATCGAGATCAGTTCGCGGCGGCGGTGCTTCACCCGCCGGCCGACGAACAGGTACTTGATC
>NZ_POAF01000011.1 GCF_003309065.1 Glutamicibacter soli | reverse complement strand
CCGGTAGCCCGGTCCTGGAAGGACAGGCGGGAGCACCCGTACCGGGAGAGGACCTTGTGCACGGTGGAAGGGTGGATGCCCAGGTGGTAGCCGATGCGGGCTGGTCCCCAGCGGCGGTTCACGCGCAGGGCGATGATCCGTCGTTCGGTGCGGGTACAGGTGCGTTGCGGGCTGGCGTGTGGGCGGCTGGAGCGGTCGTGCATGCCTGCCTTGCCCTGCTCGCGGTAGCAGGACGGCTTCGGACTGCTGTTCGGCGTTCAGTGTGTGCACATCGATGGGTGTGGTGAGGAAGGTGGGGTTGTAGCCGGTGGGGTTGGCTGTTGGGATGTCGGGGGTGGTGGTCATGGTGGTTTCCCCTGTGGCTGGTGCCGGTGGCCGGGTGCCTGCTGGTCTTGGCTTCAAGGGTAGGGGGTAGGCGGTGAAGTCGCTAGCTTGAAGATGCAGGTTCGGTTCGGTGCAAAACTTGGGTGCTGATCGCCTAACGTAAGCGGCCGTCGCATCCCTACGGCGCCTAACATCCCTTACGAGGCCAGGCTGATCCCAGCGAAGGCGAAGTTTAGCCGGTCTCCATGCTGACCTCGATGGCATGGAAAGCCAGCTTGGCTACTGCTCGCAATTGATGTTCATCGGCGCCATCTCTGGCGTATGAGGAGAGTCCCACCAGCATTACATGGGCGAAGGCGGCGAGGTTCTCGGCAGTGTCGCTGGATTCGGCATCTTCTGTCACTTCCCGCAATCGGGCCGCGGTGAGATTTCGGTTGTGAGCGCGGTTGGCGGCTAGTTCCGGCGCGCTGTTGACCAGGCAGCCATGCGGGTGGTCCTTGCTGGCGTATTCCTGCACTGCGCGCTCAAACATGGTTCGCAGCACGTCCGACTGGTTCGTCTTGGCAAGTCCGGCTGTGGTTACCGATCGCGGGTCGGCTTCGTATCGCGCAACGGCCTCTTCGAACAGGGTTCGTTTATCCCCGAACGCGGCATAAAGGCTCGGTGGCGCAATGCCGAGTTCCTCGGTGAGATCGCTAATCGAGGTCTGCTCGTATCCGCGGGCCCAGAACAGGTGGAGGGCCTTGTCCAGTGCGGTGTCTCGGTCGAATGCTCGCGGTCGTCCCATACGCCGATTTTATATCAACCGCTACATATCTGCTACAGTTCTGTATCAATCACTACAAAATGGTGATCGTTTCACCTCATCGATTTAAGGAGACCCTGTTGAGTAGCACCGCAGAGATTACTAATACCTTCCTTCAGCGGCTTGGAGCGCAGGACGCTGACGGGATCGGCGCGCTGTTCGCCGAGGAGATTGACTGGATCGTGCGCGGCGATCCCAAGCTGGCTTCCTGGGCGGGTCCCCGCTCGCGCAAGAGCGAGGTGCCGGACTACTTCCACGCACTTTGGAATGCGCTTGTGCCGGGCCAGAGTGTTGTCAAGATTGATTCCGTCGTGGTCGACGGAAATGAGGCGGTGGTCTTCGGAGAGTTCGACCACGTCGTCGCCACCACGGGTCGCCCGTTCCACACGGAGGTCGCGCTGCGTCTGACTGTGATCGACGGCGCGATCACGCGTATGCATCTGTTCGAGGACACCGCTGCCGTGGCGGCCGCGTTCACGCAGTAAGAGTCGTAGTTCCCGATAACTTGCAGTTCGCCATGGGTAAACCGTCGGGCGCGGTGGTGGTCTCGAACGGGAGCACCACCGCAGGGGTGGGCCAGTGCGTCAGCGCGTCCGTTCCTGGCCTCGCCGCGCCGGAGTGCTGGCGTCAATCTCGGGCCAGCACCTGGCGCGGTGTGCATAGGTTCGTTTGCGCGGGCGTGCCCCAAGTGGCCGCCGGTCGAGCTATGGCGTACCCCGGGAGTTCGTCTCGGGCGCTTGGCGGTCCTTACTTGGGGTGGGGATCCGCCCACGGATTGGCCTCAGGTCCGTCGTGACATCCACGAGGTCGAAAGGGGCTCCGATACACCACCGCTCTTGACGCGCATAGCGATGTAAGCGTCCCGCCGCACTGAGCTACAGTGGGTTGTTCTTGAACTAGGCAGATTACGGAGATGGTCATGGAGCGTTCCTGACGGTAGATGCCATTTCCTCAAAAGAGAGCCGTTTGGTAAAAAGCGCAATCCCTTGCCTCTTAGACACTGTTCCGCGGTTGGCGTTGGATGCCACCAGGTGAACCCTGCAACAAAAGAAAGTTAGATATTATGCGTAATCCTTTCTCGCGACGAAGTGAGCGTCCCGAGCCTGTGCCGGTTTTGATCCCTGAACCGCTGGCCACCACGGTTGATGAACTGTTGGCCCGCGAAGATGTGGTCCAGGCTGTTCGCGTGGTTCGTGAGCACACCGGACTCGACTTGCTCGCCGCCACCCGCGCAGTGCGTCATCGGCAAGAGCGTGGAGACTGAAACGTTGTTTTAGACATGCACGGGAAGGGCTGCGTCCGGGCGCTACGTAGCTGCCTGGGTCTAGCCCTTCTGTGCCATGTTTGTTGGGTGCGCGTCAGGAGGTTGATTTAGCGCGACGTGATTCGGCAACACTGATCAGTGCTTGAGCTGCTTGTCTGGCCGCCGCAGCCGCCTCCGGATCCCCGGAAATGGCAGCAGTGGTCTGCGCTCCTTCCGCCAGAATTGCTAGTTGGGTTGCTAGTTCCACAGGCCATTGAGCTTCGATCACCAGTTGCCTGACGTAGTCCTGGAAAGACTTCTTGTGAAGCTTGACCGCTTCGGCGATCCGGGGACTCATCGAGCCTAGCTCGCCGAACGCGTTGATGAAACCGCACCCGCGAAAATCGTCTTGCGTGAACCACTGGGCCAAATAATCGTAGATTGCCAGGACCTTGTCGTGGGCAGATCCTGTGTCGGCGGTTTCGTTCGCCAGACCGCGAATCCATAACTCATGCCGATATTCCAGAACGGCCAAGATGAGTTCTTCCTTGGAAGAGAATTCCTTGTAAATCGCTTTAAGCGAGGCTCCTGCTTCCGCGCGCACGGCATCCATGCCCACATTGGACATCCCGCGTGAGTAGAACAAACCGTCCGCAGCCTGAATGATGCGTTTTCGAAGCTCTTCCTTCTGCATCTCCTCAGCTTACACCGCAGGATAACGATCGTTCTCTGCCGCGGGCATTGGGTAGTTCCAATGGGAATCAGCAAGTTGCGAAGAGAACGACCGTTCTCTATAGTTGTTTTCTGAGTGAGAACGATCGTTCTCAATTTAGGGAAGGAAACCCAATGACCGCCAACCCGTTGAACATTTCTCTTGAGCCTGCCGCCCAAGCCTTTGTGGAAGCCACTTCCCAACCTCCATTCCTCTACCAGCTTGCCCCTGAAGATGGACGAGCCGCAGTCGATGGGGTGCAGGACGATCCCATTGAAAAGCCAGAAGTGCAGGAGAAATGGATGGAGATCCCCGGCGGGCCGGCCGGGACTGTGAAGGTTCGTATCGTCAAGCCGGCCGATGCCACCGGGCTCCTTCCGGTCATTCTGTACCTGCACGGTGCCGGGTGGGTCTTTGGCAACGCACACACCCACGACCGACTGGTGCGAGATCTGGCAGTAGGTGCCCGCGCCGCAGTAGTCTTCCCCGAATACGACCGTTCCCCCGACGTTCGCTACCCCCACGCGATCGAGCAGGCCTACGCTACCGCGCAATGGATCACTCGGCAGGGCCAGGATGAAAAGCTGGATTCACGTCGTATGGCTGTGGCTGGCGACTCGGTGGGTGGCAACATGAGCGCTGCGCTGACGTTGATGGCCAAAGAGCGCCAGGATGTCTCCTTCGTATCCCAGGTGCTGTTTTATCCCGTCACGGATGCATCCTTCGAGACTGATAGCTACCACAAATTCGCTGAAGGGTACTTTCTGGCCCGCGAGGGCATGAAGTGGTTCTGGGACCAGTACACCACCAGCGCAGCAGAGCGCAACGAAATTACTGCCTCCCCCTTGCGTGCCACTACCGAACAACTTGTAGGGCTGCCACCGGCTCTGATCATTACGGCCGAAGCCGATGTGCTACGCGATGAAGGAGAGGCCTACGCCGCTAAACTGCGGGCCGCCGGGGTCCCCGTTACAGCCACACGTTATCTGGGCATCATCCACGACTTCGTCATGGTCAATAGTCTCCACGACACCTACGCGGCTCAGGGGGCTATCGCGCAGGCTGTGGCGGTCCTGAAAGATGCCTTGAAATAGCACCTGAGCGAAGAATCGCAACACAAAATCCGGGAGCAGGCCGTTGGTGGCGGAACAGTCCGCTTCGTGCAGGCGCCAATAACGATCGTTTTTGGGATGAAGAAAACCGTCGTTCGAGCAATCGCTCGAACGGCGGTTTCTCAACGTTCCCGGTTTCCCGAAACTCAGAACCGAAAGGTCGTGGCCCAGAACTGGGATCGTAGCGTTTTCGGGAAGATCCTTTGAGGTGCACTATGGATTGAACAGACGCATTTCGAGGCAGTCGGAGCGTTCTGCTTCGGGCAGGTATTCCATGACGTTGTTGATGAGTTTCAGGTAGTCTCCATACTCCGATGGAGTCCACCAGGCTTTGTCAGGCCAGCCAATGGAAGCTGCAACCTTCTTGTCCAGAATGAGATGGCGCATTTTCTTGCTATCCGCGGGGCCAGCGGCGAAGTACAAAAGCTTGGTGAAGAAGGCTGGGCCGAGACCTTTGAGTCTGTACTGCTCACGTGTCCAGAAGGATCGGTAGGCATCCTCCGATTCGACGTTCGAGTCTTTGGCGAGCATGATTCCGCCGAGGAGTTTTTCTCCAACGTCAGGTTCGCTCAATGTTGGAATTCGACGGTAGATATCCCGGGCTTTGGCACCGGCGCCCCATGAACAGACCGCGACGTAGAAGTTGACCGCATCTTGTGCAGTTTCCACCTTGGTACCCAGAGTGAATAGGTCGCCTCGGCTGAGGGTAAGTCGCCCTTTGCTGTCCTTTTCTCCGCTTTGGAGGATGGAAGGAATGTTCGGCATGTTTTCGTTCCACCGGTTCAACCAGTGTCGAGGGTAGAACAGGATAGCGTGGTTCTCGACCTCTGAGACAGTGGGTATCCCCTGGCTGTTGCGTAGGAGGTCTGCAATTTCGGCGGTGGTGTTTCTTGTTCTGGCCAAGATCCAGCTCCAGTCGTGGAAAAGTTGCGTCGTATGTTGCTCAGCGTAGTCCATTGCTCCGACGAGTTGCCCAAGCTTTAGAACGGTCAGCAAGGGCAGGAAGTGCTGTAACCCTTACTGAGCAATGTTTGGTTAGGGAAGTTCTTTGATCCGTCGGTAGAGCGTCGCACGGGACATGCCCATGTCTTTGGCGACTTGGGTTGCTGGTTCGCCGGACTGGACCAGTTTGGCGGCAGTACGGATCTGCGATTCGGTGAAGGTCGGTCGACGACCTCCGAGGTCGCCGCCGGTGGTGCGGCGTTTGGTGACGGAGTCGGTGATCCGTTCGCGTTTGATCTCTAATTCCATTTGAGCCAAGGCGGCCATGACGGTGAAGACCATGGCTCCCATGGGCGTTTTCGTGTCGACATCGCCGCCGCCGAGGTTCAGCACCCGCAGCCCGATATTGCGTTCGCGTAGTTCCTGTGCGAGGTCGAGCATTTTTTGGGTGGAGCGTCCGAGCCGGTCCAGGGTAGTGATGACGAGGGTGTCATCTGGATGCAGGGCGTTGAGTGCTTTATCCAGCCCGGGGCGTTTGGCGAGTGCTCCGGATTGGCCGTGGTCGATATAGAGGTCATCGCGGCGGACGCCCGCGGCGAGGAGGTCCTGGATTTGTCGGTCGGCGTCTTGGGCTTTGGTGGATACGCGGGCGTATCCGATCAGTTTGGCCATCGGTCCCTCGGAAGTGTCTCGCAACTAACGGTGTAGACATAATTCTACGGCATTGGTTGCGACACATAGTTGTGAGAATTTTGGACCGTTGAATTTCCGCGGATTTTTCGCCGGGGGATCGGGGCTCCATGAGACGTCTTGCAACCTATGGGTTGCAAGACGTCTCGCCGAACTCCGTGACGGGTGGTTCCGAAGGTTGTATTAAGCGGCGTACTTGTCGTTTACGAAAGTTTCAAAACGCTCATAAAGGTTCGTGCCGTTCGAAGCAGCGTCCAGTGTGACCCTTAGAGTTGTTTCGCGGCTACGCTGAAACAATGGATTGGTCTTCAGAAGACCCTTGGTAGGTTTGAGAACTTTTCCGTCGGGTTTGAAATATGACTGGCTGTCCTGCACGAAGGTAAGCAGGGATGTTTCGTAGTAACGCCCATGGGTCATTAGCAGATTGCGTCGTGTCCAGTTTTTCGGCACTAGTACGAGTGGCTTGCCATTCCAGTGTGGCAGTTCAACGATGCGCAGGACCCAATCGCTGCTTACGGGATCCCAGAACTGCCGCATGACTGGTTTGATTCCATCCCCCTGGGTGGCGAAGGTTGGATATCGGGCAGCCATTTGATGGGTGAAATTGCACAGGGCATCGTAAACGATTCGCGTGGAAATGTCCGAGGTTCGATCGGCGCCAACATTTTCGATAAACAGGGGCAGTGCCTCGAGATGTTTTAGGAAACCGATTTCGAGTAAGGGCTGAAGATTAGTGCTCAACTCATCCCAGATGTCCCCGCCGATAGACTGGGCTGCACCATGTCCCTGAAAACCCTTACTTGCGTAACCTAGACGAGTTTCCCAAGGTTCTTCAAACCTAGTCAGTAGTTCACGGCCGCGTGTTCTAGTACTCGTATTTAGGCTAAGTGCAGACGCAGTGACTTCGTTGAAGAATGAATCAATCAACTTCACCGCCGCGTCGGCATGTGGGCAGGTAGATGCGTTGATTCGGATAACTCTTGGATCTAAGAACCGCCTGTTATCTGAGTCGATATCCAGGTCTTCAAAGGGAACCTGTCCGGTGATGCCGTAGGCATCTGAAATTGAAGTCATTATTGACCTCTTCCTGTGTAGGCACAGGCAGCGTTAGACAAGAACGACGAAATTGTTCTATGGTGTCATGGATACAATATGACATCTAGCGCTTCCTCGTGCGGATGTTTAAAACCCGGGACCATTGGCGTGGTTCCGGGTTTTTCTTATTGAGTAGATTGAGTCTTCGTGCGATTCCCTTGGATTTCGGTGTGGGGGCGATTCAAGTCAATGCATAGAATCCCATCTTCCACGTACGGAGTCCATCGACGACTTACCGTGGTGTCGATTTCATAGTGTTGCGTGAAAGCCATCGCTGCTACTACCACCTGTCCCGACTTTCCCGTTTTGCGGAACTCATACGAACGTGCAGAGCGTTCAGCTGGCTTTAAACCGATGATGCGGGCATCGCGGTCGAATAGTAGCTCGACCGTTTCGGCTTTGTTGATCATGTGGTGCGCTGCCGCATTCAGAGATAGTACCCCTGACTTTTGAACCGTCACGAATGGTGTTTTCGTGGATGGTGCAGACGTGCGATCGAAAACTTCGAATCCCATTTAGTCCCCTCTCTACTCTCTTAATGGTAGCACATAAATTTAGAGAAGCGATGGGAGCGTTTGAAACTTTAGAACTTTCATCTCAAGGCTGCGGCCCATTGCTCCGTTCATCTTTGCATCTGAGATGATTCAAGCAGCCTATCGAAGAGCGCTCTACTGGCATTGAAAAGGGGCGCTTCGAATCCAGTCTGGCTACGCGGTTCGACATTCGTTCGAGAAGTTCGAGTCGTGCACTGAGCGAATAGTCGATCAAAAGTCTGACGTTCATCTTATTAAATGTTGCTCAGCATGAGAGCGTTCGTGAAAGTGAAGTGCCCGGTCGAGTATCTAGCTCCAACTCTTTGAAGCAACGACTTACCGGCAACGAGGCTCAGGATAAATTGAACTTTCCCGGTGAATCTAAGCAATAACGATGATTTAGAGGGGGGTAGTGGGTGCTGGGTAAGCTCCCAACGCCCACTACGTTCTCATTGTTTAGCCTTTAATATTGCGAGGGTCGTTTCCGTTGGGGATGGTGTTTTTCTCTCGAATCTGGCCATTGCGTCCGTGGATGCTAATGTCGCCGCCACCATTGTTTGCAACAATTTTTCGGGCCCGATCATAAGCCTGGGCCTGGGTGTCCATGTACCCGGAAACCCGTGAATTGTTCTGACCCTTGATAGCCCAGCCGTTGTTGGTTTGATAGACGTTGTAGTCGTTGGAAGCCAATTGCTTCACCTCTCGTGCGTAGGAATGAAGTGTTTGATGAGTTCACTAAGTGCAGTGCACTCACCAAATAGATAGGCAGCGCCTGCTGTCGGCATACTGGATTGATGCGGATCGTGGCAGGCTTGACCTGAACACGGATGCGAATACGACGCGTCGCCGTACCGCATATGCCTTTCCCGAGCTGGGGACACCGCTCCCGGGCTGGTCGATTGACAGCCCTACCGTTCACTCCTAGGCTTGTGAGACGAATTCAAATTCCAAATGAATCATCTCCGGAGCAATGTGCGTTCCAGCTCGTAGTTTCGGACTCGAAGGCAAGAGTGTTGGTAGCGCTCTTGCCTTTTCTTATGGGTGATAAGTCTTTTATGACTTGACGGATCCAATACTACATCTTGTGTCTTTCTGGTCAAGCGGCCACAAGATGATGTATTACAGCGACTCCACCCCTACGCAATGGAGCCCACAGGAATTGTGGATAATGACCCCTGAATAGCCCCTGGTTTCTTGCGGTATGGGTCGGCTTGTCCACAGCCTGGAATCTTGAGTGTGTGGGTTAAAAATACTTGTTGTGAAAAGTTTCTGGGCGTGTTTCACTTACGTCGGCTTGCACCTGGATAGAAATGCTTGTACCTACATTTGAACGACGCATGACCAGCATTTTTGACTTCTTTTCCTGCGAGCGTTGGTTCTGAAGTTAGCCCGCGGGGATCTGCCGTCTCCTTTGTGGGAGAGCCATTGAAACAGGGTGATAACACATGTTATATATGGGGTGAAGAAGTTTTTATTTTCGAGGTTTAGGGGGTTGTGATGAGCCAGCTCATGGAACGTCCGCGTCATGATGAGATGCGTGCGCGGCTGTTGAAGGCGCGGCAGCGTATGGAGGTTGATGCGCTGGACTATAAGCGCACTTTGAAGGCTGCTGCTGATGGGATGAGCCAGCGTGAGATGGCGGCGTTGCTGGGTATGTCTCAGCCAGCGGTGGCGAAGGCTTTGCAGCGTGCGCAGAGTGTGCCGGCGGTGGTGGGGGAGTTCAATGCGGCTAGCCCTTATGAGGTGTGCCAGCGGTACGCGGCCGGGTTCATTGACCGCGATGAGTTGGTGCGCCAACTGGTTGCGTGGCCTTATAAGCCGACTCCCTGGGCGAATGAGTACGGGGAATATGAAGAGAGCTTGGAGGGGACGTGGGAAGAGGTTGGCGATGCGCTGAGGCATGAGCTGATTGATGCTGCCACGTACGATGAAGTTCTGAGAAAGACGGCCGGCTAAGAGGCGAGCAACCGAAGGGTGAATCGTTGGCTCACGACGAATCGATTGAACGACATTATGCAGCGCTCAGGCAGGTGCTGGCTGATCCTGATATGAACCCGCGAGGGCCATATTCCACGATCCGTCAAGCGGACTATTTCGCGCAGACTGGTGCACGTCCACGTGCTACTGCGGAGCGCGAACTATTGCATAAGAAGTGGCTGCAAGAAGTCATGGACAAGTCTTCTGAGCGTGGGGAAATCAAGCACGAACAGCGCGCTATCGTGATGGCCGGCCCGCCCGGAGCTGGGAAGGGGACGGTGCAGCGGGAGTGTCTGAATGACGTTCCTGGTTATGTGCAGTGCGATCCGGACATGTTCAAAGAGAAGATTATCGCTCACGAGTTGGAGAGCGGGAATCTGGATCGGTTGAAAACTCCATTGGTGAAAGAACTTGAGACCCAGGGCCACAAGTTCGCACCAATGGAGTTTGCTGCGTTAGTGCATGAAGAATCGTCCATGTTGAGTGCGAAGCTGCAACGGGATCTGCGCAAGGACGGGACGAACTACGTCATTGACACGGTGTTGAAATCTCAAGCGTCTGCGCGCGAAGTGGCGGCGAGTTTGGATAAGCGTGGATACACCTATGACGTGGTGAGTGTGCAAGCGACGTTCGAGGAATCAAAGGCCGGGATCTATGGTCGCTGGCTAGAGGGCCGTGCAGCATTTGAGCGTGGTGAGAGCCAGCTTGGAGGCCGTCCGGTGCCGTCAGATTTTGCGAATAATCTGATCACACCGGATGGTAAATCAGCGACGGAAGAATCCGCGAAGTGGCTGTCAGAGCATGGCGAAGGAGTAGTGAGTTTTAGACAATACCGGCGGGGTTCTGCAACGCCGGAAATTGACCAAGTGAAACATGACGGCAAACTCATAGCACGTCGCGCGGCGACTGCACGGCAGACATTTCCCAAGGCGCATGAGGTGCCGAAAACTCTCCGACAAATGAACCGTCCTGGAGCAGATCGGGGAACCGGGATCGGATACTAACGGCACACCCTCCCCGTCCCCCGATAAATGCCGAACTACATGCCCCGGCCCCCTGTCCAGGGTGGGCGCAGCCCATCGCGCAGCGACGCGCAGCGCCCTTGACAGGGGGCCGGGGCATGTCACACTCGGGCATCGGGGACCGGGGATAGTGCGCAAGATGTACGGAAAAATTTACCCCAGCGTTCCATCTCTATCAGAGGCCGTGCATGGGCCACGATCTCCCGTCGTAAGCGAACTCAGGTACCGCAGCTTGTGGCTTGTGTGCGGGCGGTCGATTGGTTCCTGCTGTCCACGTGTGTGCAGGAAAAGCAGCGCAGCGATTGGGCTTTTGCTGTGCACATGTGGGCAGGAGGCTACCCAACGCAATCAGGATTAAACAATGGGCTGGCACTCACCGTGAGGTGAGTTCCGGCCCATTGTTGTGCGCTTGTTTAACTTTCGGCTGCGGAGGTCGTTTCGTCGGCCTTTTTGCGAGGCCGGCGACGGGATGGGGAGCCGATCTTATTCAGCTCGGATTGCGTCCAGCCCTTCTTCAATGCAGCGGTGAAAGCTTGCTTTTCGGTTGCCTTCGCTTGGTCTAGTTGCTGCTCGGCTTCCACGCGAGCGGCCACGGCTTGGGCAATGTCGGTGGCGGCTTGCATGCGCAGGTCGTTTTGCGCTTGGAGCTGTTCGAGAATGCGGTTTGCTGCGTCACTCATGACTGGCGCCTTCCGGTAGGGTCGCGCCGGCTCGACGGGGCCGATCCGGCGAAGGTCTGCTGCTTCCAGCGTAGCGCGGTCACGCTGCGAAGCCAACGGATGTTGCACTCCGGTGAGGTGCAGTGCCCCGCCTTTGAGGCGGAGCAAGCTATAAACTTAGGTGCCCTAAGTTGCTTGTGTCCTTGATCTTCGATTCTGCGGATGGGACAATCGACCTATTAGGTCGATTGGTGTTGCACTGGGCTGGGAGGTTGATTCGCATGGCTCGCTTCGATTCACGCAAGCGTCAGCCGAACGCGACCGGTGGCCGTTCGGTGCGTCGCGTAGTGAAGCTGACCGTTGAGCAGAACCTCGCGTTGCAGGTCATGGCAGACGAAGTTGGCGTGTCAGTTGCTCGCCTCTTGGTGGAGTCCACGTTGTCGCAGTCTCGTGGCGAGACTGCTGCCGAGCGTCACGAGCTGATTACCTCATTGTTCTTGTTGCAGCGTGGCCTTGCCGCTGTCGGGAATAACATCAACCAGATCGCCAGGGTGGCGAACACAAGTGGTGAAATCAAGGGCGAGCTGCACGATTCGTTGGAGCATCTGCGCGCGACGGTGGGGCGCATTGATGACGTTTTGGAGTCGTTGAAGATCGTGGGGGAGCCGGCATGATCCCGAACGTGGTGCGCGGTGGTCGTATGGCTGGTTTGATGAACTACTTGGTCGGGCCTGGACGTGCGAACGAGCATGAGAACCAGCGGCTGATCGCGGGCGATGACCGAGTGACTTTTGCTTACGCTCCGGGTGTGGAGTTGTCGAAGTATGATGCGTTTGAAATTGCCGAAATCTTGGATGCGCCGCGCAAGCTGCACGGCACGTCGGTGGTCAAGCCGGTGTATGCGAAGGACGAAGAAACCGGCGCATTTTTGAAGGACCAGAACGGTAAGAAAATCCGTACCGGGTCGAAGGATGCGCACGTGTGGCATTGTTCCCTGGCTGTTGAGGCCGGGTACGGTTCGGTACCGGATGAGCAGTGGGCGAAGATCGCCGGATCGTTCGTGGAGAAGATGGGGTTCATTGACCCGGATGGCGCGAAATCTTCGCGCTGGGTTGCGGTGCATCACGGGGCGTCGAAGAACGGGAATGACCATATTCACTTAGTGGTCTCGATGGTTCGTGAGGACGGCACCAAAGCTCACACGCATAATGATTTTCATCGCGCCCAGGTGGCGTGCCGTGAACTAGAAGTTGAGTACGGGTTACCACGGTTGGAATCCCAGGAACACGGACAGGGACTGGCAGGAGAGAAGCCGGCAGAACGTGCCAGGGCCGACCGAAACCACATGGCCTTGTCGGATAAGTTCGAGTTGCAACGCCGCCTCAGAGCAGCATTGGCGACCGCGAATTCGGCCGAAGAATACTTACGCCATGCTCAAGATCACGGGGTGCATATTGCGCCCAGCTTCAAACCAGGATCAAACACAGAAGTGCGTGGCTACCGGGTGAGCTTTGGCCATAGCGCCACGGACGGAAAGGCTGTGTGGTACGCACCGTCAAAGATTGACCGCACGCTAGGTTGGCCTGACATTAACCAGCGGTTCGGGGCACAGGGTAAAGCGGCTGCTGACGCGTACCTTGTCTCGTTGCATTCGGCGAATAGCCCGGCGATGAAAACTCGCACGAAGGGTCACGCGTTGTCGGTGGCGCAGCTGGAACGCATGATGAGCCATAAGACTGGCCCGGACACGTTGGCGAACATTTACGCGCGGTTGTCGTTGCAATGGGAACGCAATCATCCTGGAACGTTGCATCAACTGTCTATGTCTTATGCCCGCGCTACCCAGGGGATGGGTAACGCCCGGTATGCTGCCCGGTTGAATCAGAGGTTCGCGGCGGGCAACGGTCGCGGTTGGGTGGCAGTTGCCAAGCAGGCAGGACGTTTGGGCCGGCTGATGTTGGAGAACAGCTTGCGTACCGATAGACCACGGTTCACCGCCGGTGTGGATCGGTTGATCAACGATGCCGAGAGTATTGTGCGCGCTGAGATGCGCAAGATCGAACAAGAACAGTCTCACACGGCGCCAGCTCGCGGGTTGGCTGGCACCGGGCAGGGTACGACACCACGAGATACAGGGTACGAACGCTAAAGGAGAGTGAGCACCATGAACGACAATGAAGAATCTGAAATCATGCAGGACTTCGGACAGATGCTGCGAACGGTCATGGGTTCGGGCTTGCAAGCTGTTGAACAGGCACAGCGTCGAGCTGCGATGCGCGCCCAAGAGCAAGCGATGAACGAAGCCAAGGAACGCGGCGTCGCTCAGATGATCGGCAAAGATTTTGCCTCCGACAAGTTCTGGCGTTCTGCCGGTTCCGAAGCTATTGCCGACCGCATGACGCTTTCCTTGGAGCTGGCCACCAAGCACGGTGCGAGCAGTGAAGCAGCTCGTGCGTTCATGACCGGTGCTGATCGTATCCGCAACCAGTTCGGCATCAATGTGGAGGATCTGAACCGGGATCATCCCACGGCAGCCACCGACCGCCACCACGCGTTGCGTGATGCCCTGGACGACTATTTGGCCGGCCAGCGAGCCACGGCCGAGCAACCACCCATGGGCCAGGAGCCTTGGTTCGCGCAGCCGCAGGGAACGTTCCGGGATTATGACTACAACGATGGTCTAGAACGCCATGTGGAGATCAGCAAAGAGGAAGCGCTACGGCGCTTGGAGCTGATGCCGGCGGATACGGTGCGTGACCCATCTATTGGCGGGCGCGACACGATCAGTTTTGTTCCGTCCTGGTACGGGCATGACGATGACGTAGACCGGGCGATTGCCGAGAAATTCCCACACCTGGTGCCCGAAGGCGCAAAGCTACCACCGGAACGCACTACTGCCGAGGCGGCAGAAGCCCAGAAAGACGAAGCCACGCATCTGGGCCAAGCTGAAAGAGCCGAGGGCGAAGAGCACCTTGACCGGGCGAACGCGGAGACTGCCGAAGCTAAGGAAGTACGCACCCCACCACAGGCTGGGGCCGGCCCGGAGGACGCGAGCCCCGTGCCGTTAAACCAGCACAGTGATGCGTCCCAACGCATCCTGTCGGTGTGGCGGGAGAAATCCGGGGGAGCGAATAACCCCTCGCTAGCCCAAGCGCCCACGCTGGAACATTCCAAGTCCGCCACCTCAGCGAAGCGCCCGAAAATCCTGGTCGGGCAAACCCAAGGTCGAGGCAAGGAACAGGGTCTGTCGCGATGAAACTACCTGATGATCACGCCGATGATTTTGGTGCACTGAACGAAGAACCGCCGGCACCAGCCACCGAGGCGCCCGCATCTGATCCGCAGCCGGAGTTTGTGTATCGGGATGCTGAGCACTGGTTGCAGGAGCTGGCGCTACCGCACTACCTGCGCAAGCTGGGCGGAGCTGGCCACCGCTGGGCACCGAACTGGTTCGATTACCCCGAGGCCGACACCCTGATCCAGTTGTTGTGGGAGTACTGGGAGCAATCGCGGCTCGATGGCGTTCAGGCGATGTTGGTGTATTTCCGGGACTACTTCTACCCGCTGATGAATGTGCTCACCAGCGAGGACGGCCCATTCCATGCGTATGACAAGGTGATGCGCCCAGAACTGCCCGAACCGTTCCCGGTGTATAACGCGCCCAAGGGACATTTTCCGCAACCGTAGGACTTGGCAGGTCTAATTCCGCGCGCGTTCTCTGAGATTAGGGAAGCTGCTGAAGATTCGTCTTTCGAGTGGCTCTCGACTTGTGGTTTGGTTTGGCGTGAAATCGACGAATGAACTCTTGATACGTTGAATCTTCATTTATACAAGGTGTTGATAATTGTGCCCCGATCACTATTATAGTGTTTGGAGTAAATATGCATTCGTTTCAGGAGGAAGTTTGAAAAAATATGTCAAGGCTATCTCGGTAGCTCTTGCCGCAGTGTCGCTGTGTGCAGTATCCAGCCTCAGCGCCGTCGCTGCTGAGCCTATATCTACGGAACAACATGCATTGACAGCCTTCAAGGCGAATCTGGATAATCCTGAGGATTTGCGAGCGTTTGAAGCGTTGAATAGCGAGCAAAAAAATGAGCTTGCTTCGTACTTGCTCGGTGAGATTGATCCATTTGAAGAAGCAGAAAAAACAGGTGGCGAGCCCAAGGGGCAGTTTGAGGTCGTAAGTGATGAGGTTGTAACGGCTCCGGTCCTGTCCAAAAATCAACTTGGGACCGCGGCCCGAGCTGCCAGCACCACAAAGACTGTTTCCGCTTGGCAGTCTTTCACTTTTGCTGGAGTCACCATTTCAAAAACCACTGTTCGCATGAACTATACGGTCTCGAGCGGATCTGCGAAAAAAGTTTCCAGCTACTCCTGTGTAGTGAATGCTAATTATGACCCTTTTTCAGAGGTTCATACGTCTAAGGATGGCTCTTGGGTCTCTGGGGGTAAGGCCACTGCCGAGTGCTTGGTTAAGGTCAAGCGCGGAACTCCAACACCATGGGGCCAGATTACTTGGAGCACGAAATCCAATGTGCAGTATGTTACTGGCAATGGGCGTGGTAGCGTAACTAGTCATGGTTGGAGGTAGTTACTAGGATGAATCCATTGATTCCCACCGCTGGCGATCTATTACTGGCGAGTTTAGTCAGTGTTCATGTTGTTCTGGCATTGATCGCATTAGTGTTGTTACTCGTTTCAAGAGTTCGTCGTGCAAATTTCTTGCTGCAGTTGCTCGCTATTCTTTTTGTGCCTGTCATCGGGCCTGCGGCGTGGCTTTTCGCTCGGTATAGGTCACGTAGAACCCATGAAGCAGAAAAATCTTTATACCTTCATTAGTTTTGCGTATTGAAACGACCCCGGGCCTCTAAGTAATTTTAGGTGCCCGGGGTCTCTCGTAAGGTAATCGATAGCTAGACAGAAATTCATGCGGTTTACTGAAGTGACGGAGCGTTAATCACCTAGGTAGTGACCCGAAGTGCTCTTCCAAGGGTTCTGTTGAAGAGGAGGAAGAGGGGAAAAGCTACCCATAGAAGGTCGATATCTATCTGATCGCCCCCACTAGTTACAGCGTAATTTTGAGCTAACATCTTCGTAGTATTCTTGTGAGTCTCGCACATCTTCCCCGTAGGGCTTGGTGGAGTAGTGCTGTAGCTCGATCAGGCCAGCCGGCAGGCCCGAGCTGGTCAAGATCGCCCGACCCCGTGGAAGTGCTGCCAAATCGGCCACGTCCAAGATCCGCTCGCGCTGCATCGAGCTAGAGACGGAGCGTCCGGTGCGGCCACTGGTACTGGAGGAGCGTTTAAGCACGTCGCGTTCCCCGACGAGCTGAGCAAGGAACGGTAAGAACTTGTCATCCGAAAGCCCTGAGCCGGCAACGCGGATGTTGGCGGCACCCCAGAGCTTGTTCATGCCCTTCTCGCCGTAGGCTTCCACACCTTGGCTGTAGGACTGGAAGAACGTGGACACCACAATGCCCCGCGAACCATAGTGGGAATACACGTCCGGCAGTTCGCGCCAACGCACCACGTTCGCCGCCTCATCCAGCACAGCAGTCAGCGGCGTTTTCAGCCGGCCACCGGGCTGGCTGGCAGCGGTTTTCTCCGCTTCGGTCATGACCGCCATGACCAGAGCAGCGGTAATCGCGCGGGCCGATCCTCCGCCTTCCTTGGAAATGAGATACAGAGTGTCGGTGCCGGTGGCCAGCTTGCGATGATCAAACTCGGGACGATTAATCCCCATATCCCGAACCCACGGGATCACCTTGTCATAAGACAGCACATTCACCCAGGGGCGCATCGTGCCATACACCCCGTCACGCTGCTTCGGGGTGAGCTTCTGGATCTGCTCCAAGGAGTTCGCTAGAGGCAGGTGGCCGTGGTCTTTGAGCAGGTCGCGGGCCGTGAAATCCTCGGGATCTTGCGCCCACGCGAACACGTCAGTGATCGGACGCCGGCCCACGGCGGCAGCAAAGAACAGGTGCGAGAGCAACCGCTTACCGTCAGACTCGAAATACGCGTCCTGCTTGGCGCCCGCGTCGGTGGCGGAAGCTAAGAACACGTCCGCGAGCTTTTCAGCAGTTTCCATATCGGTGACGAAGGAGAGGGGATTCCACCACCAGGAGGGTTCTTCTCCGATGATGCCTTGCACGTCGTGCACCCAGACCGCGCCGACGCGGGCGCGGGGGCCACGGGTCATGTCTACGATGTCGCGCTTGTTCGAGGTGGCCAGTACCGGCCCGCCGGTTTCCAGGATCTGGGGGACGCACACGCAGGAGGTTTTGCCGGCGCGTGGCCCCATCAACCAGATCTGCACCCACTCATAGGAAGCAAACAAGCTAGCTTTGTTGTTTACTAGCTTCGCCAAGGGTGAGCCGATGCCGGCCTTGGTCGCTCCGAGGCGTTCAGCATCCGCCCGGGCTGCTGGTTCTTCCATGGCCTTGAAGTCTTTGGCATGGCTCATCTCCTTGGCCAGATGATCAATGCGGGAGCTGGTGCCTCGGCTGCGCCGCCACACCACAACCAGCATCACGATGACCGCCAACAGGAGCAGCAGCCCGAGGGCGAACACGGCGATTTGGACGCCGCCGACGGGCAGGAAGCCGCGGGACTGATCCATGAGGATTTGCACCGGATTATTCGAGGCCTGCGGTACGTTCGGGTCGAGGATCGCGCCGAGTGTCCACAACAGTACCCCCATGATGCCGAGGGTGAGGATGCCGCCGCCGATGATCCATAGGGTTTCGTCGTTGGCTGGCTGGTTTTTGCGCCCGGAGCGCGGATCAGCGTTGAACATTACTTGACCATCTCCCAAGCCCGGTTGGTATCCGAGATCTCAAATTCCAGATCGGTGAGCTGCGTGACGAACGGAGTGCCCGGGTTCTTGCCGACCTTCATGATGAAATGTCCGGCCCCGGGCCGGCGGGAAGCCTTGTTGGTTTTCGGATCAACCACGGCTTCACCGGTCCAGTCAGTCATCAACGCTTTCTCCTTGGAAGACAGGGCGAACACTTCTTCCAGGTTGCCCATCTCCGAAGGCGCCAACCCGCCCAGGAACACCAGGGCGGAGCGTTCCACGAACCCCCACGCGGTGGCGGTCAGGT
This sequence comes from Glutamicibacter soli, assembly GCF_003309065.1. Taxonomy (GTDB): domain Bacteria; phylum Actinomycetota; class Actinomycetes; order Actinomycetales; family Micrococcaceae; genus Glutamicibacter; species Glutamicibacter soli. The sequence continues at coordinate 46,418 of NZ_POAF01000011.1, read as the reverse complement.
GTTCTTTTGATAGGCGGAGGTCGTTCATGGTGTGGGTGATCATGACCTGCCCGATGCCGCGCCCACGATTTAGGCGGGTGATCGTGTCGATGAAGTGCACCATGTCATCTGATGCTCGCAGGATGCGCCATAGCTCGTCCATGACTAGGAAGTAGGTGCGCCGTTTGCGCTTGCCCGCTGCTGCTAAATGCTGCTCAGCCGATACGGTGGCTGATCCGAGGTTCCAGCACAAGGACTGCACGGCCGCGACCAGTACGGAGTCGTTTTCGTTGACCCCGGAAATATCGAACACCACCGGTACCCCGGGAGTGATGTGCGCGTCGGAGGGCTTGGCGAACATATCCCCATAGGCACCGGAGGGGCCGAGGTTGATCAACGCATCCAGCAGGGCTTGGAGGCGTTGGTCGTATTCGTGGTCATCATCGTAGGCGAGCACGTTCTGGCGCAGCACTTCGGGGCGGGAGCGGATGAAGTCCACCAGCTCACCAATCAACGGCGCGTGACGCAGCTCGGGGTCGAGTTCGTTGATCGCCACCGACAGGCAGGTGGACTCGTGCGGCTTCAACGGACGGCCCAACATCATCGAGGCGATGCCTTCCATGAGGGAGCGGCGGCGGCTGATCATCTCCTGAATCGCAATGTCGCGGGCCTTCTCGTTCTCAATCTCGTTCAGGCTGGCCACCAGGGGGCCAAGATCCAGCGGGTTGAGGTGTCCCTGGCCAGGAGAGAACGTGATGACTTGACCGCCCAGGGCGCGGATGTGGGGCACATAGTCGGGCCGGGAGTCGGCCAGGATCATCGGCACCACACCCCAGGCGGAAAGCACTGCCAAGAGACGGTGCACCAGCGAGGTCTTGCCCAACCCGGGCTGGCCAAGAATGAACGCGGACGGGTTGGAAATGATGCCGTTGAGGAACCACGAAATCGGATCACCGGTCACCAGGGTGCCCCGCAGCAGGTGCCGACCCAACGGTGCGCCAATCGTTGGCAAGCCGGCCCCGTTGACGAAGGGCCAGAACCCGCACACTTGCACGCAGGAGCCTTGAATCTCCACCGGGTTTTCGATGTAGTTCACCGGCCCGCCACCAGGTCGATTCCACCCCGCATCCGACGGGGAGTACCTGGACTGGGCGCCCTCGGCCAACAGCCGGGAGAGCAAGCCCGGTTCCTTGGCCGGCTTAGGTGCGGCCTTCTTCGCTGCACGTTCGAGGCGGGCCACGTCGCGCTTGGACAGCGTGAGGCTCTGCGGATGAGCCAGTTCAGCTTGTGCCCGTTCTGCGGGGCTGGGCTGGTGGCGTTTCTTCGAGAGTTTCAGGGGAATCATTAGAACCACACCTTCAGCTCGTCGGGGATCATCATGTGATCAGGCACCACGAGACCTAACGGCAAACCTGCCTGGAAGGTGACTGCTTGGTTCGCCAACGCCTCACGGACGCGCAGCTTGGCGTGGGACACCATGCCAGGAACGGTGCGATCAAACTTCTTCAACTCAGCCTCATCCTTGACGCTGATGGTGATGATCAGCCCGAACCGGGTCAAACCCGAACCGAGGGCTTCTTCCTGGGCTGTTTTCTGCGCGGCGGCGAGCCGCTGGCGGGCACGCACGGACACGCGCTGCTGCGAGCCGGAGAACATCGCATCCTTCTGCTCGTTCTCCACCACCGTGGAGGTCTGATCCGCTGGGATCGGACGATACAACAAGGTCACCCGCTTACGCAGTGCACCTTCACTGGGTGCGGTGAGACGGGCCAGTGAGTTGGACATGAATGCGCCGCGCGGGCCTTCATACATCGTCCATGACTTCGATACGGCCCGGTCGTGCCGGTAGTGATCGAACGCGTCCAGCGCGAACGACGGGCCAGCATCCTCCCACGCCAGCCCGGTGCCGCCAGCGGCTTGGGCTTCCTCCACGGCCACAGCGGTGGTCGGGTCATAGGCGACGCGGGTGAAATCAATGATTTCCTGGGCGGTGTTCGGGCGTACTGCGCCGGCCCCGGTGTTCGCCAGCCCGGAAATGATGCCGGGGAGCTTGTTGCCGATTTCCTCGGCCATTTCTTCCATGCCCCGATCCCCGGCTTTTCCGTCGAGGCGGCGACCGTCAAAGGTCAGGGTAATGCGTGCCACGACCTCAGGTGCGGTGGAATTATCGGTCTGTGCGATGCGTTCCACGACGCGTTGGGCGAACTCGGGCGCATCCTCGCGGTGGTTATCGGCCAACAGTTTTTGCAATCGAAGGCCGGAGTCTTGGGAGGATTCGATGGTGACCGAAGCGCCGCGGATTCCCTCGTCCAGGCCGCGTTGGGTCAGCCAGTTCGCCCAGTGCGCGACTTGGTTGTCCACGTCGGCTTGGTCGATGAGGTTATCGCCGTTGGGGAAGCATTCGAGTACGACGGAGTAGTTGTGGTGGCCACGTGAGGACAAACGGATCAGTCCGAAGGGGTTGCCGTAGGAGTCCATGGATTCGGTCAACTGCGACTTGGCCATGAGGCCCGGAAGGCGTACTTGTCCGTCGGGGGTGAATCCGGTGGGGCCGGAGAGGTAAACGTGTTTTTTGGATGCGACTTTCTGCCGCTGCGCTAGACGAAGCATGAGTCTCCCATAGATTGAACGGCCTTGCTTTTTCGTGACCAGCAGCAGCACGGCTCCCAGAATGGTGGCCAGGGCGATGATCACTGCGGCCATGATCCAGCCGCGTGCTGCGGTGACAATGACGATGAGGACGATGGGCACCAGCATGAGGCTCTGGCCCATGGACAAACCCAGCAAGCCTGAGCGGCGCGGCACGGTCAGGTTGCCGAAGGTGTTCGGTTCAATTCGCACATCACTGGTGGCCATGATTATTCGCCGTCCTCATCTACGAGCTTGCTGGGATTCGCCCCGTTAGCGAGGCCTTTCACGTCACCCATTTTCTGCATGGCTTCCGTAGCCTTGTTCGGTGCTTTCGCGCCGGACGGGCCACCGGCAGACGGAGCATGTTCTTGAGGTGAACTTGAGGATTGGGTTGTGTTCCCAGAGCCGCCAGCACCAGCCCCCGAGGGTGAAGCACCGGAACCAGAGGAAGCAGAGCCACCAGAACTATTGGCCCCAGCAGCGCCCGCACTGGCGCTGGACGAAGCTGAACCGGAACCGGTACCGGAAGATCCTGAACCCGTCGAACCGGTGCTGCCACCTGCGGATGAGCTGCCCGAACTAGATCCAGCCCCGGAACCACTATCACCCGAGGGTGAAGAACCGGACCCAGCAGCACTGGTCGACGCAGAAGCGCCACCGGCACCCCCGCCAGTACCGGCCCCGGCACCGCCGCTGGCCCCGGCACCGCCGCCGGCAGCACCCGCAGCGGTAGACCCGCCGCCAGCCGCCGCCGCGCCACTACCGCTACCCGCAGCAGCACCAGCACCACCGGCCGCAGCCGCTGCACCACCAGTGCCCGCCAGGACGGCGGCACCCGCCGCGAGCGTGACACCAGCACCCAAGGCCGCGCCACCGGAGAACGCGCCAGCGCCGACCCCGGCCGCAGGAACGATGAACTTGATCAACGCGGGCAACGCCAACGCCGCCAACAACAGGATCAACAACGCAATCAGCGTGGAATGCATCGCCTCAGTCACCGTGGCTTCCTCCCCTTCCGGGGCACTGCCTTGCACCAACATGCGGAACCCCAACGAGTAGATTCCCGCTGCGACCGGTTTAAACAGCAACAGGGCCACCAGCCAGCCATTGGCTTTACGCCACGCTTGCCGACCCTGCTCCGATCCGCTGCCTGCCGCCAGCACGACGATGAAGGCTGAGAGGATCAGGAACATCACGTCACGGAAATACATGAACAGCAGATTGATGACCGCACCGAGCAGCAACAGGATGAACAGCAAAAAAGCCGTGCCAGGGCTCGCTAGCAGCGCGGTGCCCGAGGTGAGCATCTGGGTCAGATCCACATCCCCACCAGTGGAACGTTCCACGATCCACCGGGAGAACTCATCCGAGGCTTTGAGCAGCACGCCAATGCCTACGGCGTAGGCGGTTGTGGCCAGAATCAGGTTCACAATCGGGGTGGCCAAGCCGATCAGGCTGTTCTTCACGTCTTGGGAAGTGACCAGCTTGATTAGCCCAATAAAGAACCCCAGAATGGCGAACCCTGCGACGTACCAGGACATGTCTGCACGAAGGCTCGTGACGGCCGCGTTGTTCACATCCGGGCTGGCGGTATCCATCCAGAAGGTGGACACCTGCGCCACGAACGCCACCGCACCGTCATAGAGCGACTTCACGAAATCAGTGATCGCACTATCCGCAAGGTTTTTTAGACCGTCACCAATGTTGCAGCCTACTTGCCACCACTCGCATCCACCCTGATTTGCCACAACAATCGCCTACTTGAACTCTGTGAAGGAAGTTGGGTCGTTAACTGTGTTCCATGTGGGTGGGCTAGCACTTAGATCTAAGCGCCAATCGTGCGCTTTTTCGCTCCACACAAGATTGGCGCTCATTGCCGCGTACTGCTCGCCGGTCTTGGAAAGGTATTCAACAATGGCGCTGTCATCGCTGCTATTCATGACGCGGTATCCGAGCATGGGAGGAAATCCCTCATCGCTGGTGCCGGAACCCTGTTCCTGGAAGAGTCGTTCACGATTCATAGATTCAGCCGCAGCATCAATTTCTCGACCTTCTGAGAAATCAATGACGAGGGTAAATCCCGCCACTACTGCGCCGGTGGGGGTGTGGCTAAAGCAGCGCCAGAAATCCCCGTCCATCTTCGCTGGACCATGCTCCGCCGATACCGGTAGCAGCATCCCAGCAGGGTGGCGCTTCCACTCCGTAGCCGGGGCATCGTTCGGGAACGAGGTATCAGTGCTTAACGCAGGGCAATCCCCAGAGGCCGGCTTAGAAGCCGAGGCCGAAGGGGAAGCCGAAGGTGGCGCAGTGTCGACCGGCACCGAAGGAGCCGGCGCGGTCGGTGTGGCTTCTGGCTGCGGTGGGGTGCGGGGGAAGAAAATGAGCCCGAGGATCACTACCGCAGCGATGAAGGCGAGGATGCCGCCCCAGAGTTTCCAGTTTTTACCTAATGGGTCAGTTTCGGCCATGAGGATCTTCTCTCTTTTCTCTTTGACGGTTCACAAGCGTGTCTTAGACGAAGACGTTGATGATCGTTCCCGCGCTAATGGCCAGAATGCAGACGATCAACGAGATGATCAGTCCCTTGAAGCCGTTAATTTCCCGTCCAGTGAAGGACGCGAACGCCAAGAACCCGGCCGAGGCAAGGAACCCTGCCACACCGAGCAGGATCACCGCCCACGCGATCCAGTTCAAGATCGTGGTGAACCCTTGGGTGCCCGGAGGCTGCTCCGGAGTGGGGTTAGGGATAGTGGCGGCGAGGTCGATACCGAAAGCCAGAGCTTGCAACAACATGGGTGTGCCTTTCTATGGGGTGGGAGTGTTGAGAAGTTTGATGATTCGTTTGATCCGCCCAGGGAGCCGGGCAGGATCGGGTGGGGCATCCAACCAGGAATCCATCCACGGGATATGCGTGCCCCGGGGCACCATCCGCAATAAGCGTTTGGTGGCTTTCTTCCGGGCATCACTGGTGCGTGGCCCTGCCTCGATCAGCACCAAGGCCGAAAGCTGGGAACCGGTCAGTTGTCCGTTGGCCCAGGAACGGATGAACCGATCCGCAGCGGCCAACCCGTGATGGTCGGTGCGAGCTACCGCAATCACTGGGATAGGCCACGGGCTGCCAGTCCAGGCGTTCTGCGAGATAGGCCAAGCTTGGCCCACCTCAGATGCGTCATCACCTAAGAGCGCGGCCACTGTGGTGGCGCCAGCTCCACCGTGTAGGCCCATGACGGCAAGACCCTTAAATGGGCCAACGTCGCTAACAGCCCAAGCTTCACCTGGAGCCTCAAGCATTGGAGACAAGCCAGGTTTCATTGGGCCGCTAACTAGCAGGTCATCGCCCATAAGCTCGTCTCGGATGTCGAAAGCGTCATTTTGCGTCACCTTCTTTTTAGAAGGGGCAAAAGGATTCGACACGGCTGACATAGTGCGCTCTCCTTAGTAGAGTGATCAGCGCGAAAGGGTTGATCTATCATTTAGTATAAACTCGCAGTGAAGTCACTGTCAATAGTGTTACCTAAATATTATTGGTGTATTTCAAACTTAGCGCTTTGTATGGTTAATTTGGGTAATATGGTTGACATGGATTTCACATTCATACACATTTGGAGTGTGACCATGAACGATCCAGAAGCCGTTGAGGATCTCATCGCAGATTTGCCGGAATGGGCAACGACCGAAGAGATCGCAGACGTGATGCGTGTGAAAGCGCAGACCGTTCTGAAATGGAACCGAGAGTATGGACTCAAATCGGTATCCATTGGCTCCCGCGTGCGTAGGTACCGGAAAAAAGACATTCGAGATTTCTTGCTGAAAAGTGATGAAGCCGCCGACTAACCCAGGAAGTTACGGGTAGTGAGTTAAATGACGATAATCGATCCCCAGAAAGTTCCCGCGTTCCCGGTCTATACGCTGCAAATCAGCGAAGACCGCCAGACGCTGACCTTAGACGGGGCGCAGGTTCCCGTACTCGATGAGGAAGATTTCATCGAGGCGGGCAAAAATGCGATTATCACCAAACTCACCAACCACCACCTCGGTGTGGTGCGGGCACGCGCTATCGACGCGTCAACCGGTCAAACCTGGGACATGATTGTCGCTGCCACCGGCGAAGTCCTTGACCTCACCGAACAGCAAGAAGCTGAACTTGCGGCCACAGCCCGCCGGCAACGACGCACCAAGCGCCTGATGATCGCCGGGGTGAGCACCCTCGCGGTGCTCACCCTCGGCGGCATCGGCACCGCCGTGGTCGTCGCGAACCAACCTGCCGCGACCGCCCCGGCCTACACTCCGCAAGGGGTCGGGGCGACGCTGCCAGCCGCACCACCACCACAGCATTCGGCCACGGCCGCGTGGAGCCACGCCACCCGGGCTGGGTCCACCGTCAACCTGATCAGCCCCGACCGATTGCTGACCGCTGATCCTGAGGGCACCGTCACCGGTCGAACCCCGGCCACGGGCCAGCCGGTCTGGCGCGGGGACAAAGCCCCGGAAAACCTCGCCTCCATGCACCAAGGCATCTGGGCCGGCAAGCCCGTCTATGCCGCCGCAGAGCGCAACGAGCTGCGCCTCTGGCCGGTAGACATGCCCTACGACACCCCGAGCGTGGCACCAACCAGCATCGCTTTGGAACCAGGGCAAACCGCGCGCACCGACACCCACGCCCCCTACATCGACCTCGGGGACTGGTATATCCGGGTACCTGATCCGGCCGGCACGCTGCATGAGGTGATGATCCCACCCGGCTCCACCGTGCTGGACGTAGCCGCCGATGGAACGATCACCACGATCAGCGCCACCACCATCTACACCCTGGACAACACCGGCACGATCCTGACCGAGCAGCATTTCACCGCCCCCGAAGGCACCACGAAATACCCGATGCGAGTGTGGCTGCTAGATGACACCCACGCCCTGCTGGCCTGGGATGACACCGAACGCATCATGGGCGTTCTGGACACCACCACCGGAAGTCTGCTGTTCAGCGGCACGCCACGCACCATCCCCACCGCCACCGAACCCCTGCTCGTGGACAGGGACGCGAAAACCGCCGCCCTCGGAACGGTCGGCATCCGCTATGGAGCCAATAGCGCGCTAGTGGATCTACCCTCGGCAGATCTGTCCGCGATCCACGGCACCCTGATCTACGCGAACACCACCAACGGGCCAGCCACCGTGAACCTCGCCGCCCCGGAGGCCGAACCGCAGTCCTGGGCGAACTACCGGGCCGAAGACCCCGCCCCGGTACTGGTCACCGATGACGCGGTATATGTGGTGGCCACCCAGTTGGAGAACACCACCATCTACCGCTCCAACAAAATCCAGTAGGGAAGGCAAAGCTATGGGCGAAGAACAAGGCGGCGGCGCCAAAATCATCCTGGCTGTCCTGGGAATTCTGCTCCTGCTGGTCATCACCCCGATCATCCTGTTCCTGGGTGCCGGGAGCAATGACGAAGTCGATCCAAATGCGCCGTGCGTCATCGAGGGAACCCCTATCGCAGATGCCGACAAGGACGGCAAACCCAAGGTCAAAATCCCGGAACAGTACCGGGCAGCCGTGGAGCAATCCGCGCAGAGCGCAGGACTGCCGGTAGGGATCATTGCCGCACAGATCCAACAAGAATCCGGGTGGAACGCCAAGGCCGTGTCCCCGGTCGGGGCACGAGGCATCGCACAGTTCATGCCCGGAACCTGGGGCGAATGGGGCCACGGGAAAGATCCTTTTGATCCGTTCGCCGGACTGGATGCCCAAGGCCGCTACATGAAGCATCTCGCCGGACAAGTCGCCAAGCTGGCGAGTAATGAGCAGGAAAAGATCCAGCTCACCCTCGCCGCCTACAACGCCGGAGCGGGCAACGTCCAAAAATACGGGGGCATCCCGCCTTTTGACGAAACCGAGCACTACGTCGAAATCATCATGGACAACGCCCAAATGGACTATTCCTCCACCTGTGAAGCGCCCGGTGGCTTCGACTTTGGCGACCTGACAGCGGATGAATGGGCGCACCCCATGCCGAACGCGCGACTGACCTCAGGCTTCGGGCCACGTGCCTGCCCGCTGACTAGCTGCGTTGGCAAGCCGTTCTTGTTGAAGCACGAAGGCATCGACCTGGCTGGATCTGAACCTTACTTTTACGCTCCCACGGATATGAAAATCACCTATGTCTCTGTGGGATCGCCAGATCAGCTGTATGGCTCCTATGGCAACTACATCTTCGGGCAGATGACCGAAGCCCCCTATCTGGTCTTTGAATTCCACGAAGCACAAGATCACTCGCTACTGGTGAAAACCGGCGACGTGGTAGAGAAAGGCACCCCACTAGGCAAGCCCGGGGCGACCGGGAATTCCAGTGGCATCCACGTGCATTTTCAGATCAACAACCCGAAAACCAGTGTGTTCGACCGCCCGGCGATCAACAACGGCAAAACCTATGACCCGATCCCGATCCTTCGACAGCAAAAGGTGAACATCCAATGAAACACCCCAAAATCCTCACCCTCACCCTGGCCGCAGGACTCGTCACAGGAGTGACCGGCTGCACGCCGGCCGGCACCGAGACGGAAACCAGCAGCGCACCGACCGTCGCCCCAACCACGGCCAGCCCCACCGCGCCAGCCCCCAGCAGCAGCGGGAGCAGTCATTCCCAGGGCCAAGCCACCGAAGATCCGGCCAAGGTCGAGCTGGCCAAGCAAGCGGCCACGATCATGACCACCTGGAACCCGACCAAGGACTTCAACCGCACCGCCGCCGAGCTGCGCGCCCGCACACTCATGACCCCCGAACGAGCTAAGGAAGTCATTGCCCCCGAACGGCCCGCGACCGGCGTTGAATGGCTGACCGCCGCCGAAAAGAAGGCCACTAGTAAACCCACGGTGAAGCTGATGACAGAGCATCACGAGCAAGACACCATCGCCGTCACCGCCACGTGGCAATGGGTCACCAAGGACGGGGAATCCTGGGCCGGGGAAGGGAAGCAAACGTTCTTCTTCACCTTCACCGACACCGAGCCGTACAAGATCCGCGACTATGTTTCCTCCGTCCGCTAACCAGCCCCACCGCCTGAGTCGTATCGCCTACAGAGCTATCCCAGTGTGAAGAAAGCGAGTACATCATGAGCACCACCGAAGAACTCATCGAAGCGACCGTCAACAAAGACGGCACCGCCACCGTGAACATCCAAGGCATCATCCACGAGTTCGCCGCAGACAGCGAATCTGCCGCCCGGGTAGAAACCGTGGAACTGGTCAGCAAACACGCCAAGCAACGCGGTGCCGCCGTGCGCGCAGTGATGCACGATGCCCAAGGCTCCTGGCCGGTCAAAGTCCACCCCGATGGCACCGTGGAACCAGACACCACCACGCCGCCGGCTAGCAGTGACAAGCCTGCCGCGCGCCGCCGCCGTGTCGATAGTCCGGTCACGCACGTGGCCAACGCTGAAACGGCTGTCATCGAAGAACCAGCAGCCACCGCAGAACCAGCAATGAGTGAAGAAGCCACCGCCGCAGCGCCCGAGCCGCCAGCCACCGCAGAAACTACACCCGAACCGGAGAAACCAGCGATGGAACCCGCCCAAGTTGCCGACACGCGCCAGAGCGCCACCCCGGCCCCTGATGCTGCAGCGCCCAAAGCCCAGCAGTCGAACCCGTTCGCCCAGAAAACCCAATCCCACACCGTTCCCGCACCAGACGAGGCACCTGCAACCCGGCGCGAAGCCCGCCAAAGCTTCCTCACCCAGGAACAAGTCGAAGAACCCGCCACCCAAGGCTGGCGCGGCACCATGACCCGCCTCGGCATCCGCATGGCCCCCAGCGAGAACGAACGCGCCGAACGCGCCGATGTGCAAGCCGTGAGCCAGCACTGGCCAGGGCCACGTACCATCGCCATCGTGAACGGCAAAGGCGGAGCCGGGAAAACCCCCACCACCGTGCTGCTCAGTGCGATCTTCGCCCGCTACGGCGGAGCCGGGGTGCTGGCTTGGGATAACAACCAGACCCGAGGCACCCTGGGCTGGCGCACCGAACAAGGCCCGCACGAAGCGACCTTGTTGGAGCTGCTGCCCGAATCCGAAAAACTCTTAGGCACTGGGGCGCAATCGGCAGACCTCGCCCATTTCGTGCACCACCAGACCCGCGATCGGTTCGACGTGCTGCGCTCCAAGCCGATGGAGCTGGCCAGCGCCCAACGCGTAGACGCAGCCGACGTGGACGCGATCCACCGGGTGGCCTCGAAGTATTACCGGCTGATCTTCATTGACTCGGGCAATGACGAGTCAGATCCGATGTGGCGGCGCATGATCGACCACACCGATCAGCTCGTCGTGGCCACCACGACCCGGGATGACCACGCCGAAGCCGGCGCGCTGCTGCTGGAAGCGCTCGCGCAGCAGAACGACAAGGCCCACGCCCTGGCACAGAACGCCGTAGCCGTGGTAACCCAAGCTGATTCCAAAGCCACCGGCGCCGACGTGCAGCGCGTCGCGGACGGCTACAAGACCTTGGCTCGCGATGTGGCAACGATCCCATTTGATCCAGCGATGGTGGACGGCATTCTTCGCTATGACGCGCTACGACCAGCTACGCAGCGGGCATGGCTGGCAGCCGGTGCAGCAGTCGCAAGGGGACTATGAAAATGAGATGTGCGTTGAGTTCCTCCTGCCTTTGCGACAGGGCCAGGCTGCAAACTTCTCTTGAGCTAACTCTTTGGAGAAACTTGCGGTCGTTTGCAAGACAGTGTCACTGAACGAAAACTTTTTTCAGAGAAATCCAATCCGTACTGCCTATGGCGTCGAATGCCTCATGACAAACCAAACCCGTGGTTTGGAAACCGACTGACCCCTCGCGGGTCACCAGTCAAGGAGAACGACATGAAAAGCATGCAGCGCAAGACGGTTGGACTGCTCTCGATTGCCGCATTGGCCGCATTTGGGCTCAGTGCCTGCTCGATGGACAACGCCTCCGAATCCGCTCCAAGCAGTGAGGCCACGGCATCAAGCATGGCGCCAAGCAGCTCAATGCCGGAAGATACTGAAATGTCGAGCGAGTCCGCGATGGATCCAGCAGCAAACCTGGTCGGCCCAGGATGTGCCGCATACGCTGAAGCAGTGCCCGAGGGCGACGGTTCAGTTGCGGGCATGGCTAAAGACCCGGTAGCCGTTGCCGCATCCAATAACCCCTTGCTGACCACCCTGACCAAGGCTGTCTCAGGAGAACTCAACAAGGACGTTGACCTCGTCGATACCCTCAACGGCGATGAATTCACGGTCTTCGCCCCAGTAGACGATGCATTCAAGGCTATTCCGGAAAAAGATTTGAAGGCTGTTACCGAAGATGCTGACATGCTCACCAAGGTACTGACTTACCACGTGGTGCCCGGGCAGATGACCCCCGATGAACTCTCCGGCGACCTGAAAACTGTGGAAGGCGACACGGTCAAGGTCAGCGGCAGCGGCGATGATCTGATGGTCAACGACGCCAAGGTCATCTGCGGCGGAGTCCAGACTGCCAACGCCACCGTTTACCTCGTGGATTCGGTGCTGATGCCGCCAGCAAAGAAGTAACACAAGACCACCCCTGAAGAAGCCAGGGAATGAGCGGTTGGAATCTAGCTACTGTTCGTTCTCTGGCTTCTGTCTACCCACCGCCCGGCCTGCACGCATGTCAGGGGGTGAGACAAATGATCCTTAGCAGTGTGAGATCCTTGAATCCATGATTCCGAAACGATCAAGCGAACCTTCCGGCGGGTCTACTCCGGATGAAGCTCTCGTGCTTCAGGTAGCGCGAGGAAACGAAGCAGCTTTTGAGCAGCTCTATGATCGATTTGCCCCTCAAGTCTTCGGTCTAGTTAGCCGTCTGATGCGCGATGAGGCTCATAATGAGGAAGTCACCCAAAAAATCTTTGTCGATGCTTGGCAGCATGCCGCTAGCTTCGACCCCCGGCGAACTACCGCGCTAACGTGGCTGTTGACGATCGCCCACCGCTGCGCCGTGGATCAGATCCACTCGACACCACAGTGCCCTGAACCTGACCTGATAATCGATGCTAGAACCCCTCAAGAAAGCGATCACCGTTTGGAAGATGGGACGGCATTCCAGAATGAGGGCGAACGCATGACTACGGCCCTCCGCCAGCTGACTAAAGCGCAGCGAGAGGCGATCCAACTGGCCTATTTCGGAGGTCTAACGCACTGTGAGATCGCCGAGCATCTCCAACTACCAGTGGGCACGGTTCAATCCGGCATACGAGACGGAATGAAGAAACTACGAGATTTGATGGGAGTCGCGTGATGGACAAGCACAAGAGTGAGCTGTTCAGCGGCTTCGCACTGAACGCGCTGAACCAAACTGAACGAGATGAGGTACTGCAGCACGCGGCCACCTCCGATACGGCCAGTCAAGAACTTGACTCGCTGCAACAGACTGCTGCCTACCTCGGTCTTACTGTTCCTGCGATCCAGCCGCCACCGAGAATTAAGACGAACGTCATGGATGCGATTCGCACCGTGGAACAGATCCCTGCCAGCGTCCCTGAAACCCAGGCCGTGCGTTTCGCAACGGAGGCAAAAGCTCTGCCATATCCTGCTAATGCACCTGCCGAAAGCATGCGGAAGGCTCGCAAAAAGTCGCAGAAGTTCTTTGCGCTGGCCGCGGGGATCTTACTTGTCGCTTCTGGTGCACTTGGCGCGATGGTATGGAACCTGAATACTCAGCAGCAGCAGATGAATACCCTGATTCAGGCTACCAAGAGCGAGCGGGACACCATGATGCAGATCTTGAGCGCCCCAGACATGCAGTCCAAATCCCAGACGCTAGATGACGGTGCAACAATTAAACTTTCCTACTCCGCAGAGTCTGGCGCCATGGCCGTGTCAACCCACTCAATGCCCAAACTTCCAGAAGGGAAAGGCTATGAACTGTGGCTCATCTCCGCTGAGAAAGCCACCCCTGCCGGCATGCTAGACCTTTCAAACGCTTCAGCAACAGCAATGATTACCGGTTCAATGGAAGGAATCACCCACTTCGGGATCACAGTGGAACCCGCAACGGGATCACCTGCTCCGACCACCGAACCAATCCTCTTGCAAAGCCTATAGAAACGACCGCCAACCATACAGCGCCCACGGGACAATTCCGTGAAATCCAATCCAGACGCAGGATGACTCCGAATAGGACTTATCCGGTGTTCGAGTAACGCATCCGAACACACCGCAACGAAGTGTGGGGTTCAGTGACATGGAGCAAAGCCAAAGAACAAACAAGCGTCATATCTGGCGCTATCCAATAGCTGGCATCTGCTCAGCCATTGTCCTTTTCACGACCGCTCAAGCAGTGTCCACATTTTTCGGGACTGCTTCAGCACCATTCGTCGCCCTCGGGTCAACAATCATTGACTTCACCCCGCCATGGCTCAAAGATCTTGCCATCGGCTTATTCGGCACCAACGACAAGCTTTTTCTATTCATCACCCTATCGATCACCGCCGCCCTCTTAGCCGCCGCCGTCGGACTTGCCGCAGCGCGGAGCCTCGCACTCGGAATGATCTTGGTTTTGGGGCTATCAGTACTACTAGGTGCCTCGGTGCTGAGCCGCTCAGCAACAAACTTCCTGGATCTAATACCGACGATCGTTGGCACCGTATTAGGCCTGGGAACACTCACACTTCTTACCAATATGGCTACCGGTGCCGCTGCACCAACGGACCAGCCCCAGGCCGAAAACACAACATCCCGAAGAAAATTTCTCCTCGGATCAGCCGGCACCGTGGCACTTGGATTGCTCGCCGTTGGCGCAACCCACGCCCTGCGGACCCTTAGGAATACCGCCGAGTCAGCCCGCGCAGCCCTTGGTCTTCCCCCCGCGAAAGTGAAAGCTCAAGCCCCGCCCCCAGGCGCTGAACTGGACGTCCCCGGCGCCGCCCGATTCGTCACACCGAACCAGGACTTCTATCGGATCGACACAGCCCTGTCCGTGCCGCAGATCGACCCCCAAGACTGGTCATTAAGAATTCACGGAATGGTCGAGAAGGAATTCACACTCACATTCAATGAACTCTTAGATATGGACCTTGTCGAGCACTACCTCACCTTGACCTGTGTTTCCAACCCAGTAGGTGGCGACCTCGTTGGTAACGCCAAATGGCTTGGCTACCCACTACGAGAACTGCTAGCCCAAGCCAAACCATTACCGGGTGCCGATATGGTCCTTTCCACCTCCATCGACGGCTTCAGTGCCTCTACGCCGCTAGAAGCGCTCACCGATAGTCGCGAAGCCCTGCTGGCCATCGGAATGAACAACGAACCGCTGCCACTCGAACACGGTTTTCCGGTGCGCATGGTGGTTCCTGGACTTTACGGGTACGTTTCGGCCACCAAATGGGTGGTTGATCTGGAAGTGACAAGATTCCAAGACAAAGCAGCCTACTGGACGACTAGAGGTTGGTCGGAACGAGGACCAATCAAGATGTCTTCCAGGATTGACACCCCACGGTCCTTCGCAAAGCTGCCCGCCGGAAAAGTTGTCTTCGGTGGCACCGCCTGGGCTCAAACCACGGGAGTTTCCAAAGTAGAGATCCGTATTGATAACGGGCCGTGGCAAGAGGTCGAACTCGCCACCGAACTCTCCGCAGACACCTGGCGTCAGTGGCGGTTCGAATGGAGTGATGCTACTGCAGGCAATCACTCTGCAACTGTCCGCATGACCAATGCCCAGGGCGAACTGCAGACAGAAGACACCGCAGCGCCTGTTCCAAACGGTTCCTCCGGCTGGCACCGGCTGCAATTCAGTGTCGAATAGCAGAAACCATGCGCTAGGAACTGGCAAGCCGTCAAGACCTTGAACCATCCACTCTATTCAACTCCGAAAAGGGCTTCGGTTTCAAGAACTTTGAAGAAGGCCAAACCGTTGAATACAAGCTTGAAGCGGGCGCTAAGGGTCCCCAGGCTACCGAAATTCAGGTGCGCTAAACGCACCTAGTAATTCTATGAAGAGGGGCGAGATGGGTGTACGGCCCATCTCGCCCCTCTTTATTTGAGTAACT
Source organism: Glutamicibacter soli (assembly GCF_003309065.1). GTDB lineage: Bacteria > Actinomycetota > Actinomycetes > Actinomycetales > Micrococcaceae > Glutamicibacter > Glutamicibacter soli. Next base: position 30,778 of record NZ_POAF01000011.1, on the reverse strand, counting down.
CGTTAAGCTCTTTCTTCGATGAAGCAACCGGCCAAGCCATCAAGATTCAAGAACCGCAGTGTCTTCACTTCTTAGTAGCCCTCATACCCGCAGATACTCTTTGGATTGTTAGGGTCGGTTACTCGACGTTAGGGAATCCCAGTTAGGTGTTGTCGGCTTCTGATCCCTTCCCATGCAGCAGGTCGTCGAACAGGATCCGCTACCTGGGCTCAACGGGCCTTCGGGAGTCACCGCAGGAGAATCGACCGGTTCCCCGCGATACTGAGCCGCCCGCTCCAGGGCGGCATCAACAAGCCCCGACACAAACACTGGATCAACCCCAACAGTCGCTGCCCGCACATAATCCAGTCCAAGATCCTTGGCAGTCTGCGCTGCCTCAGTATCAAGATCGTATTTCACTTCCATATGATCGGACACGAATCCCAGCGGAACAACGACTACACCTTCCACGCCCGAGCTGGCGAGCTCCTCGAGTCGATCATTGATATCAGGCTCCAACCACGGAGTCCGGGGTGAACCAGAACGAGAACAGAAGACAAGCTCAGCATTTAACGGCTGCTTGTCTCCCAGTTCTCGATTGATCCATTCGATCAGCTGCAGATGCTGTTCACGATACCCAGCAGTGCGCCGCTCTGAGGCTTCTTGCATTGCTAGAGGGATCGAATGAGTGACATAGAGCAAACGGTGCTTCTGCGGGTCTAAAGCCCCGACTTTCTGGATCAATTCGGTGAGTCCGCGATGCACGCAATCCAATTCCGCGTAGGCAAAGCCGGGATGGTTATAGTACTGTCGGATCTTCTCGAAAGATACCTCGATACCTTCTTGGGCCAGGACATTTTGGGTCTGGGCGAAATCTTCGCGATACTGCCGGCACGAGGAATAGCAAGAATACGCGGAGGTATCGATGGCAAGGAATCGCGATCCTCCCGTCCTTTTGGCGAAGTCGCGTACGGTGTCAGTGAGGTAAGGATCCCAGTTGCGGTTGCCCCACAATACTGGCGTCGTGATTCCACGTTGTTCGAACTCTTGACGCAGGGCTTCTAGTAGCTGGCGGTTCTGGTCGTTGATGGGGGACTTCCCGCCGAACCCGTAATAGTGTTCACCTACTTGGACTAGTCGCTCATCCGGGATGCCTCGCCCCGCAGTGACATTCTGCAGAAACGGAAGAACATCTTCATCTTTCTCCGGTCCGCCGAAGGACATGAGGATGACTGCGTCGAAGGGGGTTAGATTGCTGCTTTCCATGCCTGAATTTTACGTACTGTAGAAAAAGCGTAAGTCCCTCATTCAGGGTGTCTCCAGCTTTGCCGAGTTTGCCGTTTTATTCTTGAAGTTGCCTGAGAAGATAACTAGAGTGGTACCATATCTAGTACCACTAGGAGGCGGCATGGCAATCACCACCAGCGAAGCGCGACGCGACTTGTTTGGTCTTATCGAACGAGTGAACCTGGACCACACCGAGGTTGAAATCATGTCCAAGCGTGGGTCCGCAGTGCTCATGTCGAAAGACGAGTACGACTCCCTCGTCGAAACCAGCCACCTACTGCGCTCACCCAAAAACGCAGTACGTCTGCTCGCAGCCTTGGAAGCGGCACGCAATGACCAGACTGCAGAACACGGGCTCATCGAACCGTGAGCGATAGGCTTCTGACCTGGACCGCCGGTGGATGGGAAGACTACGTCTATTGGCAGACCCAGGATCGTAAAACACTCAAACGAATCAACGTGCTGATCGAGGACGTGCTCCGTGATGATCCTTTTGAAGGTATCGGAAAGCCTGAACCGTTGAAGCATGCATTAGCTGGCGCCTGGTCGCGACGCATCGATGACGTCAACCGATTGGTGTATATCGCTGATGACCGTGCAGTGACGATTCTTCAAGCGAAATACCACTACTGACACCGCCTTTTGGCGTTCTTGGTCCCCCTGGGGCCCACTCCCCTGAGTGAATTCGTCTCGCCGATAACCTATCTTATGTAAAGTAAAGGCTATTGTTTTGTAGGACCATACGGACTTGAGGGACAATGATTCATTGAATATCCGGGTATCTCTCGCACCCGGCAATTTCCAGAGGCTTCGTCAACAAGGAGCCAATCTTGCAGCCGGGCCTAGCGGAATCTACACCGTACTCCCTGACTCCTCAGGGTTCAAACTCAGTAGATCTTTTGCCCTAACTACGCCCGCATCACAGGCAATCACCGTTAAATGGACTCGCTTTGAGATACCCAGTTCGAAGCACATATCTGTAAGACGCTTTTTAACAGTGCCTTCACTGACGAGGACTCTTCTTGCGATCTGCGCATTGGTCAAGCCCAAAGCTACGTGTCTGAGAATGTCATACGAAAGTGGACTGAGATTGCGAATGTAACTCTTATATATTCCTTCACGCAAGGGATAGCCACCAGTGGGCCCACCGGCTTCTGGCCGCATGAAAACCCAGTATCCCTCAGCGATTGCTCGGACATAGGTAGCCAGGCCGGCGCTAACCATGCGTTTTGAAATGACCCCGGCGATTCCAGACTCATAGGCATCATTCAACGTCTGCATCGAGCTGCCTAGTGTCAAGAGCGCGACCTTACAGCGTGAAAGATCCCGCACTGCTGCGTTTATACCCTGATTGCTCATAGGATCATTGTTTTCAGAGTTAATCAGGAGCATGTCCGGTGTTTGGAATTCTTTTTGAGAAAGAGCCTCGGCGACGGTGTCATAGTGGCTTTCAACGATCAGATCGCTGGTCTCGCCAAGTTGGCTGATAATCGCGCTTCTGGAAAACGCATCGGCATCGACAAGATGTATCCGCGTCTTGGGCACGGCAGCTGCTGGGAACTGATCGTTGTCCACTTGTGGTTCTTCCTTAAGATAATTCTTCCAGAATTCCCCATTCTACGTATTGGGGAACATCTGGATTGTATTTATGAACTTTTGACTCAAGAAACTAGTTCTGAACTTCACTGAGCGCACAGATACTCCTTTGGAGGGGATTGTGTGCTCCTTGAAAGAGACGTTCTTCGTGCGCCATCTGAGATTCATGTATTTCACTCCCGTCTATTCATTGAGGATCGCTCAGGTCGAAGGGTTCTTCGACTTTGTGGCTGACGATCTGCTATGTCGCCACGAGCGTCGTTCTGTCCAGTACCTAAAAGCCGATAAGAAGGGGAATGATGAAGGCCTGAAGCAACCTGCGTCCATTCGTTTGAACGACATGGCCGAGCAGTTCTTGGAATCACTCGAACGTTTTATGACTCGGATGGCAGGTGCAGAGCACTACAGGTGGACCGGTCGGCTTCTATCCTGTCAGCCAGTCCAGACTAGCTAAAGATAAGTCTCGAAATTTTTTGTATAGAGTGAGGCTTTGGCCTTGCATGACGAAGCCCTCCTATGCTAGCTTCCAGTGCTCATGGCTGGCATAGCCTTGGCCCCCGACGCCAGCATCATTCCAAGTCCAGCACCAGCCGCTTGCCCTTGCACCGTGAAACGCAGATCATCATGGTGTCGCCGGCTTCCTGTTCCTCCTCCGAGAGCAACGAGTCGCGGTGATCGATCTCCCCCGACACCACCGCAGTCTCGCAGGTGCCGCAGATCCCCTCGCGGCAGGAGTTCAGCGGTGTCTTTCCTGCATTTTCCAGCGCCTGCAAGATGCTGGTGCCCACGGGCACCAGCACTTCACTGCCATCGGTACTTTCAACCATGAACTCATGATCGCCGTCATGCGGCGCAACCGCCTCCGCGGCTTTTTCGGGATCCACGACAAATCGTTCGAAATGCAGTCGCGAAGGGTCGGCCCACTGCGCGGCGAGTCCCTCGATGACCGTCAGCAACGGCCCCGGACCACAAGTGTAAAGGTCGAAGGTTCCGGCGGGGTCGGCCAGCAGCTCATCCAAGGCGAACCGTCCGTGTTCGTCATCGGCATGGATCTGCACGTTCTCCCCGTAACCAGCCAACTCATCGAGGAAGGCCATACTCCTTCGGCTGCGCCCCAAGTAGACCAGGCGCCAGGGGGTATCCCCGGCCGCGGCAGCCCGCAACATTGGCATGATCGGGGTGATCCCGATCCCTCCGGCCAGGAACAGATACTCCTTGGCCGGGGCCAGGGCGAAGTTGTTCTTCGGGCCGCGGACCTCGATTTTCGCCCCGGGCCGCAGTTGATCGTGCACAAAGGCCGAGCCTCCGCGGCCAGCCGGTTCGCGCAGGACCGCCAACCGCCAGATGTCCCGGCGTCCAGGGTCCGAGCACAACGAATATTGGCGCACCAAGCCATTGGGCAGCCGCAGGTCCAGATGCGCACCGGCGCTCCATTCGGGCAGCTGGTGTCCCTGCGGGTGGCGCAGGTCCATGGACAGCACACCGTCGGACTCGGCGGTCAAGCGGTGCACTTCGGTTTCAAAGAATTCCAGGGTCGACATCTTTTGTCTCCTTTCCGGATCGTTCAGCGGATTTTCGCTCGCGCTCAAAGCACGGAGGCCAGGAAGGCCCGCGTGCGTTCATGCTGCGGGTTACCGATAACTTCCGCTGCTGGACCCTGTTCCACCACATGGCCGTCGTCCATGAACACCACCCGGTCTGCGACGTCGCGGGCGAAATTCATTTCGTGGGTCACCACGACCATTGTCATGCCGGTAGCTGCCAGATCCTTCATCACCTTCAGGACTTCACCCACCAGTTCCGGATCCAATGCGGAGGTCGGCTCGTCGAATAGCATCACCTTAGGTTTCATGCACAGCGCCCGGGCGATCGCCACGCGCTGCTGCTGGCCTCCGGACAGCTGACGCGGGTAGGCCTTGGCCTTGTCGCCCAACCCGACCGATTCGAGCAGTTTCAGCGCCCGCTGGGTCGCCACGGAGCGTTTTTCCCTGAGCACCAGCCGCGGCGCCTCTATCAAGTTTTCCAGCACAGTCATGTGCGGGAAGAGGTTGAAGTGCTGGAACACCATGCCGATCTCCACCCTGCTGCGGCAGATCCGGGCATGGGATTGCTCATGCAGCTTGCTGCCCTTGAGGTCATATCCCATGACCGCTCCGTCCACCCACATGCGCCCGGCGTCGAGGGTCTCCAGGTGGTTGATGCAGCGCAGCAGCGTTGACTTGCCCGACCCGGACGGTCCTATCAGGCAAACAACTTCTCCTTGCTGCACCTGCAGGTCGATGCCCTTGAGCACCTCAAGTCGCCCGTAGTTCTTGCGAATCGCATCGGCTTTGATCATCGGTTCAATCGCGGCGACGGCACTCATTTGATTGCTCCCTTGGAAGTCAGCGGGGCATGGACCCGCACGATGCGCTTGAGTTGCTGCCACGGGGTCGGCGGCAGGCTGCGTTGACCGCCCTTGGCATAGTGGCGTTCCAGATAGTACTGGCCGATACTCAAAATCGAAGTCACCACGATGTACCAGATGCTGGCCACCATCAGCAGCGGGATCGTTTCGAAGTTCCGCGCATAAATGATCTGCGAGGAGTACAGCAGCTCGGGCACCGAGATGACCGACACCAGCGCTGTGGTCTTAAGCATCCCGATGGTCTCGTTGCCGGTAGGCGGGATGATCACCCGCATGGCCTGCGGCAGGATGATCCGACGCATGGTCTGCAGCCGGTTGATGCCCAGCGCGCCGGCCGCTTCGGACTGCCCGTGCTCCACCGAGAGGATCCCGGCGCGGACGATCTCCGACATGTACGCCGCCTGATTCAAACCCAGGCCCAGGATCGCGGCGGTCATCGGGGTGATGATCCGGTTCGCGTCCAGGTCCAGCCCGGGGATGCCGAAGCTGATGGAGGGGTACAGCGCCGCCAGGTTGTACCAGAACAGCAGCTGCACCAGCACCGGGGTGCCACGGAAGAAGTTCACGTAGGCGAAGGCCGCGGTGCGTACCACCGGGTTCGCGGCGATCCGCATGACAGCCAGGACGACTCCCAGCACGATGCCGATCGCCATGCAGATGACCGTCAGTTCCAGGGTGATACCGATGCCCCGCACGATGGACACATCGCGCAGGTACATACCGACGGTGCCCCATCCGAAGTTCGGATTGGTCATCACCGAGCGCAGCAGCAAGATCGCGACGAAAACGATCACTGCCGCGGATATCCAGCGGCCCGGATGCTTGGCCTTGACGATGGTGTAATCATCCGGGGCCACGGCGGTCTCCCGAGGTTCGGTTAACACAGACATTCCTTGTCCACCTCAGCTAGTTCAGCACGACGTCGGAGACGGTGATTTCGGTGCTCTCGGGAAGCCCCCACTTGCTGTTGATCTGGCCATAGGCCTCGGACTCCAGCACCACGGCGGTGGCCGCTTGGATGGCCGGCAGCAGCTCGCTGCCCTTGTCCAGGGCGGTGCCGGTCAGCTCCGGCTCATAGTCCGGGCCGTCGGCCAGCTCGAACTTCCCGCCGGCGAGCTGTCCCTGGTACGCCAGGGACGCCGAGTCGGCGATGACACCTTGGACGCGGCCGGAGGTCAGGGCCAGGTTGGCGTCATTTTGCGTCGGGAAGAATTGCATGTCGATTGCCGGCTCCCCGGCCTTGGTGCATTCCTTGGAGAACTTCGGCAGGATGTCCAGGGACTGGATGGACCCCTTCTGCGCGGCGATGGAGGAGCCGCACAGGGTCGACGCTTCGACCGCCAGCTGCTCCGGGTTGCCCGGAGCTACCGCCAGCCCGGTGCCGCCCTGCAGGTAGGGCACGAAGTCCACCGCTTTGCGCCGTTCCTCTGTGACGCTGAAGGTGGACATGCCCAAGTCGTATTTGCCCGAGGTCAGGCCGGGCAGAATCGTGTCGAAGGTCGCCGGGACATGCTTGACCTCCAGGCCCAGCACCTGACCCAGGGCATCTCCCATGTCGATATCCCAGCCGATCAAGGTCTTGTTGTCGGTGTCGTAGTACTCGAAGGGCGGGTAGGTTGGATCCGAGGCCACGGTCAGTACCCCGGCCTCGCGGATTTCCTCGGGCAGCAGCGCCCGGGCGGCCTCATCCACGCCCAGCTCTGTGGCCTGTGCGCCGCTGGCAGCGGAACCGGAGGCCGAGGCGTCGCCGCCCTGCGGCGATTCAGCTTCGGAAACCGTGGTACAACCGGTTGCGGCCAGGGACAGCAACAAGGTTCCGACGATCAAGCCGGCTTTTTTCTTGGTCAACATGGCGAATAATTCCTTTGTGTGGTGGTCCGTGGCCCGTGCCAGGGACGTCAGGGAATGATCAGGTGTTCTGGATATCGAGTTCCGGTGCGATCTGCACCAGATGGGTGCCGGGCCGCACCAGGGTCGGGCGCCGCAGGATGGCCACCATCCCATCGGTACGGGCGGTGAAGGTGCGCGGCGGCCGGTCCAGTTCATCGATGAAATGCACGCGGGCCACTTCCTGTCCGGCAAGGACCCGTTGGCCCAGATCCACCAGCGGTTCGAAAAGGCCGCCCACGGTGGAGGTCACCGAGGATTCGGGAAGCAGCTCCAGCCATTGGGGGTCTTCCGGCGCCCCGGCTGCCTCCTGGGCCGCAGCTTCGGGGGCCGCTGCGAGAATCCCGAGTCCAGCCAGCAGCCGCGGCATGCCGCGGCGCATGGTCTCCAGGGCCTGCCGGTCCACGGTGCCCGCCCCGCACAGCTCGGTGGAGATGGTCAGCACCCCAGCCCGGTCCCCGGCGCTGGACAGTGATCCGGGTTCCAGCAGCTCGGGGACGACCATCGCATAGGGCAGCCCCAAAGCCCGCACCGCTTTCAGCTTGCGCTGCCAGGACTGCTCGTCCGGGCCACGGTAGATGAAGGTCGAGGGCAAATAGGTCGCATTCGACCCGCCCGAATGCAGGTCGATCACGAAGTCCGCCTGCGGCAGCAGGTGGTCGCGGATCAAGGCGGCGACCTGGTCGGTGGGGTTGCCCGAGGCGTCGCCCGGGTAGCTGCGGTTCAAATTTCCCGCATCGATCGGCGAGACCCGGGTCCCGGCGCGCACCGCCGGGGAATTCGCCGCGGGTACCACCAGCACGGTGCCCTGCAGTTGCCCGGGTTCCAGCTCGCGGATCAGCTCGTGGGCCAGGATCTGTCCCTCGTATTCATCTCCGTGGGTACCGGCCACGATCAAGGCCACCGGGCCGGGGCCCGAAGAGATCCGGGCCAGCGGCACCGGGATCACCGACCCGTCATGCACGTTGTCCGAATGCACCACATGCCCGTAGCCCAACTGCTTGCCGGTGGCAGAGAAATCGATCCCGGTGAAGTTCGCGGTGGCCGCGGCGCTCATGGTACCCACCTCAGGGCGGCCGCGCGGCGCGGGGCTAGCAGCGTGGCCGAGGCCTTGGACTCCGCTGCGTCCAGCGAAATGCGCAGCTCCTCATCCTCTTCGCCTTCCACGATGAAGACATCTCCGGGATTCAGCCAGCGCTCCCACGGGCCGTCGACCGCGGCCACCAGCACCTGCCCCCGCAGCGAGGTCAGCACCAGCTGCTGCCCTGCCGCCCTACGGATGATCCCCGAATGCCCGTCGGAGTACACGGTGGTCTGCACCCCGATGTAGTCCGGATCGGCGTCGATGAGCACTTCCGCTCCGTGCTCATGCTCGGCCAGCGTGGCGGTCCAGCGCCAGGGGTCCCCGCGCTCGTCGGTATCCGGGCAGGCCGCCAGGGTACGAGCGGGCGCGTTGGCGCCCCAGTAGTCATCGAGCGAATCGGCGCGTACCAGCAACCACATGGCGGCTACGCCTTGGCCCCGGCGACAGGCTGGGCTGCCGCCGCCTGCTCGCGCTTGATGAGCGTGGCCAGGATGCGGCGGGCCTTGGCCACCCCGCCGTCCTGGGCGATGAGCACGTCGAACTCGCCAGCCGGGCGGGACTGCATGCCCAGCTCCTGCGCTTGGAGGGCGTCCGCGTCCTCGCGCAGCACCGTTTCCAGCCCCACGTGCAGGTCCTTGGTGGCCTGCGCATCGTCCAACGCGAAGTTACGGCTGAAGGCGTAGTAGTACCAAGAATTGTGCTCGTCGATGGGGGTGATGCCGTTGAGCACCTTGATCAGGTAGCCCTCTGCGCGCGGCTTGCCTTCCCCGGTGATCCCCGAGTGCAACACGTGTAGGTTCGGGACGAAGAATTCGGTGCAGTGGAAGCGGTCGAACAACCCGCGGGCATCCATGGTCTCGGCGTACAGCGGCGGCGCTGCCACCGAGGGCATCAGGCGGTCGACGCTGACCACCGAGCCCTGGACTTCCACGGTGATGCCGTGTTCATAGATGTAGTCATCGCCCACGGTGGTCTTGTGCAGGAAGGACTCGTGGGTCAAATCCAGCAGGTTGTCGTGGATGAGATCGGCGCGGCAGGCGAAATGCACCGAATGCGTGACGGTGGCCCACTCGGGGTCGTTCATCCAGTGAGTGTCCGGCACGTCAGCCGGATCGGCCAGCTCCGGGTCCCCCGTCCAGGCCCAGATCCAGCCGTCCTTTTCCACCAGCGGGTACTTGCGGACCTTGGCCCGCTCGGGAATGGTGCTCTGCGCCGGGACCTTGGTGCACATGCCGTCGGCACCGTAGGTGAAACCGTGGTAGCCGCACTCGATGGAGTCCCCGATGGTGCGCCCCTCGGAGAGCGGGAAGGCGCGGTGCGCGCAGCGGTCGGCCAGCGCTACGGCGGTGCCGTCCTGGGTGCGGAACAGGACGATCGGCTGTTCGCAGATGGTTCGCTTGACCGGCTTGCGGGTAACCTCGCTGCTCCAGGCCGCCACATACCAGGTGTTCAAAACGTACATTTTCATTCCTTTGTGTGATCTATGGCACATGAATTGTATTCACCGTATACAGTGGATACATTGCGGTCAAGAGCTTTCCCGCCTATATTTGCCGCTTCTCGGGAATCACAGGTCACAAGGTTAGAATCAGAAGGACGACGCGAAACGTACCCAGGAGTAACAATGGCCACAGGAGCCCACGATGCACGGCCGCTGGCCGTAAGGGTCCATGAGCGGATTGCCACTGAAATCGTGGATGGCACGCTCAGGCCCGGCGCTGCCCTCGTGCAAGAACAGGTGGCTGCCCAATACGGCGTCTCCCGCACGCCCGTGCGCGATGCCCTGGCCCAAGTCGCCATGGAGGGCCTGGCAACCCTGGTGCCCGGCCGGGGCTATGTAGTCAACGACCTCACCACCCAGGACGTGAGCGATGTTTTCCAGGTCCGCTACCACTTGGAACAGCTGGCACTGACCCAAGCCATCGGCAATCACACCCCTGCGCAGCTGGTCCGCCTCAAGGCCCTCATCGATGAATTCGAGACAGTCGATGCAAGTGACGCCGAGGAGCAATTCCGGCTTGGCAAGGAATTCCACATCAAGCTCATTGAGGCTTGCCCGAATGCCTACCTCCGCGAGACGCTGGCCGGCATCTGGGATCACCCGATACAGCGCCGTATCACCCGAGCTTACTCACTGGGCCCTGCACACCAAGCTGCAGTCGCCAGCGAGCACCGCAATATCTTGGCTGGCCTGACCTCCGGGAAAATAGAGTCCATCATCCGTGCTTTGGGCCGTTGCCACGATCCCGGCGACATCGTTGAGGAAGCACTGCCCACCCGCCAATAACAGTGCCGACGCAACGTTGCCACGGGTTCTCGTAAAGAGCAACGGGCTGGAATATGTTGTTTCAATGCGCACGAAGATTTCCTGCTAGGGCGTGTCTCCTAAATCATCAGGGTCGTTCTTGCCACGATAGATAGGTGAAATCCCGCTATCGCGTTTTGACCGATACCCAATGGGATTTACTGTCCCCGTTCATGCCAGATTCCACCGGTAGACCCGGCCGCCCCTTCAACGAACACCGACGGACAGTTGAAGGAATCATCTACCGGTACCGTGCGGGGATTCCATGGCGTGACCTTGCGGAGCATTTCGGGCCTTGGCAATCCGTCTGGAAACGCCACCGCCGTTTCAGTGCCGATGGTACCTGGGACACGATCCTTGGCGTTCTGCTTTCCCAGGCTGATGCCCGAGAGCTGATCAATTGGGAGATGTCGGTGGACTCCACGATCAATCGTGCTCACCAGCATGGCACCAACATCACCCGCCACACAGGGGGACCTATCGAATCACAAGAATCTGCTGATCGAGCCGGTTGACCATGCCCTCGGGCGCTCCCGAGGTGGGTTGAGCACGAAGATCCATGCCTTGGTGGATGGCAACCGGCGCCCTCTGGTGCTCTTGCTGGGGCCCGGTCAGGCTGGGGACGCGCCCATGTTCGAGAACCTCATGAACGCGATCCGAGTGGAGAAGCTCGGGCCTGGCGCCGCGCGGACCCGTCCGATGCGGGCTATGGCCGACAAGGCTTATTCTTCCAAGGCAATCCGCAAGTACTTGCGCGACCGCGGGATCCAGTGCGTCATCCCGGAAAAGGATGATCAGAAAGCCAACCGCAAGCGCAAAGGGTCAGCTGGTGGGCGGCCAGTGTCCTACGACAAGAAGGCGTATAGGCGTCGTCATGTCGTGGAGTGCAGCTTCAATTCCTTGAAGCAGTGGAGGTCACTGGCCACCCGCTATGACAAGCTCGCGGTCGCGTACCGGGCAGCAGTTGTCATGCACGCTGTGATGGTGTGGAGCGGAGCTTTGAGTCAATAAAGAGACATGCCCTAGTACCGTCCGTTTGAGCGTTCACTAATCCTGGCTAACCCCACTGCCTTTCCACCAGACGATGCGCACAGCTTCTACTCGCTACACTTAGCAAGAGTGGGCATATAAGGGTGGTGTCCCCTGCTCCCTCGGAGCTGGGGGCACCACCCTCGCCATCGTTCTAATAGCCGACTCCTTCGTTCTTCCGTTCCTGCTGCGGCTGCGGTTGCTTCCGATGTAGACCAGACTCTGCTCCGCTCGCGCAGATTCCATCAGCAGTACCGCGAAATAGACGTTGCCTGGGTAGCGGGACCCGGTCACTGTATTCTCAGGGATACCCTCTCGATTGATGCGCAACTGAGGATCAAGAGCCCTTGGCTCGACCCGATTCTCCGAATGCTCAGTCCTGGCTTTGAAATCACCACCCCGCATATTGTGGGTTGATAGCGATTTTGTCGACAGGCGAAAACGTTCGCTCATCTCACAACTTAGGGTTGCGGGACGTCTCAATGGATACCACTCCCCAACCGAAAAATCCGCGGAAACTCAACAGTTCAAAATTCTTATAACTATGTGTCGCAACCTATGGCTCCCAAAGAAGTGAGCAGCATTGGTTGTAAGACATTTTCGCGGGCACGATAACAACAGCACAGTCGAAAAAAATAAGTTTCGAACATACAAGCTAAGCGTGTCGTAGGGTTCTTAATGATGTCGCTATCTCGTATTGTAGGACTATGACATCACCACGACGACCCCGAGGGTCCGTAAACGACCCCATCGCTTTAGGGTGGAAGGTCCAGCGGAAGAATAAGGATTTCTTCACCGACCTGGCATCCAAAGCTGGGCTGTCAGGTGCAGCCATGTTCGATCTTATGATCGAAAACCTTGAACTTGATGAACGGGGCCTACCTGCTTGGGCTCCGACAAAGGATGACGAAGGAAAACTGCCTATCGACAAGCCTTAAAAGGAAAAGTCCGCGCACTGCGCGGACTTACCTAAGAATTCGAATCTGATCTGCATGAGTTTGCCGACCTAGACAGACCAGATTGACCAGAAGCTTCCGGTTACCACACCGGACGCTCCCCCTTCTTTACCCTCTTACAGGAAAGACGTTGTATGTCTATAGTAGCGTCTCCGCGCGCCCAATCAAGCACCAGCACCCCCGAAACGCCGCAAAACACCGCGATCCAGCCCACAAAAGCACGTTGGTGCACCCGGCCACGTGACGGCCGTGTGGCCGCGATCCTCGCCCACACCGCCCAAGGACACCGCCCCTTCACCAAAGCCCAAACCCCCGAAAACTTCACCGCCAAAGGCAAACGGCAGTTCAACGCGGCCAAAGAATCCCTGGCCACCAAACACGCACATACCCCTGCCCCGCTGCATATCAAGCGGGTCTCCCGCGCGCAGGAAACCTCCCCCCGCGCGATTGCCTGGGCCATCCCCTCTGGCAGCCGCAAAGTCGATCACACCGCACAAGCCTGGCGTGCGGCCCGGTCCCTGGACGAGCTGCTGTGCCGCCGCAAAGACTGCCAGCGCAACATCATGGCCGTGCTCTGGGTACTCCTGCGCTACACCGACCACAACACCATGACCGTGCGCATCACCTGGGACACCATCGCCACCAAAGCCCGCGTCAGCCGCGCCACCGTCGGCAACGCCCTCAAATTCCTGCGCACCCACGGCCTACTCGGCATCGTCGCCTCAGGCCGCAGCGCCACCTACGCCGCCAAAGCCGGCCAACCAGCCACCAACGAAGCCCCCGTCTACGTCATCACCCGCCCCATCGGCCGCGGCCTACGCCCCCAGGACACATCTGATGCACCAACCAGTACCAGCACCACAGAAAAGGGCGCCACTGGTACCTGTGGAAATAACTTAGAACCCCTCCCCGTAGGGGGGTTAACCACTTACGAAGTAAGTTCCTACACGCGCACGCGCGAGAAAAACACCCACAATGAGCCGCTACGCGGCACTGAAAATCATGGGCACGGCTGCGCCGTGCAAACTCGCCACCGCGATCAGCGACAAGTCACCCTGTGGCCGGCCAACCGACGCATCAGCTCAAGAAGCCAGGGGCTCTCGGCTGCCGCTGAAATCTTGCGTTTGATGCCAGATTTAGCACGTTTTTCCAAGAAAAACGTGCTAAACATGGTCAAACCATTTTTTGACGCGGGCTGGACCATCTCAGATGTTCACCACGCCCTGGATTGGCGTACCACCCCCGGTTTGCACGGCAAGGAAGCTTGGGGGGCACTCCCCCAGCATGATCGTGACACTCAGTCCTACATCGACTACTGCCGCATCCTGCGGGCAGCGATCCTCTACCGGCTCCGTCAGTGGATGACCCCGACCGGCGAAGTCATGACCAGCCGATCCCAGCGAGCAGCAGCCGCCAGTAGCCACGCGCGCGCCGCCGCACGAGCAGCAGCCGAACGCCGCGCCCAGCAAGCCGCGCAGCGCCCGCAACTGCGCAGCACCGTTTCCCGAGGTGCCGCAGCCGCACGCGCCGCCCTGGCAGCCGCACGCCGAACCGGGGCATGCTCCTAGCCTCCTGCCCACATGGGCACGACAAAAGCTCAACCGCAAGCGGCTTTTCTCGCACACATGATGGACAGCAGGAACCAAACGACCGACCGCACACAAGCCACACGTTTAGTACTCGAGTTAGCACACGACACGCGAGCATGACATGTGCACGGATCTCTGACCAGGCACCACTCACCAAAGAACAGCGAAGCCCAAACTGTCCGACGATACACCTAGACTTGCCATATGCCCGAAGGAGAAGCAATCGAAGCGGCGCTAAAAATGCGCGAACAACGCCCCCTCTTTTTCGCAGCGCCGCTGATCCCCATCCTGCTGATCCTGGGCGTGATCATCTCAGGATCACTCACAGTACTTTTTGGAATCGCACTAGCAGCAGTGACCATGGCTGTAGCCTGCTTGATGCGTATTATCTGGCAGACAGCGCACTTCCAGGGCTACAAGAACACGACCGAAAACCGAGCACTCACAATCCTGGGATACAGCGCAGTTCCCATCGTGCTTATTGCGCTCATACTTAATATTTTCATCTAATCAGCTCACCAAAAAAGGGCCGGCTACATTAGCCGGCCCTTTTTCGCGCATCTACGCCACGTCTCGCACAGTCCAGGAACCATCCCGAGGATGCTCTACCAGATCCCATGTCAGCAGATCCGAACGGGGATTAGCCCCTAACCTCACCTGCACCCGCCACACCGCAAAATCAATAGGATCAGCAGCCCCCTTCTTGATTTTGAACGAGTGGTCTTCCCACCAGTTCACCCGCTCAAAATGACGGCTCGGCTCGACCGCGGCCTGCCAGACACGGCCGCCGCGCCGAATCTTCCACGGCACACCAGCCGCCGTAAAACGCACCTCAACAAATTCGTCAGACATAACGAGCCAAGGCTACGCCCTGGCACAGACAAAAGGACGGCCGCACGCGGCCGACCTATCCCCTACCCCACTCTTTCGTACCTCGTTCCTGGCGCTCCATCATGCCTGGCCGGCCGCTGCGCGCAAGGGCTACGCCCCGGCTCCTCCGAGATTTTCCGGGCGCGGTCGCAAGCTCCCTTATCCCGCCCAGAAATTCTCTCCCCCACCGCCCTGCGGGTTGCGCTACGCGACCTTATGCCAGGAATGCTCCGCTTATCAGGAACGAGGTGATCAACCGAGCATCTCATTTAGCCCTAATAGTACTTTTGGAGGTACATCTCATGGCACGCAAGATCAAGAACACCAAGACCGCCGACCAGCGCCGCGCCGAAGCCGAAGCAATGCAGACAAAAATCGCTGAACAGGTCGAGCAGCTGCGCAACAGCGACGCATGGATTAACTACCTGAATTTCGCCCAGGCCTTCCACCGCTACAGCGTAGGAAACCTACTGCTGATCATGGCCCAGTGCCCAGGCGCTACCCACGTCGCCGGATACCGCACCTGGCAGAACCTCGGCCGCCAGGTACGCAAGGGAGAAACCGGCATCCGCATTTTCGGCGGCCGCAACGTCAAATGGACGGCAGAAGACGAGCAGACCGGAGAAGAAAAGGAGCACAGCGCGGTGCGATTCTTCCCCGTGAGCGTGTTCGACATGGCCCAGACCGATCTAATCGACCCCGAAGCCGAAGACCCCAGCACCATCGCCCACAAGCTCACCGGCGACGACCCCCAGGGCATCACCCAGGCAGTGACCGACTATCTCACCGGCCATGGCTGGACTGTCACCCGCGAGCCGATCAGCGGCAGCACCAACGGCTACACCACCACGGACGGCAGCCGCCAGGTAGTCATCGACACCGCACTAGCACCAGCACAGGCAGCCAAAACCGCACTACACGAAGCCGCCCACGTGATCCTACACAGCACCGAAGAAGAAGCCGCCGAATACATCGAGCACCGGGGCATCAAGGAAACCGAAGCCGAGAGCGTGGCCTACATCGTCGCCGGAATCCTCGGACTGGACACCAGCGCCTACAGCATCGGCTACGTCGCCGGATGGAGCCAAGGAGACACCGAAATGATCAAGGACACCGCAGCCCGAGTCCTCAAAGCAGCACACCAACTAGCCGAAGCCATCACTGAGCCGGAAGAAACCCAAGAAGCCGCCTAAACCTCAACTAATAGTACTATTACCGTTGCTTTCCAGTAGCGGTAATAGTACTATTAGAGTTAAGGAGTAAAGGAAAGCAAATAGAAGGGGGTTCGACATGAATCGCAACAAGAAGGTATCACTAGCCGGGAAGCTCCACTTGGTTATTTCCCTGCTTTGCATGCCAGTGGCATTGGGTGCAGCCGTGGCACGCCATTATGAAATGATTTCACGGCTGAGCATGTGGTCAATTTTCCTGGCCTGCATGCTTGTTTCACGCATCGAGTTCAAGAAGTTCCAGAAAGCTTTGGTGCACCACCCCGCAGCCGACGGCGAATAAGAACGCTGACGAGCAGGAAGCGTGAAGAATAGTACTATTGCCGTTGCGTTTCAGTAGCGGTAATAGTACTATTAGAGTTAGAAGAGAAAACGAGAAGGAAGGAAACCCCATGAACAAGGCAATTTTCATCTACGACCAGCAGGCAGTGTGCGGCCCTAGCGAAGAGCATCGCGCCAATGCAATGCAGTTCCGGCAGGCACTCGGCTTAGGTGTGCTGGGATCGCTCGGCGCTAGCGACCTCACCGCAGTGCCAGGAGCGCACCAGCGCGGCGGCCTGCTGTTCACCGCCAGAGTCCTGCCGATGACCACGCGAGGAACGCGCGGCACGCGGCCCCGCAATATGGGCATCATGGTCAGCCTGACCCCCGCTGATGAAATCGAGATTGAAGCCCGAGAAATCGCACGCGGCACAGAGCACGCAAAAATCGAGGGGATCGGCATCGAGCAGCTACAGCGCGCAGCGCTGGCCATCGACTACGACGGCCCCGAAGTGCTGAACCCGCGCTACAGGACGAACTAACACCAAAAGTACTATTACCGACACCGGCGGTAATAGTACTGTAAGAGTTACAGGAGATTGACCAATGCTCACCATTGAACAGATCAAGGGCATGGCCGCCGAGACCATCCAAGGGATCGCGCCAGAGTGTCGCGCCGAGCTGGCCAAGGAAACGCGCAAGCGCTACCACGGCCCCGCCGACGATGCAGCGGCAGTAATCGACCTCATGCAGAACATTGCAACAGCTCGACGCTACGCGACGAAATGACGGCACCAATAGTACTGTTACCGTTGCATTACGCCACCGGTAACAGTACTATTAGAGTTAGAAGGAAGGAGAAGTCATGGACTCCGAAATCACGGTTTACACCAAGCCCTCATGCGTGCAGTGCAACGCCACCTACCGAGCGCTGGACAAGAAAGGGATCAAGTACCGAAAGGTGGACATATCTACCGATGCGAAAGCGTTGGACTACGTGCGCAGCCTGGGCTACATGAAAGCACCCGTAGTGGTGACAGCCAATGATCACTGGTCGGGCTTTAGGCCGGATAAGATCGAATCTCTCTAGCTTTGGTAGTACTATAAGAAACATACCCCTAACAGTACTTTTAGAGTTGTTAGTACTGTTACCACTATTGGAGGTAAGAACGTGAACGCAGAGATCATCGCCCTGGCGAACCAAAAGGGCGGCGTCGGGAAATCAACCACAACGGTTAACCTGGCGCGCGCCGCTGTTCGGCGGGGATTGCGTGTCCTGGTTGTTGACCTGGACCCCCAGGGAAATCTAACCGATGCGCTGGCCGCCGAGCCGGTATCAGATGACCAGGTGGGCCTAGCGGACGTACTGAGCGCCCGAGCCGACGAAGTACTCTCAGATGTTATCGTGCCGTCGATCTGGCCAGGCGTGGACATTGCGCCCACCGCAGGCGACACCCTGGCATCCGTAGGCGAGGAACTGATCACCACGGGAGCCGGCCGGGAATCGAAGCTGCGCAAAGCACTGGCAGAAGTGGCCGACCGGTACGACCTCATTTTGGTGGACTGTGCCCCTAGCTTGGATCAGCTCACCATCAACGGCCTGACAGCAGCCCATAAGGTGCTGATCGTTACGCAATCCAAGAAGTGGAGCCTAGACGGGCTGGCCAAGCTCCTTCGCACCATTGAGAGCGTGCGGGAGCACTATAACCAGGGCTTGCAAGTGGCCGGTGTCCTGGTGAACCAGCACGAAGGCCGCACTATTGCAGGGCAAACCTGGCTTGACGAGCTGCACGCGGCCGCCGAAGCCCGAAACTTTAGGGTGCTTACCCCGCCAGTTCCAAAGCGCGTAGTCATCGCAGATGCTACCGAAGCATCAGTAGCCCTCGATGAATGGGGGAGCGCCGAAGCGATGGAGCTAAGCGAGATGTACGCCGATCACCTCACCACTATCCAAGGAGCTAAGTAGCTATGGCAGGCCGACCAGCAGCCCGAAAATCGAATCTGGCAGGAACTAGCCCGGTAAATCCTGTGCCAGCCGCGCCAGCCGCCGCGCCACGGCAGGACGAACCTAAAAAGGCCGTCAAGGCTGCCCCCGCAGTGTCGAAGCCAGCCGCCGAAGAATTGGTAAAAAAGCGTAAGTACCCGCATAAAGTGTCGTTCTATCAGGACATGAGTGATACGGACCGGGTACGCGGAGCCATCTTGCACACGATGATTTCAGAGGGCAACCGCAATCTCTCGCAGTTCATTCACAAGGCAGTGATGAAGGAAGTAGAGCGCCTGGAAGCCGAATACAACGGTGGCCAGCCCTGGCCAGCTGTGAAAGCCAACGACATGCCCAAGGGCGCAGCAGCCCACGGAGAAAAGGAAGACTAATGCGCAAACCGTAGTGCGATAGAAAGAACGTTCATGCGCCTAAGCGACTTGCCACTATTGCCGATTCTATTTTTCGTTCTCGGGGCTGCCGTTGTCGCCTTGGCTAGTAAGCAACTAAAGCCGGAAACGCACGATAAACGTTGGGTGTACGTGATGCTTGCCGGTGCAATCACTTGCCTGGCATCAGCTGTTTATGCCTGGTTGTAACTCGCGCGCATGGCCTCAGAGATCCGTGCACAACCCAAGATCACATAGCGCGAGAGAACTCAGATACCGCAACTTTTGGGCTGTGTGCGGTCGGTCGATTGGTTCCTGCTGTCCATCATGTGTGTGAGAAAAGCAGCGGAGCGGGAGGGCTTTTTTCGCGCCCATGTGGGCAGGAGGCTACACGCATAACTCGGTATCTCGAGGCTTGTTTCCTACCCTCCGATGCCCGACCTTTAACTAACTGAAAATCAGGAGAAAACCAATGACCCGCAATGCTTCGGAAATCTACGATGACCTCAAAGCCTTGGCTAACGAGCTGGAAGACCTCGCAGCTAGTGGGCGTATCACCATGAGCACCGATTCATGGAACCAAGACCACCGCGACACGAAACAGGCCGTCGCTCAAGCCCTGGCCGCGCTGCAACAAGCGATCAACGCTACCTGCTGGATGGAAACCCTGCCCTCGCCAATACCTACCGGAAAAGAACCAGACCAGGGAACCCACTAAAAGAAACAAACCATGTAGGTTGGAGAAATGACGGGCTGGCACGTATCACGACACCCAGAATGGGACATGATGTACGCGGCTGGTCTGACCGTGCGAGAAATCGCTGACCGGTGCCACCAAATAGTGGCTACCGTCCACCTACACCTACAGGTGAGAGAAAAATATTCACCAGGACTACGGGCAACCCACGAAGCAGCGCTAGCACGTCGCGACCCCGACCGCCCCACCACGTCGTGGCGCAGGCGACTCGATGAAGTCCTGACGTTCCATGCCATCAACCAGCGGCTGCCTAGCAGCCAGGGCGAAGTCCAGGAACGGTCACTGGCGCAGTGGGTAGCCAGCCAACGTACCGCCTACCAACAGGGCAAGATGGCAGCAGCGAAGATCATCTTGCTGGACCAGCTACCCAACTGAAACGTTAACCTGCACCAGCAACGCTTAGACGAGACATGGAAAGCCAAACTAGCCGCTGTAGTTGATTACGTAAAAGTCGCTGGAAGCCTGCCTAGATACAGGAACTATGCCACCGAGTATGAACGTAGTTTGGGCGTGTGGCTGCATAATCAACACCAGAAGCGCACCAAAGGAACCCTAATCGAATGGCGCAAGACCGCACTAGATGATGCTGTGCCATCCTGGCATAGACGCGGCTGAACAAGCGCTTAGGCAGCGCAGGCCGCTGAGTTTCAGCGGCCTACGTAGAACAGGGCTAGAACAAATGGCCAGTCAGCCGATCCTTGGCCCGTTCGGGGATTCTGGAAGGTACACCATCTAACGGGCGAACCTCAACACCTATCGTGTTAAACATCATGTTGAAAAGGAGTGCAGCAAGACTGAGCAGAGTCTAGTCTTCCTCAATAGTTAGATCGAACTCGCCCTGCTGATCGCCAGCAGCATTCGATCCTAGAACGGTGGGGTAAATGGGCTTGGCGCGTTTACCTGCCTCCGGCCAGACTGTTCCTGATACTTCTAGATCTTCCATGGAGATTAGAGGTAATCCCATGATTTGATCGAGAATTCGTTGTTGTTCGACTGCGTGTTCAGACAGTCTTCTTAGCAATGAAGCAAGGTCAATGAACTCACTAGTCCAGTCAGACTGCCAGTCCGATACATGCATGTGATCTAGAGGTGAAGATTTCAAACCGCCAGGTCGAAGGTTACGCGAACTAAACCAAGATTTGATTACTGATTTGCCACCTACTTGGTATTCCCAGGCTTCTACAGGTATAGGCCCGAAGCGACCGTCACCAATATGCACTTCTTCAGCTTCAGCATCGTAAATGATCTGCTCCGGTAGCGCAGTTACAGGGCTGAGGGAAACGACTCGGCGTGGATCTTGATTTGCGAATCTGATGTTGTCTTTTGGACGTTGCGTACCCTCGCTGTAGGCACTTCCATACGTTTGCGCCCAGAGGACTTCACGTCCAAGCTCAACCGCCTGAGTCCATAGGGTCGCATTTGTTGTGATAGGTACGCGAACACCCGGTGTTTGAAGATCTTCGGCGAATCTTGACGTGTAACCTGCATGGGAAACAACAGCCGCAACATACGCCAATACGTCCTGCTCAGCGATGGTGAGTCCAAGCCTAGCCTCCAGCGAGGAAACGAGTTTGGGTGCAAGATTGGCAGATCCGTCGGGATGTAGTGCAGGCAGAACCCGACCACCTTCTGAGCCTTTGAAGTGATGATAGTCAGGGATAAGCGAGGAGAACACGATGCCAGGCCCCGGTTTAAGCACTTGGGTATGAAGCTCAACGGTATAGACCTGATTCTCCTGACGTGCGGCCCATAGTGGAGCTGCTGCTCGGTGAATTGCACGACTATCAGGGATGATCCATTGACGGTCAAAGGAACGATATCCAATTTGCAGCGGTTTCGTGGGTACAGGATTCGTTTCTTTAGCAAGCGGAGTGATTGCTTTCGACGTATCAGCTCCTGGTAAGACAGGGAAACTCTTGTGAAGCCGTGGTTCACTACCTTCCTTGAACAGTTCAGGCTTCTCAGCTTCTGGGGCCGCGATCAAACGTGCCCAACGCTCATTTAACAACTCTGGCGATGGTGAATAGATCCATGTACGAGTAGCAAAGATTCCAGGCGCGTACCAAGGCAACAAATCATCAAGCGCAGGATTATCATCCCAGCCGTTTAACGAAGCCGGGGTAAAAGGAGCAGTCCAACCCGTTCGAGCTTCTTTCCATTCCGGCCCATTAAGTGTCAGTTTCGCGAGCTGATCGAATTTCTCCTTTTGTCTACCATGCAGAGACACATAACGGATTCTTGCTGGCAGGTTTGTGTCCGTTCCTGATTTACGTACAAAGATCCCGATACTCAATGGTTGGCGAACCATCGGGAAAATTCGCGTCGGGACATCTGGCGTCTGGCCTTCGGGGGTCAGATCAATGATCCACGCGTCGGAAGATTCACGCCGCAGATACTCCCGCATAGCCACAAAAGGACGTCCGGTGACGTATCCGGAAGTGGAAATAAAGCAAACGACTCCAGCGTCGCTATCGGGTTGATTGGTGGTCGATTCCCAAGTCTTCCAAGTCGCCCAACGCCAAAAATAGATGTACAGATTTTTTAGTTTGGCCTTGTATTGGCGCATTGCAGGTGAGAAGAAATCTTCTAAAATCGCGCGAGTACGCTTCTTTTTACTGTCCTGTGAGGGGCTTCCGTTCGCAACCCATCCACCCTGGGAGGTGGCTAATTCCTTGTAGGGAGGGTTGCCGATAACAACAGTAACGTTCTCTTCCGCCTTGACCTTGTTGGCATCCTTGCGTGCCTTAGCTAACAGCTTCAAACCGGATCCAAGTTGCGTCTCTTCCGCATGAGGGTCATCCAGCGTGTCAGTCACGAAAAGCTTCATTCCACCGCTTGGTGCCTTTGCTCCGTGAAGAGCAAGAAGATCGTGGGCGCGCAGTTCTGCGACAGCGTAAGGGCCCATTTGAAGTTCAAACCCAATCAGACGTTCAGCGGCTTGGGTAACAGCGCCAGCAACTGCTCCAGGACCATCAGCGTGCTCGGCCGACGCGGCGACACGTTCAAGAATTGTGTGGAGGAAAGTCCCCGTTCCCATAGCAGGATCGATAGTGAGTACTTGCTGGTCACGGAACCCTTGGCTCTTGCCAAGCTGCGTCACCAGTACGTCCTCAGTTAGCCTCGTCATTTCCTCAACGACCTCACGAGGCGTGTAGTAGGAACCCGATTTTTTGCGAAGCTCGTTGTCATATAGGTCAAGGAAATTTTCGTAGAGGTGGAGATAGGTGTCTCTTCGACCCTTACGAACTTTTTCCCAGTTAACAGCACCGATAACTCGGACTAACAAATCAAGGGTGACTTTGAAATCCTTTGCCACGTCATCAGTTAGAAGCTGAAGAGCTTTGCCCATCAGAGAGTGCTCAGCACCTAGGGAAGAACCTACTGAATGTAGCGAACGAGATTGAATGTCAATGTTTTCCGTTCGGGCCAAAAGTAAGCCGAACGTAACTGTCTGAGCATATCCATCCGCAAAAGTTGCGTTATCAGCACTTGGAAAAAGTAAAGCGCGCCAGTCCTGTGCCAGTCCTAGGAAAGGCTGAATATCAGGATCTTTCCCAGCCTTGATTTGTTTTTCCTCATGTTTTATCTGATCTAGAACTTCTCCGCGAAGCAGTCGAGTTAGAGGTGCTACTGCACGAACAAGTGAACCAACACTTGTAATGGCCGAAGGGTGCCATTTTAGGAAATCAAGAAGCAAAGCTTCGAGTCCTTGGGAAGGAACTAAGACCTTTGAAGGATCGTCTAGGGCACCACCATTTAGATATTCCGGTTGACCGCAGAGTTCGCCATTCCTGTACAGCCGCCATTCTGTGCCGTTGGTGTAGATCAGATTGGGTAAGTCTTTCTGCCGCTCCCACTGCGTTCTATCGTGTCCTCGAAAAGTATCTGGATCGACCGACTTCTGCGGTGCCTTCACCTCAACATAGCCAGAAATTGCGCCATTGATAGAGACACCGTAATCGGGGCGAACTCTACGTTCCGAGTCACGAACCTCATCATGGAAGACAGCTTTTACACCGATCGAGGTGCCAAAGCTCCCGAGAAAAGTTTCCAGTGGAGAACGGATAGCAGCTTCCTTATCCCCGGGGCCAGCAAGCTTAGCTGCGCAACTATCACCGAAAACGACAGCTGCATCTATCAGCCACTGCGGGGAATTGGTCACTTCTACTCCTAAAACGCTTTGTTAGAAGCCTATCGCGTGAGTTCAATTGGTTAGTGATTGGATGTCATTTTCGGCTCTGTGTTTGCAGCGCATAAACGGTCGTTTTTGAAATGATCAGCGAACCCCGGCGACACGCCGGGGTTTTCGTTTCAGAAACGCCTTTCATATGCGGAGTGCTCGTGGACCTCCTACACGGTTCCTACACGGTTCTATTCAAAGGTTTCACAGTGTGGCGTAGCTTAGTGCCATGACAGGTTGGGACGTCTCGCGGCACCCGGAATGGGACATGATGTATGTCGCCGGGTTGACGGTGCGTGAAATCGCGGACCGATGCCATGCCAACGTGGCCACCATCCACCTGCATCTACGCGTTAGAGAGAAGTATGACCCGGGGCTTCACGCTATCCATGCCGAGGCCCTGGCCGAGCGTGATCCCGATCGACCGTCCACGCGGTGGCGGCAACGCCTCACCGAAGTGCTGGCATTCCAACAAACCCACCACCGGCTGCCCAATAGTACTGCCGAAGGGATAGAACGCTCTTTGGCGCAGTGGGTGGCTCTGCAACGCAATGCCTATCGAAAGGGTGGCATGTCGGCGGCGAAGATCGTTCTTCTCGATCAACTGGATGGTTGGAACGTGGATGTGCCACAGCAGAGCCGCGATGAGCACTGGAGAAGCATGCTGAACGCGGTGAGCGCTTATGTCGTCTCTACCGGGCAGATGCCCCGCTACAAGACCTACGCCTCTGAGCCTGAACACCGGCTTGGGGTGTGGTTGCATCGTCAGCATCAAGCTCGCGCCGAAAGCACCTTACCCTCCTGGCGGTTAGCTGCGCTGAACGAGGCAGTGCCGGGATGGCGTAGCCGGTGCTGACTAAGTAACGATCATTCAATCGACCTTCGAACTTCCGCTCTCAGTACTTGAGGCCATCTGATGGCGAGTTCACCAAGTGATATCTGAGGTATCACTGAGCGGGTTCCGTGAGCTGGAATGGGTCAGTGTTAGATCATCAGCGTCATGCACCGGAGTTGGGAAAACTAGTCCGGTGCGTTCTTCCACTTCACTGACGGTGATTTGGTAGACCCGGAACTCGTCCAAGGCCATCAGCACCTGCAACCGGTCAAGGTTCTGGGTGAGGAGGAACGCCCGGGCGGTGAACCGCCCTGCCTGTTCAAAGAGGATGATCTTCCAGTACTCGGCAGGCAGCTGGTAACCCCGGTAGGGCTGATCTTCATCTCGCAGGACGGGGCCGGCGAAGACGCTGCAGCGCAGGTCATCGAGCTCCACGTCCTCGTAAAGGGCATTTTCTAGCCGACCCCAGATGCCGGCTTGTCGGGATTGGTTGAAGTCCTCCATCTGTGGGGTGATGTTGGTGAAGTAGAAGGAATCCCTGTTCGCTTGCTGAGCTTCGGCGTTGGGTCCCCAGGTGAGGTCGGCGCGGCGGGCCAGATGGCCCCGATCAAGCCGATTCTCTGTGTAGAGGTCATCGCCGGCTTGGTCTTCGGCCGGGATGCGACGATCCTTGGAGAAGTTGATACCGGTACGGGGGAGCAGCTGCATCTGGGCGCCGTCGATGTTCCAACCCACCCACCGAGCGAACTTGCGCGACCGACTCAAGGCCAGGGAGAAGTGGGTGTAATCGATGACGGGAGAGCCGTCGAGCTGTACTAGATCGTCGGCAAGCTCGGCGTTGGGCGTGGGGAGACCAATGATGGTGGTGAGGAAGTGCGGGTTAAATCCCGCAGACTCATTGGCTGGTTTTGCTGTTGGGTTCAGGCTCATGTGCTGGCGTCCTTCCCTATATCAAGACTTTGAAGGTCTACGCACCACGGTAGGATGTCGGTCGGCCCTTGCCTAGGCACAGTGCGACTTGGGACTAGCGTTCCTGTGCGCGGAGACTGTGCCTTGTGCTCCGTGGTGACCCTTCATTGGTTGGCGCCGCTTCCTCGGGGGCATTAAACACTGAAGCATCCCGCGATGACCGTGGGATGCTTCAGTGCGAAAAAGCTAATTTTTCAGTTATAAACAAGACCAGCTTAACTCTCGACGCTAGAGGTCAGTCCATAGGTTCCGGATTATCCAGGGAATCTTCAGATTCTGATTCACCTCCTGTGCCCGGACGGGTGGTGTAGGAAGTTCGATGTTCTCTGTCGCTGCGGACGTAGCAAGGGATTTCAAAGGTTATCGCACTGTATGCCCAATATCTAACGCGGAATGTTCTTGTCCCATTTGGAGCTTTGGCGATGAATTCGCGCAAGAGCTGGCCTTTAGGTTCGATTGGTACGTTTTCTAATGCCGGGTTCGGAACCGAGACGAACCAGAAGCTCAGATGATCAGCGAGCTCATCATAGAACGCGACCACCGCGGAACGTCCATGGACTGAAACTAGTCCCATGACGTCATCGAGTAGATCGTGTGGTTCGGCCAGGACGATGGGCGTCCCTTCCCTTCAGCCGTACGAGGCCAGGTGGATGCGCGCTTGGCGAGAACCGAGGATGTGTTTGACGTGTCCAGCTGTGTGGGATCGTAGTTCATGGGTGGACATCGTGTACCTCCGCTCTAGCAACTTCCAAAGATTTTCTGGAAGTCACACCGCAATGAGTCACAGTGGGTTGTCCTGGTGCCGGCAGGCCACGGATATTATCGCGGAATGTTCTTTCGACGGTACGCGTATTTCACTTTAATAGATACCCTGGCGACACTGGAAGACACCATGTCGAGACGAATCAGGTGTGTAGCCATATACCGCGCTAGGTATCGCAAAAGATCTGTAGGGAGTGCCAAGATTTACAGCGGACAGAGGCCGTAAGAACGGGAATCCATCATGCTGTCCGATTACATGCCCGTGTGTCAGAAGGACATTTGGGCCTTGTTTTCTGGGCTCCCCTTTCCAAAGGGGTGTTTAGTACCCCTATCGTCTTCGGGCTTAACCTTTAGGTGGGTAGGGATCGTTGCCGTAGGAGTTGCGGGCGCTGATGGTTCCGTCTTGGTTCTTAATGATGTGCTCAACCCCGTCGTTTTGTGCGGCTGTGCGACCTATGGCTTGTTGTTCAGCTTTCGTTCCACCGACATTGAATGCTCTTCCGCTTCCTTGCCGGCGGCTCTTCCACTGGCCATCTTCGTAGTATGTTTCAATGCTTGCTTTAGCCATGAGTCTGCATCCTTCGTTTCCTCGTTATAGTTTCTATAGGCTATTGCGATGTAGTTGTATGTTTAAGCTCTTGCAGAGGCTTCACATAGTGGAGGGTCTTGATCGCCATGATGCTAGTAAGAAGAAAAGGGTCTCTGCCAGCTAACGACAAGGAATTGTGGATCTAAAAAGTACCTGTCAGAGCGTTGCCGCTCTGGATACTCTTCCTGATCCTCAAGGTCCAGTAGGGGAGAAGAAAACTGACGGAGATTTCTCTAGACTATGTAATGGCCCACTTGCTTTTTGGGATGTTGCTAGGTAAATCTCTGTGCTCTTGACGTATCCCTGTTACTGTCTCGTAGGGTCAAGGAACCAGTTATTAGTGAACAATCCCGGAATTTATGACGACTATCCCGCGAAAAGACATTCATCTCTCCCTTACCGGTGACCAGTACGACGATCTGGCCAGCGCTTTGGAAACCCATCGCAATAGTTTCCAGGACCTGGCCTCTGAAGCAAGTAATGGGTTTGGATACCTTGATACCGAGTATTGGACCCAGCGAGTCACTGAAGTTCAGCACTTGATCGATACAGTGCATCGGCTGGCTCGAGGCGACAGTCCGGAAGCCGTGAAGCAGGAGGCTCAGGACGTTGCAAACAATGAAGCGCGTCCAGAGGCTGGCACGGAAGTCGGCCCAGAGGCTTAAAATCCGAGTCCGATCACGGAAGTAACCCCTTTAGGCTCTGTGCATCTGCTCGCTGCAGGGGAAGACCCTAAGGCACTCAAATATCTCCGCATGTCGCCTAGGACTCGTCCTAGGTATCGAAAGCGCCCATAGGACTGATCAAGCTTTTAGGCCGCGGTAGCTTACGCTTCGGAGTAACAAAATTGAGCCAAATTGAGCAGGGAGGGGAAATGGGTTGCAAGGCCATCTCCCGTCCCGGAACGACCTGACCGATTACTGGCCTTGGATCGTGATCAGCTCAAAGAGGGCTTAACACCGTATATGGGGGCTCAGGCGTAGAAGCGCTGTGCGTAGGTTCTAGTTTCTGGGGCTGGCTCAAAGACCGGGATGGGATGGGCGACGGAGCTCGCGTCCCAGTACTTTGAACGGAAAGTCACCAAGCCTTCGCGCTCGGCGCGGGCGAAGAGATCACTGATCTGGGTAGTATCGTTCTCGGCATCGACGCAACGTAATGCCGGGTTCGGTGCGCACAGATGCAGGAACTTCAAGGTGTCGGAGTATGCGTCGAGCATTGCGACCAGGACGGAACGATTGTGCATGGAAACCAGCCCCATCACATCATTAAGCGGCTCGCTAGGTACCGCCATAACAACGGGCATGCCTTGTTCCCACCCGTGAGCCCTAAGATGCTTACGGCCCTCTCGCGATCCGAGTAGTTCAGATACACGTTCAGCCGTTTTGGTGCGTGCGATACGTCCTGGCATTGGTACTACCTCCCACTGTGTTCTTGAGTTTTCCGAGTGATCCCCATCAACTTGGAACAAGTCACTTTCCCACACGGGTCAGCGGCTCCTAGTGTGTGATTTCCACCCTAAGAGATTACCCACAGGAAGAACAGGTGTGCACGAAAGCTCTACTCAGGGCGTGTTTCTGTGCGTTTACGAAGCAGATTCGAGCGCAGAGAGCTCAATTCTGCATCCCCTATATGGCTAGAGGTTAGTCGAGATAATACCTAGTCAAAAGCCTTTCACATCCATTTTGTCTGTATGGGGTGAAGTTTAGTGAAGTACATGCTTAGCTTGGCAAAATGTTCTCAGGTTTTTTTCAGGCAGTCATAGGGCGTCGCGGATCGTCACGAATCACTTGTTGCGGTTAATTGATCGACACGGCGCATATCGTTCCGGACGAAACAGGGGATTTCGTGGATCACGGCGCTGTGAGCCCAAAAGGAGACGCGGAAGGGGCGAAGCCGGTTCTGCGCCTGTTTGGTGCATAGCTGTTCGAGAATGGTGCCAGAGGGCAAGGGTGGGACGCGGGCGAAGATTGGACTAGGAATTGTGATGTGCCATAGCTGCAGCTCGTGGTATTCCTGGATGCCGACGGCCAGAAGTACTGCACGTCCGTGGACGGAGACGAAACCCATGATTTCTTCGACCTGGTCTTGGAGATCAGCGAAGATGACCGGCATTCCTTCAACCCAGCCGTAGGTCATCAGGTGGCGTTGCGCCTCCTCATTAGCGAGTAACTGGGCGAACTGTTGGGTGGCCCATATGCGCCGTGCTGCTGAATCCAAGATGCCCCCAAGAACCGGACGCGCTAAGAATTGTTCCTCAACGTCGCCATACCCCAGGATGGGCCATGGTATGAATGGCTGCTCCGTGGCGCTCTCGCGTCATGAGGGTCTTCTTTGAGCATATCCCCGTTGCTGTTCTTTTCCCACGGCGACCTTCGGCGCGGAGTGAAAAGCTCTGCGGTTTACGCCACTATGCTTCCGCTGTAAGTGGATCCGTTTCCCCTCGGGCAGCAGGGATGGATGGCCGGTCGGCGTGAGACGCCACCTATACGGACCCAGCTTCCTCTGGCATATTCGAATTTCGACGGTCTCAGCAGCACGCACCCCTCAGGGGCGGGGCGTGCTCTCGCAAATACGCCCCGCCTCAGTTCGCATCGAATCCCTAGCCTCTGGGGGATTGCAAAGGGTTTATTCAGGGAGCAGCACTTGGGGGATGCTGCTCGCTAGACCCGCGGAAGCGGGAGGCACAAACGATTTTGAGTATATATGTTATCGATCTTCCAGAAATTAAGTCGTATGCATGTTCCAGTGGAAATTGGGCCTATAGGCCCCGATGCCCGAGTGTTGCACGCCTGAAATCCCACACCAAGCAGGAACTGGCCGAGCTGCTGATGGGAGATACGCTGATCGCTGATCGGAAGATCTTCGATGCCGGGGCAGCCATGCTCTACGAAGCGCTAGAGTTCCTGGCCGGCGAGGACCGCTCGAACGTCTTGGCAGCGCTGGGATGGGCGCGCTGGATGGCCGGACAGGGCACCGGGGCGATGAAGTTCTTGGACCAGGCACTAGCACTTGACCCGGAGCACCGTCTCTCGCACTTGCAACGGCGACTGTTCACCAGCGGGAAGCTACCGAAATCGGCTAGCACACCCGATAAGTAAATAACCAGCTAAGTGAGGGGCAACCAAGCCCTATCCCCAGCACCGCCACACCAAGGACAATGAAACCTATGACTAGCTGTATTACCCACGGAGGTTAAGAACACGATCAGCCGGCGCCAGACCCGTCAGTGCGGTATGTCCTCGACGATAGTTGTAATAGTCTAACCACCCCTGGAACGCGGCAACCCGCTCGGCCTCCGTGCGGTACGGCCTGGCATACGCCCATTCCTCCAACATCGTCCGGTTGAACCGCTCCACCTTCCCGTTGGTCTGCGGCCGATAGGGGCGCGTCCGCCGGTGCTTCACCGCGACCCCAGCGCGTCCCTGAACGCGTGGGACCGGTAACACGCCCCGTTATCGGTGAGCGCCTGACGCACCGTGATGCCCAGCGACGCGAAGTAGGCGTTGGCCCGTTCCCAGAACCCGGCCGCGGTTTCCTTCTTCTCATCGGTCAGGATTTCGGTATAGGCCAGGCATGAGTGGTCATCCACCGCGTTGTGCAGGTAGGCGTAGCCGGGCCTCCGATTGGCGATTGTTCGGGTTTTGTTCCGGTTCCCGGCCGCCCGGCCCAGTGCTTGGTGGCCGCAGCCGTCGGGATCCGCCCGAGTTTCTTGATGTCCACGTGGATCATGTCTCCGGGTGCCATGTGCTCGTAGCGGCGGATGCACCGGCCGGTAGCCCGGTCCTGGAAGGACAGGCGGGAGCACCCGTACCGGGAGAGGACCTTGTGCACGGT
>NZ_POAF01000010.1 GCF_003309065.1 Glutamicibacter soli | reverse complement strand
GGTGATGAAATCCTGGCGAATAAAAACACTCGGAACAACACACGGGGGTGCATCATCCCAAGCAAAATGTTTCGTATTCACCAAACAAAAAATAATTTGGTATCAACAAACTTGGCACACTATTGAGTTCTCAAACAACAAACACTTACCGGTTCTCCGCCACCCCTATTCCAGGAGGCGATATCGTCCAGCGTTATATTCAAATTCTATAATCATTGAATTCTGAAAGTCAAATCGATTCTTTGTGATTTGAACCAGTATTCTTTGATTCCCATTCAATTCCAGCTTATCCACACATGGTGTGGAAAACCTTGATTTTCCGGGGTTTTCGCCGCCTCGTCCTGGTCGGTTGGTGTTCCGTCCGGCTCGTGGCGACAAGGAAAAACTATACACGGGTTGTCGGGGGTCTGCAAATCGGCGGGGTGCTGCGGGGCGGTGAGCGTGGACACATAAAAACAGAATCGTGTTCATTACTGGCTTTTTATGCGCTTAACGCCCGAGAACGCGCGGTTTTAAGCGACTGCGGCCCGCCCTAACCGGAATTCTTTATCCCGTTGCGCCCCGCTCGACACCCGCCCGACACATGAAAACTCCCGGTCCCGGGCAGCCACTCTATATTTACGGGGTTGCGCTTGACCTCTACTATTCTTCGATGACTTCGACGTCGATGATCCGCGGATCATCCAATTCCAGCTGGTCTGGGGCCATGGTGGGAATCCCAGCGAAGGCGACTGCTGCAGTTTCAACAACACGCTTGGCCAGGAAACGGTTGCCGGCGCCACCGATGACAGCTCCCACGCCGAAGGGAACGATCCTGCCGACAACGCTTGCGGCTTGGGTGCCTACAACCTTGCGCATGAACGACTTCTGCATCGTTTTTTGCAGTGAAGCATAGAAGCTCGTCGACTTGTTCGCGCCGAAGGCCTTGGCCCACCCCTTGATCGGCCCGCCGCCGCGCCCGGCCGCCTGCCGGGTGAGGCCGGCGATCATGGCGCTGCCTTCCTCACCCATCAGCACACCCATAACCAGCACTCGGGATCGTTCCGGGTCTTCGATGGCAATTCCGTGGAGCTCAGCAAGGGTCTGCGCATATAGTGCAGAAGCTTCGAGGAATCCAAGGGTGGCTGCCACAGACAGGCCCAGTGCGGCACCGGTGCCCACCGCGGGGATGGCTGCGGTGCCGCCAACGGCTGCTCCCGAACCGGTCACGATTTTCAAGTAGTCGCGCTCGGCAATCTTGGCGAGTTCTGCCGCCGTGGCCTCGGGGTGCTTGCGGCGCAGCCGTTTCAAATATGCAAGAACCAGCGGTCGCTGGACGCCGACACCTTTCATGATGGCGTCCTGGATTACAGTACGTGGTTTGCCATCGTTGCCGATGACCGTCATCGAAATGGGATCTTTGCTCATGATGGTGCCAGCATATCGAGCCAAACCTGTAAGTTTCCGTGAATCGGATGCTTCCGATACCTGAATATCCTCGGAATGCCAATCATGTTCGGCCCAGTCCTTGAAAGACCCAAACACCGATGGAAGAGTTGGGATATGAAGAACGCGCAGGCCAAACGGTACAACCACGCTGTGAAACAAGCCGGGGTCAACGAACGACCAGTAGCATTGCTGGATCTTGATGCCTTCGATGCCAACGTGATCGCCCTTCGCGAACGAGCCGGAGGAATCCCGATACGCGTCGCCTCCAAATCCCTGCGCGTCCGCAAGGCCCTTGAACGGGCACTGGCCGCCGACGGGTTCAGCGGAGTGCTGTGTTTTACCCTGGGCGAAGCACTCTGGCTGGCGAGCCATGGGCTGAAGGACCTGGTGGTGGCCTATCCCCAGACCGACACGGAGGCTATCAGCCGTTGGGCAACCAGCGAGCAAGCCCGCGCTGAGATCACGGTGATGGTCGACTCCGTTGCGCAACTGGATCTCATCGATCGGATCGTCCCGCACCATCACCCACTGAAGGTCGCCCTTGAACTGGATGCCGCGTACTATCCGACGGCGGGACTGCGTATCGGGGCAGCGCGGTCTCCGTTAGCCGAGCCGGAGGATCTGGCTTCACTCGCCGAGGAGGTCCAGCGCCGGAAGGGGTTCGAACTGGACGGGCTCATGGCCTACGAATCCCAGATCGCCTCGGTTCCGGATGGAGGGTTCGCCCCCAAGGCCTGGATCGCCCGGGCGCTTAGGAAGCGCAGCGCTGCCGAGCTTGCCGAGCGGCGCGCCGAGGCCGTGAGCCGAGTGCGAGGAATCGCGGACCTGCGTTTCGTCAATGCCGGAGGCACGGGATCCTTTGAAACCACCACCCAGGAAGCAGCGGTGACGGAGCTGGCAGCGGGCTCCGGCCTCTTCGCCCCGGCGTTGTTCGACTCCTTCCGCTCGTTCTCCCCCTCCCCCGCCCTGTTCCTGGGGTTCCCGGTAGTCCGCAGACCGGATCACCAGACGATCACCATCCTCGGCGGCGGCTGGACCGCATCAGGTCCGGCAGGCAAGGACCGATTGCCGAGCATCGAGCACCCCCGCAAGCTGCGCTACCTTCCATTGGAAGGCGCAGGCGAGGTCCAGACCCCGCTCACCGGACCGACCGCGCACCGCTTGAACATCGGCGATACCGTATGGCTGCGCCATGCAAAATCCGGGGAGCCGGCAGAACGGATCAACAAGGTAGCCGTTTACTCGAAGAACAAGATCAGCGGCCAATGGCCAACCTATCGAGGCGAAGGGAAAGCCTTCCTGTGAGCACCTTCCAGAATTTCGCCGGTACCGTGACTGCCGCTCCGACGATGCGCCAGTCGATCGCCTCCCTGGACCAGCTGGGCGG
The DNA here is from genome assembly GCF_003309065.1 of Glutamicibacter soli. Taxonomy (GTDB): domain Bacteria; phylum Actinomycetota; class Actinomycetes; order Actinomycetales; family Micrococcaceae; genus Glutamicibacter; species Glutamicibacter soli. The sequence goes on along the minus strand of NZ_POAF01000010.1, from coordinate 62,667 downwards.
GTTGCTCGAATCGGCGGCGCTCAATGGGCACACCGTACGCACCGTGGGCGCCGGCCATTCATTCACCCCGCTGGCGAAGACCAACGACATCCTGCTGGATCTCGACGGCCTCCAAGGAATCGAGGAAGTTGATGCGCTCACGCATGAGGTGACGTTCCGGGCCGGGACCAGGTTGTGGCAGGTTCCTGACCTGCTGGAGCCCTTCGGGTTGGCGCTTGAGAACATGGGCGACATTGACCGGCAGTCCATCGCCGGTGCCATCAGCACCGGAACCCACGGCACCGGCCTGAAATTCACCGGATTCAGCGGCGCGATCACCGGCCTGCGGTTGATGCTGGCCGACGGGACGCAGGTGCGTGCCAGCGCCACGGAGCACCCGGACCTGTTCCAGGCGGCTCGTGTCGGATTGGGCGCGTTGGGTGTCATCACCCATGTCCGGCTCCGGTGCGTCCCGCACTACATGATGCACGCAACCGAGACCATCGAGGCCATCGACCCGTTGGCCGAAAGTTTTGTCGAAAGAGCGGCCCAGGAAGACCATCTTGAGTTCTTCTGGTTCCCGGGTACCGGCAATGCCCAGGTGAAAACCAATACGCGGCTGCCGGGCGATGCCCCGGCGAAGATGCCGGACAGGCTCAGGACCTGGGTGAACGACGAACTGCTGTCCAATGGCGGGCTGCAGGCCATCTGTTCGCTAGGCGCCGCCATGCCGCGCATGATTCCCCGGCTCAATTGGTTCGCCAGCCGGGTCCTTTCAGACCGCAGCTACACCGCGTCGTGGAACCAGACCTACATCAGCCCGCGGCGGGTGAAGTTCACCGAGATGGAGTACGCGCTGCCGCTGGAGAACTTCGCTGCCGCGTTTGCGGAACTGCGCCGCTATTTCGAGCTTCGACCCGCACCTGTCGTTTTCCCGCTGGAAGTCCGGACAACTGCCGGCGACGACACCTGGCTGGGCACTGCCAGCGGCCGAAACAGCGTTTACATCGCGGTGCACCGCTATATCCGGGATCGGGTCCCGCAGTATTTCCCGGACATGGAATCAATCCTGCGTTCGCACGGCGGACGTCCGCACTGGGGTAAGCAGCACACGCTGCGGGCGGCCGAGCTCACCCAGTTGTATCCGAGGTTCAAGGATTTCCAGGCCGTGCGGCAGCAGGTCGATCCCCAGGGACGGTTCGTCAACGGCTACCTGCGTGAACTGCTGAACGCCTAGAACTGGACGTCGGTCCAGATCAGGTCGGAGGTTTCGATGCTCTCGGGCGTTGCGCCCGGCAGCAACTGGAAATCTTCCGGGGCTTCGGCGCCGATGCGGCCCTGGCCCAGCACGTTCCAGCCCCGGTTGGGAATGACGAAGTTCCCCGAGTCGTTCAATGCGTCATCCCGGCCGAGCTCATCGCCCAGAGCCAACGCGGCTGCGGTGAACTCGGTGCGCTGCGCCAATGCACCGGTCACCACGATGCGGTTCTCGTCGATGCCTCCAGCCTTGGCTCCGTCGTCTGCGACAACGTAGTCTTCCCCGGCGATGTAGTCGGAGATGACCTTCAATTGGTCCTTCTGGCGTGGTGCGCCGAAGCCGTAGCTGCTCTGGGCTGGCTCGGTTTGGGCCGCCAGGATATGGACGCGTTCACCGCGATACTCGATGGGGATGTCCCACAGCCCGTTGTGCATCACCGGAATGGACGCGGCCACGGCACCGCTCAGCTCGGAGCTTGAGAGCTTGTTGCCTGCCACCTCGTCCCACTTCAGCGCCGACACGGAAACGACGTCCGGCTGGTTGATCGGATACTTGGACAGCACCACAGTCGAGGACTGTTCGGCGAATGCGCCCTGGCCCCAGGCATCGCCCGGGCCTCCGACCACGCGGTCTCCGTCCAGGTCCGCGCCGCTCTGCACTCCGCTGGAGCCGATTGCGAGATAGGAGTAGGCGTAGCCGACATCGGTATGTTCGTCGTCCGGGCTGTTCAGGTAGTCCGAGATGAAGGTATTTACCGCATCCGGATCGGCATCCATGCCGGTCAGCACCACGATGTCGGGATTCGCGACGCTGATTGCATCGGCCACGCGTAGGGCTTCGGTGTCTGTCCGGGTCAGCAGATCCCGATACAGGTCTCCGGGTTCCTCCCCGCTCAGGTCGGTTGCCATCGTGGCCACGCGCAGGGAAGTTTCGGACAGCAGGGGTGCGGTCACACCGGCCCCGTCATTCGGGCCGGTGGGTGCGGCTAAAGACGGGGTTGCAGGGAGCATTAACAGCGCCCCGATCCCCAGGCCCGCTGTTCCAACCAAAAACTTGTGCACCCTGCAACCCTACGCGGTGGGGACCGCACTGACCAGCATCTTAATCCGATTGTGATGCTGCAGCGCCGGCGGCCTTGCGGTTCGCCTCCAGGACTTCCTCCATGTACGGAGCTCGGACATGCGCCGAGATGCGTGCGTCCACAAGGCAAACGCCCTGCGCCCCGGCTTCCACCCATGCGCTGACTTTGCCGAAGTCATCCAAGGTTTCAACCTTGATGCCGGTGGCGCCCATGCCTTGGGCCAGTGCCGAGAAGTCCACGGTCGGGATCAGCATCGGATCCTCGTGCAGCCCGATCGATCCGTACTGGTGCACCTCGGCTCCGTATGCCGAATCGTTGTAAATGACGATGACACCGCTTGTGACGGTGCGCACGATGGATTCCAGGTCTGCCAGTCCCATGAGGAAGCCGCCGTCGCCGGATGCCAGCACCACGGTACGTCCATCGGCCGCGGCGGCGGCGCCTACCATCGAGGCGATACCCAGGCCAATGGACTGGTAGGCGGTGCCGACACAGGTCAGCGATCGGGCGCCGCTGGTGGACCAATACATGGGTCCCCAGCCGATGAAGTGCCCCCCATCCTGCACCAGCACGCGGTTGGCCGGCAGGATCCGCTCCATTTCGCTGGCCACGCGGCGCGGATCCAGCAAGCCGTCGGCGGTCTTAGCGTCGCCGAGAGGGCGGGTACGCAGCGCGGCGAGGTCCAGCTCCTTGGCCCACGAGGCTTCGGCCGCTGGCACCGACTGGAGCAGGTGCGCGGCGGCGGCGCTGATATCGGCGGTGGCGAAGTAGTCCACCCGTGGATTGGTGGCGGTGGCAGCCAGGTCGATCTGGATCAGGGTGGCGGACTCGTTGACCAGGCCCCCGAAGCGCATGGTGAACTGGTTCAGCGATGCACCGAGGGTCAGCACGACATCCGCTTGGGCGATGATCTCGGCGTTCCTCTCGGTGGCGAAGCCGCCAGTGATTCCCAGATCGTAGGGGTAGTCCAGCAGGTCACGGGCCAGCAGGGTACCGGAGGTGGTGGCGCCGATCTTGGCTGCCAGCTCCTTGACCAGCGGTGCGGCGTCGATGGCGCCGCGGCCGTAGAGGATGTGCGGGCGCTGGGCGCCTGCCAGCAGCGAGCTGACCTGTTCAAGCTGGGTGGAGTTCAATTCCGGGGCGGGCGGCGTGGGGCCGAGGTCGGCGAAGTCCGGAAGTTCCGTTTCGGAAGTCTCGAGGGCGGCAAGGTCGTAGGGGATGGCCAGGACCACCGGGCATTGCTCGCGCAGTGCATGCGCGGCGGCCTGCAACGCGATGGCTCCCGGGGTTTCCCGGTCCACCACGTAGCGCGGGGCGCGTACCGCGGTATCAATGGCGGCCTGATCCACGTCCCAGCCGCGCAGTCCCGAGGTCGGTGCGTCGCCGGTGACGAACAGCAGCGGGGTGCGTGCAGCGGCGGCCTCCGCCAGCGCGGTCACGGCATTCGTGTAGCCGGCGCCGTAGGTGGTGGAAGCGATGGAGAGCTTGTTGGAGATGCGGAAATAGGTGTCCGCGGCCGATACCGCGGCCGATTCGTGGCGAACTGCGGTATAGGTGAACCCTTGGCGCACGGCCGCGTCGAGGAAATGTGCGTTGCCGTTGCCCATCAGACCGAAGATCTGCGGTGCAAATGGCTTGAGGGCATGGGCGATGGCGGCAGAAACGCTAGACATCATGGACTCTTTTCAAAAGTATGGTGCTGAAGAAAATTCCATATATGTCTGCCGCTACCGGTTGCGTTTCGGCAACGGGTATCGCCCCTTTTGAGAGCGCCGGAATCCGCTTGGTCGCGCTTCCTGACTCATTGATGATAGGGCAGAATCGTGGTGTTGCGCTAGGCGCGGGCGTCCCGGGCTCCTCGCGGAGCTGAACGGGCTATCCCAGGGCCCGTCCCTGATGGGCCCGCAAGGAACCGAATCCGGTCTTCGTCAAGCGGTAGGCGCGGTCCAGGGACTCCAGCGCATGCTCTGAAACATGCTCGTAGACAGGGACGCGGATCCACTGCTTGACGAGTCCGAGCAGTGCAATCACGATGAATCCGGTCAACAGCTTGTCCACCAACGAATACATCAGGTTGGCTTCGAACACCGCTAGGCCCAGCGAGCTGGTGCTGGCAAGGATGGACTGCATCGTCGTTTCCGAAGCGTGCCCCGTCATACCTCCGAAAAGCAGAACCAGGATGATGCTCGATACCACCGAACATGCAACAGCCACCACGACGTTGAGCAGAACGTACTTCGGCAACGCCGAGTTGCGCTTGATCAGCTTCGCCCCATACCCCCAGACCAGTGCCCCGGTCATGTTCACCAGGCCGAAGGCCGCTGCCGATGAATCGGTAATCGACAGCCCAATGATGTTGGTCGCCAGACCGACAAGCACCCCTGCCCACGGCCCGCAGGCGATGGCGGCTAAAGCGGTGCCGATCATGTCCATATAAAGCCGAAGCCCTGCCGCATCAACTAGCCAGAAACCCGCCAGGTTCAGCATCAAGCATGCCGAAAGGAGTATATATATCCGTCGCCTGCTGGGAGCTGTGTTTTCCTGTCCGAGAGTGGAAACGATGTGAACTGTCGGCGCGGCGGGCGATGGCTGCGGCGCGGCGGGCGATGGCTGCCTGGCTGCTGCTTTGTCGAGACGGGCTTGGAGGCATCTGCGTTCCCAGGTTTTCGCTTCCTCCGGCGAACAGCCCAGGGCTTGCACGATTTCCCCCACAAGCTCGGCATTAATACGTGTCCGGCCGAGGCGGAAAGCATCATAGACAGTGGTTCGGGCAGGCCTCGCGGCGACGGCATCTACTCCGCAGAGCTCGCGCAGCTTCCCGATACGGCGGACGATTTCCGCGTAGGGAACGTCGCCTGCTTCGATCCGCAGCGTCTGGAGATCCCTGGCGATCGCATCGAAAGCGTCGGTCGGAACATCTTGGAACTCCGCGTGTTGCGTCATGGCCGCCCTCCAAGCGATCGCCGGACTGGCCGTCGGCGACTGCCGACGGTTTTCGGCGTTTCTGGACGCCAAATAAAGATGCTAGTCAGATCGTATCCGAAAGGTCGGAATTGTTCGGAATCATCCGGGAAGACGGAATTCCACGCACGGTTGCCGTACGCGCGCGATACCTTATGACGTGGGGGCGCCGCAGGCCTTCCGGACCGGCGACCGTCTCGCAATAGGACATCGAGTTCAAGGCCTGCGGTGCATACGACAACTCGCATATATGTTTAGGAGGTCATGTGGCACACTTTATCGCGAATACGGCAAGACCCCGCTGCTGACAGCCCGCCAAGGGTGCCGACGCAGGACCTGCGCCTAGAGCTCTCGGCCCAGCAGGTGGGCCAGCGCATCGGGAAGCTCTTCGGAGCGGAAGGTGTGGCCTCGGGCTGACAGCTTCGCGGGAACGACCCGCTGACTGGCCAACGCCAGCAGCTGCGCACCTTCGTCGCCCAGCAGCAGCCGCGGCCCGAAGGCAGGCACCGGGAAGATCTCGGGGCGGTGCAGCACCTTGGCCAGCACGGCCGAGTACTCGCTGTTGCGCACCGGGGTGGGCGCGGTCGCGTTGACCGGACCCTGCAGTTCGCTGTCCCACAGTGCGCGGTGATAGATGTCCACCAGGTCATCCAGTCCAATCCAGGACTGCCACTGCCGGCCATCGCCGAGCCTGCCGCCCAGCCCTGCTTCATAGAGCGGACGCATTTGGCGCAGCAGCCCGCCGGTGGGGCTTTGCACCAGACCGGTGCGGACCTGGACCCGGCGCATGCCGCCATCGGGCCCCGCCTGGGCCGCCTGCTCCCAGTCGCGGACAACTTCCGCAAGGAAGTCCCGGCCGTATGGGGCGTCTTCGGTCAGCTCGTCTTCTCCGGCGTCGGCGCCGTACAGGCCGATGGCCGAGGCGCTGATGAAGACCGCGACACCGGATTGCGCAGCCAGCTGCGCCAGCCGGCGCGTGGGCTCGATGCGGCTGTCGCGGATCTTCCTGCGGTGCTCACTATTGAATCGCCCGGCGATACTCGCCCCGGCCAGATGGACGACCGCGTCGCACCCATCCAGGCAGGATTCGTCGGGGCTCGCGGGATTCCAAAGGCGTTCATTCGGACCTTGGGGGGCCGAACGAACCAACCGGATGACCCGGTGCCCACCCGATTCGAGAAGAGCACCCAGGGAGGTTCCCACCATGCCGTGCGAACCGGTCAGTGCGACGGTCAGCGGCTTCAGGCCGTGCTGCGCCGCGCGCTGGTGGGCCCGCAGGTCCTCGGACAGCTGACGGTGCCGGTAGGCGAGCATGCGCCGCACCATGTTCTGCGGCATATTGGTGCTGACTTCGTCGCGCAGCACGCACTGCTGCGGCCCGTCGGGCAGGATGTGGTGCTCGTGGCGCCAGCGGATCGGCCGCAGCGGCGCCTGAGCGAGCCCCTGCGGCGCCAGCTCGTCCACGAAGACGCGACCGGGCACATACCTGTCGGCAAGATGCCGGGCGTGCCAGCGCAATCCGGCAGGCATCGCCAGCTCGGAGCTGCCGTCGCGCAGGTTTTCCGCTTGGCTCACTGCGCGGACCGGCTGCCATGGAGGAAGCAGCCGGCTCATCGCGCCGGGCCGCTCGTGCCAGGCGAACACTTCGTCGGCGGGGAACGGTATTGCTGTTTCAAGAATGACGGCCATGCCCACATTCAATCAGTTTTCGCCACTTGCGGATACGACTTCAAGCAAGTTTCAAGGAGCTCCGCCCACGCCCGATGCCACGCGGCAGACCCTGCCGGCCGGCGCTCTTGTGACAAACTGGTTTCCATGGGAATCCAGGATCGGCCGCAGACCTCGGAGCAGGAGCTCGCGGCTTTCGAATGCGCCACGCAGGACCTCGTGGGGCTGGCGCTGAGCAGCGTTGAACAGCTCGAGGTATCCCTGCCCCAGTTCCGTCTGCTGCTGACCTTGCAACGCCGGGGTCGGTCGACATCCAGCGACTGCGCCAAGGCACTGGGCGTGGGCAATTCATCCATCACCCGGCTGGCCGACAGGCTCAATGCCTCCGGGCACCTGACGCGTGGCTCGGACCCCGCGCACCGCAGTGTGGTCACCTTGGAGCTGACGGTCTCGGGCCGCCAGGTCGTGCAGCAGGTCACCGAACGCCGACGACAGGACCTGAGCGAGGCCCTGGACCTGCTGGACCCCGCGGAGCGGGCCGCCTGCGCGGCTGCCCTGGACAAGCTGCACGGCCTGGTTGGCCACAGCATCCCCCAGCCGAACAGCACCCACCTGCCCCTGTAGCCGTCGCCAATCCAGCGTTCCGGACCATGCGCTCGCACATCCAAAGACTTGCTTGAGGCAACTCTTGCTTAACGCAAATGTTGTGCCTACATTGGAATTGATCAATTCAATTGCGGGAAGGCCGGCATGAAAGAGCTCGAAACGCGACTGCGGGAGCTGGGAATGCGCGTCACCCGGCCGCGGCGCGCGGTCCTCGACGAGCTGCTCCTGCGCTCCCACATCGATGTCGCGCAAATCGCCGCCGGCGCGCGGCAGCGCATCGGCCGCGTGTCGACCCAGGCCGTTTACGATGTCGTTCACACCCTGACCGGCGCCGGAATCCTGCGCAGCATCGAGCTGCCCGGATCCCCGGCGGTTTTCGAGCTGGCCCGCGGGGACAACCACCACCATCTGGTCTGCCGCGCCTGCGGACGCATCGCCGATGTCCCCTGCCCTGTCGGCAAGGCCCCGTGCCTCAGGCCCCTGGACGCTACCGGGTATGCGATCGAGGAAGCAGAAGTCACCTACTGGGGGCTCTGCCCTGAATGCCGACCCGGCATCCCGCCGGCCGCACCACACGGCACCACGATTACCACTCACTGATCGGAGAACCCAGCCATGACCGTCTTGGCAAGAACCTCGACCATCCAGGGACCGCAGAAGCTCGGTCCACTCACCCCGCTCGTCGGCGAATGGGAGGGGAATGCCGGGGTCGACCTTTCCTACCACAACCTCACCGACGAAACGAGCGAAACCGGCTACTACGAGCGCGCGGTGTTCAAGCCCATCCCGATCCAGGAAAACGGCAAGCAGACCCTGTGGGGATTGAACTACTCGATGACGGCCTGGCGCCACGGCGAGGAGGCCATGGACCCGTTCCACGACGAAATCGGCTTCCTGCTCTGGGACCGCGAGAACAGCCAGGTGATGCGCAACGTGGTCTTCGGCCGCGGCATCGCGGTGCTGGCCGGTAGCACCGCCGGACCGCGCGACACCACCGTGCACTTCAACGCCACCCCGGGAGATCCCTCCTACGGGGTGCTGCAGAACAAGTACCTGATGGAACGCGCGGAGATCAAGGAGTTCAGCAGCTCCTTCACCTTCCACGAGGACGGCAGCTTCAGCTACACCTCGGACCTGCTGCTGCGCCTGGTGGCCCTCGGCGCGGAAATGCGCCATACCGACGTCAATACCCTGCACCGGGTCAAGCGCTTCCATCCGGGAGAATAAGGCGGCGGCGGGGCCGGATGCGAATATCGCACCCGGCCCCGCCGCCGTCCGGCCTTGCGCCTACCGCGCGACTGCTTCCGCCAGCAATTCGATCACATGGCGGTAGTCCTTGCCGGTTGCGCGCGTCATGCCCAGCTCGCAGGTGCGGTTGCAGGAAGCATGGGCCTGGGCATCGAGTTCGCGCACCTCGGCTGCCTCGGCGGCGGTGGCGGAGGCGGTCAGCTCCGGATGCAGCATGCCGCGGTCGCCCGCATAGGCGCAGCAGCCCCAATTGACCGGCACGTTCACGGTGTCCGCGGCCGCCCGCGCCACCTTCTCCAAATCGGGATTCAGCCCCATCTGCGTGGAGGAGCAGGTCGGGTGCAGGGTCAGCGAGGAGACCTTCCGGCCCTCGGGCAGCTTTTCCAGCAGGTGCTGGGCGGTGAAGGCGAGCAGGTCCACCACGGTGTAGCCGTGCTCTTCCAGCGTGTGGGCGAAGCCCTCGGTGCAGCTGGAGGCGTCGGAGATGACCGGCAGGTTCCTGCCCGGCAGCGCCGCCGCCACCTCGTCGAGCACCCGCTGGGCCATGAGGTCGTGGCCGTCGGCGTAGCCCTTGGAGCTCCACGGGGTGCCGCAGCACATCGACTCGATGCCCTGCGGGACGTAGACCGAGACGCCGGCCGCGTGCAGCAGCTGCGTGAACGCCGAAGCGACGCCCTGGCCCTCGCCGGCCGGGCCGAACATTGAGTTCACGCAGGCCGGCAGGTAGATGGCCAGCGGTTCGGTGCCGGCGGCGCCCAGGATTCCGGCCAGCGGCTTGCGGGCCTTGCCGCCGCCGGGCAGTTCCGCGTCGTAGCGCGGCATGACATCGGTGCTGATGACCTTGCGCGCCGCATCGGTGACCCCGCGGACCAGGCCCACGGGGAACTTGTCAGCCGCGCTCAGGGCCAGCGAGCCGGCGCGCGTGGCGCCGCCCCAGCCCTTGGCGGCGGTCTTGAACCCTGCGGCCAGCGCGGGGTTCGCGTCCTCGCGGCGCAGGCGCTTGACCAGCAGGCCGGTATTGATGCCCACCGGGCAGGCGGTGACGCACATGCCGTCCACGGCGCAGGTCTGCACGCCGTTGTAGTCGTAGTCCTTCTCAAGCTCCGCGGCCAGCTCCCGGTTGCCTTCCGCCTCCGCCTTGGCGATGGCGCGGCGCACCACGATGCGCTGGCGCGGGGTGAGGGTCAGGTCCTTGGAGGGGCAGACCGGCTCGCAGTAGCCGCATTCGACGCAGCGGTCGGCCTCCACCTCGATGGTGGCGTTCAGCTTGATGTTGCGGATGTGGGCCGAGTGGTCCTCGTCGATGATGACCCCGGGGTTCATCATCAGGCGCGGATCGCAGGCGGCCTTGAGTTCCAGGTGCACGTCGTAGAGCTCCTCGCCGTACTGGGCGCGGACGAACGGGGCCATGGCGCGGCCGGTGCCGTGCTCGGCCTTCAGGTTGCCGCCCTTGGACAGGATCAGGTCCACCATCTTGTCGTTGAATCCGTTGTAGCGGTTCAGCGCCCGCTCGCCCTCGAAGCGGTCGGTGAGCATGAAGTGGATGTTGCCGTCCTTGGCGTGGCCGAAGATCACCGAGTCCTCGTAGCCGTATTCGGTGAACAGCTCCTGCAGGCTGCCGCAGGTTTCAGCCAGCGACGGCACCGGCACCGCGACGTCCTCCAGCAGCGCGGTGGTGCCCGAGACGCGGGCTCCGGCCACCGAGGCGTACAGCCCCTTGCGGAACTTCCAGGCCGCCTGGCGGTTCTTCGCGTCCGGGGAGAGCACGGCCGGGGCGCGCAGCGCGGCGGTGTCCAGCAGCTTCTGCCCGGCATCCTGCAGCCCGCGCAGCTGCTCGTCGTTGTCTGCGTGGTATTCGATGAGCAGGGCGGCCTGCCGGTCCACCTCGAAGCCCATGATGGCTTCGGGCACGCCGGGCAGCGACTGCCCGACGCGCAGCGAGGTGGAGTCCATGAGCTCAAGGGTCGCGGCGCCCGAATCCAGCAGCTCGGGCAGCGCGCGGGTGGCCAGATCCAGGTTGTCGAAGACCGCCAGGGTGGCGACGGCCAGCTTGCGGATCGGCACGGTGCGGAACACCGCCTCGGCCACGAAGGCCAGCGTGCCTTCGGAGCCGATGATCAGATGGGCCATCAGCTGCGCCGGGGAGTCGAAGTCGAGGAATGCGTTGATGCCGTAGCCCATGGTGTTCTTCAGCGCGAAGTGCTTCTCGATCTTCGCCACGGAATCCGGGTTGGAGCGCACCCGGTCGCGCAGCTTTTCCAAGGTGGCCACCAGCTGCGGTTCGGCGGCGGCCAGCAGGGCGTCGGCGTCCGGGGCGGCGGTGTCGACCATGGTGCCGCTGGGCAGCACGAAGGTCATGGAATCGAGGGTGCGGTAGGTGTTGAACTCGGTGCCGCAGGCCATGCCGGAGGAGTTGTTGGCGATGACGCCACCCACGGTGCAGGCGGCCTCGCTGGCGGGATCCGGTCCCAGCTTGGTGCCGTAGACGCCCAGCCGGGCGTTGACCTGGCGGATGGTGGCGCCGGGCTGGACACGTACGCGCTGCCCGCCGTCCAGCACGGTGATGCCGCGGAAATTCTTGCGCACGTCGATCATCAGCCCGTCGCCGCTGGCCTGGCCGGCCAGCGAAGTGCCGCCTGAGCGCAGGGTCACCGGCTGGTTGTTCCGGTTGGCGGCGGCCAGCAGCTGCGAGACCTCGCGGGCGTCCTTGGCCAGCACCACCGCCTGCGGGGTGTACAGGTAGTGCGACGCGTCCGAGGCATAGGCCACGCGGTCGATGGATCGGGTCTTAACCCGGTCGGGCTCGCCGACCAGGTCGAGGATGCTGGATGAAACCGTGGTTTCGCCGAGTGCTGGCGTGCTCAATGCCATGGTGCGCTCCTGTGTGGATCGTAGGCGTGGCCTACCGTCGCGGGAAATTGTCTTACAAGTACACATGCCATAGTAGTACGCGCCATGGGATACTTGGTAGGTCCAATGTACTTCTGCCCGAAAGGACGCATGTGGCTGCCCGTCTAGGAGTGGTTTCGGTGGTGCAGGCCGTCATCAGGTCGCTGCGCGAACGCATCTTCAGCGGCGAGCTTTCTCCCGGCACCCCGCTGGGCGAGGTCGACGTGGCAGCCTACTACGAGGTCGCCCGCCCCACTGCCAAGGCCGCGCTGGAGAACCTGGTGTCCAGCGGGCTGCTCGCGCGCAACGCCCACCAGAGCGCCAAGGTGCGGGTGCTGTCCGCGGCCGATGCCCGCGACATCTACCAGACCCGAGCCATCATCGAAGCGGAGGCCGTGCGCCTGCTGGCCGGCACCGGCCAGGTACCCGAGGCAGCGCTGGCGGCCAACGCGCAGATCACCGCGTTATCCAACGCCTCGCCCATCGAGATCGTGGAACCGGACGTGCGTTTCCACGCGGCCCTGGTCCAGGCACTGGGCTCGCCGCGCACCAGCGCGATCTACGCGCAGCTCACGGATGAAATCCGGCTGTGCATGACGCACGTGCAGGACGCCACCCTGTTGTCCACCCAGGACATCGCCGCCGAGCACGCGCGCCTGCTGGAACTGATTTCCACAGGGTCCCGGCAGGAGGCGGCCCAAGTGCTGGCTGAGCACCTGCAGACGGCGAGCGCCAAGCTGGCCGCGCATCTGGACACCCTCAGCTAGCGAAAGGACGAACGACCATGGGCTTATTTTCACGCAAGCAGCCAACCGCCTCCGGAACCGGGCGCGCCCCGGAGCGGGCGCTGGATAGCCTGGAACCGCTGCAGGCAGGCCAAGCGACCTTCCGAGCCCGGGAATTGGGCGTGGGCCGGCGCGGCAAGAAGCTGATCCCCGCAGTCGAAGTGGTCACGAGGGATGCCACCGGGCACTTCCGCGCCGACGAGCTGGGCTCCTTCCTGGGCGGACGACTCGGCATCATCGAAACACTGTCCGGCTCACCGAGCACGCTGTTCATCGCCACCGGCGCGCACGCGGGAACAGGCTCCCCCGCGGGCGATGCCTTGGCGCACGCGGCGAAGGACGAGGCGGGACTCCTGATGCCGGCCGGCGAAGAGGTGCGGCGCCTGGCACTATTCAGCACCGCGGACCAGCAGCGGATCGCCAGCTGGCTCGCGCTCTTCCCGCGCCCCTAGCCCCGGTCGCGCTCACCGGCACCGCTCGGCGCAGCCGAGCCCTCTTCGGCAGCTCCCCCTTCGTCGCTCCAGTCGCGCCGAGCGCCATCAGAGCGCTTCGGGTCCGAGACATGGCCCTTGGATGCCAGACCCTCCCCCGGGACCGGGTGACCTTTTTCAGGAATGTGCTTTTCTCCCATGGATTCTTCCCTCTCGTTGCGCTAGCGTTCGGGGGCGGTTTCCGGCTCCGGCGGGACCGGCGGAGCGGTCGGATCGAATGGCGGGTCAGTCGGCCCCGTGGGGTCGATGACCGGACCGTCCGGAGCGGTGGGGTCGCTCGGGGGTGCGATGGGCCCGGTGGGGTCAGTGGGATTGATGGGTGGGTCGGTGGGATGGCGGTTGAACATCTTTTCCTCTCCTTGATCATCGCGCCGGCGGTTTGACGCCCGCCGACTGAACGTCTTTTCACGCTACCCACCGTTCGGGCAGGCGAAACGCAAACTTCCGGATTCCAAGGCGATTGCCAGTCTTGGCGCACGCCAGGCCCAGGTGGCGGCCATCCTTTCACGCAACTGCACGTATACCCCCACCCCTATTTTTGACATACCCCCGGGGGTATAGTTTATGGTGGATTCAGACACCCCAACGAAAGGACATCCCATGCTTCTGGAACGCTTCTACGACGAAGACCTGGCGCAGGCCAGCTACTTCATCGGCTGCCAGGCCAAAGGCGAAGCAATCGTCATCGATGCCCGCCGCGACATCTCCGAGTACCTGGCGCTTGCAGCCAAGAACGGAATGCGCATCGTTGCGGCAACCGAGACCCACATCCACGCCGACTACCTCTCCGGCACCCGCGAGCTGGCCGCAGCCACCGGCGCCACCACCTACGTCTCGGGCGAAGGCGGAGCCGACTGGCAGTACGGCTTCGAGGCCGAGCACCTGATGGACAAGGACACCATCAAGCTGGGCAACATCACCGTGACCGCACGCCACACCCCGGGCCACACCCCGGAGCACCTGTCATTCCTCGTCACCGACGGCGCCTTCAGCGACCAGCCAGGCTACATGTTCTCCGGCGACTTCATCTTCGCCGGCGACCTAGGCCGTCCCGACCTCCTGGACGAGGCAGCCGGCGGCGTGGACACCCGCTTCGCCGGAGCCAAGGACCTCTTCGCCTCGCTGAAGAATGTCTTCCTGGAACTGCCCGACCACATCCAGGTCTACCCGGGCCACGGCTCGGGCAGCGCCTGCGGCAAGTCACTGGGCGCAGTACCATCCACCACCGTGGGCTACGAGCGCAACTTCGCCTGGTGGGGCAGCTACCTGGCCAACAACGACGAGGAAGGCTTCATCGCGCAGCTGCTCGACGGGCAGCCGGATGCCCACGCCTACTTCGCCCGCATGAAGCGCCAGAACCGCGACGGTGCCAAGGTGCTCGGCCCCCTGCCTGAGCTGGTCGAGTTCACCGCGGAGCAGATCATCGAGCAGACCGCAGCGAACGACGCGGTCTTCGTGGACACCCGCGGCCACGTGGCAGTGGCTGAAGGCACCGTCGCCGGCGCACTGGCCATCCCTGCCATTTCCAAGATGGCGAACTTCGGCGCCTGGGCCTTCGATCCGGAAGCCGACGACCGCCAGCTGATCCTCTTCGCCGAGAACCTGAAGGCAGCCGAGGAAATGCGCGACCACCTGATGCGCGTGGGCATCGACGCGGTCTCCGGCTACGCCACCACCCTCGAGGGCCTGCCGGCCTTCACCCCGCCGAGCGTGGACCCGGCCGATCTGGAGAACTTCGAGCACGCCCTGCTGCTGGATGTTCGCGGCCGCAGCGAATTCAATGCCGGAGCCATCCCGAACGCCAAGCACATCTCCGGCGGCCGCGCCCTGTGGGCCCTGGACGAGCTGCCTACCGACGGCAAGATCGTCACCTACTGCCAGAGCGGCCTGCGCAACTCGATCGTCGCCAGCGCCCTGCGCGATGCCGGGTACGACGTGGTCGAGCTGACCGGCAGCTACGCCGGCTGGGACGCGGCCATGAACAAGACCAACGCCTAACCCACCCCCACCACGAAGGAAACACCCCCAAGCATGAGCACCCCCATCGATGTCATGGACGCGCCGACCCTGAAGAAGCTGCTGGCTTCAGATGAGTCCGGAGTGGCAGTCCTGGACGTACGCACCCCCGCGGAGTTCGAGACCGTGCATATCCCAGGCTCCTACAACCTGCCGCTGGACCTGGTGTCGGAACACGCCCATGATGTGACCCGCAAGCTGGGCAAGCAGATCGTGCTGGTCTGCCAGTCCGGCACCCGCGCCTCCCAGGCGCAGCAGAAGCTGATCGACATCGAGATCGAAGCCGGCAGCGTGCTGGAAGGAGGCATCGCCGCCTACGAGAAGTCAGGCGGCGAGGTGGTGCGCGGCACCCAGCGCTGGGCCATGGACCGCCAGGTCCGCATGACCGCAGGTTCGCTGGTGCTGCTGGGCTTCCTCGGCTCCAAGCTGATCAGCCCCAAGCTCGGCTACCTGTCGGCGGCCATCGGAGCGGGCCTTGCCTACTCCGCTACCAGCAACTCCTGCGCCATGGCCAGCCTGCTGTCCAAGATGCCGTGGAACCAGGTCAGCACCGCCGGCAAGGCCAACCCACTGGCCCAGATCCCCAATGCCGGGCAACTGCTGAACCCGAACGGCAAGTAGGAGGCGGCAGTGGAACCAATAATGATTCTGGTCCTGGCCCTGTCGGTTGTCGTCGGACTGACCCTGGGTCTGCTGGGTGGCGGCGGTTCCATCCTGATGGTTCCACTGCTCACCTATGTCGCGGGCATGGACGCCAAACAGGCCATCACCACCTCGCTGTTCGTGGTGGGTGTGACGTCGCTGGCCAGCCTGCTGCCGCATGCGCGAGCCCGCAACGTCCGCTGGGTCCCGGGCCTGGTTTTCGCTGCGGCAAGCATGAGCGGCGCGTTCCTCGGCGGACTGGCCAGCGCGGCCATTCCCGGCGCGGTGCTGATGGTGGCCTTCGCCGTCATCATGCTGGCCAGCGCCGGGAACATGATCCGCGGGCGGAAGAAGGGCTCCGGTGCCGAGGCCAAGGGCCGTTCGCTGCTGATGTACATTCCCGTCGGCCTGGTGGTCGGCCTGGTCACCGGCCTGGTGGGAGCCGGCGGCGGATTCCTCATCGTCCCGGCCCTGGTGCTGCTGGCAGGCCTGCAGATGAAGCACGCGGTAGGCACCTCCCTGCTGGTCATCTCGCTGAACTCGGCCTCCGGCATGCTGGGGCACCTGAACTCCACCTCCGTCAACTGGCCGCTGACCCTGTCCATTACGGCAGCGGCGATCATCGGCTCGCTGATCGGAGCGCGACTGACCGCCATGGTGCCGGAGAAGAAGCTGCGCCGAGGATTCGGCTACTTCGTCCTGGTCATGGGCGTCTTCGTCCTGTCCCAGGAGCTGCCGCATCCGGCAGGACTCATACTAGCCATTGCCGCCGCAGTCGCCGCGCTTGTCTGGGTCCTCTGCACCAAGATCCCTGCGCTGGCCACGATCTGCCCCTGGCGCAAGGCCCCTGCTCCGCTGGCACCGGCTGCGGACTAGCTCACATCTACCCAAGGAGTACCCATGAAACCGCTAGAATTGACCGAGACGAACTTCGCTGAAACCGTCAAGTCCTCCCCCATGCTGCTGGTCGACTTCTGGGCAGCCTGGTGCGGCCCGTGCCGCAACTTCGCGCCCGTCTTCGACACCGCTGCCGGCCTGCACGAGGACGTGACCTTCGGCAAGGTCAACACCGAGACGCAGCAGAACCTGGCGGCCGCCGCCCAGATCACCTCCATCCCGACGCTGATGGCGTTCAAGGACGGCGTGCTGGTTTACTCCCAGCCCGGCGCACTGGACTCCCGCGGCCTGGAGGAACTGATCACGTCGCTGAAGAACCTGGACATGGAAGCCGTGCACGCCGAAATGGCCGACGCACAGAAGTCCCAGTCTTAATCCCGGGGTCCGCCCCACGGTCTTTTTCGAAATGGAGCACATCATGCGCAACGCAGACGACGCCACACGCAAGCGAATCCTGAACCGCTTGAAGCGGGCCCGTGGCCAGCTTGACGCCGTCATCAACTCGGTTGAGAACGACGGCAAATGCCGCGATGTGGTTACCCAGCTGTCTGCCGTGTCCACCGCGCTGGACCGCGCAGGATTCGCCATCGTCTCCTCGGCCATGCAGCATTGCCTGGTTGATCCGGAGAAGACCGCCGAAGCAGAAGACGGCTTGACCGTCGAAGAGCTGGAAAAGCTCTTCCTTTCACTTTCCTAGTATTTACGGCTTAAAAGCCAGAGAAGGAGGCATCTCATGTGCCGACAGGTTTCATGCAAGAAGTGCGGCAAGACCACCTGGGCCGGGTGCGGCCAGCACGTTGACTCGGTCATGCGCGGCGTTCCAGCCCGCGACCGCTGCCAAGGCCACGAGAATGAGCCGAGCAAGGGCTTCTTCGGTCGCCTGTTCGGCCGCTAAACCCGGCCTATGCCCCTGTACGGACCTCCACCCCGAGGTCCGCACGGGGGCCGCTTCATTTAAGCGGATTTGCAAGGAGCAGGGGCGCGGCCCGACGACATAGTCAGCTCGCAGTTACCCTGCGCCCGCGTTCTTTGGAATAATCCGAAGCACTGACCAGGTGCGTGCCGCATGCCGGATGCCCGCAAGCGAAGGCGGCATTCACCGCAGGTCCCCGGATGAAACCCCAAAGGAAAACAAGCTCCATGACTGCAAAAATCCGTATTGGCATTGCCGGCTACGGCAACCTCGGCCGCGGCGTACAGGCCGCCATCGCGAAGAACCCCGACATGGAGCTGGTCGGCGTCTACACCCGCCGCGACCCGCAGGAACTGCAGCTGGCCAGCCCCGCGCCGCGTTTCGCCATCACCGAGCTGGAGCGGCACACCGATCAGATCGACGTGCTGATCCTGTGCGGCGGCTCGAAGTCTGACCTGCCGGAGCAGGGCCCGAAGTACGCCGCACTGTACAACACCGTGGACAGCTTCGACACCCACGCACGCATCCCGGAATACTACGAAACCGTGGACGCCCCGGCCAAGGCCGCCGGCAAGACCGCGCTGATCTCCGCCGGCTGGGATCCGGGAATGTTCTCGATCAACCGCGTCTACGGCGAGGCGCTGCTGCCCGACGGCGAGACCTACACCTTCTGGGGCCGCGGCCTGAGCCAGGGGCACTCCGACGCGGTGCGCCGCGTCCCGGGTGTCGCCGGCGGCGTGCAGTACACGATCCCCAGCCAGGAAGCCATCGACAAGGTCCGCGCCGGCCTGCGCCCAACGCTGAGCACCCGCGAAAAGCACCAGCGCGAATGCTTCGTGGTGCTCGAGGACGGCGCCGACGCCGAAGCGGTGCGCGAGGCGATCGTCACCATGGAGCACTACTTCGACCAGTACGACACCACGGTTGAATTCATCGACGCCGAGACCCTGGCCCGCGAGCATGCGGACATGCCGCATGGCGGATTCGTCATCCGCTCCGGCAACACCAGCGATGAGCAGAAGCAGGTCATCGAGTACTCGCTGGCGCTGGGCTCGAATCCCGAGTTCACTTCCAGCGTGCTGGTGGCCTACGCCCGGGCCGTGCACCGCATGAACCAAGCCGGTCTCACCGGTGCGCAGACCGTCTTCGACGTCGCCCCGGGTCTGCTCTCGCCCAAGTCGGCCGCGCAGCTGCGTGCCGAAATGCTCTAAACTCGCACCAGAGGATCACGCCATGCCGGCAACCGGCATGGCGTGGTCTGCTTAAGCTGCGGACCGTCCGCTCAGATCCGGATGTAGGCAGCGCCGTCCAGCTGCCCGGCGGCCAAGGCGACCACCGCCGAGGGCACCGTGCCCAAACCTTCCTGCAGGTCGTCAGCTGTGATGCCGTTGCGGCTCATGCCCAGTTCGCAGGCGAAAACCTGTGTACGGCTGGCCGGGTCAATGGGCTCGGCATCCTTGCGCACCCCGGCCAGCGCCTTGCCGTTCACGATGACGCTGATCCGGGCATCGGGCAGGGATTCGCCCAGCGTCGCGAGCGCCGCCACGGCCCGCGCGATGTCCTCCGGTCCCTGGGTGGCGTGCAGAAGCACGTGCCGTTCTGCTGGGCCGTTCATCAGACGGCCTCCTTCGTTCGGAAAAGCCGCTCGCTGAGCCAGCTGCGCTCGTTTTCGTTCAGCGGCCGCGGGGTGAGCTTGTCCTCGGCGAGCGCCACCATGACGTTGCTGCCGTCGAACACGGGGGCTCCGTCCTGGAACCCGATATGCCGCACCACGAAGGACTTGGTGCCGATACGCTGGACACCGACCCGCACCATGACGCTGGAGGTGTAGTAGACCGGTCGCAGGTAGTCCAGGTTCATCGAGGCGACCACCAGCCCGTGGGGAAAGAGGTCCGACTCGCCATGGCGGCCCGACCAGCGGATCCGCGCTTCTTCCACGAGTGTCACCACGCGGGCGTTGTTCACATGTCCCAGGCTGTCCTGGTCGCTCCACCGCAGGTGGATTTCCACTTCTTCCCCGTCCTCGGGGAGATTTTCACTTCGACTCATGTGGCTCATTGCAACAAACATTCACTTTCTATGCATCTTCAATGACGTACTGCCGCATCCTTCTCCCAGGCTTCAATGGGCCCCGGGACCACGGTGAATAAGGGATGCAGGGGAATCTGCCCGACACCCAACGAGTCCAAGTAAGTCGCGCGCGGCGGGTCGCGCTGCTGCAGTTTGCGCAGCAGATGCTCCGCCTCGAATCCGATCTGTCCGGTGCTCACTGGCACAGAGCCCGCATGCTCCGGCAGTGCGGGGTACAGGACTTTGGCCGCGTCGAATTTGTAGCCACGCAGCTTCGCTTCTTCCAGCAACCCCTGCAGGTAGCCGCCGACGGTCTCCAGCGGGTCGGATTGCCCGCGCAGCCGGATCAGCTGCGGATGATTTGCATAGCCCTGGGTCTGGCCGGCGAGCACCTTCTGGGCCAACAGGCTTTCGCGCCAGCAGGCTACCAAGCCCTTGGAATCCAATAGGGACGGGTGAAGTGACCACAGGCGCATGCTTCAAGTGTAGTGTCGGCACCCCGCGCCACCACCTGGCCGATCCACCCGCATTTTCGCCGTTCAACCACTCTTCGATTGCCCGAGGGCCACCGGGCCCAGGTCGGCAACCGTCTGGGCGAAGGCCCTCAGGTCGCTGGCGAAGGCTTCGGGCTGTTCCATCGCGCCGAAGTGTCCGCCGGCTTCATGTTCGGTCCAGTGCACCAGCGGGAACCGCCGCTGGTACCACGCCCGGGGTGACTTGAGGATTTCTTGGGGGAAAATGCCAGCCCCGGTGGGGACCACGACCTCGCCGGCCGCCCCGGTCCCGTTTCGCAGCGCCAGGTACTGCTCCCGGTAGAAATGCATGGCCGAGGAAATCGTGTCAGTGAACCAGTACACGGACAGGTTCGCCAGGAACTTCTCCCAGCTCACCGCATGGCGCACGTCCCTGATGCCGTCGCGTTCGCAGTCGGTCCACTGGTAAAACTTGTCCAGGACCCAGGCGCACCATCCCGCCGGTGAATCGTTCAACGCGAAACCCAGCGTTTCCGGGCGGGTTTTCTGGATCTCGAAGTAGCCGCGGCCATCCAGCGCGTTGAATTCGTTGCCCTTGAGCCACTTCCGTTCGTGGTCCTGCACCAGGGCCATGGCATCCTGCACATCGCCCGGCGGGATTGGGTGCGTCAATGTCACATGCAGTCCCAGCACCCGCTGGGGATAGAGCGATTCGATGTGCGTGGCCAGCAGCGTGCCCCAGTCTCCCCCGTGCACGACGAACTGCTCGTAGCCCAGCTCCCGCATCAGCGCAGCCATCCGATGCGCGATACGGACCGGGGTCATCCCCGGTTCTCCGATCCCGGGAGAAGCCCCGAAGCCCTGCAACGACGGTGCCACCACGTGGAATGATTCCAGTTCCGCCGATTCCGGGGCGGACAGCTTCGGAATGACCTCGAGGAACTCGACGATTGAGCCAGGCCAGCCGTGGAGCAGCAGCACCGGGACGGCGTCCTCCTGCGCCGAGCGGGAGTGCAGGTGGTGGATTGGCAGCCCGTCGATGGACGTCAGGTAGTTGGGGACCGCATTGATCCTGCGTTCGGCGTCCTCGAAGTCGAAGCCGTCGCGCCAGTAGTCCACCACGTCGCGCAGGTAGTCCTGGTCGACTCCGAAATCCCAGTTCTGCGCGGTGAAGCGCCGCGGCCAGCGAGTCTGTGCGATGCGGGTTCGCAGTTCGTCCACCGCGTTTGCCTCGAAGCGGAATTGATAGGGAATGCTCGGCATTCGGTGCACCTCTCGTGGACGGGCGGGGGCGCAGCCCTTGGAGCTGCGTCGTGCCAGCCTAGCGGCTGCCGCCGTTGTGGAGAGCTGGAATACCGGCTATCACGGTTCAAGCCGGCGCCGGCTTGACGCAGGCGCTCGGGCGGAAGCAGGGCATCCCGATACCTGGCGAAGGAACCGGCGCAACTTGGCGATGCAGTTGATGTCCGGCGCACCGCGGGCGCAGACCCGCCGCTCATTGCCCTCGCTGGCTCCGCAAAAAGAGAGAATCCGGCCAGGGCTTTCCGTCAGAAGATCAGTTTTGGGGAAATTCGATGATCTCGCTGCGGATCAGGAATCGTTTGCCTTCGGGAGCCTCGACGGAGAATCCCGAGCCGCGGCCGGCCACCACGTCGACGGTGAGCTTGGTGTGTTTCCAGTATTCGAATTGCTCCTTGGACATCCAGAAATCGATATCGCCCAGGGCGCCGCCGGAGCCGTCGTCAAGGCAGAGCACTCCGAGCAGGACGTCGGATCCTCCGGTGCGGAATTCGCCGGCCGGATAGCACATCGGCGAGGAGCCGTCGCAGCAACCGCCGGACTGGTGGAACATCAGCGGGCCGTGGATGCCCCACAGCTTGCGCAGCAGTTGAAGGGACTCATCGGTGAAGGCGACGCGGGAAAATTCCTCACCGGCAATCGCCGCACGGGTTTCGGTAATCGTGCTCATGACTCGCTCCTCTGGTCTTCGGGATCACTGGCCTTGGCTTTAAGCTCAGTGTCCTCCAAACGTCTCCGGGAGTCCATGCCCCTGTGGCCCGGCAGACGATGTCATGCCGGGCCACAGGGATTTGGGGGGAGGTTGGGGTTGGGGGTTGGATGGTTACTTGGTGTAGTCGATCACGACACGGCCATCGATCTTCGCATGGCGCATTTCGTCAAAGACCGCGTTGATGTCTTCCAGCGGGCGGGTGTGGAAAGTCGGCTTGATCTTTCCTGCCGCATAGAAGTCCAGCGCTTCGATCATGTCCTGTCGGGTGCCGACGATCGAACCGCGGATCGTCAGGCCCTTGAGGACGATGTCGAAAATCGGGGCCGGGAAGTCGCCGGCCGGCAGGCCGTTGAAGACGATGGTTCCGCCGCGACGGGTCATGCCAATGGCCTGGCCGAAAGCCGCCGGGTGGACCGCGGTCACGAGCACGCCGTGGGTTCCGCCGATCTTTTCCTGGATCACGGTGGCGGGATCCTGCGCAAAGGCGTTCACCGTGAGTTCAGCTCCGTGCTTGGTCGCCAAGGCCAGCTTGTCATCGGCGACGTCGATGGCGACAACTCGCATGCCCATGGCTACCGCGTATTGAACTGCGATGTGGCCCAGGCCGCCGATGCCGGAGATCGCAACCCATTGGCCGGGGCGCACGCCGGTCATCTTCAGGCCCTTGTAGACAGTCACGCCGGCGCAGAGCACCGGGGCGATCTCATGCGGGTCCGAGCCTTCGGGGATGTGCGCGGCGAACTTCGCGTCCACCAGCATGTACTGCCCGAAGGAGCCGTCCATCGAATAGCCGCCGTTGGACTGGGATTCGCACAAGGTCTCCCAGCCCGTGCGGCAGAATTCGCAGCTGCCGCACGCGCTGGCCAGCCAGGCGTTGCCGACGAGGTCGCCTTCCTTGACCTCGGTGACTCCTTCGCCGACCTTGACGACGGTGCCGACACCCTCATGGCCCGGGATCAGCGGAAGCTTGGGCTTGACCGGCCAGTCGCCTTCGGCGGCGTGCAGGTCGGTGTGGCACACGCCCGAGGCGATGAGCTTGACCAGGGCCTGGCCCGGGCCCGGCTCGGGGATCGAGGTGTCGGCTACTTTGAGTTCTTCGCCGAAGCCTTCAACAATGGCAGCTTTCATGGTGCTCATGGGGAAAGTCCTTTGCAGTGTTTTTCGAAGACCGGGGCCGGTCCTGGAGCTGGTGCTCCGGAACCGCCCCGAGCCTTCGGGGTCTGTGAAACTGTCGGTCGTGCGTGGGGATGGTGACAGAGGATGGGGGATGGGCTGCGTTGGGGTATCGCAGTTTAGAAGAAGCCGAGCTTGTCTTCCGAGTAGGAGACGAGCAGGTTCTTGGTCTGCTGGTAGTGATCCAGCATCATCAGGTGGTTTTCGCGGCCGATGCCCGAGGACTTGTAGCCGCCGAAAGCCGAGTGCGCCGGGTAGGCGTGGTATTGGTTGACCCAGACACGTCCGGCCTGGATGTCGCGGCCTGCGCGGTAGGCGGTGTTGCCGTTGCGGCTCCACACGCCCGAGCCCAGCCCGTAGAGGGTGTCGTTGGCAATGGCCATCGCATCGTCGTAGTCCTTGAACTTCGCCACCGAGACCACCGGGCCGAAGATCTCCTCTTGGAAGATGCGCATGTTGTTGGTGCCTTCGAAGATGGTCGGCTGCACGTAGTAGCCGCCGGACAGGTCGCCGCCCAGGTCCGCGCGCCCGCCGCCGGTGAGCAGCTTGGCTCCCTCGGCCTTGCCGATGTCCATGTAGGACAGGATCTTTTCCAGCTGGTCGTTGGAGGCCTGGGCACCCATCATGGTGTCGGTGTCCAGCGGGTTGCCCTGCTTGATGGCCTTGGTGCGGGCCACGACCTTTTCCATGAATTCGCCGTAGATGCTTTCCTGGACCAGCGCGCGCGACGGGCAGGTGCAGACCTCGCCCTGGTTCAGCGCGAACATCGTGAAGCCTTCCTGGGCCTTGTCGTAGAAGGCGTCGTCCTTGGCCGCCACGTCCTCGAAGAACACGTTGGGGGACTTGCCGCCGAGCTCCAGGGTGACCGGGATGAGGTTTTCCGACGCGTACTGCATGATCAGGCGGCCGGTGGTGGTCTCGCCGGTGAACGCGATCTTGCGGATGCGCTTGTTCGAGGCCAGCGGCTTGCCGCACTCGACGCCGAAGCCGTTGATGACGTTCAGCACGCCGGCCGGAAGCAGGTCGCCGATCAGTTCCATCAGCACCAGGATCGATACCGGGGTCTGCTCGGCAGGCTTCAGGACGATCGCGTTGCCGGCGGCCAGCGCCGGGGCGAGCTTCCAGACGGCCATCAGCAGCGGGAAGTTCCACGGGATGATCTGTCCGACAACACCCAGCGGCTCGTGGAAGTGGTAGGCGGTGGTGTTGTCATCGAGCTGCGAGAGGCTGCCTTCCTGGGCGCGGATGGCGCCTGCGAAGTAGCGGAAGTGGTCCACTGCCAGCGGCAGGTCGGCGTTGAGGCATTCGCGGATGGCCTTGCCGTTGTCCCAGGTTTCCGCGACGGACAGCATTTCAAGGTTTTCCTCGATGCGGTCTGCGATGCGGTTCAGGACCAGGGCACGGTCCGCCGGGCTGGTCTTGCCCCAGGCCGGTGCCGCCGCGTGCGCCGCATCCAGTGCGGTTTCAACGTCTTCGGCGGTGGATCGTGCGACCTCGCAGAAGGACTTGCCGGTAACCGGGGTGATGTTTTCGAAGTACATCCCCTTGGCCGGAGCAACCCACTGGCCGCCGATGTAGTTCTCATACCGCGACTTGAAGTTGACCAATGCTCCATCGGTGTTCGGGTTTGCGTAGATGCTCATGGCTGCGTGACTCCTTCGTCTCTTCGCTTCGTGCCGGTGGCTGGATGCCTCGCCGTCTTGGTATGTGACTCTAGTCACTTAAACGTTGCGAGAAGGTTGCACAACGTTGCAACGCTGCGCAGCGGTGTCAGGAAGTGCACCGGCTCCACGACATGACCCGACCCGCACTCCCCGCGGCAAGCGCCGTGGCATCGGGCCGTGTCGCGAAAAAAACGCGAACGAACTCCGGGATCGACTACCCGTCCAGCGCTTCAATCTCAGCGACAACCAGTGAACGCGCCGGCGAATCCAGCGGCAATTCACGCAGGGCGGCCAGCAGCAGTTGAGAATCCGCGCTCTGCCTTCCAAGCCGCAGCAACTGCTGTGCGGTGCCGCGATCCAGCACCATTTCCCGCAGGGCAATCTGCGCGCGGTAGCGAAGCGCAACGATGCCAGGGGCCTGCGAGCGCACGAGGATCTCGGCGGGATACAGCTGCAGCGCCCGTTCCAGATCGCCCTCCTCCATGGCCTGCCAGAGCATGGTCAGCGTGGTTTGCAGTTCCCATTCCAGGCGGTAGGGGCGTGCGGCGATGCGGCGGTCAGGCGAATCAGCGAGCGCCTTGCGCAGTCGCACCAGCTCGGAGCGCAGGGTCCCTTCGGAAGCATTGTCGGGCTGTTCGAAAAGCTCTTCGACCAACTGGGCGCTGTTCAGCCCGCGGGGTTGGGCCGCAAGTATGGTCAGGATCTCCGCATGGCGAAGGGACAACGGCTTGCCGGAAAGCCGCGGGCCGTCACTGGCGCACAAATCGAGGAAATCCTCATCCACCCGCTCCTCAGCCAGTGACGGGAGAAGCAGCTGCCCCTCAGCCGCAGCCACCGCCGCCTGAAGCAGCGGCAGCGAATGCACGGCAATCGCATCAGCACCGCCGGTCAGATCAACCGCGCCGATGATGCGGCCGGTCCGCGGGTTGCGGATCGGCACCGCGGAACAGTTCAAGTGGTGCACGTGCTCATAGAGGTGCTCAGCGCCGGAAACCTGGACGCCGCTTCCCGTCGCAAGCGCCAGCCCTGGAGCCGACGTGCCCACCGAAGATTCGCCCCAGTTCGCGCCCGCGCTGAACCCGACATTTTCAGCGCCGTCCATGGCTCCGTGGTTGCCGGCAACCCACAGCAGCGTCCCCTGCGCGTCGGCAAGGGCCACCAGAAGATTAGCGTCGCTGGCGGCGGGAACCAGCAACTTTTCGAAAACAGGCCAAATGCGCTGCAGTTCGCTGCGCTCCCGCGCCAGACGAAGGCTGTCGTCGCTGAGCGTCGAGGGATAGCTGAATTGCGCAGGGTTCGAGAGGGATCGCCGCCACGACTCGCGAACGACGTTCCTCAATGGAAGCGCGTCAAGGTCAGCCAGATGCGACCCCAAGAGCTCGTGCGCTTTGCGCGCTTGGCTCGCCGCAGCCGACCAGTCCATGCCAGTTTCGCCCACCGTGACTCCAGATACCTGTAAAAATTCAGCGTAACGCAGGTCACTTTCCCATGCGTACCTTACACACTAGGGCATGCGGGTGGGGATTTGTAGTGATCATCCTGTTGATCCGGTCCACGGCCCCTGGACTCCGCGCACGAAACGGCGGCGTCGCCGCTGGTCGGACGCGATCCATAGGAGACTTAACACCTTGCATAATAGGTGATTTATCTCCCCTTTAAACACAATGCTGGCTCCGGAGAACTAATTTGATCCGCCCCCTTCCCTCTGGCGCGCAGCGGGAGTAATATACAACCAAATGGTTGTATATGAGTTGAGCGATGAACAGGTAAACAAGGTCTTCCGCGCCTTGGCAGACGCCACACGACGAGACATCGTGCGGCGGACGTTAAGCGCCGAGGTGCGCGTGAGCGACCTGGCCGCGGCCTACGACATGTCGTTTGCCGCGGTGCAGAAGCACGTGGCCGCCCTTGAAGCGGCGGGCCTGGTTACCAAGATCGCACGTGGCCGCGAACGCATCGTCCGCGGCCAGCCGGACACCATCCGACACGTCCAGGAACTGCTAACCGCCTACGAGGACATCTGGCGTCAGCGCATCAGCCGGCTCGATGACTTCCTCGCAGATGAAACCGACTAAGGATTTCGCCATGCCTGTCACCTCCGTACTCAAGGACCCGGAAACGCTGACACTGACCGTTCACGCCAATTTCCCGGCCCCCGTTTCCCGGCTCTGGGATGCCTATCTCGACCCCCGCCAGATCGAAAAGTTCTGGGGCCCGGTTGAATACCCTGCCACCTTCACGCGCCACGACGGCGCGGTCGGAGGCCGGAGCAACTACTACATGACCTCGCCTGAAGGCGAGCAGTTCCACGGATACTGGATCTGGAACGAGGTCGTCGAGCACAAGTTCTTCGAGGTCACCGACGGTTTCGCCCATTCCGACGGATCAGTGAACGAAGACCTTCCCGCCACCCGCACCGTCTTCAGCTTCGACCCCCACGAGGAGGGGTCCAAGCTGACCATCACCGCCAACTTCGACTCGGCCGAGGAGCTCGAGCAGGTGGTCGCCATGGGCATGATCGATGGCACGCGTTCGGCCATGAGCCAGATCGAGCAGGTGCTGATCGACCTGCGCAACTACGCGCAGACCTTCGCCACCGAAGCCCAGCTGCTTTCCGACACCCAGGTGCGCGTCAGCCGCCTCATCCGCGGCACCCAGGAGCAGGTCTGGCACGCACACCACGATCCGGAGCTCATGAAGCGCTGGCTGCTGGGCCCCGACGGCTGGCAGATGACCGAATGCATCCTGCCCAAGGAGGTGGGAGACAGCTACCGCTACTGGTGGGAGCCGAATTCCGGCGTCGAAGGCCAGGGGTTCGGATTCGCCGGCGTTTGTCTGTCCAGCACCCCGCGCAGCTTCGAATCCTTCACCGAGCAGATGATCGACACCGACTACCCGGCAACAGTCAATGAAACGACGTTCACCCCGGTGCAGTCAGGCACCCTGCTCAGCCTGGTCATCACCTACCCCGACGCCCAAACCCGCGACATGGTGCTGGCCACCGGAATGATCGAGGGAATGGAGGCCAGCTACGCACGCCTTGAATCACTGCTCTGAGCGATACGCCCCACAATCGCGATAAGGGCCGGGGCAAATGTGAAACACTTAGTGTCATGAGTACCCACAATGTGCGCGCAGGCCTGGACAAGCAGGCGAATCAGGTTCAGGAAATGTTCGACAATCTTGCTCCAAAGTACGATCTGCTCAATACCCTGATGACCGGCGGCATTGTGAACTACTGGCGCAAGATCACCACCGAGGCGATCGCCCCGAAGCCCGGAGAGCGCATCCTGGATCTGGCAGCCGGCACCGGTACCTCGTCCGTGCCGTTGGCCAAGGCCGGCGCGCGCGTGACCGCGTGCGACATGTCCCACGGCATGCTCGCCGAGGGCCGCAAGCGCTACCCCGAGCTGGAATTCGTCTACGGCGACGGCCACGATCTGCCATTCGAGGACAACACCTTCGATGCGGTGACCATCTCCTACGGCCTGCGCAACATTGACGACACCGAGAAGGCGCTGTCCGAGCTGCACCGCGTCACCAAGCCCGGCGGACGCATTGTGGTTGCCGAGTTCTCCACCCCGACCGTAACCCCGATCAAGGTCGCCTACCAGCAGTTCCTGCCGCGCGTGATTCCAGCCCTGGGCTACATGGTCTCGCCGAATCCTTCGGCGTACGCCTACCTGGCCGAGTCCATCGCCGCCTGGCCGGGCCAGGAAGAGCTGGGCCGCAAGTTCGTCAACGTGGGTTGGAAGAACGTCGAGTACCGCAACCTGACCGGCGGCATCGTCGCGGTGCACCGCGCGTGGAAGTAAGCTGAACAGCAAGTTGTGAATCGGGGCATGCCTGGCGGCACGCCCCGATTTTTTCTGCCCAGCCCCACGGCCGGGTGCGCCTGTTACACTCGAAACCATGGATCTCATCTGCGCATAGCCTCGAACAGTCTCGCGCCCCATTCAGCGGCGCACGTTCATTCACGGCTTCCGGTGCAGATTTCCGTTTCCCCGGTTCCCCAGCTGTTGCCACGAACCCTCCAACGACGTCTTTTCCCGGTTGCCTCCTCAGCCTTCACAGGAGCCACCATGGCCTTGACCCCACCCATCACCCTGACCTCCCTCAGCTTCTGTTGGCCAGACGGCGAGCAGGTGCTCTCCCAGCTTGACGGCACCTTCCCCGCCGGCGCCAGCGGCTTGATCGGTGCCAACGGCAGCGGAAAATCCACCCTGCTCAAGCTGATCGCCGGGCGCCTGGCCCCCAGCTCCGGACAGGTTTCGGCGGCTGGCGACGTCGCCTACCTGGCGCAGAACATCACCCTGCAATCGGACGCAACGCTTGCGGACCTGCTGGGCATCGCCCCTGCCTACCGCGCGCTGCAGGCCATCGAGGCGGGCAGCGTCGCCCCGGAGGATTTCGACGCCGTCGGCTCCGACTGGGACCTTGAAGCCAGGATCCAGGCCGAACTGACCCCGCTGGGCTTCGGCGGCCTGGACCTGTCGCGCCGGGTCGACGAGCTGTCCGGCGGCGAAACCATGCTGCTGGCGGTCCTCGGGCTGCGCCTGGCGCGCAAGCCCGTCACGCTGCTCGACGAGCCGACGAACAACCTCGATGGCCAGACCCGGCAGCTGCTGTACGGGCTGCTGCGCACCTGGCCCGGAACACTCGTCGTAGTGAGCCACGACCTGCAGCTGCTGGAGCAGATGCAGCACACCATCGAACTGCATCAAGGACAGCTGCGCTTCTTCGGCGGCCCGTACAGCCTGTACCAGGAGCAGCTGGCGACCGAGCAGCAGGCGGCGCTGCAGGCGGCCAAAACCGCCAGCTCCGCGCTGAAGGTGGAAAAGCGGCAGCGCGCCGAAGCGGAGACCAAGCTGGCGCGCACCAAACGCAAGGGCCGCGCCGAACAGCTCGGCGGCAACATGCCGCGCATCCTGGCCAACTCCCTGAAGCAGAAGTCCGAGGCGAACGCCGGCAAGACCCGCGCCCAGTACGAGGCGAAAATCGACGCCGCGCAGCAGCACGTCGACCAGGCGCAGTCAAGGATCAGGGAGATCGAGCACATCAACCTCGAACTTCCCGATCCGGGGCTGCCGGCCGGGCGGCGGGTGCTTGAGCTGGACGACGGCACCAGCTGGCATCTGCTGCAGGGCCCCGAGCGCGTGGCGCTGACCGGCCCCAACGGCGCGGGCAAGAGCACGCTGCTGCGGCAGCTGCTCTCCGGAGCCGGGCCCTCCGACGGGATCAGCGGAACTCTGCATGTGGACCGGGTGGGCTACCTGCCCCAGCAGCTGGCGGGACTGGACGATACGCTCAGCGCCCTGGACAACGTCCAGCGCGCGGCTCCGGACGTCCCCTCCGGGACCATCCGCAATACGCTGGCCCGGCTGCTGCTGCGCGGCGCCAGCGTCGACCGCCCGTTGGGAACCCTCTCCGGAGGCGAACGGCTGCGCGTCTACCTGGCCTGCCTGCTGGTAGCGGTTCCTGTGAATCAGCTGCTGATTCTGGACGAGCCCACGAACAATCTGGACATCGACAGCGTGCGCCAGCTGGCCGAAGCCCTGAATGCCTACCGCGGCGCCTTGCTGGTAGTCAGCCACGACCAGGACTTCCTCGCGCAGCTGGGACTGGACTACGCGCTCAGCCTTGATTCCGCGCGGAATCTGGCCAAGGTCGAGGTCTCAGGGGCGTGATTCATGCAGGAAGCCCGCGTAGACTTGAATAAAGCACAACGCCCAGGACCGAAAGCAGTTCAACCATGTCCTACCCGCAGCGCACCGTAGAAGTCGTCGACGCCGGCTTGGTCATCGACCAGTCCGCCACCTTGCTCTGGGAGGATATCCGACGAGCTTTCATCTACGACGCGGGGACGGAAGCCGAGGATCTGACCTGCGCCGAGTTCCACCTGGCCGAGGGCTACAGCGTGGAAATCAACAGCCAGATGCCCGGCTGGGCCCACGCCATCGAGCACCTGCCGGCACGCATCGACAACCTGGTCGACGAACGCTGAGCACCGCCGCGGCCCCGCTGGACCGCGGCACCCCCGAATTCCGGCTCGCATCGAGCCGATCCTAGGAGTTTTCCCATGGCAACCATTGTTTTATTCCACCACGTCCAGGGCCTGACCCCGGGAGTCCAGGCAATGGCCGCGGAACTGCGGGCCGAAGGGCACACCGTGCACCCGGTGGACCTGTTCGCCGGCAAGCTTCCCAAGGATCTGGAGGCTGGCATCCTGCTGGCCAACAAGGTCGGCGAGGACAAGATCCAGCAGCGCGTGGACAAGCTGTTCAAGAACCTGCCCGACGAACTGGTCTACATCGGCACTTCCTGGGGCGCGGCCCTGGCCCAGCAGTGCGCGCAGCAGCGTCCGGGCGCGCTGGGCGCCGTCCTGCTCGAGTCATTCGTGGACCTGGATGCCGAATGGAGCTTCGGCCCCTGGCCGACCGCCGTGCCGGTGCAGATCCACGGCATGGACAACGACCCGTTCTTCGCCCGCGAGGGCGACCTGGAGGCGGCCGAACGCTTCGTCAACGACCAGGGCGAGGGGCTCGCGCAGCTGTTCACCTACCCCGGCGACAAGCACCTGTTCACCGACAGCTCGCTGCCGTCCCACGACCCGCAGGCTCGCGCGCTGGTCATGGAGCGCATCAAGAAGTTCCTGGCCGACATCTAGGGCCATCAACCTGCCCGGCAATTCCCCCGCCCACTAGAATCTTGATATGCGAATCGAGCGTTTGTTCCGTTTCCCAGTCAAGGGCCTGCCCGCCGAGGAGCTCACCCGCGCCGCGGTGAGCGCCGAGGGCGGGGTAGCCGGGGACCGCGCCGTCGCACTGGGCAACGGCAGCACCCCTGTCGCGGACGGGCAGTGGCAGTCCTGCGGCTCCTTCACCGCGCTGAAAAACGACACGTCCCTGCAACAGTGGCAGGTCGTCTCCGCTCCCCCATTCATCACGGTGACAGCCCCGGCGGCCACGGGGGCCGCTCCCTTCACCTTCGACTCCTCCGATGCCGGCGAGCGCTCGGCGGCCGCTGACTACATGGCAGCGCACATCCCGGCGCAGGGAGGCCATGCCCGCACCCTGGTCGCCGCCTCCCACGGGATGTTCGATTCCCGCCTCTCTGGCATCTCGCTGATCAACCCCCGCACGGTCGAGGCGCTCTCGAAGGCCGCGGGCGTCACGCTGGATCCGCTACGCTACCGCGGCAACATCCTGCTGGACGGGGTGCCGGCCTTCGGCGAGTTCGAGCTGATCGGCAAGGTCCTGCGTATCGGCGAGACCCGGATCGCGATCACCAAGTCCATCGAGCGCTGCCCTGCCACGTCGGTCAATCCCGCCACCACGCAAGTGGACGTCAACGGGCCGCGGCTGCTGGCAAGCCATTTCGGGCACCTGCACTGCGGCGTCTACGGCACGGTCCTGGCCGGCGGGACGCTGCAGGCAGGGGACGAGATCCGCATTGATTCCGAAGACCGGCGCGCGCTGGCATTGGCGCCTGCCAAGCGCACCCCGCGCTACCTCGAGGTCATCGAGCGCCGGCAGCTGGACGGCGATGCGGTGGAAATTTCGCTGCGCGACCCGCACGGCTGGATCGCGGCCCACGACGAGGCGGGCACCCATCTGCGGGTGCACCTGCCCGACCCGCTGTGGCGCAACTACACCATCACCGCGGTGCACCGGGACGTCATCAGCATCGCCGTGCGCACCGCCGGAACCGTCTCGCAGAAGATGGCCGGCCTGCGGGCCGGGGACAAGCTGCTGGCTTCGGGACCCCACGGCACCATGACCGCACGCCGCGTGCTGCACGGCCGCACCGCGCTGCTCACCGCCGGCATCGGCATCACCCCCGCCCTGGGGCTGCTTCGCGGAGCCGGCCAGGCACCTGAATTGAATGAACTGCGATTGTTCCATGTGGAGCGCGGGCCCGGTGGCGAGCTGTTCACGCGCGCTGGCGCCTTGGCCCGCGGCCTGGGGCTGCCCGCCCGGATCAGCCACGTCGATTCCCGGGCAGGCCGGCCAACCGCGGCGCAGCTGGCCCAGGCCATCGAGTCCTGCGACAGCGTGGTGATCTGCGGCCCGGCCGGATTCACCCAGCTGGCACTGGAGACCTGCGAGCTGGCCGGCATCGCGCCGCAGCACGTCCACCGGGAAACCTTTGCCTCCCCCGCCGCCGACCTGGGCGAGCTGCTGCAGCAGTACGCCCCGGCACGGATTTTCTTCTCCTCCGGCGCGGCGGGATTCACCTGGCGCCCGCAGGACGGCACGCTGCTTGAATCGCTGGAGGCCCGAGGGCTCACCCCGAACAGCTCCTGCCGGGCAGGGTCCTGCGGCGAATGCGCACTGACGCTGCGCCGCGGCAGCGTCGGCTACCCGCTGGATCCCAGCGCCCGGGTGGCGGAGAACCAGATTCTGGCCTGCATGGCGGCTCCCGCCGAGGACCTGGAACTGCAGCTCTAGGCATGCGGAGCTACTCTCTGGGGTCCGGCCTGAGCGAGTCGAAGAATTCGGAAATCGCCTTCATGATCGCCGCTGGTTGTTCGTCGACTATGAAATGCCCGGCGTCCTCGATAATTTCCAAGCGCACATCAGTCCCATAAATGGAAGTATCAGCGAAAGCCCTGCGCACGACTGCCGGTGGGAACCCAGCATCCTTGGTTCCGAAAATGAACAATGATGGCATGGCAAAGCGTTCAGCCCTGTAGCTGCCTCGTATTATCCGCATCAGCTCCGGGAGGACCATACGGCGGCAAAGGGGCACGACGGCCCGTGCGGAGTTTTCATGGCTCATCATTGCCTGATACTGGTCGACCACTGCCTGGTCCAGGGGCTGGACCATGAAAATCGGCGAGAAGAAATGGCGGGTCATTCGTCCCGAGCGCATGAGCCAGGGACCGAGCTTCGGCATGGACAGCGCTTCCTGGTGCCACAAGTGCCTCATGCCTGGCATCATGCCCAGATCAAATCGCATTTGCGGAGGCGGCACGGCAATCATCACGTGACTGGTTATTCGTTCCGGGTAGTGCATCGCCAGCTGGAATGCAGAAACGGCTCCCATGTCCTGGCTCACCATGCGAACCTCGCCCAGATCCAAAACGTCGAGCAATTCCAGGATGTCTCGAGTTCGGCGGGTCCTATCGATGTCCCGGTACGGCAGGCGAGTCCATCCCTCACCGCGAAGGTCGGGCGCGATGGCCCGATACCCCTGAGCCGCAAGTGCCGGCATGATTTCTCGCCATTGCCACCACGTCTGACCGAATCCGTGCAACAGGAGCACCGGGTCGCCGGACCCCATAGCCGCCACGTGCATCTGCCCACCGGCGACTTCCAGGAATTCGTGGTCGACCCCAGCCACCACCGGCATGGCCGGCCATGCTTGGCTTTCCGTAGTCATTTTGTATCCCACCACAGTGAAATTCTTGGGATCCTTCTCACCGCCGTGTTGCCGCGCGCCAAGCAATCACGCATCGGGGACCGCGGGAAGGGACCCAGGCTTATCGACTAACCTTGGCCAAAAGCCAGGGCGCATGCTCGCGCTCGGGTCATTTGGAAGGACCCGCAGGAGCACCCGAGGGTTTCCTGTCGCCTAACGCCCAGACCGGCTCGCGCCAACAACATGGCGTATTCAACTTTGAGAGCTTTGCCCACTCTCACACAATACTACGTCCACAATGAATTGTCACTATGATTATAGTGATGGAGAATGAAATTATGGAGACTTCCACTTCCAACCCAAGTTCCCGGGCAGAGCGGGCCTTGAACGCAGCACTTGCGCTCCTCGGCGAGCAAGGAGTGCGGGCACTAAGCCATGCCCGCGTCGACCAGACAGCCGGGCTGCCAGCAGGATCGACATCCAACTATTTTCGTACCAAGCAGGCATTGCTCGAGGGCGTCGCATCGCACCTTGCCCAGCGCGAACGCGAGGATTTCGGCCAAGCTGCGCCAATCCTCGAGCGCGCGGAGGCAGAGGAGGCATTCACCAGAATGCTGGAAACCCAAAGCGGGATTTTCCGCAGCAGGACGCTGGCCCGCTACGCGCTGTTCATCGACTTGGCCCATTCTCCGGAACTTGTTGCGCCGCTGAAGGACAACCGGAGGGTCTTCGAACACTGGACAACCGCGACGCTGGCCGCCCTGGGCGCCAAAGACCCCCTGGGCTGCACGAGATTCATCATGGCCACGCTCGACGGCGCACTGCTGCACCGGATCACGGTCGACGACTCGCTGGATTTCGCGCCGGTCATCCGCCGCGCCCTGGCCGCCTGCCTCGATAGCTAGCCTCCTGCCGGAACACGGAAAACCCCGCCTCCTCCGGTGAAGCCGGGGTGGCGGGGTTTTGTCTGGTGCGCCCTGCGGGGATCGAACCCGCGACCAATGGATTAAAAGTCCAGTGCTCTACCAGCTGAGCTAAAGGCGCACGGCCTACGGCCAGAAACCATATTACCTGAAGTGCCCGTCCATCCTTAATCGAGGCCGATCCACGTCGCAAGCAGCGGAAAACGCCAAGGATAAGGGAGTAACCTAGTCGCCATGAGAGGTGCACGTTCCGGATCGCAAACCGCCCACGAGTCGGGGTACCGGCATCACAAACCCCGCCCCTTCGCCCCGATCGACTTCGAGCCCTATGAAGGCGGGGCCGATCCCGCGCGGATATCGGAGGCCGCGCACCTGTCCGCGCGCGCCTTCGTCCAGCAAGGGCTGGCCAACGACGACCCGGAGGTCACCCGGAGGCTGATTGCCGTCGCCGAGGACGAGGGCATCGAGGTGCTCGCCGAACTCTGGAGCGAGGCCCCGGCGCATTCGCTGCCCGGCGCGCTTTGGCGCCTGTACGCGGTCCGCACCGCCACCTTGAACATGCCCGACGTCATGGCCGCACGGTTCTCCGCCGGAGCCCACCGCGCAGAGGTCGAACGCATCGTCGCCGGCGCCGCCGAGCCGCCCAGCGCCGAGGAGCTGAAGAAGATGACCAGCTCGATTCTCTCAGGGGCCTTCAACGGGGACTTCGCCCACGCCCTTGAGCGCACCGCCGCCTACTGCAGAGTGCTGGCCCTGGGCATGACCGAGCACGCCGACGCCGCGGACCTGGCCAGCAGCGAGCGCGGCACCAACCTGACCTTGCGGGCGCGCTCGCTGGACAACACCGCCAAGGATCTGGAGATCTGCGCCCGAATGTGGCGCCAGGGCACGCTGGACTAGCAACAAAAATCGGCTCCGCCTCCCTGTGGCCTTAGGATTGGGACGGCAGAATTCCTCAAGCGAAGGGCCGGTGCGTGGGCGCAAACAACAAGGCGGCATCCTCGGGCGCCATGCGCTGGCTCCTGGTGCTGATTGCCACCGCGCTGCTGTCCCAGACGGCCTTGAACGTAATCCGCCCGGTCACGACCTACAAGCTCATTGCGCTGGGTTCCGGTCCGGTGACGGTTGGCGCGGCCACGGCCGCCTTCGCGCTGCTGCCCTTGGTGACAGCGATTTCCATGGGCCGGCTCAGCTCCCGCATGCGCCAGATCCGCTACCTGATGCTGGGCGGCGTCGTCCTGCTGGCGCTCGGCGGCGCTGGCATCGCCCTGTCCCCCAACGCGCTGCTGGTCGCGGCCGCCAGCGCGGTGCTGGGCATGGGGCACCTGATGTTCACCATCGGCGGCCAGTCCTCCATCGCACGCTTTTTGCCCGACAGCGAACTGGATAAGGGATTCGGCTGGTTCACCGCCGCGTATTCCGCCGGCCAATTCCTCGGTCCGCTGGCCGCAGGCCTGATCCTGGGCACCGGCACCGCGGCCGACTCCCCAGAGCGCATCGCCAGCATCAGCCTGTCACTGTGGATCGGTGCCGGCTGCTCGCTGCTGGCGGCCCCGCTGCTGCTGGCCAATTTCCAGCCGTCGACCACCAAGAACACCGCTTCCGCGGCATCGGCCCGCCCCAAGACCTCCGCCTGGGCCATCCTGCGGGTTCGCGGCATGACCTCCCACATGCTCGCGGCGCTGACACTGCTGTCCATGCTGGACATCCTCACCGCCTTCCTGCCGCTGGTCGCCGAGCAACATAACGTCACACCTGTGGCAGTTGGTGTGCTCTTGGCCATCCGCGGCTGCGCCTCGGTGGTCTCGCGCCTGGTGATCCCGCAGCTATCCGCGCACTTCAGCCGCCCGGCCCTGCTCACCACCAGCTTGTACCTGGCGGCCGCCACCATCGCCATCGCGCCGTTCTTCATCGACTCGCTGTGGATCTCGGGCGCCGCGATGCTGGTCGGCGGTTTCTTCCTGGGACTTGGCCAGCCGCTGACCATGACCATGATCTCCACCTCGGTGGAACCGGCCGACCGGGGTGCCGCGCTGGCTCTCCGGCTCATGGGAAACCGGCTCGGACAAGTAGGTTTGCCGATTATCGCAAGTACCGTGGCAGCTGGCATGGGCCCTGCCGGGGCGATCTGGTTCTGCTGCGCGCTACTGGGGATCAGCGGAATCGAGAAGTCGCTGCGGCGATAACGTGAGAAACGGCACGCCGTCGGGCAGGCGGTTGACAGCAAGCGCTTCAAGCGAGAAAACTAGGAGTCGGTGCCGGGCTGCTGGTAACCCCGGGCTCCAAAACTCTGCCGCCTAGAGCGGCCTTCCGCCGAGAGGCGTTCCCGGTCCGGCACCACCACAATTCTTGTGTTCACTTCAACGACGTAAACTGTTCTGCGTTGGTACCTGCCCGCATGCCCTAGTCGAATGGTGCGCCGTACAAAGTGAAGTTCCAGATTTTTCCCTCAGCCTCGCGCGGCATTGAGCTGCTGCGCGACCTCGCCGCAACGATTCGACGCTCGGTCGCCAGCGTTTCCGAGATGATCGGCAACCCCGAGGGGCGCCCCCAGCAGCTGCGCGACCTGGCCGCGGCGGAGGCCGAGGCCTCCGACCTGGTCCACGCGGTGCTGACCCACCTGCGAACCAGCTACATCAGCCCCTTGCCCCGCGAGGACATGTACACGCTCTCGAGGCTGCTGCACGAAACCATGGAACAGCTGCGCGGCACCGGAGAGCTGATCATGAACATCGGCACCACCCCGCTTTCTGAGCGCTCCTCAGAGCAGCTCGAGCTCATCTCGCAGCTGGCCGACCTGGCCTCCGACTCCGTCCAGCACCTTGGCAACCTGGACGACCTGGAAGACAACTGGCTGCAGATGGTGCAGTCCTCCAAACGCGCGGCGAGGACCCACCTGGTGTGGGTGGATGAAATCGCGGGCTTCTCCAAGGCCAGCACCATCCACCGCCACCAGCGCGTGGCCGACCACCTGATGCTCACCGCCAACACCCTGCGCCAGTTCGCCGATCACCTGGGCCGCGTGCTGGTCAAGGAGTCCTAAGACCCATGACCGTTATTTCGTCCCTTACCGCCGTTGCGGTGGTCCTGACCCTGGGCTACGCCGTGCTCAATGGTTTCAGGGACGCCTCCACAGCGGTGGCCGCCGCGGTGCGCACCAGGGCGCTGACCCCGGTGGTGGCCGTCGTGGTGGCATCGTTCTTCGCCTTCCTCGGCACCATCGCCACCTCGGGATTGAGCACCGCGCTGGTCGACGCGCTGAACTTCAACGTCCCGGACGGCATCGACGGGCTGAAGCTGGTGATCTGCGGCCTGCTGACGGCCGGTGCCTGGGGGCTCTACTGCTGGTGGCGCGGCCTGCCCATGAGCTCGACCCATTCGCTGCTCTCCGCCCTGGTGGGCGCCAGCGGCGCCGCGGCCTTCATGGGGGATGCGTCGATGTCCGGGGCCTGGGCGCTGCTGGTTGGCTCGGTCCTGCTGCCGCTGCTGATCTCCCCGATCATCGCCTACACCCTGTCGTACCTGGTGGTGATCCCGGCGATGTGGCTGGTTCGGCACGACACCTCGCACACCGTGAACGAGGTCTCGCGCGCCGGCCAAGCGGTCACCGCCTGCGCCTCGGCCCTGGGGCTGGGCCTGCAGGACGGCCAGCGCACCGGCGCGCTGATCGCGCTGGTGCTGATCACCGGGGACGCCATGGACCCAGGGCCGGTCACCTGGGCCATCCAGCTGTCCGCCGGCGCCGCGTTGTCCTTCGGCGTGCTGCTGGGCGGCTGGCGCATCACCCACACGCTGGGACGCCGCCTGGTGAACTTCGACCCGATGCGCGGAATGATCGCCCAGGGCGTCTCCGCCATCATGCTGTTCGTCGGCTCGCTGGTCTTCCATCTGCCGCTGTCCACCACCCAGACCGTCACCAGCGGCATCGTCGGCGCCGGCAAGAACCAGGCCTTCGAGTCGGTCTTCTGGCGCAATGTCGCCAGGGTGGCCTGGCACTGGGTACTGACGCCCGTGGTATGCGTCTTCGGCGGCGCGGTGCTCACGCTGGCCATCAGCCCGCTGTTCTAGCGGTTTTCCCGGCGACTGGCCGGGCTAGTCCGGATCCGGCGTGAACAAGTCCTCGATGGGGCACCCGAACAGCGCGGCCAGCTTGAACGCCAGCGGCAACGAGGGGTCGTAGCGGCCCTTCTCCAAGGAGATGATGCTTTGGCGCGAGATCCCCAGCTCGTCGGCGAGCGCCTGCTGCGACAATCCCCTGTCCTTGCGCCGTTCGGCCAGTGAATTGCGCACTAGCCCTCAGCCCCCTTGCTCAGCTGCATCCGGATGCCGAAATCCACCATCGCCAGGACCACCAGGCCCGCGAGCACCAGGTGCAGCGGCCAGCGCAGCGTCAGGTCGATGGCGACCTCCAAGACGCTGAGCACAGCCGCGCCCGCACCCAGCAGCACCAGCATGTCGCGGAACACCCCTGCCGAAGCGCGTTCGCTCCAGCGGTATTCCACCGAGTCCTCGACGTTGCGCGGCGCGTCGCGCATGGTCCCGCGGTCAACCAGCAGCACCCAGAGCAGCGCGGAGAACGGGAGCCAGAAGCTGAACCCGAAGGCCAGCAACGTGGCAAGGAACCGCTCCTCGGGCCCCGCGGCGGCAACGAGCGCGGCAACACCCAGCGCGGCGGCCAGGCCTCCTCCGAAGCTCAGCAAAAGCAGTGTGCGGGTGTTCCCGCCCGAACGCATGCGGCCCCAGGCCGACTTCTTGATCTCGGTCATCGCTCTTCCTCCTGTCGGTTCTTCCTCGTGGCATCAATCTATAGTTAAGCTTCCTTTACAGTCAAGGTTGCTTTACATCAAGGTTTAAAAACCAGCGGCGCACCTTTCGGTGCGCCGCTGGCGGTGATCCCCTCCAGGATCCCCGGAAGACCCCCCTTCCGGTTCACCTACCGGCCTGCTGACGGCAGGCGGTAGACGAAATCTTTATCCGAAGCGTCCTGAGACGTAGTCTTCGGTGGCCTTCTGCTCCGGGTTGGAGAAGATGGCGGCGGTGTCGTTGTACTCGATGAGCCTGCCCGGCTTGCCGGTGCCCGCGATGTTGAAGAAGGCGGTCTTGTCGCTGACGCGTGCGGCCTGCTGCATGTTGTGGGTCACGATCACCACGGTGTAGTCGTTCTTCAGCTCATTGATCAGGTCCTCGATGGCCAGGGTGGAGATCGGGTCCAGGGCGGAGCACGGCTCGTCCATCAGGATCACGTCGGGCTTCACCGCGATGGTGCGGGCGATGCACAGGCGCTGCTGCTGGCCGCCGGAGAGGCCCGAGCCCGGCTTGTCCAGGCGGTCCTTGACCTCGTTCCACAGGTTCGCGCCGCGCAGCGACTTCTCCACCAGCGCGTCGGCGTCGGACTTGGAGATCTTCTTGCCGTTCAGCTTCACGCCGGCCAGCACGTTGTCCTTGATGGACATGGTCGGGAACGGGTTCGGGCGCTGGAAGACCATGCCGATCTGGCTGCGCACGGTCACCGGGTCGACGCCCGGGCCGTACAGGTCGTCGCCGTCCAGCAGGACCTCGCCCTCGACGCGGCCGCCGGGGATGACCTCGTGCATGCGGTTCAGGGTGCGCAGGAAGGTGGACTTGCCGCAGCCCGACGGGCCGATGAAGGCGGTGACCGACTTCGGCTCGATGTTGATGGACACGCCCTCAACTGCGCGGAACTTGGAGTAGTAGACGTTCAGGTCGTTGACGTCGATGCGTTTTGCCATGGTGTTTATCCTTGAAAATTCTTGGGGTGTCGAGGGCCGGAGCGCTGGCTCAACGGCCCTTCTTTGGAGCGAAGAGCTTGGCGATCAGCCGGGCGGCCAGGTTCAGCGCCATGACCATGAGGATCAGCAGCAGGGCAGCTGCCCAGGCGCGCTGGATCGACGGGTCGACGTTGGTCGGGCTGGTCGGCGTCATGATCTGGTAGTAGATGAACGTGGGCAGCGTGGACATCCAGTTGGCGAACACGTTCAGGTTGATGTTGCTGGCGATGCCGGCGGTGACCAGGATCGGGGCGGTTTCGCCGATGACGCGGGCGATGGCCAGGGTCACGCCGGAGGCGATGCCGGAGATCGCGGTCGGGATGACCACCTTCAGGATGGTGCGCCAGCGGCGCACGCCCAGCGCGTAGGAAGCCTCGCGCAGCTCGTTCGGGACGATCTTGAGCATTTCCTCGGTGGAGCGGACCACCGTCGGGATCATCAGCACGCTCAAGGCGACGGCCGCGACGATGCCCATGCGCGAGTTCGGGCCCAGGATCAGGCCGAAGAAGGCGGCGGCGAACAGGCCTGCGACGATGGACGGGATGCCGGTCATCACGTCGACGAAGAAGGTGATGGCGCGGGCCAGCGGGCCGTTCTTGCCGTACTCGACCAGGTAGATGGCGGTGAGCATGCCCACCGGCACCGAGATCACGGTGGCCCACAGGGTGATCAGCAAGGTGCCCATCAGCGCGTGGTAGGCGCCGCCGAGCACCGGGGTGCCGTTTTCGACCGTCTGGTTGTCGACCGCGCCGGTCACGCCGTTCATGGAGCTGAACAGGAAGTGCATGTTCATGCCCGGCAGGCCCTTTTCCAGCACGGTGTAGAGCACCGAGGCCAGCGGGATCAGCGCCAGGATGAAGGAAGCGTAGATCAGGTAGGTCCAGGTCGCGTTCTTGCCGCGGCGCTTGCCCTCCACCACCGTGGTGGCCACCGAGGCGGCGATCAGGAAGATGACTGCGGAGTAGATGGCGAAACTCGCCACGTGGAAGCCGGTCAGCGTGGAGCCCGCCGCGCCGAGGATGATCGAGCCGCCGGCGATGGCCGGGATGGCCCACTTGGGCAGCTTGCCCTTGGCCAGCGAATTGCGCTTGCGGCTCGGAGGCGTCGGCTGCGTCGTGGTGTTGCTGCGTTCGGAAGTAGTCATGGCACTCATCAGTTGGCTCCGGAGAATTCCTTGTGGCGGGCGATGATTGCCCGGGCGATCATGTTCACGACCAGGGTGATCAGGAACAGGACCAGGCCGGCGGCGATGAGCTCGGCCAGACGCAGCCCGAAGGCCTCGGGGAAGTTCAGCGCGATCTCGGCGGCAATGGTCTGGTTGCCGGACTTGATCAGCGACGGGATGAGGTTGCCGGTGGAGAGCACCAGTGCCACTGCCATGGTCTCGCCCAGTGCGCGGCCCAGGCCGAGCATGGTGGCTGAGATGATGCCTGGGCGGGCGAAGGGCAGCACTGCGGTGGTGATCATTTCCCAGCGGGTGGCGCCCAGGGCCAGGGCGGCTTCCTCATGCAGCTTCGGGGTCTGCAGGAAGATTTCGCGCGACAGCGAGGTGATGATCGGCAGCACCATCACTGCCAGCACGATGCCGGCGGTGAGCATGGTCTTGCCGGTCTGGCTGGCGGGGCCTTCGAAGATCGGGATGAAGCCCAGGTTGGTGGCCAGCCAGTCGTAGCCGGGAACCAGCGCCGGGGCCAGCACCATGTAGCCCCAGGCGCCGTAGATGACCGACGGGATGGCGGCCAGCAGATCGATCACGTAGCCCAGCGGGCCGGCGATGCGGCGCGGGGCCAGGTGCGAGATGAACAGCGCCACGCCCAGTCCGACCGGGGTGGCGATCAGCAGGGCGATGGCCGCTGCGACGACGGTTCCGACGATGATCGGAGCGATGTAGGAGAAGAAGCCGGCGCCGCCGGAAATATCGGCCGGATCGGCCAAGAACGTCGGCAGGGCCTGGATGAGCAGGAAGACCGCCACCGCGAACAGGGTGATCAGGATCAGTACACCGGCGCCGAGCGCGGCGCCGGAGAAGATCTTGTCCCCGGCGCGGCCGGAAGTCGATGACTTGCTCGTCAAAGCATTGGTAGTCATTGGCTTAAGCCTTTACGGATATTGGAGGGGTGTTGCAGCTTGCGCTGCGGGGGTGGAGGGGGTTTGGTGTGGGCGGTTGCCCGCCCACACCGGATGCCGGTTTCCCGGCGGGGTGCTACTTGGCGACGGTGATGGAATCGATGGCAGCCGCTGCCTTCTCTTCCATGCTGGCCGACAGCGGGGCGTTGCCGGCCGATTCCGAAGCGGTCTTCTGGCCGTCGGCCGAGACGACGTAGTTGCCGAAGGCCTTCACCAGGTCAACGGTCGCCTGGTCCTTGTAGGTGGTGCAGAAGATGTGGTACGAGAGCAGCACGATCGGGTAGGTGCCGGCCTCGGTGGTGTCGCGCTCCAGGTCCAGGGCCAGGTCGTTCTTGGCGGCTCCCTCGACCGGGGTCGCGGTCTCCAGGGCCTTGGCTGCGGCCTCGGAGGAAATCTTGGTGTACTCGTCGCCGACCTTGACGTTCACGGTGGACAGGTCGCCCACCGCGGAGAAGTCGGCGTAGGTGATGGCGCCGTCGGTCGAGCCGGCCGTGGAGACCACGCCGGAAGTGCCCTTGGCGTTCTCCGACTGGATGTCCGATGGCCAGTCGCCGGAGACGTCGTAGGTCCACACGTCGCCTGCGGCGGCCTTCAGGTACTCCACGAAGTTCTCGGTGGTGCCGGACTCGTCATTGCGGTGCACCACGGTGATCGCGGTGTCCGGCAGGGTGGCGTCCGGGTTCTGCTTGGCGATGGCCTCATCGTTCCAGGTGGTGATCTCCTTCTTGAAGATCTTGGCGATGGTGGCCGCGTCGAGGTTCAGCTCCTTCACGCCATCCAGGTTGAAGGCCACGGCGATCGGGGAAACGTAGGCCGGGACGTTGAATGCGCCGTCCGGGCCGCAGACCTGCTTGGCCTCTTCTGCCTCTTCAGGCTTCAGGTAGGCGTCCGAACCGGCGAACTGCGCGCCGCCGGCCAGGAAGGCCTTGCGGCCGGCGCCCGAGCCGTCCGGCGAGTACTGGACGTTGGCCTGCGGGTTTTCGGCCTTGAAGCCGGTGATCCAGGCTTCCATGGCCGACTTCTGGCTCGACGCGCCGATGCCGGTCAGGGTGCCGGTGACTTCGGCGTTGGCGGCCGGGGCTTCGCCCGATGCCGACGCGCCGGCGCCGGTCGGGTTGTCCGAACCGCAAGCGGTCAGTGCGAGAGCTGCGACGGAAAGAACAGCAGCTGCACTGCCAAGACGATTGAGCTTCACGAAAGTTACTCCCCATAAGAGTCGGTAGATAAGAATCTGAACCTTCAGCGGTCATTTGTCCCGCTTCACTTACGAGGCTAAGGAGCCAAAGTAACCAGATCCCCCAGCGAAGGTGAACGAAAGGTTAACAACGCCTTTAACTTGCAGTGATCCTGATCACCGCATCTGCTGTGTCTCTGCCCCGGGAGCCTGCGCGGCTCATGAAAGACTAGGCTCATGGCCACCGCTCGCACCTCCGGCAG
Organism: Glutamicibacter soli; assembly: GCF_003309065.1. GTDB lineage: Bacteria > Actinomycetota > Actinomycetes > Actinomycetales > Micrococcaceae > Glutamicibacter > Glutamicibacter soli. The sequence continues at coordinate 18,203 of NZ_POAF01000010.1, read as the reverse complement.
CAATCGCCGAGACCTCGTGAACTTCCTGGCCCGGCGCAACGCCGCCGGGCTGGCCCGCGCCGGGAACTCCCTGCCGCGGATCATCCGCATGACCCTCGGCGCGGTCGGCGCCTATTGGGTGGCCGACACGATGCTGGGGCATACCCAGCCGATCTTCGCGGCGACCAGCGCACTGATCTCGCTGGGCTTCGGCGGGGCGACCACCATCCGCCGCACCGCCGAGGTGGCGCTCGGGTGCACCCTGGGCGTGGCCCTGGGCGATACGCTGATGCACCTGCTCGGGCAGGGCATTTGGCAGGCGGCGGTGGTGATGTCGCTGAGCCTGGTGGTGGCCCGCTATCTGGACTCGGGCCCGATCTTCTCCACCCAGCTGGGTATGCAGTCGGCGCTGGTGGTGCTGCTGCCGATCAGCGTGGACGGGCCGTTCTCCAGGTCCCTGGACGCGTTGACCGGTTCGGTGCTGGCGTTGCTGATCATCATCCTGTGGCCCTCGGACCCGCGCCGCACCCCGGTGGCAGCGCTCTCGGAACTGTTCAAGGAGCTCTCCGAGGCGATGCTCGAATGCTCCTGGGCGATCCGGGATGACGACCGCCGGGCGGCGTTCCACGCGCTGATCAAGGCCCGCGCCACCCAAAAGCACCTGGACCAGCTGCCCGGAGCGTTCAGGGCGGCCCAGGAAATCGCGATGCTCTCCCCGGCCGGGCGGCGGCACCGCGAGGAGCTCACCCGGCTCTCCGAACGCTTCAACCACTACGACTGGGCCGCCCGCAACGCCCGTGTTTTCGCCCGCAGGCTTTCCTCGGTGCTGAGCAACAGCGCGCTGACCCCGGAAGGATCCGCCAGCCTGGCGCCGCTGCTGCGCGAGATCTCCGAAGGTATCAATGCGCTGGCCCACTCGGTGCGCGAGCCGAATCTGGCCGGTCAGCGCAAGTTCGAGAAGGGCGCCCGCAGCCAGCTGGAGGCCGCCGCCGCGCAGCTCGACCCGCGGGCGCTGGGTGTCGAGGGCCTGCAGGGCGAAGGACTGGTGCTACTGCTGCGCCCGATGCTGGTGGATCTGCTGGAAGCCGCCGGACGCGACCACGAGGCCGCCATCGAGGTGCTGCCCAAGTTGTCCTAGCCGGTCGCTAGCATTAACCCATGGCCAAAACTTCCACGCGCAGCAAATCCACCGCGAGCTACAAGTGCTCCGAATGCGGCTGGACCACGGTTAAATGGGTGGGACGCTGCGGCGAATGCCAGGCCTGGGGCACCGTGGAAGAGGTCGGTGTGGTCTCCGCGCGCACCGCCCCCGCGGCAAAGGTCGCGCATCCGGCCAAGCCCATTGCCCAGATCGACGGCTCAGAAGCCGCCTTCCGGCCCAGCGGGGTCTCGGAACTTGACCGCGTGCTGGGCGGCGGCCTGGTGCCGGCCGCGGCCATCCTGCTGGCCGGGGAGCCCGGGGTCGGGAAGTCCACGCTGCTGCTGGACGTCGCGGCCAAGGCGGCCCACACCGGGCTGAAGGTGCTCTACCTGACCGGCGAGGAATCCGCAGCGCAGGTGAAGTCCCGCGCCGAGCGCATCAATGCCGTCGCGGACAACCTCTATCTGGCGGCCGAAACCGACCTCTCGCTGGCGCTGGGCCAGATCCAGGAGATCAACCCGCAGCTGCTCATCCTCGACTCGGTGCAGACCTTCTCCTCCGCAGAGGTCGACGGCGCAGCCGGCGGCGTCTCCCAGGTGCGCGAGGTGGCGGCCTCCATCATCAACTCGGCCAAGACCCGCGGCATGACCACCATCATGGTCGGGCACGTGACCAAGGAAGGCTCGGTGGCGGGTCCACGCCTGCTGGAACACCTGGTTGACGTGGTGTGCCAGTTCGACGGGGAGAAGCATTCCCGCCTGCGCATACTTCGCGCATTGAAGAACCGCTACGGGGCAACGGACGAGGTCGGCTGCTTCGACCTGAACGAGGACGGCATCGAATCGCTGACCGACCCCTCCAAGCTCTTCGTCACCCGCACCCGGAACCCGGTTCCGGGGACCTGCATCACGGTCACGCTGGAAGGCCGGCGGCCGCTGGTCGCCGAGATGCAGACCCTGCTCTCGCGCGGCAGCGGGCCAGCCCCGCGGCGTGCCACCAGCGGGCTGGATGCGGCGCGCGCCCAGATGGTGGTCGCGGTGCTGCAGGCCCGCGCCCACATGGACCTGTCCTCCATGGATTCATACATCGCCACGGTCGGCGGGGTGAAGATCAGCGAGCCGGCCGCGGATCTGTCCTGCGCGCTGGCACTGGCCTCCTCGCTGAACGAGTTCCCGCTGCCGCAGGACTTCGTCGCCTTCGGCGAGGTGGGGCTGGCCGGCGAGGTCCGCCAGGTTCCGGAAATCGCGCGGCGCATCACCGAGGCCCAGCGTCTGGGCTTCTCCTTCGCCATGGCCCCGGCGACACCCGAGCCGCTGAAGAACATCCCGGACGGCATCCGCGTTTTCCAGGTGGAGAACATTGCCCAGGCCCTGGATATCGCGTTCAACCAGAGGCAGAAGCCCACACGATAAAATGGGAGCTGCTGCCCGTTGAAAGGACGCACGTTGAAATCGCATCCCGCCCCCGAACTACTCTCCACCCTGGCCCGGATCGCCCCGGGCACCGAGCTGGCCCAAGGGCTGGAACGCATCCAGCGCGGGCGCACCGGCGCGCTGATCGTGCTGGGGCACGACAAGGAGGTCGAATCCATCTGCTCGGGCGGTTTCCGGATCAACACGGACTACACCCCCACCCGCCTGCGCGAGCTGGCCAAGATGGACGGCGCGATCATCCTCGACGCCTCGGCCCGCCAGATCCTGCAGGCCGGGGTGCAGCTGATGCCGGATGCGGCCATCGAGACCCAGGAATCGGGCACCCGCCACCGCACCGCTGAACGCGTCGCGGTGCAGACCGGTTTCCCGGTGATTTCGGTGTCGCAGTCGATGCAGACCATTACCCTCTACGCCGCCGGCGAGCGCCATGTGCTCGAGCCGGCCGAACGCCTGCTGGCGCGCGGCAACCAGGCGATTGCCACCCTCGAACGCTACCGCCACCGGCTCGACCAGGTGACCAGCGCGTTGTCCGCCGCGGAGATCGAGGACACCGCCACGGTGCGCGAGGTGCTGGCGGTGCTGCAACGCACTGAGATGCTGCGCCGCACCAGCGAAGAAATTTCCCGTTCAGTGCTCGAGCTCGGCGCGGACGGCCGCCTGCTGGCCTCCCAGCACACCGAGCTGCTGGCCGGCATCCAGGTGGACAACCAGCTGCTGCTGCGCGACTACTCCCACGCCGAGGGGCAGGAACTGGACATCGAGGCGGCGCTGGAGAAGCTGCACGAGATTTCCGATGCCCAGCTGATCGAGCCCGAGGCGCTGACCAAGATCCTGTTCCCGAATTCGACAGCAGACCAGGAAGATACGCTCACCCCCAAGGGGTACCGCCTGCTGTCGCAGATCCGCACGGTGCCCAAGGCCATCGGCGAGCGCCTGGTTGCGTCCTTCGACAACCTGCAGCTGCTCATGGCCGCGTCGACCAGCCAGCTGATGGAGATCGAGGGCGTGGGCGAGCAGCGTGCCCGCTCGATCCGCGAGGGACTTGCGCGCATGGCCGAGTCCTCGCTGCTTGACCGCTACATCTAGGCTCGCGCCGGGCGGTCGGCTACTTGAGCACGAATGTCGTCGGGTCGCTGGTCATCTCGCCGATCGCCGCGGTGAACTTGTAGGTTCCCGGCAGCGGTTTGGCGTTGACCGCCTTGCAGCCCGGGGCGGAGCGGTTGCGGTTCCAGGTGAACTTCGCGCTTTCCTTCTGCCCGGCGGCAAAAGCCAGCACGACGTCTTCGCCGTTGCTCAGGCAGTCGACCGTGGAAAAGATCCTGTCCGAGCCGCTGGAAATCAGGAATTCCTGCTGGCTGGTGCCGACATTCAGCTCGCAGTCGCGCTTGGACGTGTTTTCGATTCCCAGGGTGAGCACCGGGTCCTCTTCCGAGGCGTAGGACTGCTTGTCGGTGGATGCGGTAATGGTGATTTCCCCGGCCTTGCAGGCGTTGGATTCCGTTTCCCCGGAGGGCTCGGAGGCATTGGGCGAAGCTTCGACAGGGGTCGGGTTCGCCCCCTTGGGTTCGTCGTCTGCGCCGAACATTCCGACGACCGCGGTGACGCCCCAGACGATGAGTCCGACAAGCACGAGAGCCAAAACAGCCACGGTGATGCGCCGGCGCCGATAGACGCGGGCCGATGGCTTGCCCCCGGATGTGTTGCTCATGGCTTAAGGCTAGTTCATTGCACGCCCGCACCGTGTGATATCCAGCGGTTCTGCACCGTGAATCAGCTGACTTAGAGTGGATGGGTGCAGCAAATTCACGAGAAGATCAATCACTGGTACCTGAACAACCAACGCGACCTGCCATGGCGCCGCCCCGGGGTCACCGGGTGGGAAGTCATGGTCAGTGAATTCATGCTGCAGCAGACTCCGGTGGTGCGGGTGCTTCCGGTCTGGGAAGAGTGGATGGAACGCTGGCCAACTCCTGAAGATCTGGCGGCCGAACCGCTGTCCGAGGCATTGAAAGCCTGGGGCAGGCTCGGGTATCCGCGCCGCGCCCAGCGGCTGCATGCCGCGGCGGTTGAGATCACCACCGAATACAACGGCCAGGTGCCGCAGACCGAAGCCGAACTGCGGGCGCTGCCCGGAGTGGGAGACTACACCGCAGCTGCCATCGCCTGCTTCGCCTTCGGCGAGCCTACCGTGGTGGTTGATACGAACATCCGCCGCGTCCAGGCCAGGGTGTTCGGCGGCATGGCATTGCCCGAACCCAACCCCCGCGCCAGCGAGTTCGCCCGGGCCCGCGAGGTGCAGCCGGACGACCGCCGGGAGGCGAACCTCTGGAACATATCCGTCATGGAGCTCGGCGCGCTGGTCTGTACCGCACGCAGCCCCAAGTGCGAGCTGTGCCCGGTCTTCGATGACTGCGCCTGGATCACTGCAGGAAGGCCGGAACCGCACTACACCCCCAAGGGGCAGGCCTGGCACGGCACGGACCGCCAGGTGCGCGGGGCCATCATGGCAATCCTGCGCGAGCACGAAGATCCGGTGCCGGAGACGACGTTCCTGGCGGATCTTTCTGCGCAAACCCACGCGATGTATGTCGCTTTGGGCAAGCTCGAATCCCCGCTGGAGCAGCGCGAGCGGGCGCTGGCGGGATTGCTCAAGGACGGCTTGGCGGTTGCCGACCCGGAAGGCGTCAGGCTCCCCTCCTGAGCGATGGCCGAAAGCCTGTGCCAGAATACGGATGCGCCCCTAAGCTAGGGTCATGGACATTTCTTCTGCTGCCGGCAAGGCACGCCAGACGGCCCGGAACCCATGGTTCCAACGCGCGGCGCGGCTCGGCTACGTGGCCAATGCGGTGCTGCACGCGACGCTCGGTTTTCTTGCCTTGGTGCTGGCCAGGGGTGGCAGCGCCGAAGCCGACCAGAGCGGGGCGCTGCAGACGCTGGCCGGGCAACCCTGGGGGATCGTGCTCCTGTGGGTCTGCGCGATCGGAGCTGCCCTGCTGGGCCTCTGGTCCCTCGCACAGGCAGCGCTGCCCCAACCCAAAGCGTTCAGAAGGCTTAAATCCGCGGGCACCGGAATAGTTTTCCTCGGACTCAGCGGCGCATTTTTGCAATTCGCTCTCGGCAACCAGAGCGATTCGGGGCAGACCACCAGCTCCTTCAGCGCCATGCTGATGCGCTCCACCGCAGGCCGCGGAGCCTTGATCGCCTTGGGAGTGGTGCTGATCGGGGTCGGCGGCTATTTCGTATACCGCGGAATAACCCGCGGATTCCTGAAGGACCTGCAGACCACCGGCCATCGCGCCCTGCGCAAGGCGATTACGGTCTCGGGCGTCGTTGGCTATCCGGCCAAGGGCCTGGTGCTGGCAGCGGCGGGTCTGCTGTTCATCGTTTCCACAGTGCAGGGCGATCCCGAGGAATCGACGGGTATCGACGGGGCGTTGAAGGCTCTGGGCGAGCAGCAGTTCGGCCCCTTTGCGCTGGTACTCGTCGGCGCGGGCCTGCTGTCCTATGCGCTGTTTCTGGTCTTCCGTTCCCGGTTCGACACCATGGAGGATTGAGCTAGAGGGAAATAATCATCCGGGTGTTGCCCAGCGTATTCGGCTTGACCCTAGCCAAGTCCAGAAATTCGGCCACACCCTCGTCGCGGGACAACAGAATTTCCTGGTACACCGACGGGTCCACGGCGCTCTGGTCGGCCATGACGCTGAAGCCCTGGCGCTCGAAGAACTTCACCTCGAAGGTCAGGCAGAAGACACGGTGCACCCCTACCTGGCGTGCCCTCTGGAGCAGCTCCTTAAGCAGTACGTGCCCCACGCCCTTGCCACGCAGATCTGCGGAGGTGGCCAAGGTCCTGATCTCTGCAATGTCTTCCCAGATCACGTGAAGACCGCCGCAACCGACTACGTTCCCGTCTGCGTCTTCAGCGACCACGAATTCCTGGATGGACTCGTAGTAGGTCACCGCTTCCTTGTCCAGCAGAATGCGCTCCTCGGCCAGTGGTCGCACGAGGTTCCGGATTGCAGGGACATCGGTGGTCTTCGCTGAACGGACGGTAAAAGTATTCACCTTTCAAATCCTATGCCCGCAGGATCATGGATTCGAGCTTCGCGGCCGATATGTCACGGAGCGCACCGTGCCACGTGACCTGTGCCAAACTTGGTGTCGGTGATGACTACCGGCTGAAGTGAAGGATGAGAATGTCGCAGAGCACAGCTCGCCCGGGAATGGGGCTGCTATCCATCCTTCTTGCAGCGGTTGGCATCGCCCCGCTGCTGAACTACGGACTCAGTGCCACCAGCGACCTGGTCATCAGGGATCTGGGCATCAGCGAGACCCAGTTCGGGTTGCTCGCCACCGTGTGCTTCGGCTGCGCGGCCATCGGCAACGTGGCGTTCGGCAAGTTCGCCGATCGGCAACCTGATATCCGGCTGCTCCTGCTGGTCTTCGGCATGGCCGCGCTGGCCATGGGCTTTGCCGCGCTGCCGGCGGGGTACGCCTTCCTGCTGGTTGCTTCCGGCATCTCGGGCTTCGCCCAGTCATTTCCCAACGGGGTCACCAACCGCATTCTCGCCCAGCGGGTGCCGAAGAACCAACGCATCGCCTGGACTGGCATCAAGCAGTCCGGCGTCCAGGTGTCCCAGCTGATCGGCAGCGTGGGTTTCCCTATGCTCGCTGCGGTCATCGGCTGGCACGGCGCGTCGCTGATTGGCGCCGTGGTCGCCGCGCTGCTGGGCGTTCTTGCCATCAAGGTGGTCTCGGCGGTCCCGCTGCTGCAGGCTCCGGCGGCCGCGGCGCCCCGTTCGGTGTCCGGGCAGGCGGCCAGCCCGGATACCGCCTCTACCCGCTTCATCGTTTTCGCGCTGGCCCTCTTCGGTTTCATCAACGGCATCGGCGTCCAAGCGACGAACGTCTACATCCCGCTTTTTGCGGTGCGCGAACTGGATTTCTCGCTGGTTGCAGGCGGCCTCACCGCCGCAGTGGCCGGAGTGGTGGGCGTCAGCGCCCGCGTGGGCTGGGGCAGGATGATGTCCCGCGGCGTTCCCGCGCCGAAGCTGCTGCTCCTGCTCGCAGTGCTCGCCACCGCCGGAGGCCTCGGCTTCCTGATGGCCCAGCAGGCTCATTCGGCCGTGCTTCTGTGGCTTGCCGTGGTGCTTCACGGCGCGTCGGCGCTGGGCGTCTCGGTGGTGTTGATGGCCGCCCTGCTGCGCGCCATTCCAATCAGCCGGATGGGCAGCGCCAGCGGCATCGTCTCGGCAGGGCAGTTCGGCGGATTCACCATCGGCCCGCTGGCCATGGGCCTGCTGATCAGCTCCCCGGGCGGCTTCACCGCTGGCTGGATCGCCGTGGTCTGCATCTACCTCAGCTGCACCCTGCTCGGCCTGTTCCTGGTGTTCCGGCGCCGCAGGAGCTCCTAGCCCATGGATGCCAAGATGCTGAAAACGCTGGCCCACCTGCGCCGGGCACGGGATTTGATGGACCGGCACTATGCAGAGCCGCTGGACGTGCCCGCCATGGCTCAGCGCGCGCTCATGTCCCCGGCGCACTTCTCGCGCGAGTTCAAACGGGCCTACGGCGAAACTCCGCACTCCTACCTGCTGACCCGGCGCATCGAACGGGCCATGCACCTGCTGCGTTCCGGGGTGGGAGTCACGGATGCCTGCATGCAGGTGGGATGGACGTCGTTGGGCTCCTTCAGCACCCGCTTCACCGAAGTCGTCGGGGAGTCCCCCTCGGCCTACCGGGAACGCGAGCATTCGCAGACCGAACAGATCCCGTCATGCATTGCCAAGGTCCTTCTGCGGCCCGAAAGATTCTGAGCAGTTTTGGAGAAGCGTCGCGGCAGCAGGCTCCCCTAGCCTGAAACCATGACAAACATTTCAGTGCAATACATCCCGGTCACCGTGCTGGACGTGGACGAAGCCCTCGGCTTCTACCGTGACGGTTTGGGGCTGGACGTGGTCTCCGACGTATCCAACGCAGGGTTCCGCTGGGTCTCGCTGTCCGTCCCTGCCCAAGGCGGCCTGAATCTGGTGCTCTCGACGCCTGGCGCGGGCCGCTCCGACGAGGACGCGCAAGCGCTCGGTGAGCTGGTCGCCAAGGGCGCCATGGGAGGGCTGGTGCTCACCGTGCCGGATCTCGATTCGCTGTTCGACTCCTTGTCGTCAGGCGGGGCCGAAGTGCTGCAGGAACCCATGCAGCAGCCTTGGGGACCACGCGACTGCGCATTCCGGGATCCGTCGGGCAACATGATCCGCATCAATCAGGCAGCTTAGGAGCAAACATCATGACCACCACCGATCAGGAAGGCTTCAGCGCCGCGGAGAAAGCGGCCATGAAAGAACGCGCGGCGGAGGTCCGCGCCCCGAAGAAGCGCATGACCAAAGCCGAAAAAGCGGCCCAAGCCCGCCAGGACGTTGAAGTCAAGATCGCCTCCTACAGCGGAAGCGACAAGGAAATCGCCCAACGGCTGCACCACATCATCACCACAACCGCGCCACAGCTCGAGCCCAGGACCTGGTACGGGATGCCCGCTTACGCGTTGGACGGACAGATCCTGTGCTTCGTCCAGGACGCGGAGAAGTTCGGGGCCCGCTACCTGACCCTCGGGTTCAACGACGCGGCTCAGCTTGATGAGGGAAGCATGTGGCCGACCGCCTACGCCATCACCTCGCTGGACGAACGGCTCGAGGCGCAGGTCGCCGCGCTGGTCGGCAAGGCCGTCGGAAACTAGCCCAGGGCCTCCGGCCGCGCCGCGGGCAGGATTCCGCTCAGCACCGCGTCCGCGGCGCTAAAACCCGCTAGCAGCGCGAGCAAGCTGAATCCGATCACGTTCGCGCCTTGGTCTTCGGCTCCGGGGATGCTGGCAGCCAGCATCATTCCCAGGCCCAAGGCCAGGACCGCGTAGCCGGCAGCCAGGGAACACACGACGATCGCTTTGGGTCCGGCATACCAGTGCCCCAGCGATGTGAGGTCGTTGCAGGTCCAAACCCCGATGCCGAACGCAGCCGCAGCGATCGCGGCAACCACCCCCAGCACCAGGGGCGTCGAATCGTAGCCTGCCCCCTCCGGCCCGAGGTGGCGGACCAGCTGGGCGGGAAGACCCGCACGCAGTAGCAGATAGGACCCTGCGTAGAGCAGCAGCGCTGCGCCGAGCCCGATCAGCAATATGGAATATTTGCGAGCTGCAGACATATTCCGAGCCTACCGGCCAGCAGGCCGGTTGCCCAAGGAATGTTAAAGCCCGCAGGGCGCGGACTTGGATTGCTCCAGGTCCGCGCCCCGCGGGTTGTTTAGTGCTTGCCCTAACTTTCCAGCGCTGCCGGTGCCGGTTCGCCTTCAAGTTCACCGGGGCCGCCTTCGGCGTGGAAGACGAACTTCCGCTGCTCGTCCTCGCCTTCGACGTCCACGGTGACCTTCTGGCCGGTGACGATCTGGCCGAACAAGATCTTCTCGGAGAGCTGGTCCTCGATGTCGCGCTGGATCGTGCGGCGCAGCGGGCGGGCGCCCATGGCCGGGTCGTAGCCTCGCTGTGCCAGCAGGGTGCGGGCGGCGGCGGTCAGCTCAATGGTGATGCCGCGCTCGTCCAGACGCTTGCGCAGTCGTCCGATGAACAGGTCGACGATCTCCTCGATCTCTTCCTGACTCAGCTGCGGGAAGACCACGATGTCGTCAACGCGGTTCAGGAACTCAGGGCGGAAGTGCTGGCGCAGCTCCTCCTGGACCTTGGCCTGCATGCGCTCGTAGCCGGTGCGGGTATCGCCCGAAGCCTGGAAACCGGTCATGACACCCTTGGAGATGTCTCGGGTACCCAGGTTCGTGGTCATGATGATGATGGTGTTCTTGAAGTCCACCACCCGGCCCTGCGAGTCGGTCAAGCGGCCGTCTTCAAGGATCTGCAGCAGCGAGTTGAACAGGTCCGCGTGGGCCTTTTCCACCTCGTCGAACAGCACCACGGAGAACGGACGACGGCGGACCTTCTCGGTCAGCTGACCGCCTTCTTCGTAGCCGACGTAGCCCGGAGGGGCACCGAACAGACGGGAAACGGTGTGCTTCTCCGAGTACTCGGACATGTCCAGGGTGATCAGCGCGTCTTCTTCACCGAAGAGGAACTCCGCCAGCGCCTTGGCCAGCTCGGTCTTGCCCACGCCGGTCGGGCCGGCGAAGATGAACGAGCCGCCCGGGCGGTTCGGGTCCTTCAGGCCTGCACGGGTGCGGCGGATTGCCTGGGAGATGGCCTTGATGGCCGAATCCTGGCCGATGACGCGCTTGTGCAGCTCGTCTTCCATGTTCAGCAGGCGTGTGGACTCTTCCTCGGTCAGCTTCACGACAGGGATGCCGGTCGAGTTCGCCAGAACCTCGGCGATCAGATCCTCGGTGACCTCGGAAATTTCGTCAAGGTCGCCGTTGCGCCAGGCCTTTTCCTTCTCGTTGCGGGCCTCGATGAGCTTGGACTCCTTGTCGCGCAGCGATGCAGCGCCTTCGAAGTCCTGCGCGTCGATGGCAGCTTCCTTCTCGAGGCGGACGGTGGCGATCTCCTCGTCCATCTCCTTCAGGGCTGGAGGAGCGGTCATGCGCTGGATGCGCAGCCGCGCGCCGGCCTCGTCGATCAGGTCCACCGCCTTGTCCGGCAGGAAGCGATCCGAGATGTAGCGGTGCGCCAGCTGGGCCGCTGCCTGCAGCGCGCCGTCGGTGATGGTCACGCGGTGGTGCGCCTCGTAGCGGTCGCGCAGGCCGCGCAGGATCTGCGTGGTCAGCTCGACGGACGGTTCCTTGACCTGGATCGGCTGGAAGCGGCGCTCGAGGGCCGCATCCTTCTCGATGTTCTTGCGGTACTCGTCCAAGGTGGTGGCACCGATGGTCTGCAGCTCGCCACGGGCCAGCATCGGCTTGAGGATCGACGCCGCGTCGATGGCACCTTCGGCGGCACCGGCACCGACCAGGGTGTGGATCTCGTCGATGAACAGGATGATGTCGCCGCGGGTGCGGATCTCCTTCAAGACCTTCTTCAGGCGTTCCTCGAAGTCGCCGCGGTAGCGGGAGCCTGCCACCAGCGAACCGAGGTCCAGGGTGTACAGCTGCTTGTCCTTGATGGTCTCGGGCACGTCGCCGCGCACGATCGACTGGGCCAGGCCCTCGACGACTGCGGTCTTGCCGACGCCCGGCTCACCGATCAGGACCGGGTTGTTCTTGGTGCGGCGGGAGAGAACCTGCATGACGCGTTCCATCTCGTGCTCGCGGCCGATAACCGGGTCGAGCTTGCCCTCGCGGGCTGCCGCGGTCAGGTTGCGGCCGAACTGGTCCAGCACTGCCGAGCCTGCCGGCACGCCTTCCTGCTGGCCGCCCGAGCTGACGCCGGCCGAGGCGGTTTCCTTGCCGCCCTGGTATCCGGAGAGCAGCTGGATGACCTGCTGGCGCACACGACCGAGGTCGGCACCGAGCTTGACCAGCACCTGGGCTGCGACGCCCTCGCCTTCGCGAATCAGCCCGAGCAGGATGTGCTCGGTACCGATGTAGTTGTGGCCCAGCTGCAGCGCTTCGCGCAGCGAGAGCTCCAAAACCTTCTTGGCGCGAGGAGTGAACGGGATGTGACCGGAAGGAGCCTGCTGGCCCTTGCCGATAATCTCCTGAACCTGCTCACGGACGGCACCCAGCGAAATATTCAGCGACTCGAGGGCCTTCGCGGCCACCCCGTCGCCTTCGTGGATTAGACCGAGCAGCAGGTGCTCGGTGCCGATGTAGTTGTGGTTGAGCATGCGCGCCTCTTCCTGGGCGAGCACGACAACTCGACGGGCACGGTCGGTAAATCTCTCAAACATCTTCGGCACACTCCTTGCTTACCAATAGTTCGATGCTACGCACCCGGGGCCAGCAATTCTCCCTTGTTCGCCACGGGGATAACCGATGCGGCCGCTTCGCGTTCGCTTCGGTTCGAGAAGATAACCGCAAGTAGATAGAAATTCATTTATTAGTACACCAAGTAAATAGCGAGAGAAATTTTCTTCAGCAAGTGATTAAAGCAGGAAGCCCGCACTTAAAAAGTACGGGCTTCCTAAAATAGAGGCTTATTCCTCGCGCTCGCATTACTTGGCGCGGTTGCGGCCACCCTTGCGCATGGCTGCATTGTAGGCGTCGACAACATCGGCATTCAGGCGCCCACGGGCGTTTACCTTGATGTTGTTTTCCTTGGCCCAGGCACGAATTGCCGGGGCTTCACTCGCTGCGGTCTGCTTCGAGGAGCGCGCTGCCTCAATATAAGGCTCCAAGGCCGCATGGAATTGCGCAGCGTGCTCATCGTTCAAATCGATCTCAAAATGCTGACCAGCGATGCTGAAGGCAATGGATTCGGTTGCTTCACTGCCATCAATATCATCAATCAGCGCAATTTGAACCTGACGTGCCATTTGAGAATTCCCTCCGGCTCTAATGTCGTTGAGTAGTGCTTGCAAGCGTTACTCCAATTTCGTAGCTCAAGTATAGACATTAATACGAAACATTTCGAATTAGAAGATCAATTCACAAGGAATTATCAGGAATAGCTTATTCGCGCGTTGAACGAGTATCCGATTCAGTTCGGTTCTCAATTAGCGCATCCGCTTCTGATTCCGCCTGCCGCTCTTTACGGTCTGCATTGGTAAGTGCTTTCATTACGTACCAAAAAAGCAATCCAAGCGCGATGCTGGGAACGAACGCCTCTACAAATGGCATGGTAATTACGCCTCCGGCTTGAGAAGTGGGAACAAGATTGTCTCGCGAATACCTACATCGGTAAACAGCATGACCAGACGGTCGATGCCCAGGCCGATGCCGCCCATTGGAGGGGCGCCGTATTCAAGTGCGCGCAGGAAGTCCTCATCCAGCTGCATGGCTTCCGGATCCCCGCCGGCGGCCATCAGCGACTGCTCGGTCAGGCGCTCGCGCTGGATGACCGGGTCGATCAGCTCGGAGAAGGCGGTGCCGCGCTCCATGCCGCCGATGATCAGGTCCCAGGCTTCGATGACACCCGGCTTGGAACGGTGCGGGCGTGCCAGCGGCTGGGCCAGCGGCGGGTAGTCGCAGACGAAGGTCGGGTCGATCAGGGTCGGCTCGACGATCTCGCCGAACAGCTCGATGACCAGCTTCTGGGCGCCCCAGGCCGGGTCGAACTTCACTTCGTGCTTTTCGGCGATCTCGCGCAGCACCGAGGCCTCGGTCTCCGGGGTAATCTGAACGCCAACAGCTTCCGACAGGCCCGGGTAGACACTCAGCCAGCGCCATTCGCCGTCGAGGTTGACGGTGCCCTTGGAGGTCTCGATGGTGCGGCCGGCACCGATGGCGTCCGCCGCGTTGAGGATGATCTCCTTGATGCGGTCGGCCATGACGTACTGGTCGGCGTAGGCCTCGTAGCACTCCAGGGTGGTGAACTCCGGCGAGTGGGTCGAGTCGACGCCTTCGTTGCGGAAGATGCGTCCCACTTCGAAGACGCGGTCCACGCCGCCCACGACGCAGCGCTTGAGGTACAGCTCGGTCGCGATGCGCAGGGTCATTTCCTGGTCGAACGCGTTCAGGTGGGTCTTGAACGGGCGGGCCGAGGCGCCGCCGTGCACCAGCTGCAGCATCGGGGTTTCGACCTCGACGTATTCGTGGTTCTCCAGGGTGTTGCGCACGGCGCGGACAATGGCGGCGCGCTTGTAGACCATCTCGCGGGCTTCGTTGCGAACGATCAGGTCGGCGTAGCGCTGGCGGACGCGGGTTTCCTCATTCAGGTCGGCGTGCAGCACCGGCAGCGGGCGCAGCGCCTTGGACGCCATCTGGAAGGAGTCGGCCATGATGGACAACTCGCCGCGGCGCGATGAGATGACCTTGCCGGAAACGAAAACATGGTCGCCCAGGTCGACGAGCGACTTCCACTGGGCCAGGCGCTCTTTGCCGACGTTCGCCATCGAGAGCATGACCTGCAGGCGGACTCCGACGCCCTGCGGGCCGCCCTCCTGAAGGGTGGCGAAGCACAGCTTGCCGGTGTTGCGCATGAAGACGATGCGGCCGGCAATGCCGACGACGTCCTCGGTCTCTTGGCCCGCTTCCAGGTGCGCGTACTTTTCGCGGACCTCCTGCAGGGAATGGGTGCGGGCAACGCCAACTGGGTAGGCTTCCTCACCAAGTGCCTGCAGCTGGTTGCGCTTATCGGTGCGGACCTGACGCTGGTCGTTCGGATCAGGGGCCTGTGCGGAATTAATTTCGGAAGTCACAGTATCCCATTCTACGTGTGATTCCGGGGGTGTTGGACTGATCATGACCAGACTTACACCTCACAGCGCGGTTAACGCGCCGGGCGCGGAAGGCCTGTGCCTTCCGCGCCCGGCAATCGGTCTACCAGATCACTACACGATCCTCCGGATCAAGCCACATGCCGTCCCCCGGCTTGGTCTCGAAGGCCTTGTGGAATGCGTCCAGGTTCTTCGGCACCTGGTTGCAGCGGAACTCCCCGGGCGCATGCGGATCGGTGGTCACCCGGATGACCGCGGTCTCCGGGCGGATCAGCGTGCGCCAGCACTCGGCCCACGAATAGAAGAAGCGCTGGTCGCCGGTGACGCCGTCGATGACCTCGTCCTCGACGATGCCGTTGGCGGCGAGCTCGAGCTTGTAGGCCTTGTAGGCGATGCCCAGCCCGCCCAGGTCGCCGATGTTCTCGCCCAGCGTCAGCGCGCCGTTGACCTGGTGGTCCGGGGCCTCGGTCGGGCTCAGCGCGTTGTACTGGTCAACCAGCTTGCCGGTGAGCTTCTCGAAGGCTGCACGGTCCTCGTCGGTCCACCAGTTGGTCAGCTGGCCGCTGCCGTCGTACTGCGAGCCCTGGTCGTCGAAGCCGTGCCCGATCTCGTGGCCGATCACCGCGCCGATGGCGCCGAAGTTGGAGGCGATGTCGCGGTCGACGTCGAAGAACGGCAGGCGCAGGATCGCGGCCGGGAAGGCGATCTCGTTCAGCAGCGGGTGGTAGTAGGCGTTGACGGTCTGCGGGTACATGAACCACAGCTCACGGTCCACCCCGTCGTCGATCTTCTTCAGCTCGCGCTTGAACTCGAATTCGTTGGCGGCTGCACGGTTGGCGATCACGTCCAGCTCGTCGGTCTGAATCGACGAGTAGTCGATCCACTGGTCCGGGTAGCCGATCTTCGGGCGGAACTTGGAGAGCTTGTCCAAAGCCTTCTGCACGGTGTCCGCGCCCATCCACGGCAGGTTGCTGATGGAGATCCGGTAGGCCTCGATCAGGCGCTGCACCAGCGCGTCCATGGCGGTCTTGGCCTCCGGCGGGAAGTTCCGGGCCACGTAGAGCTGGCCAAGGTCCTCGCCGACGGCGCCCTCGGTGAAGGCAACCCCGCGCTTCCAGCGGTCCTTGAGCTTCTCCACGCCGCCCAGCTTGGCCGAGTAGAAGGCGAAGTTCTCATTCACGAATGCGCTGGACAGGTACGGCGCGAACGAGCGCAGCACCTGCACGGTCAGCCAGTTCTTCCAGGCCTGAAGCGGCTGCTCCGCCAGCAGCCCCGAGAGCGCCTCGATGTAGCTCGGCTGCCAGACCACCACTTCGCCGAAGTACTTCTGATCGATGCCGGCGCCATCCAGCCAGGCGCGCAGGCCCGGCATGAGGCCGAACAGGTCTTCGCCGGTCAGCAGGTTGTAGCGGGCCTGCGCGTCGCGCACCTTGACCCGGTCCCAGTGGTGGGAGGCGATGGCGGTTTCCAGCTGCACCACGGATTCCGCGGCGGATTCGGCGTTCTCGATGCCTCCCAGGCCCAACAGGCGCGCAAGGTGCTCGCGGTAGTCCGCGACGGTCTGCGCGAACTGCTCCTCGCGGTAGTAGGACTCGTCCGGCAGGCCAAGCCCCGCCTGCAGGAAGGTCAGCAGGTTGCGGTCCGGGTCTCCGGCGTCGCTCATCGCGCCGATGTCGACGAAGCCGCTGATGCCCTTGCGGTAGAACGAGCCGGAGAGCTCGAGCAGTCCCTGGACGTCCTGGACCTGGGTGATGGCTTCCAGGTAGCTGGCCACCGGGGCCGCGCCGCGCTCCTCGATGATCTGCTCGTTCATGAAGGACCCGTAGAGGTGGGCGATGCGCCGGGTTGCGCCGTCGATCTCGGCACCGGACTGGTGCGCGGCGACCGCGTCTTCGATGATGGCGTGCACAGCGGCCTCGGCCTCGTCGCGCAGTTCCATGAAGGAGCCGTAAATGCCCTGGTCGCTGGGGATGGTCGCCGTCTCGAACCATTTGCCGTTGCTATGGCGGTACAGGTCGTCCTGCGGGCGAATGGCGTCGTCGCGGTACTTCAGGACATCAGGCAATTCGGTAGTCAAGGAGCTGCTCCTTCGTAGAAGATCGGGCTAAACCTATTACACACTGTAACCAGTTCTTCTGAAATAGGGTTCGGCTCCGGGAGTCCTCCACCCACGGCTTAAACAGCTGCTGCCCCGAACACCATGGTGTTCGGGGCAGCAGATACATGGGAAAGCCTGAAATCCGCAACAGTTCGCTGCGGTCAGCAGGCTTCGCGTGCCTAGAATCAGCTCCAGATATCATCGCCGCGCAGCGAGGCATCCGCGCCGCCGTCGATGTAGATGGTCTGGCCGGTGACGTGGGTGTTTTCCTCGCTGGTCAGCCAGAGCAGCAGCTTGGCGATGACAACCGCTTCCGAGTGGTAGTTCAGCGGCATTGGCACGTGGGCGTCAACGCCGGCACGGCCCTCTTCGGTCGAAAGCATCTCGCGCGTCATGTTGGTGATCACGGTGCCTGGCGCCACGGCGTTCAGTGGGATGCCGGCGCCGGCCCAGGCGGGGGTGATGCATTCGCGGCGGACCCAGCGGCTGAGGGCACGCTTGGACGACGGGTAGTTCAGGTAGCCAGTCCTCGGGCCCTGCTCTTCCAGGGACTTGCCGATGGCCAGTGCAGCGTCTTCGTCGCCCGACAGCAGGGCGTCGACAAGCTCGACCGAGTTCGGCTGCAGCGACGCCATCGAGGACACCACGGCAACGCGTGGGGCCTCGGACTGAGACAGTGCCGGCAGCAGTCCCTCGAGGTACTGGGTGACGCCGAAGAAGTTGACGGCAACGGTCAGCGCCTTGGGAGCGGAAATGCCAGCAGCTGCGATCACTGCGTCGATCTTGCCCTCGCTCAAGCGCAGCGTCTCTTCAATGGCAGCCTTGCGTCCCTCGGGGGTAGAGAGATCTGCGGTGATTTCAGCACCGCGAAGGTCCACGCCGATCACCTTCTGGCCGCGTTCGCGCAGAAGTTCTGCGGTTGCCATGCCGATTCCGGATCCTGCTCCAGTTACGATGTAAGTTCTCAAAACCTGAGTCCTCGATTCATCTCGATGTCTGTCGCTGAACCGCGGAAATGAGTTCGCGGTGAGCGCTTAAGAACAGGTTAGCGACAAAAAGGCGTTTAGCAGGAAATCAATCTTGGTCCGGAACTCCATTGTCTAAGTCAATTATCGGCCCGGAATCGGGGTTTTAAATAGCGGGAGGCCCCGACACATGACGTGTCAGGGCCTCCCGTTAACCACGTGCGGCCCCGGACTGACAAGTCCAGGACCACACGCACCAAGTTAAGTCCGGCGGTGACCTACTCTCCCACACCCTCACGAGTGCAGTACCATCGGCGCAATGGGCCTTAGCTTCCGGGTTCGGTATGG